>NZ_JAGF01000001.1:0-1498410 GCF_000526515.1 Cellulomonas sp. KRMCY2
TCGTTCGCTGGCTCAACGGCGGACCCGGCACCCACGAGACGGTCGAGGCGCATGTCCGGGCTTGCATGGCCGCGTGGCAGGCAGGCGGGCCGACGATCACGTTCGGCATCTGCGCCGGGGTCCCCGAGCGCCTCGTGGGGACGGTGGACGCGCACCTCGAGCTCGCTGGGCTGGAGCCCGGTCAAGCGAACATCGCCTACGGGCTCTATCCCGAGGCCAGAGGCCGTGGCCTGGCATCCCGCGCGGTTGCGCTGATGTGCACCTTCTTGGCCACCCGGCACGGTGTTCGCGAGGCGATCATCCGCACCGAGCCAGCCAATGCGGCGTCCGTCGCGGTCGCTCTCAGGACTGGCTTCCGTTTGGCTCGACGCGGCGGCGAGGGCGAGCTCAACTGGTACGTCCGCGACCTCGCAGGGGCGTCGGCTCCGATTGCCCCGTACAGCGCCGGGAATGGTGACTAGAATTCGGGTCATGACGACCACTACGTCGCTGGCCAACGTCAAGGCCCACCTGTCCGCGATCGTCGGATCCGTGCACGACACCCACGAGCGGGTTGTCATCACGCGCAACGGTGAGCCGGCCGCAGTCCTGGTCTCCCCCGACGACCTCGCCTCGTTGGAGGAGACCCTGGACATCCTGTCCGACAAGGCGCTGATGGCACAGGTCGCACGGGCCAGGGCTGAGATCGACGCCGGCGAGACCGTCGAGCTGCCTGCGCTGCATCGCGCGTGACCTACCGCATCCGCTGGGCGTCACCGGCGCGGCGCGCGATCGAGAACACCCTGCCGGAGTCCGTCGCCACAGCCGTCTGGGAGCTCGCCAACGGAGCACTCTCCGAGAACCCGCAACGGGTCGGCAAGCGCCTGGCGCGAGAGCTTGCCGGGTACTGGTCAGCTCGCCGCGGCCAGTACAGAGTCATCTACGCCATCGACGACGAGACAACCACCGTCACCATCATGACCGTCGACCACCGCCGCGACGTCTACCACTGACAACGCCGGAGAACGCACCGTTGACGGCGTCAACGAGCCCAGCCAACCAGACCCGCCAGAACCCGAGCCGTCCCGGCATCACCGCAGGTCACCGCCGTGACCTGTGACGTCACGACCCCCTCCGGCAGGTTCGACTCCCGTCACCTCCACCGTCCTGTGCCTGCGTTCGCGCGGGTCAGGTGACATCAAGGCCGTCGTCCACTCGCCATGGACGGCGGCCTTCGTGTCTCTGCACCACCGGCCCAGGAGACGTTGTCTGGTCTTCGGGCGCGCCACACACCCACGCATGATCGCGAAGTGAAGGTGAGCATGGTGAATCCGAGCTGGTGGTCGGTCCGGTCTGCTGGTGGAGCGGGTGCGCGGCGTAGTCGGCCAGACCAATCACCGCTGCACGGGCGGCCCCGGAGCGTCCCGCACAGCGCGACCGGCGCGTCAGAACAGACCTGCCTGGATGGCATACGAGGCGGCACCGGTGCGTGAGGTCTGGCCGAGCTTGGTGAGGATGTTGGCGACGTGACGGTGCACCGTGTGCTCGCTGAGGACGAGCGACGCCGCGATCTCGTGGTTGCTCATCCCCTGCGACACCAGCCGCAGCACCTCGCGCTCCCGGGCCGAGAGCGGACCACCCGCCGGCATGCCGGCGGCATCAGCTAGCCGACGGGCACGCGCCAGGTCGTCGCCGGCGGACAGCTCGTCCAGGACCTCCGTCGCGAGCGCGAGATGACGCCGGGCCGCGGACCGATCGCCCGTCGCGAGAAGCGCCTCCGCGAGAGCGAGCCGGGTGTGGGCCTCGTCGAAGCGCAGGTCCGCGGCGCTGAACCTCCGCACCGCCTCGGTCAGCAGGGAAACAGCGGCATCCGGTGGTGCCACGGCGGCATCAGCCGCCGAGGCGGTGGCCATCAGCGAGGGGGTGCCGGTCAGCTCCGCCGTCTGGCGCAACTCGGCCGCGAGGAGCCGCGCGGCATCTTCGTGGCCGGCGGCCTGCGCGACGAGAACGGCGGGCAGGAGCACGTCTGCGCGGGCCAGGCGACTGTCCTTCGGCAGCCACTCCAGGAGGCCCCGGATCGTCGTCCAGGCGGCCGCCGGGTCGCCGCCGGACATCTGCATCCGCGCGCGCCCCGCGATCGCGGCCGGGTGGAACTCGGCCTGCGCGAAGAGGGCCTCTGCCTCGTCGAGCCGACCCTGGCGGCGCCGCAGCTCGCCCAGTTGCACCACCGCTTCGAGCCGGGAAGCGCGGCGCGACGCCGAGAGCCGGTCGAGAACCCCGGTCAGCTCCTGTTCGGCCTCACGCCACGACCCTCGCGCCACCTGTACCGACGCATACTGGATGCGGCACACGTTGAAGAGGGGTGCGAGGTCACGTTCGGTGCAGATGGCCTCCACCCGGCGGCACCAGTCCGCCGCTCGCGTCACGTCCTTGTTCTGGTTGCAGGCCACGATGAGCCAGCAGCAGACCTTCCCCATCCACATCGGGTCCGGCACGTCACCCGACGTCGCCGCGGCCACCGAGGCATCCAGGCGCGCCATGCCCCCCTGGATGTCTCCGGCGCACGTCATGGCAAGACCCTGCAGGGCCAGACCGACGACCTCGAGGTCTCCCAGGCCGAGCCGTCTCGCGACGGCCGACGCTCGCTCTCCGGCCAGCAACGCGCGGACGGGGTCGTGGCCGACCTCTATGGCGAGCTCGGCCTCCCGGACTGCGTGCCAGCCGTGCTCGGCCGACTCGTCGAGCTCCTCGAGGAGCGCCCCGCCCGCCCCCACCAGCCGAGGGCAACGGACTCACCGTGACCGAAGAGCAGGGAGTCCCACGCGAGGGCGGTGGCGGCCCGCGCCGCACCGAGCGAGTCGCCGAGCTCCCGATGACGTCGGTACGCCGTCTCGCGTGCTCCCACGCACGCGTCACCGTCGTCGAGCCACCAGGCGACCTGGGCCAACCCCTCGTAGGCGAGAGGATCCTCGGTCTCCTCGGCGACAGCCCGGAACGCGGTCCGGGCGAGGTGCCACGAACCCGCGTCGAGTGCTGACTGCGCCGACACCATGGAAGTCATTCCTCAGTATGGTCGTCCCCACACCAGGCGGGCGGGCGCCCGAGGCGCCCGCCCGATCCGGCACGGCGAGGGGTGGACGGGTCAAACGCCCACGCCCGCCGCCAGGGCCTTGACGTCCGCGGTGGTGAGTGGGTTGCCGGCGATCCCCCAGCTGCCGCTCCGGACCTCCTCGACCACGCACCACGTGACCGGACGCATGTTCTCGCCTTCGATGCCCACCATGGCGTCGGTGAGGCTCCGGACGATCTGCTGCTTCTGGTCGTCGGTGAAGACGTTCTCGATGACCTTGACCTGGATGAACGGCATGTCGATCTCCTTCTGTCCTGGGCTCCGCCGCTTGCGGAGCTCCTGGAGCAACTCTCGGTTCCAGGGGCAGGTCCCCGCGTCGGCAGAACCGGCCATCTCTGCCCGACGGGTCACTGGCCCGAACGGGCCAGCGCTGACCCGCGGCAGCGCAGGGTTCACCCACGTGCTCAGCACTGACCGGTCGCGCGACTCGAGGTCCTCGTCGGCGCATGCCCGCGTGAGGCCCTGCGAGAATTTCGGCGCCGGCCTGTGACGGGGTCCTGCAGGACTACTCGAATAGATCGCTGACCAGCACCTTGACGACTCCGGGGGAAGACCCCACGTTGTGATCGGCCGCAAGGCTGGTCACTCCCGCTCGACGATGACCAACTCGCTCGACGGGCGGGCACAACGGCCCGGTATGCCGGGAACCTGCGGTCCTGCGCCGGGCAGGCACATCTCGACCGCCTCGCATCACCCACGACCCCTGCCGCTTCAGCGCGCTGTTGACCGCGTCGATGCTGCAACGACCGGACCGACTAGAACGGCCGAGTCGGGACGGAGTCCCGACTCCGAGGTCGCCCACGCCCGTTGACGCGTTCAACGCCGAAGCCACTCCAGCCCCCTTTCCCCGTCACCCCGCCCTCGCAGTGGAGTCCGCCAGAGTGGTGTACCGGTAGCTCGGTGAGGGTCAAGTCCTGGGGAGTGGTGTAGCGGTGCGGTGTGAGGCTGTGAGCCGCCGCGACGTCTACCACTGACAGCGCCGGAGAGCCCACCGTTGACGGCGTCAACAACATGCCAACGGAGCGCGGGGCGGAGCGGGCGGGACCGTCCAGCATGCCAAGGACGAAGACCACGCGTTGCCGCGAACCGGGTTCAGTCGGCACGCACTGCCCACACCGCCGAGGTGCGTTCGGTGTTCGGGGCTTCCCGAACACCGAACACTTCTCGTATGCTTGACCCGTGGACAGCCGAGCAGACGAGGCGATCTCGCTCCTGGAGGAGGCCCTCGAGGCGGCAGGGGCGCTGACCGCGCGCCCCGAGCCGGGTGACCGTTCGGCTGATCTGGTCCTTGTCCTGGGGACGACCCGCGTCGCGGTGCAGGTCAAGCGCTGGGCGGTGTTCCCCGAGCACGCGGTCCGGGCCAACCCGGCGTTCCGTCAGCAAGAGGACCCGTCCGTGGTGCGCGTTGTCGTCGCGGACAGGATCGGCAAGGAGGCACGCCAAGCTCTCCAGGAAGCGGGTTGGGGCTGGCTGGACCTTCGAGGGACCCTGCACGTCCAGGGTCCCGGGATCCTGGTGCATGCGCAGGTGCCGTCCGCGTGGGAGCGTCCGGGGCCCCGCGATCCGCTCGCAGCGCCCGCCGGCCTCGCGGTGGCGTGCGCCATGCTGTCCAGCCCCACCGACGAGCACACCGTCCGTGGCCTGGCTCGTCGACTTGGCCGCTCGCCGAGCACCGTGTCGGAGGTTCTCAAGGCGCTCAAGGACGACTCCCTCGTCGAGGGAGCGACCAACCGGCCGACGTCGGAACTGTTCTGGAGCGTTGCGGACGTGTGGCCCGGCAAGCGCGTGAGCCTGGCCGGCGCACCCGAGCCGGGGAGGGGGCCTGTCAACGAGGCGCTCCAGCTGGGCTTCGACGACGTCGAGGGCACTGTCGGCTGGGCGCTGACGGACACGCTGGCGGCGGCGGTGTATGGCGCGCCCGTCGCCGCCCGCGCCGACCAGCCCGCCGACTACTTCGTCCCCACGGACGCGATCCTCAGGCGCGCCCGCACGCTCCTGGGCATCGCCTCAACCCCGGGTGAGGCCCGTGCCACCGTGCGAGTGGCGCCGGTTCCCGAGGTCTGCGAGCGCCGAGTCGACGCCGCGAGACGGTCCCTTGAGGAACGACCGCTCGCCGCGCCGCTGTTCGTCGCACTCGACCTCGCTCAGGACGTCGGCCGCGGTCGAGAGATCCTCAACACCTGGGATCCGCCGGAAGGGTGGGCTCGTGTCTGGTAGCGCCGAGACGCCGCATGTCCTGCTGGTCGGCGACGAGACGCGTCGCCTCGTCGAGGCCATCAGCGTTGTGGCCGACATCTCCGGGGAGACACCAACCGTCGTGGCGGCATCGCCGTCCTGTGCCGGGTGCACAGGGCCTATCGCGCGACGTCGGACCTGGACACGCTCAGTTACCGGGACCATCGATCAACGGGCGACCTCGACACCCTGGACCGGTCCGCGGCACGCACACCGTCCCTCCTGGAGCTGCTCCGCGCCTCACCCGGCGCGGAGGCGGTCGAGCCCGCCGCAGCGAATGTGATCACGCCGAGCGGCCCGGTGCGGGTGGACGTCATCGACGTGATCGACGCGCCGGACTCCCCCGACATCGAGGACCCGACCGACCGCCTGTACGAGATGGCTCACGCCTGGGCGTTCCGGACTGCGACCGAGCTGCGCATCGACGTCCTCGGCTCCGATCGGCAGTCGACCGTCAGCGCCGTAGCGCGCGTCGCCGAGCCGGGACCCCTCGTGGCGATGAAGCTCCAGGCGGTATTGCTGCGGTCGACGGCGAAGGAAGGCACCGACCTGCTGGACATCGTCACGATCCTGCTCGACCCGGTGGCAAGGGATGTCGCCCTGGCGCAGCTGGCGGGGTGCGATCCAGTGATCGCCGCGGACGCCGCGCTCCACGCACATCGATGGTTCGTCGAGCAGGTCGGCCGGACTCTCAGACTGATCCGCGCTGCGGGTGGCCTCGAGATCGGACGCGACGAGATCGCTCTCGTGGCCGACCTCCTCGAGGCCGCGACCCGTCGATAGCCGGCCGCGCGTTGATGCCGTCGGTACGTCCGGCCAATCTGAGCCGACGGGACGGCGGACGTCCTCAGCGTTCCCGCAGGTCAGCCGCACGAGGCTAGACGTCCCGGCGCCTCACGACAGGTTCGATTCCCGCCACCTCCACCGTCCTGCCCCGCGTTCGCGCGGGTCAGGTGACATCAAGGCCGCCACACCGCTCACCACGGGTCGCGGCCTTCGTGTGTCCGGCTGTTCCCTCGATTCGCACGTGAGCGCCCATGCCCTGGCACGCTCTCTGCGGCAGGCCGCGCCATGGCTGGGCTGGGACTTCAGCCCAAGGCAATCGACCTCGATGCTTGACGAACCGCTCGGCGCGCCGCACGGCCCGGGAATCGCACCTGGCCCCGGTGGAACAGGATGGGTCGATGAGGATCCAGCTCCTGTACTTCGACGAGTGCCCCAGCTGGCAGGTGGCCGACGCGCGGCTGCGCGAGGCTCTTGCCGCCGTGGGCAACACCACGGACGTGGAGCGAGTCCTGGTTACCACCGCCGACGCGGCCGAGTCGTGGGGCTTCCACGGCTCGCCGTCGGTCCTGGTGGACGGGGAAGACCCGTTCGCCGAGCCTGGCGCGCCGGTGGGCCTGTCGTGCCGGCTGTATCGCACCCCTGCCGGGGTCAGCGGCTCCCCGACAGTCGGGCAGCTGGTCGAGGTGCTCGCCCGCGGCTGATCCGCACCACGTCGACCGCTCGGAGCGAGACGGAATGCTCAATGACGACGAACCGCGAACGGGTTCTGAGCGCCCTTTCGCAAGCAACACGAGCCCTCGACGATGGCGAGCTCGCTCGACGGGCCGCCGTCAGTCCGAGGCAGACGGTGAACCAGGTCTGCAGGCGGCTCGTCGACGGAGGCCTTGTAGCCAGGACCGTCGGGCCCGGCGGCAAGGTCGTCAATGGACTCCGCGTCCGGCCCGCTGCGAGCACGATCGACGACGCCCTGTCCGCCATGCCGCCGGGCCGTTCTACCGAGCAACGAGTCGCCGAACGGCACAGGGCCTCCGAAGCGACCGGTCTGCATCTCTGGGCGGTTCTGCGAGGAGTCCTAGAAGGGGGATGTGACCGAGACGCCGTTGGACTGGGCGGCCTCGGCGAGTCGGTCGTCGTAGGTGACGATCCCTTCGAGGTCGTCACCGAGGCTCAGGGCAGCCGCAAGGTGGACGGCGTCGAGGCTACGCAGGAGCGTCGGATCGAGACGAGCCGCCTCCTCAAAGGTCGCGGTCGTGACCGTCATGAGCGTGATCGAGTCGAGTACCGCCCGTGCCTGCACGACGCGGTCGGGGGCGGCGCGACGCACGGCGCGCAACAACTCGGTCCTCGCGAGATCGCAGGACACCGGCTCACGTTCGGCCGCGGCCAGCCACGCACGCAGGGCCGCCGTCTCTGCCTCGGAGACGACGAGCTTCACCAGCGCCGAGGTGTCGAGGTAGTGGGCCACGGCTAGTACCTCTCGGCATCTCTCATCGCAGCGAGCTCGTCGGACAGGTTCGGCCCCGCCTCGGGGGCGGGAAGCTCCCCGATGGTGTGACGCGCGGCGCGGGCGCCCCCGCGTTCAGCAGCTGCTGGAGGCGCGACGACGGGATCGCCGTCAGCTGAGCCACCGGGCGTCCCCTATCGGTGATCGTGACAGTCTCCCCGGCGGCGGCGTGGGCGACGACGGCCGAGGCGTTCTGCTTCAGCGCACGAATCCCTACCTGTGTCATGTGCTTCACTGTAGTACATCAGGGCTGAAGGTGGCATCGTCGTGCAACAAGGTCCAGGCCGACCTAGGGCTCATGCGACCGGGCCACTGTTGACGCCGTCAACAGATCCCGCCTCGAGCACCACCCAGGACCTTCCACGTTCCGACGTCACCGCAGGTCACCGCAGGTCACCGGCTCGACCCAACACGTCCACACGCCACCAGGCAGGTTCGATTCCCGCCACCTCCACCGTCCTGCCCCGCGTTCGCGCGGAGCAGGTGACATCAAGGCCGTCGTCCACTCGCCATGGACGGCGGCCTCCTCTGCCGAGACAGCCCGCGGCCGACCACCTGTTCACGAACACCGTTGGTGCTCAGCTCTCGTTGCCGCGCTTCTGCACGACGACGTGGACGCCGGTACCTGATGCCGTGTGCACCCACCGCGGGCCGACTGCTCCCGTGACCCCCGACGCGCCGCGACCTGACCAAGCGGCAGTGCGTCCAGGACCTCCGGCAACGCACGCAACGAGGATCATCGCGGCAGGGACGGACCCGTTCGTGCCGCAGCAGCCCTAGGGCACAAGTCGATCACCACGACGACGACCGGGCGCGACCACCGCTGCCCGTTGGCGGCTGAAGTCCGCACCCTGCCGACCCAGCTGCGCAATGTGATGGGGATCACACAGGAAACGCCTTGGTGCTGGTTCTGCTTCGACAAACTGAAACTGGTCAAGGCGGACCGACAGTCCCGCCGCGCTCCGCATTCGGACCGATCAAGGGGGAAACAGCAATGAGATTCACGCGAGTGATAGCGGTCGGTGCCGCCGCACTGATGGCCAGCAGCCTCGGTGCGATCGCAGCCTACGGCGACGACACCAGCAGCGGCGAGACCATTGTCGTCGCCGGGCAGGAGTTTGGCCCGGAGGACGGGCTCAGGGTGACGACCGAGTCCTGGGTGGTCCCCTCGGGGGGCGAAGCGGTTGGGGCGACGTACTCCAGCCCGCGCGGTGGGATGTCGACCCAGGCTGTCTGGGGTTCGAGCTACGCGTACTCGCGGGAGATCCTGCAGCTCGACTACATCGGATATGCCAAGGCCGGCGGCAACATCTACGGCGGCCAACGGATCATCCGGGTCTGCTTCTACTGGACGCGCGGCAGCGTGCGCTCGGCGACGACATGCGCCGACGCCAGGTACGACGGCCGGTGGACCCCGGGACCCGAGGTCACCGCTTCGTTCAGCGACTCGCTGGACCCGAACGCCCCGCAGACGCAGTTCTGGGCCCTGAAGTACTCGGTGCCGCCCCAGGGCTGAGCTACGCCCCAGGCGCACCGGAGCGGGGCGGCGAGAACACGCCCAGGCAGACCCCGCTCCGGTGCGCAGCCGCGTCGAGATGCGGCTTGGTGGGTCACCGATTGGGCGGGTTCGGTGGCGATAGCGTGACGTCACAACTCCGGATGGCCGCTGGCGCTACTGTCGAGAGGGCACGCACTTGGTCCAGGTCACAGGGGGAGCGATGAACGAGCGGGCGAGGTCGATAGCCCGTGCGGTCGTTGCCGTTGCGACGGTCGCGATCCTGACATCGTGCAGCGGCGGGGATGACCTAACCGTGCAGAACGATGGTGACGACGCCGTGACGGTCGAGATCGGAGAAGAGACGCTCGACGTTCCAGCGTCGAGCGCTGTCAGCCTCCTCGACTATGGCTGCTCCCCAGGCGACGTCACCGTCAGGTTCGGGTCGGGCGAAATGACCGTGCTAGACGGCCCGATCTGCCCCCCGGATACGATCATGATCCGCGGCGGCGAGGCCACCGTCCGATCGGCGACCCCGAGCGCAACGCCATAGTGCACGGTTGGGGCTGGAACAACGCCCCAGATCGTCGTGTGCCGTTGACGCCGTCAACGAGTACGGGCGTCACGAACCGCGACGACCTCACCATTCCTCCGCGTTCGCCCAGGTCAGCGCCTAGACCCATGGTCAAGTCCTGGGGAGTGGTGTAGCGGTTCGGCGTGATTCTTCGCGGTGAAGCTATGCGCTCAGGGTGTTGAGGGTGGGGGTGTCCTCCTGGTTGTGGTGGGGGTTGTCGATGAGGGTCAGGCGGGCTCGGCTCAGGACCTCGAGGCCGAAGTAGCGGCGTCCTTCGGCCCATTCGTCGTGCTGCTCGGCCAGCACGGCGCCGACGAGTCGGATGATGCTGGTGCGGTCGGGGAAGATCCCCACGACGTCGGTGCGCCGGCGGATCTCCCGGTTCAACCGCTCGTTGGGGTTGTTCGACCAGACCTGCCGCCACAGCGCTTTGGGGAACGTGGCGAACGCCAGGACGTCTGCCCGGGCGCCGTCCAGGTGGGCGTAGACGTCGGGCAGCTGGGTCTCGACGGCGTCGAGGAGCTTGTCGAACTGGGCGTTGACCGCAGGCTCGTCGACCTGGTCGTAGGTGGAGTGGAGCATGGCCTTGACCGCGGGCCAGGCGGACTTCGGGCAGATGCTCATCAGGTTCGCCGCGTAGTGGGTGCGGCACCGCTGCCAGGTCGCCCCGGGCAGGGTCGCGCCGATCGCCTCGACCAGGCCGGCGTGGGCGTCGGAGGTGACGAGCTGGACGCCGGTCAGGCCCCGGGCGACCAGATCCCGGAAGAACGTCAACCACCCCGCTCCGGACTCTGCCGAGGCGACCTGGACGCCCAAGATCTCCCGGAAACCGTCCCCGTTGACGCCGGTGGCGACCATGGCGGCGACCTTCACGACCCGCCCGCCCTCGCGGACCTTCATCGTCAGGGCGTCCGCGGCCAGGAACGTGTAGGGCCCGGCGTCCAGGGGTCGGGTGCGGAAGTCCTCGACCTGCGCGTCCAGGTCCCGAGCCATCACCGAGACCTGCGAACGGGACAGCCCGGTGATCCCGAGGGACTGGACGAGCTTGTCCATCCGGCGGGTCGAGACCCCGAGCAGGTAGCAGGTCGCCACGACCGAGGTCAGGGCGGCCTCGGCGCGGCGGCGCCGCTCGAGGAGCCACTCGGGGAAGTACGTGCCGGCCCGCAGCTTGGGGATCGCGACGTCCAGGGTCCCGGTGCGGGTGTCCAGGTCGCGGTGGCGGTACCCGTTGCGCTGCGTAGTTCGGGTGTCGCTGACCTGCCCCCAGGCCGCGCCACACACGGCGTCGGCGTCAGCGGACAGCAGGGCGTTGATGAACGTGGTGAGCATCTGACGCATCAGGTCCGGGGAGGACTGGGCCAGGTGCTCGTGCAGAAAGTCAGCAGGGTCAATACTCGACGGAGCGGTCATCGTGTTGTTCCTCTTCGAGTTGGCTTTGGACGGTCTCTCGAAGGATCACGCGGTGACCGCGCCTACGTCCACGATCTCGACGACGACACAACCACCGGGCTACCGGTACACCACTCTGCTGGACGCAACTTAGACCCATCCGGTTCCAGCACCTCCCGACACGTTCGATTCCCGCCACCTCCACCCGTCTGATGACCTGCGGAAACGCGAGTTCATGTTGATGCGGGGCAGCGCTACGGCCTCGGCGACTTCGTCCTGGACCCCTAGCCGGCTCCCTCCGGGCCTCAGGGCCCACGACGGGCGTCCAGCTCTATCCGCCACGCGCGGCCGTGTACCCGGCACCGCCCGAGGAACCTGGACGAGCCCGCACTGGACGCCGATGCGTCGCCGGCCTGGCGGCCGGGTCGCAGGCACTGTGGTCCGCTGCAGCCTGGCCCTCCGCTTCCTGTTAGGCAGCCTGGGCGGGGCCCTGCTCAGGGTCAGCCCAAACGGCCTCCTCGGCGGCAATTCGGGTGGGATCCTCCGCCGCGACCCGTGCAGTCGCATTCTCGGCGAGCCTGGCGGATGCCGCCGCGATGAGACGTTCTTCCTGGATGCGCTGAACCTCAGCAACCGGGTGACCCCCCGGGGGGGGCGACAGCGGGCGGGGCCGTGCGCTGGGCCGACCGGGTGACCTGATCATCCGATCCAGCACGGGACGTGGTGACGGCGCAGCGGATCCACCGCGCGCGTCGGGGCGTTGGTAGCTTCCTGCGCGTGAAGACGTTCAACGCACCCCCCCGGCTGGGCTGTCCCCTCTGCCGGATGGACGCCGCCGCCCGGCTGGCAGCCCAACCCCGGCTGGCCGCCCGCGCCCGAGGGCTGGAACCTCTGGATCGAAACCCCCGAGCCCGATCCCGCGCTGCCGGACACATCGGCCCCGGCGCCCTCCTCCTCCGCCATCGCCTCGGGCTCACCGAGCGCCACCGCACCCGCCCGTGACTCCCAGCCTTACAAGGCCAGCGTCGCGGGGCTGCAGGACGCGGCCAACAGGCAGTTCATCATCGGCAGCCTGTTGGCACTGGGCGGCCTCGCCCTCACGCGCCTCTCTCCCTACGTCCTGGGGGGGAACGTCAGAGTCGTGTTCTGGGGCGCGATGCTCTTCGGTGGCTACCAGCTCCTCATGGGGGTTGTTGCGCACGCGTCGGCTCCGTCCGAGGCAAGGAAGCTCATCTCCGCGACGTCGGATGGCGCGCCTGACCCGGGGCACTCGACGGTGACGATTGAGACTGACGTGCAGATCCTCGAGGCCGGCGAAGCCACGCACCGTGCGCAGGCCGAGCGCGAGCAGCGTGACGCCGAGCAACGCGACCGGTTCGCCGCCCTCGATGCGATCCCGGCACTGCTCGCTGACGACGACCTCGCCCGCCAAGCCCGCAAGGTGAAGCAGATGTACGGACCGGCCGTGTGTGCATCCTTCCTCAAGCGCAAAGCCGCCGAGCTCGGCTTGGGAGACATCGACGTGACCGAGGGCGACATCCCAGACTCGTTCTAGCGAAGAATCCAGCGATGGGTGGGTGAAGCGCAGTTGCGAGGAGTCGATCACCGGCCGGAGGGGTGGAGGCGCCGATCTCAGTCCCATCTCGCTCGGCTGTGGGGCCGGAGGGCAGCGCTCCCCCATTCCGTCGGGACCGGTCGACCCCCATCTGTGAGTTGCGACCCGGTGGCGGGAGCGGGTCACGATTCCAAGTCCAGCCGAGCCGTTGACGCCGTCAACAGGATCGGGCACTCGAGCCCCGGAGCACGGCCACTCTCCCGAGCGTTCCTGCACGTCAGCGACTCGCAGCAAGACATCCCTTCACCTTCCATCCGGTTCGATTCCCGCCACGTCCACCCCTCTGACCCACTGACGCGGGTCGTGCGTGCTCGAAGGCAGCCATCCGCTCTGTGCGGTTGGCTGCCTTCTTTGTGTTGTGTCGAGCACCCCGGACCTGCCTCGTACCATCGACCGGTGCCTCCCCGCTCACCGCTCCCGGCGCGCCACGGCCTCGCCGCCGCCCGGCTCCGCACTCCCGACCGCGATCGCGAGAGCCCGGACCCGTGGCCGACGATGGGTGCATGGCTGCGGCACCGTCTGCCGGAGCACGTCGACGTGCCGGGGATGCTGGCGCAGGAGCGCTTCGTCGACGAGGGCGGCCGCGCGGTGCGCGAGGCGGACCCCTATGCGCCGCAGCGGTTCGTGTGGTTCCATCGCGACCTGCGCGACGAGCCGGAGGTGCCGGGCCAGATCCACGTGGTGCACCGGGACGAGCGCCTCGTCGTCGTCGACAAGCCGCCGTTCCTCGCCACGATCCCGCGCGGCGGGCACGTGATGCAGAGCGTCGTCGTCCGGCTGCGCGCGCAGCTCGACCTGCCGGAGCTGTCGCCGCTGCACCGCCTCGACCGAGTCACGTCCGGCCTGCTCATGCTCGCGACCGAGCGCCGGTGGCGGGGCGCATACCAGACGGCGTTCGAGCGGCGCGCAGTCGACAAGACGTACCGGGCGCTCGCGCCGCTGCGCGCCGACCTGGAGCTGCCGGCCGTCGTCCGCAACCACATCCGCAAGGTGCGCGGCACCTGGTGCGCCGAGGTGGTGCCCGGGGCGCCCGTCAACGCCGAGACGCGCGTCGAGCTCGAGAGCGAGGTGGACGACGGCGCGGTCTACCGACTGACACCCCGCACGGGTCGCACCCACCAGCTGCGCCTGCACCTGCTCGGACTCGGCATCCCCATCGTTGACGACCCGTTGTACCCCGTGGTGCGAGACGTCGCGGTCGACGACTTCCGGCGACCCCTCCAGCTCCTCGCTGCCGAGGTCGCCTTCACCGACCCGGTCGACGGGCAGCCCCGGCGGTTCCGCAGCGTCCGGTCGCTGCCGCTCGCTACGGAGGGGTGAGCCGGGACAGCCAGGTTGAGCGCGGACCGTGCCACCTGCTCGATCGGACCCGCGACTCGTCTCCGGGCGGGGCTCTGGCGCCAGTGTCATCCGGGAGCGGTGCGCACCTCTCCACGCGCCGGCTACTGGCCCACGCGCCCGTCGATGCACTCTCGCAGCAGGTCGGCGTGCCCACAGTGCCTGGCGTACTCCTCGATGCGATGCACCCACAGCTCTCGGATGGCGATGCCGTCCTTCCCGACGCGCTCGCTCAGGTCCGAGTGCTCCGAGAGCAGCGCGTCGGTGGCCATCTGCTCCGCCACCAGGTCGGTGTAGGCGGCGTCGACCACGGCCTGGTCGGCGATCGCCCCGTCGAAGTCACCGCCGCCCGAGCCGTACAGGCTCGGCGGCGGGCTGTCGGGCAGCACCCAGCCGCGCCAGTCCCGTTCGACCTCGGCAAGGTGCCGGAGCAAGCCGAGCAGCGACATGGTCGACGGGGGTACCGAGCGTCGGGCGAGCTGCTCGGGGTCGAGACCTTCGCCCTTCATGATCAGCGTCAGCCGGTAGTCCTTGAGGTAGTCCTGGAGCGTCGCCAGCTCGCCGTCGGGACTGACGCCATCGGTGTTGCGCGGGTCTTGATCGGGGTCCACCCACATGTCGGGGAAGACCGTCGCCTCGCTCCATCGGTTCGGTTGTTCGCTCACCGCTTCCTCCACACGTCCTCTACCCCGAGGCGACCGACGAGCGCTGCACCGCCGCCCTGATGCTCGAAGTGGACACGACTGCGCTGGTCCGCGGCAAGTCCGGGGGTCGGCCCGGAGGCTCGGCAGGTCGAGCGACGCCAGTCGAGCTCGACCCTGAGGTCCCGCGCCGGGGCAGCTCCCGGTACGTCGACCTCCGCCTCACCACGCTTCAGATGGCCGACCCGCTCAGCCGCCTGCATGTCCTGCCACCTGCCCTGGACGCCGACGAGCACTACGGGGTCGGGCACGATGTGGCACGTCCGCGACCTCGCAGGGGCTTCGGCTCCGATCGCCCTGTACAGCGCCGGGCATGGTGACTAGAATTCGGGTCATGACGACCACCACGTCGCTGGCCAACGTCAAGGCCCACCTGTCCGCGATCGTCGGATCCGTGCACGACACCCACGAGCGGGTCGTCATCACGCGCAACGGCGAACCGGCCGCAGTCCTGGTCTCCCCCGACGACCTCGCCTCACTGGAAGAGACCCTGGACATCCTGTCGGACAAGGCTCTGATGGCCCAGGTCGCACACGCCAGGGCTGAGATCGACGCCGGCGAGACCGTCGAGCTGCCTGCGCTGCGTCGCGCGTGACCTACCGCATCCGCTGGGCGTCACCGGCGCGGCGAGCGATCGAGAACACCCTGCCGGAGTCCGTGGCCACAGCGGTCTGGGCGTTCGCACACGGCGCACTCGCCGAGAACCCGCAGCGCGTCGGCAAGCGCCTCGCGCGAGAGCTCGCCGGGTACTGGTCAGCCCGCCGCGGCCAGTACCGGGTCATCTACGCCATCGACGACGAGACAACGACGGTCACCATCATGACCGTCGACCACCCCCGCGACGTCTACCCCTGACAACGCCAGAGCGCATCCGTTGACGCCGTCAACGGATGCGGCCGATCCGTGCCCGCCTGACGTGAGTTATTCGAAGCGTTCCCGCAGGTCAGCGCCCCGTAGCCATCGGTCCCAACGCCTCCCGACAGGTTCGATTCCCGCCACCTCCACTACCCGGTGCCCGAGTTCGCGCGGGTCAGGCGACATCAAGGCCGCCATACCGCTCGCCACGGGTGGCGGCCTTCGTGTGTTCCGGCGCCCGTCCGGCGCCTGTTCGGGAGCGTCGGCGCGCCGATGGGACGCGGTCGCCCAGGGCAGCGTGACGGCGAAGCTCGAAGGCGGCGCCGACAGCCGGATCGGCGACGCGCGCATGGCGGTACGGGTCTACGAGCGGTGCAGCGCGGTCGGTGGCAACCGGGTGAGCCGGTCGATCAGCATCCTGGCGGTCGGTGGCCACATGAAGGTCTCCGCGATCACCTCCGGCGGCAGCACGGGGATGTTCTTGAAGGTCAGCACCCCCTCGGCGAGGATGCCTTCCTCCAGAGGGCCGCCGACGCGATCCGCAGCTACCCGCAGGCCTGACTCCCGCCCGGCCCCGCACCCGGCCGACCGGCCCGCGCGAGACTCAGGTCGTGATGCGCTTCGTCTCGTAGGCCCACATGGCGATCTCGACCCGGTTCCTGGCGCCGAGCTTGCCCATCAGGCTGGCCAGGTGCGTCTTGACCGTGCTGAGGCTGATGTAGAGCTCGTCGGCGATCTCGGCGTTGGTCAGGCCCCGGGCCACCGTGCGCAGCACCTCCTCCTCCCGCGCAGTGAGCGGTTCGACAGGCTGAGCCGTTGGCTGCCCCGTCCGCAGGTTCGCGAAGGCCGCCAGCAGGCGGATCGTGATGTTCGGGGCGATGAGCGCCTCACCGTTGGCGGCCGCATGGATCGCCTGAGTGAGGAGCTCGGGTCCGGCGTCCTTGAGGAGGAAGCCGCGGGCCCCCGCCTTGAGGGCGCCGTGGACGTACTCGTCGAGGTCAAAGGTAGTGATGACCACGACCGCCATCGGGTCCTCGACGTCCGGGCCGGCGAGCGCCCGGGTGGCCTCGAGCCCGTTCATGTCAGGCATGCGGATGTCGAACAGGCACACGTCCGGTCGCAGCGCACGAGCGAGCGTGACCGCCTCGCGACCATCTCGCGCCTCTGCGATCACCTCGATCCCGGGCTGGGCATCGAGGATCATCCGGAGTCCGGACCGGACGATCTCATGGTCGTCGGCGATGAGCACCCGGATGGTCATCGGGCCGGTCCCCTCCGTGGAAGCACCGCGTCGACCGCCCAACCGCGGTCGGGGCCAGGACCGACCTGGATCGTGCCACCGAGGAGCGCCGCCCGTTCCGTCATGCCCACGATGCCGTAGCCGTCCCGAGGCCGAATGGTGGAGACCGCGTCTCCGTCGTCGCGGACGGTCAGCCGGATGGTGTCCCGCTCGCCGGCGACCAGGACGACGATCCGGCTGGCGTGCCGCGCGTGCCGCATCGCGTTGGTGATGGACTCCTGGGCGATGCGGTAGGTCGCGGCTCCGACCGATGGGCTGAGGTCCCCAAGGTCGCCGGACAGGTGCACCTCGACCAGGGGTTCGTCGCCCTGAGAGCGGGCGAGCCGCTCGATGTCGGCGACGCCGCGCTGGGGGGCGAGGTCGGCATCGTCGCGTTGGCGCAGAGCACCCACCATGGTCCGCATCTCGGCGAGAGTACGGGAGCCTTCCGCCTCGATGATCTCGAGAGCCTCGACCGCGGCACCGGGTCGCGACTCGGCGACCACGCGTCCCGCCTGCGCGCGGATCACCATCCCCGAGATGTGGTGCGCCACCGTGTCATGCAGCTCGCGCGCCAGCTGCTCGCGTTCCCGCAGTCTGACCTGGTCCATCGCGCGCAGCCGCGATGTCACCCGAAGTCGCGCCGAAGCCCCGAATACCGCCGGGAGCACGAGGATCACCAGACCGAAGACCTCGTCGCCGGCCTGGGCCTGGTCCAAGGCAGTGCTCACGCCATAGGTGGCCAGGACGATCGCGGACCCGGCAACCGCCTCACGACCGGACCCCCAACGGAACACCGCATAGGTGAGCAGCAACAGGTACACCATCGAGTAGAGGCCGACCCGTCCACCCGCGTGGCCGGCGAAGGAGGCGATGGCCACCACGATGGAGACACCAAAGGCGAGAGCGACCATCGCGAGGGGATGAGTACGCCGCCACAGCAGCGTGAACGCCAGCGCGACGGCCTCCACGACGCCCACGGGGAGCCAGAGGAGGTCCCGGCGCAGAAAGCTCTCGAAGATGGCCAGGGAGACGAACACCACGACAAGTGCCCAGTCCCGCCAGACGCGGACGGGCGGCTGCGGAGCTCGAGGTTCGGCCCACAGCGACCGGACCGCGTTTCCCGCCACGCCCCAAGCCTAGGGAAGGCGAGCCATCGCGCATCGGCCGAAAGACCGAGCTGCTCGCCGGTCCATCGGCCGAGCCATCGCCGGCCTCTGCGGCCGATGTGGGTCCGAGAGCGCCTCGCAACACTGAATCGGCGTCGGCGGTCGCGCTGATGCATTCACCAGATGGAGGACAACTGATGAGCTCGCAGAGACTGGATCACCTGGGGCGCCTGAGCGCCCGTAGCCCGTGGATGAGCGGCCAACGGAACGGACACCGTGTTCGAGAGCACAAGGCGGCTGCCACGACGGCCGGGATCCTGTACATCACCGGGACGGTGGCCGGTGTCCTCAGCATGGTCGTCAGCGCTCCGGTACGGAAGACAGTCGACCCGTTGGCCGCCGCGGCGGAGCACTCCGGTGCGGTCGTGACGACCGCACTGCTCGTGCTCGTCATGGGGCTGTCGCTCGCGTTCGTCCCCGTGGTGCTCTTCCCTTTGCTGCGCCGGGTGAACGAAGTGGCGGCGGTCGGCTACTTGATCGTTCGAGGAGCGGTCGAGACGGCCGGCTACGTCCTGAGCGCCATCGGCTTGCTGCTGCTCGTGCCACTGGGCGAGGTCATGTCGGCGGGACCGGGCACGGCGTCACCGGCAGGCGTGCGGCTGGGCAGCCTCGTGCTCGACTCCAGCGCGACCGGCGCCGTGCTCACGCTCGTGTTCTGCGCCGGTGCCGTCGTGTTCTACTCGCTGCTCTATCGGTCGCGCATCGTCCCCCGCTGGATCGCGTCGTGGGGTCTCGTGGCGATCGTGTTCTACGTGGCCGCCGACCTGCTCGCGATGTACTCGGTCATCGGCGCCGACTCCACCGAGCAGGTCGCGATGTTCATGCCCCTTGCCGTGCAGGAGATGGTGCTGGCGGTCTGGATGATCGCGCGTGGCTTCCGTCCGGTGGCTGTTTCGACCACGTCGGAGCTCCCAGAGCGCACGCTGGCCGGCGAGTAGCTGGATCATCCCCCGCCGGCCCTAAGCGGCCCCCTCGCGCGGTTCGAGGACGACCACGGGCGTCTCTGTCGCCCGCCGGGCGGCGAAGGCCTCGAGCTGCGGATCGACCGCGACCCAGCTCTGCCACAGCCGGTCATGCTGCTCACCGTCCGCCGCGTGCGCGCGCACCAGGCGCGGACGCTGGCCGGACAACTGAGCGACGGCATCGGGGTGGGCCTCGAGGTTGAGCCACCAAGAGGGATGCCCCTCGTCCCAGCCGTTCATCGCGAGAATGACGAGGTCCGGGCCGTCCTCGAGGTAGCCCAGGATGACGCTGCGCTCTTGCCCGGACTTCCGCCCGATCGTCGTCAGACGCAGGGCACCCCAGCCTCGCTTGTTCGACGTTGTCCACAGGAAGCGGCCGCCACTGAGTCGGTAGAGCGCTCGATGAGCGCGCCAGGCCGTGTGCACGAACCACGGCGGCGGGATCTTCGGCGATCCGGTACCCGCTGTGCTCATCGCCGATTCCTTCCAAAGGTGGCGTCACCCAGACACCCCACCGTATCGGCGCGGGGGGGCGAAGGCCGTCCTCCCTCGCGCTGGGGAGGGTGGCGGCCGTTCTTCAGCGCCTGGGCTCGCACATCCGCTCGATCGGCCAACGCCCTCGTGCCAATGTGGCTGACATGCGACAGGAAGACATCTGGGACGTGCACGCTGCTCGGACATACGACACGCCGGGCACCGGGATGTTCGCCGACGAGGTGCTGGAACCGACCGTTGACCGACGGGCCGCGTTCGCGGGTCGGGGCCGAGCCCTCGAGTTCGCCATCGGCAGCGGACGCGTGGTCTGACCCGCGGACACGCAGGGCCGTCCGTTGACGCGGGGGCCAACTTCTTGTGTTGTGGCGAGCATCCGGGAGCGGCGACGGGCCGATGGGACGCGCTCGTTCGCGGTGCTCTGACGCGACCCGGACACCGGGCGCCAGACCTCGCTGACCCACGACGACGAGCGGGATGCCCGCGCGGCACGCGAGCTCATCGAGGCCGCCGCCGGGCGGGCCGACGAGGCCTCGCGGATCGCCGACTTTGGCGTCGGCCCGGGCCGACAGTCTCGGCGGTGACCCACCGGCAGGTGGCCGGGTGGGTGCGCGCGATGAAGAGGGGCCTCTCCCCCAAGACGATCGCCAACCTGCACGGGCTGCTGTCCGCGGCGATGACGACGGCCGTGCGTCTCGGGTACCGGGCCGACAACCCGTGACCCTAGCGGCAGTACGTGGCCACTCGGGGTCAGGGACGTCCAGCCAGCTGGTTGTCGACCAGCGTGAGCGCGGCGGCGATCGCCATGTGCATGTCCAGGTACTTGTACGTGCCGAGCCTCCCGCCGAAGTGCACCCCCGTCTCGCCGTCCGCCATCTCGCGGTAGGTCGCGAGCCGCTCCCGGTCGACCGGGGTGCCGATGGGGTAGTACGGCTCGTCCCCCGGATCCGCGAAGCGTGAGCGCTCGCGCATGATCACCGTCGCATCGGTAGCGTGCTCGCGCTCCGGGTGCAGGTGCCGGAACTCGTGGACCCTCGTGTACGGGACGTCCTCGTCGGCGAAGTTCATGACGGCGGTTCCCTGGTGGTCGCCGGTGGCCAGGGTCTCCTCCTCCAGGTCGAGCGTGCGCCAGCCGAGCCTGCCCGCGGCGTGGTCGAAGTACCCGTCCACCGGGCCGGTGAACACCACCGGGACCTGGCCGACGACAGCCCCGCGGTGGATCGGCTGGGAGGTGTCGAAGAAGTCGGTGCCGAGGCGCACGTCGATCCTCGGGTGGTCGACCATCCGCTCGAACCACGCGCAATACCCGTCGACCGGCAGGCCCTGGTAGGTGTCGTCGAAGTAGCGGTTGTCGTAGGTGAACCGGACGGGCAGGCGTGCGATGACCGACGCCGGGAGCAGCGTCGGATCGGTCTGCCACTGCTTGGCGGTGTACCCCCGGATGAACGCCTCGTACAGCGGCCGCCCCACCAGCGAGATGCCGCGCTCGTCGAGGTTGGTCGGCTCGTGCCCGCCGAGCTCGGCCGCCTGCTCGGCGATGAGAGCGCGCGCGGCGTCCGGCCCCATGGCGGCGCGAAAGAACTGGTTGATGGTCCCGAGGTTGATCGGCAGCGGGTACACCTCGCCGCGGTGCGTCGTCCACACCCTGTGCTGGTAGGAGGTGAACTCCGTGAAGCGATTGACGTACGCCCACACCCGCTCGTTCGACGTGTGGAACAGGTGCGAGCCGTACCGGTGCACCTCGATGCCCGTGGCCGGGTCGAACGAGCTGTAGGCATTGCCCCCGATCTCGGTCCGGCGGTCCACGATCACGACGTCCAGGCCACGGTCCGCCATGCGCTCGGCGACCGTCAGCCCGAACAGCCCGGCACCGACGACGACGATGTCGCTCACATCCACCTCCTGGGGCCGCGCCCGGTGCACGAGTGGTCGCGCGCCGGTCGAGCGACGCGCACAGGCCGTGGGTTCGACGGCGCCCTCGACGCCGTACCGTACTGCCCAGCACCGTACTGCTCAGCCCGGTGCCGAGGCCCGAGGAGTGAGCTGTGCCCCAGGTGATCCGCATCGGTGTCGTCGAGGACGACCCGGCCGCGACAGCCCAGATCCTCGCACACCTGCGCAGGTTCGAGACCGAGCACGACGTGACGTTCGCCGTCCGGACGTTTCCGGACGGGCGCGACGTCGTCGAGGGCTACCAGGCCGCATTCGACATCATCTTCCTCGACGTGGAGATGCCCCATCTCGACGGGCTCGAGGCCGCCCGGCACATCCGCACGCTGGACGCCGACGTGGTGCTCGTCTTCATCACCAACATGGCGCAGTACGCGATCAAGGGCTACCAGGTCGACGCCCTGAGCTTCCTGCTCAAGCCGGTGCCGTACTTCGCGTTCTCCCAGGAGCTCCGCCGCTCGATCGAGCGGACGCGTCGTTCCCAGGGCGACTGGATCATGCTCGCCGTCGGCACCGGCATGGCCCGGGTGGACCTCGCCGACATCGTCTACATCGAGAGCATCCGGCACCGGATCGTCGTCCACGGCGTCGATCGCACCTACGCCCTGACCGGGACGTTGAAGGCCTTCGACTCCCAGCTCGCGGACAAGGGCTTCTTTCGCAGCAACAACTGCTACCTGGTCAACCTGCGGCACGTGACCGGGGTGAACGCGACGAGCTCGGTCATGCTCGGCGGTGCGGAGCTCCAGGTCAGCCGACCGCGCCGCCGCGCCTTTCTCCAGGCGCTCACCGACCACGTGGGCGGACGCACACCGTGATCGAGGACGTGCTGCCCGACATCCCCCGGCTGTACACGGCCCTTGCCGAGTGGTCGGCGTGCATGGTCTACGTGCTGCTGATCCGCAAGCGACTGTCCCCCGCACGGCTGGCCCTCGCTGCCGGCCTCGGGCTCGGCGCCCTCGTCGCGGTGCAGCTGCTCGCTGGGACGCTGCCGATCGCCTTGTGGGTGGTCGGGATGGCTCTCGCGGTGGCCGCGATGTACCTGCTCATCGCCGTGTGCGCCGACGTCTCCGCCCTCAACGCCGGGTACTTCGTCGCGCGCGCCTTCGTGCTCGCCGAGCTCGTGGCGTCCCTCCAGTGGCAGCTCCACTCGTACTTCTTCGCCGCGCCCGCTGATCCCTCGCTCCAGCACGTGGCCCTGCTCATGATCGTGTACGGCGCTGCGTTCGCTGCCGCGTACGGCATCGAGCGGCGCCACTTCCCCGTCGACCAACCGTTCGACGTCGACGCTCGCGGCGTGCTCAGCGCCGCGGCGATCGCCGTGATCACCTTCCTGATCAGCAACATCAGCTTCCTGAGCACGAGCACGCCGTTCAGTGGGCGCCTCGGGCCGGAGATCTTCTACATCCGGACGCTGGTCGACCTCGCCGGGTACGTCGCGCTCTACGCCCAGCAGGGTCAGCGGCTCGAGCTGCGACGTGCCGCCGAGGTCGAGGCGATGGATCGCCTGCTGCACTCCCAGCACGAGCAGTACCTGCAGGCCAGGAACAACATCGACGTGGTCAACCGCAAGTACCACGACCTCAAGCACTACATCAACGCGATCCGGGCCGAGAGCAGCGCCGACGCGCGCGCGACCTACCTCGACCAGCTCGAGGACTCGATCCGGCCCTACGACACCCGGGTCGAGACCGGCAACATCGTGCTCGACACGATCCTGACCACCAAGAGCGCCGCCTGCGCCGACCTGGGGATCACCCTGACGTGCGTGGCCGACGGTGCGGCGCTGGACTTCATGTCGCCGATGGATGTCGCGGCGCTGGTCGGCAACGCGCTGGACAACGCCATCGAGGCGGCCGTCTCCCTGCCCGACCCCGAGCGCCGCCTGCTCCGGGTGGCGGTCCACCGCCAGGACTCGCTGGTCATGCTGCGCTTCGAGAACTACTACGAGGGCACCCTGACCTTCGAGGACGGCCTTCCACGGAGCACGAAGGACGCCGGCAGCCTGCACCACGGCTACGGGCTGCGGAACATCCGGCACGTGTCCGAGCAGTACGGCGGGACGCTGACGGTCCACGCCGAGGACGGCTGGTTCACTGTCCGGGTGCTGATCCCGGTGCCCGGCGCGCTCAGTTGAAGCCGACGCGCCACTGGGCCGCACGGTAGGCCGCGAGCGTCACCCTGCGTCCGTGCCGACCCGGGAGGTTGGTGATCTGCCCGAGGGCGCTGCGCCGCAGGCGACGGTGCAGCGGCGCGTCCTCCACACGGATTCCCCGCCACAAGGCTTCCTTGGCCGCCAGAGCCGCGTCCGTACCCGAGCGCAGCAGCAGCGTCGAGGACACCGCGCAGACGATCTCCAGGTAGTGCGTCATGTAGCGGTACGCCGGGTGCCCCGGCGGGACCGTGCGCGCGACGTGCTCCATCATCATCCGGTTGACCCGCAGCTGCTGGTCGAGCCGGCCGATCATCACCTGCTCGGCGACCGACTGACCGGCCCGCCCGATGGAGTACCGGTAGAGGTCGACGTCGAGGTAGTACATCCGTTGCACCGACGCGAGCGGCATGTACGCGAAGATGTTGTCCACGTAGAAGGTGTGCTCGGGCAGGCGGAGCTCGACCTCACGCAGCAGACCTGTCCGGTAGACGATCGAGTGCATGAGGAAGTACTGGGTCTTGCGGAGCCGGCGCACCTCGTCCCAGCCGAAGACCCGTCCACGAGGCAGCGCCCGGCGGAACCGGACGGCCCGCTTCGTGCCGCGCCCCTCCTTCTCGTACACGAAGTTGCTGAGCACCATGTCGACGCGCTCGTCGGCCGCCCCGAGCCGACGAAGGGTGGACACCAGCTCGGCGAAGGCCTCCACGTCGACCCAGTCGTCCGAGTCGACGACCTTGAAGTAGCGCCCCCTGGCGAGCTCCAGGCCCACGTTGATCGTCGATCCGTGCCCGCCGTTGGGCTTGTGCACCGCGCGCACCCTGCCGGGGAACCGGGCCTCGTACTCGTCGGCGACCTCGGCCGTGGCGTCGTGCGAGCCGTCATCCACGATGAGGACCTCGACCTCGGGACCGCCCCCCAGGAGCAGCGAGTCGACGCAGCGACGCATGTAGTCGGCCGAGTTGTAGCACGGCACGACGACGGACAAGGTGACCACCGGCCGAAGGGTACTCATCGGGGCAGCGCATCCGGGGTGACCTCGACCCCGGCCTGGCGGTCGCGCTGGTCGTCGTCCTGCCCCTCGGGCACCTGCTTGAAGATCACCTTGAAGATCGGGAAGAAGATCCAGAACGCGATCGCGCTGTTGATGATCATCGTGACGATGTCCGCGATCGTCTCACCCGTGCCACCCAGCCCCCAGGTGTCCATGAGCAGGTCGTAGATCGGTGCCTTGTAGAAGCCCTGGGCCGCCGCCGCGCCGAAGGTGATGAGGATGTAGGCGACGACGTACCACATCGCCGCCTTGCCCAACGAGTTGTTCGCCTTGAACGTGATGCTGCGCTGGGCGAAGAAGTTGATGATCTGCGCGATGCCGATGGTGACCTGGACGGCGAGGAAGTAGGCCAGGCCCCCTCCGCCGAGAGGGAGCTCCCCTGCCGGGTAGTCGAAGACGAAGTACTGCGAGCCGTCGACCTGCGTGCCCACCGCCAGCACCTGGAAGTCGGTGTCGACCAGCCCGGTCTGGTTGAAGAGACCCTTGAAGATCGGCATCAGCGCCAGCTGCAGCACGGTGACCCCGTTGCTGAGCAGGAAGAACATGAGGAACTGCGCGGTGCCGGGGCGCTTCTCCTCGAGCCGGCGCCAGGCCTGCGTGATGGGCTTGAACATCGTGGTCGTCGCTCTCGTGTGGGGGGCTAGCGGGCGGAGTTCGGGATACGGGCGAGCTCGGCGGCGAGCCGCCGCGTCGTGCGCCTGCCTCGGACGTAGCCCGCGATCAGCGCTCCGGTACCCCTGAGGAACCGGCCGTTGACGATCGTGACCATGGACGCGACCATCTCTGTGCTCACGACGCCGTTGGTCATCTTGGCCATGGCGCGGAACGGCATGTTGTAGAGGAAGAGCAGGTTGAGATCAGGCCTGCCCTTGCGCATCGAGCGCGAGATGAGTCCCCGGAGCACTCGCGCGGCGAGGCGGGCGAACGGGCTGCGCGCGCCGTGCATCGCGAGCAGCGGCGAGTTGACGCCCAAGGGGCCGGTCGACGCGGGCGCCGGCAGCCCGCGACCCAGCAGGGCGGTGAACTCGGCATCCGACACCTGCGTCACCGTCCCGCCCTGGTACGACGGCAGATCCCGGCGGTCCACCCTCGGCGCCCCCGCGAGCTGGTGCACGGCGGTCAGCGGCAGGTCGGCGACATGAGGCCCCACCGCGATCTCGACCGCACGGGACTCGACCTGCCACCGGCTCTGGTCGGCGTCGAAGTGACGGAAGGTGTAGCGGTCGAACGGGATGGTGACGACCGCCTTCTCCCCCGGCTCGAGCTGGACCTTGCGGAAGCCCTTGAGCTCCCGGGCCGGGCGGTGCACCCCGATCGGGAGCCGTCGGCCCACGTACAGCTGGGCCACCTCGGCTCCCGCGCGCTCACCCGTGTTCTGGACCGTGAACGTGGCGCCCGTGCCGTCGAGCGTGAGGTCGGCGTAGGCGAACGTCGTGTAGCCGAGGCCGAAGCCGAAGGGGAAGAGGGTCGCTGTGCCGGTGGACTCGGTGTAGCGGTAGCCGACGTAGAGGCCCTCGCGGTACTCGGCCGTCTCGTGCTCGCCCGGGAAGTAGCTGTGGCTGGAAGTGTCCTCGAGGCGGATGGGATACGTCTCGGCGAGCCGACCCGACGGGTTGACGGCACCGGTGAGCACGTTGACGGTCGCCTCGGCGCCCGCCTGCCCGCCGAGGTAGCCGTGGACCAGCGCGTCGACGTGCTCCAGCCACGGCATCTCGACCACCGAGCCTGCCGCCAGCACGACGACGACCCGGCCGGCGACCTTGCGCAGCGCTGCGAGCAGCGCGACCTGGTTGTCGGCCAGTCGCAGGTGGGTGCGGTCGTTGCCCTCGGACTCCCTCGTCTCGTCGAGGCCCAGGTAGACCAGGCTGACCTCGGCCGACGCCGCCGCATCGAGGGCCTCCGCGACCAGCGCGTCATCGACACCCCCCGTGCGCCGGAAGCCCTGCGCGTAGCGCACCATCTCCAGCGGCGAGGCGCCGATCGCCTCGAGCGCGGTCGTCAGGCGCGTCGGGTTGACCTGCGAGGAGCCCGCACCCTGGTAGCGCGGCGTCTCGGCGAAGTCCCCGATCACTGCGACCCGCGTACCGGCGGCGAGGGGCAGGGTCGCGTCGGCGTTCTTGAGCAGGACCTGGCTCGCCTCGGCGACCCGGCGGGCGAGCGCGTGATGGGCCTCGGCGTCGACGGCGCGGGTCAGCGACGGATCGATCCGCTCGACCAGGCCGCGCACCTCAGCGACGCGGGCGTCCAGCACGGCCTCGGTGAGTCGGCCCTGCTCGACCGCGGCGAGCAGCTGCCGGGCGGAGTCCAGACCGGGCGAGGGCATCTCCAGCGTCCCGCCGGCGCGGGCGGCCGCGACGGCGTCGTTGGACCCGCCCCAGTCGGAGACGACCGCACCGTCGAAGCCCCACTCGTCGCGCAGGATGTCCTGCAGCAGGTGGGCGTTCTCGTGCGCGTAGGTCCCGTTCACCTTGTTGTAGGCGGACATCAGGGCCTTGGGCTGGGCCTCACGAACGACGATCTCGAACGCGGTGAGGTAGATCTCACGCAGCGTGCGCTCGTCGAGCACGGAGTCGCTGGCCATCCGGCGCAGCTCCTGGCTGTTCGCCGCGAAGTGCTTGGGACAAGCTGACACGCCCTGCGACTGGATCCCGCGCACGTAGCCGGCGGCCATCATGCCCGAGAGGTAGGGGTCCTCGGAGAAGTACTCGAAGTTGCGTCCGCACAGCGGGCTGCGCTTGATGTTCAGGCCGGGCCCCAGGACGACGTCGACGCCCATGCTCACGGCCTCGGCGCCGAGCGCCTCGCCGACCTGGGCCGCGAGCTCGACGTCCCAGGAGTTGGCGACCGTCGCGGCCGTCGGGAAGCAGGTGGCCGGCACCGAGTCGTTGATCCCCAGGTGGTCGGAGGACCCGACCTGCTTGCGGATCCCGTGCGGGCCGTCGGAGAGGGTGAGCGAGCGGATGCCCAGGCGCGGCACCGCACGGGACTCCCACACGCTCGCGCCGCTGAGCAGCGCTGCCTTCTCGAGCAAGGTCAGCTCGTCGGACATGGGGTGCCTCTTCCTGTGCGGACGGTGGAGCGGGTCGGTGGACACCGGGATGTCGCGCCCGCACGTGCGGGCCTGACATCCCGGCTAGCCGGTCACGGTGACTAGTCGTTCGCCGTGGGCTGGTCCGCCGGGGCGAAGCGCGGTGTGGTGCCGACGACCGGGATGCCGGCTCGGTTGCGGCGCACCCGGCGCCACACCATGAAGCCGCCGAAGGCCACCAGGAGCCCGAGGACCACCGAGGTCACGATCTGGACGTACACCCAGACCGGTGGCGTGTAGGTGACCGTCGCGCCCGGGGCGAGCCCGTTCATGGCGTTGGAGTTGGTGACCGTGAACAGGATGTTGTGGGTCGCGTTCCGGATGTCGCTGACCGCCTTGGCCGACGTGGTGTCCCCGAAGGACTTCGACGGCTGGAACGTCAGGGTGAGGTCCGTCCCCGCGCTGATGCCCTGGTTCGGGTTCATGTAGGGGTACAGGTTGAAGTCGGAGATCGCGAAGCCCTCGAAGCCCCACTCCTCGCGGAGCACGTTCGTCATGAGCGGCGTCGAACCACCGGTCCACGTGGCGCCGATCCGGTTGAACGAGCTCATGACGCCGCCCGCCCCGATCGTCGTCTGCGAGATCGTGCCGTTCTCGTCCGACACGTACGAGACGTCCATGGAGATGCCCTTGACGGCCATCTCGAACGGCTTGAGGTACACCTCACGGATGGTCTGCTCGGTCGCCCAGGTGGCGATGCCGTTGTTGACGCGGTTCGTCTCCTGCTCGTTGAGCGCGAAGTGCTTGAGCATCGTGTAGACGCCCTTCTCCGCCGCCCCGTTGGCGACCGAGGTCAGCATCGAGCCCGAGAGGAACGGGTCCTCCGAGTAGTACTCGAAGTTGCGGCCGCCGAACGGGGACCGGTGCAGGTTGGCCGCCGGTGCGTACCAGCCGTTGATCCCCTTGTGCAGCGCCTCGTTCCCGAGCATCGCGCCCATCGCGGCGCCCAGGTCGGTGTCCCAGGTCTGCGCGATGAGGAACTGCGACGGGTAGGCCACGCCGTTGATCGAGGAGTTGATGAAGGAGGAGAAGCCCGCCGGCCCGTCCGGCTCCACCGTCTGCGGCTTGGCGATCGAGCCGATCGCGGCCGTCTGGTACGCGCCGTTGAGCAGCATGCCGGTCATGTCACCGACCGAGAGCGAGTCGAGCAGCTCGTCCCACTGCGGGTCGTCCTTCGGCAGGCCGCGCAGGTCGACGAGAGCCAGCTCCGACCGCGCGCCGGTCGTGGGCATCTCGCCCTCGAACGCCTCGGCCGCCGCGTCGGTGTCCCAGGCGGCGAACCCGTCCACGACGGCCTCGCTCGCGACGTAGAGATCCTGCGTGGGCGCCATCGGGAAGGTGCCGGCGAAGTCCGCTCGCGACATCGACAGGACCTTGCCCTCCGTCGGCTCGGAGCTGAACTGGGCCGAGACGTCGTCGAACTGGTTGGTGACCTCGGCCAGATCCGTCGATCGGTGGTCGTCGCCGGCGTAGACCACGTCGGAGTCGACCGTGTAGTCGATCGGCTCCGTGCCCGGGGCGACGGTGTGCGAGTCGGTGCGCAGGCTGATGGTGTAGTCGCCCGCCTCGAGGACGTACGCCTGGTTGACCAGGTGGTCGTAGGACGCCATGTCCTCGACGGCGAGGTCGATCGTCACTGTCTCGCTCGCGCCGGGCTCGAGCAGGCCGGTCTTGTCGAAGCCGCCGAGCACCACCTCGGCCTTCTCGATACCGCCGGCGGTGTACGGCGCGGCGTAGTACAGCTCGACGACGTCCTTGCCGGCGACGTCGCCGGTGTTGGTGACCTCGACCGTCACGGAGATGGCGCCGTCCACGTCACCGGCCTCGGTGCCGAGGACCTCCCAGGAGAAGTCCGTGTAGCCGAGCCCGTACCCGAACGGGTAGACGACGGCCTCGTCGTAGTCGATGAAGCCCTCGGCCGCCGCGGTCTCGTAGTACCGGTAGCCGAAGTAGATGCCCTCGGCATAGTTCACGAACGGCGCGTCGGACGTCACCGTCGCGTTGGAGGTCGCGCTCTCGACGGCCGAGACCGGGTAGGACGCCTCGATGTTGTCGTAGACGAACCCGCCGACGTTGACGAAGGTGGGGTCGGCCGTGAAGTCCGCGGCCCACAGGTCGGCGGTGCGACCCGACGGGTTCACGTCACCGGTCAGGATGCTCCCGAGCGCGTTGAAGCCCGTCGCGCCCGGAGAGCCGGCCAGCAGGATCGCGTCGATCTCGGGGTCGTCCTGGAGCAGGCCCATCTCGATGGTCGTCGAGGAGTTGACCACGACGACGACGGTCTCGAAGGAGGCCTTCGCCAGGGCGATGAGGTCCCGCTCGTCCTTGTTCAGCTCGAGCTGGTGCTGCCCGTCCTCGGCGTTCTCGTCCCAGTCCGTCATGTCCTGCGTGAGGTCGCCACCCTCACCACCCGGGCGACCGATGTAGACGACGGCGGCGTCGGGGTACTGCGCGAACGAGGCCGACTGCGCCTCGTACTCGCCGATGGGAAGCTCGCCGATGGTGTAGGTCGACGCCTCGGGGTTGTCCATCTCGATGTAGCCGCGCCGGTTCTCGTCCGCGAAGGCCTCGATAGCGGCGAAGACCTGGTCGTTGACCTCGAAGCCGGCGTTCTCGAGCCCACCGCGGGCGGTCACCGCGGAGTTGGTGTCGACCGAGCCGGAGCCGGAGCCGCCGAAGACCGGGTCAGCCGCCGCACGGCCGAGCATCGTGACCCGCGAGCTCGGAGCGAGGGGCAGCGCGCCCGCCTCGTTCTTCGCCAGGACGATGCCGGCACCGGCGATCTCCTCGACGAGACCCTTGGCCGCCTCGTCGACCTCGTCGATGCTCGCAAAGTCCGAGGAGTAGTACTCGGTGGCCCAGTCCGCGGACTCGTCCGTGTTCGTGAAGGTGTAGGTGCCGGATCCGAACTGGGACGCGACCCATCCGCCGGCGACGACGAGCGCCACGTTCGCGACGACGACCAGCACGGTCACCGTGGCGAGCACGGGGATCCAGATCGACAGGTACTTCTTGTTCGACATCGGCGTCTTCACGCGCTCGGCGCTCTTCTTCGGTCTGGCGTTCACTACATCTCTCCTTGAGTGCGGGCCGGCGATCAGGGATCAGGCGGGATCGGGATCGTTCGCCGCTGCTGCCTGATCAGTCGGTTCTGTGGCACGGACCGTCGCCGGCGCGAAGCTTCCCCGGGACGACTACTCGGAGACCTCGGTGATCGTGCCGTCCTGGTCGATCTTCCACGTCTGACCCGTGGCAGCCGACTCGGCGTCGATCGTGTACTCGCCGTCGGTGATCGTGATGGTCCCCTGCACGCGGGCGGCGGCATCCGAGGAGGAGTAGGGCACGACCAGCAGCCCGTACTTGACCGTCGGCGCCTCGACGTCGCTCGCCAGCATGATCTGGGCCCAGCTGTCGTCCTCGGCCAGCGCGTCGGCGACCGCCTGCCGGGCGTTCTCGAGGTCCTCCGCGACGTCGACGTCCACCTGGGTGCTCTCGGAGGAGCTCCCCGAGCCGCCGTCGTCGCTGGAGCACGCGGTGAGCCCGAAGGCACCGGTGACGGCGACCAGCAGCCCGAGGCCGGTGGTCAGCATCGTGTTCGTCTTCACATCTGCTCCTTCTGTGATCTGGCTGCGGGCCAACCCCGCGGCCGGTGGTGCGCACGGGTGGCGGTGAGATCCGCCGGTCCGGTGCCCGGGGTGGTGGCCGGCGGTGTGTGCCGCCGGCCACCACCTGGTGCTCGCGTCGGCTACTCCGCGATGGACCCCGCGTAGTTCAGGCCGAAGCCGAACGTCCAGTCGTTGCCGGCGGCGTCGACATAGGTCGTCATGTCCTGCCCGACGCCCTCCGACTGTGCCTCGACGGCGTCCATGTCGAGCGGGAAGCCGATCGGCAGTCGCCCCTGGGGCTCGTGCAGACCCGCCGCGACCGTGAGCGTCGCGAGGTCGCTCACGCCGAATCCGACCAGAACCGCGTCCGAAGCAGCCTCGAACTCGGCCGGGACGACCGGGTTGTTCGCCTTGACGACGGTGATCATCGGGATGTCCTTCCCGGAGGCCTCGATCGCAGCGACCGCACGCTCGAACGCGTGGATGTCCGCCTCGTTCGAGATCCGCGAGGTGTTGCCGAAGTAGGACCGGTTCTCCTTCGTGCCGTCCGCGAGGATGTCGCCACCGATCGAGGTCGTGCGCACGTTCGCGCCGTCAGCGGTGTACGGCGCCCACTGCAGCGACAGCGGGTACCACTGACCGGTCGCGGCGTCCTGGCCGGACGCGGTGAACGGGTTGCCGTTGTTCGGCGAGCGCAGGCCGACGAGCACCAGGTCGACGTCGGACAGGTCGGGGGCTGTCGCCGAGACGACCTTGCCCTCCGCGTCGAGCTCGACGGTGTCGGTGATGACGGTGCCGAAGATCTGCTCGGCCGCCTCGACGCTCAGCGACGGCCCCTCGGTGTAGGTCGCGGGGCCGAACAGGCTGGCCGCGCCCACGTCGTAGGTGTGCGGGATGTAGACGGTCTTGTCCGACCAGTCACCCTCCGCCGCCTCGGCGATCGTGCCGTCGTTCTTCACCATCACGACGGACTCGAGCTGGGCGTTGAAACCAGCCTCGATCTTGTCGGCCGAGCCGACCGTCGCCAGGGACTCCTCGAGGTCGACGTACGGCGTGTCGAACAGGCCGGGCGCGAAGTACATCGTGAGGATGCGGGTGCCGGACTCGGCCCACCGGGTGTCGGCGTCGACGTCGACGTTGCCGGCCTCGAACTCCGCCTGCCACATGTCGTAGGCCTCGAGGATGAACTCGGAGGTGTTGACGCCGCCGAACATGTCGATGCCGTTCTTCAGGACCGTGAAGTAGCGCTCCACGGGGGTCATGCTCTCGGCGCCCCACGCGGTGCCGAGGAAGGCGCCCTCGTCGGTCATGCCCGTCATGACGGCCCAGTCGGTGACGATCGCGCCCTCGAAGCCGATGTCCTCACGGATCATGCGCATGAGCTCGGTGTTGTACGCGGTGCCCACGACCTGGTCCCCGGCGACGGGGTTGCCGTCCTCGTCCAGCATGATCGAGTACGCGGTCATCATCGCGAGCGAGTCCGTCGCGGCGGCGAACACGGACGCGTGGTCGTCGAGACCCTCACCCGGGATCGCGTACTTGCCTACGTTGGTGTGCGACTCGCGGCCACCCTCGCCCGCACCGTCGCCCGGTGCGTGCTTGATGGTGGTGGGCACGCTGTCCTCGCCGAAGCCCAGGTTGGTGCCGTCCTCGTCGTAGGTGCCCTGGAAGCCCGTGACGTATGCGGCAGCCAGCTCGGCGGCCAGCTCGGGGTTCTCCCCGAGCGTGCCGGCCACGCGAAGCCAGCGCGGCTCGGTCGCGAGGTCGATCTGCGGGCTCAGGGCGTTCGAGATGCCCAGCGCGCGGTACTCGTCAGAGACGACGCGTCCGAACTCCTCGACCGTCTCCGGGGAGAAGGTCGCGGCGAGGCCCAGCACCGACGGCCAGAGCGAGACCCCCGCGCCGGTCTCGATGTAGGCGGAGCCCGACTGTGCCTCGGAGCGCGGGTCCGAGCTGAAGTTCGCCGGGATGTACGGCTCGTCCGCCGTGGCGATCGACTCGACGTACGCCTGCATCGCGTTGACCCAGGTGACGTTCTCCGTCACGTCGGAGCCGCCCGCGTTGAGCACGTTGCGCAGCTTGTCCGCGGACAGGTAGGTCTCCTGCGCGTCGGTGAGGCCGTCGGCCGGCGACCGCTCGTGCGAGCTGAACAGCATCAGCCCGGAGATCTGCTCGACGGTCAGCTGGGACGCGAGGTCGGCGGCGCGCGCCTCGTCCGACTCCCGCCAGTCCTCCCAGACGTCGAGCTCGGCATTGGCGTTCATGTCCTTGAACGCGTAGGTCGCGCCGTCGATGTCCTCCTCCAGCAGCGTGATGCCGCTGTCGACGCCGTACGACAGGGTCGCACCGTCACCGGGGTTGTCGACGACCATGAACGTGGTGGTGCCGTCGGTGACCTCGCGCTCGACGTAGCTGTCCGCCGTCGTGGGTTCGGGCGCCGGCGAGCTCGCCGTGCAGCCTGTCAGGGCGATGGCTGTGAGACCGGCGAGGGCCGCTGCTCCAGCGGTGGGCAGGCGCCTCATCGGCCCGCTCCCGGTGACGTCATCTGGTCAAGCTTCATCGCTCTCTCCTCATTGAGTGTCGGGGACCGATGACTGCCTCCGGACGACGAACGGACGAGGTGGTGTCACCTGTCCGCTCGTGCGTCCGGTCATGCCGTCACGACCCTGATCGGGGAGGCCGCTCGCCTCGGCTACGCCGTGGTGCGCGCCCTTGTCCGGGGTGCCTGCTTGCTGCTGGTTCGGAGCTCCCGACAGCGCGTCCGGCCAGTGCACCTGGGTGCTCGGGCACTTCAGCGGCTGGCTGGACGGTCGTTGTCGGGGCGCCGGTCCTGACTCAAGCAGCAGCAGGAACACCGGTGGTCGGGCGTGGCACAACCTGTCGGTCTGGGCGCACAACCTGCGTGTGCAGCGCCTTGCCGACGTGATCGCTTCATCGCGGTCTGGGGCCCGGTCGCCGTGGGGCCCCTCGCTGCCCTCGGCCCCGATCAGCGCTCGCCGCCCGTTGTCACCCGCTCCGCAGGGGGGCCGCCTTGAGCACGCCCAGCGCCGCGAGGCTGACCAGTGGGTTGCTGCGGAACCGGCCGGACGGGCCCCATTCGGCATAGCTGTGGCGGCTGACCACGCGATCGGCGACGGGAGCGTTCGGTACCTCCGGCGGGAAGCCGCCGTCGGGGAGCAGCTTGGACTCCAGCGGGGCCAGCGCATCGGCACATCGCGGGTCGCCGATCCGTCCCAGCTCAGCCATCACCTGCAGGGCGAACAGCACGTCGTAGAACTGGATGGGGTAGTGGATCCGGTCCGGATCGCGTTGCCGTCCATCGAGGCACAGTGGCGGACCCGGTCGTCCTGGCCCGGGTAGGTCACCGTCAGGGGCGGCTCCAGGAAGTGCTCGGAGAAGAACCAGTCGTGAACGCGGCGCACCAGCGACCGCAACGCCTCGTCGCCGGGCGGGTAGTCGATCAAGGCGAGGCAGGTCAACGTCCAGTGCGGGCCCCGCCACTTGCGGTAGGCATGGTGGAGGGTCTTCTCGTCCTGCTCGAAGACGCGCAACAACGCGCGTGCGATGGGTGAGCAGGGGATCCGCGCCCGCAGCGCCCGGACGTCAGCTGCCTCGGGTGACCTTCCCGCCAGGAGCTCAGCCGCTCCCTGGGCCGGCTCGGCCGATCGCTCCACTAGGCTTCCGGCTGGTTCGACTCCCCCACCTCCACTCCTGTGACCGACGCCGACGCGGTCGCATGAAGGGAAGCCATGATCAGCACGACCCTGGTCGTCCACCCGTGGCTGTCGCCGAGTGCGCTGGCCCTGCTCGTCGTGGTCGGGCCCTTCGTGGGCCGGTGGTTGACCGCTCGACGACCCCTGGCCCTGGCTCTGCTCGCTGTCGCACTGCTGCCCGTGGTCGCCCTCACCCTGGCACCCACCAGCCGGGAGGTAGACGAACGGTGCGAGCTGGCGTGGATGCTGCCGACACCGGGACGGGTCGAGCTGGCGGCCAACGTGGTGCTCTTCGTGGCCCCGGTGCTGCTGGCAGGGGTGCTGCTACGGCGTCCGCTCCTGGCTCTGGTCGCCGGCACCGGGCTGTCGGCCGCGATCGAGGTGATCCAAGCCCTCGCAACCGGGCTCGGGCGCTCCTGCTCCACCAACGACTGGTTGTCCAACACGATCGGCGCCCTCATCGGCGCGGCGTTGGCGTGGGCAGCGCTGCGCCTCGCACGCGAAGAGCCTTCTCGTGCCCGCCCGTCGCCGAGAGACGGATGACGACTGCCCCCGCACACGCGGTGTTCCCGGGGTTCACGCACCACATGGTCGGCTCCGCCGCGGCCCCGGGCGGTGCTCAACCGGCTGAGAGCTCGGCCAGCACCTTCTGCACCCTGCGGTCGCGCGTCTCGGCGGACTTGGCGCCTTCGACCGACAGCCCGTGCGCCCGCTGCTTGCTGTACGAGAGCCGGGCCCACGCCTCGGCGGCGGCAGGGTCACGGTGCAACGCCTCGGCGAGGGCAGCAGGGACCTCGACCACGCGCGGGGTGTCGTCGACGGCCAGCGTCACCTCGATCTCGTCGCCCGCGCCTCGGCCTGTCGCCGCCCGGGTCTCGGCGTTGAAGGACAGAAGGAGCTGCCCGCCCATCGACGCGATCGTGCTGCGGTAGGTGTAGCCGCCGTCGATCGTCACGATCACCGGGACGCGCTTGCCACGGCCGAAGCCCAGCACCACGTCCTCGGGCACGACGATGCCGACGTTGTTCCCGCCGCTCGCCCACAGGGTTGTGCGGAACGTTGCCGTGGGGGTGGGTTCAGCGGTGCTCATCTGCCTCCCCGATCCAGGGTCGATGCTGCGCTGACCGGCGAGCGGCGGCGCTTCCACTCCTCGACGACCACACCGCCGAGGCCGATGGCCATCGCGATGGCCGTCCACCAGAGGTCAAGGAGGATGGACGCAACTCCGATCACGACGAAGACGGCTGCGATGGCGACCTTGGAACCGCTCATGCGGTCATGGTCGCACGGAGGGTGGCCCTGCGGAGGCAGAAGCCGCACCCGCACCCGCACCCGCACATCGACTCAGGGTCTGATCGCCGTGGGGAACCCGGTCCAGCGCAGCTCGGCCGGCAGGTGGCTCATGTCGTTGAACATCACGAGCGTGGGCGGCAGGCCAGGGCGGTACTGGATCACCGTCAGGGCAGCGTTCGCGCTGTTCAAGCCGAGCCAGCGGGACGGCGGTGCGTCCAGCGCATGCCGCACCAGCCAGGCGATCGGGTAGGCATGCGTGACCAGGACCTCGTGCGTGTCGCTGCCCTGCGTGACGGGGTCCACCCCCCTCGCGAACCGGGCGACCAGGGCGTCCGCAGTCCTGCGGCCGGAGCCGGCCTCGGCGTCGTCGTAGCCGTCGAAGAAGCCGAGCCAGGACCGGGGTGTCTCGGCCGGAACGGGGACGTAGGGCACGTGGTCGACCAGCTCGGCGGCCTCTGCCACGGGCACGTCGGGCAGATGCCGCGCGAGCTCGTGCGCGCTGGCGCCGGCGCGCGGCAGGGGTGAGTGCCACACGGCGTCGACGGGGATGTGCGCAAGGCGCGCGCCCAGCAGGGCTGACTGCCGGCGACCGATGTCGGTGAGGTCCCCGAAGGCGTCGGCCGCGCCGTGGCGAGCAAGGTAGAGGTGTCGAGCTCCCATGGGCAGTCCTCACGCGTGCGTCGTGACCGTCCCGGCTGTGCCGTCGATCGTGATGGTGGCGGCGTCGTGCAGCGTCGTCGTCGCGTCCGGGATGCCGAGGACGGCGGGGATCCGGTGCTCACGGGCGACGATCGCGGCGTGCGAGAGCACCCCTCCGGTCTCGGTGACGACGCCGGCGGCGATGCGCAGCAGGGGCGTCCACCCCGGGTCGGTCCACGGGCAGACGAGGATGTCGCCCGGAACCACGCGGGCGAAGTCATCGGGGCCGCGCACGACCCGCGCGGTGCCGGTCGCGGTGCCGCGGCTGCCCGGTGTCCCCGTGAGCGTGGCGGGCGAGCCGCCTGGGGCGGACGGCGACCGTGGCGGTGGGAGTGCCGCGGTGATCGGCCGGGCCTGGAGGAGCCAGGTGCGGCCGTCGACGAACGCCCACTCGATGTCCTGCGCGCCGCCGAGCACGACAGCGACGCACTGCCCGAGCCTGGCGAGCCGCGCAGCAGTGGCGTCGTCGAGAGTCGGCCTGCCCCGGTCGGACGCCAGCACGTCACTGGTCACGAGCCGCGTCCCGTGCCGATCCAGGCGGGTCCCCTTGTCCGCGACGGTGCGGGTGACCGCCCCGTCCGCGGCGACGCGGTAGGCGTCCGGCGTGACCGTTCCCCCGACGACGCTGGGGCCGAGGCCCCAGGACGCCTCGATCTCCGTGACGTCGTCCGGACCACCTGATGTGAACATGACACCGGACACCTCGGCGTCCACCTGGCGCTGGACGAGGACCCCCATCACCGGCTCCTCAGCGGGCCGGCTGTCGGCCGAGGTCTCCCGGTAGGCGACCGCGCCCGGCGAGTACAGCGACGCCCAGCAGGTGCGGACCGCGTGGGCGACCTGGTCGACGCCCTGCACCGCGAGCACGCTCTCGTGCTGACCGGCCGCCGACGTGCGCACGGTGTCCTCGTTCCCTGCCCACGACCGCACGGCCACCGCCACATCGCCGAGCACCTCGAGCGCGCGTGCGACGGCATCGTGCAGGTCGCCGGGGAACGAGCGGGCCGCGATCGCCCGCCGAGCGGCGTCGACACCGCCCGGCTCACCGGTGAGCCGCCCCAGGTCCAGGTCGTGGACGACAGCGCGGTAGGCGGTGAACGGGATGACGAAGCCCTCAGGCACCGGCAACCCCGCCCGCAGCAGCGCGCCGAGCGCACCCGCCTTGCCCCCACACGTCCGGCCCACGGCGTCCACGAGCTGAACGAGCACCTCGACACCCCTCAATGGATCGTTGACAACGTTCTGTTGATTGTGCACGATCGGCGACATGAAGGACAAGGACGACGGCGCCCGGGCGGCCCACGCCGACCAGGCTCAGGCCCGGCACGAGGAGGATGCGCGTGAGCGTCTCCTGGACCTGGGAGCAGACCGGCTCGGTGACCGCCCATGGCGTCCCGCGCCCGTCCCGGCGTCGGCGGTGGACCTTGTGCAGCTCGCACTCCGGCGGTCCGCCGAGCTGGCTCCCGAGGACCTCCTCAGCGCACTCGCCCTGCTGCCGGCCGCGCGCGCCGAGGTCGAGGGACTCGAGGACGGCCTGCTGTTCGTCGCCCGCAGCGCGGGGCTGACCTGGGCTCAGATCGCGGCGGCCATGGGCTTCAACTCCCCGCAGGCCTGCCAGCAGCACTACACCCGGCTGACAGTCCGACGAGGGACGGACTCGTGATGCGGGACTCTGCGCCCGACCTGCTGGTGCTGCATGCCGTGCGCATCATCGGGTTCGCCGGCACACCCGTGATCGCCGGCCGCTTCGAGCTCGACGCGGCCGAGACCGACGAGATGCTGCGCGACGCCGAGGCGCGTGGCTGGGTGCGGCACGCGGCCTTCGCCGACCTCAGCGGCTGGTCGTTGACCGAGTCCGGCCGAGCCGAGAACGAGCGCCTGCTGGCGGCCGAGCTCGCTCGCGTCGGCGGAGCGGAGGAGGTGCGCGACGTCCATCGCGACTTCCTCCCGCTGAACGCCCGTCTGCAGCGGGCGTGCACCGACTGGCAGCTCCGGCCCACCTCCCACGACCGGCTCGCCACCAACGACCACTCCGATCCCGTGTGGGACGACGCCGTCCTCGACGAGCTGGCCGCCGTCGAGCACGGCCTCACCCCCCTCGCCGACCGGCTCGGCGGCGTCCTCACCCGCTTCCGCGGGTACGACACCCGGTTCACCGCGGCACGACGACGGACAGCAGCCGGGGAGGGCGGCTGGGTCGACCGCACCGACATCGACTCCTGCCATCGCGTCTGGTTCGAGCTCCACGAAGACCTCATCGCCACGCTCGGCCTCGACCGCGGCGCACATCCGTGACCCTGCGGAAGCCGACGGGCCCGGAGCGGTCGTCAGGTCCGGGCAGCGACCGACGGCGCAACCGGGCGTGGGCGCGTGAGAGAGACGAACGCGAGGACGGCCAGGGCGATCGAGATGATCATCGCCAGACCCATGGGAACGGCCGTCCCCTCGCCCGCGACACCGACCAGCGGCGCGACCACGGCCGAGCGCGTCGTCCCGACCATGCCCGTGTACTGACCGACCTCCCGGTGCATCGGCTGTTGACGGCAGTGCCGGCTCCACGGCGCGCATCCGTGACCTGCGGACGGCTTCGCCTCCGCGACAGCTGTGCCAGCTGCCGGCCACACGGCGCGCTGGTCAAAGATTCTTGACACGCCACCGCAGGGCCACTAGCGTCAGAGTGTCAAAGATCCTTAACACCCTGGAGCGATCATGCACGACACAGATCTCGTCCTTCCCGGCGACGACGAACCCGTCGCCATGACGATGAGCGAGCGCTCCGTCTGGGCCTACCTCGTCGCGGTGGTCGTCACGTCCGGGGTGTACCTCACGCTCATGCTCACGCGGCTGGCCGACGGGCCGGCCGGTGAGATCGCGTGGGTCGGGCCGATGTTGTGGACCATCGGCGCGTCGGTGCTCGGCTCGGTGGTCCTCACGATCGTCCTCACGATCACCGGGACCATCTCGGCAACAATCGCCCGCTCGATCGCCTCGGCCCGTACCGGCCGGCCTGGTCGACCGGCCGCGCCGGTGGTCGAGATCGACGCGGGCTCCGACGCGCGCGACAAGGACATCGACCTGGTCGGCGACCATGCGCTGGTCGGTGTGCTCGGCGCGGGCTTCGTCGGCGCGCTGGTGCTGGCGATGCTCGAGGCCGACACGTTCTGGATCGGCAACCTGCTCTTCGTGGTCGGCACGATCGGCGCGATCGTGGAGACCGCGACGAAGATCCGCCTCTACCGACGAGGCTTCTGATGGGCCCGAAGCCCACCAGCGTCACCAACCGGATCCGGGTCCTCCGAGCCGACGCCGGCGAGATGACCCAGGCAGAGCTCGCCCGGCGCATCGGTGTGACCCGCCAGACCGTCATCGCCATCGAGCACGGGCGCTACTCCCCCTCGCTCGAGCTGGCCTTCCAGATCGCGGAGGCCTTCGGGCGCCCGCTCGGTGACGTCTTCCAGTACGAGGCGCCCGGCACGCGCCCCTGAGGCAACACCTCACCCTGTCGAACCAGGCCGCCGCTCTGTCGCGGTGACCTCCCCCCTGCACGCCCGCACACACCTCGAAGGAGCAGTCATGACCACCCTGAACAGCACTGCACGACTCACCGGCCTTGCCTACCTCGGCCTCGCCATCTCCGGCATGCTCGGCTTCCTCCTGGTCCGCCAGCAGCTCTACGTGCCCGGCGACGCGGTCGCGACCACCGCCAACCTCGTCGGGAACGAGGTGCTCGCCCGTCTCGGCATCGCCGTCGACCTCACGGTCGTGCTCACCCAGGCGCTTGCGGCACTGTGGTTCTTCAAGCTCTTCCGACGCGTCGACGCCTTCGCGGCCGGAGCGATCGCGGCGTTCGGCCTCGTCAATGCCGTGGTCATCCTCGTCGCGGCAGTGTTCTCGGCCACCGCACTCGACGTGGCGCTGGGCGGAACCGCCCCGGCCGGTGACCAGGCCGCGACCGCACAGCTCCTGTACGAGCTCACCGACGCCTCGTGGAACCTCGGCGGCATGTTCTTCGGCCTGTGGCTCATCCCGATGGGGTGGTTGGCCTGGCGCTCCGGCTACCTGCCGCGGTCGCTCGGCTGGGTGCTCATGGTCGGAGGCGTCGGCTACATCCTCAGCACCTACGTCATCTACCTCGCGCCGGGTCTCGCCGACTCGTCCTCCGCGCTCACCGTCCCCGCCACGGTCGGCGAGCTCTGGATGGTCGGCCACCTGCTCTGGAAGGGAGTCGGCCCCGCCACGGACACGACGACACCCACCCAGGCGGTGTCATCGCCACGACCGTCATAGCGGTCGCGCGGCCGGCTCGAGGACGACCACGGGCGTCGCGGTGGACCGGCGGGCGGCGTAGCCGTCGAGGTCCGAGTCCACCGCAGCCCACCTCTGCCACAGGCGATCACGCTCCTGCCCCACCGCCTCACGTGCGCGCACGGAGCGGGGGTGCTGTCCCGCCAGCCGGACGACGGCGTCGGGTCGAGCCTCGAGGTTGAGCCACCACGAGGGATGCCCCTCGTCCCAGCCGTTCATCGCGAGCGCGACCAGGTCCGGGCCGTCCTCGAGGTAGCCGAGGATGACGCTGCGCTCCTGCCCGGACTTCCGCCCGATCGTCGTCAGGCGCAGCGCGCCCCAGCCCCGCTTGTTCGACGTGGTCCACAAGAAGCGCCCGCCGCTGAGGCGGTGGAGCGCACGATGGACGCGCCAGGCCGTGTGCACGACCCACGGCGGCGGGATCTTCGGCGGTCTGTCACCCGCTGTGCTCATCGTCGAGTCCTCCCCGGCTGCGTGACGCAGAGGCTCCACCGTATCGGCGGGGTCCACGCGCACGCAGCGGGTCTGGCCATCGCGTCGTCCGACGCTAGGCATCCCCGGCGCGACATGGCACGATCCTGCAGATGACGAGCAGCCCGGCCGAGGCGCAGCGCCTGCGCGATCTCGCGCGGCTGCGCCGCATCCGCGACCGGATCGATCGGGAGCATGCGCAGCCACTGAACATCGAGACGCTGGCCCGCGGCGCGCACATGTCGGCCGGCCACCTGAGCCGCGAGTTCCGGCGGGCCTTCGGCGAGTCGCCGTACAGCTACCTGATGACACGGCGCATCGAGCGCGCGATGGCGTTGCTGCGTCGTGGCGACCTCAGCGTCACCGAGGTCTGCTTCGCGGTCGGCTGTCAGTCGTTGGGGACCTTCAGCACCCGGTTCACCGAGCTGGTCGGTGTGCCGCCCAGCACGTACCGACGGGAGGCGGGGCGCACGACGGCGGGGCTCCCGTCCTGCGTGGTCAAGCAGGTCACCCGACCGGTCAGGAATCGAGAAGCGCTCGCTGCTCAGGGGCACCTACCGTGACCGACATGAACCTCACCATTCACTACACGTTCCTCCCGCACACCGATCCGGAGGCCTCCCTGGCCTTCTACCGCGACACCCTCGGCTTCGAGGTGCGCAACGACGTGGGCTACGGCGACCTGCGCTGGATCACCGTCGGCCCGCCCGGCCAGCCGACCACGTCCATCGTCCTCAACCCGCCGGCCGCCGATCCCGGCCTCACCGACGACGAGCGGCGCACCATCGCCGAGCTGATGGCCAAGGGCAGCTACGGAGCAGTCGTCCTGGCCACCGCGGACGTCGACGGGGCGTTCGCCGCGGTGGAGGCCAGCGGTGCCGAGGTGGCCCAGGAGCCGACCGACCAGCCGTACGGCGTCCGCGACTGCGCGTTCCGCGACCCGGCAGGCAACATGGTCCGTATCCAGCAGCCACACTGAACGTTCGCTCGCGGCCATGACCCGCGCTGCCTCAGAGACGGAGACACGATGAGCATGGCCACGAGCACGGACTCGACGTCGCCCGCCGGGCACGGCACGTCGCCCGCCGACAGCCACGACCTCATCCGGGTGCATGGCGCGCGCGAGAACAACCTCAAGAACGTCAGCGTCGAGATCCCGAAGCGCCGGCTGACGGTGTTCACCGGCGTCTCCGGCTCGGGGAAGAGCTCGTTGGTCTTCGACACGATCGCCGCGGAGTCGCAGCGGATGATCAACGAGACCTACAGCGCCTTCGTCCAGGGCTTCATGCCGACCCTGGCGCGGCCCGACGTCGAGGTCCTCGAGGGCCTGACCACGGCGATCATCGTCGACCAGGAGCGGATGGGTGCCAACGTCCGCTCGACGGTCGGCACCGCCACCGACGCCAACGCCCTGCTGCGCATCCTCTTCAGCCGACTCGGGCAGCCGCACATCGGCTCGCCGCAGGCGTACTCGTTCAACGTCCCGTCCGTCACCGGGGTCGGCCAGATCAAGGTCGACAAGGGTGCGGCGACGCATGCCGAGAAGCGCTCCTACTCGGTGACCGGGGGCATGTGCCCGCGGTGCGAGGGCATGGGGTCCGTGTCCGACATCGACCTGAGCCAGCTGTACGACGGCACCAAGTCCCTTGCCGAGGGAGCGATCACCGTCCCGGGATACAGCGTCGACGGGTGGTACGGCCGGATCTTTGGCGCCGTGGTCCCCTCTGACGTGCCGATCGGTCAGTTCACCAAGAAGCAGCTGCAGGAGTTCCTCTACGGCGAGGCCCGGAAGATCAAGGTCGAGGGCATCAACCTCACCTACGAGGGGCTCGTGCCCAAGATCCAGAAGTCGATGCTGTCCAAGGACGTCGACACCATGCAGCCGCACATCCGCGCGTTCGTCGAGCGGGCCGTGACGTTCCAGCCGTGTCCGGAGTGCGAGGGCACCCGGCTCGCCGCGCCGGCCCGTTCGTCGAGGATCCACGGCGTCAACATCGCCGACGCCTGCGCGATGCAGATCACCGACCTGGCCGAGTGGGTACGCGGCCTGGCCGAGCCTGGTGACACCTCCCGCGCGCACAGTGGCGAGGCCGGCGCGCTGGGGACGGTCGGCCCTCTGCTCAGGGGCCTGGCACACCTGCTCGACTCGTTCGTCGAGATCGGGCTCGGCTACCTCTCGCTCGACCGCCCGTCGGGGACGCTGTCCGGAGGCGAGGCACAGCGGACGAAGATGATCCGGCACCTCGGGTCGTCCCTGACGGACGTCACCTACGTCTTCGACGAGCCGACCATCGGTCTGCACCCGCACGACATCCAGCGGATGAACACGCTGCTGCGTCAGCTGCGGGACAAGGGCAACACCGTGCTGGTGGTCGAGCACAAGCCGGAGATGATCGCGATCGCCGACCACGTGGTCGACCTCGGCCCCGGCGCCGGTCCCGCGGGCGGCCGGGTGGTGTTCGAGGGCAGCGTCGAGGGGCTGCGAGGGAGCGGCACGCTCACCGGCCGCCACCTGGACGATCGCGCCTCGCTCAAGCCGTCGGTGCGCAGGTCCGCCGGCGCGCTGGAGATCCGCGGCGCGAGCACGCACAACCTGCGCGGCGTCGACGTCGACATCCCGCTCGGCGTGCTGGTCGTGGTGACCGGGGTGGCCGGCTCCGGCAAGAGCTCGCTCATCCACGGCTCGGTGGCCGGCCGCGACGGGGTGGTGGCGATCGACCAGACGGCGATCCGCGGCTCGCGGCGGAGCAACCCGGCGACCTACACGGGCCTGCTGGAGCCGATCCGCAAGGCGTTCGCGAAGGCCAACGGCGTCAAGCCCGCGCTGTTCAGCGCCAACTCCGAGGGCGCCTGCCCGGTCTGCAACGGCGCAGGGGTCATCTACACCGACCTCGGCTTCATGGCCACCTTCGAGACCACCTGCGAGGTCTGCGAGGGCAAGCGGTTCGACGCCTCGGTGCTGGAGTACCACCTCGGCGGGCGCGACATCAGCGAGGTGCTCGCGATGCCGGTGATCGAGGCCAGAGAGTTCTTCGGTCCCGGTGAGGCGCACACGCCCGCGGCACACGCAGTCCTCCAGCGCCTCGCCGACGTCGGGCTCGGGTACCTGACCCTGGGCCAGCCGCTCACCACGTTGTCCGGCGGCGAACGGCAGCGGCTCAAGCTGGCCACCCGGATAGGCGAGAAGGGCGGCGTCTACGTCCTCGACGAGCCGACGAACGGCCTGCACCTCGCCGACGTCGAGCAGCTGCTCGGCCTGCTCGACCGGATCGTCGACTCCGGGAAGTCGGTCATCGTCATCGAGCACCACCAGGCGGTCATGGCGCACGCCGACTGGATCATCGATCTCGGCCCCGGCGCCGGGCACGACGGCGGCCGGATCGTCTTCGAGGGCACACCGGCCGACCTCGTCGCGGCGCGCTCCACCCTCACCGGCCAGCACCTCGCGGCCTACGTCGGCGCCTGACCGACAGCTCGTCCGGGACACCGAGCCAGCCCACAGCGCCACCGGTCGCTGACCTCGCCCAGTCGCGTCGGCTCAGGCGATCGGCGGGACCACGGACCCCGACGGGATGCCGGGTCGTCCCGCGCTCGACGACAGCGCGTCCTGGCGCAGCAGGCCGAGCAGCTCCTCGTGCGGGCCGACCACGAACGCCTCGTCGCCCGCCTCGAGCGTCGTCCACCGCCGCACGACCCGGTGCACCGCCTGCTCGCCGCTGTGCCGCACGGACAGCACGCGGCTCCGTCCGGTCAGGGCGTCGAGGCGCGCCCCGTCCAGGCCTCCGCCACCCGTGACCTGCACGCGCGCGTACAGCAGCGGGACGTCGCCCGCGAAGAACGTGCCCAGAACCTCCAGGCCGAGGGCGGCACCGACGAACCACGGGGCGGCCAGCTCGTCGGTGGACCGCACGTGGGTGAACCCGAACGCCTGTCGCACGGTCGCTGCGAGCCGTGGGTCGAACAGCCGCAGCGCGACAGGCACGTCAGTGCGCTCGCCGAGCCAGTCACGCACCGCGAGGGCGACCTCCAGATTCGTCAGGTCGTCGGAGGTGAGCACGGCCACAGCCCTGGCCCGGCCGAGGTTCACCAGCTCCAGGGTGCGGGCGAGCGTGGCATCACCGAGGACGACCTTGGCACCGAGCCCGCGCACCTGGGCCAGGTACCGGTTGCTCTCGTCGGTCTCGACCACGACGACGGGCGTCCCGGCCGCGACCACCGACTCGACCACGCGGACCCCGACCGAGCCCAGCCCCACGACGATCACGTGCCCGCGCAGGTCGGTGACCTGCCCGTGGCCGAGCGACTCCTGCAGCCGCTGCGAGACGAGCAGGTTCGTCAGCAACGCGTAGACGAGGGCCGCGAGGACTGCTCCGGCGACCATGAGCAGCACGGCGTAGCCGCGTAGCCAGGCAGGCTGCTCGCGGAAGCTGAAGTCGCCGTAGCCGATGGTGCCGATGGTCTCGGCGGTGAAGTAGAGGGCGTCGAGCACCGACATGCGGGTGCCGTCGGGTTCGCGGTAGCCGACCATCAGGACGACGATCGAGAGCCCGCCGAGCCCCAGGAGCGTGGCGAGCGCCCGGCGCAGCCGACTGTCGGTGGCCCGGGCGACAGCCCGGCCCCAGTGACGCAGCACCCCGGTCGGGCCCCGCTCGTCGTCGGCTCCGCCGGCGCGCGGGTGCCGGGCCCCGGGCTGGCCCGGCAGCTGGCCCGACGGGCGTCGGAGGACCTCGTCCCACGCGGTCGCGGGGCCGAGCATGCTCACCTCGTCGCCCGTGCGCACCTCCAGGTCGCGTCCTGGGCAGACGACCGGCTCGCTGGTCCCGTCGGGTCGCTGCACGGACAACGGGACCAGCACCTCGCCGAACATGTCCCGCAGCAGGCCGTCGCGTGGCGCAGCCACCGTGCGCACCTGGACCACCTCGTCGGCGACCCGCAGCCCGTGTCCCTGGTCACCGAGGCACGCCTCGACGACCGAGGGCGACGCGATCGTCGCCACGTCGAGCACCAGGATGCCGGCGTCGGCCCGCACGGCGCGCGCGACGGCCGGGTTGCGGATCTGGGCGACGACCGTCACCTCGGGGCGCAACCGACGGGCGAGCAGCGCGGTCTCCAGCGCTCCGAGGTCGGTCGAGGACAGGCAGACCACGGCGCGCGCGTCCTGCAGCCCGGCAGCGCCGAGCGCGGCGGCGGCACCGTCGTGATGCTGGACGACTGTCGCACCCAGGGCGGTCGCGGCGTGGACCGCGCCGGGTCGGGCGCCGTCGTCCACCGCGACGACGTCCAGGCCGAGCGCGACGAGATGCTCGACGACGCGCAGGCCCAGGCCTTCGAGCCCGTGCACGATGACATGCCCGGCCGGTCCCGCCACACGGTGCTCCATGACGGCATGATCCCGCACCATCCGGGTACGCGGGCGCGCGACGTCGATCCGCATCGAGCTGCCGGTAGGTCGCGCCGCATCCGTGTCGATGGCGGCCTGTCGGTGGGTGTGGCTAGGGTCCGGCCATGGCCGACTTCACTGGCGACGACCTGCACGGCGCGCGCTTCGAGCGCGTCGACCTGAGCGGTGCCGAGCTCCGCACCGTCGACCTCTCCCGCGGGACCGCGAGGTCCGGCCCTCGCTCGAGGAGGTCCTGACGTTGCGCCGGGACCGGCTGACGACCGTGCGCACCCTGATCGGCAGCCTGACCGACGAGTCCCTGGCGAGGGACACCGAGCCGGTCGAAGGGGCCGGCTGGCCCCCGCCGAGGAGCTTTCCGGTACGCGAGTGCCTGCTGATCCTCCTCAACGAGGAGTGGCACCACCGGCAGGTCGCCGAGCGGGACCTCGACGCCCTGGAGGCGGGAGCGGGACGCCGGGCGACCTGACCGGCGTCGATGGGCCTCGGCCCCGCCGCTCGTCGAGCACGCGCCCGACGAGCGGCGGGCATGCACGCGCGGGTCCCTGCCACGGACTCGCCCGCGCGGAGGATGCCCGGCAACTCAGGGCAGAGCGCCGCACCGACGACTCATGACCGCCCGACCGGGGTCGATAGGGCAGGTGTCCGGATGTGTCCTGCGATGGAGGGGACCGGGTGTCAGCAGCGACTCTGCACACTCTCGATGATGTGCGCGAGGCTCTGAACATCACGCTGGGTGCCAACACGGCGTCCCTCGGCCCGATCAGCACCCGCGTCCTGATGCGGACCGGGGCGAGCATCAAGACGCCCCGTCCGGATCAGAACGCCGACCAGGTGCTCATCGGCAAGGTCGTCACGGCCCTCGCCGAGATGGGCTATCCGCTGTGATGGCGCCCACCTCCCCGTCCCGTCCGATCACCGATGTTGGAGCTCCCATGACCGTGCCCGTCCGCACCGACCAGTCCGTCAGCAGGGCGCACGGCACCGGCCCCGCGTCCGAGGCGGTCGCATCGATCGTCACCACACTTCGCGCCGAGCTGGCCGGACGGCCCGCATCGGTCGTGCTGTACTTCGCCTCCGCTGACTACTCACCCACGGATCTCGCCGGCCCGCTCACGGCCGCGTTCGAGGGTGCGTCCGTCATCGGCTGCTCGACCGCGGGCGAGTTCACAGACCACGCGAGCGGCACGCACGGCGTGACAGCGGTCGCGCTGCCCGCCGGGATCGCCGGTCGGCACGCCGCCGCGCTCGGTCACCTCGGGAACGACGCGGCCGCCGGCACGTCAGAGGCGCTCAGGACGATCGAGACCGAGCTCGGCACCCCGCTGCGGGACCTCGACCCTGAGACCTGGGTCGGCTTCGTGCTGATCGACGGCATGCACGGTGCCGAGGAGGTCGTCAACGAGCAGATCGGCAATGCCGCGCCACTGCTCAACGTCGTGGGTGGCTCGGCCGGTGACGACCTCGCCTTCGAGCGCACCTGGGTAGCGGTCGGTGACCAGGTGTCGTGGCAGGGTGTCGCGTTCGTCATCGCCGAGGTCCTGGTGCCGTTCGAGGTCGTCAAGACCTGCTCCTTCACGCCGACGGGAACCGTGCTGCGGATCACCAAGGCCGATGTCGCGACGCGGACCGTCTGGGAGTTCGACGGCCGGCCCGCCCTCGACGTCTACGCCGAGTCGTTGGGTCTTGCTACGACCGCAGTCGACGCGTCCGCCTTCCTGGAGCACCCGGTCGGGCTCATGGTCGACGGCGTTCCGTTCATCCGGAGCCCGCAGCAGATCGTCGAGGGCGGGGGTATCCGCTTCTACTGCCAGATCCTCGAGGGGATGGATGTCGAGCTCATGCAGGGCGGTGACCTGGTGGCGGACACGGCCGCAGCCGTCTCGGCGGCCCGCGAGAGCCTGGGAACGGCCAGCGGCGCGGTCTACTTCAACTGCATCCTCCGTCGCCTCGAGCTCGATGCCTTGGACCAGACCGAGCCGTTCGTCGATGCGCTCGGCGGCATCCCGAGCGCCGGCTTCCACACCTACGGCGAGACGTGGCTCGGCCACATCAACCAGACCCTGACGGGAGTGGTCTTCGCCTGACCGGCAAGGACGGCACGGAGCTCGAGTCCACCGCGGAGTGACGGATGCGGCTCGCCGACCACCTGGCGATCCGCATCCGTCACTCCGCGTCGACGAGCACCTCGCGCAGGCGCGCGGCGAAGGCCTCCGGCTCCCCCGTCTGACCGAACCCCTCGCCGAGGAACCCGCCGTGGTGGCTCGGGAAGACCGCCAGCTCCAGACCCAGCCCGGCGGCGAGTGCGGTGGCGGTGCGCCAGGTGAGCAGGCCCTGGCTCTCGATGCCCGCGGCGATCACGACGCGGGTCGACGCAGCGGCGAGCGCCCGGACGTCCGGCCGGTAGACGGTCACGGGTGCGGACGCGCCGGACAGCAGCGGGTCGTCCCGCGACCCGTCGTCGTGGGTCGGCAGACCGAAGATCGCGGGGTCGGGGGTCTCACTGCCGAACTCCGCGGTGAACTCGCCCTTCCAGGACGTCAGGGCGATGAACATCGCCATCCCTGCGCCCCACCCGCGCTGGTGGTACACCTCCTGGACGCGACGCTCGGCGGCGAAGGCGTGCTCCGCGTCGGGCAGGACGCCGATCACGGGCGGCTCGTGCGCCACGACGGTGCGCACATCCTCGGGGTGGGCGGTCACGAGGGCCAGCGCCGTCACGGCCCCGCCACTGCTCCCGAAGAGCTCCACCGGCCCGGCACCGAGCGCGGCGACAAGCAGGTGCAGGTCCTCGGCCTGCTGCTCCGGCCTGTGCTCGATGCTGTCGTCGCTACGGACGCTCCGTCCGAGACCCCGGGGGTCGTACGTCACCACGGTCCGGTCGGGGAAGAACGAGGCGAGCGTGGTGAAGCCGCTCGCGTCCATCGGTTGGCCGATGAGCAGGAGAGGCGGGCTGTCGTCTACCGTCGGCAGCGGACCGCGGACGTCGTAGGTCAGCGTGGCGCCTGGCACGTCGAGGGCATGGGTCGTCATTGCGGCACTCCTGTCGCTCGGGTCGAGTGCGCCGGGTGCGGACGCTCCGGCGCATCCGCCCATCCTGATCGACCTGGCGCGGCTGGGGAAGCACCCGCCCGAACCCGCCCCGCCACCCGCCCTGTCACCGGCGTGCCGGTCGAGCACGTCTAGCCGTTCGTGGTGACGCGGTTGCGCCCGGCGCGCTTGGCGGCGCTCAGCGCAGCGTCCGCGGCCTGCCAAGGGTCATCGCTCTCGTGGAGGGCGGGGCCGACACCGATCGACACGGTGACGGACAGACCATCGCGCAGGCTGCCCCAGGGCCAGCCCGCGACGGCGGAGCGCACCCGCTCGGCGACGGCCTGGGCAACCCCTTCGTCGCCGGCAGGCAGGATGAGGAACTCGTCACCGCCGTAGCGGATCAGCACGTCATGGTCACGGGACTGCGACCGCAGGATGTCCGCCAGCATGCGGAGCACCTCATCACCCACGGCGTGCGAGAACGTGTCGTTGATGGTCTTGAAGTCGTCCACGTCGACGAAGACCGCCCAGGGGTGGTGCAGCCCCAGGTCGAGGGTCTGGGCGAGGAGGCGCCGGTTCCCGAGACCCGTCAGCGGGTCCTGCAGGACGGCACGTCCCATCCGGTGGGTCTCGGCGGTGAGCTCGCGCAGCTGGTGCCGGTCCTGCAGCGCAGCGAAGCGCCCCTCGCGCTCGGACCACACCCGCGCCAGCGCCGCGCTGGCCACCGACCGCATGAGACCGACCGCAGGATGAGGTCCCACCTGGGCCTCGTGAAGGTCGGCGAGGGCCCACCGACCCGTCGCTGCCCACATCTCCCGGCCGGCCGCCTCCGCGCCGGCGATCAGCTCGTGCAGATGCTCCTGTGCGACGGCGAACTGGGAGGCGTCGGCCGCGGCTCTGGCCAAGATCAGGTGGAGCAGATGCGTCTCGACGAGCTCCGGTCGAGGGTCGAACCGGTGCCTGGCGTCCAGGGCACGCGCCGCGGCCAGGCCCGCATCGGACAGGTGCATCATCGCGTAGGCCTCGATCACCTCCCCGCGTGCCACCATCTGCTCGTTGCCGAGCTCGCGAGCCAGGCGCACCATGCGGCGGGCTCGGGCCGCACTGAGCGCGAACCGCACGGCCGCCTCCGCCTGCCGGCCGATCAGGACCAGGCTCGCCGCCCAGAAGGCGCTGAGGAGTGCCAGCTCCTGGGCGACCAGGACCTCCACCGACGGGCTCTCGACGACCCGAATGCCTGAGAGCGCCGAGTCGGCCTCCTCGAGCAGGTTCACCGAGCGCAGCGCCAACGCCACCGCCATGCTCGCCGACAGGTGCCCGTAGCTGCCCGCCGGGATGGCGCGGATGAGCCAGTCCGCCTCCGCCATCGCCGCCATCGCCCGGCCGTGCTGCCCCATCCGGGCACTCGCCTCAGCGATCACGGCCAGGGCCTTCGCTCGCCAGACCGGCTCGAGCGCGTCGTCGATGTCCCGCAGGAGCGTCTCGGCCACCTCGATCGCCTCGCGGTCACGTCCCAGCTCCTGCAGGGCGATCGCCTCGATGTAGAAGAAGTACCGCGTCGTGACCACATCGGCGGCCGCCTGGGTCAGGCGGACCCACCGACGGCACGCTTCGACGGCGCGCTCGGCGAACCCGTCGATGTAGTAGCCGTGCGCCACGTCGGACAAGGGGTCGAACGGGCCGTACTCCGAGGGCGCGACCAGGCCAGAGCGCGGCTGAGGTGGGTCCGTACGCCCCTGCACCCGATACGCCTCCTCCGCCTGGCCGACCATCTGACGCGGTGAGACCCGGCGCCGTCGCCTGGGCCATGACCGCACGGTCGCGCCACCTTGTTCTTCGGCGCGGGCCGCAGCCGATGTGAGCCCCCGAGCGGGTGATCACGCTGCCATCGAACCAGGTTCCCCGGCGGGCGGCGCGGGGTGCCCGCCCTACGCCCGGTACTCGATCCGGAACACCGGGTAGTACTCGGCGACGTCGGCGAGCTCCGCCGCCGACGGTTCGGTCGCCAGACCGAAGTAGGACCGCGCCTGCTTGGCGTAGGACTCCGCGCTGCTGCGCGCGCGCGCCGCCCGCAGGTACGACTCGTGCGGCCGCGGGACCTCGCTCCCTATGCTGGCCGGGTGCAGCTGGAGTTCGCCGGCGAGGTGTGGACGTGGCGGGGACCGTCGCCGTTCCACTTCGTCACCGTCCCGGAGGACGAGAGCGCCGAGCTCAAGGCGACGTCCGACAGCGTGACGTACGGGTGGGGCATGATCCCGGTCGAGGTCCGGATCGGGTCGACCACGTGGACGACCGCGCTGTTCCCCAAGGACGGCCGGTACGTCGTGCCGCTGAAGGACGCGGTTCGCACCGCCGAGCGGATCGCGGTCGGCGACACCGTGACCATCCGTCTGACCGTCGACGTCTGAGCTGACCTCGGCCGCCGCGATCGCTCCCGACCTATGCTGCCTGGATGACCGAGATGCTGCCGGCGCGGAGCTCGCCAGTCCAGGCGATCGTGCTCTCCCTGCCGTTCGCGGGCCTGTGGTTGGCGAGGAACAGCCCGGCCCGCCGGGTCCCGAGTCACGGGACCGATCTGCTGGGCGAGCGGTATGCCATCGACTTCGTCGGTGTGGACCATCGTCGCCGGACCGCGGACCGCCGTGACTGGCGGACCGTCCTCGCCACCGAGCCGGCAGAGCGGTTCTTCGCCTTCGGCCGGCCGATCCTGGCACCGGCCGACGGCATCGTCGTCGACGTGCACGACGGCGAGATCGATCACGCGGCGAGGCGGTCACAGCTGAGCCTGGTGCCCTATGCGTTCGGTCAGGCGGCGCGGCTCCGGCAAGGAGTGGGGGCGATCGCCGGCAACTATCTGATCATCGCGCTGCGCGACTCCGGCGCGTTCGTCGCCCTGGTACATCTGCGAGCCGGCTCCCTCGCCGTCGCCGTCGGCGAGGGCGTGAGGACGGGGCAGCGGGTCGCGGACTGCGGCAACTCCGGCAACTCGACCCAGCCGCACGTGCATGTGCAGGTCATGGACAGCGCGGACCTGTCCGTCGCCCGAGGCGTCCCGATGGCATTTCGGCACTTCCGCGAGTGGCCCCGTGGCGCGAGGGATGGCCAGGTCAGGGAGTCCGGCCTGCCGAGCGAGGGTGCGGTCGTCAGTCGCGCCTAGAAGCTCCTCCCCGCCGAAGCTCTTCGCGCCGCGCCCTCAGCGCGCGGCGACCTTCTGCTGGACGAGGGCGACCACCCTGCCGACGTTGACGGTCCAGCCGACGCCGAACACCCGAGGGTTGATCAGCTTCTCGCTCTGCGGAGCCCACACCCGCTCCCTGAACCGCGCGATCGTCGGGACCCGCAGGTCGTAGGGCACGAACCCGGCGACAACGCCGTTCCAGTCCCGCTCCGCCGGCGGGGTGCGCAGCTCCTTGACGACGGCGGCGACGAACAGCCCGATCGCCACGAGACGAATCAGGTCCCGGAACCCGTGCCGTTCCGTGTCGCGCTCGTGATGCGATCCCATCTCAGCCTCCTGGTCAGCAGCGTCTCACCCATGATCCACCCGACCGACGACCCGAGCCACGCAGATCGCCCGGCCCGTTCGGCGCCGCGGGGCGACGCCCCGCAGTCACGACTCCGGAGCGCCCACCGTCGGGTCGCAGACCGACCCACGACGCACCGCGATCGGAGGACACTGGAACCAGGGCGTCGTCCCACAACCCCGCACCCGCGAGGTCGGCCAGCACCGTCGATGGGTCGAGCGCCTCGAGAAGGACGGAGGGGCTCGATGAACGGCGAACAGCTCCAGAAGATGGCGACGGCGCAGGGGTTCATCGCCGCCCTCGACCAGAGCGGCGGCAGCACGCCGAAGGCCCTTCGGCTGTACGGCATCGACGAGTCCGCGTGGGCCGACGAGGCAGGGATGTTCGACCTCGTCCACGAGATGCGCACCCGCATCATCACCAGCCCGGTCTTCACCGGCGAGCGGATCCTCGGCGCGATCCTGTTCGAGAAGACGATGGACCGGCAGATCGGTGGCATGGGAGCCGCCGAGTACCTCTGGCAGACGAAGGGGGTCGTGCCCTTCCTCAAGGTGGACAAGGGCCTGGCCGACGAGGCTGACGGCACCCGGGTGATGAAGCCGATCCCGGACCTGGACGACCTCCTGGCCCGCGCCGTCGGGCACGGCGTGTTCGGCACCAAGATGCGCTCGGTCATCACGCTCGCGGACAGGACCGGCATCGCCGCGGTGGTCGGCCAGCAGCTCGAGATCGCCCGACAGATCCTGGCGGCGGGGCTCGTCCCGATCGTCGAGCCGGAGATCGACATCCACAGCCCGGAGAAGGCCGAGGCCGAGGAGCTGCTCCGGTCGGCCCTGCTCGCCGAGCTCGACCTGCTCGCCGACGACCAGCGCGTCATGCTCAAGCTGACGCTCCCGGAGCAGGACGGTCTGCTCACGCCGCTCGTCGAGCACCCTCGGGTGCTGCGGGTCGCGGCGCTGTCCGGCGGGTACAGCCGCGCCGAGGCGACAGCGCGACTCGCACGCCAGCCCGGCGTCATCGCGAGCTTCTCCCGGGCGCTGACCGAAGGGCTGACCGCCCAGCAGAGCGCCGAGGAGTTCGACGCCGTGCTCGACGCGTCGATCGCCGGCATCTACGCGGCGTCGATCACCTGACACCGCTCGGGAAGCGCGACGGATCAGTCGTGCGGTGACCGCGCCGAGCGCTCGACCCGACGCCGCGCGGCGCGCGACCACAGCGCCTTCTGGACGAGCAGGGTCAGCCACCCGGCGAGCGCCATGCCTGTGAGGTTGATGACCAGCTGGAGCGAGCTGCCCCAGATCTCCTCCCCGACGCCGAAGGCGAGTCCCAGCGCGACGTTCCCTGCTGCGGGGATCGTCGTGACCGAGATGAACACGCCCGACAGGCCGCCGACCCGCGCGGAGGTCAGCGATAGGACACCGGCGGCCGCAGCGACCACGGCCACGATGAAGGACCACTTGTCCGGGGTGTAGATGAACGCCGTTCCGGGTCGCGGACCGACCACGTCCTGCACCGTGACCCACCCGAGGGCCCGGGCAAGGAGCGCTGCCGCGCCGGTGACGAGGATCGCGACGGCGAACCCGACCACGAGGGTGCGCGCGGCCCGCTTGGCGAGCCCGAACCGACGACGCACCAGGGCGACGCCCAGGGCGGCCACGGCACCGAACTCGGGGCCGAGCACCATCGCGCCGATCACGAGGATCTGGGAGTCCAGCACGATCGCGATCCCTGCGATGAGCGTCGCCAGGCACATGAAGATGACGTACGTCCAGTTCAGCTCGGAGTCGTCGTAGGCCTGCTGCGTGACGTCCGCCCAGACCACGGAGTCGGCGCTGCTGCCCGGCGCCAGCCGGTCCGCCTCGTAGCCGGCCTGCGACATCCACGCCTGCACCGGCTCGATCTGCAGGCTGCCGGTCTTGTGCACGCCGAGCGACCGCAACCGCTCGACCACGTCGTTGGCCGCCTCGCGAGCGACGTCGGCCAGCACCAGGTCACCGATCGGCCGGACCGAGGCGCCACGGATACGGGAGAGGCTGCTCACCGCCGGGTCCTCGGTCAGCAGCGCGACGACGCGATCGCTGAGATCGGCAGTGACCGAGATCCGCACGTGCAGCACGCACGTATTGTGCACCGCCTCCGGTCCACCGGCCGGTGCCGGCGGCACGAACAGCCTCATGGTCCGATGTCCGAGTCCACCCCGATGTCCGAGCAGCCCGATGTCCGAGCACGCTGCGACGATGCGGTCATGACCTACGAGTTCGACGCCCCGCTCTGGCTCTGGGACGCCCGCGCGACCGACAGCTGGACCTTCGCCAGCCTGCCCGAGGACACCGCCGACGAGATCCTCGAGGTGGCCGCACCTGTCGCCCGCGGGTTCGGATCGGTGCGCGTGGAGGTCACCGTGGGCCGCACGACCTGGCGGACGTCGATCTTCCCGGACAGCACGCGCCGCACCTACGCGCTGCCGATCAAGCGCGCGGTCCGCCGGGCGGAGCACCTCGAGGCGGGCGGCACCGCCCACGTCCGGCTCAGCCTGCTCGACGTCTGACCTCCGGCCTCGCCGCCTCGTCGGCCGCCCACGGCAGCCGAGACGGCCGGGTCATGGTGGTCAGCTAGCCTGAGCCGATGGCTCGCCGGCCCCGTGGACGCACGACGCTGCACGCGCAGCTGTCCGCGCCGCTGCGGCGCTTCCTCGGGACCGAGTCGGCCGGCGCGGCCCTCCTGGTGGCCGCCGCGGCGGTCGCGCTGGCGTGGGCGAACTCGCCGGCGTCCGGCGCGTACGAGGAGATCCTCGGCCTGCCGGTCTCGCTGAGCATCGGCGAGGCCACCCTGTCGATGAGCGCCCACCACTGGGTCAACGACGGCCTCATGACCGCCTTCTTCTTCGTCATCGGCCTGGAGGTCCGTCGCGAGCTCTCCCTGGGCGAGCTCACCGACCGGCGGCGGATCGTCGTGCCGACGGTCGCCGGACTCGTCGGCATGGTCGTCCCGGCGCTGCTCTACCTCGCCGTCAACCCGGCCGGGGAGGCGGCCCGCGGGTGGGGCGTCGTCATCGGCACCGACACCGCGTTCCTGCTCGGCGCGCTCGCCGTCGTCGGACCGCGTCTGTCCACACAGCTGCGGCTCTTCCTGCTGACGATGACGGTGATCGACGACATCCTCGCCGTCACGGTGATCGGGGTGGCGTACTCCGACGGCGTGGCACCCATGCCGCTCGCCGCCGCCGTCGCCTGCCTCGTCGCTCTGGTGGTGCTCGCCCGACGAGGCGTCTGGCAGGCATCCCCGTACGTCGTCGTGCTGGTGGTGCTCTGGTTCGCCACGCTCGAGTCCGGCGTGCACCCGTCGATCGCCGGGATGCTGTCCGGGCTGCTGGTGCCGGCGCTGGCGCCGCGACGCGAGGTCGTCGAAGGTGCGGCGTCGCTCGCGCGGGCGTTCCGCCAGTCGCCCCTGCCGAGCGTCGGCCGCACGGCCCAGCGCGGCATCGTGCGCGCGATCTCGGTCAACGAGAGGCTCCAGGCCGTCCTCCACCCGTGGACGAGCTACGTCGTGGTCCCGGTCTTCGCCCTGGCCAACGCCGGGATCGACCTGCGCGACGGCGCCCTCCAGGACGCGCTGCGCTCGCCGGTGACCTGGGGCGTGGTGGCCGGTCTCGTCCTGGGAAAGCTCATCGGGATCAGCGGCGGCACGTTCCTCGCGCTGCGGGCCGGCTGGGGACGGCTGCCGCAGGGCGTCGGCCCGGGCCAGGTGACCGGCGGCGCGGCACTGTCCGGGATCGGCTTCACGGTCTCGCTCCTCATCGCCGGTCTCGCCTTCGGCGACGGTCTGCGCGAGGAGGCAGCGGTGGGTGTGCTCATCGCCGCCGTGCTCGCGACGGGGCTCGGCTGGGTGGCCTTCCGGCTCGCCGCCGTGCTCCTCGGCGAGCGCACCGCCGAGCTCCCGCGGGTGCTGGCCGACCCGGTGGCACCCGACCGCGACCACATCCGGGGACCGGAGACCGCACCGCTCACGCTCGTGGAGTACCTGGACTTCGAGTGCCCGTTCTGCGCGAAGGCGACCGGCGTCGGACGGGAGCTGCGGGAGCACTTCGGGGACCGGCTTCGCTACGTCGTCCGGCACCTCCCGCTGCCCGATGTGCATCCGCACGCCGAACAGGCGGCGATGGCAGCCGAGGCCGCGGGGGCCCAGGGCCGGTTCTGGGAGATGCACGACCTGCTCTTCGCCCACCAGGACCGGCTCGAGCCGGAGCACCTCGTCCGCTACGCCGAGAAGCTCGGCCTGGACGTCGACCGGTTCGTCGAGGACCTGTCCGACGAGCGCCTCGCCGCACGCATCCGCGAGGACGTGGCCGGGGCCGAGGCCAGCGGCGCCCGGAGCACCCCGACGTTCTTCGTCATGGCGGACCGGCACGTCGACGCGTACGACGCCGCGACGCTCATCGAGCGGCTGGAACGGCACGCGGCCCGGGCCGTCTGACGGGTTGACTTCGAGCACGCTCGAAGGGAGAGACTCGACCGGTCGGCGTCCGCCGGCATCTGGCGAAGGGAGCCGCCATGCGGGTGGGTGTGCACGTCTTCCGGTTCGACGCCGTCCGGCCCGACCAGCTGCGGCGCGAGCTGGCCGACACCTGCGAGGCCGTGGAGGCCGGCGGGATCAGCTGGCTGTCCGTGATGGACCACTGGTTCCAGATGCCGGGCTACCCGGCGGACGACCCGATGCTCGAGGCGTACACGACCCTGGGCTTCCTGGCCGGGCACACGTCGACCACCCAGCTCGGCGTCCTGGTCACGGGCGTGACCTACCGCCACCCGGGTCTGCTCGCCAAGATCGCGGCGACGCTCGACGTGCTGTCCGGCGGCCGCGCGACCCTCGGCATCGGTGCGGCCTGGTACGAGCGCGAGCACCTCGCACTCGGCGTGCCGTACCCGCCCCTGGCGGAGCGGTTCGAGCGCTTGGCGGAGACCCTCCGGATCTGCCTGCAGATGTGGGACCCGGACGACGACGGCCCCTTCGAGGGCACGCACTACCGGCTGGCGGAGACCCTCTGCTCGCCGCTGCCGCTCAGCAGGCCGCATCCGGAGGTCCTGATCGGCGGCTCCGGCGAACGCAAGACGCTGCGCCTGGTCGCGCAGTACGGCGACGCGTGCAACTTCTTCCCGTCCTCCCCCGAACAGGTCGCGCACAAGATCGACGTGCTCCACCGGCACTGCGACGACGTCGGCCGCGACCCGGCCGAGATCCGGGTCACCCTGCTGGACCCGGGGCCGGAGCTCGCGCGCGGGGATGCCGCCGGGTTCGCCGGACGGATGGCGCCCTTCGCGGCGCTCGGCGTGGAGAGCGTCATCGTGATGCCGCCGGAGGGCAGCCTCGCCGCCTGGGTGCGGACGCAGGTGGCCCCCGCGGTGCCGCTCCTGGCCGACCTCGGCTGAGGCGGGCGCGTGCGGCTGAGGCGGGCGGGCTCGCCGCATGCGTGCGATCATGTCCCGAAGGCCGTCATCCGTCTCGCCGCGGATGGCGGCCCTTCTCAACCGCCTGGTCCCTGGCGCTCAGCTCGCCAGGAGCCTCGCCGGCTCGGCGCAGACGTCCCAGCGCGGGGCAAGCTGCGCCGGAGGGTACTCGGGCGGCGGACCGCCGAAGAAGCACTCGCAGGGCCCGTCGTAGTGGCGGTACTCCGTCGACGGGCGGGCGGCGCACGGCACACCGACTCGACGGTCCGACCCCCGGTCGAAGCTCGGGTTGGTCAGGACCTCCCAGTCACCGTCGATGTGCGCCATGTATGTCCATCGGCGGGCAAGCATGGTCATGTGAGCGATAACGCGGGATGAACGTGAGTCGCCTCGGCCACGGTCCGTCACGGCCCTGGTTCAGTCACGGCCCCGGTTCAGTCACGGCCCATCCAGGTGGCCACGTCGACCTCGTTGCCCTCCGCGTCGGCAGGGTCCACCACGCGGGCGCGTGGGCGTCGGTCACCAGGTGGCCGCCCTCCTCGGTCAGGCCCAGGACGTCGTGCGTGAACAACCGCACCGTCACACCGGAGTACCGCAGGTCGACGTCCGGGTGGTGGTTCGCGGCGTCGGCCTGCTCGCCGATCCGGTCGACCAGGGCGACGCCGGTCGCGAACGACCCGGTGCGGAAGTACGCGCAGGCGCCGAACGCCAGCACCCGCCAGTCCTGCACGCCGTCGGAGTCGTGGAACTGCCTCGCCGTGATCTGCCCGGTCATGGTCGTCACCTCGGCGTCGGTGGTCATGGCTGCGGCGGGTCCTCGCCCACCAGGCCGTCGGTCGCCTCTCGGAAGAGGTCGGCGTGGCCGGTGTGCCGGGCGTACTCGTCGTGCACGTCCACCAGGACCCGCCGGAAATTCGGTGTCTCGCCGGTGCCGGCGTCACGCTTCGACGGCTGGTCGAGACCTCCGTCGGCGAGCACCGTGGCCCACGCCGCCCGGGACCGCTCGACGGCATCGCGCCAGAGCGCGTAGAGCTCCTCAGGAGAGTCGTCGGCTGCCGAGCGCCACTCCCAGTCGGGTCCGTCGTAGCCGGACCACTGCCGTCCGTACGGCGGCCCGCCGAGGTCCTCGGCGGTGCGCTGGTCCTCGACCAGGGCCAGGTGCTTGATCAGGCCGGCCAGGGTCATGGCCGACGGTGGGTGCGGCGCGTGCAGGGCGGCCGCGTCGAGCCCGCCGACCTTCCAGGCGAACTGCGCACGCGAGCGCTCCAGGGCGAAGAGCAGCATCTCGACCTCGCCGGCAGTCATCGAGGGTTCGTGGATCGTGGTGTCCAGCTCGGTGTTCTCGGTCATGGCCGAGACGCTAGGGTGCATTCCGGACGTTCTACTACCGGATTGGAAGAGAATTCGGTGAAGCTCGACGAGAGCCCGACGGCGCGGGTGCTGCTCGCCCTCGATCTGGTCCAGGGCAGCCCAGGCATCACCGCGGACCGGCTGGCGGACAAGCTCGGCGTCTCGGAGCGGGCGGCCCGGCGGTACGTCGCCATCCTGCGTGAGGCCGGCATCCCGATCGACTCGGTACGTGGCCGCTACGGCGGCTACCGCGTCGGCCGCGGACTGCGGCTCCCACCCCTGGTGTTCAGCGCCGCCGAAGCCCTGGGCCTGGTCATGGCCGTGCTCGACGGCCACCACGACGCAGGCGATCCCGTCGACCCGGTCGGCAGCGCCCTCGGCAAGATCATGCGAGCACTGCCCGAGCCGGTCGCCGCGCAGGCCGAGGCCGTCCGCCGGACCGCGGCACCGGCGCCCGACCGCGCCGCGGCTCGGCCCGACCCCGGGATCACGGCCGTGCTCGTCCAGGCCTGCTCGGACCACCGGCGGGTGCGGCTCGGGTACCGCTCCGAGGCCGGCTCCGACTGGGTCGCCGACGTCGAGCCCTGGGCTGTCGTCGTCCGCCACGGCCGGTGGTACCTGCTGTGCCGATCCCTGCGCAGTGACGCCCTGCGCGCCTACCGGGTCGACCGGGTCCGCGGCGCCGAGGTGCTCGGCGACACGTTCAGCCCACCCTCGGGCCTGGACCCGGTCGCCCTGCTCGAGGAGCATCTCGCCGTGGGATGGGAGCACGACGCCGAGGTCGTCATCGACGCGCCCGTCGACACCGTGGCACGGTGCCTCCCCCGCTCCCTCGGGGTGCTCGATCCCCTCGACGCCGGCACCACGCGACTGGTCGGCAGCACCAGCAACCCGCAGTGGTACGCCCAGGAGCTCACGGCGATCCCCGCGTCCTACCGGATCGTCAGGTCCCCGGCGGTCCAGGAGGCCGCGCGACTGCTCGGGCAGCGACTGCTGGCGGCCGGCGGTCAGCCGCCTGCCTGACGCCGACGGCGCTCAGCCCGCCAGGAGCCTCGCCGCCGCTGCACAGAAGTCCCAGCGCGGGGCAAGCTGCGTCGGTGGGTACTCGGGCGGCGGGCCGCCGAAGAAGCACTCGCAGGGCCCGTCGTAGTGGCGGTACTCCGTCGACGGGCGGGCGGCACACGGCACACCGACTCGACAGTCCGGCCCCCGGGTGAGTCCCGGGTTCGGCAGGACCTCGCCATCGCCGCCGACGTGTTCCATGCAGAGCCCATCGTGCGGACGCATGATCGTGTGAGCGACCACACGGGTGAATCCGTCGCCCGTCCGTCGACCCTGCCTCCGGCACTCGTCGACTCAGATGTCGTAGGTCCGGCGATAGGCCTTGACCGCGCTGTTCACGGTGGGGAAGAAGTGGTCCGGACCGAACCTGCTGCCGACACCGAACCTGACCAGACGGTCCTTGATCGGGCCCTTCATCTCCGCGAAGACCAGACTGATCCCGGCGCGGTCGAGGTGGTCGTCGAGCTCGACGAGATCATCGATCGCCGTGGTGTCGACCCCGGTGATGGGCTCTGCGGCGACGACCACCCACCGCACCGGTCCGGGTGCCTCCGCGACGAGCCGGCGGACGTGGGCGTCGAACACGTCACCGTTGGCGAAGAACAGCGGAGCGTCGAAGCGGGCGATCACCAGACCGGGGATGCGCCGGCCCTCGGGATGCCGACTCAGGTCGTGGTACCCGGGCACGTCCTCGATGCTGACCAGCTCCGTGCGGTACGGGTCCCACGCCTGCCGCACGAATGCCATCAACGACAGGCCGATCGCCACGACGATGCCCTGGAGCACCCCGATGAAGGCGACTCCGAGGAAGGCCGCGATGAGCAGCGCGGTCTCGATGCGGCTCATCCGCGCGAGGCGCACCAGGGTCGTGACGTCCACCATCGAGGCAGCGGCGACGATGACGACGGCGGCGAGCGTGCTGGACGGCAGGTAGGCGGGTAGACCGGGTGCCAGGGCCATGAACGCGACCAGCAGCGCTGCCGCCACGACCCCGACCAGCTGGGTGCGTGCCCCGGCCTGGACGGCCACGGGCGTCCGCGACGCGCTGCCGGACACCGGGAATCCGCCGAGCAGCCCGCTCGCAGCGTTCGCGACACCCAGAGCACCCATCTCCTGGTTGCCGTCGGCGGTGTAACCGTGACGGCTCGCCAGGGCCCGGGAGAGGACGCTGGTGTCCGCGAAGGCGATGAGGGCGATCCCTGCGGCAGGCCCCAGGAGGTCCATGACATCGCTCAGCTGCAGTCCCGACAGGGCCGGCGCCGGGAGCCCCGGGGGCAGGGCGCCGACCACCGGAAGCCTTCCCCCGAGGCCGAGGACGGCCGTCGCGGTCGCTGATCCGACGACCGCCAGCACGACCCCCGGCAGCGTCGAGCGGAGCAGCCTCGGAACGACGATCGCGCCCAACGAGCCGATGCCGATCACCACGGCCGCGCCGTTGGCCTCGCCGTCGGCCAGGCCACGGATCGTCTGCCCGAGGTAGTCCCACACCGAGCCTCCCCGGACGGAGATCCCCAGCAGCTTGGGCAGCTGGGCGGCGATCACGACCAGCGCGATGCCGTTGAGGTAGCCGACCCGGATGGGTTTGGAGAGCAGTCGGGTGACGAAACCGAGCCGGAGCGCCCGACCGGCCATCAGGATCAGGCCCATGAGCAGGGCCAGCATCCCGGCCAGCGACACGGCGCGTCCGGAGCTGCCGAGGGCCAGCGGCAGGACGGCCGCGGCGATCATGGGTGCCAGCGACGAGTCCGGTCCCAGCACCAGGACCCGTGACGGCCCGAAGACCGCGTAGGCGAGCAGCGGCACGATCGTCGCGTACAGACCCGTGACAGGAGGCAACCCGGCGGCCTCGGCATAGGCCATCCCGGCCGGGATCAGCAGCGCCACGAGGACGGCCCCCGCGGTCAGATCGGGCCGGAGCCACGACCTCTCGTAGCGTCGGGCCACACCGACGCCGGGGAAGATCGTCTCGACCCGTCCGCGGCCCATCGTGCCAGCGTAGGCCGCGGCTTTCCGAACCGGTGGCGACCCGTGCATGATGGGCACGTCGCTCCGGCGACGTGCCCTCCGTCGACGCTGCCGGCAACCCGTAGAGCTCGGAGGCAGTCATGGCATCGATCAGCGCCTCGAACCCCGCTCCACCCGTCTCGGACGCCGCTGCCCTGACGCCGCGGACGACCCCTCGGCACATCGCACTCGTCGCGCACGACAACATGAAGGTCGATCTGCTCCGGTGGGCCGAGTACAACCGCGGGACGTTGGCCCAGCACGTGCTCTACGCGACCGGCACCACCGGGACGATGCTCGAGTACGAGCTCGGGCTGAAGGTCCATCGGTTCCTGTCCGGACCCGTGGGCGGTGACCAGCAGATCGGCGCGCGGATCGCCGAGGGCCTCATCACCATGCTGATCTTCTTCTGGGATCCGCTCGAACCCCAGCCCCACGACCCCGACGTCAAGGCGCTGCTGCGCATCGGCACCGTCTGGAACGTGCCGATGGCGTGCAACGTCGCGTCGGCCGACCTCATGATCTCCAGCCCGCTCCTCGCGAGCGCGTACGAGGGCCAGCGGCCGGACCACGGCCCCCGCACCTGGGACGGGACGGTCCCGACCGCCTGACCAGGCGCATCCCGTCCTGCCGAATCAGGCCACCGCTGCCGCCGCAGAGGTCGATGATTGTCCGTGTGACCGGAACCCGACCGACGGAGCGCGCAGTCCCATGACCCAACGCGAGACGATCTTGCGGGTCCTGCGACTCGCAACCCACCCGCTGGACGACGACGAGCTGGCGAGACGGACCGAGATCAGCCCGCGACAGACCGTGAACCAGGTCTGCCGGTTGCTTGAGAGCGAGGGCTTTCTCGCGCGCGTGATGGGTCCGAACGGGAAGATCGTGAACTCCCTCGGACTGGCGCACCGGCACCAGCCCGCGACTCCCGCCCCGGCACCGGCTGCCACCGCAGCACCGGCACTCCCGGGGATGTCGGCGGAGCAGCGGACTGCCGAGCGGTACATGCTCGACACGCTCGGGGAGCGGCTCGGCCTGGCGCTCGATCCGTGCCGCCTCCACCTTGACGACGGCCTGCGGGTCGAGGTCGACGGGACGGACGTCGACCGTACTGTCCTCGTCGAGTGCTGGGCGCATCACGGCCCGGCGACGTCCGCCCAGAAGCACAAGCTGATGAACGACGCGCTCAAGCTCTACTGGATCGGGGCGACGCTGCCCAACGATCCGCGGCTCATCCTCTGCCTCAGCGATGCGGCCGCGGTGAGTCACCTCAAGGGTGGCTCGTGGCAGGGCCAGGCGCTGCATGACCTGGGCATCGACGTGGAGGTGGTCTCCCTGCCGGACGCCGTCGACGGCGCGGTGATCGCCGCCCGAGCACGGTCATCCCGCTGAGCATGCCGACGGCAGCCAGGCTGAGCTAGCCCTTCTCGAGGAGCTCGCGGCGCAGGAAGGCGACCGTCCGGTCGAAGGCGAGCCCGGCCGCCGCCGGGACGTAGGCGTCGCGCGACGGCTCGGCGAACCAGTGACCCGTGCCCGGATAGCGATGCAGCCCGACCTCGCGGCCAGCCGTGCGGAGCGTCGAGTCGAGGGCCGTGACGCCCTCCTCCGGCTCGTACTCGTCGTTCTCGGCGAAGTGACCGAGGACCGGCGTCCGGGCCTGGCTCAGGGTCGGGCCCTGCATCGTGCCGTAGTAGACGACCGAGGCGACGACCTCGGGCCGGCGGGCGGGGAGCCAGAGGGCCCACGGCGCGCCCATCGAGAAGCCGATCGCCGCCACCCTGGCCGTCGGATCACCGATCGCGGCGACCAGGGCGTCGACCGACGCGAGGACGAAGGCGTCGGCCACGTCCTCCTCGAGCGACTCGGAGAGCCGTTCAGCCTCCTCGATCGTCGTCGCCAGGCGACCCTCGAACAGGTCCGGAGCGGCGACGGCGAACCCGGCGTCAGCGAGCCGATCGGCATACGCGACGACGTCGTCGTTCAGGCCCCACCACGCGTGCAGGACGACGACGCCGGCCGGAGGCGTCCCGCGCTGGGGCGACAGGTGGAGCGACGTCGTCCGGTCACCGATGGTGAGGGTCTCTCGTGTCATCGGCCGAGGCTAGCGCGGGCCCCCGACAGGGCGCCAAGGCTCCGACGATCACGGTGCGGTCGTGTCAGTGGCCCACCCGACAATCGAGTTCTGACGCGCGATCGCCGCCGGCACGGGCACCGCAGCCGAGGGAAGAGCCGAGGGAGAAGGACACATGCACCCAGAGATCGGAATGATCATCTACCACGAGAGGCTCCGCGAGATCGAGCAGGAGCACCACGTCCGCCAGGCCGCGCGCGAGCGGGCCGCCGGCACCCCTTCCCCCGCTCGGGATGCCCGACGCGTCGTTCCCCGCCGCACGTGGCACGGTCTGACCCTGCGGTCCCGGACCGTGGCCGAGCACGGTGGCCCGGCGGTGCAGTGCCCGCAGGCCTGACTCGCGGCCGGAGCGGGCGCGCCGTGCCTGCGCGACCCGCCGGACACCGCCGACTCAGGCCGATCGACCCCGCCGTCGGTCGCCGTCCGACGTCGCAAGGGCCATCAGCCGACCGCGGAGCACGCCACCCAGGTGCTGGACGCGGAAGCTGTCCCACTGGACGTCCGGATCGGGTTCGAGGTGCGCGACGACGATTCCGGTGAGCACGAACGCCGGCGTCGACCACTCCGCGAACCGGCTCGAACCGAAGGCCCGGAGGGTCCGCGTCTCGCTGACGAGATCGGGGTCGGCCAGCGCGGCGACGACCATCCCGGTCATGGTCGCGCCGACCGCGCGGGCCACCAGCTCGAACCCGTCCCGACCGGTCAGGGGCGGCGCGATCCGGTAGCCCAGCAGCCCGGCCGTCTCGGCGAAGACCGCGGCCCGGCCCGCGGTGAAACGGCGCTCGGTCTCGCTGAGCGCCGCGCCGACAGCACCCCGCAGCTCGCCGTCGGGCAGGCCGAGGAACGTCGCCCGGAGGGCGATGTAGGTACGGAAGTGCACCGAGGTCGAGATCCGCTCGAGATCCGACTGGGATGCGGTCCGCAACAGCTCGACGCCGAAGTCACGACGACCGGCCTCGGTGTGCAGCTCGGTCGCGCGGTCCGCCAGGAGGTCGCTCACCGCGTCCGCCAGCGGCAGGCTGACCTCGCCCAGGTCGTTGCCCCGGGCCAGCTCGAGCAGCAGGTCGCTCAGGAACAGGTCCTTGTACGGCCAGCGCCGGTACGCCGACGTCCTGGAGACCCCCGCCGCACGGATCACCTCCTCGAGGCTGAGGTGCTCGAGGCTGACGCTCATCCCCCGCTCGCCCATCAGGCTCAGGGCCGCGTCGAGCATCCTGCGCTCCGTCTCGGCGTCACTCAGCCTGCCCCGGCGCCGGGCGCCGGTCGGTGACCGACGGACGGGCGATTGACTGACCTCCGGCATCCGGCTACCTTCCGAGGAGACACGGTGTTCCAAGTACCAAACTATCCGTGGCGACCGTAGCACCGCGACCCGGGCGCCCGTCCGAGAGGACGTGGGGACGCGGATGACTGCGGACCCGGCGCACCGGCGAGACCGCGTCCTGCGGCACCCGGGCGCGACCCTGGCGCGCTGGATGTACCGCGGGGGGCACCCCAACCGCCTCGCCCGGCTGATGAACCGGAGCGCCGAGCGCCAGTACTCCGCCGGGCTCCTGTCACCTCGCCGCGCGGTCACCCTGGAGGTGCGCGGGAGGGTCAGCGGCCGGACCATCTCCTTCCCCGTGGTGGTTGCCGACCACGACGGGCAGCAGTACCTCGTCTCCATGCTCGGCGAGGACGTCAACTGGGTGCGCAACGTCCGCGCGGCCGACGGGGAGGCGGTCATCCGTCGCGGTCGACGGCGGCCCGTCCGGCTCGACGAGGTGCCACCGGCCGACCGCGCCCCGATCCTTCGCCGCTATCTCGCACTGGCTCCTGGTGGCCGGCCGCACATCCCGGTCGACCGGCACGCCCCGCTCGGCGACTTCGAACGCGTCGCCGGCTCCTACCCCGTCTTCCGGATCGTCGGCTGACCCCGGACCCTCGCTCGACGACCGCGCACACCCCGACCATGCGCGTGAGCGCGACGGCTCAGGCGTCGTCCAGAGCGGACTCCCCCGCGTTCCAGGTCGCAGCGTCGTCGACCAGGACCCGCCGGCTGAGCCGCTCGTCCGGCAGCGTCACCGTGGAGGTGCACCGAGCGGAAGCACGGCAGTCCGCTCGTGGATTCGAGCGGTCTGCTCGCGCTGGACGACCGAGTCCGGGTCGCGCAGCGTCCCGCCGGCGCGCGCCAGGGCCTCGGTGGCACCCACCAGCGACGCATACAGCGGCGGGCAGGTGGGACAGGCGGCCAGATGCCGCTCGACCCTCTCGACGTCGGGCTGCGGGAGCACGCCGTCCAGGTAGTCGCCGACCAGGATGCGCGCGTCCCAGCACCGCATCGGTACTCCTCGTCCGGCCCGGGTCCGCTCAGCCCCGCGGGCCAAGGCGGTCACGAGCATCATCCGACCGCGACGCAGCCGTTGCTTGGCGGCGGGAAGGCTCACGTCGGCGATCTCAGCAATCTCGGCGACCGTCAGGCCCTCGGCATCGTGAAGCACCACCGCGGCGCGGTAGGCCACCGGCAGGCGGATCAGCGAGTCCTCGAGCTCGGCACGGGTCTCGGCCCGGGACACGACCTCGACGGCATCCACCGTCCAGGTGTCCTCGCGCCAGCGGGCCTCGACCAGCTCCCCGATGTCGTCGACGGGCAGCTCGCGCCTGCGACGGGTCTGGTCGACCGCCAGGTTGTGGGCGATCCGGTGCAGCCACGTCGCAAGGCTCGAGTCGCCGCGGAAGGTGGCCGCACGCTCGAGGGCACGCGCCAGGACCTCCTGGGTGAGGTCCTCGGCCTGGTGCTGGTCACGCGTGAGGGTCATCGCGAACCGCATCAGGCCGGGGACGAGGCCCGGAAGGTCAGCAGCAAGCTCCGCTGTCTCCACCCGTCCGACGGTAGTGGTCACCGGCGGGGTTCGGCGGCCCTGACAGTCGAGATGCCGAACAGGCGGTACAGCGGGCAGAAGCCGACCGCCGCCGTTGCAGCCATGACCACGGCGAGAACGATCAGGAGAATCCCGAGGATGCTGCCCAGGCCGAGGGCGAAGGCGCCGACCAGTGCCGCGGCGCGATGATCAGACGGATGATCCGGTCGGTCGTGCTCACGTTGGTGGTCATGGTTCCTCCTGTGGTCCCTGTGCCGACTCCCGACACCCCCCATGGTCGCAGGGATACACGGCACCGAGGTGCTCGTCGCGCCATGAACCCGCGCGGCGAGCTCCGGCGTCCTCGGACGCGACGGTCGTCAGGTGGCCGCCGCGACGAAGGTTCCCTCCGGGGTAGGTGAGACCCGCCACACGCGCACGTCCTTGCCACCGTCCGGCGCCTTCTGATGGAAGCGGACGGCGCCGTCGTCGTCGTCCACGAAACCGTCGCCGCTCACCACGTGTCGACCGGTCGGACCATCGAGCACGAACTGCCGCTCTCCCACGAAGTCCTCGAGGTCACCGGGCACACGGCCCTCGACCTCGAGCACCGTGTACGGCACTCCTGAGATCACCATCTCCGGCGTCGAGCTCGTCATGGCATCCCCTGCTCGTCGTGCGCGTCGCGGCCGCCGACGCGCACCGCTCCCTCAGCATCCAGCCACTTGATGTGAGTGTCCAGAGACCTGGCACGGCCCGCCGGGTCGACGCACGACGGGCTGCTCACGGCCCTCGTACCACGGTGGTCCCCGGGGCGTCCCGGGTCTGGCTCACGGGTGCACGAGGATCTTCACCGCTGTGTCGTTGCGGTTGATGAGCGTGTCGAGTCCCTCGTCGACGACGTCGCCGAGGTCGATCCGCCCGGTGATGAACGGCTTGAGGTCCACCTTGCCCTCCTGGACGAGCCGGATGGTCTCCGGGTGGTCGTTGACGTAGGCGATCGTGCCGCGGAGGTCGATCTCCTTGAGCACGATCTTCTGCATGTCGATCATCGCTGGGTGACCCCAGATCGAGACGTTCACCACGACGCCGCCCGGCTTGACCGCGTCGATCAGCTGGTCCAGCACCGCGTTCACTGAGCTGCACTCGAAGCAGACGTCGGCGCCGCGCCCGTCGGTCAGCTCGAGGACCCGGGCCTGCAGGTCCTCCTGACTGGGGTCGATCACGTGGTCGGCCACTCCGGTGTCGAGCGCCTTGGCCTTCCGCGCGTCGCTCAGCTCGGACACCAGCACCGTCAGGCCCTTGGCCCGGAGAACAGCCGCCGTGAGCAGGCCGATCGGCCCGGCCCCGCCGATCAGAGCGACGTCGCCGGCCTGGGCGCCGGACCGCACGAAGGCGTGGTGTCCGACCGCGAGCGGCTCGAGCAGGGCGGCCTCGTCGAGCGGGATGTCACCGATCGGGTGCACCCAGCGGCGCTCGACGACGACCTTCTCGCTGAGCCCGCCCCCGCCACCCGACAGTCCGATGAAGCCCATCGACCGGCACAGGTTGTAGCTCCCGGCCTGACACATGTCGCACGCGCTGCAGACGAAGTACGGCTCGACGACGACGTTCTGACCGACCTCGAGGTCGGTGACACCCTCGCCGAGGGCGCTGATCGTGCCGGAGAACTCGTGCCCCATCGTCACCGGCTCCTGCTCACCCGAGAGCGGGTGCGGGTGGCCCTTCGCCGGGATGAAGATCGGTCCCTCGAGGAACTCGTGCAGGTCGCTGCCGCAGATTCCGCACCACGCGACATCGATCGCCACGGCGCCCGGCCGGAGGGCGGGCTCCGGGATCTCGTCGATCGTGATGTTGCGTTGGCCGTGGAACCGGGCTGCTCTCATCGTTCCGTCATCTCCGTCGCTCGTGGAAACCAGTTCTCATCGACAGTACGCCGGGCACTGTCGACGTCCGGGTGAACCACGTGACCGGACAGCGGACGCGGGCCCGGTCGGTCGGGCCCCGGGTCAGCGCCACCGACGCACTGGTGGCACCGACGCAGCTGCCGCGGCGCCCTGCTAGTCCTCATCCCCGGACGCTGCTGACCGATGGGACTCATGCTGCTGAGCGATGGGAGTGACGTGGAGCGAACGGGATCATCGCCGCGCCCCTCGGCCGGGTGGGTGCACGTGGGTCGTCAGCCGATCTACGACACCTCGCTCGACGTCATGGGTCATGAGCTGCTCTTCCGGGCCGAGGAGTCGAGCCAGGAGGCCGGCCCCGGCATGGGCGACGCCGCCACCACGACAGTCATCCTCAACACGTTCACCGCCTTCGGGCTCGACCAGCTGGTCGGCGACCGGTTGGCGTTCGTCAACGTCACGCGACCGTTCATCCTCGGCACCATGCCCATGCCGTTCTCGCCGTCGGTCGTCGTCCTCGAGGTCGTCGAGAACGTGGCCATCGACGCGGAGGTCCACGCCGGCGTCCTGCAGCTCGCGGCCGACGGGTTCGCCTTCGCGCTGGACGACTTCCTCTGGGACCAGCACGACCGGGTGCCGCTTCTCCCGTACGCCTCGTACGTCAAGGTCGACATCAGCCAGGTCGCGCCCGACGAGCTGGGACCGACGGTCGCCCGCCTGGGTGCCTACGACGCTCTGCTCGTCGCTGAACGCGTGGAGACTGCCGAGGACCTGCGGATGTGCCAGGACCTGGGATTCGACCTCTTCCAGGGCTACTACCTGCTGCGTCCGGAGACCCTCTCGGCCGTCACCCTGAACCCTGAGCACCTGGCCTGCATCAAGCTGTTGCAGAAGCTCGCGGACCCGGCGATGACCGTCGAGGGCATCGAGCTGCTGGTGCAGCGGGACGCCGCGCTCACCTACCGGGTCCTGCATGCTGCGAATGCGGCCGCCACCGGCCTGCGCCGCAGGCTGACGTCCGTCCGTGACGCCCTGGTCATGCTCGGCACCCAGCGGCTGCGGGCCTGGGTGATCCTCCTGGTCGCCGCAGACGCGGGCGGAGGCAGCCCCGAACAGCTGACCGCCGCCGTCGTCCGCGCCCGGACCTGCGAGATCCTCGCCCCCACGCTCCGACTGAGCGCCGACGTGGCGTTCACCGCGGGACTGCTCAGCCGCCTGGACGTCGTCCTCGGGGTCCCGCTCCCCGACGTCCTGGGCAGCCTGTCCCTGTCCGACGAGCTGGGCGACGCCCTCCTGCGCTCGTCCGGACCGCTCGGGGACCTGCTCACCGCCGTACGGTCCTACGAGGCCGGGTCCACGTCCCCGGCGATCCCGTCCACACCGGACCTGACCGACGCCTACCTCGCCGCCGTCGCGTGGGCGACACGAGCCCTGGCCGACCTCCAGGATCCCCAGCCGGTCCACTGAGGACCGGTCGGCCGCGGACGCTCCGCATCGCGTGGCACCGGTCTGCGGTCAGGACCCCGGGCTGCGGTCAGGACCCCGAGCTGCGCAGGTAGTGCGCCGCCGCGTCGGGCGACAACGGCCGGCTGAGGTAGAAGCCCTGCGCCTGGTCGCACCCCGCCCGCGTGACGAGGTCGAGCTGCTCGCTGGTCTCGACGCCCTCCACCACCGTCGTCGCACCGATGGCCCGTGCCAGGTCGACGATGAACGCGAACATCGCCGCGTCCTCGGGCAGCCGGCTGGTGAACGACCGGTCGATCTTCAGGATGTCGACAGGCAGGTCACGCAGGTACGCCAGCGAGCTGTACCCGGTGCCGAAGTCGTCGATCGCCAGCCTCACCCCGAGGTCACGCAGCTCGCCGAGCCGTCCCAGGCTGTGCTCGACGTCGACCATCAGCACGCTCTCGGTGATCTCCAGCTGGAGGGCCGAGGCCGGCAGACCCACGTCGTCCAGCACGGCCCCGACGAGGTCGAGGCACCCCGTGCCCGCCAGCTGGAGGGCCGAGAGGTTCACCGCCACGGTCAGCGGCCGCCCGGTCTCCGCCCGCCATCGCAGGATCGTGGTGCAGGCCGTGCGCAGCACCTGCTCACCGAGGGAGTGGATCAGTCCGAGCTCCTCGGCCAGTGGGATGAAGATCGCGGGGGCCACGTCGCCGTACCCCGGCCGGCTCCACCGCGCCAGGGCCTCCACGCCGACGACGTCCCGCGATCGGCCACCCGGACCGAGCCGCGGGCCGTCCAGGCGCAGGACCGGCTGGTAGGCCACGGTGATCTCGCCCCCCTCGACGGCGCGACGCAGGGCGCCGTGGAACTCGAACCGCTCGCTCGCGCTGCTGCGCAGCCGCGGGTCGAAGACCGCCACCTGGTCACGCCCGGCGTCCTTCGCCTGGTACATCGCGACGTCGGCGTCGCGCAGCAGACCGGCGGCATCGATGTCGCCGACCTCGCCGACCATCACTCCCACCGACATCGTCGAGACGATGAGCCGGTCGCCGACCCGCATCGGCTCGCGCAGGGCCGCGCAGACCTGCTCTCCGACGGCCCTTGCCGCCTCGACGTCGGCGATCTCGGTGCACAGGAGGGCGAACTCGTCCCCGCCGAGCCGCGCCACCGTGTCGCCCCTGCGGATCACTCCGGCCAGCCGCTCGGCCACCACGCGCAGCAGGTCGTCCCCGGCTGCGTGGCCGAGCGAGTCGTTGACGACCTTGAACCGGTCGACGTCGCAGAACAGGACCGCGACCAGCTCCCGGTCGCGCGCGGCGTGCGCCAGGGCGACCCCGAGCCGGTCGCTGAAGAGCACCCGGTTGGGCAGGCCCGTCAGGGCGTCGTGCGTCGTCGAGTGGGCCAGAGCACGCGCAGCCTGACGCCGCTCGGAGATCTCGGTGACGACCCCGCCGACGCCGAGGAGCGTGCCGCCGACGCGCACCGGGAAGTAGCTCGACGTCCACACCCGATCACCGGAGGTCAGCTCGACGTCCTGGACCGGGGTGCCCGACCGGAGCACCCGTCGCAGATTGAGCGCCAGTGCCGGCACGCCGGTCGGGATGTCGGCCGCGAGCTGACCGAGGTGCAGCGCAGCCGGCAGCCCGGAGAGCCCGGCGAGGGCCGTGTTGAGCCTGCGGTACCTCAGGTCGACGTCCCAGAACCCCAGGCCCACCGGCGTGGCCTCGGTGTAGGTGTCGAGCAGTGCGAGCGCTCTGTCCCGGTCCCCGACGGCGTCCCGGTAGGCGGTGGCCGCCGTGTGCACGAACACCGCGATGCCTGCGAGCGAGACCGCACGCAGGAGGGCGACCGGGAGCGGGCCGTCGGACGCCCCGAGGGGCACGAGGGTGAGGTAGGCGACCGGGACGACGACCGCGACCAGGCGGCTGACCTGGCGTGGCAGGACCAGCGGGTACACCGCGACGATCACGAAGTACCACAGCAGGAAGTAGCCGCTGCCCTCCTGGCGCAGGGCCATCAGGACGTAGCCGAGCACGAGGACAGCACCCGCGCGGGCGGCGACCGCCCACGATCCGCGCCAGCCGAGCAGGCCCGCCACGCCCAGCACGACGAGCAGGGCCGCCGCCCCGGTGATGGGTGAGACGGATCGGCCGTCGGCCACGACCTGGACGGCGAGCCCGTGCCCGGCGAGCGCCAGGCCGGTCAGCGGTTCGAGGACCTGCAGGCGCAACGGAACGCTCGCGCGGCGTGGGTCATCCCCCTCTGCCGGGCGCCAAGAACCGCCCCCTGCCTGCTCCGCGGACATGGCGAGAGGCTACTCGGGGCTCTGACGTGGTGGCCCGGTCACCCGAGCACCGTGACGGACGTCGACGTTGCACCTCGTCGGACCATGGCCGACCGGGCAGAAGGCCCGCCCGCAGATCGGCACCCCGTGTCAGCCACCGGACGTCGCCGGGACCAGGATTCCGCGGCCGCGCAGCCGCCCCGCCTCGAGGTCGTCCATCGCATCGTTGACCGCGTCGAGCGGATAGGTGTGCGTGAGCATCTCGACCCGGCCGTCGGCGGCGAGAGCCATCAGCTCGACGAGGTCGTTGTAGCTGCCGACGAGGTTGCCGATCACGTTGCGCTCGGTCGAGATCACGTCGATCGTCGGGACGTCCACGGTCCCGCCGTACCCGATCACGAAGTCGCTACCTGCGCGTCGCGTCATCGTCCACGCGTCACGTTCGGCCCCGCGCTCCCCGACGAAGTCGAGCACGACCTCGGCCCCCTTGCCGTCGGTCAGCTCGAGCACCCGGTCGACGTGCGAGCCGTCCACCACGACGGTCTCGTCCGCACCCCAGCCACGCGCGAGGGCCAGCGCCTCCTCGTTCCGGTCGAGCACCACGATCCGCGTGGCGCTCATCGCCCGCAGGCACTGGATCCCGAGGTGACCGAGGCCACCGGCTCCGGTCACGACGCACGTGCTGCCCGGATGCAGCAGCGGTAGAGCCTTCTTGACCGCGTGGTACGCGGTGAGTCCGGCATCGGCCAGTGCGGCGACCGCCGCGGGTTCGACACCAGGACGCAGCTTGACCACCGAACGCGCGGACGTCTTGATCAGCTCGGCCATGCCGCCGTCCGAGTCGATGCCCGGGAACGCCTGCGCCTCGCAGTGCACGTCGTCCCCGGCCCGGCACGCCCGGCAGAAGCCGCAGGTCACCAGCGGGTGCAGGATCACCGCGTCGCCGGGCTTCAGGTGCTCGACCGCCGAGCCGACGGCGTGCACCCAGCCCGCATTCTCGTGCCCGAGCGTGTACGGCAGCGCCACGTTGCTCTTGGGCGCCCACTGCCCCTCGACGATGTGCAGGTCGGTGCGGCACAGACCGGCGCCGCCGACCCTGACCACCACGTCGAGGGGGTGGGTGACCACGGGCTCCGCGACGTCCTCGACCACAGGTCGCACCTCGTACCGATGCAGCCGAACCGCCTTCATGACGCCTCCTGACACCTGGACCGCCTCATCGCCGTCCGTGCTTCGGACCCTACCCAATCCCCGGTGCCGACTCGCGTGGACAGGCGCCGCAGAACGAGCACACTGGGGACGACCGGCAGCTCGCCTGTCGGGCTCCGATCCCGGATCGTCGATCGAAGGGAACACCATGACCACCACAAGGACCCCCGAAGAGGTCTTCGCGCACCACGGTCAGACTCTGGGCGCCGAAGACCTCGAGGGCATCATCTCCGACTACGCGGACGACGCGATCCTCATCGTCCAGGCGAAGGTGTACCGCGGCAAGGACGGCGCCCGCCAGGTCTTCACCCAGCTGCTCAGCGATGTCCCGCAGGCGCAGTGGGAGCTCGAGACCGCTTTCGCCGACGACGTGCTCTACCTGGGCTGGAAGGCGGCCGGCGGCGGCCGCAAGGTCGACAACGGCGTCGACACGTTCATCTTCGCCGACGGCATGATCCGGGTGCAGACGGTCGTGTACACCGTCCAGCCCGTTTGAGACCCGCAGCAGCGCGGCCGGTCCCGTCGGGGTCACGATCAGCGCGGGCGCCGCGAGCCTGGCGAACGACGCCCTGGGTGAGGCGAAGGCGACCGGCCGCGACGCCGTCGTCGTTGCGCGCCCGATGGACCGCACCTTGGCGGTCTCGACCTCGAGTGCTGTGGCCCGCTCCGCCTGGTGAGGCGGGCAGTGCCCCGCGGGGTCACTCCTCGTGTCGGAGGAATCGGCTGCCACCCGCGGACTTCGCCCGGTACATCGCCTGGTCGGCGTTGTGCAGGAGCGTGTCGGTGGTGTCCGCCGGCCCGGCCAGCGTGCCGCCGATGCTCGCGCCGACGCGGACCGCCCGGTCCCGGACCCGGACCGGTTCGACGAGAGCCTCGAGCAGCCGGTCGGCGAGCTCCGGGAGGCGTCCTGTCCAGGCACCCTCGACGAGCATCGCGAACTCGTCACCCCCGAGTCGCGCGAGCATGCACTCGTCGGGAGCGGCGGAAGCCAGGCGCCCGGCCACGATCGCGAGCACGTCGTCGCCCGAGCCGTGTCCCAGCGTGTCGTTGACGGTCTTGAACCCGTCGAGGTCGATGAAGAGCATCGCCACCGGCGATCCGTCCTCACGCGAGGCGGCCAGTGCCTGGTCGACGCGCTCACGGAAGTGGGCCCGGTTCACCAGTCCGGTCAGCGGGTCGAGGATCGCCTGCTGAGCGAGCGCCTCCTCCAGCACCTTCTCGTAGGTGACGTCGAGGAGGACGCCGTTGAGCACGCTGCCGCCGCCACGTCCGGCTCTCGCGACCGCCACGTCATGGACCCACACGATGTGGCCGTCCCGGTGGCGCAGCCGGTAGGTGACGCCGTGCGGCGGGTTCTCGGACGGGTCGATCCGCTCCTCGGCCGCGAGCGCCTCCGCGCGGTCCTCGTCGACGATGCGGTCGAACCACAGGCCCTCGACGGCAGTCCACTCCTCCACGGTGAAGCCGAGCAGCTGCTCGATCTGCGGGCTCACGTAGTGCCAACGTCCCGCGGCGCCCACCTCGGCCGTGTAGACGACCGCCGGCACGCGCTCGACCAGGAGCCGGTAGTGCGCCTCCGCAGCGCGCAGCTGCTCCTCGAGCGTCTTGCGGTCGCTGATGTCCTGCGTCATGCCGATGGCGTATTCCGGGCGCCCGCTGCCGTCCCGCACCAGCGAGACGGTGAGATAGGTCCACAGGTGCGTGCCGTCCTTGCGCACGAAGCGCTTCTCCAGGCCGAACCGCTCGATCTCCCCGGCCGTGAGCCGCGCGAAGAGGCGCATGTTCTCCGGGTTGTCGGCCGGGTGGGAGAACTCGCTGAAGGGCATCCGCGCGAACTCCTCGGCGGTGTAGCCCAGGAGCCGGCGCAGGGTCTGGTTGGTCAGCGGGGTGCGTCCCTCGAGGTCGACGATCCCGATGCCCAGCGGGGCGAGCTCGATGATCGCCTCGAGCTGGGCGAGGCGCTCCGCCTGCACCCGGACGACCTCGGCGTGGTCGGCGTGCTCGTCGGCGGGGGTGCGCTCGTCGGCGGGGGCGTGCTCGGCGTCCGTGGGCACGCCGAGGACCGCGGGGTCTCCGCTGCGCCCGTCGTCCGTTGCGCCCATGGTTCGCACATCACCTCGGCGATCTCGCGGCAGCCTGGTCCCTCCCGCGTCGTACGGTGTCTATCGACATCTCGACGACGGGCCTGAACACCCGGCAGCGGGTGAGGCTCATCACCCCTGAGTAGCATCGAAGGGAGCGGCCCGCCCGTTCTGCGCAGGGCCTGCCGGGAGGGGTTCTGATGGGCAGCAGCACCGTGCACCAGCCCGCGACGTCGGGCGAGCGCAAGGCCCGGGAGGTCGCCGAGGCGGCCAGGGAGACCGAGTGGAGCCGGCCCAGCTTCGCCAAGGGGCTGTACCTCGGTGAGTTCGACCTCTCGCTCATCCATCCGTATCCGCTGCCGGACCCTGACGAGGTCGCCCGCGGCGACGCGTTCCTCAGGACGCTCGGCGACTACTGCCGGACGCTCGACGGCAGCCGGATCGAGCGCGAGGACCACATCCCCGACGAGTACCTCGCCGGTCTGCGCGAGCTCGGCGCCTTCGGCATGAAGATCCCGCGCCGGTACGGCGGGCTCGGGCTCTCGCTCGTCCACTACGGCAGGGCCCTCATGCTGGTCAGCACGGCGCACCCGAGCCTCGGCGCGCTGCTCTCCGCGCACCAGTCGATCGGCGTGCCCGAGCCGGTGCGCATGTTCGGCACCGAGGAGCAGAAGCAGGAGTACCTGCCCCGGTGCGCGCAGGGCGCCATCTCGGCCTTCCTGCTGACCGAGCCCGACGTCGGCTCCGACCCGGCGCGGATGGGTTCGACCGCGACGCCCGCGGCCGACGGCGACGCCTACCTCCTCGACGGCGTGAAGCTCTGGACGACGAACGGCCCCATCGCCGAGCTGCTGGTGGTCATGGCCACCGTGCCCCCGCACGACGGCGGTCGGGGCGGGATCACCGCCTTCGTCGTCGAGGCGGACGCGCCGGGGATCACGGTCGAGAACCGCAACGCCTTCATGGGCCTCAAGGGCATGGAGAACGGCGTCACCCACTTCCACCAGGTCCGGGTGCCGGCCGCGAACCGGATCGGCCGGGAGGGGCAAGGGCTCAAGATCGCACTGACGACGCTCAACACCGGGCGACTGTCGATCCCGGCGATCTGCGCGGGCGGCTCCAAGTGGGCGCTGACGATCGCGCGCCAGTGGTCGACCGAACGGGTCCAGTGGGGCCGGCCCGTCGGCGAGCACGAGGCGGTCGGCACGAAGGTCGCGTTCATCGCCGCGACGACGTTCGCCCTGGAGTCCGTGTTCGAGCTCTCGGCAGCCCTGGCGGACGCCGGGCAGAAGGACGTCCGGATCGAGGCCGCGCTGGCCAAGCTCTGGTCGAGCGAGATGGCCTACCGGGTCGCCGACGAGCTCGTGCAGATCCGGGGCGGTCGCGGCTACGAGACGGCCGACTCGCTCGCCGCCCGTGGTGAGCGTGCGGTGCCCGCCGAGCAGCTCCTGCGGGACATGCGGATCAACCGCATCTTCGAGGGGTCGTCCGAGATCATGCGACTCCTCATCGCGCGCGAGGCGGTCGACGCGCACCTGGCGGCCGCCGGTGAGCTCGCCTCCCGGGACGCCGACCTCCGCGCCAAGGCGAGGGCGGCGGCCCACGCCAGCGGCTTCTACGCCCGGTGGCTGCCGAAGCTCGCCGTCGGCAAGGGCGCACGGCCCGGGGCGTACGGCGAGCTCGGGCGGCTGGCGCGCCACGTCCGCTACGTCGAGCGGTCCTCGCGGACCCTGGCCCGCCGTACGTTCTACGCGATGGCCCGCTGGCAGGCGGGTCTGGACCGCAAGCAGGTGCTCCTCGGCCGCATCGTCGACATCGGCGCCGAGCTCTTCGCGATGTCAGCGGTCTGCGCGCGTGCCGAGTCCCTGCGAGCGCAGAACCCTGCCGACGGCAGCTCCGCCGTCCGGCTCGCCGACGTCTTCTGCGAGCAGTCCCGGCACCGGGTGGACGAGCTCTTCCGACAGCTCCGGAACAACACCGACCGGCCGGACCGCGCCCTGGCCAGGGCCGTGCTCAAGGGTGACGTGCGTTGGCTGGAGGACGGCGTCATCGACGCCTCCGAGGGCACCGGGCCGTGGATCTCCGCCCCGTCGCCCGGCCCGTCGACGAGGGCGAACGTCCGCCGCCGGTACCGCTGACACCTGCGCGTCGGTCGCCGCCCGGACCTGCCGGCGGCGCAGCAGTCGCATGGCATTGATGATCACGACGAGCACCGAGACCTCGTGGACGAGCATCCCGGCGGACATCGTCACACCACCGCCGAGCACCCCGGCCAGCAGCAGGCCGACCGTGACCAGCGCGACGACGATGTTCTGGCGCATCGTGCGGACGGTGCGCCGGGCCAGGGCGATCGCCTGCGGGAGCTTGAGCAGGTCGTCACCCATGAGGGCGATGTCGGCGGTCTCGATCGCCACCCCGCTGCCGGCCGCACCCATCGCGACCCCGATGTCCGCGGTCGCGAGGGCCGGGGCGTCGTTGACGCCGTCGCCGACCATCGCCACGGTGTGGCCCTGGGCCTGCAGCTCGCGCACCGCGTCGAGCTTGTCCTCGGGCAGCAGACCGGCGCGGACCTCGTCGACGCCCACCTGGGCGCCGACCGCGCCGGCGATCGCCGCGGTGTCGCCGGTGAGCATGACGACCCTGCGCACACCGGCCGCGTGCAGGTTCGCCACCATCGCTGCGGCGTCGGGCCGGATCGAGTCGGCGACCGCGACCACGCCGGCCACCCGCCCGTCGATGGCGACGACCATCGGGGTGCGGCCGGTCGCAGCGAGCCGCTCGACCGTGCCGGCCGGAGCCGTGGTGTCGGTGATGCCCTCGGCGGTCAGCAGGGTCAGGTTCCCCACCACGATCCGGTGACCGTCCACGACGGCCACGATCCCCTTGCCCGGCACCGGCTCGGTCGCATCGGGCACACCCGCGACGGGCAGCCCCTCGGCCCGGGCCGCCTGCACGATCGGCCGGGCCAGGGGGTGCTCGGAGCCTGCCTCGGCGCGCGCCGCCCACATCAGCACGTCGCCGCGGGTCAGTGTCGGGTCGAGCACGACGACGTCGGTCAGCACCGGACGCCCCTTCGTGAGGGTGCCGGTCTTGTCGAGCGCGACAGCGGTGATCCTCGCCGAGGTCTCGAGGAACTCCCCGCCCTTGATCAGGATGCCGTCCCGTGCGCCGCGACCGATGCCGGCCACGACCGCGACCGGGATGGAGATGACCAGCGCCCCGGGGCAGCCGATGACCAGCAGGGTCAGGGCGAGGACCACGTCCCCGGTGACCAGGCCCACGACCAGGGCCAGCACGATGATTGCCGGGGTGTACCAGGCGGAGAACCGGTCCATGATGGCCTGCGTCGCGGCCTTGGCGTCCTGGGCCTCCTCGACCCGGTGGATGATGCGGGCGAGCGTCGTGTCGGCACCCACACCGGTCGCCTCGACCTGGAGGAACCCGCCGCGCGAGATCGTGCCGGCGAAGACCCGGTCGCCGGCCAGCTTCTCCACCGGGATCGACTCACCGGTGATCGACGCCTCGTCCAGCGCGCCGGTACCCCCGGTCACCGCGCCGTCGACCGGGACCTTCGCGCCGTTCTTGACCAGCACGGTCTCCCCGAGCAGCACCGATGCCGCCGGGATCTCGACCTGGTGACCGTCGCGCAGCACGATCGCCACGTCCGGGGCGACGGCGATCAGCTCGGCCAACGCGGAGCGGGTCTTGTTCAGCGTGGCGTTCTCCAGGGCGTGACCCACCGCGAAGAGGAAGGTCACGGCCGCTGCTTCCCAGTACTGGCCGATGACCAGGGCGCCGATCGTCGCGACCGAGACGAGCAGGTCGATCCCGACGACCCTGACCGCGAGCCCACGTGCGGCCTTGACCACGATCGGCGCACCGGCGACCACGGCTGCCGAGGTCATCAGGACCTCGGCAGCGGAGTCGACCCCTGGGAAGCGGGCGACGACGAAGGACGCCAGGATCAGCACCCCGGAGACGGCCGGAACACGCCACCGGCCGTGCAACCACTGATGGAACCTGGCCCTGTCGATCGTCCCCGGCATCAGAAGGCCGTCGCGTGGGCGGTGTAGCCCGCCTTGGCCACCTCGGCGACGAGCCGGTCGACGCCGGCGACGCCCGGGTCGTGGTCGACCTCGATCCGGGACGAGGCGAACTGGACCCGGACCGCGCTGACACCGGGCAGGGCACCGACCCGCTTCTCGATCTTGGCGACGCACGAGGGGCAGGTGAAGCCCTCGGCACGCAGGGTGGTGTGGGTCGTGGCCGTGGGAGCGGTGGTGCTCATGATCGTCCTGTCGTCGGTCCGGTCACCCGCTGGGGTGCTGAGGCCGACGTTAGGTACCCGCCCCTGCCGCGACCATGACGCGCGTCAATCAACCGCGGATCGCAGTGTCCTGGTCGCCCCGGGTCGACCCGGGGCGGGATGGCGGTGCTCACCTGCGACGTAGAGTCCCACCCATGCAGTGCCCCCACTTCGATGCGGCGCGGTGCCGTTCGTGCACCCTCCTCGGCCGGCCCTACGCCGAGCAGCTCGCCGCCAAGGCCGGGCACTGCGCCGACGTGCTCGGCGAGCGTGCGGACCTGCAGTGGATCTCGCCGGCGGCGAGCCGGGAGTCAGGCTTCCGCAACAAGGCGAAGATGGTGGTCGGCGGCACCGCGCAGCGCCCCACGTTGGGCATCCTCGACGCCGAGGGCACGGGCGTCGACCTGAGCGACTGCGGTCTGTACCCCCCGAGTCTCCAGGCCTGCTTCCCGGTGCTGGCCGCGTTCGTCGGGCAGGCCGACCTCACGCCCTACGACGTCTCGCGGCGTTCCGGTGAGCTCAAGTACCTGCTCGTCACCGAGTCGCCCGACGCCGAGCTCATGCTGCGCTTCGTCCTGCGGTCGCAGGAGCCGGTGGCGCGGATCCGCAAGCACCTGCCCGCGCTGCTGCGGGCGCTGCCCCAGCTGGTCGTGGTGTCCGTCAACCTCCTGCCCGAGCACAAGGCCGTCGTGGAGGGCGATCGCGAGATCCTGCTGACCGACGAGGCGACGCTGCGCATGAGCGTCAACGGCATCGACCTCTACCTGCGACCGCAGAGCTTCTTCCAGACGAACACCGAGGTCGCCGCCGCCCTGTACCGCCAGGCCCGGGACTGGGTCGACGAGCGCGGGCCCGCGTCGCTCTGGGACCTCTACTGCGGCGTCGGCGGGTTCGCCCTGCACTGCGCCGACCCGGCACGGGACGTGACAGGTATCGAGGTCAGCGGCGAGGCGGTCGCCAGCGCCGACCTGAGCAGGCATCAGGCCGGCCTGGGCCGCGTGCGCTTCCAGGTCGGCGACGCCACGGCGTTCGCCGTCGGTGCGGCGTCGGCGCCTGAGCTCGTCATCGTCAACCCGCCACGACGCGGTATCGGCGACCGGCTGGGCCGCTGGCTCGAGTCGTCGTCCGTCCAGCAGGTGATCTACTCCAGCTGCAACGCCGAGTCGCTGGCGCGTGATCTCCTGGCCATGCCGTCCCTGCGACCGCGGCGGGCGCAGCTCCTCGACATGTTCCCGCAGACGTCGCACTACGAGGTGCTCGTGCTGCTGGAGCGGGCGTAGCGTCCGGCGAACGACCCGGACGGCAACCCTACCGGCGTGCTCCCGGCTGTCGTATCGTGCGACCTACACGTTCAACGGCAAGGGAGCCCTGACGCGATGCGACAGTTCGAGCTGGTCCTCGTCGTGCTGATCGTCCTTGGGACGGCAGTGGTGGCGGTTGCGGCCTGGGCTGCGATCCAGGCGGTCCGCAAGCACCGGGACGCCACGGCCGAGGTGAGCGAGCTTCACCACCTCGGCTAGGACACAACCCATGCGTCGAGCCGCAGCCCGCGCACGTGTCTTTCACGATCATCAACGGGAAGCCATGCTCACGTTGAATCCGCTCGAAAAGAATGTCGGGCTCAGCGGAACTCGTCGGCGTCCCCGGGGACGAGCCTGGAGTCCGCCTTGATGTGCGCGATGAGCTCGTCGACCTGGGCGTACGCCACAGCGGTGTACGTGTCCGCGGCGCCGTAGTAGATCGCGATCCGGCCGGTCGGGGCGTCGACCAGGACAGAGCACGGGAACGCGACGTTCGGCACGAAGCCGTTGGTCTCGTAGTCCTTCTCCGGGGTGAGCAGGTAGTTGTACGTGCGATGCAGCACCCGGTCCGGGTTCTCGAGGTCGAGCAGCACGGCGCCATAGCTGTAGACGTAGCCGTTACAGGTGTTCGTCACACCGTGGTAGAAGAGCAGCCATCCCTCGTCCGTCTCGATCGGCGGGGCACCTGCACCGATCTTGAGCGCCTGCCACCAGGTGTCGCCGGTGCTCATCACCCGACGGTGACGACCCCAGTGCACGAGGTCCGGGCTCTGCGAGATGAAGATGTCCCCGAAGGCCGTGTGACCGGCGTCGGACGGTCGGGTCAGGAGCACGAACTTGCCGTCGATCTTTCGCGGGAAGAGCACGCCGTTGCGGTTGTACGGCGTGCAGATGTTCTCCATCCGCACGAACGTGACGAAGTCCGTGGTGCTGGCCAGGCCCAGGGCCGGGCCGCCGAAGTCGGTGCACCAGGTCACGTAGTAGGTGTCCTCGATCTTCACCACGCGCGGGTCGTAGGCGTAGTTCGGCTGGTAGTCCGCACCGGGCTCGTCGACGAAGTGGATCTCCTCGTTCTCGAACTCCCAGTCCAGGGCGTTCTGCGAGCGGCCGACGTGCAGCAGCGGCTTGCCGTCCCGGTGGTCCGCACGGAAGACGCCGATGAAGCCCTCGCCCCATGGCACGACAGCGCTGTTGAACACGCGCGCCATCTTCGGTGTGGGGTTCCACCCGATGATCGGGTTGCGGTCATCGCGCCACAGGGGCCCGACGCAGTCCGCGGGCTTGTCCTGCCACGGCATGGTGGGGAGCGCGCCCCCGATGATGTGCGTCGCCATGGGGCGGCCTTCTCCTTCGAATGAGTGGTGACCGAGTCATGCGGGCGGCTCGAGTCTCGCCGCCCGCGTCGGCGCCGCCAGTGTAGACACAGAACATCGCGTCAGGAGGGGTTTCTTCGGCCGATGGACAAAGTCGTGTCTCGCCGGCCCGGTCGGGACCTGCGGGGGCCCGCGTCGGGTCGCTCCGGGCGACGAGCGCCCTAGGATCGTTGCCGTGCACCTACCCCCACCCCTCCGGCTGCGCCCCGTGTTCAAGGAGCGGCTGTGGGCCGGCCACGCGATGGCCTCGGCCTTCGGGTATGACATCCCCGGCGCCGACGTGGGCGAGTGCTGGGGCGTGAGCGCGCGACCGGACAGCGAGTCGATCGTCGTCGGCGGCCCGCACGACGCGCAGACCCTGCTCTCCGTGTGGGAGAAGGACCGGTCTTTCTTCGGGGACGACCCGCGGCCCACCTTCCCGTTGCTTGTGAAGTTCCTCGACACCGCGGACTGGCTCTCGGTCCAGGTCCATCCCGATGACGCCGAGGCGCTGCAGCTCGAGGGCGTCCCGCTGGGGAAGAGCGAGTGCTGGTACGTCGTCGCCGCCGTCCCCGACGCCGAGCTCATCCTCGGTCACCGCGCCCGGGACTCCGACGAGCTGGCCCGCATGATCGACGTCGGCCAGTGGGACGACCTGCTGCTCCGGCGCCGGGTCAGGCCGGGCGACTTCGTCTACATCCCGAGCGGGACCATCCACGCCGTCGGACCGGGCCTGCTCATCTGCGAGGTCCAGCAGAACTGCGACACGACCTACCGGGTGTACGACTTCGACCGTCGGGATCGTGACGGCAGAGCACGGGACCTGCACCTGCAGAAGTCCAAGCAGGTCAGCGTGGTCCCCTTCGACCCGGCGAGCACCGACACCGCTCGGTCGCCCGAGCGGGTGCCGGGCGGGCACCGGACAGAGCTCGTGCGAGGCGAGCACTTCGAGGTCGACCGGCACGAGGTCGACGGACCGGGGTACACGGTCGAGTTCCCGACCTACGAGCTGGTCACAGTGGTCGACGGCGAGGGTCGCCTGAGCTACGCCGACCACGACGTGCACCTGGCTGCGGGCGACCACCTCATCGTGCCGGCCGGCGTCGGTCCCGTGCGCGTGTCCGGCAACGTCACGGTGATCAGCAGCCGCCCGACGCCGGTCTGACCCGGTCCTTGGCGCGAGGACCGATCAAGGGACCTCATTCCCGCTCGATGGTCACACCATTGCGAACGCCAGATCTCGCACCCGTGCAATTCCCCGGGTGAACGGGGAGCGTCTGCTGCACGGATTGGTGCCACCTGGCCTGAGACCGGACCTCAGACGTTTCGGATGCTCACCGGGACGTGGAACGGTTCGGATTCCAGCACATCCCGCACCGCGTCGCTCATCGACTTGCTCGGCACGAGGATGAGGATCTCGCTCCCACTATCAGCCGCCTCACCGCAGGACGTCGGTATGACCGTGACATCCCCCAGGGCCTCCAGTCGCTCCACGAGAGCGGCTTGGTCGTGCAGGGCCCGCTCGACCTCAGCCAGGGACGGCCGTTCGCTGCAGGCGACGCCCGACGGGACATCGCCTGCTTGCGGCTGCCCTACGAACTTGACGTAGAGGAAGAAGCCTGCGAACGCGAAAGTGATCACGGCAATCGCCGTAGCTGCCCACAAGAGCGCTGCTCGCCTGGAGCGGGATTCAGTAGGTGCCATGCCACCACTACGTAGTTGCCCCGGTTCGAGTACGGCCAGGTGTAGCCAAAGATCTCTGGGTTGGGCTCACGGTACTGCATCCATCCGATGGTCGTCCCCGTCGCGCAACCCTGGTTCCTCCCCGCACGCATGCCTGTTGGTCGGGTGGAAGTCCCCTCATCTGCGAAGAGCCGACAAAGGGACGGAATACGGAGTCCCGTCTCATGACGGCGTGCGATCGGACCACCGTCGCACGTCTTCCGCGGCAATAGCGCGTCCGTCGCGAAGAATGAAGCACCACGCGAGAAGCGGAATGTCGAAGAATGCGCCGAGGACAGCGCCGGTGACAACGAAGAGCCGGCCACCCACCGATTCGTGACGGGTCCGGAACAACCCGACGATCGAGGATCCGAGGGCCAACGGCGCGAGACCGATCCAGCGACAACACGAATCCAGCGACCGCCGAGCCGGAGGTTCGCTGCCTCCGTGGACGGTGTGGACGGTGCGGTCGGAGCGGATGGCTCCGCACCAACCGCCGGTGAGTCGACCTACCGCCCGCATCCGCCGGGCCGGCCTGCTGCGTTCGCACGGGCGCCCCGCGTCCGCCGACGGTCCCGACCGTGGCAGGACCCTCGTGAGCGCGTCGCTTGCGCAGACAGAAGCCTGTGTTCATTATTGGCAGCATGTTCATTTTTGGTGAACGCTCCAGATGAACACGCTGCTGCCCACGCTCACTTCTGCGATCGAATCACTGCAGCGGCACGGTCTGCACGCCACCCTCAACGCCGGGCCAGCGCCAACGGCCACCATCGATGCAGGTCAGGGCAGCCACCGCACGTACTCGGTGGCGGTTCGCGAGCGCATCACCCCCGCCGTCGCTGCCGCGATCGACGCCCCGCAGGACGTTCCGCTGCTCGTCATCGCCCCGTACGTCGGCGATGCGATCGCCGAGGTGCTGCGCTCCCGCGACATCGACTTCGTGGACGCGGCCGGGAACGCGCACCTCGCGTGGCCGGGCCTGCTGGTCGAGGTCCGTGGGCGGCGCCGGGCCGTCGAGACCGCGCGCCGCCGCTCGACCGCAGCCTCGCGGGCCTTCACCCGGTCGGGAGCCCAGGTCGTCTTCGTGCTGCTCAGCTGGCCGCGGGTGACGGTCCGGCCCCTGCGCGAGATCGCGCGGGCGAGCGGTGTCTCCCTGGGGACCGCCCAGATCGTCGTCGAGGAGCTGACCTCAGCCGGCTACCTGTACGACGGTCCGCACGGACGCACCCTCGCGCGAGGTGGTGAGCTGCTGAGCAGGTGGGTGGAGTCGTACGCCCTGTGGCTCTCCCCCAGGCTCCACCTCGCGGCCTTCGCCGTCGACGATCCCCGCTGGTGGGACGGTGCGGACGTCGAGCTGGACGACGCGGGAGCACAGCTCGGCGGTGAGGTCGCCGCGAGCCTCCTCGAGCCCGACTGCCGGCCGACCACGGCGACCCTCTACGTCGATGCGATCCCTGAGGAGGTGCTCGCCCGCCATCAGATGACCCGCGACGAGCAGCACGGGACCGTCCTCGTCCGGCGGCGCTTCTGGCACCTGCCCGATGACGCGTCGTCGCTCGTGCCGACGCCGCTGGTCTACGCGGACCTGGTCAACTCCGGTGACCCCCAGCAGCGCGAGCAGGCCGACCGGCTGAGGCGGCACAGTGACCGACTGACCCGCCTCGACCGATCCTGACATCGCCACCGCCCTGGTGACACCCCGTCACGCAGTCATGGCCCGGGGACCCGGACCCGCGGCACCCGAGGCTGTCGCATCGTCGCCACGACGAAGGCCAGGCCCCAGAGCATCGTCAGGACAGCCCCCACCGTCCCGAGTGCACCGGGCGCATCGGCGATCACCAGCGACGAGCTCCCCAGCACGAGCGCCGCGACCGCGGCGCTCCACGCCGGCAACCGCCAACCGAGCGGCCGCGCGGCACTGAGGGCCCCGAGCACGAGGACGGCGACGCTGGTCGCAGCCATCTCCGCGAAACGGTCGCCGCGCGCGCACTGCCCGAGGAAGCACGACGGTCCCGCAGCCCGGGCCAGGCCGATGAGGTGGGTGGCGTAGACGGTCAGGGGGCCCGCGGCGATCAGGACGAGGAGCGCCGACGGCAGATCGGGCCGGCCGACCAGGTGCGCGGAACGGAATCGTGATCGGTGGAGCGCGACGAGCACGAGGGAGGCGAGCAGCAGCATCTGCCCACCCACCGCAGGCTCCACGCGGCCGCCGGCCGCACCCGTGAGGGACAGGGCGAGCGACGCGAGGACCGACTGCACGGGGCCGGCGATCCGCGGAGACCGACGACGCACCTGGCTCACGAAACCCACCGCGATCATTGCGCCGAGGACCAGGAAGGTGAGGTCGGTGACCGGGGTCGTCTCCGTGTACTGCGGATCGGTGGCCCAGAGCGCGACGGTCAGGGCCGTGACCCCGAGGAACAGCGGGACCAGCAGCGCGCTCCAGGCCAGGGCCCAGGAGCGGAGCAACCGGCCGCGGCTGCCTCTCGGGCGGTCGCCCTGCAGCCCTGGAGCCTCCGGATCCACTCTGTCGACCCCTCTGGTCAGCGCGACGACCACCCGGTCACGACGACACCTTAGGACGTCGTCAGGGCTGCCGCGGCGGCGACCTGTTCACCCGAGGCACGGCTCAACACGGGCCGCGATCAGCCGATGGATGGTCATGGCGGCCGGACCCACCCAGAACTACGAGGACGCCGCCTTGGGCCGATGGAAGCCGCACCCGGTCCTCGCGAGGTGCGTCCGGGTGACGCTCGTCGTCTTCCCCTCGTTCGTCGCCGTCGCCTTCGGGCTCGCCGCGATGCGCTGGGCCTCCGCGGAGCGCCTCGGCGTCGACCCGTGGGCGTGGCTCGGCGTCGAGATCGTGATCGCGACGGCGCTGCTCCTTGCCATGAGCCGGGTGACGCGGCGCCTGCTGCCCCTGAGTGCCCTGCTGCGCCTGACGCTCTACTTCCCCGACCGTGCCCCGCCCCGGTTCGCGGTGGCGCTGCGGCGCCACTCCCCCGACGTCCTCCGCGAGCGCGTCGAGACGGTGCGTGGCCGGCACCAGCCGCTCGACGAGGAGCACCACCAGGCCGCCCGCCTCCTCGACCTGGTCGCCGCCATCAGCGAGCACGACGACAACACCAAGGGGCACTCCGAGCGCGTCCAGGCCTACTCCGCCCTGATCGGCCGGGAGCTCGGACTCTCCGAGCGGGACGCGGCCAAGCTGAGCTGGGCCGCTCTCCTGCACGACGCCGGCAAGCTGCGGACGCCACCGGAGATCCTCAACAAGACCGGCCGCCCCACCGACGAGGAGTGGCGGGTCCTCGCCGCGCACCCTGCGGAAGGGATGGAGATCGCCCGGCCGCTGGCGGGATGGCTCGGGCCATGGCTCGAGGTCGTCGGCCAGCATCACGAGCGATGGGACGGTGACGGATACCCCCAGGGCCTCGCGGGCGCCGACATCAACCTCGGTGCCCGCATCGTCGCCGTCGCCGACGCGTTCGACGCGATCACCTCCGCCCGGTCGTACAAGAAGCCGCTCTCCGCGTCGGCGGCCCGTGCCGAGCTCGCTCGGTGCTCGGGCCGGCAGTTCGACCCGAAGGTCGTCCGGGCGTTCCTCGCGGTGGGTCTCGGGAGACTCCAGACGATCGCCGGGCCGGCATCGCTGCTCGCCGGGCTGCCCGTGCTCCGATCGCTGCCGCAACCGGACCTGACCTCGCTCGCGTCGGGGGCGATGACCGCCGTGACGACCACCGGGGCCGTCGCTGTGGCCGGTGTCGTCGGTGTGGTGCTCTCGGTGATCGGACCCGCCTCAGCGGCCGACCGCGTCGCGCCGGCGAGCAGCCTGGCGGCCGACGACAGCTCCGTCGGATCCACGGCCGGCGGCACCGACCGCGTCGTCGATCGCAGGGCCGACCCCGCGGCCACGCCCGCAGCACGCCCGACGCCCGCACCCGCCGCGAGCCCCACGGCGTCGGCCACCGAGCCGGCCGGCCCGCAGCCGCAGCCGCCGGCGGAGACGGCACCAGCCACCCCGGCGGAGGCCTCGCCCGCACCAGTGGCACCGCCCGCACCAGCCACACCGCCCGCACCAGCCACACCGCCCGCACCAGCCACACCGCCCGCACCAGCCGCACCGCCCGCACCAGCCACACCGACGACCACCCAGCCACCCGCCCCACCGGCAGCGGAGCCGGCCGCCTCACCGTGCGCCCAGGCCGTCGCCGGCGCCACGGCTCTGCCCGGAGCGGACCTGGCCGGATGCGATCTCGCGGGCGTCACCCTCACCGGGGACTACTCCGGCGCGGACCTCAGCGGCGCGGACCTGTCCGGGGCCACCCTGAACGGCCTCGACCTGAGCGGCGCCAAGCTCGACGGGGCCAAGCTCGACGGCGCCACCATCTCGGCCACGTCGTTCGACGACGCCAAGCTGAAGGGAGCCAGCTTCACCGGCGCGACGATCTCCGGGTCGAGCTTCCTCGGGGCGGCGCTCAACTCCACGACGCTGAGCGACGCGCAGGTCACCGACTGCGTCTTCGACTGAGCGCCGCCCCGCGTGGCGGACGCACGTCCGGCCCGGGACCCTCTGCCATCCTGCTGACGTGACCGACAACCGCACCGTGGACCGGATCGGTCCCGGTGACCTGGTCGAGCTGGCGACAGACGTCGGACCGGTCCCGATGAACGTCGGCGCCGTGCTGCTGCTGGCCGGTGGCCCCGGCTGGGACGCCGCCCGGGCGGAGACGCTGATCGCCGAGCGGATCGCGACCCTCCCTCGTCTGCGGCAGCGGCTGGCGACGTCACCCTGGGGCCTCGGCCGGCCGTACTGGGTGGACGACACCGTCTTCGACGTCGGCGCTCACGTCTCCCGGGTGACCTGCGCGGCGCCCGGCGACCACGATGCCCTCCTGGCCGTCGCCGTCGACGCCGTCACGCGTCCGCTGCCGCGGTCGCGACCGATGTGGCGCGCGGTGGTCGTCGACGGGCTGGCCGACGGGCAGGCAGCGCTGGTCCTGGTGCTGCACCACGTGCTCGCCGACGGGATCGGCGGCCTCGCCGTGCTCGCGCAGCTCGTCGACGAGGCCGGACCGGTGGCTCTCCGGTCCACAGGCACGGCGCGTCCGGCACCGGGCGTGCGAGCCCTCCTCGCCGACTGCACGGCCGAACGGATGCGTACGCTGCGGCGACTCCCCCAGGCGATGCGACGGGCGCACCGCGGCCGCACCGAGCTCGGACGGGGTGGCGGTGCTCCCCGGTGCTCCCTGAACGCACCGACCGGCCCCCGACGCCGGGTGGCGACGGTCGAGGTCGCTCTCGACCCGCTCCGGGCTGCTGGACGACGTCACGGCGCGACAGTCAACGACGTCCTGCTGGTCGCCGTGACGGGTGCGATGGCGCGGATCCTGCGAGCGCGCGGGGAGGACGTGGACGAGCTGGTGGTGTCGGTCCCGGTCTCGGCCCGGCTCGCCACGACGAGCGGCGACCTGGGCAACCAGGTCGGCGTGATGCCGGTCCGGACCCCGATCGGCGGATCCGTGCCGGAGCGGCTGGCCGCCGTCGCCGAGATCACCCGCCGCCGCAAGACGCAGGCCCGGGGAGCCTCGGCCGCGCTGATCGGACCCGCCTTCCGGCTGCTGGCGGCCCTCGGGCTCTTCCGGTGGTTCGTCGACCGGCAGCGCCTGGTCAACTCGTTCCTCACCAACATGCCAGGGCCTACCGAACGGCTGGCCCTGGTCGGTGCCCCGATCCTGCAGATCGTGCCCGTCACGATCACCGCCGGGAACGTCGGGGTCGCCTTCGCCGCGCTGTCCTACGACGCGAGGCTCACCGTGACGGTCATCGTCGACCCCGACGTGGTGCCCGAGATCGAGGAGCTCGCAGCAGCCCTGAAGGCCGAGCTGCGAGCTGTCGCCGGTGCCTGACCGCCTGCCCGCGCACGCACCGGTGACCGGTGACCGGGTGGTCGTCACCGGAGCCGCGGTGCGACGGGCCGGTCAGTACTCGACCCTGGTCTCCAGGGCCAGCCATGCCTTCATCGGTGCGTCGGCACCGTCCACGCGGTGCTGGACGATCGGTACGGGCCAGGTCGCCCGGTCCCGGCCGAGGAGCTCGTAGAACGTCCGGTCGTCGAAGCCTGCGCGCGCCGCGTCGTCGCGGTCCGCGGCGTAGACGACCCGATCGGCCCGGGACCACAGCACCGCGACCAGGCACAGCGGGCACGGCTCGCACGAGCTGAAGACCGTCGCCCCGGCGAGCGAGTAGCTGCTGATCGCGTGGCACGCCGCCCGGATCGCCATCACCTCGGCGTGGGCCGTCGGGTCGTTGTCCCTGGTGACCCGGTTCTGGCCGATGCCCAGGACCACGCCGTCGCCGACCACCACGGCTCCGAACGGTCCGCCGCCCTCGGCGACGTTCGCCGTCGCGAGGGAGATCGCCGTACGGAGCCATCGCTCGTCCTCGGCACTCATGCGGCACCCGCCCGACACGGCGGGCCGTCCCACCGACGGGCGGGACCGGGGGTCACGATCAGCGATGGCATGACACTCACCTGCCTACTGACGATTGTCGCGCCGCCGAGGCCGCACGGCACGTCACGGCCCAGGTTCTCAGCGGACGCAGGGCCTCAGCGGGCACCAGGGCCTCAGAGGGAGGGCGCGCACGCCCCTTGTCCGAGTTCCGCCAGTCCCGTCAGGTCGCCGGTCTGGAAGGTCGCGACCCCGCCCGAGCTCGGATGCATCAGCTGGGACGAGTCGCCGATGTGGTCCAGCCCGACCAGGTGCCCGAGCTCGTGCCGCAGCACCGGGACGTACGGCGGGATCCCGCGCTGACCCGGCTGGTCCAGGAGCGTCGTGTCGATGTGGATCGCGCCCGTGATGAAGTACGTCAGGCCCGGGCGCTCCTCCACCGACTGGGTGCTCGCCAGACCGGCCACGTTCCCCTCGAGCTCCGGGTAGGTGGTCTCGTCAGCGAGCTGCACGAGCACCGGCGCCCATCGGTCGCCGTACACGGTCGGCTGGAACGCTGCCCGCTCGGGGGTCGTGGGCTCCTGCGTGAGGCCGTCGTAGACGAAGATGAGACCGGTCGCCATCGAGACCGCGCCGAAGGAGGCAACGACCTGGTCGACGAAGTCGTCCGGGGCACCGGTGGGGTCCACCACGAAGTGGATCGGTCGGCACGGCGACCACGCGACGGGGACCGTCTCACCGGTCGGCCCGAGCTGCGTGCCCATGAAGGCGTACGCGGTGCTCGTCGTCGTGAGGACCGGGGCCATCGCGAGGGGCGCACCGATCTCCTCGAAGCCGGGGGTGGGGCGCTTGCTCGTCGTCTCGAAGGACGGCGGGAGCTCGGCCGCGGAGCGCGTCTGGACGACGACCGAGAAGTCCGGTCCGAGGTCCCCGGAGTGGTCCCAGTACCGATCGACGCCCTCGCCCACCGTGAGCACGAGCACGACCACGACGAGGACCGACACGTACCACGGCTGCCCGAACAGGTGCCACCGCGGCTCCGGTGCGCGCAGCTGAGCCGGTCGTCCGCCGGCGGGGGCGCGACGTCGGTCCTGCTCCGGTCCGGGTGGGGCGCCCTGCCCGACCCAGGGGCGATCGGACGGCCCCGTCGGCGGCGGCTCACCGGGAGACCACTCGGTCGGCGCCCCGCCCGGCGTCCACCCGGGCGGCGGTCCCGTCCGACTCAGCGCCTCGTCGCGCACCCACCGCGGGATGCGCCCGGTGGGTGACCGGGGCACGTCGTTCGGGAGGCTCACACCCACCCATCGGTACGGATCCCCGGAGTGTTGAGCGCGATCACGCGTGGACGGGGCGACACCAGGTCGTCAGCGGCTCCAGCGGACCCACCGGCGCGGGCCGATCGACCCGCGCCGGCGGACTCACCGCGGCCTGGTCGGCACGACGAGCACCGGCACGGCTGCGAACTCCAGGACCCGCAGCGTCTGGCTCCCCACGTACGGCAGGGCATGGCCGGGTCGGGAGACGCGCGCCATCACGATCAGCGTCGCATGCACCGCATCGGCCTCGGCGAGGATCACCGCACCGACGTGGCCCTTGCGCGTCACCCCGGACACCTCGACGTCGGCCGCGGCACCCACGGCGGCCACATGCCGCAACGCGGCCGCGGCGGACCGCTCACGGGCGCGGGCGAGGAGCGCCGGATCGGCGTCCCGCAGGGCACCGGACGGCTCCCACGGCTCGATGACGGTCACAGCGTGCAGCGTGGCACCGAGGACCCTGGCGTACTCGACGGCCACCCGGGCGGCGGCGAACGCCTGCTCGGAGTCGTTCACCGCGACCAGGACGACACCCGTCATCTCCCCTCCGATCCACCTGCGGCCCGGGCCGGCCCTGCTCCTGGCCTGCTCGCGGCGCCGGCGGCCCACCGGAGCCGCAGGCTCTCCTCCAGCTCGAGCTCGGCGAGCGCACGCCGGACCCGCCCCAGTCGCTCCTCGAGGCGCGGGACCCACCTGTGCTCGACAGCACGCTGCCGGGTGCGGGTCACGACGAGCTCGGCCGCGACGAGCTGCTCGGCGCGCTGGGCGGCTGCGCAGGCGACCGCAGCGACGAGGGCGTCCCGGTGCGCCGCCGCCGCGAGGGCCAGCGCCGAGCCGCCGCCCGGTCGGGTCACGGGCGGGAGGTGGCACCGGGTGTCCTCCGGGTAGGCGACGCCCATCACGCCACCCCACCGGATCTCGGCCGTCGCGGGCCGGCCGGCCGCGGCAGCCTCGATCCGCTCGCTGCCGTCCAGGGCGGCAGCGCGCCGCAGCCACAGCGCTGCCTCCCTGGCCTGCTGCTCCCAGACCTGACGGCTCCGAGCGGTCTGGAGCTCGAGCCGCTCGACCTCGTCCGCCAGGATGCGCCGCTTGCGGTCCAAGAGCTCGGCACCGTGCCGGGCGGTCGCGAGCCGCCGCTCCAGCCGGACCCTCGCCGCGCGGCCGGTGTCGCTCATGGCGAACCTGCTGCCGGCAGGTACCGGTCGAGGAAGGCCGCCGGAACCATGGTCAGCTCCTGCCGGGGAAGTGCGGCGAGCGCAGCCCATGCGCGGTCGAGGGAGTCGGCGAGCGGCCGGAGCTCGTCGGCTCCCTGGTCGAACAGGTCCCGCTCGACCAGCTCGCGGCACGCGATGTACCGGCGGTCCGTCTCGCTCAGGGCGGAGAACCCGACCAGCTCACCGAGCTCGGCGGCCTGGCGGGCCCGGGCCAGGGCGGCGAGCACCTGCGCCGCGACGTCCAGGTGGTCCTCCCGGGTCCGTCCGCCGCCCGCACCGCTGCGCATCAGGCGGGACAGCGAGGACAGCACGTCCACCGGGGGGTACACGCCACGGGCCTCCACCTCGGGCGACAGCACGACCTGTCCCTCCGTGATGTACCCCGTGAGGTCGGGGACCGGGTGCGTGATGTCACCGGCCGGCATCGTCAGGACCGGGACGATCGTGACGGAGCCCTCGCGGCCGCGGACCCGACCGCAGCGTTCGTACAGGCTCGCAAGGTCGCTGTACAGGTAGCCCGGGTACCCCCGCCGCGCGGGGATCTCGCGCCGGGCCGCGGAGACCTCGCGCACGGCCTCGGCGTAGCTCGTCATGTCCGACATCACGACCAGGACGTCGTGCCCCGCCTGGAACGCGAGGTGCTCGGCGACGCACAGCGCGATCCGGGGTGTCAGGATCCGTTCGATCACCGGGTCGTCGGCCGCGTTGAGCAGCAGCACGAGCTCCCCCGCCGCCGACCGCTCCTCCAGACGATCCCGGACGTAGGCGATGTCCGCGTGGGTCAGGCCCATGCCGGCGAACACCACCCGGAACGTGGCTCCCCGGGCGGTGGCCTGCGCTGCGATCTGGGTCGCGAGCGTCAGGTGCGGCAGGCCCGGGACCGAGAAGATGGGCAGCTTCTGCCCGCGCACCAGTGTGGCCAGGGTGTCGATGACCGAGACGCCGGTGAGCACCGGGTCCCGCGGGGGCTCCCGCATGACGGGGTTCAGCGGCCAGCCGTTGACCGGCACGACAGCGGTGCCCGTGATCGGTGGTCCCCCGTCCAGCGGCTCCCCGCGCCCGTTGCACACCCGGCCGTACCAGCCGGGGCCGACGGACACGTGCAGCGGCCGCCCCTCGAAGCGCACGCCGATCGCGCCCGGCTGCATCCCGTCGGTCCCCTCGAAGACCTGCAGCGTGACCAGGTCGCGGTCGACCTCCAGCACCAGCCCGTGACGCTCCTGCCCGTTCGGCAGGTCCACCGTGGCGAACTCGTCCCACCCCACGCCGTCGACGCCGCCGAGCACCAGCAGCGGGCCGCGCAGCTCGCGGACGTCGGTGTGGGAGACCCAGCCGAGCCGCCCGGGCGTCGGGACTCCCGGCTCGTCGGCCGACCTCGTCCGGACGTCGCTCACGTCAGCTCCTCCAGCTCGCGCAGGACGGACCGGCACCGGTCGGCCACACCTGCCGCATCCTGCGGACCGATCTCCTCGCGCGCACGCACGACCCGCGTGAGATCCATCTCCTCGATCGTCGTGGCGGCCACCCCCCGGTCCACCAGCCGCCGGCAGGCGTCCACGACCTCCAGGACGAGGTCGAGCAGGGCGGCGCCCTTCTCCGCCGAGCAGAAGCCGTCGTTGGCACTCAGCGCGCTCTGCTGCAGCACGCCGTCGCGCAGCAGGCGCCCGCCGAGCAGCACCATGCGCTCCGGTCCGGGCAGCGAGCCGGTACCGATGACCTCAGCCAGCTCACCGAGGCGGTCCGCCTCGGCCAGCAGGGCTGCGGCGCGGGCCCGCCGCTCGGTCCAGCCCTCGTTCCCGTGCACGGCGTGCCACTGGCCGACCGCCGCCAGGTCCCGCGCGAAGGAACCCCGCCAGCTGACCGCCGGGTAGTGGCGCGAGTAGGCCAGGTCACGGTCGAGCACCCACCACGACCGGACGAACCGCTGCGTCCCGGTGGTGACCGGCTCGCTCAGGTCGCCCCCGGGCGGCGACACGGCGCCGACGACTGTCGTCGAGGCGACCCGGCCGCCGAGGGTCCGCACCCGGCCGGCGCGCTCGTAGAAGGCGGCCAGCTCCGAGGCGAGGTCGGCCGGGTAGCCCTCCTCGGCGGGGAGGTCGCCGTTGCGGTTCGCGAACTCGCGCAGCGCCTCGGCCCAGCGGGACGTGGAGTCCGCGATGACGACGACGTCGTACCCCATGTCTCGGTAGAACTCGGCGGCCGTGATGCCGCTGTGGATGCTCGTCTCGCGAGCCATCATGGGCATGTTCGAGGTGTTCGCGATGATGATCGTGCGGTCGATCAGCCGACCGCCGGTCCGGGGGTCCGGCAGCCGCGTCAGCTCGTCGAGGACCTCGGCCATCTCGTTGCCGCGCTCGCCGCAGCCGACGTAGACGATCACGTCCGCGTCGCTCCACTTGGCGATCTGCTGCAGCAGCAGGGTCTTGCCCGTGCCGAAGCCGCCGGGCACCGCGGCCGCCGCACCGCGCGCCACGGGGTACAGCAGGTCCAGCACCCGCTGGCCGGTGTGCAGCGGCACGACGTCGGTCAGGCGCTCCTGGAACGGGCGCGGGCGACGCACCGGCCACCGTTCGGACAGCCGCACGACGGCCCCGTCGCCGATCCGCGCGACGACGTCGAGCGCCCCGGTCTCGCCCTCCGGTGCCAGCCACACCAGCTCGCCCCGCACGCCCCAGGGCACGAGCACCCGGTGCTCCACCGACCCGGCCCCCGGCACGGTGCCCAGGACGTCGCCCGCCACGACGAGCTCACCGGCCGAGGCGGTCGGCACGAAGGTCCAGCGGCGCGCCGTCGTGTGGTCCTCGACGGCCCCCGACCGGTCCGGGGTCAGCCACAGCGGTGCGACGGACAGGGGCCGCAGCAGTCCGTCGAAGACCTGACCGAGCAGGCCGGGGCCCAGCAGGCCCGAGAGCTGGTCGCCGGTGGCCACGGCGGTGTCGCCCGGCCGAAGTCCTCCGGTGTACTCGTAGGCCTGCAGCGTGACGCGTCCGCCGGCGATCCCGACCACCTCGGCGTGGACAGCCAGGGGGCCGAGCGCGACGACCTCGAGCATCGAGGCATCGGGCAGGCCCTGGACCTCGACGAGCGGGCCGTTGACCAGGCGCACGGTCCCGGCGCGCCCCTGGGTCACGGCGCCCACAGTCGCTCGACCTCCTGCTGCCGCGCGTCGAGCGCCTGAGCGGCGAGGACCGGGAGGGACAGGTCCAGCCGCCGCGAACCGCGCTCGGCCACCACCCCGCCGTCCACGCTCTGCACCACTGTGGCGTCCGCGCCGAGGACCGCGCGAGCGTGCGCGGTAAGCCGGTCGACGAGATCCGGGTAGCGCGGGTCGGTCAGCAGCGCTGTCGCCGCGTGCGCGACGTCCCGCCGCAGCGCCAGGCGCAGCGCCTCCTGCTGGGCGAGGACCGACTCGCCGGCCCTGCGTCGCACCTGCGCCGAGCGCAGCGCGGCAGCGGACCGGGCCTCGGCCGCTCCCTGCGCCGCTGCGTCCCGCCGGATCCGCTCGGCCTCCTCGCGGGCCGCCGCAACCACCGCAGCGACCTCGTCGACCGCCGCGGCCCCGAGCTCCGCCGCCGCCTCCTCCGCCGTGTCGCGCAGCCACCGGCGGACGGGTTCGAGGGCCGGTGCGGACCCGGAAGGGAGCCCGGTCATGACGGCAGCACCACAGTCATCGGCGAGCGCGGGTCCGTCGTCGCCTCGCCCAGCGCAGCCGCCGCCCGCGGCGTCAGGACCACGACGCCGACGGCGGACGGCAGCGAGCTCCAGGCGAGGCGGACCGCGTCGGCCGTCTCGGCCGCGACCAGGAGCACCCCGGCCAGGGGGTAGCCCTCGAGCAGCGCGCGCTCCCCCACGGCGGCGACGGTCAGCGGCGTCGGCATCAGGCTCTGCCGATGAGGATGACGGCGATCACCAGCCCGTAGATCGCGATGCCCTCGGCCAGACCGACGACCACCATGGCGCGGCCGAAGATCTCCGGCCGCTCGCTCATGGCCGCCAGGGCCGCGGAACCGGTGTACGCGACGGCGAAGGCGGCACCGAGTGACGAGCCGGCGACGGCGATCGCCGCCGCGATCAGCGCGGTCCCACCGATGCCGGCCGAGGCCTGGTCGGCCGCGACCACACCCGTCGCGGTCACCTCGGCGGCCGCGGGTCCGGAGGTGAGGGTGGTCGCGACGAGCACCGCCGCAGCCACGAGGACCGCGACGTCGATCGCGACCAGGATCCGCAGACCGCCCGTCCGTCGGGTGCGCAGCAGGAGGAAGGACCCGACGGTGACGACCAGGACCACGGGAAGAGCGACCAGCCAGGGCGTCATGAGCTGTGTCCTTTGCGTGAGGTGCCGAGGGATGGACCGTGCGACGGAACGACGAGGACCGGCGCCACACCCGCCGGCCCGACGGGGGGCGACGGCAGCACCGGCGCCCAGGGACGGAACTCCCGCCCCTCGGACTGGAAGATGCGCGAGAAGAGCTCGTAGTACTCGAGCCGAAGTGCCTGGACGCCCGCGACCAGCGCCTCGAGGGCGAACGTGACGACGTTGCCGACGACGAAGAGCAGGACGGCCGCGGCCATCCGCCACCCCGGCACCCACAGCGCCGCCGTGCCGTCCCAGACGATCGACAGCAGCGCCGCGTGCGTCAGCCCGAACGCGGCGAGCCGCGCGAAGGAGACGAGGTTCGAGCCCAGCCTGATGACCGTGTCGACCAGCTCGACGGCTGCCTGCACCGCACCGGCGCCGCCACCCCCTGCCTCGACCAGGAGCCCGACGTAGACGACCGCGAGCGCTGCGACGACGAGACCGGCGGCGACGACGAGGAGGACCGGTCCGAGCTGCGCCACCAGGCCGAGGGCCAGGAGCGCGACGGCCACGAAGAGCAGCGAGCCACCGAGCCCGGTACGGGCGTACAGCGCGTAGCCCCAACCGCCCTCACGCACCCGGTTCACCGTGCCGAAGACGTACGCGCACAGCAGCAGGACGGCGCCCAGGACGACGCCACCGACGAGCACCGGGATCGGGTCGGCCAACGGATCGACCCACAGCACGGGCAGCAGCCCGGTGGGTCCGAACGCCTCGCCGTACAGCGCCCCGAAGCCGATCGCGGCGAGGCCGGCCCCGGCCACGAACGCCCAGGCTCGCCGCAACGCGGCCAGCCGGCGGACGCGCCCGGTACGCAGGAGCAGGCCGACGCCGAGCAGGATCGCACCGTGGCCGACGTCGCCGAACATCATCCCGAACATCACCACGTAGGCCAGGCCTGCCCAGCGGGACGGGTCGACGTCGTCGTACGGCACCGTGCCGTACGTGTCGACGAGCGTGCGCGAGACCGGAACGGGACGCGGACCGGCGAAGAACGTCGGCGGCTGGGCGCCCCAAGGACGCGTGAGCGGGACGACGGCCCCGCCCAGCGGGGCGAGCGAAGCGGTCAGGGGAGCGACCTCCCGTGCCGGCGCCCAGCCCACGAGCCCCGCGAGCTGCCCCGAGACGACGGCCGACTCCGCGGCACGCGTGACCTCCTCCGGCCCGGTGCCCGGCTGGTAGGGCAGGTCCAGCTCGACGACGGCGCTGCGCGCAACGACGGCCAGCACCTCATGGCGGTCGGCGGCCGGCGCGATCACCGCCACCCGCTCCATCCGGACCGGGCCGAGGGACCGGCGCAGCTCACGCGGCCGCATCGAGGACCTCGCTCGATCCGGCGCCGACCGCGGCGGCGGCAAGCGCTGCGCGCACCCGCCACGCGTCGACGTCGAGCACGGCGATCGCACCGAGCACGATCGAGGGCCCTGGACGTGGGCCGTGCAGCAGTCCATGGGCATCGGACTCGACCCGGGCACGCAGGGCGGCCTCCGCTCGCCAGAGCCGGCTCGCGTCCTCGACCCCGTCCAGCGCCGGACGCACCGACGACGGCAGCGCGGCACGGAAGGCTGCGAGGTCACGGGTCTCCTCCCAGGTGCGGCCCAGGAGAGGTCGAGCCACCTCCCGCAGCCGGACCGACGGGACGACCCGCTCGACCAGGAGCGACCGGCCGACGGTCAGGGCACTCGCGGCCGCCGTCCACCTCCGGGCCTCGGGCGCGGCACCGGCCACGGTGCGCAGCCACACGAGGGTCAGGACGTCCGGCAGGGTCGTGCTGCCCTCGGCCCCGGGATCGCCCCAGGCCGACCTGCGCACGGCGGCGACGAGGTCCTCGACCGACGAGGCCGTCCGCAGGCGCGGCCAGGCCGTCGCGAGCGCACCGAGCTCGAAGTCGGCCGGCGTCGGGTGACCGTCGAGCCGACGGGCCAGCGCCAGGATGTTGTCGCGCTCGAAGCCGCCGGCCACCGCTCGGAGCAGGCGCGTGCCACCGGCCGACAACCAGCCGGCCAGGACGCGCAGCTGCCACAGCACCGTCTCCCGGGTCGCCCGCTGCGCATCGGCGAGCGTGGTGCACCCGGCCAGCCGTCCGGCGTGGACCGAGTCCGCGAGCAGGGCGAGCGCCGACCCGAGGCTGGGCTGGGCGGCGATCTCGCGAGCCGCACCGGCACCGACCCGACGGCGCGCCATCGAGCGTGCCCTGACGGACGCTCCCACCCAGTCAGCGTTCATGCTCGCCGGCACCCCCTACCGCGTCGACTGCCCGGTGAGCAGGTCCGCGACGACCTCGCGGACGAGGACCGGGATCCGGGCGGCGCCGACAGCCGCCAGCTCCGCCGCGCGGGCAGCTGCCTCCTGCTGCGCCTCGGTGTCCCGGTCGGCTGCGTCCTGCTGCACCTGGGCCGCCGCGCGCGCCCGCTCGACACCGGCGTCGAGCCGCGCCTGCGCGAGCAGGGCCGACGCCTGCTCACGTGCTGCGGAGACGGTGCTCTCGGCGGCCGCCCGCGCGTCCGCGACGAGCTGCTCGCAGGAGATGACGTCATCCGCCAGAGCGGCGAACACGGGTGCCAGCTCGCCGGCAGGACCCTGGCGGTCGACGGCGGGGACGCCCACGGCCGCAGGCCCCGGTGCCCCGGCTGGGCGGAACCGGTCGAGGATGCTGAGCAACGCCATCGGACGCCTCCGCTCTCGCACTCTCGAGTCTACGAGCGGGCACCCGGCCTCGGCAGCCCGTTCGGCTACTCGCCGAGCACGACGGAGTGCGCACCGGCTGACGCGAGGCACGCCCGGGACTCGGCGTCCGCGTTGACGCACAGCAGGCAGCCCCCGTGCAGCTCGAGCCGGCGCGCGGCCTCGTCGATCACGGCCCCGGCCCGCGGGCTGCGCAGCCGCGCGGCCTCCAGGTCGAGGACCACGAGGGACGCGCTCCCCGACAGGGCGTCCATGAGCGCGTACAGCCGACCGACGTCGGCCCGGCCGAACGAGCCGGCCGGCCGGACCGTCGCGGTGAGCCACGGCACGTCGACCTGGTCGAGCGGGTGAGCGCTCGCGGACCGGGCAGGGCTCGCGGCTACGGCAGGGCTCGCGGCCAGGGCAGTGCTCATCGGACGCCTCCTTCGGGCCGGCGCGGTGCCGACCCGAGACCCACCGTCGCCCGCCAACCTGGACCCTGGCTGAGCGGATGCCGGACACACCCTGTGACCCGCTCGCGGCCGCCGGATGGGGCACGATGGCGGGCGAGGAGGTGGCGATGACCGGCACGACGATGCATGACGACGAGCGCGACATCGACGCCGGGCTCGTCCGCCGGCTGCTCGCCGCACAGCTCCCCCAGTGGGCGGGTCTGCCCCTGACGCCGGTCCGCTCGGCCGGCACCGACAACGCCATGTTCCGGCTCGGCGACGACATGGCCGTGCGCCTGCCGCGGGTCCCCTGGGCCGTCGAGCAGGTGGCGAAGGAGCAGACGTGGTTGCCGCGGCTCGCACCGCTCCTCCCGTTGGCCGTGCCGGAGCTGCTCGGCACCGGCGCGCCCGGTGCGGGGTACGACTGGCCGTGGTCCGTGTACCGGTGGCTCGACGGCGTGGACGCCACCGTCGAACCGGTCGCCGACCTGCACCGCGCAGCCGACGAGCTGGGAGGCTTCGTCGCAGCCCTGCGTCGGGTCGACCCGACCGGTGGTCCACCGCCCGGCGAGCACAACTCCGGACGAGGGGTCCCGCTCGCGGCGCGCGACACGGCGACGCGGGCGGCCATCACCTCCCTGGTGGGCATGATCGACACCGACGCGGCGACCGCGGCCTGGGAGGCGGCCCTGCGCGCACCGGTCTGGGACGGGCCTCCGGCCTGGATCCACGGGGACCTGCACGCCGCCAACCTCCTGGTACGCCAGGGCGAGCTGAGCGCTGTCATCGACTTCGGCTGCCTCGGCGTGGGTGATCCGGCCGGCGACGTGTCGGCCGCCTGGGTGTTCTGCTCCGCCGGGACCCGCGACACGTTCCGGGCCGCCGCACAGCCGGACGACGCGATGTGGGCACGCGGCCGCGGCTGGGCGCTCTCCCCGGCACTCATCGCGCTGCCCTACTACCGGACCAGCAACCCCGTCCTTGCCGGCATCGCACGACGGGCGATCGACGAGGTGCTCGCCGACCGGGAGCACGCGGCCGGCTGACGCCCGGGGGCACGACGAGGCGGACGGGGACGGCGCCGACCGAGCCGGTCCGTGTGACGATGACCGCGTGAGTCCACTCTCCCAGCCGAGGGCTGCCGTCGCCCGCGCCCTGCTCACCCGGGTCGCGGGGCCTGAGGCCGACGCGACCCGGGCGCGCATCCACCACACGCCCGGGCCGCGCCGGTTCGACCCCCGCAGTCCCATCGGGCGCGTGCACGGCGACGCGTCGATGTTCGTCGGGGGCGTGCGGGCCCTGCTCCTGCAGTCGCTGCACCCGCAGGTGATGACCGCCGTCGCGGACCACTCGCGGTACCGCGCCGACCCGTGGGGCCGCCTGCAGAACACGGCCACCTTCGTCGCGACGACGACCTTCGGGACCGACGAGGCCGCGGCACGTGCGGTCGCCATCGTCCAGGCTGTGCACCGCCGCGTGGTCGGCACCACGCCCGACGGTCTGCCGTACGACGCGTCCGACCCGCACCAGCTGGCGTGGGTGCACGTCTCCGAGGCGGAGAGCTTCCTGCTCGCGCACCAGCGCTTCGGTCGGCGACCCCTGGACCGGGCCGGCTGCGACGAGTACGTGGCACAGACCGCCGTCGTCGCGCGGGCGCTGGGGGCGCAGGACCCGCCCGTGACCCTCGCGCAGCTGCGGGCACAGCTCGCCGCGTTCCGCCCCGAGCTCAGGGGGACCGAGGCGGCCCGCGGTGTCGCGCAGTTCCTGCTGCACGACCCGCCGCTGCCCTGGCCCGCTCGGCCCGCGTACGGCCTGATCACCTCGGCCGGGCTCGCCCTGCTGCCACCGTGGGCACGACTCGAGCTCGGGCTCCGGGCGCACCCCGCCCTCGACCGGGCGCGGGTGCTCGGCGGCCGGTCGGTCACCGCGACGATCCGGTGGGCGCTCGACCCGGTCGACCCTGTGCGCACCGGCCCCGGCGTGGCGAGCCGCGACTGACGCGACCGGGGCCGACCACGTCACTCGGACGCGTGAACCACGCCGAAGCCTGGCTCGCCCGTGAGCCGCCGGGTTGTGATGCGCTTAAGGTGGCACTGTCGAAGGGAGGTGACCGTGCCGAAGCGTCCAACCGTCTACGACGTGGCCCAAGCGGCGGGCGTCTCGATCGCCACTGTCTCGTTCGCCTTCCGTCAGCCCGAACGGGTGCGCGCTAGCACCCGGGAGACGGTCCTCGCGGCCGCCCGTGCGCTGAACTACGTGCCCAGCGCCAACGCACGTGGGCTGGCCGACGGACGCACCGGCGCGCTCGGCCTGTACTCCTTCGACATGTTCCTCGAAGCGGTCGAGACCGGGGGCGCGAGGCCCGTGAGCGAGGACCCCGGGCCGTTCTTCGGTGCGGACGCGTCCGAACGGGCGTTCGCCGACGATGCGGACGCCGAGGACTTCCGGGTGTTCCCGCTCTACGTGGACGAGGTCCAGCGCGGCTTCGAGCTCGAGTGCGCGCGACGCGGCCGCGCGCTGCTGATCGGCAGGGGCACGGCCACCGACAGGGCCGGGATCATCGACATCGCGAGCCGGGTCGACGGTCTGGCGGTGTTCCCGGGCGCGAGGTCCGCCGAGCTCATCGCCCAGGTGTCGCGTCGGCTGCCCGTCGTCGCGTTCGCGATGCCGTTCGGTCAGGGCGAGCTGCACCACGTGCAGGTCGACAACGCGGGTGGCACCGAGGCGCTGACCGAGCACCTCGTGACAGTGCACGGCATCACCGACATCGCGTTCGTCGGGGCGCCGGAGATGCCCGACTACGCGGAACGGTTCACCGGCATGTGTCGCGCCCTCACGCGACTCGGCCTGCCTGCCCCGGACGCCGTCCTCGACCCGACGGCCCTGGTCGACGACAACCCGTTCGCCGTGATCCGGACCCTTGCCGCATCGGGTCGGCTGCCGCGTGCCCTGGTGTGCGCGAGCGACCAGCACGCGCTCGACCTCATCGAGGTCCTGAGGTCGCTCGGGGTCGACGTCCCGGGCCAGGTGGCGGTGACCGGGTTCGACGGTGTCGTCGCCGGCCGCCTGTCCGACCCACCCCTGACCACCGTGCGGCAGCCGATGGAGGCGATGGGCCGGCTGGCCGTCGACATCCTGATGGAGTCCCTCGCGAAGCGGGGGGCTGCAGCGCTCGACCGGACCCTCCCGGTGCGGATGGTCGTCCGTCGCAGCTGCGGCTGCCCGTCCGCCTGACCGAGCACCCGCGGCCTGACCGGGCACCCACGGCCTGACCGGGCACCCACGGCCTGACCGGCCACCCGTCCGCACCTCCCGCACCGCTCGGCTTGCGACCTTGAGTCTATGCGCTTAAGGTGCCCCTTAAGGGTCGCTTAAGCGCATAGATCGCTGGCGAGGACGGCCAACGGTGGTCGTCGTACTCAACGGGGAGGACCAACCATGAACAGAACCATGCGCATCGGCGGGGCCACGATCGCGATCGCCGCGCTCGGGCTCACGGGCTGTGGACGCGGGGACGCCGGCGACGGCGGCGGCACCGAGGAGCCGGCCGCAGCCGTGAGCGAGGGCGCCGCGACCGGCAGCGTCGAGGTGTGGGCGATGGGGACCGAGGGCGAGAAGCTGGGCGACTTCGCCGCGGCCTTCGTCGCGGAGAACCCCGACGTGGAGATCAACGTCACGGCCATCCCCTGGGATGCTGCCCACGACAAGATCGCCACCGCGATCGCCGGCGGTCAGACGCCGGACGTCTCGATGATCGGCACCACCTGGATGGGCGAGTTCGCCGCGACCGGCGCGTTCGACCCCACACCCGATCTCATCGACAGCTCGCAGTTCTTCGAGGGCGCCTGGGGCAGCACCGACGTGGGTGGCACGCACTACGGCGTGCCGTGGTACGTCGAGACCCGCGTCCTGTACTACCGCACGGACCTCGTGCCCGAGCCGCCGACCGACTGGGACGGCCTGACGGCCATGGCGCAGGACATGCAGGCCGCCGGCGCCGAGTGGGGCATCAACCTGCAGCCCGGTCAGACCGGCGCCTGGCAGACCTTCATGCCGTTCGCCTGGCAGGCCGGCGCGCAGATGACCAACGAGGACGCCACCGAGTTCACGATCGACTCCCCCGAGTTCGTCGAGGCGCTCACGAAGTACCAGTCCTTCTTCACCGACGGCCTGGCACCCACCGAGCTGCCGCAGGGCTCGCTCGAGCCCGGCTTCATGGCCGGCACCATCGGCTCCTTCGTCTCCGGCCCCTGGCACGTCGGCATCCTCGAGGAGACCGACCCGGCCGGGATGGCGAACGTCGGCCTCGCCCCGCTGCCTGCCGGAGCCAAGGAGGCGTCGTTCATCGGTGGCGCCAACCTCGCCGTCTTCAAGGACGCCGAGAACCGCGACGCGGCCTGGAAGTTCGTCGAGTGGCTGAGCCGGCCCGAGGTGCAGGTCGAGTGGTTCACGACAGTCACCGACCTGCCGTCGGTCGCCTCCGCGTGGGACGACCCGGCCATCGCCGACGACGAGTACCTCAGCGTGTTCGGCAAGCAGCTCGAGACAGCCGTCGCGCCGCCCTCGATCCCGACCTGGGAGGAGGTCGCGAGCGTGATCGACACCGAGCTGGAGCGGCTGACCAAGTCCGGCGCCGACCCGCAGGAGGTCGCCACCACCATCCAGGAGCAGGCAGCGGCCATCGGTACTGGTCTCTGAGATGTCCGCGGACACCGTCGTCCGGCCCGAGGCTGCTGCCCCGGGCCGGGCGGGGCCCCCGAAGACCCGCCGGCACGCTCCGCTCTACTGGCGCCACACCCGGGCGGCGTGGGGCTTCGCACTGCCCTTCGTGCTGCTCTTCACGGCGTTCACGGCGGGTCCGGTGCTCATGTCGCTCGCGATGGCCGTCACCGACCTCCGGAGCAAGGACCTGCGCAACCCGTTCGCGGTGAACTTCGTCGGCATGGAGAACTTCGTCGCGGTCTTCCAGGACCCGATCTTCCGCAAGGCCGCCGTGAACACCGCGTACTTCGTCCTGGTGGGCGTGCCGCTGACCCTCGGGCTCTCGCTCGGGATCGCCGTCGTGCTCAACTCGGGCATCACCCGCCTGAAGACCCTCTTCCGGGTCGGCTACTACATGCCCGTCGTGACCAGCATCGTCGCCGTCGCCGTCGTCTGGCGCTTCCTGCTGCACCCGGACAGCGGCCTCATCAACGAGGTGCTCCGCCTCGTCGGCATCGAGGGCCCCAACTGGCTCGGCAGCACCACCTGGGCCATGCCGTCGATGATCGCGATGGCGACCTGGCGGTCGATCGGCACGCTCATCATCATCTTCCTGGCCGGCCTGCAGGGCGTACCGACCTCGCTGCACGAGGCCGCCGCCCTCGACGGCGCAGGCGCCTGGCAGCGCTTCCGCTTCATCACGCTGCCGACCATGCGTCCGACGCTGCTCTTCGGCGCCGTGATCACCGGCATCGGCTACGTGCAGTTCTTCGAGGAGCCCTTCGTCATGACGCAGGGCGGGCCGCTCAACAGCACGCTCTCCGTCGCGTTCCACACGTACAACCAGTTCGGCTTCGGCAACTACGGGTACGCGGCCGCGATGAGCTACGTGCTCTTCCTCGCCGTCGTCGTGCTGGCGCTCGTGCAGTTCCGACTGCTCGGTGACCGGGACACGCCCAAGCGCCGTCGACGCAAGCCGACGCCCGCCGCCAGTCAGGAGATCGGACGATGAGCACACACACCGACCACGTGTCCCTGCCCCCCGCCGAGCCGGCGGGCCCCCGGCAGCGCCGGACCAAGGAGCACCCTCTGGGTGAGGCGCGCCCGAACCTGTTCGCCTACCTGTTCCTCGGGCTCGGCCTGATCATCGTGATGAGCCCCTTCGTGTGGATGGCGCTCAGCTCGGTCAAGGGCGAGGGCGAGATCCGCCGGGTGCCCCCGACCTGGTGGCCCGAGGCGCCGACGCTCGACAACTTCCGCGAGCTCTTCGACCGCCTCGACTTCCCGCAGTTCTTCACGAACTCGACCCTCGTGGCGGTCGTCGTGACGCTCGGCAACCTCGTGTTCTGCTCGATGCTCGGCTACGTCCTTGCCAAGTTCGACTTCGCGGGCAAGACGCTGCTCTTCCGGCTCGTGCTGGGCACGCTGATGATCCCCGGGATGGTCACCCTGGTGCCGCTGTTCGTGCTCGTCGCGAACATGGGCCTGGTCAACACGTACGGGGGCCTCATCCTGCCGTTCCTGGCCGCCCCGTTCGGGGTGTTCCTCATGCGGCAGTTCTTCCTCGCCATGCCGGACGAGCTGATCGACGCCGCGCGCGTCGACGGTGCGAGCGAGGCCCGCATCTTCGTCCAGGTCGTCATGCCCCTGGCCAAGCCCGCCCTGGCGACCCTCGCGATCCTCACCTTCCTGGGGTCGTGGAACAACTTCCTGTGGCCGCTGGTCGTGGCCACCACCGAGGACAAGTACACGCTGCCCGTGGCGCTGGCTCTCTACAGCACCGGGCAGAACCAGACCGACTACGGCCTGCTGCTCGCCGGTGCCGTGGTCGTCGTCGTACCCGTGCTCATCGTCTTCCTGCTCCTGCAGCGCTACTTCGTGCAGGGCGTCGCGATGACGGGCATCAAGTGATGGCTGCGGCCGACGGACCGCCGTGGGTGCTGCAGGGGGCAGCGGCGTCCCAGGGGGCAGGTGGTCTGCGTGCCGTCGTCGTCGACGGCGGAGCACTCGCGAGCCTCGGGACGGCCGGGCTCGAGCTCGTCCAGCACGCGGCCTCGGCCTTCGAGCCCGGTCAGCTGCAGCTGTGGGTCCGCGACCGCGCCACCGCGCGCACCTGGCCGATGCTCGGGGCGGGCTCCGGCTCGCGGGTCGGGCCCCCGGACGGCCCGGGCGGCGCGCTCGTCGTGCACGGGCAGGCGGACGATGCCGACGGCCGGCTCGCCTGGCGGGCGACCCTGACCCTCAGCGCCGACCGGCCCGCGTGGGCGTGGCACGTCGAGGTCACCAACGAGGGGGCGGGTACGCGTGAGGTGGACCTCGTCCACACGCACGACGTCGCCCTCGCCGCACCGGGTGCCCTGCGGGCCAACGAGCTCTACGTCAGCCAGTACCTCGACGTCACGCCGCTGCACGGCGAGGGGTTCGGCACGGCCCTGGCCGTGCGGCAGAACCTCGCTCAGGCCGGGCTGCACCCGTGGTGCGTCCTGGCCGCCGGCTCCCCGGTGGTCGCCTGGGCCAGCGACGCGCTCGACGTCCACGGCTGGTCCGCCCGGGCCGGCCGACCACCCGAAGGACTGGCGCAGGACCTCCCGTCCCGACGGCGCCAGCACGAGCACACCCTGGTCGCGCTGCAGACCGGTCGGGTCCACCTGCGTCCCGGTCAGTCGCTGCGGACGTCGTTCGCCGGGCTCCTGGTCGACGACCACCAGGCCGCGACGTCCGACGCCGACCTGCCCCGGGTCGCCGAGGCGCTCGAGCTCGCCCGGGCGACAGCGCCCTGGCCCGAGTCCGGTGCGACCACGGGCGCGCCGCCGGTCGCCGGCACGCCCGGCACGCCCGCACCGGCCGGAGGATACGACCGCGGCCGGGAGCTGCCGGTCCGACCGCTCACCGAGGACGAGCTGCACGACCGGTGGCCGGCTCCGTGGCGCGCGGTCGAGCGCGACGACGACGGCACGCTCCTGTCGTTCTTCACCGACGACGACCTGCACGTGGTCACCCGTGCCAAGGAGCTCGGCTCGCTCCGACCGCACGGCACGATCCTGCGCACGGGTGACACCGCCACCCCGGACCCGTGCGCGCTGACGGTCACCGCCTGGATGACCGGGTCGCCGTTGTCCTACCTGACCCGCGGGCACGCGTCGAACCATCCCGTGCTCACGACGGTCCGGGGCTACCTCGGGCTGCACCGCGCCTACGGCCTGCGCGTGCTCGTCGAGGTCGACGGCGGCTGGCGGCTGCTCGACCTGCCGTCCGCCTTCGCGATGACGCCGGACTCGGCGCGGTGGGTCTACGCCGTCGAGCCCGACGGGAGCGACCCGGTCGGCGTGCTCGAGATCACCACCCACGCACCGGCGGACGACCACCGGATCGACCTGTCGGTACGGGTCACGTCGGGTCCCGCCCGGCGCATCCTGCTGGCCCTGCACCTGGCCGCCGCTGCCGACCCCCTGCCCGCCCCGCCGGACGCCGTCGGGGCCGAGCAGCGCGCGGACGGCGTCGTCGTGCGGCTGGACGCCGGTGGCGACGACCCCGGCCGCGAGCTCGTCCTGGAGTCGCAGGACGTCGAGACGCTCGGCGACGACCGGCTGCTGTTCGACGACGGCACCCGGCGCAGCTCCACGGTCGTCACGCTGGTCAGCCGGACCACGACGGCTGTCACCGCCCGGCTCCGGGTCGAGACGGCCGACGACGGCGCAGCGCTGCCGTCTGCCGGTCCCTACCACTGCGCTCGGCGGGAACCGACCGGCCCGACCGTGGGCGCAGCCTGGTGGACCGACGTCACCCGGCTCCGGGTCACCGCCGGCGACGAGGTCGAGCCGCTCGCCGTGAGCCTGCCCTGGCTGGTCCACGACGCCTTCGTGCACTTCCTGGCCCCTCGGGGTCTCGAGCAGTTCACCGGTGGTGCCTGGGGCACCCGTGACGTGGCCCAGGGTCCGCTCGAGCTGCTCCTGGCCCTCGACCGGCTGCCGGATGCCCGTGACCTGCTGCTCAGGCTGTTCGCGGCGCAGAACACCGACGGCACCTGGCCGCAGGCGTTCGGCTTCCTGCCCGGCGACGAGCACTTCCGCCTCGAGCCACCGCACGGCGACGTCCTGCACTGGCCCGTCCTGGCCGTCGGCCGGTTCCTCCAGGCGGCCGGTGACGCCTCCCTGCTCGAGGAGCCCGTGCACTGGTACACCCCGGCCGGCGAGCCGGAGGTGCCTGTCTCGACCGTGCGCACCCACCTGGAGCGCGCGCTCGACCAGGCCCGCGCCGACGTCCTGCCCGGCACCCGGCTGGTGGCCTACGGCCACGGCGACTGGAACGACTCGCTGCAGCCCGCCGACCCCGCGATGGCCCGGACGATGACCAGCGCGTGGACCGTGACGCTGCACCACCAGGCGCTGCGCACGCTCGCTGACGGCCTGCAGACCGTCAGCGGCTACGGCGACCTCGTGGTCGAGCTGCGCGACGAGGCAGCCGGGATCGCCGCGGACCTGCACCGGTACCTCGTGGTCGACGGCGAGCTCGCCGGCTACGCCCAGCTCGACCGCCCGGACGCCGACCGGGAGGTCGCCGTCCGGCGCCTGCTCGTCCACCCCCGGGACACCGAGACCGGCCTGCGCCACGGGTCGCTGCAGATGATCCACGCGCTCGGCGACGGCCTGTTCGACCCGGACCAGGCAGCGCACCACGTCGCCCTGGTGCGCGAGCACCTCATGGGGGTCGACGGCGTGCGGCTGTTCGACCGGCCACCGGCGTACCACGGCGGGACGATGCGGCACTTCCAGCGCGCGGAGACGGCGACCTTCGTGGGTCGCGAGATCGGCCTGATGTACGTCCACGCGCACCTGCGCTGGTGCGAGGCGATGGCGCACTGGGGCGACGCGGAGGCACTGTGGCTGGGGCTGCAGCAGGCGCTCGCCCCGGCCGCCGCCCAGGTGGTCCCCGGTGCTCGCCGCCGCCAGGCGAACGCCTACCCGTCCAGCTCCGACGCCGCAGTCCTGGACCGCGAGGACTTCGCCCTGCGGTACGACGAGGTGCTCACCGGGGCGACCGGTCTCGAGGGTGGCTGGCGCATCTACTCGTCCGGTCCGGGCGTGCTCCTGCGGATCATCACCCAGTCCCTGCTCGGGGTCCGGCGCCGCGGGACGACAGTCCTGCTCGACCCCGTCCTGCCGGCCCGCTTCGACGGCCTGACGGCTGACGTCCCGCTCGACGGCGGCGTGCTCCGGGTGCGCTACCTGGTCGGGCACCGTGGGCACGGGCCGACCGAGGTGCGCCTGGCCGGCCGAGCCCTGCCCGCGACGCGGGCGGAGAACCCGTACCGCCCGGGCGGCCTCGTGGTCGACCTCGGCGACCTCGCCGAGGCGCTGCGCCCGGGTGGTCCCGAGCTGGAGGTCCACCTGCCGTGAGCGACCGACAGTGGACGGCCGCCGACCGCCCGGTCGCCGAACGCGTCAGCGCGCTGCTCGGGGCGATGACCCTCGAGGAGAAGGTCGGCCAGCTGCACCAGGTCGTCAACCCGGACCCCGTGCGCGACGCCACGGCCCTGGCCGCCGGTTCCTTCGGCTCCTGCATCGTGGCCAGCGGCGAGCACGCCGGCAACGTGCGGGATGCCGGCGCCCAGGCGCACGGCGTCAACGCGCTGCAGCGGGCCGCCGTCGAGACGTCGCGCCTGGGCATCCCGCTGCTGGTCGCGCGGGACGTGATCCACGGTCACCGGACGGTCTTCCCCATCCCGCTCGGGCAGGCGGCCTCGTTCGACGCGGACCTGGTCCGGCGGTGCGCGCGGGCCGCGGCACGCGAGGCCAGCGCGGACGGCGTGCGCTGGACGTTCGCCCCCATGGTCGACATCGCGCACGACCCGCGGTGGGGTCGGGTGGCCGAGAGCTGGGGCGAGGACCCGTGGCTGTCCGCACACCTGGGCGCGGCCGCCGTCGAGGGGTTCCAGGGTGGCCCTGGCGGGGCGGGGCTCGCCGAACCGGACAGCCTGGCCGCGTGCGCCAAGCACTACGTGGGCTACGGCCTCGTCCAGGGCGGCCGGGACTACGCCGAGGTCGACGTCGGCCTGTTGACCCTGCACAACCGCCACCTGCGCCCCTTCGCGGCAGCCGTCGACGCGGGTGTCGCCACGGTGATGACCGCCTTCCACACGCTCGACGGGACGCCGATGACGGCGCACGCAGGGCTCGTGCGCGGGCACCTCAAGGCCGACCTCGGCTTCGCGGGCGTCGTGGTCAGCGACTGGGACGCCGTCGGGGAGCTCGTCCTGCACGGCGTCGCCGCGGACACCCGGGAGGCGGCCGCCCTCGCCCTCCTCGCCGGGGTCGACGTCGACATGGTCACCGGGGCGTACCGGGCCCACCTGGCCGGACTGGTCCAGGACGGCCGGCTGACCCAGGGGCTCGTGGACGACGCCGTCGCTCGGGTGCTGACGGTCAAGCTCAGGCTCGGGCTCTTCGAGGACCCGTACACCGACCCGGCTCGTGCCGCGACCGTCCAGCTCACCCCCGACCACCGCGCTCTGGCACGCGAGGCGGCGGCCGGCGCGACGGTGCTGCTGCGCAACGACGGCGTGCTGCCGCTCGTCGTGGGCCCGGGCGGAGCACGCCACCTGCACGTGACCGGACCGCTCGCCACGGCACGCGCCGAGCTGTTCGGCACCTGGACCCTCGACGGACGCCCCGAGGACGCCGTCACGATCGCCGACGCCGTGCGCGAACGCTTCGCCGGCGACGGGACGACGGTGACCGTCGACGACTGCCGCTTCCTCGACGAGACGCTCGTCGCGGCACGCGTCGCCGACGTCGTGGTGGCCTGCGTCGGCGAGCACCCGATGCGCAGCGGTGAGGCGAACTCGGTGACCTCGGTGGACCTGCCACCTGGCCAGCTCGAGGCCCTCGAGGCGCTCGCCCGGGTGAGTCGCCGCCTGGTCGTCGTGGTCCTGTCGGGGCGCCCGCTGGCCCTGGAGCGCCTCGAGCACGTCGGCGCGGCGCTCCTGCTCGTCTTCCACCCCGGTGTCGAGGGCGGCCACGGCATCGTGGACGTGCTGGCCGGGGACGTGCCGCCGCGCGGCCGGCTGCCGGTGACGCTGCCACGGTCGACCGGACAGGTCCCCCTGCACCACGACCACCTGCCGACCGGCCGGCCCCTCGACCCGGCCGGCCCGGTCGGGCGCTACCGCGACCACCGGGACACCCCGCTGCACCCGTTCGGCTTCGGGGCCGGCTACTCGGAGGTGACCTACGGCCCGGTCGGGCTCTCGTCGCCGACGCTCGCGCCAGGAGGAACCTTGCAGGTCAGCGCCCGGGTCGCGAACGTCGGGGCGCGACCGGTCGCCGAGACGACCCAGCTGTACGTGCACGACCTCGTGGCACGGGTCTCCCGACCGGTGAGCGAGCTGGTGGGCGTCCGACGGGTCGAGCTGGCCCCGGGCGAGGCCCAGGACGTCACGTTCGACCTCGACGCAGGAGATCTCGCCTACCTCGACGCGCACGGCCGGCCGTGCAGCGAGCCGGGGACCTTCACGATCCGGATCGCCCCGCACGCCGGCGGCGGCACCACCACCTCCTTCGAGCTGCTCGCGGGAGGTGCGGAGAGCACCTGACACGGACCGATCGACCGATGACGTTCGACGAAGGGACACCCCCATGACCAGACCCCGGCGTTCCCGCATGACGGCACTGGCCGTCGCTGCGCTGGCCTGCACCGCACTCATCGCCCCGTCGGCCCCGGCCGTCGCCGGACGTGGAGGCGGAGGCGGGCACCATGACGACCGCGCGACGCTCCTCAAGTACGCCACGGACACCTGGGCCTCGTTCGACGCCATGGTGGATCCCGCCACCGGGCTGCCCGCCGACAACGTCTCGGGCGACCTCGACCCGGCGAGCCGGAGCGGCTACACCTCGCCCACCAACATCGGCGCCTACCTGTGGAGCACCGTCGTCGCCCGCGACCTCGGCATCATCACGCGCAGGGACGCGCGCGACCGCATGACGCAGACCCTCGGGACCGTCGCCGCCCTCGAGCGGCACGAGGACTCCGGGATGTTCTACAACTGGTACGACGAGGGGACAGGCGCCAAGCTCACCACCTGGCCCACCGACGGGAGCACCGTCTACCCGTTCCTGTCCAGCGTCGACAACGCGTGGCTGGCGACCGCCCTCGTGCTCGTGGGCAACGCCGAGCCCCGGCTCCGCGACGAGGCCGAGGCCATCCGCTCGACCATGGACTTCGGCTTCTACTACGACCCGCAGGTGCGCCAGCTGCGTGGCGGGTTCTGGGACCAGCAGCCCGCCGACGGGGCGGCCGTGCTCGACAACTATCGGGATCGCGGACCGGACGTCTGGTACACCGGCCACCACTACGGGACCCTGAACACCGAGCCCCGGATGGCCAGCTACCTCGGCATCGCGTGGGGGCAGATCCCGCCCGAGCACTACTTCGCGATGTTCCGGACCTTCCCGGACGCCTGCGACTGGAGCTGGCCCGAGCAGCGGCCGGTCGGCCAGTGGGAGGAGTACCTCGGGGTGCCCGTGTTCGAGGGCGCCTACCGCTACCGCGACATGCAGATCGTGCCGACCTGGGGCGGCAGCATGTTCGAGGCGCTGATGGTGGACCTCTTCGTCCCGGAGGCCGAGTGGGGCCCGCGCAGCTGGGGCGTCAACCACCCGCTGACGGTCCGGGCCCAGATCGAGCACGGCATGGATGAGGCCGGCTACGGCTACTGGGGCTTCTCCCCGGCGAGCAACCCGGACGGCGGCTACCGCGAGTACGGCGTCGACGCGATCGGGATGGAGCCCAACGGCTACACCTCCGACCAGGAGCGCACCGTCGTCGACCCGGGCTGGGACGACCCGGCGTGCACCCGTGCGCCGAGCACGCCCGCTGCCTACGGGGAAGGCGTCGTCACGCCGCACGCCTCCTTCCTCGCCCTGCCGTACGCGCACGACGACGCGCTCGCCAACCTGGACAAGATGGACACCGAGCTCGGCGCGTACGGACCGGGTGGCTTCTACGACTCGGTCGAGGTCAGCAGCGGCACGGTCGCGGAGCGGTACCTGTCCCTCGACCAGGGCATGGTGATGGCGGCCATCGGCAACGAGCTGCGCCACGACGCGGTCCAGCGGTACGTCATCCGCGGCCCGATCCAGCAGGTGATCAAGCCGCTGCTGGGCATCGAGGAGTTCAACGCCGCCGGGTGATCGGCGGCTGACCGGCACGGCACCGGCAGGTGACCCGCGGGGCCGGGTGCGACGCGATGCGCTGCACCCGGCCCCGCGGCTGCGTCCGCCGTCCCCGGTCGCGCGACGTCGTCCGCAGCCCGGTCGCCGAGATCGACGGCACCGCCCGCTGACGGCCGCCCGGTCTCAGGGGCCGGCCGGCGGCACCGCGAGGAGATCGTCCAGCCGCAGGGTGATCGGCGTGTTCGTCGCCGAGGTCGACAGGTAGCTGTTGATCCCGATCGAGCCGGCCACCTGGAACGCCGCGGTCGCATCGGTCGTCGATGCCTGCCAGGTGCTCGGCTCGGGCTGACCGGCCTTCCACACCCGGGCGCGGAGCGTCGTCGGGTTCGTCCCGCTGACCTGCATCCGGACGCGGATCGTATCCCCGGGGCCGTACGTCAGCCCGGCCAGGACGGCGCTCGGGACCAGTGTCGTCTCGGTGCTGCCGGTCTTGCGCGCAAGCGCGAGGGCGACCGAGCCGTCGGCCCGCAGCCGGACGTTGGCCCGGTACTCGCCCACTCCGGCCACGCGGCGGCCGCCCACCCACAGATAGAGGCCGCCGCCGGTGGGGACCTTGTCGATGGTCAGGGCGAAGGTCAGGTCCGTGGCGGACGACGAGACCGCCGGCAGCGAGACGTCCGGCCCGGAGCCCGGGGTCGGCAGCCGGATGATCCCCTTGCCGTCCGTGACGGCGTAGTTGGAGGCGCTGCCCGTGGCGCGCCAGGCGCCACCGGTCTCGGCGGTGCCCAGTCCCGTGGCCACGGTGCGGCTGAACGTGTCGGCGGCGAAGGGCACCGGGCCCGACGCGGTGGGCGTCACGGTGCGCGTGGTGCTGGCCGAGGCGCCGTCGTCGTCGATCACGGTGAGAGTCACGGTGTAGGTGCCGCCGGTCGCGTACTGGTGCGTCGCCGTGACGCCGGAACCGGTGGTGCCGTCACCGAAGTCCCAGCCGTAGGACGCGATCGTGCCGTCCGGATCGCTCGACCCGGACGCGTCGACGGCGCAGTCGAGCTGGGTGCACGACGTTGTGAGAGCCGCCGAGGGCGGGATGTTCTGGGGTGGTCCGCCGGCACCGATCGTGAAGGCGTCGGTGAAGGTCCCACCGGATGCACGAACGAATTCGGCCGACAGCGAGGTCGCCGTGACCTGCACGTCCAGCACCCCCCAGGTGGCCGTGTCCAGTCCTGAAGCCGCCGCGAAGTACGGCGCGTCGGGGTCCGCGGGGAAGACCGGGCGCTGGTCGATACCCCCCGTCCCTACGGTGGCGAAGACCGTGCCGGCACCCTTGGCCAGCTCGGTGTCGGCGTCGGCTATGCAGTCCGGGTCCGCGACTCCAGGCACCAGCGCGGCGCACCCGGCGCCCTGTGCAAGCTGCTTGGTCCGCTGGTACAGGTGCTCGTGACCGCTCAGCACCAGGTCGACCTTCTTGGCCACGAGGAGGTTGAGCAGGTCGGCACCCGAGTCGCACCCGTACTGCCCGATCGACAGGCACGGCTTGTGCATCCCGACAACGACCCACGGGATGGCCGCGGCCCGCGCACCGTCGATCGCTGCAGCCGTCCAGGTGTACCGCGAGCTCCCGGCGGTGTACTGGTAGGTCCCGTCCGGGAAGTCCAGGCCCGGCGAGACCATGACGAAGCGCACCAGCGGATCGGTTGCCGGAACGTCGACGTACCACTGCCGGCCGTAGGTCCCCACGAGTCCGGGGAGCTGGTTCGGCAGGCAGGCCGAGAAGTCGTTGATGTTGCCGTTGATCCCGTCCGACTCGTGGTTCCCCGCCACCAGCTCGAACGCGGAGCCGGCTCCCACGTACCCGGTGACGAGGTCGCACCAGGCCTGCTCGGTGCCGGTCGCGGCGTACGAGAGGTCACCGAGCGCGAGGTTGAGGTCGGGGTCGATCTGGCCGATGGTGCCGAGCACGGCTCTGGCGTTCGGGTTGCTGGCGTAGTCGCCCGCCGCGGTGAAGCGGAGCGTCGCCTCCCCGGCGACCGCCTGCGGGACCGGGGCTCCTGCCGCGAGCCCCGTCAGGACCAGCGCACTGGCGGCGGCTCCTGCGGTCACGATGCGTGCGATGTGCCGAACCATGTGGACCTCCCCGGTCGCGGCCGACGCCGTCTCTCCGTGGTACCCCATATCAGGACAAAAGGGAACAGCTGGCGTCGGCCGAATCCTGGGACCGGTGCCACCGGAGGTGACACGATGGGCACCCGAGAAGAGGGCCGGTGACGCGATGACGACGAGCACGAGCCACGCTGCAGCGCCCTCGGCGAACACCCTGGGCGACGACGTCCTGGTGGTGAAGAACCTCGTCCGCCGGTACGGCGACCTCACCGCCGTCGACGGCGTCTCCTTCCGCATCGCCCCCGGCGAGACGTACGGACTGCTCGGACCCAACGGCGCCGGCAAGACCACGACGATCTCCGTCGTCGCCGGGCTGATCGCCGCCGACGAGGGCACCGTGACAGTCGTCGGACGGCCGATGGGACCGCGCCAGGTGGCGGTCAAGGCGCACGTCGGACTGGTCCCGCAGGAGCTCGCGATCTACCCGGAGCTCTCCGGCCGGGAGAACCTGATGTTCTTCGGGCGCCTGCAGGGGCTGCGCGGGAAGGACCTGGGTGGCCGGGTCGCCGAGGTGCTCGACCTGATCGGCCTCGCCGACCGCGCGAAGGACGCCACCAAGGAGTACTCCGGCGGCATGAAGCGCCGGCTCAACATCGGCATCGGGCTGCTGCACCGCCCGACCCTGCTGATCCTCGACGAGCCGACCGTCGGTGTCGACCCGCAGTCACGCAACGCCATCCTCGAGTCGGTCGAGGCGCTGTCGGTCGAGGGCATGGCCGTGCTCTACACCACGCACTACATAGAAGAGGCCGAGCGGCTCTGCGACCGCATCGGCATCATCGACGCCGGACGTCTGCAGGCCGAGGGCACCCGCGCCGAGCTCATCCGCCTGACCGGCGAGGTCGACCGGATCCACCTGCAGGGCTCGGGCCAGGTCGTGGCGGCGGCCGAGGCCATCCGGGCGCTGCCGGCCGTCGACCAGGTCGACGCCGACCGCCGCACCCTGGCCCTGACCGTGCGGGACGCACCGACGGCGGTGGCCGGGATCGTCACGGCCGCCACAGCGGCGGGCATGACGCTGTCCGACGTCGAGATCACCCGCCCGAACCTGGAGTCGGTCTTCCTGCAGCTCACCGGCAAGGCCCTGCGGGACTGACGATGCGCCCGCTGTGGATCATGACCGCGTCCGACCTGCGGCAGCACGTCCGCGACAGGTCCGTCGTCATCTTCGCGCTCATCGTGCCGCTCGCCCTGATGCTCGTCTTCAACGTGACGTTCGTCGGCTCGCAGGACGTCGAGCTCGACGAGATCACCGTCGCCTGGAGCGCGCCGGCCGACGACGAGCTCGCGGCCCACGTCCTCGACGCCGCCCTGGGCCTGGACGCGATCTTCGTCCGGAGCATGCCGATGGTCGCAGGCGAGGTCCGCGCCGCGGTGGAGTCCGGCGAGGCGGCGCTCGGCGTCGTCGTCCCCGAGGGCTTCACGGCTGCGGTCACCAGCGGCGAGGCCGTCGTCGTCGAGGTCGTCCAGGGCGAGGACGGCGGCATCGAGACCGCCGTCGTCATCTCGGTCATGCAGAGCGTCCTCGACCAGCTCGCCGCCGGGACGGTGGCCGCCACGGCCGGCGCACAGCTCGGTCTGCCGGCTGAGCAGCTCGCCGCGATCGCGCAGACGGCGGCCACCGCCGGACCCGCGATCACCCTCACCGAAGGACGCGCCTCCGCGGAACAGCTCAGCGGCTCCGCGTCGCTGGTGGCCGGGCAGGCGGCGCTCTTCCTGCTCTTCACCGCAGGCTTCGGCGTCCTCGGCCTGGTCGCAGAGCGCGAGCAGGGGACGCTGGCACGGCTGCGGTCGATGCCGATGCGGCGCGGCCTGGTCGTCGCCGCCAAGGGTCTGGGCAGCTACATCCTCGGCGTCGTCGCCACGACCGTCCTGCTGGTGGTCGGCAGCCGGCTCTTCGACGTCTCCTTCGGTTCGCCGGCCGCGGTGGCCGTGCTCGTGCTGTGCGTCGTGGCCAGTGCCGTCTCGTTGATGTTCGTCATCGCGCGGGTGGCCCGGACGGCGGAGCAGGCCAGCATCGTCCAGTCCATCCTGGCCCTGGTCCTCGGCATGGCCGGCGGCTCCTTCTTCCCGATCACCGGCTCGGGGCTGGCCGGCCTGCTGCTCGACCTCAACCCGATCGCGGCGTTCCTCCGGGGCCTCGGCATCACCTACGGCGGCGGCGGCCTGGGCGCCATCGGCACGCCGGTGCTCATCATGCTGGGCTTCGCGGTGGTCTGCGGGGCGGCATCCCGGCTCGTGCCCGATCGGGGAGGCGACCGATGAGGGCCGTGCTCGCCATCGCGGCCGTCGAGCTGCGCCGCTTCCTCAAGGACCGGTCCAACATCTTCTTCACCTTCATCTTCCCGCTGCTGCTGGTGCTGCTCATCGGCTCGCAGTTCGGCGGCAGCAGCCGGGGACAGGTGGCTGTCGCCGGGCCGGACAGCGCCCTGCGCACCGCTGTCACGACCGCGCTGGTGGCCGACGGCCTCGACGTGACCGGCACCGACGAGGGCGGGGTCCGTGAGCAGGTGGCCCGAGGGCGCTCGGACGTGGGCATCCTCATCCCGGTCGACGCCGCCGCGGCCTTCGAGGACCACACGGACCTCCGGCTCGACGTGATCCCGAGCTCGCAGGCCGGCTCGCAGGCCGTCGCTCAGCGGGTGCGCACGGCTCTGGGCGGTGTGGTCACCGAGCAGGGGCAGCTGGCTGCCCTCGCCGCCGCCGGTGTCGAGGAGAGCCCCGCGCGCAGCGCCCTGCTCGCCGCAGCCGGGTCCGCGACGCCCCCGCGGCTCGCGGTCGCGGACGTCGACGAGGTCTCGCAGGAGTTCGCCGGGCTCGGCCAGTTCGGCGTCAGCGCCGCACCGCAGCTCCTGCTGTTCGTCTTCCTCATCTCGCTGGCCGGCTCGGAGAGCCTCATCCGGGCCCGACGCTCGGGGGTCATGAGCCGCACGCTCGCCGCACCGGTCTCGACCACGCAGGCCATCGCCGGGCAGGGGCTCGGCCGGCTGGCGATCGCCACCTTCCAGGGCGGCTACATCATGGCGGCCACCGCCCTGCTCTTCGACGTGGACTGGGGCAACCTGGCCCTGTCGCTGCTGGTCATGGTCGTCTTCGCGCTCGTGGCGGCCGGCGCAGCGATGGTCGTCGGCTCCGTGATGGACAACGACAGCGCCGCGGTCGGGGTGGGCATCGGCCTCGGTCTGGTCCTGGCCGCCCTGGGCGGCAGCATGCTCCCGCTCGAGCTCTTCCCCGACAGCCTGCGCACCATCGCCCACGTCACCCCGCACGCCTGGGCCTACGAGGCGTTCGCCGAGATCCAGCGGCACGAGGCCACGCTCGCCGACATCCTGCCCCAGCTCGGCGTGCTCGCCGGGTACGCCTCGGTGCTGCTCCTCGCCGGGGCGTGGCTGCTCCGCCGCAGTCTCGCCCGGGCGATCTGAACCGGCCGCCCTGAACCGGCCGGCCTACCGCTTGAGCAGTCCCCCGCCGACCCAGGCGCGGATCGCGGCGACGTCCTGCGGGCTGAGCTCCATCCGGGCACCGCGGCACAGCCCGATGACGTTGTCGGCCCAGGTCTCGGCGACCTTCTTCGCGGTGGGCTTGGCGTTCAGGTCCAGCCCGGCGTAGAGGATCCCGGCGATGACCGTGTTGACCGAGCCACGGCCGATCGGCGCACCCGCGGCCTGGCAGGCGTCCCGCACACGCTTCGCGGTGACCGGCCGGTCGAACGGGACGGTGTTGACGTCCTGCGCCAGCGCGGTGAGCAGGATGCCGTAGCGCTCGGTCGGCAGGTTCGGGATGTCGGTGACGTCCACCACCTGACGCTGCAGAGGCGGCAGGGCGACATCGCCGACGTTCGGGAGGTCGGCCTCGCTGAACCGCTTCGGGTCCCACACGAACCCCGGCGCGGGACGCGTCGCGGCTCCCAGCTCGGGGACCACGCGGGCCAGCCACGGGAAGAAGCTCCCCATGCCCTCCCAGCCCGACGTGATGACCGACGGGTCGGCCCGCTGGGCGGCCTGTGCCACCACGCCACCGGTCATCGGCCGATCAGCCGTCCGCACCAGCCGGAGCACTGCCTTGCGCGCCTGGCCGCTCGGGGTCGCGGCGGGTGCCTTGGCCGGTGCGCTCGGCGCCTGGGCCCGGGACGTCGCACGCCGCGGCTCGACGACCGCCGCTGCGGGCTCGGGCGGCACCGCCGTCTCCTCCAGCGCCGGCTCGGGGTGCTTGACCAGCTCGGCGAGCTCGTCCGCGGTGACGACGGTGTCCGCCACGGCACGGTAGGCGCTCGCGGCCGGCCCGGCGGTGACGATCGTGACCCGCCGGTCGGCAGCCCGGAACCGGAGCGCGAGGGGCGTGAAGTCGGCATCGGCCGAGAGGATCACGAACTCGTCGTACCGGGTCTCCGCACTCAGGGCGTCCACGGCGTCGAGCACCAGGTTGATGTCGGCGCTGCTCTTGCCCTGCTGGGTCAACGACGGGCAGTCGACGACGCTGAAGCCGGCGCGCGTGAAGTTCGGCCGGAACTGCGAGAAGGCCGACGGGTTGAGGTAGCAGGCACGGACGAGGAACCGCCGGGAGAACTCACCGTCGGCGTCGTTGCCGGTCTCCAGGCCGGCGAGCCAGTGCGCCGGGGTGCCGGCGAACGCCTCGGCGGCCGCCGGGTCGAGCCGCTGCAGACCGATGTACACGTTGTCGAAGTCCACGAACAGGGCACATCGCAGGCGGCGAACCGGTTCGGTGCTGTCGATCATCGTCATGACCGCATCCTCCCCTGTCCGCACCGGGGACGCACACCATCGGCGCCCGGCAGGTCATCGGCAGGTCGTCGGCCCGTCGTCGGCAGGTCATCGGCAGGTCGTCGGCAGGTCATCGGTACGGCCGGGGATAGGTTCGGACCTGCGCCCCCGACGGGCGACCTGGCACCGAGGAGACCCGCATGGACCGCACCGCCCTGCTGCTCACGCGCCTCGACGAGATCGGCAGCGCCCTGGAGCGCAGCGGCCACGGCGTGGCCCTGCTCGCGCTCGGCTCGGTGGGCGTCGAGCTCGACCGGCTGGACGAGTACTCCGACCTCGACTTCTTCGCCGTGGTCGAACCCGGCACCAAGCAGCGCTACATCGACGACCTCGACTGGCTGACCGCCGTCGGCCCGGTCGCGTACTCGTTCCAGAACACTCCCGACGGCCACAAGCTGCTCTTCGCCGACGGGGTGTTCTGCGAGTTCGCGGTGTTCGAGCCCGCGGAGCTCGAGAAGATCGCGTTCGCGCCCGGACGGGTGGTCTGGGCACGGGCCGACGTCGACCCGACGCTCCTGCAGCCGACCGCGACCCGGCAGCCGCCGGCCCTCGACGTCCGATGGCAGCTCGGGGAGGCGCTGACCAACCTCCACATCGGGCTCGGGCGCTTCCGGCGCGGCGAGAAGCTCTCCGCGGCCCGCTTCGTCCAGGGCCTCGCCGTCGACCGCGTCCTGGAGCTGGCGGGCGCGATCGAGCCCGAGGTGCCCGCGCACCGTGACCCGTTCATGAGCGATCGTCGGGTCGAGCAGAGACTGCCCGGGCTGGCGGCGCACCTGCCGACCTTCGTCCAGGGCTACGAGCGCACCCCGGAGTCGGCGGAGGCCATCCTGGTCTTCCTCGATGCGCACTTCGACGTCGACCCCCGGATGAGGGCCGCCATCCTCGAGCTCTGCGAGCCGGCCCCCGGCCGATGAGCACTGTCGCTGCGGGCGATCAGCGCACGTACCGCAGCCGCCCCCGCCGGCCCGTGCACTCGTCGCCGACCCGCATCGGCTCGACCGCACCGGCATCGCGCAGCGGGACCAGCGCGGCGACCACGCGGTCGCGGAGCGTGAACGGGTCGAGGGTGTTCACGTTGATCTTCGTCCCGCCCTCGAACCCGGCGAGGGTCGACACCCGCCACTTGAGCACGATGTGCCAGGGCATCGGCACGTCGACGTCGGGCGGACGGTGCTGCCACTCCTCGTTCGTCGGCACGGCCGTGCCGGTCGCCGCGTGCAGGGCGTGCAGCAGGTCGGACACCGCGCGCACCTCGTCGTCGGTGTGCTCCCACGGCAGGTGCCGATCGCTCGTCGAGTAGACCTCCAGCGAGGGGTAGCGGTGCCCGACGCCGGCCACGGCGACCGCGCGCTCGTTCTCGGCGACGACCAGCCGGTTCGCGACGGCGTGGTCGACGACGAGGTTGAACACCCCCGGCCGGCTGCGCTCCCGGGCCAGGATCTGCTCACCTCGAGGGCCGTGCTCGTCGATCGCCACCAGCTGCTTGTGCAGGTGGTCGAACGATGCGCCGGCCGGCCGGAGCCAGTTCTGGAAGACCGCGACGTACCGCGCGTACGGCTGGGCGGCGTACAGCTCGGCCGCCGCCTGGGCCGTGAAGGCGACGTACCGATGGTGCTCGTCGGGGGTGAGCGTGCCCGAGCCGGCGAGCTCGTCGTCGTAGACCGCCCCGTCGACGAAGTGCCGTCGGGCCACCACGACGTCGTGCGTGCCGGCGAACAGGTCGACACCCCGCTCGAGCCGGGTCTCCTCGGGCGTCGCGGCCCACTCCTGCTCGGTCAGGCCGTCGGCGGGCAACCGCCGACGGAGGATGGCCAGCACGTGGTCGCGGCCCTGCGGCGTCGCGGTGTAGGCCGTGGCCCGCGCGACCAGCTCCGCCGGGACCTGGTAGCCGTGGTTGGCGCGCCAGTAGCCCGGAGCGAGGATCTCGAAGAGGTTGGGGATGCGCCGGAGCTCCGCGACAGTGCCCTTGAGCTGCTCGGCGGGCACGTCCCGCAGCACCGTCGGCGCACCGTCCGCGCCCAGGACGAGGCGCGCCTTCTCGGGCGGGACGTCCAGCGGGCGGTCCGGGCAGAACGCGCAGTACCTGTCGCGTGCGCGGCCGAGCAGGTTGCGCTCCCCGGCCGGCGCCGCGAAGGGCCGGTGCGCGCGGCCGGGCACCGTCCAGACGACCGTCCCGGTCAGCGGCGAGACCTGCTTGATCGTGCCGTCCGGCAGCCGCACGAGCGCAGCGGGTGCCACGTCGGGGACGTCCGGGACGCCGAGGTGCTCCACCCGCCCACCCTAGGAGATCGGCGGCACGGCGGCGGGGAGCCCGTCGCCGGGTCGGCCGCCGGCCGGTCAGGTGTCACTGAGCTCGCGCGGCAGGGCCAGGACGTCGACGAGAGCACCGTTGCGCCACACGGTGACCTCCATCCGACGGCCGATCGCGCCCTCGACCATCAGCCGCTGGATCTGCGTGGTCGACGCGACGGTCCGGCCGTCGACGGCCACCACGACGTCGCCGCGCCGCAGACCCGCGACCGCAGCAGGGCTGCCGCCGACGACGTCGGACACGTGCAGGCCGGTGCGCCGGCCGAGCTTCTGCGCGAGGGCCGGCGGGAGCGGCGCCTGCGACCCGACGATCCCCAGCCAGGCCCTTCGGACCCGCCCCTCGGTCATCAGCGTGGTGATCAGACCGCGGGTCGTGTCGTTGATCGGCACGGCCAGCCCGACGCCGATCCCGGCGACCGCCGTGTTCACGCCGACCATCCGGCCCGAGCTGTCCGCCAGCACACCGCCGCTGTTGCCGGGGTTGAGCGCGGCGTCCGTCTGGATCACCTCGTCCACGACCCGTCCCGCCCGGGTGGGCAGCGAACGCCCGAGGGCGGAGACGATGCCGGCGGTCACGCTCCCGGCCAGGCCGAGCGGGTTGCCGAGCGCGACCACGAGCTGGCCCACCTGCAGCGCCGACGCGTCGCCGAGCACGACCGGTGGCGGCACCCCTCCGCGCGCACGCAGGACCGCAAGGTCCGAGAGCGGGTCCCGCCCGACGACATCGGCCGTGACCTCGGTGCCGTCGGTGAACGACGCCTCCGCCGTGTCGCCGCCCGCGACGACGTGCGCGCTGGTCAGCAGGAACCCGTCAGGCGTCAGGACACTGGCGCTGCCCGCCGCGGGCCCTCGCTCCGTGCGCACGACCAGGCTGGCGACGCTGGGCAGGACCGATCGCGCGACGCGGACCACGGCGGTCGAGTACGCGTCCAGGAGGTCGTCCGGCTGCTCGGTGCCCATGCCTGGTCAACCCGGTGCAGCGGCCCGTCCGTGCCCGCGTTCGCCGACGGCGAAGCAGATCAGACCGGGACCGGGTCGTGGATCGGCTGTCCGCTGTGGTCCAGCTCGGCCAGCTCCCCGTTCTCGAGCCGTCGCCACCTCGCGCCCTGCAGGTCCCGGAACAGGACGAACGCCGTCATCCGTTCCCCGGGATCCTGGTGGGTCTGCGGGAGGGCGACAGACAGCTCCTCGCCGGCGACCAACACGGTGCGCTCGGCGAGGGTCAGGGTCTGGTCCCGCTCCGCGTTCACGACCTGGAAGCTCATGTCGTACACCGGTGCGTCCGAGAGGTTGACGACCCTGCCGAACCGGCGCTCCTGGAGGGCACCGCCGGCGCTGACGAAGGAGGTCGGGTCGGGCTGCCACTCGATCCAGCCGATCACCCGCAGACCCTGGTCGCGACGCCGGTGCCACCGGTTGCGGCTGTCCTCGCCGATCCGGCGCGTCTCGTCCGCGACGCGCTGGACCTCCCGCTGCCGCTCCGCCACCTGGGCGCGCATCTCGGCGGCCCGGCGCGCCTGGCGCTCGTGGGTGATGGACCACAGCGCGATGATCACGGCCACCGTGGTCGCGACGGCGCCGAGGATCGACCACGCGTCGTGCCACTGGGTGACGTACTCGTGCAGCCCGTCGATCGACACGCGAGGACCCTAGCGTCTCGGGCGGGCAGACGCGGACGAATGCCCCGTCCGACCGTCGGCCGAGCGGGAACGACCGCAGGCCTCAGGACGTGACGTCGGCCGTCGTGAAGCGGCTCCAGGCCAGCGCGCCGAAGATCGCTACCCAGGCGGCCTGCACCGCGAGTCCCCGGCCGAGCACACCCCAGTCGACCTGGATCCGCAGGAACTCGGCGAAGTTGAGCCAGTGGTGGGTGAGCAGCGCCGGCTGGATCGCGGCGAGCTGCGGGAGCGTGTCGAGGACTGCCGAGACGATCGCGACGACGACGGTGGCGGCCATCGCCCCCACCGGCACCTCGGTCAGCGAGGACAGGAACAGACCGACCGCGACCAGCCCGGACAGCGAGAGCACGACGTAGAGCGCGACACCCGCGATCCGCAGCACGCCGTCGGACAGCGGGACCGTCGACCCGGACAGCAGCGTGAGCTCGCCCAGCCCGAAGTAGGCCGCGCCCACGACGAGCGCGACCACCGCGATCGCGGCGACCGCGGAGCCGACGAAGGTCATCGTGGCGAGCGCCTTGACCGCCAGCAGCCGGCCCCGGGAGACCGGCACCGCGAGCAGGTACCGCAGGGTCCCCGCCTGCGCCTCGCCGGCGATGGCGTCACCCGAGGCGATCCCCGTGGTCAGCGGCAGCAGGAAGGGCAGGCACATGAACAGGGACGCGACCACGAGGAACAGCCCGTTGCCGGTGACCCGCCCGATGAAACCCGGTCCCTGGCCGCCGAGTGCGGAGTCCTGGGTGACGAAGAGCAGGGTGCCGAGCAGCAGCGGGACGAACGACAGCCCCGCCAGGAGCGCGATGTTGCGCCGCCGGCCGAAGACCAGGCGCAGCTCGCTGCGCACCAGTCGACCCCACGCACCGCGTCGTGGCACGCTCAGGCCCGCCACAGCGGGAACCGCGGCCTCGAGCTCAGCGAGCGACATCGAAGCCCTCCCCGGTGAGCGTGACGAAGAGCTGCTCGAGGCTCGGTCGCCGGACCTCGAGGCCGACCAGGTCGATGCCCGCGCCGACCAGCGCGGCCGCGACCCGCTGCGGCTCGACGGCACCGAGCAGGGCATCGAGCAGCACGCCGTCGACCCTGACCTCGGCCAGCCCGAGACCGGCCAGCACCTGCGCCGCGGTCCCGACGTGCTCGGCCGAGGTCGTCACGGACACCCGGGCCGCACCGCGTCGGGTCAGGACCTGCCGATCACCCTGCAGCAGCAGCCGCCCCTGGCCCATGATCCCGATGTGCGAGCACACCTGTTCGATCTCGGTCAGCAGGTGCGAGGAGACGAGCACCGTGGTCCCGCCGTCCGCCAGCTGACGCACGAGGTGCCGCACCTCGCGGGTGCCCTGAGGGTCGAGCCCGTTGGTCGGCTCGTCCAGCACGAGCAGCTCACGCGGGCGCAGCAGGGCCGCGGCCAGCCCGAGGCGCTGCTTCATGCCCAGGGAGTACTGCCGGTACGGCTTGCCGGCCGCGGCGCCCAGGCCGACCCTCTCGAGCGCCTCGCCGCTGCGGAGACGTGCCGTGCGCGGGTCGGCTGTCGCATCGCAGGCGTCGAGCCGGGCGAGGTTCGCGGCACCGCTGAGGTACGGCTGGAAGGCCGGGCCCTCGACCAGCACGCCGACCCGCGGGAGCACCGGGCCGGCCGCCTGCGGCATCGGGTGGCCCAGCAGCCAGGCGCGTCCGCTGGTCGGCCTGACGAGGCCCAGGAGCATCCGGATCGTCGTCGTCTTGCCCGAGCCGTTCGGGCCGATGAAGCCGTAGACCGAGCCGCGCGGCACCGCCAGGTCGATCCGGTCGACAGCGACCTGGCCGGACCGGAACTGCTTGGTCAGACCCTCGGTCCGCACCGCGAGCGGGACGGCGGGCGCAGGGTCCGCCGGGTGCGCGAGCGGCTCGGGCGTCGCGGTCCGCTGGTCGGTCGTCACAGGAGCAAGCATGCCCCCTGGGCCGACCTGCCGACCACGCCCGCCGGCCGGGCTCCCGTCACGCCATCGCGCGCAGGGTCTCGGCCGGCACGGCGCCGATCAGCACCCGCCCGTCATCGGTCACCAGGATGCTCAGCAGGGACGAGCTGAGCAGGGTCCCCTCGGGGACGCGCGTCGTCAGCTCGGTGTACAGGGCGACGGTGTCCAGGTCCATCGAGTGCGAGCCGTCGCCCTCGTCGCCGCGGAACTCCGCGATGAGGTCCTGGGCGCTCTCCGAGCCGAAGCTCGGCTCGCCACCCGGCACGGTGGCCAGGGCGGCCGGGTCCCCGGCGATCAGCGACATCATGTCCAGACCCGAGAGCTCCACGACCGTCTCCCAGCCGGTGCCGGTGACCGTCACGCCCTCCGGCGCAGCGGCGTCCGTGTCCTTCAGGTCCGCCATGTCCTCGAGGTCTGCCATGTCCTCGAGGGCCGCCAGGTCCTGCTCGTCGGGCAGCTCGGACTCGGCGGGCAGCGGCACGACGACGTCGCGCACGGTGGCCCCCGCCGGGACGGAGAACTCGAGCACGGCCGGGTCGGGGGCCGTGAACGCGACGTCGGTGAACCCGACCTCGAGCGCCGGGGCCGCGGCGTCCTGGGTGCTCCAGACCTGCACGCGCAGCGGCGCGGACGTCTCGGCGTCGACAGCGACCACGATCCGCGCGATCAGGGTCCCGGTGCTCCGCGGGGTCACCACGAGCAGGTACGCACCGCGACCGGCGACCGTGGTCTGGCCGTCGATCGAGACGATGGACGTCTCGTCCGCGTGCTCGAGCGCGGCAGCGGCGGCCTCCTGCGGCGTCGGCAGGTCACCGGCCACCTCCGGGGAAGGTCCGGCCTCGAGCTCGGCGGCGAGCGCGTCGTACCGCGCCTGGTCCGCCGGGCTCAGCGCGTAGTGGACGACCTCGTCGTCGGCGCTCGAGTACGTCCAGGCCTCGGCGCCGTCCCGGACGACCGAGTACTCCGACATCGCACCGAGCAGCGAGATCCGCGAGCTCTCCGCACCGTCCGACCAGACCCGCATGGTCGAGCTCCCGCCGAGCAGGGCGATCGGGTCCGCCCCGCCGATCTCACCGAACGGGAGGTCGGGCAGGCCGAGGCGTGCGGTGTAGACGATGGTGCCGGAGAGCGGCGAGGGCTCCGCGGCGATCACCGAGGCGACCAGCTGCTCGGGCGTCACGTCCGGCAGGCCCTCGTCGCCGGCCGAGGCGATCAGGGGTGGGGTGACGAAGGCACCGACGACGACGATCACAGCGGCGGCGGGCACAGCCCAGCGGGACCGCGGCGACCAGCGGCGCGACGACGGGGTGGGACGGGTCTCGGTCAGCTCGCTCATGGCACCACTGTGCGCCGTCCTTGCTGTGAGGATGCTGAGAGGGCCCGGAGGCGGGTGCGCACCGGTCCGCCAGGCCCGGTGGCATGCTGCGGGGGTGCGGGTGCTGGTGGTCGACGACGAGCGCGGACTGACGCGCGCGCTCCAGCGCGGACTGACCGCGGAGGGCTTCGCGGTCGACGTCGCGTACGACGGCGAGACCGGCCTCGAGCTCGCGACGGACACCGACTACGACGCGATCGTGCTGGACGTGATGCTGCCCAGGCGCAACGGCTACGACGTCGTCACGGCCCTGCGCGAGCGCGACGTGTGGACGCCGGTGCTGATGCTCAGCGCCAAGGACGGCGAGCACGACGTCGCCGACGGTCTGGACGTCGGCGCGGACGACTACCTGACCAAGCCGTTCGCCTTCGTCGTCCTCGTGGCACGGCTGCGGGCGCTGCTGCGGCGCCCGGCAGGTGCGCGGCCCGCGGTGCTGACCACCGGCGACATCGTGCTGGACCCCTCCGCCCGCACCGTGACCCAGGCGGGCTGGCTCGTCGAGCTGACGAGCCGGGAGCTCGCCCTGCTGGAGTACCTGATGCGCCACGCGGACCGGGTGGTCGGCAAGGTCGAGCTGCGCGACCACGTCTGGGACGGCGCCGGCGAGGACCTCAACGTCGTCGAGGTGTACGTCGGCTACCTGCGACGCAAGCTCGGCCGCACCGCGATCACCACGGTCCGCGGCGCGGGCTACCGCGTGGCCGGATGAGCGCCGTCGGCACGGGCGGCGCCGGTCAGGGCGCGCCGGCGCGGTCACCCGGCCCGCGGGCACGCGGCTGGTCGGTCCGGGTGCGGCTGACCGTGCTCACGGCCGCGTCGATGTGCGTGGCACTGGTGATCGGTGCGGTGCTGCTGACGACAGTGCTGTCCCGCGGCCGGGTCGCCGCGCTCGACGACATCGTCCGCGACCGGGCCACGACGGTCGCCGCGCTGGTCACCGAGGACCGCGTCCCGGCGGCCCTGCCGGTCGCCGAGCCGGGCGAGATCGTCCAGCTCCTCGACGCCGACGGCCGGGTGATCAGCTCCTCGCCCAATGCGAGCCGGACGTTGCCGGTGGTCCCGGCCCGGGAGCTCGACGACCTGCGGTCACGAGCCGCGCGCACCGCGGGCACCCCGGGCACAGCGGGCACCGTGGGCACGGCTGTCCTGGTCACGGCCACGGAGGTGAGCGCGTACGACGTTGGCGCCCGGGTCGCTGTCGTGACGACCACCTACCGCGGTGAGCCGGCGACGGTCGTCGCGACCGTCCCGCTGGCCGAGGTGCAGGGTCTGCTGCGCGCCCTTGCGGTCTCGCTCGTCGGCGTCGTGCCGGTGCTCACCGCCCTGCTCGCGTTCGCCATCTGGGCAGTGGTCGGCCGGGCCCTCGCACCTGTCGAGCAGCTCCGCCGGGCGGCCGCGCAGGTCGCCGGGGAGGGTGGCCCAGGTGCCCTGCCCGTCCCGCGCAGCGACGACGAGCTCGGCGCGCTCGCCCGGACCCTCAACGAGATGCTCGACCGGCTGGAGACCGCCGCTACCCGCCAGCGCGCCTTCGTCGCGGACGCCGCGCACGAGCTGCGCTCCCCCATCGCCTCGCTGCGGGCCGGGATCGACGTCGCCCGCGCCCATCCGGCGACGTACACGAGCGCCGAGCTCGCCGCCGACCTGGAGGTCGAGGTGTTGCGCATGCAGGCGCTCGTGGACGACCTGCTCCTGCTCGCCCGCGTCGGGTCGGCCCCCGTGGTGCGTGACCGGATCGACCTGGTGGCCGTCGTCCACGAGGCGATCGGCGCGACGCGTCCGTCCGACGTGCAGCTGGACGTGACCGGGACGGGCACCTGCTGGGGCGACCGGGCGGCCGTCCAGCGGGTCGTGCGCAACCTGCTGGACAACGCGCTGCGGCATGCGAGCTCGCGGGTCGCCGTCGGGCTGGCGGACGGCTCCGTCCAGGTGGACGACGACGGCGGCGGCATCCCGGTGGCCGACCGCGAGCGCGTCTTCGAGCGGTTCGTCCGGCTCGACGACGCGCGCGAGCGGGAGGCCGGCGGGAGTGGCCTGGGCCTCGCGATCGCCCGCGAGATCGCCCGGGAGAACGGCGGCGACATCCACCTGGGCGACTCCCCGGCGGGTGGCCTGAGCGCGACGCTCTCGATGCCGACAGGTGCTCAGGTCCCGCCCTCCCGTGCGATCCGTGCGGCGGCGTCCTGAGCCGCCGACACGTCGAGGTAGCGCCCGCCCCGTGGTCCGACCAGACCGTCCGGGTAGACGTCGTAGCGCAGCGGGTGGCCGGACGGGATGTTGAGGTCCTCGATCTCGGTGGGGCTCAGCCCGTCGATGACCGCACACAGCGCACGCAGCGAGTTGCCGTGCGCGACCACGAGCACCGTCTCGCCGCGCTGCGCGCGCGCACGCATCAGGTGCCAGCTCGGGGTGACCCGCGCGACGACGTCCCGCAGCGACTCCCCCGACCCAGGGACGAGCAGCCCCGAACGCGGGTCGGTGAAGGCGTTGTCCCAGGTGGCGACCTGATCGGCGGTGGCCGGTGGGGGCACGCCGTCCACGGTTCGGCGCAGGGCGAAGTAGCGCTCCGGGCCGAGCTGGTCGAGGGCCTGCGCCTTCGACACGCCCGTGAGGCAGCCGTAGTCCCGCTCCACCAGACGCCAGGTGGCGACCACCGCGACGCCCTCGGCGGCCAGCTCGGCCTGGACCAGGTCCGTCGTCAGCCTCGCCCTGAGCATCGGCGAGGTCACCACGACGTCGGGCCGGAGGTCGGCCGCGACGATCATCCGTGCGGCGCCGGTCGCCTGCTGCCGCCCGCGCGACGTCAGGCCGACGTCCAGGAGCCCGGTGAACTCCTGGGCGGCGTTTGCCGTGCTCTCACCGTGCCGGAGCAGGACCAGGACGCCGTGGATCACCCGTCGATCCAAGCAGCCGCAGCGGCTGCGGCCACAGGACGCTCGTCCGAGGGCGCCGAACCTGCCGGCTCAGCCCGCGACGACGATCGAGTAGCCACCGACCAGCTCACCCTCCGGTGACGTGAGCGTCAGGCGCAGCAGGTGCTGGGCGCCGTCCGGCCCGCCGAGCGCACGGGCCATCTCGCTGCCGGGCAGCTCCCGTGCGTCGAGCAGCTGCTCGAGACCCCGGACCCACGCGTACGCCAACGGCTCGTCGGTGACCTCGCCGACGTCGCCCCAGCGCTCCGGACCGAGCGTGTCGAGCAGGCGACGCGTGCCGCCCGGCTCGGCGAACGGGTGCACAGCAGGGCCCTCCCGGGGTGCGGAGCGCAGGGCGTAGCGGGTCCGACCCACCACCTTCGCCAACGCGTCGCTGCGGGCCACGACGGTGCGACCCTCGGACTCGAAGGCCGTCAGCAGGTGCACGGACGCACCGATGTCGACACCCCCGCGGATCTCCTCGAGGGCGGGCGCGACGATCGGCCGCGGCCGGCGCTTCTCACCGATCGGGAGGAAGCCACCGCTCAGGGCCTGCAGGAGCGGCACGGCCGCCGGCCCGCCGTGCGTGAGCTCGAGGGTGAAGCCCTTCGGCACGAGCCCGGCCAACGTGGTGATCAACGGCGCCGCACTCTGGCCCGGACCGACGATCGTGAGGTTCCGCTGACCGACGTGCCGGTGCTCGTTGACGAGCAACGGACCGGCGAAGTGGTCCGCCGGGCAGCTCACCGACGCGATGAGACACTCGTGCCCCGTCTCGCCGGGATCGATCCGCCACGGCGCGTCGAGCTCGACGAGCCGGACGCAGCCCGGGTCGCGGCGGTCGGCGAGCTCGGGGATCCAGGCACCGCCGATGTGGTGCTGCTGGTAGTAGGGGTCGTTCTGGTTGCCGGTACCGAAGAAGCCCGCGGCGACCGCCCACGCCTGCACGTGCACGCCCACCGCGGGGAGCAGGCCCAGGTTCCACACCCGGACGAAGACCCGGTAGGTCCGTCCGGCGACCGGGCTCACCACGAGCCTGCCCTGGTCGAAGGGCCCTGTGTAGGCGGCGTCGATGAGCAGCAGGTCCGGGGACTCCCAGCACACGACCGGGGGCCACACCGGGCGTTGACCGCGGTCGCCCGGGGAGAACGCGCGCACCAGCAGGTAGGGGTAGACGTCCGCACGGCGTGGGCGACGCTCGCGGCCGATCTCGCCGGCCATCTCCCGCCACCGGTCGCCGCGCCCGGGGTCGGGGACGTATCCCGGATCGGGATCGGGGTCCGCCGGTCGGTCCGGGGTGTGGCCGACCGGGTCCCTCGGCTCCTCGCCCCGCTGCTCCTTGTGCTCCTCGTCGCCGAGCTCCGGGTGCTCGGGCGGGCGGCGCTCGTCGTCGTTCACCGGTCGCCTCCGAACGTGCCGCGCTGCCACTCCTGGCCGAGGTTCAGCTCGTGCTCGTCGGGCGGGTCACCCGGCCGCCGGTCGCACGGGTCGGCGCCGACGTGCGCGGGCGGCGGTGCGACGTCGCGGCCGAGGTAGTGCACCCTGAGGTCACGGTGCGGGTCGTACCACTGCGAGTCGAACGGGACGCCGCCCGAGACCCGACGGGGGTTGTCGGTCCTCGCGTTGAAGAACTGCGGCGGGGTGCACGGCTGCGGGTAGCTGAAGTCGATCGTGCGGGTCGGGGACAGGACGACCTCGTCGATGTCCGGGACGCACTCCCACACCCCGCGGTCGTCCTTGTGGCCCGGGTCGCGGCCGAGGTGATGGCGGTCCCAGTCCCAGCAGTGCCAGGCGTAGCCGCGATCGGAGTCGAGGTTGAAGTCGGGCACAGCGAACTCGGCGGCGCCTACCTCGCCGGCCATCCGCCCGACGAGGTAGATGCCGTAGTCGACCGGACCGCCGAGGTGGGCGTCCATCGGCAGGAGCGCCTCGAGTGCATCGAAGGTCTGCTGCGGGGTGGTGCACGCCTCGAGGCCCTTGCGGGCGGCGGCGGCGCCGGCGACCGAGCCCAGCAGGACAGTGCTGGGCTGCCCCGCCACGTACGGCCCCACGTGCGCAGGCGCGCCCTCCTGGGGCACCCACTGCCCGGCCTGGTTCTTGAGCGGGTAGCGCCAGGGGGCGACCCACTCGCTCGGCTTGAGCTCGGGCGGGCCGTCGCCCGCGTACCGCAGGTTGTGGGTCAGGCCGAGCGCGCTGACCAGGTCGACCTCCGAGACGTCGGCGAGGCGGTCCCGCACGATGTTGCGCGGGTAGGCCGGGTCGAGGCCGAAGGCGGCACCGGCGTCGAGGCGACCCGACGGCTCGGTGATGACAGTGGCCGCCGCTCCGAGCCCCAGCGGGTCGTCGAGCGCCGAGGCGATCGAGAACGTGCCGCCGGCCGTCCCCAGGACGGTCAGCCCCGGGTCGACCTCCTCGGGCTTCGGCATCAGGAACCCCGACATCACCAGTGCCCGCCGGGCCAGCATGAACAGGTTCCAGGCCGGCACGACGAGCGCGTAGTAGATGACCTCGCGAGCAGGGAACGTCGTGATGTCGATGATGAGGCCCGGCAGGATCGTCGCGAGCCAGATCGCCACCTCGGCGAGGTACACCGCCCACGCGAACAGTGCGAGCAGCAGGTCGAGCAGGCTGAACGAGTCGTCGTCATCGACGTCCGCGCCGCGCGACGGGTCGTCGTCGACGCCGTACCCGCCGCCACCCGGTGGTGTGGGGAACGAGTGGTCGGTGAAGACCTCAGGAGGTTGTGGCCGGGTCGGGCTCAAGCCGTCCCGGCTCGTCATCTTCAGGTACGTGTAGACGATGTCCCACATCTGAGCCATCGCGTCGGCGTCGGGGCGCCCGTCGGCCTCGCCGCCGGCGTCGGTCGCCGAGTACTGCGGATCCTGCGTGAGGATCTTCGGACCGTCCGGGTGGACGGCGGCCATCGCCTCCAGCAGCGCGTCGGTCAGGTGCTCCGGCAGCCCACCGGAGTCGAGGTCGAACAGGGCCTGTCTCGCGGCGGCCGGCGTCGGGCCGTCGGAGGTGTCGTAGGCCGGGAAGCCGGTGAAGTAGTCGTACGCCGGGCCGTCGTCGCGCCCCGCGTACGGCCCGTCGCTGCGGCGGCGGAAGGCGAGCCGGAAGTGCAGGGCGCTCGTGCCGTACTCGCCGTAGCAGGCGCCGGAGTTCAGCGCCGAGTAGTTCTCGGCGTCGATGTGGTTCTCGACGAGGTGGTGCCGCTGCCAGTGGTCGCGGTAGGGGCCACCGGCCTTGGCGTTGGTGAACGGGTGCCCGGTGACATCGGTCGCGCAGTGCGACATCCAGCCGACCGCGAAGGCGAGCCGCGCCTCGGCGTCGAGCCGCTCGGCGGTGGTCGAGGCGGCCGCACGCGCGGCGGTGGCCTGCTGGAACAGGACGAACGGGAACTGGTAGGTGCGTCGGTAGTGGAAGACGTCCGACCAGTAGAAGGCCTCGTTGCCGTAGCCCTGCGGCACCCCGGAGGTCAGGACACCGAACCAGTCGCCCATCTGGGCCAGCAGGCCCTTGAACGCCGACATCACGGCGGCGGTCAGCTCGTCGAGGATCTGCGCGAGCTGGTTCGACAGGCCGCCGGTCAGCTGGGAGGCGAGCTGGGAGGAGTTGGTGCTGATCGGCGAGATCCACTTCTCCCACTTCTCGACGAACTCGCTGTCGATCTCCTCCCAGACGTCCAGCGCCCACTGCACGACCTGTCGGATCACACAGCCCTTCGTGTTGGAGAAGTCGGGCAGCAGGTAGAAGAGATCGGGCCCGAGCGACCCGATCGCGAGGTAGTTGCGCCAGGTGCGACAGATCTCACCGAGGTCCCGCGCCTCGGCGACGCTGATCGGGAAGCTCGGCGGCACCGAACCCGAGCGAAGTCGTTCGGCCGTGTCCTGCGCGGCCTGCATGTGCACGTACCAACCTGGCATCGTCGTTCCTCTCGGTCGCGCGAGGGTGGATCCGACCCGTACGTCCTACGTGGCGGTCAGCCGGACGTCGTCCTTGACGTCGTCGACCGCGAGCGTCGCGTGCACTCGAGACTCGCACCCTCGGGGCCCGCCCACAACACCCGATGTCGTAGAAAGTCCTGACGTGGTGGACCTGGCCGAACCGCCACCGGGCGGGCAGGATGACCACCTGGCCGCTGCCCCGACCTCCCTCCGGCGACCCGAGGAGCCGCGCCCATGAGCTGGACGACCGAACCGACCGAAGGACCCGCGTGACGACGGACCTGTCCGACCTCTCGTTGCCACGCGTCGTCGCGCGGCTCCGGGCCGCCGGCTGCGTCTTCGCCGAGGACGAGGCGGATCTGCTCCTCGCGGCGGCGGGCACGCCGGCCGAGCTCGCGACGATGGTGGTCCGCCGCGTCGCCGGCGAGCCGCTCGAGCAGGTCCTGGGCTGGGCGGAGTTCTGCGGTCTGCGGGTCGCCGTCGACCCGGGTGTCTTCGTCCCCCGCCGCCGCACCGAGCTGATGGCCCACGAGGCGATCGCGCTGCTGCGTGGCGCTGTCGGGCCGGTCCCCGTCGTCGTGGACCTGTGCTGCGGCTCGGGTGCGGTCGGCGCGGCTGTGGCCGCGGCGGTGGGCCGGATCGAGCTGTACGCCACCGACATCGACCCCGCCGCCGTGCGGTGCGCCCGCCGGAACCTCGCCGCTGCCGGTGCCGTGGTGGTCGAGGGTGACCTCGACGACCCGCTGCCTGCGGCACTGCGCGGACGGGTGGACGTGCTGGTCGCGAACGTGCCCTACGTACCCACCGGGGCGATCGCGACGTTGCCGCCCGAGGCGCGCCTGCACGAGCCGCGCGTGGCGCTCGACGGCGGTCCGGACGGGCTCGACGTCCTGCGGCGGGTCGCGACCCTCGCGCCGGGCTGGCTCGCGCCGGGCGGCCACCTGCTCGTCGAGACCAGCGAGCGCCAGGCGTCCCTCGCCGTCGAGGCGTTCGCCCGCAGCGGCCTCGTCCCTCGCGTGGTCAGGTCCGACGAGCTGGGCGCGCTCGTGGTGGTCGGCACGCGCCCGGCGTCCTGACCGCGCGCGCGACTGACCACGCGACTCACCAGTCGAGCGGGTGACCGCCCAGCCGCCGCAGGAACCAGTCCCGGATCGCCGTCGTGCACGCCTGCGGCAGGGGCTCGGCCGCCGCGGCCACCACGTCATCGAGCTGGCGGACCGACCTGATGCCCGGGATCACCGTCGAGACCGCGTCGGAGGCGAGCAGGTACCCCAACGCGCCCTGCAGCACCGGGACGCCGTCGGGCAGGAGCGCGCGGAACTCCTCGACGAGGGCTGCCCGGAGCGCGACGTCCGCCCGGGACCACCGTGCCCGGACGCCGGTGAAGACGGCATCGGGCCCGTAGCGACCGGCGAGCCAGCCCGACTCGAGCGGGACCTTGATGATCGTGCCGACACCGCAGTCGTGAGCACGACCCACGGCATCCCACGGCTCCTGGTAGAGCGCCGACATCCGCACCTCGAGAGCGGTGCTGGTGCTCGTGGCCAGAACGGTCTCCACGTCGCCGGCCCAGTCGACGGACGCGCCGTAGGCCCCGACCAGGCCCTGCTGCCGGAGCCGCTCGAGGACCTTGTAGTGGTCGTCGCGGGTCCCGTCGAGGACCTCCGGAGGCGGGCTGTGCAGCACGACGACGTCGATGTGGTCGGTGCCCATGCGCTCGGCGCTGGCCCTGACCGACGACTCGATGCTCGACGAGCGCCAGTCCGACGAACCGTCGGGCAGGTGTCCGAACTTCGTGCAGATCACGACCCGGTCGCGGTCCACGCCGCGCAGCGCCCGGCCGATGTTCAGCTCGGTCCGGCCGTCGGCGTAGCCGGGCGCCGTGTCGAGGAAGGTCACCCCCGCGTCGAGCGCGGCGTGCACGATCCGGACGGCCTCCTGCTCGTCCGGGCCGTCCGGCCAGTGCGCCGAGCGGCCCAGCTGCCACGACCCGAGCCCGATCTCGCTGACGGTGATCCCTGTGTCGCCGAACTGGCGGGTCCGCACCATGACAGCCTCCTCACGTGCCGGCGCGTCCACCGGCTCCGGCGACACGATCATGCACCGCGACCGATTGTCGCGCGTCGACCGCCGTGTTGACATCGCCGGTGGGGCGGGCGGATGCTCCACACGGTCGCGAGGCGCCACCCGGGACCGCCCGATCGGAGAGCGCCCGTGCCCACCACGCTACGAACCGCCATGCGGTCCGTCACCGGGCCCTACCGATCCGCCAACCAGGACTCGGTGGGCTGCTCGAGCGAGTACGTGTTCGTCGCTGACGGCGTCGGCGGTCACGCCGGCGGTGACGTCGCCTCCTGGACGGTGACCCACCGGCTGATGTCCCTCCTTGCGCCCGTCGGCAGCGGGGCGCTGGATGTCGAGGGACTGCGCACAGCCATCGCCCGGGCCAATGCAGATCTCGCCCTGCGCGTGCAGCGCGAACCGTCGCTCGCGGGAATGGCCACGACATTCACCGGGGTGTTCTGCGCCGACAATGTGGTGCGGGTCGCGCACATCGGGGACTCCCGCGCCTACCTCGTCCGGGACGGGCAGGGCCGGCAGGTCACGCGGGACGACTCGCTCGTCCAGATGCTCCTCGACTCGGGGGCCATCAGTGACGCCGAGGCCGACCACCACCTGCACCGCAACGTGATCGTGCGCTCGCTGGCCGGTGCACCGGACGACGCCCACGACGTCACCGTCCTGATCGTCCCGGCGCAGGTCGGCGACCGCTGGCTGGTGGCGAGCGACGGCCTGACGGACTACGTCCCGGAGACCGAGATCCTGGCCGCCCTGATCACCGCACCCGGCCCCGACGCGGCCGCCGACGCCCTGATCGCCGCGGCGACCGCGGCGGACTCGCGCGACAACATCTCGGTCGCGGTCAGCGATGTCGTCAGCTGCGAGGAGGGCGGGTCACCCGACGCGCGGCCGTACCGCTACCTCGGCGCCGCCGCGTCGCCGGAGTCCGTCGTCGTCGGCGACCTGTCCCGGCCCGCGCGGCCGGTCGCACACGCAGTCGATCCCGATCTGGGATGAGCCCGGAGCCGGGCGATCGGACGACGGTGACAGCCAATTCCGACCATTGCGGGCCATTGTGCTCACCAGGCCATTTCCGGGGACGGGGCTACACTGAACAATGACGGCGCCCCGGCTCGATCGGTCTGACCAGGCCGCACAGGGTTCTTCATTGTGGGGAATCCGTCGACGACCCTCGTTCCCGGCATCCTCCTGCGGCCACCTCGAGGCATGAACCGAGACGGCGTCACGCCCCGCTCGGCCGACGGAGCCGGTGCACATCATGAATACCGACCACAACGACGGCGCAGCGACGCGTCCGGCCCGAACCGGGTCCTCATCCCGTAGGTCCCACAAGGACACCAACGCTGCGTACACCGGGTCGTACGACGACTCGTCACCGACGGCGCACCTGAACGGAGGACACACCATGCAGCACTCCACGACAACCGCCCGCCGAAGGACCGCCGCCCGCGTGGCCGTGCCGGCCATCGCGGTCCTGACCGCTGTGTCCGTCGCCCTGATCGCCGGTGGCGCCCAGGCCGCGACACCCGTCCCGCTCGCGACCGCTGACGCATTCGTCGTGCTCGCCGGTTCCACGATCACGAACACCGGACCGACCACGCTCAACGGTGACATCGGCCTGTTCCCGGGCTCGGCGATCACGGACCTGGGCACGATCACCCTCAACGGGACCAACCACGCCGGCGACACCGTGACCCAGGGCGCCAAGACGGACCTGGTCGCTGCGTACGACAACGCCGCGGGCCAGACGCCCGTCGCCGTCCCGGTCGAGCTCGGTGGCCTGGTCCTGCCCGCGGGCGCGTACACCTCCGGCGGCGCGCTCGGCCTGACGGGGACCCTGACCCTCGACGCCGCCGGCGACCCGAATGCGGTCTTCATCTTCCAGTCCGCCTCCGACCTGATCACCGCGACGGACAGCTCCGTCAGCCTGATCAACGGCGCGCAGGCCTGCAACGTCTACTGGCAGGTGACGAGCTCCGCGACCCTCGGCGTCCGGTCGGCGTTCAGCGGGACGATCATGGCCCTGACCAGCATCGCCCTCCAGACCGGCGCCACGATCGAGGGCCGGGCGCTCGCCCGCAACGGTGCGGTCACCCTGGACAGCAACACGATCACGCGCCCGTCGTGCACCGTGGCCCCGGCTCCGACACCGACGGCGACACCGACGGCCACCGCGACCGCCGCGCCCCAGGTGACGGCAGTACCCACCGGTGGCATCGCGACCGGCGACGGCAGCAGTGTCACGGGCCCGAGCAGCGTCAACCCGGGGATCGTCGCCGCGCTGATCGCCGGCCTGGCGCTGATCGCCTGGCTCCCGGCCAGGGCCGTCAAGGCAGGTCGGGCGCGATCCGACCGGTGATCGACAGAGCTCCGACCGTCCGGCCCACGCCCGCACGTCGGGCGTGGGTCCGGACGGCGCTCGGGGTCACGGCTGTGCTGGTCCTGATCGCGGTCGGCACCACCGGCTGCGCCCCGCAGGTCGGCACGAGCGCGCCGCGTGCGGCCACCGGCCTCGACGACGTCCGGGGGTCGGCGACCACCACGGCACCGACCGCCGGTCCCACCGCGGCGCCGACCGCCGCACCGACCGCCGCCGCACCGACACCGACGGTCATGACCCGATCCGTTCCGGTGCGCGTGGAGATCCCCGCGATCGACGTGGACTCCGAGCTCATGGAGCTCGGCCTGCGCGACGACGGCACGATGGAGGTGCCACCCGACGCCTTCCCCGCCGGCTGGTACGACGGGGCACCCACACCCGGTGAGCTCGGACCGGCCGTCATCGCAGGCCACATCGACTGGCGTACGGGTCCCGCGGTCTTCGCCCGGCTGGGCGAGGTCACGGTCGGCGACGAGGTCAGGGTCACCCGGACCGACGCGAGCGTCGCGGTCTTCGCAGTGACGTCGGTCGAGCAGTACGCCAAGGACGCGTTCCCGACGGACCTGGTCTACGGCGACATCGACCATGCCGGACTGCGTCTGATCACCTGCGGCGGCTCGTGGGACGCCGAGGCGGGCCACTACCGGGACAACACCGTCGTCTTCGCCGAGCTCGTCCCCCCTGGCTGAGCGTCCGGCCGGGCCGACTACCGTGGGCGAGAAGTCGAGGCCGACGCATGTCGATCCGAGCCGACGCCGTTCGTGTAGCAGGTGAGCGGTCGGCGCCGGGCCGGCCGTGAGCCCACCCGGAGGTGCACCATGCAGCAGTACCTGATCAGCGTGATCGAGCCCGATGGTCCGCCGCCACCGCCGGAGCTCCTCGAGCCCGTGATGCGGGCCGTCGAGGCCGTCAACACCGATCTCCGTGCGGCCGGCGCCTGGGTGTTCGGCGGGGGTCTGCACCCGCCGACGACCGCGACCGTCCTGCACGCCGACGGCACCGAGGTGCTGATGACCGACGGACCGTACGCCGAGGGCAAGGAACACCTCGGCGGCTTCACGATCGTCCGGGCCCCCGACCTGGACGCCGCCCTCGCGTGGGGGCGCCGGTACGCCACGGCGATCGGTCTGCCGATCGAGGTGCGGCCGTTCCGGGAGGGTGCGGGCTGAGGTCGATGCCCGTGCTGACCCACGCCGACGTCGACCGCGTGTTCCGTCAGGAGTACGGACGCGCGGTCGCCGTCCTCGCGCGGACGCTCGGTGACCTCGACCTGGCGCAGGACGCGGTGCAGGAGGCCTTCGTCGCGGCCGTGCAGCACTGGCCTCGGACCGGACTCCCGCCGAGCCCGGCGGGATGGATCATCACCACCGCCCGGCGCCGTGCGATCGACGCCCTGCGACGTGAGGCGTCCCGGGCGGATCGCCACGCCCAGGCGGCTCTGCTGCACACCCCCGTCCGACCGGGTCCGGAGGATGCCGTGCTCGACGACGGCCCGCAGGACGACCAGCTGCGCCTGGTCTTCACCTGCTGCCACCCCGCGCTCTCCCCGGTCGCACAGGTGGCGCTCACCCTGCGGCTGCTCGGCGGGCTGACCACTGCCGAGATCGCGGCCGCGTTCCTCGTCCCCGAGCCGACCATGGCCCAGCGCCTGGTCCGGGCCAAGGGCAAGATCCGCGACGCGCGGGTCCCCTACCGCGTGCCGGAGGGCGCCGAGCTCCCCGACCGGCTCCCCGCCGTGCTGGCCGTCGTGTACCTCGTCTTCAACGAGGGCTACGCGGCGAGCTCCGGCGACGCGCTGGTCCGCGCCGACCTGTGCGCCCAGGCGATCCGGCTCGGTCGACTCCTCGCCGAGCTCATGCCCGACGAGCCCGAGGTCATGGGGCTCCTGGCGCTCATGCTGCTCGTCGAGTCGCGCCGCGCGACGCGCACGACGCCGGCCGGCGACCTCGTCCTGCTCGCCGACCAGGACCGTGCCGCCTGGGACCGCGACCTGATCGACGAGGGGCAGGCCATCGTCCGTCGGTGCCTGCGCCGCAACCAGCCCGGCCCCTACCAGCTCCAGGCAGCGATCCAGGCCGTGCACAGCGACGCTGCGACGGCCGCGGCGACCGACTGGCGGCAGGTCCTTGCGCTGTACGACCAGCTGCACGTGCTGGTGCCGAGCCCGGTGGTCGCGCTCAACCGTGCCGTGGCGGTCGCCGAGGTCGAGGACCCGGCGGCGGCGTTGGCCCTCGTCGACCACCTGGACCCCGGCGACCACCGGGTGCTCCATGCCGTCCGGGCCGACCTGCTGCGACGTCTGGGCCGCACGGCGCAGGCCGCAGCGGCCTACGACGCGGCGATCGCGGGTAACCCGAACGCCGTCGAGCGTGCCTTCTTCGAGCGCCGCCGCGCGGCACTCGACGGCGAGTCAGCACCCGGCTGACGCCGCAGGGACCGGACGACCCGGTCGATAGGCTGCGCCAGTGGCTGACGACGACCGATCGGCACTGCGCGCCGACTGCGCGAGCTGCTTCGGGCTGTGCTGCGTCGTCCCCGCGTTCTCGGCCTCGGCGGACTTCGCGATCGACAAGCCCGCCGGGCACGCGTGCCCGAACCTCGGTGCGGACAGCAGGTGCACCATCCACGCGACGCTGCGCGAGCGCGGCTTCGCCGGGTGCACCGTGTACGACTGCTTCGGCGCGGGCCAGAAGGTCTCTCAGGTCACCTTCGGCGGGCGCAGCTGGCGGCAGGACGCGCAGACCGCACGCGAGATGGTCGAGGTCTTCCCGGTCGTACGGGCGCTGCACGAGCTGCTCTGGTACCTGACCGAGGCGCTGGCCCTCGACTCCGCGCGGACGCTGCACGAGGGCCTGCGCCGTGCGCGTGCCCAGACGCAGCAGCTCGCGGACCTCGGCCCGGACGGTCTCGTCACCCTTGATGTCGCAGCCCACCGCGACGCCGTCAACCGGCTGCTGCTGGCGGCGAGCGAGCTCGCCCGGACCGGCGTCCGGCACCCGACGAAGGAGCACCGGGGGGCCGACCTCGTCGGTGCGGACCTGCGCGGCGCCGACCTGCGCGGCGCCACGCTGCGCGGCGCCCTGCTCATCGGCGCCGACCTGCGACAGGCCGACCTGCGACAGGCCGACGTCATCGGGGCCGACCTGCGCGGCGCCGACCTGCGCGGCGCCGACCTCGTCGGGGCGATCTACCTGATCCAGTCCCAGCTCGACGCGGCGCGCGGCGACCGGAGCACCCGGCTCTCGTCGTCGCTCCGGCACCCCGCGCACTGGGCACCGTGAGCCGGGGCCGGCGACGAGCACCGCTCGCCGACGGGCCGACCGGTCAGGCGCCCGACGGCGCGCAGCCGGTCGACTAGGCCCCGCGCGAGGTCGCCCACAGGTCGATGCCTGCGTCGACCGCGTGCTGGTCGATCGCGGCGAGCTCGTCGTCGCTGAAGGCCATGTTCTCCAACGCGGCGAGGTTCTGCTCGAGCTGGGCGACGCTGCTGGCGCCCAGGACGAGGGACGTCACACGCTCGTCGCGCAGCGCCCAGGCGAGCGCCATCTGCGCCAGCGACTGCCCACGGCCGCGAGCGAGCTCGTTGAGCGCCCGCACGTGCTCGATCGTCACGTCGGTGAGCAGCGTGGGGGCGAGGGACTTCTTCTGGTCCGCGCGGGAACCCTCGGGGATGCCGCCGAGATACTTGTCGGTGAGCATGCCCTGGGCGAGCGGGGAGAAGCCGATGCAGCCGGCACCGACGTCGGCGAGGGTGTCGAGCAGCCCCTCGGTCTCGATCCAGCGGTTGAGCATCGAGTACGAGGGCTGGTGGATCAGCAGCGGGGTGCCGAGGTCCGCGAGGATCTGCGCCGCGCGCCGGGTGTCGGCGGGGCTGTACGACGAGACGCCCGCGTACAGCGCCTTGCCCGAGCGGACGGCCGTGTCGAGGGCGCCCATCGTCTCCTCGAGCGGCGTGCTCGGGTCGAAGCGGTGGGAGTAGAAGATGTCGACGTGGTCGAGACCCATCCGGGTCAGCGACTGGTCGAGGCTCGCCAGGACGTACTTCCGGGAGCCACCACCGCGGCCGTACGGGCCGGGCCACATGTCGTAGCCGGCCTTGGTCGAGATCACGAGCTCGTCGCGGTACGGGTGCAGGTCCTCACGCATCAGCCGACCGAAGTTGATCTCGGCCGAGCCGTAGGGCGGACCGTAGTTGTTGGCCAGGTCGAAGTGCGTGACACCGAGGTCGAACGCACGCCGGACCGTGGCCCGCTGGGTCTCGAACGGCTTGTCGTCACCGAAGTTGTGCCACAGGCCGAGCGAGAGCACGGGCAGGTCGAGCCCGCTGCGTCCGGTGCGCCGGTAGGTCATCGAGTCGTAGCGGCTCGTGTCGGCGAGGTAGGTCATCGTGGTGTCCTTTCGGGACGGCAGGGCTGGTCGGGCAGTGTGCGGGCCGGGTGGCCGGATGGCTCGGGCGGGGCGAACAGCGTCAGGCGCTCGGCCGCGTCGGACCGGAGCCGGTTCCCCAGGCGGACAGCGCGGCCGCGATCTCCGTGATGTCGACGTCGTCGAGGGTCAGGCCGGCGGCCGGCAGCCAGCCGTCGACCTGCTCGGGGCTGCGTGCCCCGACGATCGCGCCGGTCACGCCGTCGAAGGCCAGCGTCCAGGCGATCGCGACCGCTCCGACCGAGACGCCGTGCCGGTCCGCGACCGGTCGGATCGCCTCGACGAGGGCGAGGTTGCGCGCCAGGCCCTCGCCGACGAAGTCGTCGCTCGTGCTGCGCCAGTCGTCCGAGCCGAGGGTCGCGGCCCGCTGCGCGGTGAACGACCCGGTGAGCAGACCGGACGCCATCGGGCTGTAGACGATCGCGCCGGTGCCATGCTCGGCGCACCACGGCAGGAGGTCCTGCGCGACCTCGCGGTGAACCAGGCTGAACTTCGGCTGCAGGGTGTCGACGTGCCCGATCCGCTCGGCCGTCCCAAGCCGTGCGACGTCGTGGTTGGACAGGCCGACGGCCCGCACCTTCCCCTCGTCCAGCAGGGCGCGGAAGACCGGCCAGTAGTCCTCGATGCGGGCGCCGTCCTCGGCCGGCCAGTGCATCTGGTAGAGGTCGATGCGCTCGACCTGCAGGCGGCGCAACGATGCCTCCACCTCACGGCGCAGGCTGGCGGGGTCGCCCACGCGGCGGGGCCGCTCGTCGCGCGCGGCTTCGTCCCAGACCAGGCCGCCCTTGGTGAAGACGTACGGCCGGTCGGCCTCCGGCAGGCCGGCCAGCGCCTGCGCCACGACCTCCTCGGAGTGGCCCAGCCCGTACACCGCGGCGGTGTCGATCCAGTTCACGCCCTGCTCGACGGCGTGCCGGATCGCGGCGACCGAGGCGGAGTCGTCCTGCTCGCCCCACGCGAAGGCCCACCCACCGCCACCGATCGCCCAGGCACCGAACCCGACGCGGGTGATGTCCATGTCCGTACGCCCCAGGGGCACCGTCGTCAGCGATGTCTGCACGCTGCACACCTCGTCTCGTCATCGGGTTCAGGTCTACAGTGCACCTGTCGCATTCAGGAGTCCAACAGCGCACCCCGATGGAACTCATCGATCCAGGTGCACAATCACCCTCGGAGGGGCACGTGGAGCTTCGCCAGCTCGAGCACTTCGTCGCCGTCGCCCAGGAGCGGCACTTCACGCACGCCGCCGAGCTGCTGCAGATCTCCCAGTCCGGTCTGTCGGCGTCGATCCGCGCGCTGGAGACCGAGCTGGGCGCCTCCCTGTTCGTGCGGAGCACCCGCCGGGTCGAGCTCACGGCAGCGGGCCAGGCGCTGCTCGAGGAGTCGCACCGCACGCTCGCGAGCGCCGCGGCTGCCAAGGACGCCGTCCTGGCGGTGCGCGGTGTGGTCGGCGGGACGCTCGCGGTCGGCTCGGAGCAGTGCCTCGGGGTGCTCGACGTCCCCCGGGAGCTCGCCCGGTTCCGCGCCGAGCACCCCGGGGTCGGCATCCGCCTCGGCTTCGCCGGCTCGACAGCACTGGTGGCCGACGTCGCGGGCGGTCGCCTCGACCTGGCCGTGATCGCGGTGTGCGCTCCCCCGCCGCCCGGGGTCGACCTGCACCCCCTGGCCACCCGCCCGCTGGTCCTGCTGTGCCACGCCGGGCATCCGCTGGCCGGCGTGGCCGAGGTGGCGCTCGACCAGCTCGGCGAGGAGACCTTCGTCGGCTTCCAGCAGGACTGGGGCGCGAGCGCGCTGGCGACCCGCGCGTTCGCCGCCGCCGGTCGAGCGCACCGGGTCGAGCTCGAGGTCAACGACGTGCACAGCCTGCTCGACCTGGTCGAGGCCGGGCTCGGTGTCGCCGTCGTGCCCGAGCCGATCGCCGCCAAGCGCCCCGACCGGCTGCATGCTGTGCGCCTGACCGGTCGCGAGGTCCCGGCCTGGGACGTCGCGGTCGCCGTCCCGCAGGTCCCGAGCCCGGCGGCCGCCGCCCTGCTCGCCCAGCTGCGTGCGCCCGGCTGACCCTCAGACCGTCGTGTACCCACCGTCGACGAGGTGGTAGCTGCCCGTGATGAAGGACGCCTCGTCGGAGAGCAGGAAGCACACCAGGTGCGCGACCTCCTCGGCCCTGCCGAGCCGGCCGAGCGGGTGCTTGCCCTCGAGCACCGTGAGCACCTCCGGGCCGACGTTGTCCAGCAGCAGCGGGGTGGTGATGTAGCCCGGACCGACGCAGTTGATGCGCAGCCCCAGCGGGCCGTACTCCGCCGCGGCATTCTTCGTCAGCCCGACGACCGCGTGCTTGGACGCGGTGTAGGCGCCGTTGCCGGGGGCAGCGACAGTGCCGTGGATCGAGGCCATGTTCACGATGGCGCAGTGCCGACCACCGGCCCTGAGCATCTGCGGGATCTGGTACCGCATGCCGTAGAGCACGCCGCTGAGGTTGATCGCGATGACCTTGTCCCACTCGGCCAGGTCGGTCTCGCCCACGAGGGCGTGCTTGCCGCCGATGCCTGCGTTGTTGACCGCCAGGTGCAGCGCGCCGTAGGTCTCGACCGTGAACCGGACGACCTTCTCGGAGTCCTTCGCCCTCGCGGTGTCCTGGTGGACGGCGACCGCTGTGCCGCCCGCCGCGGTGATCTCGTCCGCGACCCGCTCCGCGCCCGGCAGGTTGATGTCGCTGAGCACGACCTTCGCACCCTTGGCCGCGAGCTCCTTGCCGATGGCCTCACCGAGGCCGGAGCCTCCACCCGTGACGATCGCGACGTTGCCCTCGAACAGCGACGTCATTGTCGTTCCCTCCTGTAGAGATGTCCTCCCATCGTTGGATGTGGGCCCTAGGTCCCAGAGGGACGAAGGTCCCGGCGGCGCACCACGGCGCGACGGCCGAGACCGGCGCCGCCCGGACACGTCAGTCCCAGAACGGCGGCAGGTCGTCTTCGTCCACAGGGTCGGTCAGAAAGGTCGTCATGCCCGACCCATCGACAGATCCTGCGCGCGCTCAAGAGGACCAAGGTCCGCCGACGTGTGTCGGTGCGCGGGTCACCGTCGCGGCGGTCCGTCCTGGGGCTCCTCGCGACTCCTCATGCGCAGGGCGAGGTCGATGACCTGGCTGGGTGTGTGTCGCGGGGCCGCGCGTTGCTGGAGCAGCACCATGCGTCGCAGCTCGCGCTCGGTGACCTCGTCGCGGTCGGCCGCCGTGCTCTTCGCCACGGTCATCCCCCGTCCGGCGGAGTGACCTCGACGAGGTCACCGGGTGTCGGCTCGCCCGCGCCGGCGCTGAGCAGCGTCAGCGCGAGGGCGATGCTGAGCACGAGCGTCAGGGCACTCACGGCACCTGCCGCGACGAACAGGCCGGTCACGCCACGGTGCCGGCGCATCCCCGCCACGGCGACGGCGCCGACGACGACGGCGAGCGGCACGGCGACGAAGGGGTTGACCGGGACGAGGGCGAGCGAGAGGCCCGCGAGCGCGATGAGCACCGGCCCGGCCCAGGCGGACCACCCCGGTGCAGCCTCGGGCCTGCCGCCTGCTGGGTCCCGCACGACTGTCACGGTGAGACCGGGTTCGGCGGCGGCAGCGATGCGTTCGACGGGGCCCAGGTGCTCCAGCACCGTCCGGACGTCGGCAGCGGTCGGCTCGCCGTCGCCGAGAGCGGCCTCGATGTGCTCGCCCACCGAGGCGACGACGTCGCCACGCTCGGACTCCTCGACGCCGGACAGGGCACGCGCCAGGTCGTCGAGGTAGGCGCTGACCAGCGGGTTGAGGAACACGGGTCCCCGGAGCGGCTCGGACATCAGCGGGCCTCCTGCAGGATCTCGTCGACGCCCCGGCTGAACGGCGTCCAGATCGCCGCGAAGGACTCCACGGCCGCGCGGCCGTCGGCGGTCAGCGAGTAGTAGCGCCGGGGCGGTCCCGAGCGGGACTCACGCCACGACGTCTCGACCCAACCCTGCTTGCGGAGGCGGGCCAGCAGCGGGTACAGCGTGCCCTCACTGGTGAAGAGCAGCTCGTGCCGGCTGAGCTCGGTGGCGATCTCCAGCCCGTAGGCGGCTCCGGTGCGCAGGTAGGCGAGCACGCAGAACTCGAGCACACCCTTGCGCATCTGGGTGAGCACGCCCTCCGACGTGGGTACCATGCGCAACACGGTAGCAGTCTCTTGCACCGCTAGGTAGTGCGCATCGATAGGTTCCGTGGTTTGCTCGGCGCACTGGCGCCGTGGGGGGAGTCCGGTCGATCCCCGCACGCCCGGGATCGACGGACACTCGCTACGCACAAAGGGGCAATCGAGACGTGCACACACTCCGGAAGCCGACCCTGACGCTCATCGCCTTCGCGGCACTCGTCCTGGCCACCGCACCCGCCGCCCATGCGGAGGAACCGGACCCGCTCCAGGTCGTCGACGCGACCGGCATCGCCGGGTCGGCCGGCCTCTCGGCATCGCCCGTCGACGAACCCGAGAGCCCTGAGCTCCTCGCGTACCTCGACACCCTGTCCGAGTCCGATCGGCTGACGTTCGTCCGGACCCGACTGCCGGCCGAGCAGGTCATCGCGCGGTCCGCACCGCTGCCGATCGACGCCGCGGCCCAGCGCAGCGCGCGCCTCGCCGCGGACACCGGGTCCGCCGTGAGCCCGATGTCGACCGGGTGCTGGACCCAGCGCTGGAACGGCAGCGCCCGATCGGCCGCCGGGAACGTGCTCTACACGTACTACACGAGCGGCGGCTGGTGCTCGACCGGGTCCACCGTCACCCGGGCCTGGCTCGCGGAGGCCGGCGGCGAGACGAGCACGCCGGGCTGGCGGTACGACGGGGTCGTCAAGAGCGGCGCCGGCGTGGTGTCCAACCAGGGCCGCTCCTACGCGCAGCACCGGTTCGTCCTGCGGGTCGGCGGCTGGGACGTCCAGAGCCCCTCGCCCTGCCTGCGGGTCAGTGGCACGTCGGGCGGCACCTCGTCCGGCGCCTACACCTGCGGGATCTCCTGAGACCTCGCCCTGGGACGGGCAGGGATGGCCCGCAGGGGGAGCCATCCCTGCCCGGTTCGGCCGGGCAGCGTTGCCCGCCGGCCCGATGTGAGCCGATGGTCCGGCGGGTCGGCCGGGCGGCATGCAACGATCTTGGCGTTGCAGTCGTCCAGGGTGATGGACAGGTCCGCGCGGACCCCATCAGCAGCGAGGGGGAACGGTGCACGAGCGCACACATGCAGGGCCCGCACGATCGCTTGTCGCAGCATGCGCCGCTGGTGCGCTCGTGCTCGTCGGCCTGACGGCGTGCACGCCGGGACGCCCCGAGCCGGAGGCCGCCGCCCAGGCGCTGGCCGACGGGATCGCAGGCGGTGACCTCACGGACGTGCCCCTGACCGGCACGACACCGGCGGACGCCACCGCTGCGCTCACGGCGGCGATCGCTGGGCTCGACCCGCTGCGGCCCACGATCGAGGTCGGCGAGATCACTGTCGACGAGGAGGGTGAGACTCCGACGGCGGCCGCGCCGCTGACCTTCACCTGGGACGTCGACGAGGGCGACCTGGACTGGACCTACACGACGACCGCACAGCTCGAGCTGGTCGAGGACGAGTGGCTCGCCCAGTGGTCGACCTTCCTCGTCGCACCTGATCTCGGCGCGGAGGAGGTCCTGACCACCCGGCGGGTGGCCGCCGAGCGTGCGAACGTGCTCGGCGCGGGCGGCTCGGCCGTGCTCGTCGAGCCACGCTCGATCCAGCGGCTCGGGGTGGACAAGACGCGCGTCGACGCGGCCGGCCGGCCCGAGGCGGCACGACAGGTGGCCGAGCTGCTCGGGCTCGACCCGGTCGCCTACGCCGAGCAGGTCGCCGCAGCCGGGGAGAAGGCCTTCGTCGAGGCGCTCATCGTGCGCACCGAGAACCCGGGTGTCGACCTGACCGCGTTCGCCGCGATCCCGGGCGCGCTGGCCGTCGACGACATGATGCCGCTGGGCCCCAGTCGCAGGTTCGCCCGCCCGATCCTCGGCGCAGCGGGCCCGGCGACGGCCGAGATCATCGATGAGTCCGCGGGCGCGATCGCCGCCGGTGACACGGCGGGGCTCTCCGGCCTGCAGCGCCAGTACGACGAGCAGCTGCGTGGCCGGCCCGGGCTCACGATCCTCGCGACGCGGCAGGAGCCGGCGGCCGAGCGCGAGCTCTTCCACATCGACCCGGTGCCGGGCGAACCCCTGGTGACGACCCTCAACCCGACCTTTCAGGACGCTGCGGAGACGGTCCTGGAGAATGTCGTGCCGGCCAGCGGGATCGTCGCGATCCGTGCGTCGACCGGTGAGGTCCTCGCCGCGGCGAGCGGACCGGGCGGTGCGGGCTACTCCACCGCGACCCTCGGCACCTACGCCCCCGGATCGGTGTTCAAGGTGGTCAGCTCGCTCGCCCTGCTCCGCGCAGGCCTGACGCCGGACACCGCCGTGGAGTGCCCCACGAGCACGACCGTCGACGGGCGGACCTTCAGCAACTTCCCCGACTACCCGGCGGCTGCGAACGGGACCATCCCGCTGCGCACCGCAGTCGCGCAGTCGTGCAACACGGCCTTCATCGGGTCGCGTGACCTGGCACCGCAGCAGGCCCTGGTCGACGCCGCGGCTTCGCTCGGGCTGGGCGTCGAGCAGTCCCTCGGCTTCCCGTCGTTCCTCGGGTCGGTCCCGGCGGACTCGACCGGGACCGAACATGCGGCGTCGATGATCGGACAGGGCCGCATCCAGGTCTCACCGCTGGCGATGGCTGCGGTCGCGGCGTCGGTCGCGAGCGGTCGGACGGTCGTGCCCTGGCTGGTCGGGTCGGCACCACCCGCCGCCGCCGCCGCGGCCACCCCGCTGACGGCGGCCGAGACCGAGGCCCTGCAGGCGCTGATGCGCGCGGTCGTCACGGAGGGTGGCGCGACCTTCCTGCAGGACGTCCCCGGACCCGAGGTGCTGGCCAAGACCGGCACCGCCCAGACGGGCTCCGGTGCGGAGCTGCACAACCACGCCTGGATGATCGCCGTGCACGGAGACCTCGCCGTCGCGGTGTTCGTCGAGAGCGGTGAGTACGGGTCGACCACCGCAGGACCGCTGCTCGAGCAGTTCCTCACCGCGACGGCGACGGCGACCGCGACCGCGGCGGGCTGACCGACGGCTGGGCTGACCGACACCCGGGCTGGCCGACACGCGGGCTGACCGACGGCTGGGCCGGCGGACACGTGCCTGCGTGCCCGGACGAGCTCAGTGGCCCCGGAACCGCTCGATGTCGCGTCGCTCACGCTTCGTCGGTCGCCCCGCGCCGCGGTCCCGCACCGGCACCGCCGGGATCTCGGTGCGCGGTGGCGGCGGCGGCGTGTTGTCCACGAGCACCTCGGCGACCAGCGCGGCCCCGACCCGCTTCTCGATCACCCGGGAGACCACCACGATCCGCTCGAGCCCGCCGGCACGGACCCGCACCTCGTCGCCCACGCGGACCTGGGTGGCCGGCTTGGCGCGGTCACCGTTGACCTTCACGTGCCCGGAGCGGATGGCGGCTGCGCCGACGGCCCGGGTGCGGAAGAGGCGGGCGGCCCAGGTCCACCGGTCCACCCGGGTCGACGACGGCGTCGCGCCGGCTCCTGGCACGCGACCTCCCTCGTCCGGTCGAGCGGTCGCGGCGTGCGGCCACCGTCAACGGTAGCCCTGCCGCGACCGCTCCTCCCCTGCCTACTTCACGAGCGCGAAACCACCGGTCCAGCCGATCTTCTCGGTCGCGGCCAGCGTCAGCTGCAGGAAGCCGAGCGACTCCAGCTCGCGCGCACGCCTGAGGGACCCGGCGTCGACCGCGATCAGCCCACCACCCTCGACCACGGCTGCGACGGCGGTCTTGGCATCGGCGTCGTCCCCGGCGATCAGCACCGTGGTCGTCGTGCCGCCGACCGCACGGGTCGCGAGGGTCGCAGCGAACGTCGTGTTGAACGCCTTGACCACGCGGGCCTCGGGCACGAGCGCCTGGATCACAGCGGCGGCCGAGCCGTCCGCCGGGACGACGAGGCTGTCGAAGGTCGAGAAGTCGAGCGGGTTGGTCACGTCGACCAGGACCTTGCCGGCCAGCGTGCCGGCGTAGACCCCGAGCACCTCGCCGACCGCCGGGTAGGGCACCGCGAGCACGACGACGTCGCCCGCGATCGGGTCGCCGATCGTGCCGGACGCAGCACCGCTGGATGCCGCCGCCTGCGCCGCCTTGCCCGCGTCGCGCGCCAGGATCTGGACGGCGTGGCCGCTCGCGACGGCGATGCCCGCGACGGCCTGACCGATGGACCCGGCGCCGATGATGGTGACAGTCATGACGTTCTCCCTGGCGATGTGGTGGACGGTGCGGTGTGCCGGTGGCGACGCACGCACCTGATTGAAGCAACAACTAAATCATCGACCTGAATGGTTGTCGTGTCAACTGTTGGCTACCATCGTCACCATGAGCGACCGACCGCAGGGCACCGAGGACGTCCGCTGGCTGAGCCCCGACGAGCTGCGTGCGTGGGTCCGCCTGCAGGCCGTCGTCGAGCTCCTGCCCGGTGCCCTCGACAGCCAGCTGCGGCGCGACGCGAACCTGTCGCACTACGAGTACCTGCTGCTCGCGATGCTCTCCGAGGCACCCGGACGGACGCTGCGCATGTCGGAGCTCGCCTCGGCGACCAACGCGACGCTGCCACGCCTGTCGCACGTCGTGACGCGGCTCGAGGCCCGCGGCTACGTGGCGCGGACCCCGTCCCCGGAGGATCGGCGCGCGACCCTCGCGAGCCTGACCGCCGAGGGCTGGGCCAAGGTCGTCGCGAGCGCACCCGGCCACGTCGGCGCCGTGCGCGGGCACGTGCTCGACGCGCTCACGGCCGAGCAGGTCGCCCAGCTGTCCGCGATCACGTCCGCGATCGTGCGCACCCTCGACCCGACCAACCGGCTGCACGCCCTGGCCGACGACGACAGCCGCCCGACCCCGCCTGCCGCCGTGTGACGTGGTGCCACCGGCTGCAGCGGTGCCGCCGCGTGCTGCGGTGCAGCCGCGTGCCGCCTACCGGCGGTGTGCCAGGTAGTACTCGATCAGCCCACGCGTCGACGCGTCCTGGCCCGCGAGGGCCGTGGGGTCGCCGGCGACGGCCGGCGCCACCTGGGTCGCGAGCATCTTGCCGAGCTCGACGCCCCACTGGTCGAACGAGTCGATGCCCCAGACGATGCCCTGCACGAAGGTGATGTGCTCGTACAGCGCGATCAGCTGACCGAGCACCGACGGCGTCAGCGCCGGCGCCATGATCGACGTCGTCGGCCGGTTGCCGCTGAACACGCGCGCCGGGATGACGTCCTCGGCGGTCCCGTCGGCCCGCACCTCCTCGGCCGTCCGGCCGAAGGCCAGCGCCTTGGTCTGGGCGAAGAAGTTCGCGAGGAACAGGGCGTGGACGTCCGACTCACCGTCCCGCAGGGGGTGCGCCGGGGTCGCGACCGCGATGAAGTCGGCCGGTACCAGCCGGGTGCCCTGGTGGATGAGCTGGTAGAACGCGTGCTGCCCGTTGGTGCCCGGCTCGCCCCAGAACACCTCGCCGGTCTGGGTCGTGACAGGGGTGCCGTCCCAGCGGACCGACTTGCCGTTGGACTCCATGGTCAGCTGCTGCAGGTACGCCGCGAAGCGGTGCAGGTACTGCGCGTACGGCAGGACGGCGTGCGTGTGGGCGCCGAGGAAGTTCACGTACCAGACGTTGAGCAGGCCCATCAGGACCGGCACGTTCTGGGCGAACGGGGTCGTGCGGAAGTGCTCGTCGACCGTGTGAAACCCGGCCAGCAGGTCACGGAAGCCGTCCGGCCCGATGGCTATCGCGAGCGAGGTGCCGATCGCGGAGTCCATCGAGTACCGGCCACCGACCCAGTCCCAGAAACCGAACGCGTTGGCCGGGTCGATGCCGAACGCCTCGACCTTGTCCAGGGCTGTGGAGACGGCGACGAAGTGCCGTGCCACCGCCCCGATGCGCGCCTCCTCGCTGTCGCCGATGAGGCCGGCCGCGGCGAGCTCGTGCCACAGCCAGGCCCGCGCCAGCCGGGCGTTCGTCAGGGTCTCCAGGGTGCCGAAGGTCTTGGACGCGACGATGAACAGCGTCGTGGTCGGGTCGAGGCCCTTGAGCGTCTCGGCGACGTCGGCCGGGTCGATGTTCGACACGAAGCGCAGCTCGATGCCGTCCTGGACGTAGGGCTTGAGGGCCTCGTACGCCATGACCGGTCCCAGGTCGGAGCCGCCGATGCCGATGTTGACGACCGTGCGCACCGCGGCGCCGGTGACCCCGGTCCACTGCCCGCTGCGGACCTGGTCGGCGAAGGCCAGGACCTTGCTGAGCTCGGCCTGGACGTCGGCGTCGACGTCCTGCCCGTCGATGACCAGGGCCGGCGTCGCGCCGACGGGACGGCGCAGCGCGGTGTGCAGCACGGCACGGTTCTCGGTGACGTTGATCCGCTCGCCGGCGAACATCGCCGCGATGCGACCGGACAGGTCGACCTCCTGCGCGAGACGCACGAGCAGCTCGAGGGTCTCGTCGGTCACGAGGTTCTTGGACAGGTCCACGTGCAGGTCACCGGCGGTGCGCGTGAACCGGCTGCCGCGCTCGGGGTCGGCCGCGAACCAGCCGCGCAGGTCCGGGGTGAGTGCTGCCTGGTGCGCCGTCAGGTCGCCCCAGGCGGGGGTGGTCGTGGCATCGATCGGTAGGGTGGTCACGTTGCAGCCTCCTGCTGGGTGTCGCCACCACCGTATTGCCCCCGACGCGGCCGGTACACCGGACCTCCGACCGTGGAACGATTCCGACGTGACCCAGCCGACACGGCCCTGCGCCCTGCTCGTCGCCGTCGCCGTCGCGTTCCTGGCGGGCTGCACGGCCGCGACACCCGATGGGCCCCCGGAGCCGGACCCCAGCACCTCCGCGCAGCGCGCGGGGCTGCCGTACCTGGACGCCTCGCTGCCGACCGCCGCCCGCGTCGCCGACCTGCTCGGCCGGATGGACCTGGCCGACAAGGTGGGCCAGATGACCCAGGCCGAGCGCTCCGTCGTCTCGCCGGAGGCGGTGGCCGAGCTCCGGCTGGGCTCGGTCCTCAGCGGCGGCGGCTCCGTCCCTGAGCCGAACACCGTCGAGGGCTGGGCCGACCTGGTCGACGGCCTGCAGCAGGGTGCGCTGAGCACTCCCCTGGGGATCCCGATCCTCTACGGCGTCGATGCCGTGCACGGCCACAACAACCTGGCCGGTGCGACGGTGTTCCCGCACAACATCGGGCTCGGCGCCACGCGCGACCCGGACCTCGTCGAGGCGATCGGCCGGGCCACGGCGGTCGAGGTCGCGGCAACCGGCGTGGACTGGACCTTCGCCCCGTGCCTGTGCGTCGTGCGGGACGACCGCTGGGGCCGGTCGTACGAGTCGTTCGGCGAGGACCCGGCGATCGTCGGCGCGATGACGTCCGTCGTCACCGGGCTCCAGACCGAGTCCCTCGGCTCGGAGCCGACCTCGATCCTCGCGACCGCCAAGCACTACGTCGGTGACGGCGGGACGACCGGTGGCACGGACCAGGGCGACACGGAGCTGAGCGAGGCCGAGCTGCGCGCGATCCACCTCGCGCCGTACCTCGCGGCGATCGAGCGCGGCGTCGGCTCGGTGATGGTGTCCTTCAGCAGCTGGAACGGCGACAAGCTGCACGGTGACGCGTACCTGATCACCGACGTCCTCAAGGGCGAGCTGGGCTTCGACGGCTTCGTCGTCAGCGACTGGGCCGGCGTCGACCAGCTCGACGGAGCCGAGGGCGCCAGCCGGCAGGACGTCGTGCAGGCGGTCAACGCGGGCGTCGACATGGTCATGGTCCCCTACGAGTACGAGTCCTTCATCGCGACCCTGACCTCGGTCGTCGAGGACGGCGACGTGCCGAGGGAGCGCATCGACGACGCCGTGCGGCGGATCCTGACGGCCAAGGTCGAGCTCGGCCTGTTCGAGGCGCCGATGACCGACCGGAGCCTGGCCGGCGAGGTCGGCAGCTCCGAGCACCGGGCCCTTGCCCGGCGGGCTGTCGCCGAGTCCCTCGTCGTGCTGCAGAACTCCGGCGCCCTGCCGATCGTCGAGGGTGCACGCGTCCTGGTGACCGGCTCGAACGCCGACGACGTCGGCAACCAGTCCGGCGGCTGGACGCTCACCTGGCAGGGCGCGAGCGGCGACATCGTGCCCGGGACCACGATCCTCGAAGGGCTCCAGGAGGCCCTCGGCGACGACCGGGTGACCTACGCGCCCGACGCCGAGGATGCCGAGATCACGGCCGGCGACCACGACGTCGCGGTGGCCGTCGTCGGCGAGACCCCGTACGCCGAGTTCGAGGGCGACCGACCCGGCGGCGTGCGCCTGTCCCCGGCCGACCTCGCCCTCCTCGACCGGCTCCACGCCGCCGGGCTGCCGACGGTGGTGGTCGTCGTCAGCGGCAGGCCGATGGACGTGACAGCGCTGCTCGACTGGACCGACGCACTCGTGGCAGCCTGGCTGCCCGGCACCGAGGGAGCCGGGGTCGCGGACGTGCTGACCGGGGCGGTCCGGCCGAGCGGGACCCTGCCGGTGAGCTGGCCGCGATCCACCGACCGACCGGTCAACGACGGCGACGGCAGCTCACCGTTGTTCGGGCTGGGTGCGGGACTGACGTACGAGGAGCGATGACCGTGACAGAAGCCCGGATCCGGCCGATGACCGGCACCGACTGGCCGTCGGTCGGTGCCGTCTACGCGGCCGGGATCGCGACCGGCCAGGCGACCTTCGAGACCGAGGTGCCGTCCTGGGAGTCCTGGGACGCCGCGCACACGGCGGAGCACCGCATGGTCCTGACCGACGCGGCGGGGAGTCTCCTCGGCTGGGCTGCGTGCAGCACCGTGAGCGACCGGTGCGTCTACGCGGGGGTGCTCGAGCTCAGCGTGTACGTCGCCCCGGACGCCCGCGGCCGTGGCGTCGGCTCGGCGCTGCTGGCCGCCGTGATCGGCTCGACCGAGGCCGCGGGCGTCTGGACCCTGCAGGCCGGCATCTTCGCGGAGAACACCGCGAGCCTCACGCTGCACGCGCGGCACGGCTTCCGGGTCGTCGGGACGCGCGAACGGCTCGGTCAGCGCGACGGGCAGTGGCGCGACGTCGTGCTCGTGGAGCGCCGCAGCAGCACGGTCGGCTGCTGAGAGGCCGCCGGCTGCGGGGAGGTCAGGCCCGGTCCGAGCGCGCCGTCCGCGCCGAGTAGTGCGCGCGGACCGTCACCTCGGCCTCCTTGGCGTAGACGCTGTAGTCGGTGTCCGCGGCGGCGTCGGCCTCGTTGTAGAGCCGCACCGGCCAGTCCCAGAGCATGAAGCCGCCGACCCACGGGCGCCGAGCCGTCGCGGCGAACATCTCCTCGTAGAACTCGCGCTGGGCGGCCTGGCTCGGAGCGCCCTGCAGCGTCCAGTCGTTCGGCATGTGCTGGGAGCCCTCGCGGCTGGGGCACCCGGACTCCAGGAAGAGGAACGGCTTGCCGTGGGTGGCCACCACACGCTCGATCCGGTCGAGCTGCTCGTCCCAGGTCCCGACCGGGTAGTAGCCGCTCGAGGAGATCACGTCGACCGCGTCCCACCAGGTCAGCCGGTCCTCCTGGTACTTGTCGCAGTTGTAGGTCAGCCTGCCCTCGTACACGGCCCGGACCTCGGCGACCAGCGCCCGCCACTGGTCGGCCCGCCGGTCGCTCTGCACCATCTCGCAGCCGATGCTGAGCATCTCAGCACCGGTCTCCTGGGCGATCCGGGCGTGGTGCACGATGAACGCGGTGTACGACGCGAACCACTGCGCCCAGGTCGGCTCGCCCGGGACGTCGACGTCGAAGAAGTTGATGTGCGCACGCCAGGTGCCGTCCGCGCAGTTGACCACGGGCTTGAGGCAGACCTTCAGCCCGAGCTCCTTGGCGTGGCCGATCGCGGCCCGGACCTCGTCGTCGGTGACCGTCGGGGCGTCGCGGAAGTGGATCTCGGTGGACTGGGCGGTGTCCTGAAGGGCGGCGAACGTGACGGCTGTCCAGCTCGTCGCAAGACGCTCGACCATCAGCTCCATCGACCGCCGCGCCGTCGGCCCGGTCCAGGTGCCCCGCTCGCCTCGCCAGCCCCACGTCATGCCGGCGACGAAGGTGTCCTCGTTGATCACCGCCCGAGGGTAGTTCACGACCGCCCGACTCGCAGGACGTATGTCCCTAAGGCTTGCCTTACCTCACCCGTAACGTCAGATCATGCACCTCGGCGAGTGCCCGTTCGCGACCGATCTCGAGGTCCTGGCCGTCCTGATGGCCGGACCGGCCGGGCTGCGGATGCACGAGGTGGGCCTGCGCGCAGGGGCCACCGTGCGGGTCACCCAGCGTTCCCCCTTCGGCGGGCGCGTGGTCGGCATCGGTGCGTCGCGCATCGCCCTCGACGCGGCGACAGCAGCCCTGGTCGAGGTGGGCCGGCCGACGGCTGCACCATGAGCTCGTGCCACGGCACCCCGGCCGGCGTCGACCTCGCCGTCGGCCCGGTGCTGCTCGTCGGGAACCCGAACGTCGGCAAGTCGACGGTGTTCAACGCGATGACCGGCTCCCGGCAACGGGTCATGAACGCCCCCGGCACCACCGTCGAGCTGCAGTCGGGCACCTGGCGCACGGTTGCAGGCGACCTCGGGGTGCTCGACCTGCCCGGCACCTACAGCCTGTTCGCCAGGTCTCCGGACGAGCAGGTCGTCGCCGACACGATCACCGCGGCCCGGGCCGGCGTCGCCGTCGTCGTGCTGGACGCGACCGCGGTGTCCCGGTCGCTGTACCTGCTCGCCCAGGTCGCGAGCACCGGGCTGCCCGTCGTGGCCGCTGTGACCATGCTCGACGTCGCACGCTCCCACGGGACCGGGCTCGACCTCACGGTCCTGGCGGGGCTGCTGGGCGTTCCGGTCGTCCCGCTCGACCCACGCACCGGCGCCGGGCTCGACCGGCTCGCCGAGGCGGTGCACTCCCACGACGGCCGGCCGGTCGCCGGTCTGCCGGTGCTGGTGCCGACCGGCGCCGGCCCCGGGGAGCAGCCCGACGACGACCTGCCGGCGCGGCTGGCCGGCGCGCAGCGGCTGTTCGCCTGGGTGGAGGACGTGACGTCCCAGCTGCACCCGCAGCGGCCCGCGCACCGCACCGCGACCGACCTGGCCGACCGCGTGCTGCTCAACCCGTGGTCCGGCATCCCGGTGCTCGGGCTCACGATGTGGGGGCTGTTCCAGCTCGCCACCAGTGCCGCCGCACCCGTGATGGGTCTCGTCTCGACGGCCGTCACCGGACCGCTGACCGCCGCGGCCCACGCCGCGCTCCGCGGATGGGCGCCGCGCTGGCTCGACGGGCTGCTGGTCGACGGCGTCCTGGCGGGGGTCGGCACCGTCCTGAGCTTCCTGCCGCTGATCGCGATCATCTACGCCGCGCTGGCCCTGCTCGAGGACAGCGGCTACATGGCGCGGGCGGCGCTCCTGGCCGATCGCGCGATGCGATCGATCGGCCTCGACGGTCGCGCCATGCTGCCGCTGATGATCGGGTTCGGCTGCAACGTGCCGGCACTGGCCGCGACCAGGATCCTGCCGGACGCCAGGCAGCGCCTGATCACCGGGCTGCTGATCCCCTGGACGTCCTGCGCCGCGCGGTTGACCGTCTACGTCCTGCTCGCCGGAATCTTCTTCCCTGAGCACGCCGGCACGGTGATCTTCGCGCTCTACGTGCTGAGCATCGTGCTCGTGGTCGCCGGGGGCCTGGCCCTGCGTCGCACCGCGTTCCGCGACGTCCGGCGCGAGCCGCTGGTCCTGGTCCTGCCCGCGTACCAGCGGCCCCAGCTGCTGCCGATCGCGAGGTCGGTCTGGGGCCGGGTCGCCGGCTTCGCGACGAAGGCCGGCCGGATCATCGTCGTGACCCTGACGGTCATGTGGGTGCTGATGGCTGTGCCGGCCGTCGCCGGGTACGCGGTCGGCGAGGTCCCGGTCGAGGCGAGCGTCTACGGGCGCGTCGCGGCCGGCATCACCCCGGTGTTCGCCCCGGCGGGCTTCGACGACTGGCACCTGACGGCGGCCCTGGCGACCGGCTTCGTCGCCAAGGAGGTCGTGGTGGGATCGCTCGCCCAGTCGTACGCGGTCACGGAGCCCGCTCCCGGAGACGGCGCGCCGAGCGTGCCGACCGGTGACGGCACCGACGCGGCGCTGGCCGATCACCTGCGTGCGACCCTCGACGCGACGTCGGGCGGACACCCTGCCGCGGCGGCCGCAGCGTTCATGGTCTTCGTGCTGGGCTACACGCCGTGCGTCGCGACAGTGGCCGAGCAACGGCGGCTCTTCGGCGGCCGCTGGACCGCCGGGGCGGTCGGCGCGCAGCTGGTGGTCGCCTGGCTGCTCGCGGTCGTCGTCTTCCAGATCGGGCGCCTGCTGTGAGCACCCTCGAGCGGGTCCTGGCCGAGCTGGCGACCGGTGCGACGGCGACCGTCGCTGCTGCCCGGCTCGGTGTGGCGCCCGACCTCGTCGACGTCATGGTCGCCGAGCTGGAGCGCTGCGGCGCCGTGTCTGCGGCGCCCCGGTCGTGCGGCGCCTGCCCGCCGGAACCCGCGAGGTCGCCCGGGTGCGCCGGCTGTCCGCTGGCCGGGCGGCGGCCCGCACCCGCCCGGGCGATCGGCCGTCAGACCATCTGACGACCCGACCATCCGACCATCCGACCATCCGACCATCCGACGATCACGGCAAGAGCCACGAACCGGACGTCTGTCCACACATCGTGGACAACTCTGGGGAGCACGATCTGCGCAGCGAACCCGTCGACGCCCAGGACATCGGCCCCCGGGCACGGCCCCGGGGCTACCGGCTGCCGCGTCCGGTCAACCGACCGAGCCGCGTGACCGCCTCGACGAGCACGTCCTGCCGCTTGACGAAGGTGAACCGGACCCGCGGACGCAGCGCCTCGGCCGTCGTCGAACCGGCCCGGCAGAACGCGCTCACCGGCACCCCGACGACCCCGGCCAGGTCCGGCAGTCGACGGCACAGGTCCGCACCGTCCTCGAAGCCGAGGCCGGCTCCGTCGGCCACGACGAAGTACGTGCCCCGCGGCACGACGACGCCGAAGCCCGCCGCGACGAGACCGTCGCACAGCAGGTCGCGGCGGGCCGCCAGCGACACCGCGAGCCCACGGACGTACTCCCCCGTCGCGCCGTCCGCGTCGACCAGCGCCGCGGCGATCGCCGGCTGGAACGGCGCACCGGAGACGTAGGTGAGGAACTGCTTGACCGTCCGGACCGCTGCGACGAGCTCCGCGGGCCCGGTGACCCAGCCGATCTTCCAGCCGGTGAACGACAACGTCTTGCCCGCCGAGGAGATCGTCAGGGTCCGGCCGGCCATCCCCGGCAGCGTCGCGACCGGGACGTGCTCGGCGCCGTCATAGGTCAGGTGCTCGTAGACCTCGTCGGTGACGACCACCGCGTCCCACTGCGTCGCCAGCCGGGCGACGGCCTCGAGCTCGGCCCTGGACAGCACGGTTCCGGTGGGGTTGTGCGGCGAGTTGAGCAGCACGAGGCGCGTCCGGGCGCCGAACGCCGCCGCGAGCGCGTCGAGGTCGAGCCGGAATCCGTCGACACCCGCGGTGAGCCCGACGGTGACGTGCTCGGCTCCGGCCATCGCGATCACTGCCGCGTAGGAGTCGTAGAACGGCTCGAGGGTCAGCACCTCGTCCCCCGGGCCGACGAGTGCAAGCACCGTGGCGGCGATCGCCTCGGTCGCTCCGGCGGTGACCAGCACCTCCGTCTCCGGGTCGTGGCTCAGCCCGTAGTACCGCTCCTGGTGCAGGACGACGGCGCGGCGCAGCTCCGGTGTCCCGGCGCCGGGCGGGTACTGGTTGTGCCCCGCCAGGATCGCGGCGACGGCGGCCTGCGCGACGTGCGCCGGGCCGTCGACGTCGGGGAAGCCCTGGCCCAGGTTGACCGCGCCGGTGCGTGCGGCCAGCGCGGACATCTCGGCGAAGACCGTCGGGCGGACGTCCCCGTCGGCCGAGACCAGACCTGCGGCCCGCGCGACGTCACGCCAGCGGCCCGCCTGGAACCAGGGACCGACCTCGGACCCGGTGCCGGTGCGCTGGGGCGTCATGCCCCCAGGGTAGGGCGGCGCGGTCAGGCTCCGCCCATGGCCAGCCAGCCGTCCCGACGGTAGGCGGGCGTCCCGAACGCGAGCACGAGCAGACCGACCACCATGCTGCCGAGCATCGTGCCGGTCATCGCCACCGCGTCGCCGCCGAGCAGCCCGACCAGTGGGCTGACCGCGCCCGCCAGACCCGCCTGGAGGAAGCCGATCACCGCGGCCGCCGAGCCGGCCCGCTCACCGTGCCGGGTCATCGCCAGCGCCGAGGCGTTGGCCATGACGAAGCCGAGGGTCGCCATCATCAGCCACAGCGCGCCGACGAGGCCGACGATGCCGCCCGCGTGCGTCGCCGCGACCCACACGAGGCACCCGCCGAGCAGGGTCGTCCCGGGCAGCGCGACCCGCAGCAGGCGCACCGGTCCGGCCCGCCTGACCAGCGCGGCGTTCGCCTGGGAGCCGGTCAGCATCGCCGTCCCGCCGATCGCGAAGACCAGGGCGAACTCCTGGGTCGAGAGCCCGTACTCCTGCTGGAGCACGAAGGGCGAGCCGGCGACGTAGCTGATGATCACCGCCATCCCGAGCCCGGGGATCACCGCGAGCGCGACGAAGCGCCGGTCGGCGAGCAGCCCGGAGTACCCCCGCAGCGAAGCCACGACGCCGTGCGCGATCCGCCGCTCGGCCGGCAGGGTCTCGGGCAGGAACCTACCGACGACGGCCAGCAGGCCGGCACCGAGCAGCGCGAGCGCGACGAAGACGGCACGCCAGCCCCACTGGTGCGCGATGACGCTGCCGACCGTCGGCGCGAGCAGCGGGGCGACAGCGATCACGAGCATCAGCCGGGACATCAGCCGCGCGGCCTCGGCACCGGTGTAGCGGTCCCGGATCACGGCCATCGCCACGACCGTCGACCCCGCGCTCGCCAGGCCCTGGGCCACCCGCAGCGTCGCGAGCTGGTCGATCGTGCCGGCGACGACGCACAGCAGCGAGATGACCACGTGCAGACTCACGCCGATGAGCACCGGGAGGCGCCGGCCGAGCCGGTCGGACAACGGCCCGGCGACGAGCTGTCCGAGCGCGCCCCCGATGAGCATGCCGGTGATCGTGAACTGTGCACCCGCCTGGGTGGTGCCCAGGTCGCGTGCGACATCCGGCAGCGAGGGCAGGTACATGTCGGTGGTGACCGCGGGCAGCAGGCTCAGCAGACCGACCAGGAGGACGAAGCCCGCCGTCCGCTCACGGTGCGGCGCGAGCTGCTGGTCGGGCGTCGTGGTCACCGCACGAGTATGACATCGGATCGTTTCGATCGGATGTCCTTCCCAGCCCGCGACGCCGCCGGGGCGAGCTCGGTGTCGGGGCAGCGGGGCATGCTGTGCCCATGTGCGGACGCTATGCCTCGTTCCGGGAGGCCCAGGATCTCGCCGACGCCTTCGCGGTCTCGGCCGGCACCGTCGCGCAGGACGCGCGTCTGCTGCCACCCTCCTGGAACCTCGCCCCGACCGACCCGGTCCGGGTCGTCGTCGAGCGCGAGCCACGGCCCGCGGAGCAGGGCGACGCGGCGTCCGGTGCACCCCTCGAGACCGAGCGGTCCCTGCGGCTGGCACGCTGGGGCCTCGTCCCGGGCTGGGCCAAGGACCCATCGGTCGGCGCCCGCATGATCAACGCCCGGGTGGAGAGCCTGGTCGACAAGCCGGCCTTCCGCCGCGCGCTCGTCGCCCGCCGGTGCCTCGTCCCGGCCGAGGGCTACTACGAGTGGCAGAAGCCCGAGCCGGACGCGCCCCGGGCACCGAAGCAGCCGTTCTGGATCCACCCGCAGGACGGCGGCATCCTCGCGTTCGCCGGCCTGTACGAGTTCTGGCGCGACCGCAACCGGGCGGACGACGACCCGCTGCGCTGGCTCGTGACGATGACCATCGTCACCGGCGGCGCACCGGCCGACGACCCGGAGCTCGCGGCCATCCACGACCGTCGGCCGGTCGTCCTCGACCCGTCGCGCTGGGACGCCTGGCTCGATCCGCTCCGCCAGGACGCGACCGAGGCCGTCGACCTGCTGCTGCGCCCGGCACCACCGCTCGTCGCGACCCCGGTGTCGACGGCCGTCAACACGGTCGGCAACGACGGACCGGAGCTGATCGAGCCGATGACGGCCGGGGACGACCGCCCCGCGTGACCCGCGGCCGGCGCAGCCGCGTGACGCAGGGCTCCTCAGCCCGTCGCGGGCTCCTGCGCCCAGGTCAGCCGGACCGGGCGCATCGGGCCGAGGCCCGCGACCTCCCGTTCGGCGAGCTCGGTGAGCGCGAACCGCCGACCGGCTGTGGGCGCGCCGAGCAGGCTCGCCGTCGCGCCGTCCACCAGGACGGTGCCGGGCTCCGCCTCGCCCGTGAGCCGGGCCGCGAGGTTGACCGCCGGGCCGAAGACGTCGCCGAACCGCGAGAGCACCCGGCCCCAGACGAAGCCGACCCGGACCGGGGCGACGTCGGCGCCGAACGCGTGAGCCAGGCCGAGCGCGACGCGTGCACCGGTCACGGCGTCGTCCGCGACGAAGAGCACCGCGTCGCCGATCGTCTTGACGACCCGACCGCCCGCGGCGGTGACCACGTCCCGGGCGCCCGTCTCGAAGTCCTGCACGAAGTGCGCCAGCTCGTGCGAGCCGAGCTCGGCCGTGCGCGTGGTGAAGGCGACGATGTCGGCGAACCCGACAGCACGGGCGAGCGGCAGCTCGTCGGACTCGGTCGACGCACCGGCGTCGGCGAACTCCGCGGCGAACCGGCCGGCGATCGCGGCCACCTGGCGCCGCCACGCGTGCACGAGCTGCAGCTCGAGCAACGGCGCGATGTCGCCGAGCCGGTCCAGCAGCACGAGGCGTGCGCTGGTGTCGTCCAGCGCGTACCGCTCGGCCATGTGCTCGACCAGCGCCTCGACCTGCCACAGGACGAGCCGGTCCGTGGTGTGCCCGACCGACCGGACGATCGACACCCCGGTCCGCTTGGTCACGTCGTTCTCGCGCTGGGCCGTCATGATCTGGGCGATGACGACCGCGTCGTACTCGGTGTACGCGACGGCGTCCGGCGAGATCATGGGCAGACCGAGGGCGTGCCAGAACAGCCGGACGTCATCGACCTCGGCACCGGCCCGTTCGGCGACCTGCGCGAGCGTCAGGGTCCTGGGCCCGCCGAGCAGCTGGGCCTCGATGCGGGCGAGGGTCGACGTCGGCGGCGCGGCCGGCGGGTCGCCAGGCCCGCCGTCGGGGACCGCGGACTCGTCTGCACGCACCTGGTCAGGCTAGTCCGGCGCTGCGCACATGGCTCACGTCACCGGCGAGCACCTGGGTGACCCGGCCGTCTGCATCGGTCACCTCGAGACCGCCGTCCGACGCCAGCCCGCTTGCGGTGCCGTCGAGCACACCACCGCCGGGCAGCTCGACGCGCACCCGTGCGCCGAGCGTCGAGCACACCGCCGAGCACTCGTCCGCCAGGCCGGCGGCCCGGGCGTCACCGCCGGCATCGCGCCACCGTTCGTCCAGTGCGACCAGCCGGCCGACGATCGCGGCCAGCAGGGTCGTCCGGTCGACGCCTCCGTGGCCCGCGAGCGCGAGCGACGACGCGCTCGGCACCGGCAGCTCGCCGTCGCGCTGCGAGACGTTGACGCCGATGCCCACGACGACGGCCGGCCCGGACGCCGTCGCCACCAGGTCACCGAGGACCCCGGCCACCTTGCGCCACGCTCCCCAGCCCGGCACCGACGACCCGTCGGGAGCCGCCACGAGCACGTCGTTGGGCCACTTGACCACCGCGCGCACCCCGGCGACGTCACCCAGCGCCCGGACGACGGCGAGCCCGGCCAGGAGCGGGACCCAGCCGAACCGGTCCAGCCGGACGGGTGGCCGGAGCAGCACGGAGGCAGTCAGGGCCGCGCGTGCCGGTGTGCTCCAGGTGCGACCGGCGCGGCCGCGTCCCGCCGTCTGGTGATCGGCGACGAGGACCGACCGGTCCGGCCACGCGGTCGGGTCGGCCAGGAGAGCCTCGAGCACGTCCGTCGAGGTCGACGCGGTCCTCGGCACGACGACGACCCGGCCGACCCGGTCGCGGGTGGCGGCCGCGAGCGCGGCGGTCACGGCGGCGACGTCGAGCGGTGCGTCCACACCGCAACGGTAGCCACGTTGTGGGGTCTGGCACAGATCGGCCGGCCGACACGGTCGGTTGGCGCACTGAGCATGTGGGGACCCGACAACTACCCTCGAGGCGTGACCGATGCACCCATGACCACGGCAGCCAAGATCGCCGACCTGGCCGGCCGGATGGCGGCTGCCGTCGAGCAGCCCGAGGAGGGCGCCGCAGCCAAGCAGCATCCCCGCGGCAAGAAGACCGCGCGGGAGCGCATCGCCGCGCTGCTGGACGAGGGCAGCTTCGTCGAGCTGGACGCGTTCGTCCGGCACCGCTCGACGGCCTTCGGCCTCGACGCACGGCGGGTCCCCGGCGACGGCGTCGTGACCGGCTACGGCACGATCGAGGGTCGACAGGTCGCGATCTACAGCCAGGACTTCACGGTCTTCGGCGGTTCGCTCGGCGAGGCCCACGGCCAGAAGATCACCAAGGTGATGGACCTCGCGCTGCGCACCGGCGTGCCGTTGATCGGCATCCTCGACGGGGGTGGCGCGCGCATCCAGGAGGGGGTCGGTGCGCTGACCCAGTTCGCCGAGATCTTCCGGCGCAACGTCGCGGCGTCCGGCGTGATCCCGCAGGTCTCCCTGATCCTCGGCCCGAGCGCCGGGGGCGCCGTCTACTCCCCGGCCCTGACCGACTTCGTGGTGATGGCCGACGGCACCTCGAACATGTTCATCACCGGCCCGGACGTCATCCGCGCGGTCACCGGTGAGGAGGTCGGCTTCGAGGAGCTCGGCGGCGGCCTGACGCACAACGCCCGCTCCGGCGTCGCGCACTACCTCGGCAGCGACGAGGACGACGCGATCGACTGGGTCAAGGCGCTCGTCGGCTACCTGCCGTCGAACAACCTCGCCGAGCCGCCGGTGTGGGAGGACGAGGCCGAGCTCGAGATCACCGACGCCGACCTCGAGCTCGACCTGCTGGTGCCGGACTCGGACGCCCAGCCGTACGACATGCGGACAGTGGTCGAGCACGTGCTCGACCACGGCGACCTGCTCGAGGTGCAGCCGCTGTACGCCCGGAACGTGCTCATCGCGTTCGGGCACGTCGAGGGCCGGCCGGTCGGGGTGGTCGCCAACCAGCCGCTGCAGATGGCCGGGACGCTGGACATCAACGCGGCCGAGAAGGCCGCGCGCTTCGTGCGGACCTGCGACGCGTTCAACATCCCGGTGCTGACCTTCGTCGACGTCCCGGGCTTCCTGCCGGGCACCGACCAGGAGTGGAACGGGATCATCCGCCGCGGCGCGAAGCTCATCTACGCCTATGCCGAGGCCACCGTGCCGCTGGTCACGGTGATCACCCGCAAGGCGTACGGCGGCGCGTACATCGTGATGGGCTCCAAACAGCTCGGGGCCGACGTGAACCTGGCGTGGCCGACCGCGCAGATCGCCGTGATGGGCGCCGGTGGGGCGGTCAACATCCTGCAGCGCGGCGCGCTGAGAGCGGTCGCGGACGCCGGCGGGGACGTCGAGGCCGAGCGGGCGCGGCTCGTCGCGGAGTACGAGGACGCCCTGGTCAACCCCTACGAGGCCGCCGACCGCGGCTTCGTCGACGCCGTGATCGCACCGTCGGCCACGCGCGTCCAGGTCGTGCGGGCCCTGCGCGCCCTGCGCACCAAGCGCGCGAGCCTGCCGGCCAAGAAGCACGGGAACATCCCGCTGTGACGCCCGACGTGCGGGTCGTCCGGGGGGAGCCCGACGACATCGAGCTCGCCGCCCTCGTCGCGGGGCTCTCGGCCGGCAACGGCCACCGGGACGACACCGCGATGACGGAGGCCGGACGGGCGCGCACGGAGGCCACTGCCCGCCGTCGGTGGCGCGACGCCGCCGTCGGCCTCGCGGACCCCCTCACGCCCGGACCCGACGCGTGGCGCTGGAGCACACAGGCCAGGAGCGCACGGGTCTGAGCGGGGGGCGCGAGCCCGGGGCGAGCGCCGGGCGCGGCCGTGCTCGTCTCGCACCGGTTCTCGACCGTGCGCATGGCGGACCTGATCATCGTGGTGGCCGACGGCCACGTCGTGGAGTCCGGCTCGCACCAGGACCTCATGGGCATCGGGGGCCTGTACAGCGAGCTCTACGGCCTGCAGGCGGCTGCGTACCGGTGAGGTTAGGGTCGCCCCTATGACCATCGCCGCTCTGCCCCACCGCGTACCCACAGCCATCGATGCGATCGCGGACGCCTACGTCCTGACCAGCGCGCGGCTCAACCCGGTCGCGGCGACGTCGATGGGGATCGCCGGGTACGACCACCTGATGACCGACTACTCGCCCGCCGGGTGGCAGGCCCAGGCGCAGGCCGCCCGAGCGGTGCTGGCAGAGCTCGAGGCCACGACCCCGGCCGACGGCATCGACCGGGTCACGCTCGCCGCGATGCGGGAGCGGATCGGCCTGGAGATCGAGCTGTACGAGGCCGACGAGCTGATCGGCATGCTCAACAACATCGCGTCCCCCGTCCAGGAGCTGCGCGACATCTTCGACATCATGCCGACGTCGACGCCCGAGCACTGGGCGAACATCGCGGCCCGGCTGAACGCCCTGCCCGGGGCGGCGGCCGGCGTCGTCGCCTCGCTCCGGCTCGCGGCGTCCCGCGGTCGGGTCGCCGCGGCCCGGCAGGTGCGTGAGTGCATCGAGCAGTCCGACGGGCTCGCCGGCGCGGCGTCCTTCTTCACGACCTTCGTCCGCGGCGCAGCCGTCGATGCGGCCCTCGACGACTCCGCCGCGTGCCAGGCGATCCGCCGGGACCTCGAGGAGGGAGCCGCGGCCGGCCGATCGGCCTACACCGACCTCACCGCATTCCTGCGCGAGGAGCTCCTGCCGCAGGCGCCCGAGGCCGACGCCTTCGGGCACGAGCGCTACGAGCTGTGGTCGCGGTACTTCCTCGGCGCGACGGTCGACCTCGGGGAGACCTACGCCTGGGGTCTGGCCGAGCTGGACCGGGTGATCGCCGAGCAGGAGGCCGTCGCAGCCGAGATCGCCGGCCCGGGTGCGACGGTCGCGCAGGCCATCGCCGTGCTCGACACCGACGGCAGCCGCGCCCTGGACGGCACCGACGCGCTGCGTGCCTGGATGCAGGCCACGGCCGACGCCGCCGTCGCGGCCCTCAACGGCATGCACTTCGACATCCCGGAGCCGGTGCTGCGCCTCGAGTGCCGGATCGCACCGACCCAGAACGGCGGGATCTACTACACCGGGCCGTCCGACGACTTCTCGCGGCCGGGCCGCATGTGGTGGTCCGTCCCGCCGGGTGTCACCCAGTTCACGACCTGGCGCGAGAAGACGACCGTCTACCACGAGGGCGTCCCCGGCCACCACCTGCAGATCGGCCAGGCCGTGTACGAGCGCGCGACCCTGAACAGCTGGCGCCGGCTCGCCTGCTGGGTCAGCGGTCACGGCGAGGGCTGGGCCCTGTACGCCGAGCGCCTGATGGCCGATCTCGGCTTCCTGGACGACCCGGGCGACCGGCTCGGCATGCTCGACGGCCAGCGCATGCGCGCCGCCCGCGTCGTGCTGGACATCGGCGTGCACCTCGGCCTGCCGTGCCCCGAGCGCTGGGGTGGCGGGACCTGGGACCACGACAAGGCGTGGGAGTTCCTCAGGGCCAACGTGAACATGCCGGAGGCCTTCCTCCGGTTCGAGCTCAACCGCTACCTCGGCTGGGGCGGCCAGGCGCCCGCGTACAAGATCGGCCAGCGGCTCTGGGAGACCGCACGCGACGAGGCGGCCGCGGCAGCCACCGCCCGCGGTGAGGTGCACGACCTGAAGTCCTTCCATGCCCGCGCCCTGGCGCTCGGCTCGGTCGGCCTCGACGTGCTGCGCGAGGCCCTCGCCTGATCCACGACGGGTCGGACCCACAGCCCCCGACGGGGTCATGGGTCCGACCCGTCGTGCGGTGGTGCCCGGGCTCGGCGGGTACCCTCGCCCGGTGATCCTTCTCCTGGCCTCGGCGTCCCCGGCCCGGCTCGCGACGCTCCGCTCGGCCGGTATCGAGCCCCGGGTCCGCGTCTCCGGCGTCGACGAGGACGCCGTGCTCGCGGCCGCCGCCGAACGCTTCGGGCCCCTCGCACCGGCCGACGAGGTCCTGCTGCTGGCCCAGGCCAAGGCGGAGGCCGCCTCGGAGCTGCACGAGCTCGACCGGTACGACGAGGACGGCGACGAGCTGGGCGACGCGGCGGCGCAGGACGTCCTCGTGCTCGGCTGCGACTCCCTGCTCGAGCTCGACGGGCGCACGTTCGGCAAGCCGGTGGACGCTGCCGACGCGACCGCCCGGTGGCGTCGGATGCGCGGGCGCACCGGGATCCTGCACACCGGCCACTGGCTGATCGACCTCCGGGACACCGGCACGCCCGACGCGACCGGGACCGGTGGCACCCTGGGCATCACCTCGTCGACCACTGTGCACTTCGCCGACCTGTCCGACGCCGAGATCGCCGCCTACGTCGCCACCGGTGAGCCGCTCGCGGTCGCCGGAGCGTTCACCGTCGACGGCCTCGGTGGCCCGTTCGTCACGGGCATCGAAGGTGACCACCACGGCGTCGTGGGCCTGAGCCTGCCCGTGCTGCGCGACCTGCTCGGTGAGGTCGGGGTCATCGTCCCCGACCTGTGGGCCCGCGCGACGAAGGCACTGACGGGCGGACCTGCGACCGGGGCCGCGCCGGCGACCGGGCCCGCGGACACGGCCCCGTAGGCGAACCCGACAAAGCACCCCCGGTTCGCTTTGCCGATCCGCACAGTCTTGACCGGGTGGACCTGCCCGGCGTGAAGGGTCGGCGCACGTGACGTTACGGTGAGCCGTGCCCGCCATCCGCAAGGTCCTCATCGCCAACCGCGGTGAGATCGCTGTCCGCATCGCACGCGCCTGCGCCGACGCGCAGGTGGCCAGCGTGGCGGTCTACGCCGACTCCGATCGCGAGGCCCTGCACGTGCGCCTGGCCGACGAGGCGTTCGCCCTCGGCGGCGCGCGCGCGGCCGAGACGTACCTGGACATCGGCAAGCTGCTCGAGGCAGCCCGGCGCTCGGGTGCCGACGCGGTCCACCCGGGCTACGGGTTCCTCGCCGAGAACGCGGACTTCGCCCAGGCCGTGATCGACGTCGGCCTGGTCTGGATCGGTCCGCCGCCGTCGGCCATCGTGGCTCTCGGCGACAAGGTCAGCGCCCGGCACATCGCCCACCGGGCCGGGGCGCCCCTGGTCGCCGGGACGGCCGACCCGGTGAGCGGAGCGGACGAGGTCACGGCGTTCGCCGTCGAGCACGGTCTGCCGATTGCGATCAAGGCCGCCTTCGGCGGTGGCGGGCGCGGCCTCAAGGTAGCCCGCGAGATGGGCGAGATCGCCGAGATGTTCGACTCGGCCGTCCGTGAGGCGACGGCGGCCTTCGGTCGCGGCGAATGCTTCGTCGAGCGGTACCTCGACTCCCCGCGCCACGTGGAGACCCAGTGCCTCGCGGACATGCACGGCACCGTCGTCGTCGTCTCGACCCGGGACTGCTCGCTGCAGCGCCGCCACCAGAAGCTCGTCGAGGAGGCTCCCGCCCCGTTCCTGACCGACGACCAGGAGCGCCTGATGCGCGAGTCGTCGATCGCGATCCTGCGTGAGGCCGGCTACGTCGGTGCCGGCACCTGCGAGTTCCTCGTCGCCAAGGACGGCACCATCTCCTTCCTCGAGGTCAACACCCGTCTGCAGGTCGAGCACCCCGTGACCGAGGAGGTCACCGGCATCGACCTCGTGCGCGAGCAGCTGCGCATCGCAGCCGGTGAGCCGCTCGGGTACACCGAGGTGGCGGTCCGCGGCCACTCGATCGAGTTCCGGATCAACGGCGAGGACCCGGCCGCGGGGTTCATGCCCACGCCCGGTCGGATCACCACCCTGCGCCTGCCCGGCGGTCCGGGCGTGCGGGTCGACAGCGGCGTCGTCGAGGGCGACACCGTCTCGGGTGCGTTCGACTCGATGATCGCCAAGCTCGTCGTGACCGGAGCGACCCGCACGCAGGCCGTGCAGCGCGCCCGACGCGCCCTTGCCGAGCTCCAGATCACCGGGATCCCCACGGTCGTGCCCTTCCACCGGGCCGTGCTCGACGACCCCGCCTTCGTCCCGGCCGACCCCAGCCAGCCGTTCACGGTGCACACCCGCTGGATCGAGACCGCCTTCGCCGATCGGCTGCCGACCCTCCGGGCCCCGGCGGCACCTGATACGGCGGCATCGTCGGAGCGCTCCGAGCCCGAGCCTGCCGCGACCGAGCGGGTCGTGGTCGAGGTCGGTGGCCGGCGGATCGAGGTGGTCCTGCCGGCCGGGATGGGTCTCGCCTCGTCCCGCACCCGCAGCGGGCTCGCGACCCGCGCGTCGCGGACGCGACGTCCGTCGGCCCGGCCGGTCAGCGCGGGCAACGGCACGACGCTCGCCTCCCCGATGCAGGGAACGATCGTCAAGGTGGCCGTCACCGAGGGTGCGATGGTGGCCGAGGGTGACCTGGTCGTGGTCCTCGAGGCGATGAAGATGGAGCAGCCGCTGCTCGCCCACCGGGCCGGCACCGTCCAGCGCCTCGTCGCGGGTGTCGGCGCGAGCGTCGGCGCCGGGACGGCGATCTGCGAGATCGTCGACTGACGTGAGCGGGCGGCCGCGTCAGGGGCTGCACCGCCAGCCCGGCGACGCCTGGCTCGACTGCACGTGCGGTTCGCGGCACTGGGGCCTGCACGGCGCGGCGGGTCTGCTGCTCTTCCGCCAGGCGCCGGTCGGGACCCAGGTCGTCCTGCAGCACCGGGCGCTGTGGAGCGACCAGGGCGGCACCTGGGGCATCCCCGGTGGAGCGCTCGCCCCTGGCGAGCCGGCCGTCGACGGTGCGGTGCGCGAGGCGGCCGAGGAGGCCGGCATCGACCCGCGCGCGCTCGAGGTCGTCGCCACCCGGGTGCTCGACCACGGGTCATGGAGCTACACGACGGTGATCGCCGCAGCCACCGGTCCGCAGCACCCCCGACCGACCGATCCCGAGAGCCTCGACGTGGCCTGGGTGGGCCTCGACGACGTGGCGGACCGACCGCTCCTGACGGCGTTCGCCACGGCGTGGCCGGTGCTGCGCGAGCTCCTGCCCTGACGCACCCGGCCAGGTGCGCAGACCGATGCCGATCCGGCTCCGGCGATGAGGTACGCTTCTCGAGTTAGGTAAGGCATACCTATTCTTGTGCGGAGACTCGATGATCGCGAACTACCTGATCGGCCTGCGGGAGGGCCTGGAGGCCGCCCTCGTGGTCGGCATCCTGCTCGCGTACCTGGTGCGCTCCGGACGGCGCGACCTGGTGCACCAGGTCTGGCTCGGCGTCGCCGCGGCCGTCATGGTCTCCCTGGCCTTCGGCGCAGTCCTCACCTTCGGGCCGTCCGGGCTGACGTTCGAGGCCCAGGAGCTGATCGGCGGGACGCTGTCGATCCTCGCGGTCGGCCTGATCACCTGGATGATCTTCTGGATGAGCCGGACCGCCCGGTACCTCAAGGCCGACCTGCACACCCGCCTGGACGACGCGCTCACGGCGGGCCGGTGGGCCGTGCTGGTGATGACCCTCCTCGCGGTCGGCCGCGAGGGCCTCGAGACGGCCCTGTTCCTGTGGGCCGCGGCGGAGGCGACCGGCGCATCGACCCAGCCGCTGGTCGGCGCGGTGCTCGGTCTGCTCAGCGCCGCAGCGCTGGGCTGGGCGCTCTACCGTGGCGCCGTCTCGCTCAACCTCCGGGTCTTCTTCTCGTGGACCGGCCTGTTCCTCGTCGTGGTCGCCGGCGGGGTGCTCGCCTACGGGGTGCACGACCTCCAGGAGGCAGGCGTCCTGCCGGGCCTGAACGCCCTCGCCTTCGACGTGTCGGCCGCGGTACCACCGCAGAGCTGGTACGGGACCCTGCTCAAGGGCGTCCTCAACTTCTCCCCCGTGACCACCTGGCTCGAGCTCGCCGCGTGGACCGCCTACGTCGTACCGACCGCGACGCTCTTCGCTCGCACGGTGTGGTCACCGGCGCCGCGGCAGGGCCCGTCGGCACCGCCGGCGATCGCGTCGGCGACGTCGGCCCCGGACCGTGAAGCCACGACCGTCGCCGTCTGACCTCGTCCGCCCGCGGCGGCTGCCGGACGTGGCCGCTGCCCGCTGCGGCCGGTCCACGTCCGCCACGCCCGCTGACAACCCTGCCCTGGAGCCCTCGATGACCCGCGCCCCCGCTCGACCGGCCGTCGCCCTCACCGCCCTCCTCGTGGCAGGCCTCACCGGCTGCGTGGCCAACGACCCGGCCGTCGCCGGGGACGGATCGACGACGCTGACTGTCGACTCCTCGGCAACCGAGTGCCTCGTGTCGGCGGACGCCGTCCCGTCCGGCACCGTCGTGTTCGAGGTGACCAACTCCGGCCAGGAGGTCACCGAGTTCTACCTGCTGGCGCCCGACGGCCTGCGGATCGTCTCCGAGGTCGAGAACATCGGCCCCGGGATCACCCGCGACCTCGTGGTCACGGTGCCGCCGGGCACCTACCAGACGGCCTGCAAGCCCGGGATGGTCGGCGCGGGCATCCGGGCAGACCTCACCGTGACCGACTCGGGCATCGCGATCGGGCCCACCGGCGCCGTGGCCGACCAGCTCGCCGCCGCGAGCTTCGCGTACCTCGCCTACGTCCGGGACCAGGCAGGTCAGCTGCTCACCGCGACGCAGGACGTCGCCGCGCTCTACGTCGCAGGGGACGACGACGCCGCGCGCGCCGGCTACGCCCCGACCCGGATGCACTGGGAGCGGATCGAGCCCGTGGCCGAGTCCTTCGGTGACCTCGACCCGCGGATGGACCTGCGCGAGGCCGACGTCGAGGCCGGCGCGCAGTGGACCGGCTGGCACGTCATCGAGAAGGACCTCTGGCCACCGGCGCCGGATGCCGACGGCGGAGGCGTCCACGTCCCGCTGACGACGGCGGAGCGCGAGCACTACGCCGACCTGCTCGTGGCGGACACCCAGGACCTGTACGACCGGGTGCACGACGACGGCTTCACGCTGTCGGCCGACCAGATCGGCAACGGCGCCAAGAGCCTGCTCGACGAGGTCGCGACCGGCAAGGTCACCGGTGAGGAGGAGGTCTGGTCGCACACCGACCTGTGGGACTTCCAGGCCAACGTCGACGGCGCCAAGGTGGCCTTCGACGGTCTGCGCGAGGTCGTCGACGCCAAGGACCCCGCGCTGGTCGAGACCCTGGACGAGCGCTTCGCCCACGTGCAGGGGCTCCTCGACGCCCAGCGGGTCGGCGACGGCTTCGCGTTCTACACCGATCTGACGACCGAGGAGATCCGCGAGCTCGCCGCCGCCGTCGATGCGCTCGGCGAACCGTTGTCGCGGCTCACCGCCGCGGTGGTCCTCTGAGCGGGCCGGCCGGCCGCGCGGACGACAGGCCCGGTGCGGGCCTGTCCCGTCGTTCCCTGCTGGGGATGGCCGGTGCCGGGGCCGTCGGACTGGTGGGTGCCGGCGGGCTCGGGTGGCAGGCCGGGTCGCGGTCCGCGCGCGACGCGAGCGCGGCCGCCGTCCCGGACGTCCACGCGTTCGCCGGCGTCCACCAGGCAGGCATCGTCACACCCGCGCAGGACCGGCTCCACTTCGCGTCGTGGGACCTGAGCACGACGTCGCGCGAGGACGTCATCCTGCTCCTGCGCCGCTGGACGGCCGCCGCGGCCCGGATGACGCAGGGCCTTCCGGCAGGTGAGCTCGGCCCTGACTCCGGGCCCTACGACGCCCCTCCGGACGACACCGGTGAGGCGATGGACCTGGCGCCCTCCCGGCTGACGCTGACCTTCGGCTTCGGTGGGTCCCTGTTCACCACGGCCGACGGCACGGACCGGTTCGGCCTCGCCCACCGCCGTCCGGCGGCCCTCGCCGATCTGCCGCACTTCCCCGGCGACGCGCTGGAGCCGACCCGCTGCGGCGGCGACCTGGCCGTCCAGGCGTGCGCCGACGACCCTCAGGTCGCGGTGCACGCGATCCGCAACCTGTCCCGGCTGGCGTTCGGCACCGCCTCGGTCCGCTGGAGCCAGCTCGGCTACGGGCGCACGTCCTCGACCTCGACCTCGCAGACGACCCCGCGCAACCTCTTCGGCTTCAAGGACGGCACGGCCAACCTCAAGGCCGAGCAGCACGACCTGGTCGAGGACCACGTCTGGGCCGGCGCCGGGGACGGTGCCGGCGAGGGCGGTGACGCGTCGTGGATGGCCGGCGGGAGCTACCTGGTCGCGCGGCGCATCCGGATGACGATCGAGACCTGGGACCGCTCGTCGTTGCGCGAGCAGGAGGCCATCGTCGGACGCACGAAGGGGTCGGGTGCACCGCTGTCGGGGGGCACCGAGCTCACCGAGCCGGACCTCGCGGCGACCGGTCGCGGTGGGATACCGCTGATCGCCGCGGACTCCCACGTGCGGCTGGCCCACCCGACCAGCAACGGCGGCGCCCGGATGCTCCGCCGCGGCTACAACTACACCGACGGCTCGGACGGGCTCGGCCACCTCGATGCCGGGCTCTTCTTCCTGGCCTACGTCCGCGACCCCCGCACCCAGTACGTCCCACTGCAGACGGTCCTGGCCCGTGACGACGCGATGAGCGAGTACCTGCGGCACACCGGGTCGGGCCTCTGGGCGGCGCCACCCGGGGTGCCGCCGGGCGCACGGCTCGGCGGCCCTGACGGTGCGTACGTCGGCGAGGGGCTCTTCGTCTGACGTGCGGGCCGGTGCCTGGCATGTGGGCCGCGACCGACGGTTCGGGCCGGTGCCCGACGTGCGGACCGGTGCCCGACGTGCGGGCCGCGTCCTCAGTCGCGCCGCTGGTGCAGCAGGCGCGCGACCTCGGTGACCGAGCCGGACAACGACGGGTAGACCGTGAACGCCTGCGCGACGTCGTCGGCGGTCAGTCGCCGGCCGACGGCCAGGGTGATCGGGAAGATCAGCTCGCCGGCCCTGGGTGCGACCACGACACCGCCCTGGACGATGCCCGTCGCGGCGTGCGCGAAGAGCTTGACGAAGCCGTCCTTGATCCCCAGCATCTTGGCGCGCGGGTTGCGCGCGAGCTCGAGCGTGCTCGTCAGGTGCCGCACGCCCTGCTCCTCGAGCTCCCGCTGGGACAGGCCGACCGTGGCGATCTCGGGCGCCGTGAAGATGTTCGCGGCGACCGTCTGCAGGTCGAGCGGAAGGACGGTGTCCCCCAGGGCGTGCGCCATGGCGATCCGGCCCTGCATCGCTGCGACCGACGCGAGCGGCAGGACGCCTGTGCAGTCCCCCGCCGCGTACACGCCGCGGACGCTCGTCCGCGACACCCGGTCCACCTCGATGTGGCCGCTGGGGGTCAGTCGGACACCGGCCTCGACGAGCCCGAGGCCCTGCGTGGTCGGCACCGAGCCGACCGCCAACAAGCAGTGCGTCCCGGTGAGCACCCGGCCGTCGTCGAGGGTCACCTCTACCCCCTCGCCGGTGGATCGGGCGGCCGACGCGCGGGCGTTGCCGAGCACCGTCATCCCGCGCTGCCGGAAGACGTCCTCGATCACCCGCGCCGCGTCGGCGTCCTCGCCCGGCAGGACGCGGTCCCGCGAGGAGACCAGCACGACGTCCGAGCCGAGCGAGACGTAGGCACCGGCGAACTCGGCGCCGGTCACGCCGGAGCCGACGACGATCAGTCGCTCGGGCAGGTCGGTCAGGCCGTAGAGCTGGGTCCAGGTCAGGATGCGCTCGCCGTCGGGCTGCGCGCCGGGCAGCGTCCGCGGGGTGGCGCCGGTCGCGAGCAGGACGACGTCGGCGTCGAGCGTCGGGCCCGCCGCGGCGGTCCCTTCCGGACCTGCGGACCTGGTCGGCTCGACGACGACCCGGGCCGGCCCGTCCAGCCGGCCCGTCCCGGCGAGGATCTCGACACCCTCGGCCAGCAGCCGACCCCGGATGTCGGCCGACTGCGCGGCAGCGAGCTCGACCACCCGGGCGTTGACCCGGCCGAGGTCCACCTGGTGCCTGCGGTCCGGTGCGTCGGCGGGCATGCCGGCCATCCGGATCCCCAGGTCGGACGCCCGTTCGGCGATGGTCATCCACTCGGCGGTGGCGATCAGGGTCTTCGACGGGACGACGTCGGTGAGCACGGCCGCGCCGCCGAGGCCGGTGCGTTCCACGACTGTCACCCGGGCACCCGATCGCCGCGCCACCAGCGCCGCCTCGTAGCCCCCAGGGCCGCCGCCGACCACGACGACGTGCTGGGCGGGGCGGCCGTCCCGTACCCCGGGACGTGGGGTGGGCTCGGCAGTGCCGGGAGTGGTCGCAGTCACCACGGCATTGTGCCGTGCCGCGCACGGCAGCGCCCGACGATAGCCTCGTGCCATGAGCACAGCGGCTGGTGGACCCGGCGTCCTCGACGACCCGACGACTGACCCGTTCGCGCTGGCTCGAGAGGCCGCCGCCGCCATCGCCGTGGCGACCGGCGTGGACCGGCACCACATCGCCCTGGTGCTCGGCTCGGGCTGGGGCGGCGCGGCGGACCTGCTCGGTGAGACGGTCGCCGAGATCCCCAGCGAGCAGATCCCGGGCTTCGCCGCACCCGCCGTCGCCGGCCACAGCGCCATGACACGCTCGATCCGGCTGGCCGGGACCGACAGGTACGCGCTGGTGCTCGGTTCGCGGACGCACCTGTACGAGGGCAAGGGTGTGCGCCGCGTCGTGCACGGGGTCCGCACCGCCGCCGCGACCGGTGCACGTGCCGTCGTGCTGACCAACGGCTGCGGCGGGCTCAACCGGGACTGGGCGCCCGGTACCCCGGTGCTGATCCGCGACCACCTGAACCTGACGGCGACCTCACCGCTGGAGGGTGCCACCTTCGTCGACCTGACCGACCTGTACGCCCAGCGCCTGCGCGACGTCGCCCACGAGGTCGACCCCTCGCTCGCCGAGGGCGTCTATGCCCAGTTCCGCGGCCCGCACTACGAGACCCCGGCCGAGGTCACCATGGCCGGTCGGATGGGCGCGGACCTGGTCGGCATGTCGACGACCCTCGAGGCGATCGCCGCCCGCCATGCGGGGCTCGAGGTGCTCGGCATCTCCCTGGTCACGAACCTCGCGGCAGGGATCAGCCCGACCGCCCTGTCCCACGGCGAGGTCATCGAGGCCGGCCAGGCAGCCGCGCCGAGGATCAGCCGCCTGCTCGCCGACATCGCCGGACGGATCTGACCATGACGGGCTCGCAGGACCTCACGCTGGACCCGGCCCTCGCCGCAGCGGTCACGGCCTGGATCGACGACGACCCGGACCCCCGCACCGCTGAGGAGCTCCGCGCGCTGCTGTCGTCGGCCACCCGGACCTCGGACGCCGGCACGCCCGAGGCCGAGCGCGCTGCGCTGGCCCGGTACGCGCAGGAGGCGCAGGAGGACCTCGCGGACCGGTTCCGGAGCATGCTCGAGTTCGGCACCGCCGGGCTCCGGGGCGCCCTCGGTGGCGGCCCCAACCGGATGAACCGCTCCGTGGTCATCCGGGCCGCGGCCGGCCTCGTGCGCTACCTGGACACCGAGCTGACGGCACTGCGCGCCGCCGGGCAGCCCGCGGTCGAGGGCCCCCGCGTGGTGATCGGCTACGACGCCCGCCACAACTCGGACGTCTTCGCACAGGACACGGCAGCTGTCGTGATGGCCGCGGGCGGCCACGCCCTGCTCCTGCCCCGGCCGCTGCCTACCCCGATCCTGGCGTTCGCCGTCCGGCACCTCGGCGCCGACGCCGGGGTCATGGTCACGGCGAGCCACAACCCGCCCGAGGACAACGGGTACAAGGTCTACCTCGGCGGCCGGGTCGTGACCGACAGCGGACAGGGCTCCCAGATCGTGCCGCCCTACGACGCGCAGATCGCTGCCAGGATCGCCCAGGTCAGCTCGGTGACCTCCGTGCCCCGCGCGCCAGGCGGCTGGACGGTTCTCGGTGAGGAGGTCCTGGAGGCCTACCTGGCCGCCGTGGCCGACCTGCGGGACCGGTCGGTCCCCCGCACGCTGCGGATCGTCCTGACACCGCTGCACGGGGTCGGCGGGCATGTCGCCGAGCTCGTGCTGCGCGGGGCCGGCTTCGAGGACCTGCACATCGTGGCCGAGCAGGCCCTGCCCGATCCCGACTTCCCGACGGTGGCCTTCCCCAACCCCGAGGAGCCCGGCGCGATCGACCTCGCGCTGGCACTGGCCCGGGAGGTCGGCGCCGACCTGGTGCTCGCCAACGACCCCGACGCCGACCGGTGCGCGGCTGCGGTTCGCGATCCGCGAGCCCCCGGCGACGGCTGGCGGATGCTGCACGGCGACGAGGTCGGTGCACTGCTCGGCGAGTACGTCGCGGCCCGGGCGGCCGGCTCCGACGGGGTGCTCGCGAACTCGATCGTGTCCTCCCGGCTGCTGGCCCGGATCGCCGCGGCGCACGGCCTCGAGCACCGCTCGACGCTCACCGGGTTCAAGTGGATCTCCCGCGTCGACGGGCTCGTCTTCGGCTACGAGGAGGCACTCGGCTACTGCGTCGACCCGGCTGTCGTGCGCGACAAGGACGGTCTGAGCACCGCGCTGCTGCTGGCACAGCTGGCCGGCGCCACCCGCGCCCAGGGCCGCACGCTGGTCGACCTGCTCGACGACCTCGCACGTCGCCACGGGCTGTACCTGACCGACCAGCTCGCGGCGCGCTTCGCCGACCTGTCCCAGATCCCGGCCACGATGGCGCGCGTCCGGGCCGAGCCACCGACGACCCTGGCCGGGTCACCGGTCGTCGAGCTCGTCGACCTCGCCGAGCCCGGGACCGGACCGGACGCCCTGCCGCCCACCGACGGCCTGCGGCTGCTCGCGGCGGACGGCACCCGGGTGGTCATCCGCCCCAGCGGTACCGAGCCCAAGCTCAAGTGCTACCTGGAGGTCATCGTCCCCGTCGAGGAGCACGCCTCGACCGACACCGTCACCCAGGCGCGTGCGACCGCCCGGGCCAGGCTCGATGCCGTCCGCGCCGACCTGACTGTCGCCCTCGGGCTCTGAACCCGTCGGCCTCCGGGCCCGGTACCCGTCACGGTCAGGTCTCGGGCCACCGGCCGCGCTCGACCAGGACCGACTTGAGCAGGTCCGCGCGGTCGCTGATCAGGCCGTCGACGCCGAGATCCAGCAGGCGGTGCATGTCCGACGGGTCGTTGACCGTCCAGACGTGCACCTGGACGCCGACGGCGTGCGCGGCCGCGACGCTCCGCGCCGTCACCACGGGGACCACACCGAAGCGCTCGGGCACCTGGATGCAGTCGACGTCGCGCAGCGCCAGCCGGGCAGCGGTCGCCGAGCGGGCCCCGGTGCCGATCCGGAAGGCCGCCATCGTCCCGTAGCCGGCCGACGTGGCGACCGGCCGCGACAGCCCGCGCACGACGGCGCGTCGTCGGGCGTCCGAGAACGAGGCGATGCACACGCGTCCGTGCGCCGCGACCCGCTCGATCACGCAGATGGTCGGCGCCACGGCACCGGCGGACTTGATGTCGATGTTGACCCGCAGCTCGGGCCAGGCGCCGAGGAGGTCCTCGAGGGTCGGGACCGGCTCCGAACCCCCGATCCGCGCCTCCCGGACGGTGCGCCACGGCAGCTCGGCGACGCGGCCGGCGCCGTCGGTGACCCGGTCGAGGGTCGCGTCGTGCAGCGCGACCACCACGCCGTCGCTGGTCGCGTGCACATCGGTCTCGACGTAGCGGAAGCCGAGGTCGACGGCTGCCGCGAAGGCAGCCATCGAGTTCTCGTGCCCGTGCGGCGAGAACCCACGGTGCGCGAGGGCGATGGTGCCCGCATGGTCCAGGTACGGCACCGCGGCGTTCACCGGCGGGACCGTCGGCTCCTCAGTAGCCTGCGGCCGCAGGGGTGTCGTCGGGCCCGCCCGAGCCGGCGAGACCGTCGAGCACCGCGGCCGTCCCGGACAGGCCGAGCCTGGTCGCGCCCGCCTCGATCAGGGCCCTGGCGGCGGCACCTGTCCGGATGCCACCGGAGGCCTTGACACCCAGGCGCCCGCCGACCGTCGCGGCCATCAGCGCGACGGCGTGCACCGTCGCCCCACCGGCCGGGTGGAAGCCGGTCGAGGTCTTGACGAAGTCGGCGCCCGCCGCCTCGGCCGCGCGGCACGCGGCGACGACCTCCTCGTCGGTCAGCGCAGCGGACTCGATGATGACCTTGAGGACCTTCGGCGCCGGGACCGCAGCCCGCACGGTGGCGATGTCCCGCTGCACGGCCTCCCACCGGCCGGCCTTGGCCGAGCCGATGTCGATCACCATGTCGACCTCGTCCGCACCGTCGACGACCGACCTCGCGGCCTCGGCCGCCTTGACCTCGCTGTGGTGCTTGCCGGACGGGAAGCCGCAGACGGTCGCGACGAGCACCGGGGCGGCGTCGACCGGGAGCATCGACGGGGAGACGCAGATCGAGTACACGCCCAGCCGCCGGGCCTCGGCGACGAGCGCCTCGACGTCGGCGTGGGTGGCCTCGGGCTTGAGCAGGGTGTGGTCGACCATCTGGGCGACCGCAGCGCGATCGAGGTCGGCTGGGGGTGTCGGGGTCGGGGTGCTGCTCATGCTCGGTGCCGTCCGTTCGTCCGCTCGGTGTAGCCCGGCAGGATCACCTCGTCGACGAGGGCCTGCCGTTCGTCATGGTGGATGAAGCCGTTCCAGGCCGCGGTCAGCGCCGCGTCACGCAGATCGGCGAGCGTCCAGCCCGCCTCGTCGACCAGCAGCTGCATCTCGCGGCTCATCGAGGTGCCCGACATCAGCCGGTTGTCGGTGTTGACCGTGACCGCGAAGCCCAGCCGGGCCAGCGCGGTGATCGGGTGGTGGGCCACCGACGTCGCGACCCCCGTCTGGACGTTGGAGGACGGGCACAGCTCGAGCGGGACCTGCTGGTCGCGCACCCAGTGCGCCAGGTAGCCCAGCACGGCCTCGTCGATGCCGAGCGGGTCGCCGTCGACCGGCCCGCCGAACCCGATGTCGTCGACGATCCGCACGCCGTGACCCAGTCGCAGGGCGCCACCGACGTGCAGCGCCTCGGCGATCGACTCGAGGCCCGCAGCCTCCCCGGCGTGCACCGTCACCGGGAAGTGCGCCTGGCGCAGGGTCCGGAAGGCCCGCTTGTGCCGCGACGGCAGGTTCCCGGCCTCCGCACCCGCGATGTCGAAGCCCACGACCCCGCGCTCGCGGTTGGCCAGCGCCAGCTCGGCGATCTCCTGCCCGCGGTTCGCGTGCCGCATCGCCGTGACGATCTGACCGACCCGGATGCTCCGGCCGTTCTCGGCGGCCTCGACGACGCCCTGGGCCAGACCGTCCTGGACCGCGTCGACGACGTCCTGAAGGCTCAGTCCACCGCCGAGGTGCTGCTCGGGGGCGTAGCGCTGCTCGGCGTACACCACGCCGTCGGCCGCGAGGTCGAGCACCGACTCACGGGCGACCCGGCTCAGGTTGTCGGCGGTCTGCATGACCGCGATCGTGTGGTCGAACGTCTCCAGGTAGCGCTCGAGCGACCCGGAGTCCGCCGCCGCGACGAACCAGTCGCCGAGCTCCTCGACGTCCTGGGTGGGCAGCGCGTGGCCGGACGCCTCGGCCAGCTCGATGATCGTCGCCGGCCGCGGGCCACCGTCGAGGTGGTCGTGCAGCACGACCTTGGGCAGAGCGGCGATCGCCTCGGCCGTCAGGGAGTCAGTGGTACTGGTCATGGCACCACGCTAGTGGCCGCCCGCTGCGTCGGCGCGCCCGTCCGCCCGACAGCCCGGCGACTCGGCAACCCGGCCACCCTGAGGTCGCGCCGGGTCAGCCCTCGGGGTACTCGTCCGCCTCGTCCGGCGGCACGTCGATCGCCTGCTCGACGACGTCCGGCTCGTCGGCCTCGTCGCGCAGGTCGGGCCGGGGCGCCGCGGGAACGTGCTCGGGGTCGACCGGCGTGGTCGAGCGGCTCGGCGCCGGGAGCTCGGCGTCGTCGGGCGGGACGAGACCCGCGTCGGCCCACGAGCTGTCACCGGGGATCGTGCTCATCGCAGCCACCTCTCCAACGGGGCCCACCGTGCGCCGTCCGCCGCTGACGACGGACCGGACCTGTGCCTCCATCGTGTAACCCTGCCGGGCCGCGCGCCAGTCCCCCGCGGGTCAGAGCTCCGGCAGCACGGCCCACGTCAGGTGGTGCCAGTGTCCGAGCGCGGGCACCGGGACGCCACCGGCCACCAGGACGGCGACCGGCACGTCCGCGATCCGTCCGGACCCCGGCTCCCAGATGGTCAGACCGTCGGTCGTCCGGCCCATGACCAGCACGAGGTGCCGCGGGACAGCTGTCGACCACCCGCGGGAGGTGTCCCCGCCGCTGTACAGCGGCACGGGCACGCCGCGGTCGACTGCCGCTGCCACCTCGACCAGGACGCCCGACAGGTGCGCCTCGTCGGTGTCGTCGAGCATCTCGTGCCGGAAGTACAGGCCGGCGTAGCGGGCCGTCCGGGCCGCACCCCACGGCGGCGTGCCGAAGGCGGCGGGCCACGGCAGGCCCAGCAGCCCACCGGCGTTGCTGCGTCGCTTGAGCACCTGCTGGAGCCGGGCGAACCGGTGCTCGACCGGCGCGTCGGCCAGCTCGGCGAGGCGGTCCGGCGGTGCGGCGGCGAGCTCGGTCGGCCGGGCCACGTCCAGGACCGTGCCGGTGGCGAGCCAGAGCGCGAGCGCCGGGTCACCGGCCGCGTTCAGCATGGCGAGCACGGCCGAGCCACAGGTCGTACGGTCGGTCTGTCGACCGGCCGTGGCCAGCCGCCGGACGGGGTCGACGACGGCGGCCCGGACCGGACCGCTCAGCCCGGCCCAGACGCCTGCCATCTCGGTGACCGCGTCGAGGGACCACGTGGCGGCCAGGGTCCGCTCGAAGGCCGCAACCGCGTCCGGGCCGTCGGCCGCGGCGAGCACCGCGTCGTAGCGCCGGCCGGCCGCGACCGGCATCAACGACCGCGCCCTGGCCGCGGTCGCCGACGCGAGACCCCCCTGGACCTCCGCCGTGCGCGGGCCTGCGACCCTGGTCGACCCGAATCCGGCCCGCCGCAGGATCGTGGTCAGCTGGCGTCCCATGGCACTCAGCCGGCGGTGATGCGGTCGATCACCAGTGCCTGCTCGGGCGGGCGCGAGCCCTCCGGCGCGATCGCGAAGGCGTCGGCGAGCGCCTCGCGCGCCCGCCCGAAGCGCTCAGGGGTGTCGGTGAACAAGGTCATCAGAGGCTCGCCCGCGCGCACCAGGGCACCGGGCTTGGCGTGCAGCTCGACCCCGGCCCCGGCCTGCACGACATCTTCCTTGCGGGCCCGACCTGCGCCCAGCCGCCACGCAGCGACCCCGACGGCCATGGCATCGAGCCGCACGAGCACGCCGTCCGCGGGGGCGAGCACGTGCTCGGACTCCCGGGCGACCGGCAGCGGGGCGTCCGGGTCGCCGCCCTGGGCAGCGATCATGCGCCGCCACACGTCCATCGCCCGGCCGTCGGCGAGTGCGTCAGCGGGGTCGACGTCGCCCCGTCCGGCGCCCGCGAGCATCTCCCGGGCGAGCGCGAGCGTGAGCTCGACGACATCGGCCGGTCCGCCCCCGGCAAGCACCTCGAGGGACTCCCGGACCTCCAGGGCGTTGCCTGCGGTCAGGCCGAGCGGTGTCGACATGTCGGTGAGCAGTGCGACGGTGCGCACCCCTGCGTCCGTGCCGAGCTCCACCATCGTGCGGGCCAGCTCGGCGGCGCGTACGGCGTCCTTCATGAACGCACCGCTGCCCACCTTGACGTCCAGGACGAGCGTCCCGGTGCCCTCGGCGATCTTCTTGCTCATGATCGACGAGGCGATCAGCGGGATCGCCTCGACCGTCCCGGTGACGTCCCGCAGGGCGTAGAGCTTGCGGTCTGCGGGGGCGAGACCGGAACCCGCCTGGCAGATCACGGCGCCGACATCCTCGAGCTGGCGCATCATCTCCTCGTTGCTCAGGGCCGCCCGCCAGCCCGGGATCGACTCGAGCTTGTCCAGGGTGCCGCCGGTGTGACCCAGACCGCGCCCGGAGAGCTGCGGCACCGCGACGCCGCACGCGGCGACCAGGGGTGCGAGCGGCAACGTGATCTTGTCGCCGACCCCTCCGGTGGAGTGCTTGTCCGCGGTGGGGCGCGACAGCCCGGAGAAGTCCAGCCGCTCGCCGGACGCGATCATCGCCACCGTCCACCGGGCGATCTCGGCCCGGTCCATCCCGTTGAGCAGGATGGCCATCGCCAGGGCCGACATCTGCTCGTCCGCGACGACGCCCCGGGTGTAGGCGTCGATGACCCAGTCCACCTGACCGTCGGTCAGGCGACGGCCGTCCCGCTTGGCGCGGATGACGTCGACGGCGTCGAACGCCTCGGACCCTGCACTCATCGGATGCCCCTCATGCTCGTGTCACGCTCGTTCGACGAGGTCGTCCGGGCCGAAGGCGTCCGGCAGGACCTCGCTCATGGACCTGATGCCGCTGACGGTCTCGACGAGCAGCGCGGCGCCGCCGTGCTCCCACAGCAGCTGGCGACACCGCCCGCAGGGCATCAGGACGTTGCCGTGCCCGTCGACGCACGTGAAGGCGACCAGCCGGCCGCCGCCGGAGGCGTGCAGGGCGCTGACCAGGCCGCACTCCGCGCACAGCCCCACGCCGTAGGACGCGTTCTCGACGTTGCAGCCCACCACGATGCGACCGTCGTCGACCAGGGCGGCCGCACCGACCGGGAACACCGAGTACGGCGCGTACGCCTTGGCCATGACCTCGCGGGCCGCAGCCTGCAGGGCCGCCCAGGGGATCTCCGGGGCGACGTCCTGCTCCCGACCCATGGCTGGCCCCCTCACTTGACGTACGGGATGCCCTCGGACGCCGGGGCGCGAACGCGTCCGACGAGCCCGGCCACCGCGAAGATCGTCGCCAGGTACGGCAGCATCGCCAGGAACTGGCTCGGCACCGGGGAGCCCAGGTTGTTGAGCACCTGGCGCAACGAGTCCGCGAACCCGAACAGCAGCGCCGCGGCCAGCGCACCCTTGGGGCTCCACCGACCGAGGATCATCGCGGCGAGGGCGATGTAGCCCTTGCCCGAGGTGAGCTCCTTGGTGAAGGCGAGACCCGCGGCCACGAGTGCCGCACCACCGAGACCGGCGACCGCGCCGCCCAGCACGGTGTTGCGCACCCGGGTGCGGTTGACCTTGATACCGACGGTGTCGGCGGCCTTGGGGTGCTCACCGACGGCGCGCATCCGCAAGCCCCACCGACTGCGGAAGACCATCACCTGGAGCACGGCCACCACGACGTACATCAGGTAGATGACCAGGGAGTGGTTGAACAGCACCGGGCCGATCACGGGGATCTGCGAGAGCACCGGGATCGGCAGGGTGGGCAGCCGTGGCGGGGAGTTCAGGGTCTGCGGGTTCTGCGTGAGGATCGTCGAGAACAGGTAGTTCGTCAGGCCGATCACCAGCACGTTGAGCACCACGCCCACGATGATCTGGTCGATCCGGTAGCGGACCGCGAACATCACCAGGAGCAGGCCGACGAGCGCCCCGGCGAGCGGCGCGGCGATCATCCCGGCGTACGGCGACCCGGTCACGCTCGCGACGACGACGGCGAGGAACGCGCCGGCGAGGAGCTGGCCCTCGATCGCGATGTTGATGATGCCGGAGCGCTCGCAGAGCAGCCCCGCCAGCGAACCGAAGATCAGCGGGACGGAGAGCGCGAGCGCACCGGTCAGCAGGACGGTCAAGGGCAGTGCGTTGACGTTGCCCGCCATCACCCACACGAGGAAGGCCAGCAGCACGAGCCCGCCGAAGGCGATCGTCACCCAGGTCGGGATCTTGCGGCGATGCGCCGTGAGCCAGGTGGCCCAGACGGCCAGCCCGAGCGCGACCAGGGAGACCAGCAGAGCGGTGGTCCGCGACGGCACACCGAACGGCGCGATCGTCACGAAGTCCCGGGAGGCGGCCACGATGAACCGGGTCGTGTCCTGCGCCGGCGTGAGCAGCGCGAAGAAGACCAGCGAGATGATGCCGAGCGCCAGGTAGATGATCGGCCCTCGCCAGACGATCTTCGCCTGGACACCCGGGCCCGAGGCCTGCTCGACCGCATCCGACGGCGAGAGCGTGGTCTGCGTGCTCATGCGCGGGCCTCCTTCATCGAGTAGCCGAAGAGCTGGGCGACCCGGTGGACCACCGAGAGCTCACGGACCAGGACGGGTGCCGCGATGAGCAGCACGATCGAGGCCTGGATCACGAGCACGATGTCGATCGGGGTGTTCGCCGAGGTCTGCATCAGGGGCGAGCCGGCGCGCAGCGCGCCGAACAGCAGGGCTGCGAGCACCGTCCCGAGCGGCTTGGACCGTCCGAGCAGCGCGACAGTGATGGCGTCGAAGCCGATCGACCCGGCACTGCCTGCCTGCAGCGTCTTGTCCGTGCCGAGGATCTGCGCAGCGCCGCCGAGCCCGGCCAGCCCACCGGCGGTGAGCATGACCAGGACGAACACGAGGTTCACCCGGATGCCCGCGGTGCGTGCGGCGCGCTGGTTGGCGCCGACCGCCCGGAACTGGAAGCCGAGCACGGATCGCTCCATCAGCCACCACACGGCCACTGCGGCGAGCAGCGCGATGACGAAGCCGAGGTGCAGCCGGAAGCTCGGCCCGAGCAGCAGCGGGAAGGCCGCGGTCGAGGCGACCGCCGGGGAGATCGGCCGGCTGCCACCCTGGGCGAGCAGGCTCGTGGTGAGCAGGTAGGAGACCAGGTAGAACGAGATCGAGTTGAGCATGATCGTCACGATCACCTCGTTGGCGCCGGTCCTGGCCTTGAGGAAGCCGGCGATACCGGCCCACAGACCGCCGACCAGCAGGGCCGCGAGCATCGCGAGGACCATGTGCAGCCCGGCGGGCAGTGTGACGGTGATGCCGACCCAGGTGGCAGCCGCCGCCCCGACGAGCACCTGGCCCTGGGCGCCGATGTTGAACAGCCCTGAGCGGAAGCCGACGGCGAGGCCGAGACCGGCGAAGATCAGCGGCACGGAGGCCGTCATCGTCTCGGTGATCGGCCGGATCCGCCGGACGCCGGACGCCTGGTAGTCGAACACGGCGCCACGGAACAGCGACGAGTACGCCGAGTAGATCGAGTCCCACGCCGCGCCGAAGAAGTCCCCCGGCCGGGCGAACAGGTACGAGGCCGAGGACTGGACCTCGGCGTTCGCCGCGGCGATCAAGATCGACGAGAGCAGCAGCGCCATGATCACCGCGAGGACGATCGTCAGCCAGGAGGCGTCGAGGCCCTGGTGCAGCAGGCTGCGCCGCTCCGTCGTCTCCGGTGGTGGCGTCGCCGACGGTGCGACGAGCGTGTCGGTCGCGCTCACGGTGTCTCCTCCTGCACTGTCGGCGAGGCCGCGTCACGGTCGGCGGCGCCCATCACGGTCTGGTGCTCTGCTGCGGTGCGTTGCGCGGTCTCCGGCGGTGCGCCGGCCATCATCAGGCCGAGCACGTCGCGTGCGGTGCCGCCCGGCACCACACCGATGATCTTGCCGCGGTACATCACAGCGATCCGGTCGGCGAGCGCGAGCACCTCGTCGAGCTCGGTCGAGACGATCACCACCGGGGTGCCGATGTCTCGCTCCGCGACGATCCGCTTGTGCACGAACTCGATCGAGCCGACGTCGAGCCCACGCGTCGGCTGGGAGGCGACGAGCAGCCGCAACGGACGGGACATCTCCCGTGCCAGCACGACCTTCTGCTGGTTGCCGCCCGACAGGGTGCTGACCGGGTCCTGCACCGAGGTCAGCCGGACGTCGAACTCCTCCGAGCGCTGAACGGCGTTGGTCGCGACGCGCGCCGGGCTGAGCGAGCCCGCCCGGGCGAACGGCGGCTGGCCGTGCATGTCCAGGATGAGGTTCTCGGCGACCGAGAACGAGGAGATCAGGCCGTCGGTGCTGCGGTCCTCCGGCACGAAGCCGACGCCGGCCCGGAGCACGCCGTCGACGCTGCTGCCCAGCAGCTCGTGCCCGTCGAGCATGATCGAGCCGCCGGTCGCGCGCCGCAACCCGAGGATCGTCTCGACCAGCTGGGACTGCCCGTTGCCCTGCACGCCGGCGATCGCCAGGATCTCGCCGCGGTGCACGTCGAACGAGATGCCGTCGACGACCCGTGCGCCGTTCGGCTCGATGACCGTCAGGTCGGTCACCTGGAAGGTCGCGTCGCCCGGCTGGGCAGGGTCCTTGTCGACGCCGAGGTCCACCGTGCGTCCGACCATGAGGGAGGCGAGGTCGGCCTCGCTGTCCTGCGGCTTCGCGGTCCCGACGACCTTGCCGCGGCGGATCACCGTGATCCGGTCGGCGACGGCGCGGACCTCGCGCAGCTTGTGGGTGATGAAGACGATGGAGGTCCCCGCGTCCTTGAGCTGGCGCATGATGCCGATCAGCTCGTCGGTCTCCTGGGGGGTGAGCACCGCGGTGGGCTCGTCGAGGATGAGCACCTTGGCGTCACGGCTCAGGGCCTTGATGATCTCGACCCGCTGCTGGACGCCGACCGGGAGGTCCTCGATCAGGGCGTCCGGGTCGACGTCGAAGCCGAACCGGTCGGAGATCTCGCGGACCAGGCGACGGGCCTTGGCCAGGTCGATCAGCCCGCCGAAGCCGGTCGTCGGCTCGTGGCCCATGACGACGTTCTCGGCCACCGTGAAGACCGGGACGAGCATGAAGTGCTGGTGCACCATGCCGATGCCCGCGGCCATGGCGTCACCGGGGCCGACGAATCGCACCGGCACGTCGTCGACGAGGATCTCGCCCGCATCGGGGTCGTAGAGCCCGTACAGGACGTTCATCAAGGTGGACTTGCCTGCACCGTTCTCGCCGAGCAAGGCGTGGATCTCGCCCTCGTCGAACGTCAGATCGATGGAGTCGTTGGCCACCAGCGGTCCGAAACGCTTGGTGATCCCCCGCAGTTCGAGCTTCATGGCCTCGTTGCCTTCCACGTCGTCGCGTGCGCCGACCCTGTCGCTGGTGGTGCTGGAACCGACACTAGTGATCCCGCGGTGGCTCGGGGCCGGGCGCGGACCGACAGGCCGGTGGCCCGGGACGTCGTGACGCCCCGGGCCACCGCACCTTCATACGTCGAGCTGGTCGATCACTCCGTCGGGGTGGCCGACGGCGACTCGACGACGAGCTCACCCGAGATGATCTGCTCGCGCAGGGTGTCGATCATGGCAACGAGCTCCGGGGCCGCGGTGGCCTCGAAGTCGTGCAGCGGCGCCAGGTCGACGCCACCGTTCTCCAGCGTGCCGACGTACGGGTCGGAGGTGTAGCTGCCCTCGACCGCGGCGGAGACGGTGTCGAACACCGAGGTGCCGATCTGCTTGATCACCGAGGTGAGCAGCAGGCTCTTGTACTGCTCGTTCGACGCCTGCAGGTAGCCGTCGGAGTCGACCCAGATGACCGAGACGCCCTCGGCCTGGGAGGCCGCGTTGAGCGAACCCGCACCGACCGGGCCGGCGACGGGCAGGATGACGTCCGCACCGGAGGCGATGAACTGCTCGGTCGTGGTACGGCCGGCCTCGGTGTCGGAGAAGTTACCGATCATCGAGCCGTTCTGCGCTGCCTTGTCCCAGCCGAGGACGGCCACCGCGGTGCCGTTGTCCTCGTTGTACTTCTGGACACCGTCGAAGAAGCCGTCCATGAAGATCGTGACCGACGGGAACGGCATGCCGCCGTAGGTCGCGACGGTCCCGGTCTTGGTGGTGCCGGCAGCCAGGTAGCCGGCGAGGAAGGCGGCCTCCTGGGTGTTGAAGAGCAGCGGCTTGGCGTTCGGCAGGGTCACCGGGCTGAAGTCGGCGGCCGAGAACGCGCTGTCGACCAGGGCGAAGTTGATGTCCGGGTTCGCCTCTGCGGCGGCCTGGACAGCGTCCTCGAGGGCGAAGCCGACACCGATGATGAGGTCGCAGCCCTCCTGGACCATCGAGTCGACGTTGCCGACGTACTGGCCCGGGTCAGCGGACTCGGCGGTCTTCATCGTGATGCCCAGCTCGGTCTCGGCCCGCTGAAGGCCCTCGTAGCCGGACTGGTTGAACGAGGCGTCGTCGAAGCCGCCCTCATCGGAGACCATGCATGCGGTGTAGTCGACGACCTCTTCCGCAGGGGCGGTCGTCTCCTCGCCCGCAGGTGCTTCGGTCGTCTCTTCGGGGGTCTCCTCCGGAGCGGCCGAACATGCTGTCAGTGCGAGGATCGTCGCGGTGGCAAGCACCGCTGCTCGAGTCAGTCTCTTCACGTCGTACTCCTGTAGTTGTCTTCTCGACGCCGTGCCATCCCAGACGCAGGACCGTCTCCCTCGCGTCGACGATGGCGCCGGCGGGGAGCAGGCCGCACCTGGTCGGCTGCTGTACCTCGCACACTATCGGCGCTCAGGTCACCCACGTGTTACCGGCCGGTACGGATCGGGGGTTGTTACCCAACCGGAATGTTGGTCTGAGCGTCCGGCAGGCCCGCGAGCACCGCGACACGCGCCAGCAACCGGGCCCCGGCGCCGATCGCACGCTCGTCGATGGTGAAGCCACCCTGGTGGATGTCGTGCGTGCGGCCGCCCGGGGTCCGGGTGCCCAGACGGACCATCGCCCCGGGCGCCCGGGTGAGCAGCCAGCCGAAGTCCTCGCCACCGAGGGACTGCTCGGTCAGGACCACGGCATCGGGACCCAGGACCTCGCGTCCGGCGATGTCGATCAACCGGGTCGCCCCGGCGTCGTTCTCCACCGGCGGCACCCCGCGGTGCTGGATGACCTCGACCTCGACGCGGTACGGCGCGACGACGTGCTCGACCGCCTCCCGCAGGACTGTCGCGGCCTCCTCCCAGGCGCGCACGTCGAGGCAGCGCAGCGTCCCGCGGACCGTCCCGGTGGACGGTATGGCGTTGTTGGCGGTCCCGGCGTGCACCTGGCCCCAGGTCAGGTTGACCCCCGAGCGCGGGTCGAGCCGGCGACCGAGCACCGCCGGCACCTGCGTGATCACCTGGCCGAGCGCGAAGACGACGTCGCCGGTCAGGTGCGGCCGCGAGGTGTGGCCGCCGGACGCCGTCAGCGTCACCGTGACCGGGTCGGAGGCCGAGGTGATCGGGCCGATCCGGGAGCCGATCCGGCCGACGTCGAGCTTCGGGTCGCAGTGCACGGCGAAGATCAGCCCGACACCGTCCATCGCCCCCGCGTCGACCGCGTCGAGCGCGCCACCGGGCTGGATCTCCTCGGCGGCCTGGAAGATCAGCCGGACGCCGGTGGACAGCAGCCCGGCCTCGGCGAGCTCCGCGAGGACGAGACCGGCGCCGAGCACCACCGTGGCGTGCACGTCGTGACCGCACGCGTGCGAGACGCCGGCGACCGTCGAGTGCCAGGGTTCGCCGCACGCGTCGGCGATCGGCAGGGCGTCGAGGTCGGCCCGCAGGGCGACCCGACGCCGACCTGTCGCGACCGGGCGAGGGCCCAGGTCGCAGACCAGCCCGGTTCCGGGCAGCAGCCGGGGGGTGAGCCCGGCGGCTCTGAGCCGGGCCGCCACGACATCGGTCGTGCGACGTTCGGTGCGGGCGACCTCGGGGTGGGCGTGCAGGTCCCGGCGCAGCGCCACGAGCTCGTCGAGGTGCGCGTCGACGCGCGCGTTGATCCGGTCGACGGTCACGGTCCGGGCAGCATCGAGCACATCCCGAGCCTAGTCGGGCCGGAATCCGCGGCCCCACCGCCGAGCGACGCCGTCGGCGCAGGACCTTCAGAGCAGGACCGCCGGAGCAGGACCGTCGGAGCAGGACCGCCGGTGCAGGACCGTCAGAGCAGATCGGTCCGACCTGCGGCGCGCACGGCGTCGACCACGGCCTTGAGCCCTTGCGCGTGGCTGCGTGTGGTGACCAGCAGCGCGTCCGGCAGGTCGACGACGACGAGATCGTCCAGCCCGAGGATCGTGACCAGGCGCCCGCCCTGCGGCACGACGAGCGAGCCGGTCGCGTCGACGGTCAGCACCTGACCGACGTCGCCCAGCACGCGCGTGCCCACCCCATCCGTCGGCGGCAGCAGCGAGCCGAGGGAGGCGAAGTCGCCGACGTCGTCCCAGCGGAAGTCGCCGGGGACGACCGCGACCCCGCCGGCGGCCGCGACCGGCTCGGCGATCGCGTAGTCGATCGCGATCTTCTCCAGCTCGGGCCAGGTCGATGCCATGACCTCAGCCCGCTGCGGCGTGTCCCAGGCGGCCGCGATCGCCCGCAGACCTGCGTGCAGCGCGGGGTGCAGCTCGGCCAGGTGGTCGAGCAGGACCTGCGCCCGCACGATGAACATGCCCGCGTTCCAGCGGTACTCACCGGTCTCGAGATAGCGCGCCGCCGTCTGCGCGTCCGGCTTCTCGGTGAAGCCGAGCGAGTGCCGCGCGCCGGGGGCGCCCGTCAGGCCGAGCTGCTCCCCCATCCGGAGGTAGCCGAATGCGGTCGACGGGCTGCTGGCCGCGATCCCGACCGTCACCACGTACCCGGCGCGGGCTGCGGCGACCCCCTGCCGGACGGCGTCGGCGAAGCCGGGTCCGGCGTCGATCACGTGGTCGGCCGCGAACGAGCCGATTACCACGTCACCCTCGCGTTCGGCCAGGACAGCCGCGGCGAGGCCGATGGCGGCCATCGAGTCGCGCGGTGAGGGCTCGGTCAGGACCGCGCCCGCACCCAGCTCGGGCAGCTGGGCCCGCACGGCGTCCTCGTGCCGCTCACCGGTGACCACGACGACGCCGTCGGGCCCGGTCAGGGGCAGCAGCCGGTCGAGGGTCTCCTGGAGCAGGGTGCGGCCGCTGCCGGTCAGGTCGTGCAGGAACTTCGGCGCACCGGCGCGCGACAGCGGCCACAAACGCGTCCCTGCGCCGCCGGCCGGCACGACGGCGCGGAAGCCCGGGATCGTCCGGTCGGTGGCCAGGTCGGCAGGCAGGTCGGCAGGCAGCGTGGGAACCATGCGCCGATCCTGCCAGGTCGACGACGTCTGGCGGCTCGGCCTGTGGTGTTGGTCACACTCACCGGGCGGCAGGGACCTGCGACCGTTGCGCGCAGCCGCCACCGACTGCGGTGTCGATAGAGTCGTCGTCGTACAGTGGCAAGCGTCTTCGACCCACCGACCTGACGACGCCGTCACCCGATCTGCCGGGAGGATCACCAGTGCCCGAAGCACCGGCTGGCACGCTCTACCGCGGCCGCGAGGGGATGTGGTCCTGGGTCGCCCATCGGGTGACCGGCTTCCTGATCTTCTTCTTCCTGCTGGTCCACGTGCTCGACACCTCGCTCGTGCGGGTGTCGCCCGAGGCGTACAACGCGGTCATCGGCACGTACAAGAACCCGATCATGGGTCTGGGCGAGGCAGGCCTCGTCGCGGCGATCGTCTTCCACGCCTACAACGGCATCCGGGTGATGCTGGTCGACTTCTGGTCCAAGGGACCGCGGTACCACCGCGTGATGCTCTGGATCGTCGTCGGGCTGTTCGTCGTCACGATGGCCGGATTCCTGCCACGTCACCTGATGAACGTGTTCGGGGAGCACTGATGGCACAGCTCGCGACGCCGGCGCTGGCAGCACCGCGCAGCCCTCGCAACCGGCGGACCACCCGGACCAACTACGAGATGTACGGCTGGGTCTTCATGCGCGCGTCCGGCGTGCTGCTGGTCGTCCTGATCTTCGGTCACCTGTTCATGAACCTCATCGACGGTGACGGCATCAGCGCTGTCGACTTCGGCTTCGTCGCCGGCAAGTGGGCCTCGCCGCTGTGGCAGGTCTGGGACCTGCTGATGCTCTGGCTGGCGATGATCCATGGCACGAACGGGGTCCGGACGATCATCAACGACTACGCCGAGCGGACCGGGACACGGCTCGTCCTCAAGAGCGCCCTGTACCTGGCCTTCGTCGTGACCGTCGTGCTGGGCACGCTGGTGATCTTCACGTTCGACCCGTGCCCCACCGGGAGCCCCGCCGACCTGCTGCCCTCCTTCTGCACCGCCTGACCACGCGGATCACGTACCCGCCTGCCCCGACCGACGAAGGACTGACAACCTGATGCAGACCCACCAGTACGACGTCGTCATCGTGGGCGCTGGGGGCGCGGGCATGCGGGCGGCCCTGGAGTCCTCCACGCGCGCCCGGACCGCTGTGCTGAGCAAGCTCTACCCCACCCGGTCGCACACCGGCGCGGCACAGGGTGGCATGTGCGCCGCTCTGGCCAACGTCGAGGAGGACAACTGGGAGTGGCACACGTTCGACACGGTCAAGGGCGGTGACTACCTGGTCGACCAGGACGCCGCCGAGGTGATGGCGAAGGAGGCCATCGACGCCGTGCTCGACCTGGAGCGGATGGGGCTGCCGTTCAACCGCACCCCGGACGGCAAGATCGACCAGCGCCGCTTCGGCGGGCACACGCGCGACCACGGCCAGGCGCCCGTCCGCCGGGCCTGCTACGCGGCCGACCGCACCGGCCACATGATCCTGCAGACCCTCTACCAGCAGTGCGTCAAGCAGGACGTGGAGTTCTTCAACGAGTTCTACGTGCTCGACGTCCTGCTCACCGCCGACCTGTCGGCGGGCGACGTGCCGGACGGCGAACCCGTCGCCGTGACCGGTGTCGTCGCGTACGAGCTGGCCACCGGAGAGATCCACGTGTTCAGCGCCAAGGCGGTCATCTTCGCCACCGGCGGCGCCGGCAAGATCTTCAAGACGACGTCCAACGCGCACACCCTGACCGGCGACGGCATGGCGCTGGCCCTGCGCCGCGGCATCCCGCTGGAGGACCTGGAGTTCTTCCAGTTCCACCCGACCGGCCTCGCGGGCCTCGGGATCCTCCTGTCGGAGGCCGCCCGGGGCGAGGGCGCCATCCTGCGCAACAGCGAGGGCGAGCGTTTCATGGAGCGCTACGCCCCGACGATCAAGGACCTCGCCCCGCGCGACATCGTGGCCCGGGCGATGGCCAACGAGGTGCGCGAAGGACGCGGGACCGGCCCGAACAAGGACTACGTGCTGCTCGACCTGACGCACCTCGAGCCGGCGCACATCGACGCGAAGCTGCCCGACATCACCGAGTTCGCCCGGACCTACCTGGGCATCGAGCCGTACACCGAGCCGATCCCGGTCTACCCGACGGCGCACTACGCGATGGGCGGGATCCCGACCACCATCCAGACCGAGGTGCTGCGCAACAACACCGACGTCGTGCACGGGCTGTTCGCCGCCGGCGAGGTCGCGTGCGTCTCGGTGCACGGCTCGAACCGCCTGGGCACCAACTCCCTGCTCGACATCAACGTCTTCGGCAAGCGCGCCGGCATCGCTGCGGCGACCTACGCGGCGGGCGCCACGTGGGGCGCCCTCCCGCCGGACCCGGCCGCTGCGGTCATCGGCGAGCTCGAGCGGATGCGCGACCAGCCGCAGGGCGAACGGGTCTCCGACCTGCGCCGGACGCTGCAGGAGTCGATGGACATGAATGCGCAGGTGTTCCGGACGGCCGCGTCGCTGACCACGGCACTGGCCGACATCACCGAGGTCAGGCGGCGCTACCGCTCGGTCAGCGTCCAGGACAAGGGCCGGCGGTTCAACACCGACCTGCTGGAAGCGATCGAGCTGGGCTTCCTGATCGACCTCGCCGAGATCGTCGTCGTCGGCGCGCTGGCCCGCGAGGAGTCGCGCGGTGGGCACTTCCGGGAGGACTTCCCGACCCGCGACGACGCGAAGTACATGAAGCACACGATGGCCTACGTCCGTCCGTCCACGACGGGGGTCGGCACCGAGGTCCGCCTCGACCACAAGCCGGTGACCGTCACCCGCTACCAGCCGATGGAGCGCAAGTACTGATGACCGCCGTCCAGGAGAACACCGGGGGTGCCCCCGGCCCGACCCCCGCGGTCGGCGCCATCCCGAGCTTCGACGTGACCCTGCGCATCCGGCGCTTCGACCCGGACGGCAGTCCCGAGTCGTACTGGGAGGAGTTCACGGTCACCGCGCACGGCACCGACCGTGTGCTCGATGCGATGCACAAGGTCAAGTGGGAGGTCGACGGCTCCCTGACGTTCCGGCGCTCGTGCGCGCACGGCATCTGCGGGTCCGACGCGATGCGGATCAACGGCCGCAACCGGCTCGCGTGCAAGGTCCTGCTCAAGGACCTCAACCCCGATCAGCCGATCACCATCGAGCCGATCAAGGGTCTGCCGGTCCTCAAGGACCTGGTCGTCGACATGGAGCCGTTCTTCGCGTCCTACCGCGAGATCATGCCGTTCCTGATCACCGGCACGAACCAGCCCAGCCGGGAGCGGCTGCAGTCCGCCGAGGAGCACGCACGCTACGAGGACACCACGAAGTGCATCCTGTGCGCCGCCTGCACGTCGTCCTGCCCGGTCTTCTGGACCGATGGCCAGTACTTCGGCCCGGCGGCCATCGTCAGCGCGCACCGGTTCATCTTCGACAGCCGGGACGAGGGTGGCGCACAGCGTCTGGAGATCCTCAACGATCGGGAGGGCGTGTGGCGCTGTCGCACGGTCTTCAACTGCACCGAGGCCTGCCCGCGCGGCATCGAGGTCACGAAGGCCATCCAAGAGGTCAAGCGCGCCATGATCACCCGCGCGTTCTGACCCTGGCCCGACCCCGTCCCGACCCCGAGTGGAGCGGCCCGACCCCGAGTGGAGCGGCCCGACCCCGAGTGGCGCGTCCCGACCCCGAGTGGAGCGGCCCGACCCCGAGTGGCGCGTCCCGACCCCGACGCGCCGGCGCGCCCAGGACCGAACGCTCCACACCGTCGTGACGCGACAGGTACCGCCGCAGGATGCCGATGCCCCGCGGCCGCGGGCTCAGGTCGCTGTGATCACCCATCGACGGTCGCGCGCCGCGCGGCCCGCCGCACGGCGATAGGCCGATCGCAGCCTCCCCTGCCACCGGTCCGCCCGACCGTTCGGGTCGATGTCCGCCGACGTCGCACGCGCGACCACCAGACCCAGCTCCTCGAGCGACTCCTGGCGCTGCGCGTCTCGGCTCCGCCGCACTGCGTCGGCGTGCAGCGCACCGTCGTACTCACCCACCACCCCGTGAACCTGGTCGATGAGGTCGACCCGACCCACGAACCGCCCGGATCCATCCCTGACGACCAGGTTGCACGCCGGGCGCGGCTGGCCGGCGGCGATCCATGCACAACGCATCAGGGTCTCCTGCGGCGACTCCGCTCCCCCGTCCATCAGCCCGACGACGCGTTGCGCAGCTGGGCGCCCCCGGCACCCCGCCCGCTGGTCGACCATCGCCGCGAGGTCGTCGGCGTCGATCAGGCCGAGACGGAGCATGCGGTCGACGGCGACCAGCGCCCTGGCGAGCGGCAGCAGCCGTGCGAGGTCGAGCGCGGTTCGCAGCGGAGAGGTGACCCGGACGCCCGAGCGGAAGCACACCTCGTCGTCGCGCACAGGGCTCCGGAAGACGCGGACGTCCGCCCTGAGTGCGAGGCGACTCTCGCGAGGCGCACAGATGAGGATGCGCGCCGGACCGTCGGCGCGGCGGCCGCGCATCGGCTCCTCCCATCGTCGGCCACCGTCGAACACCTCGAGCGTGTCTCGCCCGGCCGCTCTCTCGTGCAGACGCGCCGCCGCCCAGCCACCGATCACGCTGTGCTCCGGGAGCTGCGCAGCCACGGCTGCGATCCGGACGTCGGGGTGCTCGGGGTCCACGGCGCTGGGCACCCGGAGCCCCCGTCGGACGGTGACGAACTCGCGTCCCTGCAGGACGACGCGCGAGATCCCGGCGGCAGGTGCGTCACGGGTACGCAGGGTGTACGGCAGCGGATCGGGCTCGAGCACGGTCGAGGCTCGCAGCCACAGCACGCACGATCGGCGGGAGGCCACTGTCGCCTGTGCACGGACCGGACACGTCGGTGCCCTGTGGTCCCGGCACGCAGCCGTCGGACCGACCACCGTCAGCCGCTCAACCACCCTCGGCCGCTCAACCACCCTCAGCCCCTCGACCAGCCTCAGCCCCCCGACCAGCCTCAGCCGCTCGACCACCCCGCCGCCCGGGCGATCACCCGTCACCGGGACGATCGCCCAACACCGGGGCGACGGCTGCCCCCACGCCAGTAGAGCGTTCGACCCTGGACACGCCGGCGCGCCGAGGGTGCAACGCTCCACTCGCCGACGGAACGCTCCACACGCCGGCGGAACGCTCCACATCCGGCGGGCGGGCGGGTCGCGGACCGGCGGGCGGGCGGGTCGCGGACCGGCGGGCGGGCGGTAGGCCGCGGGCGGGTCAGATGGCCGGGGTGGCGGTGAGCGGGATGTCGCGGACGGTACGCCAGACGCCGTCGTCGCCGTGCTCGAAGACCTGGATGCTGTCGGCCAGGAACCGCGCCTCGAAGTCGGCGAGCTCGGCGAACGCCCGGTCGAGGGCCGCATCGGGCACGTCGTGCGCGACAGTCACGTGCGGGTGATAGTTGAAGCGCAGCTCCTGCTCGAGCGGACCGGACCGCACGGCGCGCTCGAGCTGCTCGCACTCCGCGATCCCCCGGACGACCTGGACGAAGACGACGTCCGACACCGGACGGAAGGTGCCCGTCCCGCGCAGGTGCACGGTGAACGGCGCATGGCGCCGGCCGACGGCGGTCAGGTGCTCGGCGACGGCGGCGAGCTCGACCGGCTCGAGGATCGTCGGCCCCAGCAGCGTGACGTGCGGCGGGATGTCCTTGGCCAGCGGATCGCCGAAGCCCGCCCGCGCACGCTGCAGGGCGGGCCCGAAGGGCACCGGGACGGCGAGGGCGATGCCGATGCGCACCTGGTCACCGACCCGTTCCGGGAGCCTCACGCGCGCGTCCCCCGCGCCGGCAGCAGCCCGACCCGGTCGTAGACGCGCGCCAACGTCGCGCTCGCGATCGTCCGGGCCTTGTCGGCGCCGTCGGCCAGCAGGCCGTCGAGCACGTCGGGACTGTCGAGGTAGCCGTTCACCCGTTCCTGGAACGGCACGAGGAAGTCGACGACGACCTCGGCGAGGTCCTTCTTGAGATCCCCGTACCCCTTGCCCTCGTAGTCCGTCACGAGGTCGACGACGGGGCGGCCGGTGAGTGCCGAGTAGATGGTCAGCAGGTTGGAGATGCCTGGCTTGGCCGCCTCGTCGAAGCGGATCTCCCGCTCGGCGTCCGTGACGGCCGAGCGGATCCGCTTCGCGGCGATCCGGGGCTCGTCGAGCAGCTCGATCAGGCCGTTCGGCGTCGAGGCGGACTTGCTCATCTTCGACGTCGGGTCCTGCAGGTCCTGGATCTTCGCCGTCGCCTTGACGATGTGCGCGTCCGGGACGACGAACGTCCTGCCGTACCGGGAGTTCGCGCGCTGGGCCAGGTCCCGGGTGATCTCCAGGTGCTGACGCTGGTCCTCGCCCACCGGTACGAGTGCGGCGTCGTACACCAGGATGTCCGCCGCCATCAGGACCGGGTAGGTGAACAGGCCGACCGTCGTTCCTTCCGCACCCTGCCGGGCGGACTTGTCCTTGAACTGGGTCATCCGCGACGCCTCGCCGAAGCCGGTGAAGCAGCCGAGCACCCACGACAGCTCCGCATGCTCCGGCACGTGGCTCTGCACGAACAGCACCGACCGCGCGGGGTCGACCCCGGCCGCGAGGTACTGCGCAGCCGTCCGCCGGGTGCGCTGGCGCAGCACGGCGGGGTCGGGGCTCACGGTCAGTGCGTGCAGGTCCGCGACCATGTAGAGCGCGTCGTAGTCGTCCTGCAGGGCGACCCAGTGCGTCAGGGCACCGAGGTAGTTGCCGAGGTGGAGGGAGTCCGAGGTGGGCTGCATGCCCGAGAGGATCCGAGGTCGCTGCGCCGCGTAGGACATGGCGAGCATTCTGACAGGTCCACCGGGGTGGGTTCGAACCGGACCCTCGGGCGACCGCGTCAGGTCGCTTCGTCGTCGTACGGGGCCGGGGCGTCCGGAGCGGGCGGAGCGGCTACGGCGGCCGCCTCGGCAGCGCGTCGCGCGGCGCCGGTGGTGTAGCGCCGGCCGGTCGCCTCGACCGCCGGGACGACGGTCTTCGGCTCGTCGAGCAGCGCCTCGCGGACGATCCGCCGCGGGTCGTACCGCCGGGGATCGAGCGACGCCCAGTCGACGTCCGCCACGTCCTCACCGAGCTCCTCGGTGACACGCTCCTTGGCGGTCCGCAGGAGTCCGCGCAGGGTCCGGACCCAGCCGCCGAGCTGCTCGGCATAGCGGGGGAGCCGCTCGGGGCCGACGACGACGACGGCGACGAGCAGCAGGATCCCGAGCTCCGCACCGTTGATCCCGAACACGGCGTCAGACTAGCCGCGCGCGGGCGGGTTCACTCGCTGGTGAACTCATCGAGAACCACCCGCACCTCGCGCTCGTCGCCGGCGGTGCGGACGGTGAGCGTCACCGCGTCACCCGGCGCCTTGGCCCGGATCGCCACGATGAGCTCGTCCGCCTGGGTCACTGGCCTGCCGTCGATCGCCACGATGATGTCCCCCGGCTGGATCCCGGCCCGGTCTGCCGGACCGTCCGGGGTGACCGGCTCCTGGCCGTCCTGGGGCTCGGTCGTGACCTGCACGCCCTCGCCGGTGTAGCGACCGTCGAGCAGGACGCCGATGACCGGATAGGTCGCCTCGCCGGTCTCGATCAGCTGCTCGGCCGTCCGTCGCGCCTGGTTGGAGGTGATCGCGAAACCCAGGCCGATGCTCCCGGCGGCCAGCGCGCTGCCCGGGGGCTGGGCGATGGCGGAGTTGATGCCGATCACCTGACCGGCCGCGTTGACCAGCGGCCCCCCGGAGTTGCCGGGGTTGATCGCCGCGTCGGTCTGGATCGCGTTGATGAAGACGGCGGCGGCCGTGCTGCCGGTGGAGACGGGACGGTTGAGTGCGCTGACGATCCCGGTGGTCACGGTGCCCTGCAGCCCGAGCGGCGCCCCGACGGCCACGACCGGCTCGCCGACCACGACCTTGTCCGAGTCGCCGAGCACCAGTGCCGTCAGACCGGTGCGGTCGACCTTGATCACGGCGAGGTCGTACTCCGACGTGCGGCCGACGAGCTCGGCCGGCTCCTCGCTGCCGTCCGCGAAGACGACGACGATCTCGGCCTCGTCGCCGACCGATGCCGCGACCACGTGGTTGTTCGTCAGGATGTAGCCGTTCTCACGCAGCACGAACCCGGAACCGGTGCCCTCGCCCGCCGTGCCGCGCACCTCGATCGAGACCACGCTCGGCAGCACCTTGGCCGCGATCGCCGCGACACCGGTGAGCTGGCCGAGATCCGCCGGCTCACCGGCGTACAGGGGCAGCGCGGCGTCGGTCGGTCGCTGCTCGTCGGTCAGACGGTCGGCGAGCACGCCGCCGGCGGCTCCCGCGACCAGGGCGAGCAGCAGCATCGGGACGAGCACCAGCGGACTCATCGACCTGCGCGGCCGACGCTCGGCCGGCGGAGGGACGACCCGGCCCCAGCTGTCGGTCGGCATCGGCGCCAGGACCGGGGCTCCGGCGGCATCGAGGGTCGGCTCGGGCACCTCGGCGGGAGCCGGCGAACCGGGCAGCCCGGCGGCGGATCCGGCGACGGCAGCCCCGACGTCGCCGTCGGGCCGCACGACGGCGGACGGCTGGTCCTGGCCCGCCGGCTCGACCGACGCGCTCGGCGGGGCATGCTCCGCCGGCACCCGATGGGTCGACGGCGGGGAGAACAGGTTCGCATCCGACGGGCTGTCCGGCCGCGGGCTCTCCGGCTGCGGGCTGTCCGGCTGCGGGTTGTGCGGTTCGATGCTCACGGGCTCCATGTTCCTGCCAGGACGTCCCAGCCGCGCAGCATGCGGGCCGTGATGCCGTCGTCATAGGCCTGGGCGGGATAGGCGGTCACGACGCTGCCGATGATGTCGGAGGGAACCTCGGCGACCACGCTGACGACGGTGTCGCCGGCCTGCCACACGCCGTGCCAGGGCGACGTCGACAGAACATGGACCTGAGCGTCGCCGATCTCGACCTGGGTGGCTCGCGCGACCACCGCGGGTGCCAGCCGGCCGTGCGCCTGCGTGACCACGATCAACCCGCGCTCGCCGTCGAGGTCGAGCTCGAGGGTGCCGGAGCCGTCGGTCGCGACGCGCAGGCCGACCACCTGGTAGCCGTCGGGCAGCGCGACGGGAGGCGTCCAGCCGTGCTCGTCGATCCAGGTGAGAACCTGCGCATGCGCCTCGGGGCCGCTGAGGTCGAGGCCGGGTTCGGCCATCGCGGTCGTCGGGGCCGACGTGTCGGCCGGACCTGCTCCGTCAGCCGGACTCGTGCCGTCGTCCTGGCGCAGCGCGGTCGTCCGGATCATCGCGAACCCGGCGGCGTCCGGGCCGGCCGGGACCCCCGCCGAGCGTGCCGGTGCCGTCGACACCGCGGCGGCCCGGCCGAGCAGCGTCAGGGCGTTGGCCGTGTGCACCGACGGCCCGACGTCGGGCAGCTCGCCGAGCACGAAGAGCCCGGCAGCCATCACACCGATCCCGGTGGTCGTCACGACGAGCCATCGGCTGCTGACCCGGCGGCGACCGAGCCGCCCGTCGAGACAGCCCGCCGGCAGACGTCGACCGACCTCGGTACCCGGCAACGGGACCGAGCTGCTCGCGAGCCGGTCGTCGCCCGGACGGACCGGCGGCCTCGGTGCCGCTGGGGCCCAGCACTCCGACGCCGCACCGAGGGCGAGCAGCCGGCTCGTCAGGCCGGGCGCGACGGGGACGTCGAAGGCCGTCGAGAGCACTCGTCGCGATGCCCGGGAGGCCGCGAGCTCGGCGGCGCAGTCGGGGCAGCGGGCGACGTGCCCGAGCGCGCGCTCGGCGACGTCGGGGGCGAGCTGGCCGTCGGCCAGTGCGCTGATCAACGTCCCCAGATGGTTCACGGCCGCTCCCCCGTCCGCAGGGCCGCCACACCGGTCGCCGGCACCTCGGCCGTGTCCGGTGCGCGGTGTGCGAGCGACACGCGGAGCTGGGTCCGGGCCCGGTGGATCCGCGAGCGCACCGTGCCGAGCTTGATGCCGAGGGTTGCCGCGATCTCCTCGTAGGACAGGCCCTCGATGTCGCACAGCACGACGGCGGCACGGAACTCGGGCGAGAGCGCGTCGAGGGCACGCTGCACGTCCTGGTCCATGTGGGTGTGCTCGAAGCCGCGCTCCGGCGAACCGAGACCCACCGGCCCCGCCACATGCTGCGCGTCGTCGCCGAGCGGCTCCATCCGGATCCGCCGTCGCCGCCTGACCTGGTCGAGGAACAGGTTCGTGGTGATCCGGTGCAGCCAGCCCTCGAAGGTCCCCGGGGTGTAGGAGGACAGCGAACGGAACACCCGGATGAACGTCTCCTGTGTGAGGTCCTCCGCGTCGTGCTGGTTGCCGCTGAGCCGGTAGGCCAGGCGGTAGACCCGCGCCGAGTGCTCCGTGACGATCTGCTCCCAGCTGGGCGGCTCGTACGGCGCCGCGACAGGTCCGGTCTCCGCAGCGGGCCCGGCAGCGGGCACGGGCATGCCGGCAGCGGGCCTTGCGGCGGGCACGGGCACGCCGGCAGCGGGCACGACCTCGACGGTGGACCGGGCACCGGCAGCGGGCGCCGTGGCCGCGTCCAGAGCCCTCGGCTCGCGCAGTCCCGTTCGCACCGTGCTTGCCTCCAGGGTCCTCGACGTGTCTGCGGAGGCTTCCAGTCTCCCAGAGTCCGCACCGTGGCAACGCCCGGGGCAGCAGCGGTGTTCCCGGTCCCGCGGCGGTTCGCCCGACCCGTGCCACGCGGCCGGGGATAGCATCGAGGCGCCCCGAATCCGGCGACGTGCACCAGGAGGCCACCATCTCCACCGACAAGGCTGCGAGCTGGGCCTACAGCGAGGACTTCCGCTCCCTCGACGAGGCGCTGCTCCGGGCCACGGACCGCAGCGAGCAGCTCGGCTGCGGTTCGGTCTCCGCCGGGACCGGCGCACTCCTGCAGCTCCTCGCAGCCGCGTTGCGGGCCACCGCCGTCGTCGAGATCGGCACCGGAGCCGGTGTCTCGGGTCTGTGGCTGCTGCGCGGGATGAGCCCGGACGGGGTGCTCACGACCATCGACTCCGAGGCCGAGCACCAGCGCGCCGCCAAGGCGGCGTTCACCGAGGCCGGCATCCGCCCCACCCGTGCCCGCACGATCACCGGACGCGCGTCCGAGGTCCTGCCACGGCTGACGGATGCGGCCTACGACCTCGTCCTGGTCGACGGCGACCCGCTCGAGCTCGCCGAGCACGTCGAGCAGGCCCTGCGCCTGCTGCGCCCGGGCGGTGTGCTGGCCGTGGCGCATGCGCTCGGTCACGACCTGGTGCCCGACCCGGCCCGTCGCGACGAGGTCACCACCGCGCTGCGGGAGGTGGCGCGCACGCTCCGCGAGGACGCCCGCGTGCTGCCCGCCCTCGTTCCCAGCGGAGACGGGTTGCTGCTCGCCGCACGCGTCTGATGCGACCGGCGCTCAGCGCAGCCGGGTGGCTCAGCGCAGCTGGGTGAGCCAGCGCAGCAGGAGCCGGGCACCGAAGCCGGTGGCACCCTCCGGCAGCTCGTGGCTCGCAGCCGTCGCGCGGGCCGGCCCGGCGATGTCGAGGTGGGCCCATCGTCGGTCACCGACGAAGCGCTGCAGGAAAAGGGCGGCAGTGATCGAGCCGCCACCGACGTGCGGGTCGACCGGGACGTGCCGGAGGTCCGCGACGTCCGAGTCGAGGACCGGGCGGTAGTCGGCGACCAGCGGCATCCGCCACAGCAGCTCACCGGTCTCGTCGCCGGCGTCCTGCAGCGCACAGGCCAACGCGTCCTCGGCCGTGTACAGGGCGCCGTGCTGCTTGCCGAGCCCGAGGGTGGCTGCGCCGGTGAGGGTCGCGACGTCGATCAGGACGTCCGGGTCGAGGTCCGCGTCGGCATGGCTGAGCGCATCGGCCAGCACGATGCGACCCTCGGCATCGGTGTTGGTGATCTCGACGGTGGTCCCGCCGTACAGCCGCAGCACGTCACCGGGTCGGTACGACGACCCGCCGAAGGCGTTCTCGGCGAGCGGCAGCAGCGCGGTGACCCGGTGCTGCACCCCGGCCGCGGCCGCGCCGAGGACGGTGGCCAGGACGACGGCAGCGCCGGCCATGTCCGTCTTCATCGGCACCATCGACTCACGCGGCTTGATCGAGATCCCGCCGGTGTCGTAGGTGATGCCCTTGCCGACCAGGACGATGTGCCGTGGGGTCGATCCCGGTCGCGCCGGTCCGGCTGCCGTCCCGGCCCGGTTCCGGGTCGGAGCAGGTGCGGGAGGCTCGTAGCGGACCGTGACGAGGCGCGGCCCGGTCGCGGACCCACCGCCGACGGCGAGCAGCCCGCCGAAGCCGCGCGCAGCCAGCTCCTGGGGTCCGAGGACCTCGACGGTCAGACCTGCGGCGGTGGCGAGCTCGGCGGCGCGCTCGGCGAGCCACGCGGGGTTCTTGGTGTCGGACGGTGTCACGGTCAGAGTCCTGGCGGTCCAGGTCGCCATCGCGGCCAGGCCGGCGGCGTCGACGGCCGCCTGCGTGTACCGACCGAGCAGGACGAGGCTTGCGGCCGGTGCCTTCGCCGGCTTCCCGGTCGCCCGGGTGGGATGGCGGTACGCACCGAGCAGGTAGCCCTCGACCAGCGCCCGCGTGCCGTCGCTGCCGGCATCTGCGCCGACCGTCGTGACGACCCGGCGCATACCCCGCGTCGAGCGGGCGATCGCGGCACCGGCCCGGCGAAGGTCCTGCAGGGTTCCCGCGCCGACGCCCACGACGACGACGGTGGCAGGCAGCCGCGACCACGGCAGCTCACGCTCGACCGAAGCGCTGCGGGGCAGGTGCAGCGTCGTGGCGTCGCCGGCCGCCCCGGTCATCTCGAGCCGATCGGCCAGCTCACCCAGGTCGACGCCGAACCGGGCTGCGGCGTCCGCCGTACCGGTACGGGGCTGCACACCCTCGTCGCCCTCTGCCGGGGGTGCGACCGGCACGACGAGTGCGTCGACCTCCGGTCCGGTGAGCAGCTGCGTGCTCAGGACGCTGCCCCGTGACACGACGACCTCGGGCAGGGGTGCGACGAGAGACACCGGCGTCTGGCGTCGTTCGGACGGCCGTCGACGCCCAGGACCCGCCACAGCGCTGCTCAGCCGGCCGTCGGTCTAGCTGACGACGGAGGTGAGTGCCTCGCCCAGCTCGCGAGCCTCGGTCGCGTTGAGCTCGACGACCAGACGGCCGCCACCTTCCAGCGGGACGCGCATCACGATGCCGCGTCCCTCCTTGGTGACCTCGAGCGGTCCGTCACCGGTCCTCGGCTTCATCGCAGCCATCGGTGGCTCCTCCCCGTCTGTCTCGTCCCGACCTCCAGCACCCGGACCTGGGGCGGTCGGCACAGGCCGAGGCGCTCACGGTGGGCGGCTGAGAGGACGGATGTCCGAGATCAGTCTAGTTCACCACCGGCGCACCGCGGGACCCGATCACGGCGGCCAGCCCGAGGGGGGACCAGTCGCCACAGCAGACCGACCCACGCGACCTGCCCGACGACGCCGAGCAGCAGCACCACCGCGAGGGCCGTGCGCGGCCATCGGCTGTGCAGCGCCACCTGGGCGATCGCCCCGGCGAGCGGGAACGCGAGCAGGAGGAACCGGACCAGGCTGGTGCCCGGCTCGAGCACACCGACGAGATACGCGAGGTAGCCGGCCGTCCAGGCGTGCAGCTCGGGCCCCATCCTGGTCGCCGGTCGCGAGACGACTGCCAGGACGAGCAGTCCGACCACGACCAGCACCAGTGCCGGACCCCAGCCGCCGACGAGCCATCGGGCGACGTCGAACCACGGCACCAGCGGGACGACCTCACCACGCCCGCGCCACGCGGCCTGCGTCTGGGTGTAGGCGCCGGGGACGCCCGTGGCCCAACCGACGAACGCGGGCCACAGGAGCCCGGAACCGACGGTCGCGGCAGCGAGCACGCCGAGCTCGACCCGTTCGCGCCGCGGCCACGGCGCTGCGCCGGCCCGCGACCGGCGCAGCCGGACGACCGCGTGCGCGAGGACGGCGACGGCCACCGGCAGCGCCACGGCGCGGGTGAGCCCGAGTGCGATCACGACCGGGACGGCGAGCAGGTACTGGCGCCGGACCAGGCACCAGAGCGCACCGGCCAGGAGCAGCAGGGCGAGGGACTCGGTGTAGGCCACCTGCAGGACGGGTGCCGAGGCGAAGGTCGTCAGGACGGCGACGGTGACCAGCGGCAGTGCGCGCCGGACCGGCTCCGCGATCCCGGCCGGTCCCCTGGTCGCGGCGCGTCCGGTCGCGGCGCGCGCGATCGCGGCGGGTCCGATCGCGGCGCGTCCGGTCGCGGCGTCGACGAGCTGGTGGACGACGAGCATCGCGAGACCGGACAGGACGAGGGCGAGCGTCGGGGCGACGACGTGCCAGGGCGCACCTGTGATGCCCATGAGAGCACGCGCGAGGATCGGGAACAGCGGGAAGAAGGCCCAGGCGTTCTGCACGACACGCCCGTCGGCGCCCACCGGCAGGCCGTCGGGGTAGCCGGTCTCGGCGATGGTGCGGTACCAGCTCCCGTCCCACATCAGACCCGCGTAGTGCGGGTACGAGGGCGCCGCGTCCGTCCACGGGTTGGCGGCCTGGGTCCCGGCGACGGCGATCAGGATGACGGCGCTGACGACCCGCGCGGCGCCGTGCACGGCGAGCACCTGGACCCACCACGGCCAGTGCGCCGGGCGCAACGCCGGGCGCAACGTCCCGCGCACGGCCGGCGCCGGGGGCACCGGAGGAGCCGGCGGTCCCACCGGCTCAGGCCAGTCCGCGGACGGCGCGGGCCGGGGGACGGTCGCCGCGCAGCACGGCGATCATCTCCACCAGCCGGCGGGTCGCGCGCACGTCGTGCGCCCGGAACACCGACGCGCCCTGCCAGGCAGCGACGGCGGTGGCGGCGAGCGTGCCCTCGAGGCGTTCGTCGACCGGCAGGTCGAGCGACTCCCCGACGAAGTCCTTGCGGCTCAGGGCCATCAGGACGGGGAACCCGAGGACGACGAGCTCGGTCGTCCGCCGGGTCAGGTGCAGCGAGTGCCAGGTGGTCTTGCCGAAGTCGTGCGTGGGGTCGACGAGCACCGACTGCGGGTCGACGCCGGCGGCGACCGCGCGGCCCGCAGCGAGGGACAGGGTCGCGAGCACGTCGACGAGCACGCCGTCGAGCGCGTCGGCCGGTTCCGGCTCGTCCGGCAGCGGGTACTGCGGGCGGAGCGGGTCGGTGCGAGGCACCAGCCCGCCGGTGTGCGAGCAGACGACCCCGAGGCCGTGCGCCGCAGCGACACCGACCAGGGACGGGTCGTGGCCGGCCCAGGTGTCGTTGAGCAGGTCGGCGCCGGCCAGGGCCACGGCCTGCGCCACGTCCGACCGCCAGGTGTCCACGCTGATCGGCAGGTCGGGGAACGCCCGGCGGACCCGTCCGACGAGTGGCACGACGCGGTCGATCTCCTCCTGCACGTCGACGTCCGGCCCACGCCCGGCGCGGACCCCACCGATGTCCACCAGGTCGGCGCCGTCCGCGACAGCACGAGCCACGGCAGCCAGGGCCGCGTCGTCGTCGGCCGCGCGGGCCTCCGGGTAGAACGAGTCCGGCGTCCGGTTGACGACAGCCATCACCGCAGGTCGGTCGGCGGCGAGCACCCGCCCTCGCAACCGCAGCGCCACGCCCCGCGGTGGCACGCCGGCCCGCGCGCTCACCGCTCGGACGAGGCGCGCCCGGCTGCCTCCTCCGCGGCGGCGTACGCGGTCGCAGCCTCCTCCTCGGCGGCACGCAGCTGGGCGTCGCGCTCGCACACCAGCCGCACGGCCTCGTCCGGGTCGTCGACGACCTGGATCAGTTCGAGGTCCTTGGCGTTGATCGTGCCCTGATCGACGACCGGTCCACGCAGCCAGTCGAGCAGACCCTGCCAGTACGCGGTCCCGACCAGCACGATCGGGAACTCGGTGACCTTGTGGGTCTGGACGAGAGTGAGCGACTCGAAGAGCTCGTCGAACGTGCCGAACCCGCCGGGCAGGACGACGAAGCCCTGCGAGTACTTGACGAAGCACGTCTTGCGCGCGAAGAAGTACCGGAAGTTGACGCCGAGGTCGACCCAGCGGTTCATGCCCTGCTCGAAGGGCAGCTCGATGCCGAGGCCGACCGAGAGCCCGCCCGCCTCGTTGGCGCCCTTGTTGGCGGCCTCCATGACTCCGGGTCCGCCGCCGGTGATCACGGCGAAGCCGGCCTCGACGAGCCCACGACCCACCTGCTCACCCCAGGCGTACTCGATCTCGTGCGGCTTGGTCCTGGCCGAGCCGAACACGCTCACCGCCGGACCCACCTCGGCGAGTGCACCGAAGCCCTCCACGAACTCGCTCTGGATCCGCATCACGCGCCACGGGTCGAGGTGCAGCCAGTCGGCGGCACCGGCCCGGGCGAGCAGGGCCTGGTCGCTCGTGGTGGACGGCACCTGGCCGCGACGCAGCAGCACCGGGCCCTTGCGGTAGCCGTTGCCGAAGGGGCGGGCGTCTGGGGTCATGGTCCCGACTCTAGGAGGTCAGCCAGGCGCGGAGGCCGGCGAAGCAGGTGTGGATCTGGTCGACGGGGCAGCGCTCGTCGTCCGCGTGCGCCAGCGTGGGGTCGCCGGGGCCGAAGTTGACGGCCGGCACGCCGAGCGCCGTGAAGCGTGCGACGTCGGTCCAGCCCTCCTTCGCGGCCGGTGGACGCCCGGTCAGCCCGGCGACCGCCTCGACGAATCGGACCGCCGCCGGGTGGTTCAGGCCCGGCCGTGCGCCGGCCGCGCCGTCCATCACGGTGACCTGGTAGCCCTCGAAGACCTCGCGGACGTGCGCCTGCGCCTCATCGAGGGACAGCTCCGGCGCGAACCGGTAGTTCACCGTGACGACGCACTCGTCGGGGATGACGTTGCCGGCGATCCCACCCCGGATCGCGACGGCGTTGAGGCCCTCGCGGTAGACCAGCCCGTCCACCTCGACCGTCCGCGGGGAGTAGGCGGCCAGCCGGGCCAGGACCGGAGCCGCGTCGTGCACCGCGTTGACCCCGAGCCAGGCCCGGCCCGAGTGCGCGGCCTTCCCCGTGACCAGGACCTCGGCGCGCAGCGTGCCGTTGCAGCCACCCTCGATCGCACCCGCGGTCGGCTCGCACAGGACGGCGAAGTCGCCACTGACCCAGTCGGGATGGTGGGCGACCAGGCGCCCGAGGCCGTTGAGCGCGGCATCGACCTCCTCATGGTCGTAGAAGACCCAGGTCACGTCGCGGGTCGGCTCGGTGACGGCGGCGGCCAGCGCGAGCTGGACGGCGACACCGGCCTTCATGTCGACAGTGCCCCGGCCCCACAGCTCGGCTCCCGCCGACCCGTCCCCACCGGGCGCACCGGGCGCACCGGGCGCACCGGACGCGGGGCGGAGCTCGGTCGGCAGGTTGCCGGCGACCGGGACGGTGTCGAGGTGGCCGGCGACGACGACCCGCTCGGCACGTCCGAGCCGGGTCCTGGCCACGACGGCGTCGCCGTCGCGCAGGACCTCCAGGTGGGGCAGCCCGCGCAGGGCGCTCTCGACGGCGTCGGCCAGCACGCGCTCCGCACCACTGACCGACGGGGTGTCGCACAGGACGCGGGTCAACGCCACGAGGTCACCGTGCAGGTCGAGCACCAGGCCGTCGGCCGGAGTGGGTGGCAGGGCCGGCCGGGCCGGTGGGGTCGCAGTCACAGCCCCCGACACTACTGCGCGGGCCCGGCCCTCCGGGCAGACCACAGGTGTGCCCACGCGGCCCTCGCGGCCCTCGCGGGCAGATCAGCCGTCTGCACACCGTGCGCGACGCGCGTCTCGCAGAGCAGGACGCGCGGGGGCCGACATCTAGGATTGCGGCCATGACACAACGCATCGCCTGGGGGCACGGCCTTGCCACCGTGCTCACCGGCCGCGGTCCGATCGGCGCCGACCAGGTGCTCGACGTCTGGTACCCGAAGCCAGCCCTCGGCCCGACGACGGACGACGACGCGTCGACAGCGCTGCTCGCCCGGCTCGAGGCCATCACGACCACGGACGACGCCCGCCAGGTACGCACCGTCGTGGTGACGACGCAGATCGACCTCGACGCCCCGCCGTCCGGCACGGCCGACGCCTACCTCCGCCTGCACCTGCTGTCCCACCGGCTCGTCCCGCCGCACGGGCAGAACCTCGACGGCATCTTCGCCGTGCTGCCGAACGTGGTGTGGACCGACCGCGGGCCGTGCGCCCCGGAGAACTTCGAGGACACCCGGCTGCGGATGCGCGCCGCGCACGGCACCGCGCCCACCGTCTACGGGGTCGACAGGTTCCCGCGGATGGTCGACTACGTGCTGCCCAGCGGCGTCCGGATCGCGGACGCCGACCGGGTCCGGCTCGGGGCGCACCTGGCTGAGGGCACGACGGTCATGCACGAGGGCTTCGTCAACTTCAACGCCGGCACGCTCGGCGTCTCCATGGTCGAGGGCAGGATCTCGGCCGGGGTCGTCGTCGGGGACGGCAGCGACATCGGCGGCGGCGCATCGATGATGGGCACCCTGTCCGGCGGCGGCCGCGAGACGAACGCCCTCGGTCGCCGGTCGCTCCTCGGGGCGAACTCGGGCCTCGGCATCCCGCTCGGTGACGACTGCGTGGTCGAGGCGGGCCTGTACGTCACGGCCGGCACCAAGGTGACAGTCGTCGACGACGACGTGCTCGACGACCTGCCTGCCGACCCTGGCGCGCCGGGGCCACGCGTCGTCAAGGCCCGTGAGCTGACCGGGCGCAACGGGCTGCTGTTCCGCCGCAACTCCGTCTCCGGTGCGGTCGAGGTGCTGCGCCGGACCGGTGTCGGCATCGACCTCAATCCCGAGCTGCACACGAACTGACAGTGCTCACAGTGCTCACAGTGACCGACCGACACCTGCACCCCTGACCCGAGAGCCACCGATGCCACTGACACCCGCTGCCCGACGCCGCCGGGCCGTCGTGCGCGCCGTCGCCGGGACGGCCGTGTTCGCCACCGCAGTCACCGGCGCTGCGGTAGGGGTCGCCGCGTACCTGCGGCACCTGGATGCCGTGCCGCTGGTCGTGCGGTGCGCGGCGCTCTCGGACGGCACGTCGTGGTACCTGGACCCGGACCAGGCCGACACCGCAGCCCTGCTCTCGGCGACGAGCCTCCAGCGCGGGCTGCCGGCCCGGGCGACCACCATCGCGCTGGCGACCGGCCTGCAGGAGTCGAAGCTGCGCAACGTCGACCACGGCGACCGGGACTCGATCGGCATCTTCCAGCAGCGCCCGTCGCAGGGCTGGGGCTCGGTCGAGCAGATCATGGACCCGGTGTACTCGACCAACGCGTTCTACGACGCACTGGTGCGGGTCGACGGCTATCAGGAGCTGCCCGTCACGGAGGCCGCCCAGGCTGTCCAGCACTCGGGCTACCCGGACGCGTACGCCCAGCACGAGGCCAGCTCCCGGGCCTGGGCGTCGGCGATGTACGGCTACACCGCAGGTTCGATCACGTGCACGCTCGACGAGCCGGACGCCGCCGGCGACCCGCAGAGCGTGGTCGCCCGGGTCGCGCGGGACTTCGGCGGGCTCACCACCGTCGTCGACGCCGACGGGGTCGTCGAGGTGGACGCGACGTCGATGGCGGGCTCACCGGAGGACGGCGAGCGGCTCGGGTGGGCCGTGGCGCACTGGGCCGTGTCGGTCGCATCACCGCTGGAGATCACGCGCGTCCAGCACACGGACCGGACCTGGGACCGCAGCGAGGGCGCGTGGGTGCGCAACGAGGGTGAGCCCGTCCCCGCGGGTCAGGTGCGGATCACCGTCGCCGGTTGACCGCCGACCTCAGCGTGCGAGGGGCTCGGGGTAGTCCCGCACCGTCGGGCCGGTGTAGATCTGCCGGGGGCGGCCGATCTTGGTCGCCGGGTCGAGCATCATCTCGCGCCACTGGGCGATCCAGCCGGGCATCCGGCCGACGGCGAAGATCGGCGTGAACATGTTCGTCGGGAAGCCCATCGCCTTGTAGAGCAGGCCGGTGTAGAAGTCGACGTTGGGGTAGAGCTTGCGCTCGATGAAGTAGTCGTCGCTGAGGGCGATCTCCTCCAGGCGCATGGCGATGTCGAGCATCTCGTCCCGCTTGCCCAGCTGGGACAGGACCTCGTCGGCTGCCCGCTTGACGATCGCGGCCCGCGGGTCGTAGTTCTTGTAGACCCGGTGCCCGAAGCCCATCAGGCGCACACCGTCCTCCTTGGCCTTGACCCGCCGCATGAAGTCGGTGGCGTCGCCCCCGTCGGCCTTGATCTCGTCGAGCATCTGGAGCACTGCCTCGTTCGCTCCCCCGTGCAGCGGCCCGGACAGCGCGTTGACGCCGGCCGAGACGGAGGCGAACAGGTTGGCGTGGCTCGACCCGACGATGCGCACCGTCGACGTCGAGCAGTTCTGCTCGTGATCGGCGTGCAGCAGGAGCAGCAGGTCCAGGGCCTTGGCCGTCGTCGGGTCGACGTCGTAGTACGCACCGTTGGGCTGGAACGCCATCCGCAGGAAGTCGGCGACGTACCCGCGACCACGGTCCGGGCCGATCATCTGCTGGCCGACCGAACGACGGTAGGCATAGGCCGCGATCGTCGGAGCCTTGGCCAGCAGCAGCACGGTCGCGAGCTCGACGGTCGCCGGGTCGAACGGGTCGGCGGCCTCCGGGTAGTAGCCGGGCAGCGCCGAGACCGCGCTGGACAGGACGGCCATCGGGTGCGCGTTGGTCGGGAAGGCACCGATCAGGGCCTTGAAGTTGTCATGCAGGTGCGTGTGCCGCTCGACGCGCTCGATCCACGAGGAGAGCTGGTCGGATGTCGGCAGCTCGCCGTGCGTGAGCAGGTAGGACACCTCGAGGAACGAGGACTTCGCGGCGAGCTGCTCGATCGGGTAGCCGCGGTAGAGCAGGACACCCTTGTCGCCGTCGATGTAGGTGATCTCCGACTCGCACGAGGCGGTGTTCATGAAACCGGGGTCGACGGTGACCAGGCCCGTCTCCTTGAGCAACGACGAGACCACGACTCCGTCGTTGCCGACTGAAGCCTTCACCACGGGTAGGCGCATCTCGTGGTCACCCACGGTCAGCGAGACAGGTGCGATAGCGGTCGCGATGTCAGTCATGGTTCCTCCTCGCGGACCCTCGGCACCGGTGGTGAGATGGCGGGGTCCAGACGTGCTGCGTGGGCGTCGTCGGCCACGATGACGGTACCTGCGGGCAGGGCTGGGAGCACAATCGAGCATGGGTAGAACGTCCCGACTGTGACGTGATCCGTGTCACACAGGGGCCGGTTGGGTCCTGGCCATGCTCAGGTCAAGGCCAAGTAAAGCAGACTTTGCGGCCGCCGACGACAGTTTCAGGCGCCGGTCAGCCGGGCCGCTGCGCGCACGACCGTCTCGTCCGACGCCGTCAGCGCGACCCGCACGTGGCGGGCGCCGGCGGGCCCGTAGAACGAGCCCGGTGCCACGAGGATGCCGAGGTCGGCCAGGTCGGCGACCGTCTGCCAGCAGTCCTGCCCGGCGCCTGCCGCCCGAACCCACAGGTACAGCCCGGCCGGCGACGCGTCGATCTCGAGCCCCGCCACCTCGAACGCCTCGACGAGCACCCGCCGCCGTCTGCGGTACCGCTCGCGCTGGGCGTCGACGTGGGCGTCGTCGGCCAGCGCGACGGCCATCGCCGCCTGCACCGGCCCGGGCACCATCATCCCGGCGTGCTTGCGGACCTCGAGCAGCCGATGGACGAGATCCTGGTCGCCCGCGACGAAGGCCGCACGGTACCCCGCGAGGTTCGACTGCTTGGACAGCGAGTGCACGGCGAGCAGGCCGTCGTGCCGGCCACCGCAGACCCGCGGGTCGAGGATGCTCGGCACGCCGCCGCTCGCCCACGGCTCGTCCCACGCCAGCAGGGCGTAGCACTCGTCGCTCGCGACGACGGCGCCGATCCGTCGCGCGGCCTCGACCACACCGCGCAGCTCGTCGACCCCGAGGACCTGCCCGGTCGGGTTCGACGGCGAGTTCACCCAGACCAGCCGGACGTCGTCCCGCCCGGACCATGCTGCGACGTCGTCCGCCGGCAGCGCCGAGGCCCCGGCCAGTCGGGCGCCGACGTCGTAGGTGGGGTAGGCCGCCTCAGGGTGCACGACGACGTCGCCGTGGCCGAGTCCCAGCACGGACGGCAACCACGCGACGAGCTCCTTGGAGCCGATGGTCGGCAGCACGGCCGTCGGGGTGAGACCCGCGACCCCGCGACGCCGGGCGAACCACGCGACCACCGCCGCACGCAGCTCGGCGGTGCCCTGCGTGGTCGGGTAGCCGGGCGCATCGGCCGCGGCGGCGAGCGCCTCGCGGACCAGGGAGGGCGTCGGGTCGACCGGCGTGCCGACCGAGAGGTCGACGATCCCGTCCGGGTGCATGCGGGCACGGTCGGCGTACGGGACGAGGGTGTCCCAGGGGAAGTCCGGCAGGCTACCGGTCAGGAGGCCCATCGCTAGTGCGTACCACGCGGACGGGTCACCGTCACGTCGTGCCGGTCTGCGGCGGCAGGGCCGCGACGATCGGGTGGTCGTAGTCGATCTCGCCGAGCTTGGCGGCACCGCCCGGCGAGCCCAGCACGTCGAAGAACTCCACGTTGGCCTTGTAGTACTCGCTCCACTGCTCGGGGACGTCGTCCTCGTAGTAGATCGCCTCGACGGGGCACACCGGCTCGCACGCCCCGCAGTCGACGCACTCGTCGGGGTGGATGTACAGCGAGCGCTTGCCCTCGTAGATGCAGTCGACCGGACACTCCTCGATGCAGGCCTTGTCCTTGACGTCGACGCAGGGCTGAGCGATCACATAGGTCACGGGCGGTCCCTCCAAGGATGCCGAGAGCGCAGTCAGCGCCGTCCGGCGCACCGGACCTAGTATCCCCCACGTGAGTCGATACGCGTCGGACGGCCCGCAGTGAGCGGCCCGTGGCAGGCCTGGCCCGTCGGGGTCCGCGTCGTGGTGCGCCGACACCTGCCGGAGGGCGGGTACTCGGACGTCTTGGGTGAGGTCCTGGTCACCGGTCCGGACGGGGTACGGCTCCTGACCCGGCGCGGCGAGGTCACCGTCGACGCGGCCGAGATCGCGGTGGGCAAGATCGTGCCGCCGGCTGTCCCCCGGCGGCGCCGCCGAGAGACCTGAGCGACGCCGGCGAGGGACGCGAGGGGCTCAGCCGGCCGGGGTCGGAGCCGGGCCGCAGACCACTGTGTTCTGCGGCTTGTAGCGCACCGTCCAGGACTCCGTGTCCTGCTCGACCCCCTGCAGGAGCACCCGACGCGTCACGGTCACGGTGAAGCCCTGGTTGCCGGCCGACTGCGGCTCGCAGGTGGGTGACTGGGAGTAGACGGTCGTCGGTGCGACGACGTTCGAGCGCCCACTGGTGGTCGACTCCACGGTCCAGTGCGGCGTCCCCCAGATCCGCACGTACACCCGGCCCCCCTCGACCCAGGACTGCACGAGCGCGCCGTAGGGAGTGTTGTTCTTCCACTGCATGTCGAGCACGCCGGTGAAGATCGTCGCCTCGCGCCCCTCGGGGTACCGCGAGAACCACTCGCTGTGCGGGTGGTGCTCGACGTCCTCGAAGCCGGCGAGGTACGCGGCGTTGTACGTGGTCGTCGACAGCTGGGACAGGCCACCGCCCCACGCGTCGGTGTGCTCACCGCTGACGATCGCGCCGGCCTGGACGAACCCGTGCGCGGCGTCGATCGGTCCCAGCGCCTCGGTGAGGCTGAAGGTCTCGCCGGGCCGGATCAGCGTGCCGCTGATGATGCTCGCCCCGTTGGCGATGTTCCCTGTGCGCTTCGGCTCGCTGTTCAGCGGGGTCGAGAACTCCGAGACGATCTGCGTGACGCCGAGCGCCTCGAGCTCGGCCGTCGACTCCGCCGGGTCGGTCTCGACGAGCTCGACCCGCGCCGTGCGGTCGCTACCCGTCGCCGCGACTGCGACCGCCGCCGCCAGGGCGTCCGGGTCGAGGGTTGTGCCCGGGATGCCGGGAACGATCACCGGGGCGCCGTTCTCGAAGGCGAACGACGCATCCGACGGGGACGTGAGGAGGTTGGTCGTGCGGGCGGTCACCGCCTCGACCAGCAGGGCACCGTCGAGCTGGAGCACGAGGGTGCCCTCGTCGGGCACGAAGGACGCAGCCGACGCGACCACATCGGCCGGCAGCTCGGCGATCTGGTCGGCGACGGCCACGCTCACCGGCGCGCCGGCCAGCGGACGACCCACCTCGTCGATGGCCCGCTCGACCTCCGCCTGCGTGATGGTCGGCGGGGTGACCGTCGTGGGCAGCTCGATCGGCCGGGGCGCCGTCAGCCAGCCCGCAGTGATGCGTCCGACCGCGACCTCGGGGTCGACAGCTGCGCCGTCGACCGCCTCCGTGCCCTGGGCCTGACCGTCGACGAAGACCACGGTGCCGTCGATCGGCTCCGTCACCAGGGCGTCGGCGACCTCGCCGACGACCACCTCGAGAGCGGCCTCGTCGATGTCGCTGACGGGCTGGACGATGCCGGTCCCGAAGAGCTGGTGCCACAGCCGGCTCGGCTCGAGGCCGAAGCCGGTGAGCCCGTCGACCGTCGCCTGGGCGTCCAGGGCGAGGCCAGCGGCGACCGGGTCGAGCTCCGTGCGCTTGTCCCCGGCCGCGACCGCGATCGGCTCCGTCGACGCCGCAGCCAGGGAGTCGTCCAGAAGGGCGACGGCCTCGTTCGACGCCAGGCCGCCGATCTCGACGCCCGCGACCGTCGCACCCGGGGGCACGCGGTCGGACCAGAGCCACAGCGCTCCGACGTAGAGCCCACCGAGGACCACGACGAGCGCCGCGAACAGACCGACGACCCTCGGCCACCGCCGACGACGGTGCTCGTTGGGGAAGACGTCCATCGGCGAGTCGTCGTGCCGGTCCTGGTCCGGCTCCGGCGTGCGGGTGCGGTCCGGTGTCCGGGTCGTGCCCGAGGCGACCGCACCCACAGCGGCAGCGACGGCGGTGACCGGAGGCGGTGGTGACGACTGTGACGACGGGTCGGCCGGCGGGAGCTCGGTGCGGTCGGAGAGCTCTGAGCGGTCGAAGGGCGAGATCCGCACCGGCGGGGGTGGAGGTGGCGTCGCGGCCGGGGACCCGACAGCCGGGGTGGGTGCAGGAGCGATCGGGGGCATGACCATGGTCGGCGCGTCCCACGGCCGCGGGCTCCACCGGTCGGTCGCACCGTCAGGCTCGAAGGCGTCAGCGGCCGCGGGCGCGGGTGTCGGCTCGGGTGCGGGCGTGGGCTCGGGCGCGAGCTCCGGCGCGGGCACGGGTGCGGGCGCGAGCTCCGGCGCGGGCACGGGTGCGGGCGCGGGCTCCGGCTCCGGCTCCGGCTCCGGTGCAGCTTCCAGCTCGGGTACGGGCTCCGGTGCGGCCTCCGGCTCGGGTACGGGCTCCGGTGCCGACTCCGACTCCGGTGCGGCCGCAGCTTCCGGCTGCGCCGCGTGCTCGGGCTCGGGCTCCGATGCGGCGATCGCCTCGGGCTCCGGTGCCGACTCGGGCTCGGCCGCGGGCGTGGGTTCGGGCGCCGCCGCCGGCTCGGTCGAGACCTCCGGCTCGTTCGCTCCCGTGGGCACGACAGCGGGTTCGGCGGCCGCGGGCACGCCATCCTCGGACGAGTCCCGCGCGACGTCTGGCGCCGGCGCGTCCTCGTGCTCCTGGCCCACCGCCTCAGTCGGTACCTCGACGACCCCGTCAGTCGCGGCGTCGTCAGCCACGGCCTCGTCGGGTCGGTTCTCGACCGTCCCGGCCTCGCGCGGAGCGACCTGGGCGTCGTCGTCAACGACGTCGTTCTGTCGTCCGTCGGTCATCGGCTCTGTTCTCCCCTGCACATCTCGGCGAGCCCGACGCCCGCCCGCGCGATTCTATGTCTGCCGTCTGTCACTCGGGCGCGCCGCCGACGGGTCGTTCGCTGAACCATCCTGCCGGCGCCAGGCGGGCCAGCCCGATCACCAACGCGCTGGCGTACCAGGCGTACCCGATGGGTTGCGCCGCGATCAGGACGTCGCCACCGGGTCCACGCAGACCGAGCAGGCCGATGACGGTCACCAGGCCGAGGCCGAGGGACAGCATCCCGAGCCAACCCGCCCAGGCCCGAGCGAGCACCGCCGCGACGAGGACGATCAGCAGCGCCAGGCCCAGGCCGAACGGCTGTGCCGACCGATGGATGCCGGTCCCCACGAGCCCGATGACGGCGCCCACCAGGACGGCTCCGGTACAGCGGGCGAGCACGCGCCCGGTCAGCATCTCCACGGCCGCAAGGCTACACAGTCGCCGTGGACGGCGGCCGGGACCGCCCAGGGACGCAGGTCAGGACCCCTCGCGCGCGGCCACACCCACCGGCCAGCTGACCGGCCCGTGCTCGCGGCCCACCGCGTACCGGTACGTCTCCACGGCCAGGAGCGGAGCTAGGACGTCGTTGCTCAGCGCGAGACTGCCGAGCAGCGGGCCGGCACCGTGCGCGCGAACCGCATGGACCTGTGTCCGGTGGGCGCGCAGCGCACCGAGCACCCGATCGACCACCGGCCGGACGTCGACGCGCACGTCGACGACCTCGGGCTCGACCGCGCCGGCCGGCAGGGGGCCGGTGGGGTCGGGCCCGACGAGACGGTCGTGCGCAAGGGGAGCCAGGGCCGCGTAACCGGCCCGGAGGAGCTGTGCGTCGAGGACGGCCCAGAGCACGACGGGGACCCGGAACGGCTCGGCGCCTGCGAGCTCGCCGAGCTCGGCGAGCACGACCGCGCGCTGCACCACGCGGTGGGCCGTGATGTGGTCCGGGTGACCGTAGCCACCACCGGGTTCGTACCCCACGACGACATCGGGCCGCCGGTCGCGGATCACCGCGGCGAGCCGCACCGCGGCGGCGTCGAGGTCGGCTGCGACGAAGGCCCCGGCCGGCAGCGCAGCGGCCGGGCCAGCACGACCGACGCCCGCCCAGGCCATGCCCGAGTCCGTGTACCGGGCCGCTGACGTCTCGACGTCGGACGACGCCACCTGGTCGAGGAACAGGTGGTCGCTCACCCCCAGGGCGCGCAAGGCGTCGGCCAGCTCGCCCTCGCGGTGCGCCGCGAGTGCGGGCCCGTCGCCCTCCAGGTGGGCGAGCTCGTCGCCGATGACCTCGCCCCGCTCACCGCGGGTGCACGTGACGACAGTCACCGGCCGACCGGCCTGCGACCAGGTCGCCAGCAGCGCCCCGGTGCTCAGGGTCTCGTCGTCGGGGTGGGCGTGGACGGCAAGCAGGCATCCCTCAGCCGGCAACGGCCCTCCCGTCAGGTCAGGGTGTCCACCGTCACCGGTGGGCACCTCAGCGACGTCAGGCGCGCTTGGCGCGCGCCGTGAGGCGGCCACGGTCGGTCTGGTCGAGGACCACCTTGCGCAGGCGGACGACGTCCGGCGTGACCTCGACGCACTCGTCCTCCCGGGCGAACTCGAGGGACTCCTCGAGCGTCAGGTGACGCGGCGGAGTGAGGTTCTCGAACGTGTCGCTGGCGGCGGCGCGCATGTTCGTGAGCTTCTTCTCCTTGGTGATGTTGACGTCCATGTCCTCGTTACGCGAGTTCTCGCCGACGATCATGCCCTCGTAGACCTCCTGCGTGGGGTCGACGAAGAACGACCCGCGCTCCTGCAGGTTGACCATGGCGAAGGGGGTGACCTTGCCCGGGCGGTCCGCGACGAGCGAGCCGTTGGTGCGGGTCTCGATCGCGCCGACCCACGGCTCGTAGCCGTGCGCGATCGACGAGGCGATCCCGGTGCCGCGGGTGTCCGTGAGGAACTGGGTGCGGAAGCCGATCAGCCCGCGTGCCGGCACGACGAACTCCATCCGGACCCAGCCGGTGCCGTGGTTCGACATCGTCTCCATCCGGCCCTTGCGCTGGGCCAGCAGCTGGGTGACCGCTCCGAGGTACTCCTCCGGCACGTCGATGGTCATGTGCTCCATCGGCTCGTTGATCTTGCCGTCGATGACCCTGGTGACCACCTGGGGCTTGCCCACCGTCAGCTCGAAGCCCTCGCGGCGCATCTGCTCGACGAGGATGGCGAGTGCGAGCTCACCGCGGCCCTGGACCTCCCACGCGTCGGGACGCTCGGTCGGCAGCACGCGGAGCGACACGTTGCCGACCAGCTCGCTGTCGAGACGGTCCTTGACCTGACGGGCGGTGACCTTGTGGTTCTTGCCGCCCTTGCCGGCCAGCGGCGCGGTGTTGATCCCGATCGTCATGGAGATCGCGGGGTCGTCGACCTTGATCAGCGGCAGCGGGCGCGGGTCGTCGATGTCGGTGAGCGTCTCGCCGATGGTGATGTCCGCGATGCCTGCGACAGCCACGATGTCACCGGGGCCGGCCTGGTCGGTCGGGACCCGCTCGAGCGCCTTGGTCGTGAGCAGCTCGGTGATCTTGACGGTCTGCAGCGTCCCGTCGGCCCGGGCCCAGGCGACCTGCTGACCCTTGCGGATCGTCCCGTTGAAGACGCGGAGGAGGGCGAGGCGGCCGAGGAACGGCGAGGCGTCGAGGTTGGTGACGTGCGCCTGCAGCGGGGCACCCTCCTCGTAGGACGGTGCCGGGATCTTCTCGAGGATCATCGCGAACAGCGGCTCGAGGTCGGGGCTGTCGGGCATGGTGCCGTCGGCGGGCTGGGTCCGTGACGCGCGACCGGCCTTGGCTGCGGCGTACACCACGGGGACGTCGAGGATCGCGTCCAGGTCGAGGTCGGGGACGTCGTCGTGCAGGTCGCTGGCCAGGCCGAGCAGCAGGTCGGTGGACTCCGCCACGACCTCCGAGATGCGCGAGTCCGGCCGGTCGACCTTGTTCACGAGCAGGATCACCGGCAGCTTGGCCTCGAGGGCCTTGCGCAGCACGAAGCGGGTCTGGGGCAGCGGACCCTCGCTCGCGTCGACCAGGAGCACGACACCGTCGACCATGGACAGGCCGCGCTCGACCTCGCCACCGAAGTCGGCGTGCCCCGGGGTGTCGATGACGTTGATCGTGACCCCGTCCGGCTGACCGGCCGCGGCAGCAGCCGGGCCCCGGTACCTGATGGCCGTGTTCTTGGCCAGGATCGTGATGCCCTTCTCACGCTCCAGGTCGCCCGAGTCCATGGCCCGCACATCCACGTGCGCGTGCGCACCGAAGGAACCGGACTGCCACAGCATGGCGTCCACCAGGGTGGTCTTGCCGTGGTCGACGTGGGCGACGATCGCGACGTTGCGCAGGTCGGAGCGCACAGGCATGCGGGTACTCATCTCAGAAGGTGGGGAGCGCGCCGCATCATGAGGCGCCGTCCGATTCTACCGGCAACTGGCCGCGGCTGCCCCCCAGCACCGTCAGGCACCCCTCCGGGTGACCCGGAAGGGTGCCTGACCTGCGACGACGGACCGGCTGGACTAGCGAGGCGGTCCGAAGCCCTGGTCTTCTTCCTCGATCTCGACGTACGAGCTCTCGGAGGGCGCCCGGTGCACGCCGGCCTTGATCGCCTCGTCCTCGAGGATGCGGTCGCGAGCCTCGCGGCGCACCCGCTGCTCCGCCGGGTCGGGCACCGGCACGGCAGCGAGCAGCCGCTTGGTGTAGTCGTCCTGCGGGTCGGTCAGGACCTGCTCGCGGGAGCCGAACTCGACGAGCTTGCCCTGGTGCATGACGGCGATCCGGCTCGCGAGCAGCTCGACGACCGCGAGGTCGTGGCTGATGAACAGGCAGGCGAAGCCGTGCTCGCGCTGGAGCTCCAGGAAGAGCTCGAGCACGCGCGCCTGCACCGAGACGTCGAGCGCCGACGTCGGCTCGTCCGCCACCAGCACCTTGGGGCTCAGGGCGAGCGCCCGCGCAATCCCGACCCGCTGCCGCTGCCCGCCGGACAGCTCGTGCGGGTACCGGTTGCGCATCGAGCGTGGCAGGTGCACCTGGTCGAGGAGCGCCTCGATCCGGCGCTGCAGCTCGGCGCCCTTGGCGACCTTGTGCAGCCGGAGGGGTTCGCCGATGGACTCGCCGATCGGCAGCCGCGGGTTGAGCGACGAACCCGGGTCCTGGAACACGATCGACACGTGCTGACGGACCTCCCGCAGCTCCTTGTGTGAGATGCCCACCATGCTGTGACCGGCGACGTCGAGGGTTCCTCCGACGGCCGGCAGCAGACCGACGATGGCCCGTCCGACGGTCGTCTTGCCGGAGCCCGACTCCCCCACCAGTCCGACGACCTCGCCGGCGTTGATGCTCAGGTCGATGCCGTCGACGGCCCGGAACGCCGGGATCCGCCCACGCTTGGGGTACTCGACGACCAGGCCGCGGGCCTCGAGCACCGGGGTGCCCGCGCTCAGGGCGACGGCGTGCGCCTTCGCCTCGACCGACTCCTTGGCCGTGTGCGCACCGAGGTGCGGGACGGCGGCGAGCAGCTCGCGGGTGTACGGGTGCTCCGGGCGCCCGAAGATCTGCTCGGCATCGCCGGTCTCGACGACCCGGCCGTCCTTCATGACCAGGATCCGGTCGGCCATGTCGGCGACGACACCCATGTCATGGGTGATCAGGATGATGCCGGAGTCGATCCGGTGCCGCAGGTCCCGCATGAGCTTGAGGATCTCCGCCTGGACCGTCACGTCGAGGGCCGTGGTGGGCTCGTCGGCGATCAGCAGCTTCGGGTCGAGGGCGAGCGCCTGCGCGATCATCGCGCGCTGCCGCTGGCCACCGGAGAGCTGGTGCGGATACTTGTCGACCGACTTCTCGGGCTCGGGGATCTCCACCAGGCGCAGCAGCTCGATCGCCCGGGCACGCGCTTCCTTCGGGCCAACGGTGAGGTGGCTGCGCAGGGTCTCGACGATCTGGAAGCCGACCGTGTAGACCGGGTTCAGAGCCGTCATCGGCTCCTGGAAGATCACCGCGACGTCGTTGCCGCGCACGTGCCGCAGCTTCGAGTGGCTCAGACCGATGAGCTCGCGGCCGTCGAGCTTGGCGCTGCCGGTGGCCCGACCGTTGGGCGGCAGCAGACCGATCAGGGACATCGACGACTGCGTCTTGCCCGAGCCGGACTCACCGACGATCGCGACGACCTCGCCGGGGTACACCTCGTAGCTCATGTCGATCGCGGCGGGGTACCACACGCCGTCGACCCAGAACTCGACCCCGAGGGCCTGGACCTCGAGGATCGGCTCGCCCGTGCGCGCCGTCGTCGTGGCCACCGTCTCACTGGTCACCGAAGATCACGTTCCTTCCGATCGTGGACGGCCGGGCGACATGGCCCGCCGTACGGGCCGAGGACGTCGGCACTGCGAGAATCCCTGCATGGGACCCAGCCAGACGATCCGTCCGACCTTCAGCCGTGTGCTGGCCGCCCTGGTCGCGCTGTGCTGCCTGCTCACGCTGGGCATCGTGGCGATCGACGCCGGCCCGGTGGCGGCCCTGCGCGTGGCGGGGCCGTGCGGCGGGCTCGCGCTGCTGACGTGGACCGTCCTGTGGCGTCCGCTCGTCGAGGTGTCCGACGGTGGCGTGCTGCTGGTGAACCCGTGGCGCACCGTGCACGTCCCGTGGCCGGCCCTCGACGACGTCAGCGCCCGGTGGGCGCTGACGGTCCGCACCACCGACGGTCGGACCTTCTCCGCGTTCGCCGCGCCCGCGCCGGGTGCCGCGGGTGGCGACCGGGTCGGGCTGTCGGGCGAGGCTGTCGGCGCCGTCGAGGCGCGCCGCGACCGGCTGACCGCGGCGGGCTACCTCGACGAGGTCAGACCGGAGGGGGCTCCGGTCCAGGTGCGCACCCACGTGCGCACCCTGGTGGCGCTGGCCGCGCTCGTCGTGCTCAGCGCACTGGCTCTCGCCGTCCCGGCACCCTGACCTGACACCAGCAGCCATCAGCGCTTCACACCCGAGGCGTCGACGGTGCCGATCTGCGTCGACCGGAGCGCCCGTGCGTCGCGACGCGCCGTGCGCTTGAGGCTGCGCGCGGTCGGGATGCGCCGCTGACGGGGGTCGAACGCGTCGCGCAGACCGTCCCCGATGAAGTTGATGCTCAGGGCGATCGTGACGATGAGCATGCCCGGCCACCAGAACAACCACGGCCGGGTGCTGAACGACGTCTGGTAGAGGTTGATCAGCTGACCGAGCGAGATGTCCGGGAACACGATGCCGAAGCCGAGGTAGCTCAGCGCGGTCTCGAGCAGGATCGCCGCGCTCATCAGCAGGGTCGTGTTGACGATGATCACGCCCATGGCGTTGGGGATCATGTGCTTGAAGATGATCCGCACGTTGGACGCGCCGGCGACCCGCGCGGCGTCGACGAACTCCCGCTCGCGCAGGGCCAGGAAGTCGCCACGGACCAGCCGGGCCAGACCCGTCCAGGAGATCAGGCCCAGGGTGAAGGCCAGCAGGAAGGCGCTGACCGCGCCGACCAGCCTGCCGAGTACCGCGCCGATGACGATCGTCGGCAGCACCAGGAAGACATCGGTGAGGCGCATGAGCAGCTGGTCGGTGCGGCCCCGGAAGAAGCCGGCGACCGCGCCGATGCAGATGCCGATGATCGTCGAGATGAGCCCGATGACGACCATCACCATGAGGGACTGCTGGGTCCCGCGCATCGTCTGCGCGAACATGTCGCGGCCGAGCTCGTCCTGGCCGAACGGGAAGTTGCCCAGGGAGAAACCGTTCTCGCCCCACAGCTGAAGCGTCGGGTGGCCACCGGGCAGCTCGACGGGACCCGTACCGCCGAATCCGCCGCCCTTCCACCAGCCCGGGATCGGGCCCCAGCCGATCGACGTCGTGGCCAGCACGACGATGGCCGTCAGCACGACCATGCCGATCATCGCGCCCTTGTGGCGGACGAACCGGCGGAAGACGACCTGGCCCTGGGACAGGCCCTCGACGTCCTTGAGCTCGATCGCGTTCTCCAGGCGGTCCTCGCCCTCGGGCGGGAGCATCAACTCGATGTTGCTCATGCGTTCACCCGGATCCGTGGGTCGAGGGCCGCGTACAGCAGGTCGGCCGCGAAGTTGGCGAGGACCGTCACCGACCCGATGATCAGCACATAGATCATCAGGGGGTCGATCTCCGAGTTGCTGAGGGACTTGAGGAACAGCGTGCCCATGCCCGACCAGCCGAAGATCCGTTCGGTGATGATCGCGCCACCCAGGAGCGCCGCGAGGTCCAGCGGGATGATCGTGGCCAGCGGGATGAGCGAGTTGCGGAACGCGTGCCGCATGATCACGGTGCGTTCGGTGAGGCCCTTGGCCCGCGCGGTGCGCACGTAGTCCTGGTTCATCACCTCGAGCATGCTCGCCCGCGAGTACCGGGTGTAGCTCGCGAAGGAGATCAGGATGAGCGCCATGGTCGGCAGCATCAGGTGCGTCAGGCTGTCCAGCTGCACCGACCAGTAGCTGCCGGCCAGGCCGGGCGTCTGCGAGCCGATCGTCGGGACCGGCCGCCCGTTGATCACGGAGGACTCCGCGTACGGCCGCCAGGCCTGCAGGATGCGGTCGGCGAAGATCAGGAGTCCGACGAGCACGGCGACGATGCCGGCCGTCCGTGCCGACTGGCCACGGTCGGGGCCGCCGAAGGCCAGCCCGATCCCGATCCCGATGCCGACGGTGAGCACCATGAGACCGACCATCATCGGCGAGCTCGCACTGCGGAAGAGGAACTGCAGCGGGAACCACAGCACAGCCCCCACCAGCGCGGTCGTGATCGCCGAGTACAGCGCGCGCTTGTTGCGCAGACCGGTCGACACGAGCGTCACGGCGTAGGCGATCCCGACCCCGGTGACGGCGATCACGACGGGGCCGAAGCCGGGGTCGTTGAGCCACTGTGTCGCCGAGATGTACAGGACCACCGCGCCGCTCGCCCCGGCGGCGATCCCGAAGGTGGTCAGCCGTCGCCGCAGGTCGCCACCGATCGCGGCGGCGAAGACCGCACCGATCACCGCACCGATGGCAAGGATCACCCAGGGGCTGAGGCTCGGATCGGCGAGGAAGTCGTTGAACCCGATGGCCACCCACTGCTTGAGCAGCACCGCGACCCAGAACGTCGGCAGCGAGTACAGCAGGAAGGACAGGAAGATGATGCCGTAGTCGAAGCCGCTGTACTGCCGCAGCGCGCTCACGACGCCGACAGCCACACCGAGGGCCATGGCCGTGATCACGGCGACCGTGACGAGCTTGAGCGTCACGATCAGGGCCGAGGCGAGCACCGCGCTGACGGCCTGGTTGGTCCGCCACGCCTCGCCGAGGTCGCACTGACCGACGAGGCACCCACCGACGCCCTGGAGCCAGTCCAGGTAGCGCAGGGGCGAGGGGACGTCGAGCTGCAGGTCCGCGATGCGCTGGGCGATCAGGGCCGCCTTGTTGGGGGCGGTGCTGACGCGCAGGTCCTGGAGCGGGTCCATCGCGAAGTCGGCCAGGACGTAGATGAGGAACGTCGCGACGAGCAGTACCGCAACAGACGAGGCGAAGCGTCTGATGACGAAGTTGAGCATGGCTTGACCTCTTAGGCAGTGGACTGGGGGCCCCGGTCGCACAAGTGCTTGACCGGGAGAGCCTAGCGACCGAAGGCGCCTGCCAACGAACGCGCGTGCAGCGGGGGGTGCTGGAGCACGAACGCTCCAGCACCCCCCGTGCCGTGCAGCCCGATGATCAGGGCGCCACCAGGGCGATCAGATCAGGCGGTCTTCTCCCAGTTCCAGAACCCGTAGAAGATCGTCGGGCTCAGGGCGATGGGCTCGACACCGGAGATCTCCGAGTTCCAGGCGTTGACGCCGGGGAACTGGAAGATCGTGGTGCCGAACGCGTCGGCCCAGAGGAGCTTCTCGACCTCGATCTGGATCCGGATCTGCTCGGCCGGGTCCGTCTCGACCTGCAGCTCGTCGAACAGCGCGTCGATCGCCGGGTTGGAGTAGCCGTAGAAGTTGTTCATCCCACCGGTGCGGAAGTTCGCGTCCGACTCGGTCACCGCGGTCGACGTGGACTGCCAGCCGAACAGGGCCGCGTCGTACTGGTCGGTCGCCTGGTCGAGCATCGAGCCCCAGTCGTCGTTGCCACCGTTGATCACGTTGAAGCCGGCCTGCGCGGCGGACTCCTGGATCAGGGTGTACTCGTTCTGGCGACGGACGTTCGATGCGCCGTACAGGAAGCGCACGTCGACCGCGGTGACGCCGACCTCGGCGAGGAGTGCCTTGGCACCCTCGATGTCGACCTCGGCATACGCGTCGGAGCCGTTCTGCGCCACCATGTCGTCGTAGCCGGGGGCACCGGGCGTGAGGATGAACGAGTTGCGCACCTCGGCGTCCGGGTTGAGCGGCTTGATCAGCGAGTCGATGATCGCCTGACGCGGGATGGTCTTGATGAACGCCTCGCGGACCTTGCGCGCCTTCTCGGCGTCGCCACCGTAGGTGGCCGCGTCGAACGGGCCACCGTTGGTCATCTGCATGTCGACGTGCTCATAGGTGCTGTCGATGCCCGTCTTGACCGTGATCCCGTCGATCGCCTCGAGGGCGGCGAGGGTGTCGGCCGTGGCCTGCGGGGCCAGCATGTCGATCTCACCGTTCTGCAGCGCCTGGACGAGGGCCTGCGGGTCCTCGTTGTAGCGCACGGTGATCTGGTCGACCTTGCCCTCGTGGTCCCCGGTGTACTCCGGGTTCTTCACGACGGTCAGGTACTGGTTCTCGACGTACTCGCTGAGCACGTACGGGCCGGTGGACAGGTACATGATCGGGTCGCTGGGCGTCGACGTGAAGTCGAAGCCGGTCCGCCACGCGTTGGCGATGGAGGCCAGCGCCGCACGGTCGTTGTCCTGGATGGCAGCGACGAGTGCGTCCTTGCCCTCCTGCGGGTCCTCGATGCCGAGGCCGAGCTTCGCGGTCGCGTGCGCCGGGAGGCCGGTGTCGAAGTTGCTCTCCCAGTCGGCGAACGGCTTGTCGTAGACGAGGGTCAGCGACATGCCGTCCTCGCTGATCTCCGGCGTCTGGGACACGAGCGCCATGCCCGGGGTGCCCGAGGCGAAGAACACCTGGTTCTCCGCGACGATCGCCTCGCCGGTCTCCTCGTCGAAGGTGACCTCGTCGTTCAGGTTCGCCGAGATGGCGGCCCACTGGAGCAGCAGGTCAGAGGCGTCGACGGGGGTGCCGTCGGACCACTTGATGCCGTCATTGACCGTGTAGGTCACCGTCAGCGGGTCGTCCGAGGTCTTCTCGTACGTGCCGAAGGAGGTGTCCTGGACGAGCTCGAGGTTCGCGTCGTAGTACGCGAACTCGGCCTGCGTCAGGTACTGGATGACCGCGTTCGCCGTGGCGTTGCCGTGGTCGCTGTCTTCGTTGTAGGAGTACATCGGCTGGTTCCAGCCGACCGTCACATTGGTGACGTCGGCCTCGGCCGACTCCGTCTCGGTGGTGGTGGGGGTGTCACCCTCGCCGGGGTCAGCAGCGGTGCACGCCGTGAGGGCCAGGGCCGCCACCGCAACTGCGGCGCCAACCGCGCCGAATCGCCTGATCTTCAAGGTTCCTCCTGAAAGGGTAAGACGCACCACGGCAACCGGGGCCGGGCCGGCATCACCGACCGGGCCTCGCGTGCACGACGATTCGTCACAAGTGATTGGGAGGTTACACACCGCGGAAGGCACGAAACGGACAGCAGCTCTGATGATCTTGGATCGTTACACATTCGATACTGGGCGGTACGTATCAGCATCTGAGACCGGGCCACCGGGAGGACCCGCAGGTCAGCGGTGACATCGTGGTGGTCGGCAGCAGAATCCGTTGACACCTGGGGTTTCGGCCCCGTTTCGGTCGGCCAGGTGCCGCCTGGACGGTGCGTACCAGGTCCGCGTCCCGGCCGGTCCGATCGGTGGCTCCGGCCGTGGTCCGCGAGCCGAACGGGACGAATCGGCCCCTCACCGCACCGCAGCCCGGCCCAGTGCCTCGACCATCAGCAGGCACGGGTTGCCGGGCCAGATCCCGTCCAGCTCCTCGAGGGGCGTGAAGCCGCGCGCCTGGTAGAACCGGCGCGTACGGGCGTACTCCTCGCTCGGGTCGGACGCCCCGAGGGTCTTTGACCTGCAGGAAGCGGACAGTCCGTGCAGCGAGGTCCCGCTCGGCCGCATCGAGCAGGGCCCGCCCGATGCCGCACCGGTGGTACCGGGGGTCGACCGCGACGAGGTGGATCTCGGCCGACTCGGGGAAGTGCTGCGCGACGAGGAGGACGCCGACCACCTCGTCGGCCGCGTACGCCAGGCAGCCGGGGAGGCGGTCGGCAGCCTCGACGTAGTCCATGAGCGAATCGGTCCCGGCCCGGTTCGATCCGGATCGCCGGACCGGCGCCCGCGGCCCCGAGGCCCCCGATCGACGTCGTCACACCTCGAAGCGTGCTGGCCCCGGGTCCCGGGCACAACCGGACTCGGGCTCGGTCAGGGCCGCCCTGAGCCCGCGAGCGGTCGGATGATCAGCAGGGCCTTCTTCCCGGCGAACCGTTCAAGTGCCGCGGGGCTCGCCCACGGCGGCACCCCTTCGGCCGCCATCATCAGCCGCACCATGGCCGGGTGCCGGGCGAGGCGGAGCCGGAAGAAGTCCGCGATCCGTTCCGGCGCGACGACCGGCTCGGCCACGCCCTCGAGCTGCCGGTCCCCGATCTGCACCCTGACGTGCGGATCTGCCTGGGCGTTGAGGAACCAGTCGGCCTGCGACCCCCGCGCGGAGGCCACGTAGATCACGCCGTCGGCCTCCTCGAACTGCAGGGGCGTCGTCCGCTCAAGGCCCGATCGCCGACCGGTCGTGGTGAGCAGGAGCACGACGCCGCGCGGACCGCGGCCTCGTCCGATCATCCGCGCGGGAGCCCGGTTGATCCTGCGCATCCCTCGCCAGATCAGCGGTGCGCGGGACGAACGTCCGGTGGTCATGGTCCACCGTGGCGCGCCGGCTGCGTGAGCCACCAGGGACTTCGGTCACGTCGGCGTCTGGGCGCGGTCGGTTCGGTCGCCGGCGTTCGGCGCGAAGCGGCGCAGCCCAACGACCATCATGGTGACGTGCCTCTCCTCGTAGCGCCGCACCTCCCCGTCGGCACGTTCTCCGCACAACCTCAACCGCACCTCACGGGCTCGACCATCGCGCTTCGGCCCTGGATCGATGCAGACATACCGACCCTCGTCCTGGCCTACGCCGACCATGACATCCAGCGATGGCACTGCCGTTCTCTGGACGACGACGAGGCGGCCGCAACGATCCACCAGTGGCACAGCTCCTGGGCTGCCGAGACCGGTGCGTCGTGGGCAGTGACCGGCCTCGACGGCGGCAGCGCCATCGGCCGCGTCGCGTTCAGGGAGCTGGATCTCGCCGATGGGTTCGCCGAGGTGGGCTACTGGGTGCTTCCGTCTGCACGCCGTCGCGGGGTCGCAGCCGACTCGGTGACGACGCTCAGCCGGTGGGCGTTCGACGCGGTCGGCCTTCATCGCCTGGAGCTCCAGCACTCGGTGCGGAACACCGCGTCGTGCCGAGTCGCCGCGGCCACCGGCTTCGTACCCGAGGGGACGTTGCGGGCGTCAGGGCTCCACACCGACGGTTGGCACGACATGCATGTTCACGCGCGCCTTCGCACCGACACGATCGGCAGACGTGGAACGGACGATGGCTACACGTTGAAGCGGAACTCCACGACGTCGCCGTTCGGACTCATCGAAGATCTCGGACGCACCCGCGGGCGAGACTGAGCGATCCGGCCATCGAAGCGGTCGCTCGGTCATGCCGATGAGCGTGCTATCGGGGGGCTGGTCGCCGCATCCGGCGACCAGCCATCTGTATGGTCTTGCAGCATGGCCATCGTGCACTCCTCTGCGACGATCCGGCCGACCAAGCCCGAGTTGCTAGAGGCGGTGCTCGGCGGGCCGGTCGAGGTGCTCGGCAGCTACCGGTTTGACGACCCCGCGGGCGAGGTCGGCGTCGAGGCGTTCGTGGTACGACGCGGCGCGCAGCTGCAACACGTGGTGTTCACCTACCGCGGCGCTCCACTCAAGGTTGGCGAGGCGCGGCTGGTGAGCACGATGGAGCACTCCGAGCTGGGCCAGCGTTGGGTGTACGACGGCACCACCGACCCGGTCGCGGTCGATTGCTTCCGCCGGGCGGTCCTGGGTGAGCAGAACCAGGCGGTCCTCGAGCTGTGGGAGGACGGCCGGATGGTCGGGACCCGGGAGCCGACAGTGCGGCTGATCGCAAGGGCGGGGGCATCGGCGGACAGCGCGACCGTGCGGATCGTCCGCAACCTAGGCGACGCAACTACTGGTCCGGCGCTCGTGGCGAACTGGACTGGTGGCGAGGCGGTCGTCGCCGGGCTCGGTGACTGACCAGGGCACGCCGCGGCGTGTCGTCGCCCAGCGTCGCCTCTACATAGCTCCCGATCGAGTGTCCGATCATGCCCGCGATCCGCTCGCCGCGGCCGACCGGAAACGATCCCGTCCGGGACGGGACGGGCCTCGAGCATCAGCGTGACGGAGTCAGTCTCGTAGCGGGGAACCCATGACCTCGAAACGGAACCCGCCCATCTCCCCGGACAGGAGCGAACGAGCTTCCTGGATAGCCGCTTGCACGCTGTCCAACTCCAGCGAGCTCTGATGCGCTGCGGCTGAAGTCCACAACTCCGCCACAAACACCGTGTCCGGCCGCTCGTCGTTGACTCCGACCTCGTACAGCAGACAACCGGCCTGCTCAAGATCAGCACTGCGGCGCGTCAGGATCTCAACGAGTCGGTCGCGCTCGCCAGGTAACGATCCCAGGGTTCCCACGTTGGCGTACGTCATGCATGTCACCGTAGAGGCGCAAGGAGGCAACCCGATGCCACCATGCCGCAGATGGATGAGGGCGGTGCGGACATCCGCACATGCCGCTGGTCGGCATCGCGGCGTACCTCCGGCCTGCCGCATGCCGATAACGGCATACGATGGCACCCATGGCACGAGCAGCGACGACGTCGGACGTCTTCAACGCGATCGCCGAGCCGCAGCGCCGGGAGATCCTGGTGCTGCTGCGGGCGGGTGAGCGGCCGGTGACCGAGTTGGCCCAGGAGCTGGGGATGACCCAGCCGGGGGCGTCCAAACACCTGCGGGTGCTCCGGGAGGTCGGGCTGGTGCGGGACCGCAAGGCAGGCAAGCAGCGGCTGTACGGCCTTGACGCCCGCGGGCTGCGACCGGTCCACGAGTGGACCGGCGGGTTCGAGCGGTTCTGGAACGAGAGCTTCGACCGGCTGGACGCGCACGTGCAGGACCTCAAGCAGGCAAGGCAGGAGGAGTGACCGATGGCAGAGAAAGCACGGGACGCTTCGGCGCAGTCAGCGACGGCCGACCGCGAGATCGTGATCTCCCGGGTCATCAGTGCCCCACGGGAGCTGGTGTTCGAGGCGTTCACCGAGGTGCGGCACCTGTCGCGGTGGTGGGGACCGGAGGGGTTCACCACCACCACGCGGGCGTTCGAGTTCCGCGTCGGCGGGGAGTGGGACTTCGTGATGCACGGACCGGACGGGACGGACTACCAGGAGTGGATCTCCTGGACCGAGATCGCCCCGCCGGAGCGGATCGCGCTACTGCACGGTGAGTCCCGCGGCGACCCGAACGCCTTCGAGTCGGTCCTCACGTTCGCGCCCGACGGCGCGGCGACCCGGATCGAGATGCGCACGGTGTTCCCCACCAAGGAGCTGCGCGACGAGGCGGTCGAGAAGCACCACGCGATCGTGGGCGGCCAGCAGACCCTGAGCAACCTGGCTGCTTACGTCACCGAGATCGTTCGGAAGGGAGCGGAGGACTGATGGCCGGAAAGGTGTTCTTCAGCGTGTCGATGTCGCTGGACGGGTTCATCGCGCCCGAGTCCCTCGAGGACTTGATGGGGCAGCAGTGGATGGAACTGCAGCAGTGGATCCTCCCGCAGCGGTTCTTGCGGGAGAACCTGAAGCTGGGCGAGGGCGGCGAGGAGGGGCGCGACAACGACATCGTGCGGGAGACGTTCGAGCGCACCGGCGCGAGCGTGATGGGTAAGCGCATGTTCGACGCCGGCGAGCAGGCGTGGCCGGAGGAGGCGCCGTTCCACACGCCGGTCTTCGTCGTGACGCACGAGAAGCGTGACCCCTGGGAGCGGTCGGGCGGGACCACGTTCCACTTCGTCAACGACGGCATCGAGTCCGCGCTCGACCAGGCCCGCGAGGCCGCCGGCGACCGAGACGTCCGCATCGCGGGCGGCGGCGCGACGATCCTGGAGTACGTGAACGCCGGCCTGATCGACGAGTTCTCGATCGCGCTCTCACCCGTGCTGTTCGGCTCCGGAATCCGCCTGTTCGAGGGCGTGGACGCGGGCCGCGTGGCCCTGGAGCCGGTCCGCGCGGAGCCCTCCCCAAGGGTGACGCACCTGACCTACACAGTCCGGGAGCGGCAACTGTCTCGACCTCAGCGCTCCCCCGCCGAGGTCAGCAGCGCGTGAGATCCTCGACGCTCCGAGCGTCGGGAAGGGCGAGCGTTCGGGCCGCGATCTCGGCCGTGCGCTCCTCCGGGAGGGACCTCACGCCGATGGCGTGGAAATCCCTCGCCAGCTCAGGCTTCGCCAGCGAGTCACCAAGGGCCCCGGCTCCCGCGCCGCCGGTGTCGCGGTGGCGTTCAAGCTCATCAAACGGGCGGCTGCGCTCGCCCGGATCTGCCGCCGAAGGGGCTTCTGCCGACGAGCTCAGGCCGATTCAGGCGGCGGCAGATGCGGAAGCGGAGTGCCGCCCTCCTGTACGTAGGCGGCGCGGGCATCCTCAAGACTGAGATGGCGGTTCGGACCACCGCGAACGACGTGCGCGTCGTGGTTGTCCTGGCCGTCGTCCTCCCAACCGCACTCCCCGCAAGTCTCGTATCCCCCGCGCTCCGCGAGCGTGACGTGCCCACAGCAGGGGCAGGAGTAAGGCCCGCCCGACTTTGAGGCGAGCACGTTTGCCTGCGCCGCGTATGCCTCGAACCAGGCGGTTCCGGCGACGCAACTGGAGTCGCCCTCGGAGTCGAGAAGCCGACCGGGACCGTCACCCCGACCCCGACGGTCACCCCTGAGCCCGTCCCAGTGGTCCCGGCGCCCGTCGAGACAGCCACTGGGCCACCCGTCGCGCCGCGCGCAGTCGTCTACTTCAACAGCTGCACCGAGGCTCGCGCGGCAGGCGTGACCCCCTGCACTCGGGCGATCCTGGATACCTATCGGGACTCGATCGCGACGGGGACGGCATCGCCTGCGAGTAGCGCTGACGCGTTCTCTGAGTCGCGCCGGTGAGCGGCCAGTTTGCGGCGGCCTCCCACCGGTCTCGGCGCTGTTCGCTACGTGCCTCATGGGTGCTCGTCATGACGTCGAATGTGCCGCGACCACACCGGGCCACGTCACGCCGCCCCGCTCTGGTGGACGGCCACCGCGAGCGCACCGCCACGGCCGTGAACCGGACCCTTGCCAACGCCTGGGACGCCGCTGTGGTGTCGCGGGGTTGGCCTCCCGGCACTGATGCCCGCTCGAGCCCTCAGGACGCGCGGTCGCGAGTGTCTTCGGGCCTCATCCGTCGGGCTGCGGGCTGAGCAGTGCGTCGACGTTCGGCAACCCCTCGAACCGGGAGAACGTCCCGGTTTCCGCGACCTCTTGTGCCGCCTGCAGAAAGCCGGCCCACGCGGTGCGCGCGAGCGTCCCGCCGACGCTGATCCGCCGCACTCCCTGTGCGGCCGCCTCCGCGACGGTGATGAACGGCGCATTGATGAGCAGGTTCACCGGCTTCGGTGATACGGCGGCGACGATCGCCGCGACCTGCTCGAGGGTCCCGATCCGCGGGGCGTAGAGGCAGTCGGCTCCGGCCTCGGCATACGCGCGCAGCCTTCGAGTCGTCTCGTCGATGTCGGGCCGCCCGACGAGGAAGCCCTCCGACCGGCCAGTCAGAACGATCCCCGTACCGCTCTCGTCGATCGCCTCGCGGGCGGCCCGGATGCGCTCGACGGCCAGCTCGAAGTCGTGGAGCGGAGATGCTCCGTCGCCCGTGGAGTCCTCGATCGAGAGCCCGGCGACCCCCGTGGCCGCGGCGAGCCTCACGTTCGCATGCACGTCCTGCGGATCGACCGCGAAACCGCCTTCGAAGTCTGCGTTGACGGGCACGCCCACGGCGTCCACGACGGCACGGAGGTGCTCGAGCGTCTGATCAAGGGTCACGTGGCCGTCGGCACGACCCAGCGTCCAGGCGAGCCCCGCACTCGTGGTTGCCAGCGCCCTGAAGCCGAGCTGCTCCAGTGCCCGTGCGCTGCCGACGTCCCACGGGTTCGGCATGACGAAGCAGCCGGCGGAGTGCAGGTGACGGAACGCCGCGACCCGTTCGTCCTGAGTACTCATGACACACCTCGTCGGGTAGGCGCCGAATCCACCTGATCATGCGACTCCTGAATGCGGGGATCGTCAAGGGCGGGCACCACCACGGCGACGAAGCTCAGGACGCTCACCGCGACCACGGACGTACCGACGATCGTCAGACGGGGCGGCCCGAGCAACACTCGCGCTGGCTTCGCCGCCGCGGCCTGTGACGGCGGTTACGCCCGCACATGCCGCTGGCCGGCATGGCGGCACCGTTCGCACGGTCGTGCCGCTGTCGGCGCTCGTGCCGATGAGCGGCATGTGCGGACGTAGGCGGTGGCACGGTTGCGGCTGGACGGCTCGGCGGCCAGCGCGGTGGATCCGATCTGGCCCCCGCTGACGATCGTCGTGCCTCCGTCACGAGCTCGAAGGCTCAGGCGGGTCCCGGTTCGGCGGGAGGCCGCACCGATGACTTGGCTTGGCGCCGCCGGGACCAGGCGATCACCGCCAGTCCGCCTAGAGCCGTCGCTAGGGGAAGCAGGATCATCATGGTCGGGAGCTGCCAGAGGACCGGGACCACGACATCCCTGGACCACGCGCCGAGCTCGAGGGAGCACTCCTTGAGCGAGCCGTTGTTGGAGATCGTGCACGTGCCGGGGCGGTACGCGATGTAGAAGGCGTGTCGGCTCGAGATGAGCGCCATGAGTGCCGCCGGGACGAGCGCGGGGACGAGCCGTACCCGGCGCGCCAGTGCGGCGACCGCGGCGCCGACGATGGCGGCCGCGAGGAGGTTGCCGGTTCCGACCACGACGGTGTCCCTGATCACGCGGCTCACCGACGGAATCACCGGGTGCGCGAAGTCGTAGGCCTGCTCGTCGGAAGGGGCGTAGGCCAGGGACACCATCCAGACCCACAGGACGAATCCCGCCAGGCCCAGCAGCAGCATCGCCGGTCGGTGCACCAGCTCGTGCCACGCCAGACTGGGCGCTGCTCTCAGTGCTTGGGCCAGCCACCAGCGCCGTGCCGCGCGCTCCCCCTGCGCACTCGCGACCTCGGCGCGACCCTCTGCGAGGTCGCCGAGCAGTTCGTCCTCGTCCCGGGCGAGCCCAGCGAGCACCAGCTCGAGCGCGCGCTCGATCCCCCCGGCGCGGCAGACGGTGGTCGTCGGGTCGGTCGTGCTTCCCGCTTCCCGCGGTGCGGCGCTCACGCCTGACCCCACAGCGGCGTCGCGCCCCACCGTCGGTCCGCGCGCTCCCGCTCAGCGGCCAGCAGCTCGCGCCCAGCGGTGGTAAGCCGGTACTCCCGGCGCGAGCGGCCGCCGCGCACCGGCAACGGATCGGTGCAGTGCGACGTCAGCAAGCCCTTGGTCTCGAGCCGCGACAACGTGGTGTACGCCGCACCGACCGACAGCTCTCGACCCCGCGCGCTGCTGACCTCCTTGCGCACGAGCAGCCCATAGGCGTCGCCGTCGTGCCGCGCGACAGCGACCAGCACGTCAAGCTCCAAACCCCCTGGCATCCTCATGTCTACCACTGTGTAGAACAAACGCGGGAAGGTCAACCCTCGGGCGCACGGTCATGGCGCAGACGGGGCGATCCCTTCGCTGGCGAACCTCGAGTCAGACCCCGGGGAGCCGGCCGGCATCCACTGTGACCGGGGCCTGCTTGTCCACGAGCACAGGCAGGTTGCCGACGAGCGCGTGGCTCAGCCTTGATCCCACCGTCCGCATTCGGTGGGGGTCTGATCGGGTCTGAGCGGCGTCGTTTCTGACTCGGGCGCAGTGGGGTGCCGGTCTGTCCGGGTCTTCCACCTACGCGCCGGCGGTGATGTTGATGATCAGCGCGATGATCACCGTGCCGAACAGGTACGCCAGCAGCGCATGCCGCAGCGCGTGGCGCCGCATCCGCCACGAGGCCAGGTCGGTGTCCGAGATCGCGAAGCTCATCCCGACGGTGAACGCGAGGTACGCGAAGTCGCTGTAGCGCGGCGCCTCGGCCTGATGGAAGTCGATCCCGCCGCCGTCGTCGGCGAAGAACAGCCGCGCATACCGCAGGGCGAACACGCTGTGGATCGCCGCCCACGACGTCAGGACCGCCGCGAGCGTCGCGATCATCGGCAGGGCCTCGTGCGAGTGCCCGCCGAACAGGATGCCCGCCACCCCGCCGAGGCTGAGGAGGGCCGCGACGACAAGGACCGCCTCGGAGCCGGGGAGCGTGGGCTCCTCCCGTGTCGCGTGCGCGCGGGTCTCCTCGGCGCCCATCGTGCCGATGGCTGCCCACGTCCACGCCACGAACACCGCCGCCGTGCCCGCCCACGCCGCGAGCACCGAGGAGAGGACCGACGGCCAGGCGACCGCGAACCCGAGCACCAGCCCCGCGGCGGCACCGCAGGCGAGCCGGACGAGCGGGGCGACGTCGAGCCGACGGTCGGAGCGGGCGAGTCGGACCATGCCCCCAGTGAACCGCCCCCCGTGCCACCGACGGGCGGCGCCCCGCCGTCAGCGCGTCAGCGGGAGCCGCCGCCCTGCGGCGGACCCCACGGGAGACCGCGCGCGGCCATGAACGCCCGGAGCGCATCGCCGCCGACGACGCCGATGCCGTCCCATGCGGTCACCTCGGCGTAGCTGAAGCGCCGCACGGTCTCCACGTCGCCGACCTCGTGCGAGCGCAGCGCCTCGAGGACCGACACCGGCACGTGGCCGTCGAGCACGTCGACGGGTGTGAGAACCGCCGGCTCCTTCGCCGGGAACGTGGCGTCGAACGCCTCGGCGTCCTCCGGGTCGAGGTGGAATGCGGGGTCCATGTGGAACTCGCCGCGCACACCGTCGAGCCCGCCGTCGACCAGCTCGAGCGCCATCAGGGCGTCGAACGTCATCCCGCCGGGCGCCGTGATGCCGACCTCCGAGCCACGGCGGAACCCGAACTTCGGGTAGTAGTCGGGGTGCCCGTAGACCACGACGACGCGGTGCCCGAGCCGAGTCGCCTCCGCGAGCGTGTACCGCATGAGGGCGCCCCCGACGCCGCTGCCCTGGTACTCCGGCAGCACGCTCAGCGGCCCGAACGTCAGCACGTCCCGAGGACCGCCCTCCCCGACCACCTGGGCGCGGGAGAACATGATGTTCCCGACGAGAGCGCCGTCGACCTCCGCCACGACGTCCAGCTCCGGCACGAAGGCTCCGGAATCCCGGAGCCGATGGGCGAGCAGGTGCTCGTCGCACCTGGGGCCGCTCATCCCCCAGAACGCCTCGCGGGTCAGGTCCTCGACCGCACCGTGGTCGGCCGGCTCTTCTCGTCTCATGATCATCATGCGAGGAGTGTGGTGGTCCGGCCCCTCGCTCCGCACGACATTTGCGCGTGCGTCACACGCGTCGGCTGTCCCGATGCAGACACACGAGATCGATGCGCTCATGGGCCGCCCCGCCGCGGCCGATAGGGACGCAGGAACACCAACGGGAGGAGCAGCCGTGCGCGGTGACGGGGCCAGGCGCGGGTCGGCGGTCGCCTCGTCGGCGCTGGTCGCGCTGATGCTGCTGACCGCGTGCACCCCGACGGCCGACGATCCGCCCACCCCAGGCCCGTCGACCACCCCGACGTCATCGGCGAAGGTGGAGTCGCCGACGGCGACCTTCGGCGCCGCGGACCCAGCCGGCGACGACGCCAGGGCCGAGCTCCGCGTCGTCGTCGGCGTCGACGTCGTCCCCGGTGTCTATCGCACGGTCGACGAGCGGGTGCCCGACGGCATGGACGGCGGCATCCTGTTCGACCGTTCGTGCACGTTCGGCCAGTACAGCGACTCCGACGGCGGTCTCGACGCGCTCATCGCGGGGGGCACCGCGGACGGCGGCCACCCCACGGTCACGCTGGGCGACGGCCAGCTCTTCCGCACGCAGCGGTGCGGGGCCTGGGAGCTCGTCGACGAGGCAGACCTCTTCGACGCCCCCGACGTCGCACCCACCACGGTGACGGACGGCATGTGGCTCGTCGGCGAAGACCTGCGACCCGGCACCTACCGCACAGAGCACGAGTTCACCGGCGAGTACGTCGAGGGTGCGTTCTGCGGGTGGGAGGTCGACAGCACCTGGACCGACTGGGACAGCGAGGTCCTCGCGGTCGAGTTCGCCGGACCCGGCCCTGGTGAGGTCACTCTCCAGACCGGCCAGCAGTTCGTCTCCCTCGAGTGCGGGACCTGGCGGCTCCAGCCCTCGGAGTGACCCGACGAAGCTCTTCGGGCGGGGCGGGCCGTCACGGACTCCCCGGGCCGCGCCCGCTCGCGGACGCGCCTGACGCGGCGGTGCGTAACGTTGACGACCTGGTCCGTCCACCCCGGGAGCCGCCGTGCACGCCGCCCGTTCGTCCGGCCCGTCGCCGACCGAGCCCACCGACGCGGTCGGGCCTGCCGAGCCGACCACGCCGGACGCCGCGACCTCGCCCGCGCGCACCGTCGGCCGCATCGCGCTCGGCGGCTTCCTCGCCTTCACCGGCACCGCCCACCTGACTGTCAGCCGCCACGAGTTCCAGGCACAGGTGCCGTCGTGGATCCCGCTCGACCCCGACGTCGTCGTGCTCGGCTCGGGTGTCGTGGAGATCGCCCTCGGGGCCGCGTTGCTCGCAACACCCCGCCGCCACCGCTGGCTGGTCGGCTGGGTGGTCGCCGCGTTCTTCGTAGGGGTCTTCCCCGGCAACGTCTCGCAGTACCTGACCGGCACCGACGGCTTCGGGCTCGACACCGACGCCGCCCGCGCCATCCGGCTGGCCTTCCAGCCGCTGCTCGTCCTGTGGGCACTGTGGTCGACGGGTGGCTGGCGCGCGTGGCGGGACCGCCGTCGACGCGCTCCGCGCCTATGACCTCGCGAGGGGCGGGCAGACCTCAGTTCCTCGCGGCCGGCCAGTACCTGCCACCTACTCGTCTGCGGACACGCTTCTTCGCGACCAGCTCTCCCACCAGACCCGTGGCAAGCACCCCGTAGCCGCTCCAGAAGCCCAGGGGTCCGCCGACCACCGCGACGAGGAGCTACTGGGTGCTTCCGTCTGCACGCCGTCGCGGGGTCGCAGCCGACTCGGTGACGACGCTCAGCCGGTGGGCGTTCGACGCGGTCGGCCTTCATCGCCTGGAGCTCCAGCACTCGGTGCGGAACACCGCGTCGTGCCGAGTCGCCGCGGCCACCGGCTTCGTACCCGAGGGGACGTTGCGGGCGTCAGGGCTCCACACCGACGGTTGGCACGACATGCACGTTCACGCGCGCCTTCGCACCGACACGATCGGCAGACGTGGAACGGACGATGGCTACACGTTGAAGCGGAACTCCACGACGTCGCCGTGCCGAACAATCTCACGGGCTCGGCGCGAGCGGCCCCTGGTGCGGCCGCGCCACGCAGTTCAGTCGACCGGCCGGACGCCCGTGGCCTCCGCTGTGGCTGGTGTCTGAAACGCCTTCGCGTACAGGCGCACGATCGCTTCCTGAGCACTCTCAAGGTTCTGCTCGAGCGCCTGCTGCTGGATCTCGCGCTGCTCGGAACTCCAGTCAGGCGCGGCGGGCGCGGCGGGCCTGAGGACTACGTCGAGCTCGAACTCGCGCCCGATGACTGGGCCGTAGGCACAGACGTCAGTGGGGCACCAGACGTCGAGCACCCCGGACCCGTCGTCGACGTCGATGCGGCGGCCTCCGCCTGACCCCACGAGTCGCGCCACGGTGGCTCGGATCGTCCCGCTCGCCGCATCGCCCTCGGCGGCTGCGCGCAGCAGCGCGGCCACAGTCGTCGTCGCGCCGCGTGGCGTGCGTGCCTCAACCGTCAGCCCGTTGGAGAGGAGCCAGTGCTCCGGCCATGCGCGGGCGTCCTCGTCGATCTCGCGCACCAGCCCGGTGCCGGGCAGCAGTCCGAGCGTCCCGAGGCGATCGATCTGTTCACCCTGCCACCGGCGGGCCGGGTCGAACTCGGTCCACGAGTGCCCGTACCGTTCGTGATGAGCGAACTCCCCGCGTTCGATCATCGTGGCGAGGAGGTCCACATATGCCGACAACGCCGGGAATCGGACGACGAACGGGCTGCCGCCGTAGCCCCATTCGACGACGAGGTCACCATGGCCCCGCCCGTCCTCAAGCTCGACGAACAGGAAGCCGTGGCTCTCGTACGCGAACGGGAACAATGCGCTCGGTGTCATGCCCGGGGCCTCGTCGCGATGCATCCGCCAGGACTGGAGCGCGAACGCGGCCGTCATCGGATGCGGGTACGGGGCGAGAGTGATCGAGCCAGGGTCGACGAGCCGCCAGAACCTCTCGAGCTCCGCCGGCATCCGCAGTGGGAGGATCTCGGCGCGGATCTCGTCGAGCACGGCGTCGATGTCCTCCGGCGGCCGGATCGGCGCCAAACCCGCCGCGAGGTAGGCCGCCGCCAGTCGAGCCGTGGAGCTGTCTATGCGTGCATCCTGACCAGCCGTGGAGCACCTATCGGCACCGATCCGATGCGAGTTGAGCCGCGCCCTCGCCCTGCTCGGCCTCGCCAAGCTCGAGCCACCCCTGCGGGGGATAGTGCTCTGAAAGTCCTGCAGGGTCGAGATGGTCCTTCTGAACGGACCATCTCGACGCAGACGGACTACCTCGAGGCCGGTCCTTGGCCGCTAGACATTGAAGCGGAACTCCACCAGGCTCCGCCACCGAGCAACGTCTCGGCACCGAGCCACGTGCACGGCAACCGTGGCGAAGGACCGACACGCGATCGCGTCAATCGACGGGTGAGACGCGGATGAGGTTGCCGTCAGGGTCGGCGATGACGAAGGTGCGGCCGAAGACGTCGTCGTGGGGTTCCTCGACGACGGTCACGCCCTTCGCCGCCCACGTGGCATAGATGTCGTCGACCGCCGCCGCCGATCCGGGCACCATGAGCCCGACCTCGAACGCGCGCGGCGTCTCGGACGTGACCTGCTCGCTGCGGCCGTTCCAGAGCGCGAACAGCACGCCGGGGGCGACCTGGAAGGGCACGTAGCGGGGTGTGAGGGCGACGGGTTCGATCTCGAACAGATCACGATAGAACGTCGTGGCGCGCTCGATGTCGGTCACGTAGACGAGGAAGAGATTGGGCGCGGACATGGGGATCTCCTGACGAAGGGCAGGCGCGGATCGACTGCAAGACCACGATGACCCGATAATCGGACAAGAGCTGTCATGTTTCACGAGGAGGCTGGACCACGAGTCGACCGCAGAGAGTCATCGGCATCCTTGCCGCGCTCCAGACCCGGCGGCACACGACTGCGGACGCGCTCGCAGCGGAGTTCGGCGTCTCGACCCGGACGATCCTCCGAGACATCCGGTCACTTGTGGACGTTGAGATCCCGATACTCACCGAACGAGGGAGGTACGGCGGAATCAGCCTGCTCCCGGGCGATCAGGTAGATCTCTCCAAGCTGACCGCCTCGGAAGCCGACGTCTTCCGTGCGGTCGGTGTCGACCTGGACCGGGCTCGGCAGCTCGGCGCGGAGGTTGCTGCCCGAGGTGCGCTCAGCAAGCTGGCCACCCGGCGTCGGACACCACCGCCGCGGCACGAGGCCATGCCGCTGTCCCTCGCCGAGGTCGTCACGGTCGACAACCGCGGCTGGTTCGGCACGGAGGAAACCGTGGACGTCGCCGGCCTCGCCCATGACCTCCGGCGGGCCCGGCGACTGCGCATCCGCTACCGGAGAAGCGATGCCCCCGAACCCCGGACTCTGGTCGTCGACCCCTATGGGTTGCTGCTCCGAGTCGACCGTTGGTACCTCATCGCCGACCTCGACGCTGAGCCGCGGATGTTCGCCATGACCCGACTTGAAGAATGGGCCGTGCTCGACGAGTCACGGCGACTGCGGACCGGCGCCACGCTCGAGGGTGTCGCCCATCACCTCGGCCAGGCGCTCGAAGGACGCAACGAGGTCACGGTCACTGCACTCCTCGACGCCGACCGCGTCGATCTCGCCCGCAGAGTCCTCGGCGGCAGACTCAGGTCGATCGACCAGACGCGACAGCCACGACGGGCGACCCTCACCATCGGCTACGACCAGATCGAGGGCGTCCGACAGCTGCTCCAGTTCGCTGACCACATCGAGGTCATCGCACCGATCGCGGCCCGCGAGCTCATCCGACGCCTCGCGCGAGAAGTGGCACTCGCCCACAGCTGACAGCGCCGTCGCGCGCCGTCGGGAGCTAGACGTTGAAGCGGAACTCCACCACGTTCCGCGCTCGAACAACACCACGATCCCCTGTCCAGGTGTTGAACCGCGTCCGTTCGTAGTACCGACGTGGGAGAATGGAGCGTGCTCCCACCCGTGCCTCTGACGCCCGCCCAGGCGGCGATCTACCTGCGGATCAGCCTCGATGCGACCGGTGAGGGCCTCGCTATCACCCGGCAGCGCGAGGATTGCATGAAGATCCTCGCCGACCGCAAGTGGGTCCTGTACGACGTGTACGAGGACTCTTCGATCTCCGCGTCGGACCGGCGGAAGGTTCGTCCTGACTACAACCGCCTCGTAGCTGATGCGAAGGCGGGGCGCTTCGAGCACGTGATCTGCTACGACCTGGACCGCCTCACCCGGCAGCCCCGCCAGCTCGAAGACTGGATCGACCTTGCTGAGGGCCGTGGTGTCACCCTCGTCACCGCGAACGGTGAGGCCGACCTCGCGACCGACGGCGGTCAGCTCTTCGCTCGGATCAAGGCGTCCGTGGCTCGGGCGGAGGTCGCGGCGAAGTCCCGCCGACAGACCCGTGCCGCTCAGCAACGAGCCGAACGGGGGCGCCCACCACTCGGCCCACGCCTGACCGCGTACCTGCCGGACGGGACTGTCGTTCCCGGTGAGGCTGAGATCGTGCAGCTGATCTTCGAACGGTTCGCCCGTGGTGACTCCCTCCGCTCCATCGCTGCCCTCCTGACAGCGAGCGACGTTCCCACGCGAACTGCGCAACGTGCAGCCCTCAAAGAAGAAGGAGAAGGAGGGGAGCGAGTGACGGTCGGGCCGGGACGGTGGAACGTTTCCTCGGTGGTCTCCATCCTCCGCAACCCCAGGTACGCCGGCCTCGTCGTCTACCAAGGGAAGCTCACCGGGACGCGGGGCACGTGGACACCGCTGGTGACCGAGGACGCGTGGCACCTCGTGCAGAACACCCTCGATGACCCTCGCCGGAAGTCGAACCGTGCTGGTACCGATCGGAAGCACATCGGGTCGGGCCTGTACCTGTGTGCCGAGTGCTTGCGGCCCATCCAGGCGTGGTCTGGTGACCGGTACCGGTGCGTTCCCTGCTCGATGGCCCGCTCCGCCGGTCCCATCGACCAGTTGGTCCTCGGACTGGTCGCAGCTCGTCTCGCACAACCTGACATCGTCGAGCTCCTCGCACCCACCATCGACGAGGACACGGTTCGCACCCTCGACTATCAGGCCCGCGTCCTGCGAGACAAGATCGCCGTGATCGAAGCCCAGTTCGACGACGACGAGATCGACCTACCCCGCTACAAGTCCAAGAAGGGGAAGAGGGTCGCCGAACTCCAGGAAGTCGAACGCCAGCGGCTGGCGCTCGCGGGCAACAGTGCCGCGTCCCACCTCCTCCGTCATGGCGACCCCGCAGCGGCGTTCCTCGGCGAGACACTCATGGTCCAGAGGGCTGTGATCGACGCTCTGGTCGAGATCCTGCTGGTGCGTCAGCCGAGAGGCTCGCGAACGTTCAGGCCAGAGAGCGTCATTCCGACGTGGCGTCGCAGCGAGGTGGCTACGCGGCCACGTCTGAGCGTCGTACCGGCTTCCTAACCGCGACGCTCGGAGAGAGCAGAGCCTGCAACTGCCGGCCTTGCTCGACGGTGAGCGGTGGAGCGTCGGCGACCATCCGCGCGATGTACTCGGCGATGGGGTCTGCAGGCACGACGACGGCGAGGGCCGCGGTCCGCTCATCGGGGCTGCAGGAGGTCATGTCACTACGATGGCATCCCGTCTATACGCTCCTGGTGGCCGCGAGCAGGGCTGATCGGTCAAGTCGACTCGAATTGGACACCGCTAGCACGTAGACGTACTGCTCCGAGGGTGGAATGTGACGAGCATCACCCAGCACGGCTGACTAGACGACCCCGAAAGGGCGGCGACTCCCCCGGAGGCCGGTCGCGTCAGTCCGCCTCGGCCTCGAGCGCGTCGAGCGTGAACCACCCCGCCCAACCGGCCCTCCCCCGCTACGGTCAGGGCATGCCCCGGATCGTGGTTCCCGTCCTGCTCGTCCTCGTCGGGGCACTCACGGGGTGCGCAGCCGACGCACCCACGAGCGCTGAGGGGGACACAGATACGGCCGTGGTGTCGAGCGAGTGCGGGCCGTCCACCGACCCGGCAGTGCTGACGGCCGTGACCCTCACCGACGACGCTGACGGCCTGGCAATCGCTTGGGCCACCGCTGGCACTGCCAGTCGGGAGACCGTCCTGTGGTCTGTCGTCGTCCAGGACGCGGCCTACGAAGCCGCGTACCAGATCGGCGTGAAGGTCACCGGCGGTGCGACCACCGCCTTCGTCTTCGACCAGCTCGACTACACCCAGGAGAACCTGACCGCGTCCCCCGAGATCACGGACGGTGGGGCGGCCGTGGTCGTGCCGTGGGAGGCGCTCCCCGGCCTCGAGACGGGGACCATCGAGTGGCGCGGAGCCCTCAACGTCGACGGAACCGACGTGGCCGTCTGCCCGCTGCCCGGCGATGACCTACTCGACCCAGCGAAGGCCGCACTCGACCGCGAGTAGGGCATGCGCCGGCCGAGCGGAGCCTCCCGGGCCACCACTCCCCCGGTGGGTTGTACGGGGCTGTACGGGGGCGGGGGGCACCGCGCCGACCACGCGAACGACAGCCGGCCGGGGTGCAGAGCAGGTGGGTCTCTGACCGCGACCAAACCCAAGCGCGTCGCAATGTGACGTCCCCGCGCGGGTCAGACCGCCTCGGTACGCTCCACCCGTGAGCCCCGGACGTCGCGCCGCTGATGGATGACCGGTCCGATCCGGACCAGGCCGGACTCTCGCCCCAGGAGCGCATCACAAGGTACCTTGTGCTCGGTGGGGGCGGTGACCCGTGGCGGTTCCTGATCCTTCCGAGTGCCTACCGGCACCGAGTGGGAGACGACGACATGATCCACGCCGTCACGCACTACCTGAAACTCTTCGACGCCGGTGAAGGGATGACGATGGTCCTCGGCCAAGCTTCGAATGCCCAGCTCCTCGAGGTGGGCATCGTGGTCTGGCACGGCGACCTCGCCATCGTCCACGCCATGCCAGCCCGCACGCAGTTCCTAAGCTTCCTGAGGTGAGGTGACCACCATGCCGCGATCCCTTGACGACCTGCTCAACCAGGCCGATGACCTCGCCGCCCGCTTCGAGGCGTACGAGCCGACGGCCGGTGACCTCGGCACGGTTGATCCAGTCACCGCGCTCCGCCTCGCCGCCCTACGACGCGCAGAAGCTGAACGAGAGCTCGCCTACGTCGTCGAGCGCGCCCGGAAACAGTCGCTCGCGTGGCAGCAGATCGGCGCCGCCATCGGCACCACCGGGGAAGCCGCACGGCAGAAGTACACACGGGTCTCCGAGGGCAGGTTGGGCCGGCACATCCAGGAAAGGAAGGGACGCCGGGTCACCGAGTCATCGGCGGAACCGCGCGTCCGCCAACCGGCACCCCCATCCGCCTGACACCCCTCCCCGCCACCGTGGGGCACCCACGGTGGCGGCCTGCCACTCGGCCTGTCGTGGGCTCCCAGGGGGTCGTACGGGGCTGTCCGGGGGTGCCGGCGTGGGCCGTGGGGAGCACGCGCGCTCCCCGCCGACGTTTCGCATTGACGCACGGCATCTTGCGCCTAGGCGAAACGTCCGGAGCCGGGCCGTGGGGGTCCGTCACGTGCGAGCGTGGGGGCTCGGAATCCGGACCCCCTCAGAGTCAGGGGGGTTCGGATTCCGGACCCCCTTAACGTGAGGGGGTTCGGAATCCGAGGGGGCAGGGGTCACTGCCCGCCCAGGAGGCCCGTGGCGCGCGCGCCGGGGTCTTGTTGCGCCTTACGCGACGTACTCCTCACCGAACATCTCCGCCATCTCGCGATAGCTTGCCTGCAGGCGCGCCTCCTGGGCGGTTAGGCGGGCCTGCGAAGGCCCGGTAAGGGGGGTGTCCTCGTCGAACTCGGCGTCCTGGATGTCGTCCTCCGGGTCCTCGGTGTACTCGGCCTCCGGGTCCTTGGTGTACTCGGCCGCCGGGTCCTTGGTGTACTCGGCCCACGGGGCCTGGTTGCCGTCCTGGAACGCCCCGACCGTAGGAGCAGGAGCGGGCGTGGGTGTCTCTGCGCGGGCTGCTGCGGACGCGGCGGTCGCCCGTGCGTGGATCTTGCCCATCGCCTCGGCGTAGCCCGCAGGGTGCTCCGGGCCGGGCTGGTACGGGGCCGGGTCCGGCGAGAGGGAGGCGTCAATGAGCGCGTCCAGGGCGGCACCCTCATCGGCGGTGCCGCGAGCGGCGTCGTACGCGGCCACAGCTTCCTTCTCCGCGATCGCCGCGGCGCGCTTGGCCGTGCGCGTCTCCTTCTTGAGGTGGTCGGCGGGAGAGCACAGCTCGTCGGGGATGAGCAGCTTCTTCACGTCTGAGGGGCGGGTGATCGCCACCGCGTCGAGCCATCCGCCGAAGACACCGGCGGTGACCTCTGCGGGTGTCCACCCGGCATCGGTCAGGACCTTGAAGCACGCCTTGGCAACGATCCGGTTCTGCGCCTGTCCACGGCCCGCCCAGTACGTCCGGAGCGCCTCGAGCGCCAGATCGGTGTCCGACTCGGCCGGCACGGGTGCCACCTCAGGCTCCCCCCACCCGGCATCGGTCATGCCGGCCGGTAGTGCAGGGCTGACGCTGACCACCAGGACGCGGGCAGGTGCACCCTTGGTGTCGCTGAACCACGCGCCCAGCATCGCGGGGATCGCCATCGCCACCGTGTCGGCGGGCGCGGTGGCCTGGGCCTGCCAGCCACGCATGATCGTCGGGGTTTCGCGGCGCCACAGCTCGACCAGGGCGTCGACGACCTGAGCGGCGGTCGTCTCGGCCGTGACCGTCAGGTCGCCGGCTGTCGCGGGCCACTGCGCCCGGTGGCCGTGCAGGTGCACGATCGCCGCCCGGCGGGTGTGCTGCAGCATCGGGTCGGCCCGGTGGGGCAGAACGACGCGAGTCAGGGAGGGCCCGTAGCCGCCCGGAACGGTCCGCTCGAGCAGAGGAACGACCAGCAGGGGGCGGAGGCGCTTCGTGACGGCGTCACGGTTGATCTCGAACCACCCGCCCATCACCTCGAGGCTGAACTGGCGAGTGAGCCGCGTCTCGTGGATCGCGAGGACATTCTCGGCGGAACGGTCGTTGGTGACGCCGGTCCACTCGGTTTCGAACTCGTTGATCTCATCACAAATGCGCTCGTAGAGCAGGTAGGCGGCCTTGGGGAGAGAGGCGACGACGCTGCCCTTGATCGCGCGCTGCTGCCGCGCGTAGCGCACTAGGTGCTTTCCCATCGTGGTACCCTTCTGTTGGAGCTTGGATGACGACGCCCCCGCCACGACTTTCGCGAGTCGTGAACCAGCGGGGGTGTCGTCGTATGTCAGTGGCTTGTGGTCTGGTGGGCGCCGGCGTGGGCGCGACCCTCGCGGATCAGGGCGTAGACGCGCTGGTGCGACGTTTCGAGGGCCGCACCGAGGGCGTAGGTGCTGTACCCGCCGGTGCGGTAGACCCGCTCGACGGTCAGGGCGTACGCGGCTCGCGCGGCCGTCAGGGCCGCCTCAGCGTCTACGCGCCCGTCGAGCGCAGCCTCGAGCTCGGTGATGTGGTCGTCCGTGACGACCTGCTGCTTCGCCATGATGGCTCCTTGATCGGTTCGGGCTGTCGTATAGACACTACGTCACAGCTCCGACAACTTCTACGGCGAGGTAGCAGTCCGGTTATTGTGACGTGCGTCACACTGGCAGTCGAGCGAGGAAAACCCCCGGCTGAACGGCGGGCGCAGCGCCGCAACCCGTCCCGATCCTGGCGAACAGCCAATGTATGCCCAGGGATACATTGGCCTAGCGTGCCTTAAGAGCAGTGCCGCTCGGCTTGGTCTTCCTCACGCTCAAGAGCGAGCAAGGATGAAATGGCATCAGCTGGCTGCCCGCGCGCCGGCGAAGCGCAGCGCCGCCGGGAACACTCACTCACCTCCGTACTGGTTACCTTCACTGCAACATACTTACGGGTATCCCTGGGCATACATAGATGTATGCCCAGGGATACATTGATGTATGCTCAGGGATACATTGCCTCACCGGAGGGGGTGTCACCGGTGACACCCCCTGTCTGCGCTCAACGCAGAGGGGGGCAACAGATCCTGTGGCCCACCCCCTACCCACCCTCGGGCCTCAGGTGCCTGGTGGCCGGCGGTGCGTGACGTAGCGGACCTGGGCGTCCGGGGCGCTGTCGACATAGCCGCGCATTGCCTCCTCGACAACGTCCGTGACCGTCCGGCCCCCCTCCAGCGCGGCTTTTGCCCGAACGCGCATCAATAGCCTCGCCGGTAGCCGCATCGCCGTCATGACACGCAAATCGGGCGCCGGTAGTTCGTCGGGCGGTGCGAGAGATGAGAGCTTGCGGCCGTGGCCCTGCTGGATACGGCCGACCCGGCGGGCGTGCGCCAGTGCTTCATGGTCGCTGATCGGCCTGCCGCTCGCCCGGCGCTCCGGGCTGAAGAGAGCGCCGGTGTCGTCCTCGGGTGGGGGTGCGGTGGCCGACATGCCGGAAGCGTACAACGTGTAGACGCGCGGGCGATAGATTCCCAGGTGGGCGGCCATATGCGCCTAGACGCCGCCAGCCCCGTAGAGCCCCCAGGACGGCTTGGGGGCACCGGTGGGGCCGTGGTGCGCGCTACGGCCCGCAGCGGACGCCGGGCGGGCCGTGGTGGGGCATAAGGAAGGGGACCAGACGCAGTGTCTGGTCCCCTTCGGTGGCGCCGGGTCGGTCAGGCGGCCTTGGGGACCTTCCGGGCGGTCTTCGCGGTCTCTTCCCGGATGGTCTTGCTGATCGCCTTGACCATCAGCGCCCTCGTTGGCCGCGACCCGTTGTCCTCGAGGTACCGCTCGGCGCGAGCGTCGACCTGCAGGGCGATCCGCATCGCTGCCTTCGCCGTGGTGATCCCTTCCCTTGTTGCCCAGGCACCCAGCGCCTCGGACCATCCGTCGATGATCTGCTCGGCGAGCGGTTCGACCCACACCCGGCGGGCGAGGGTCGCCTTGACCTTCGCGGCCATTGCCGCCCGAACCTCGGCTGTCCTGTTCGGACCGGTGCGCCACTCCGCGGACCAGTCCGTCTGTCCGCGCTGCTCGGTCTGGCCGAGGCCCATCGGGTGGTGGTTCGGCCACATCGCCCACGCGGCTTCGACGGTCAGAGTGGAGAGCTCGGGGGCAACTGCCGGGCCGGGCTGGGCCGCCGACGTCCGGAAGCGCAGGTCCGCGGTGATCCCGACGCCGTCGACCAGGTCAGGCATGAACCGGTAGAACATCCCTGGCAGGACGCCCGGATCGCCGGGGTACTGGGCTTCCCTTCCCCTGAGGGCCACCCTCATCCGCTTGCGGGTCGTCGTGTGGTAGATATGCCACGCCTGCCACCGGGAAGAGTCGCGCCGGCCGTTGTTGGCCCGGATGGCCATCTGGATCCGCTCCGCGGACTTCGGGCTGATTTCCGCTTCGACGACGACCTCCTGCCCGCCCGGCAGGACGACGCCCAGGTCTGGCTGGTGGGCGAGGGTCTGCCGCCGCCCCCCGGTGAGCCGGACCCACAGGTCCATGCTCATCACATCCCGGGTGACCACGGCCGTCCAGTACGGCTCGCTGGACGGGGTGAACGTCGACTCCCGCTCCGAGGCGATGATCTGCCGTTCCCAGGCGATCTGCGCGCCGTACATGCGGTACCAGATCGCCAAGTCGACCATTGCGAGGCTGTGGTCGAGGGTCCCACCCTTCGGCGGGCCGGTCATCAAGCCGAGCTGGACGACCGCCCCGGACCCGGCAACCTCCACCGGTCCCAGGTGCGCCCGTGCCCGGCCGGTCAGGCCGTACACGATGGTCGGTGACGGCACCGGCAGCGCCGACCCCTCGACCGTCAGCCGGGGCACCGCGGGGTATTTCCGGATCACCCCGGCCCGGCCCATGACCCCGAGGCGCTTCGCGACGTGCGGCCCAGATGCGGCCGTCCACGCGACGATCTGGTGGGCGCGCGCATGCCCGGCGTTGAGGAGGAAGGCCATGATCGCCACGTCGAGAGCGATCGGGCAGTAGGGGGGCGGCTTGGTTGACATGGTCACTACCTCCGAGCTTGAACCACGTCGGCGTGCCCGGCGTCTAGACACGAATCTACGTGGTCGCGACCACCGCCGAAAGGGCAACTGCGGCGCCAACCTCAACATTTCGTAGCCCCCGCCTGGTGCCAGACCTTCGTCCCAGCATCCTGACCTGCGCGAACACCCGATTTGTCCCCCATGCGGCCTCGTCCCGCACACCCCCTTTATTGGTGGTTAGGGGCGGGGATGTCTGGACCGTGCTGGGTGGTGGCGTCTTGGTGGTGTTGACGTGGGGGGTGACCTTCGGCCTCGGTCAGTGCGATCTGTCTCTCTGTCCCGGTCCGTGCTTCCCGAACGTGCTGTGCCGCACTGTGCTGTCCGGCTGGTCGGTCCGGGTCGGTCGCCCACGGCGGGACCACTGCCGTCGCTGCGCTCCGTCACTGGCCGCAGCCGTGGGCTCCCTTCTGCTGGGTGGTCCGGTCGCCGACGGTCGAACCACTGGCCCTCGCTGCGCTCGGTCCACTGGCCGCGCCCGCCAGCTCCCTACTTGGGGGTGGTCGGGTTGGGCGGTAGATAGCGCTGGCTGGGGTAGAGCAACAGTCCGTAACCGTGGCTGGGGTGACCGCTGTCGTGCCGTCACGGAGCGGACCAGTTTGGTCGGTCCGGTCGGGGGCGCACACGGTCGTGGCCGGGCCGGACGGGGCGGTGACCCGAGGGTGGGTGCGCTGTGGCCGGCCGAGTGCGATTCGGTGCGTTCACGCATGGCTGAGCCACGCGACGGGGTTGGCATTGCGCGCCGCACTACCCGCCCTACCGAAGCGGCAGCACACGTCACCGCGAAGAACCAGCCATGTGGTTGCGACCCACCCTCTACGAGCAGGGCAGACGACCGGGGGCACGCGCCCCGGCGCGTAGCCAACGGGCGACGCCCGCGACCGCACCAAGAAGACCAAGGAGGGTGGGCCACAGCACGGGGTCACTCGGCCTACGAGCGAGATGAGCGCGAACGACTGGCCCCCCAGGGGCCAGATCGGGCGAGCGAAACTCGCGCTGGTGACCACCCTTAGCCTTGGCCGGGACCACACCAATGCGGCGACAGCTTCGCGCGGGGTGGGCTGGTCAGCTGCCGAAGGACCAAGAGAGCACGGGGTGGTGGATGGGTTCGTTGCGCTGCGTCCGATCCGGTCACCGGCGGGCAGCACCCGATGAGGTACTTGGTCTTCCGCCGAAGAACGAGAACCGGAACGGGAGGTGGGCACCCTCCCGGCGGCGGCGGTTCGGGCCGTTCCGATCCGCGGCGAACCACGGTTCGGTGGGGCTGGGGGGCCACCGGTGGGCGGGGGTTGTCCACCCTGCCGCTCCCGCTCGCCGTGCGCTCCGATCCCCGGCCGGGGCGGGGCCGGCGGCAACCCCCTCGGAAACCCTGTCGATGGTGCCAACGACAGGGTATCGTCTAGACATGGACCTTGACACCAGCGCGACCACCCCCGCCTCCGACCCCACCTCCGAGCAGGCCAGAGCTGACCTCCGGGAGCCCTTTGCCCGGCTGGTCACCGTCGCCGACCTCGCCGGACGCTTCGGGTGCGCGCAGTCGACCATTAGGGCCGCCACACGTGGGCCTAGGCCGTGGGTGCCCGCCCCCGACTACATCGCCGGGAGGACCGGTTTTTGGCTCCCTGAGGCGGTCGCTGGGATCGTGCGCCCCCGGCCTGGTCGCCCCCGGCGGGTCGTCGTCGAGGCTGTCGAGGCCGACCAGCCCGCCAAGGTCATCCCCGAAGCTGTGGCTCCGATGTCCGCGCTCGCGGGGGCCTTCGCCGGCCGGTCTTAGGCCGGATGCCCACCACCGTCGGGGACACCGAAACGGTCCTCGGCGGTGGTGGGGCGGGGTCGCAGGTTGGTCCGTGGTTCGTGCCGCCCCTGTTCGCCGCGAACCGCCCCGCTGAACCGCCACCCCGGTTCGCACCGAGCTGCCCCACGAACCGGGGTGGTTCGCAGTGAACCACCCCACAGAGCTGCCCCGCTGCCCCACGAACCGGTCCATGAACCGCCCCGCTGAACCGGTCCTGGTTCGCGGTGAACCGGTCCGGCCGAACCACCTGAACCGCCCTGGTGGTTCGCAGTGAACCGGTCTGGTCGAACCGCGCCGCTGAACCGCGAACCGGTCCGCGAACCGCCCCGGCCGAACCGGGCACAGCAACGGCCCCCCACCGGGAAGGTGAGGGGCCGTGTGCGTACCAGTGGGGGTCACTCGGGAGCGTCCTCCGGCGTCGGCGGCTTCCGCTCCGGCCGGTACCCCGGCCCGAAGTTGGGGTTGCCCAGGGGGCGGGGAACGGCCTCGATTCCCTCGAGGTCGGAGGTGAGCCAGACCCACCTGCCGGCGAGCTTCGTCGGCTTGGGCACGTAGGGGCGCTCGTGGGAGAGGTGCTGGTAGAGGGTCCGCCGCGAGATCCCCAACCGCGCGGCGAGGGTGGCGGCGTCGGTGTAGGCGCTCGGCGGCGGCGAGGTCGGTGCTGGTTCGCTCATGGCCCAAGTCTACGTGCATCTACAGACGCATTGGCGTAGAAGTTGTCTGGAGTACCGTCTAGACTAGGGCTACTGCACCAGCGAACGACACTTAGGGGCGACGTGACCAGCACCGCCCGGCCCGCCTGGGGGATCAACCCCGAGGCCCCCGCCTACCGGCTCGTTGTCGTCGCGCTGGTCGCAAGCCTGTTCGCCTCGGCGTTCGCTCTCTCGGCCTCCGCGCTGGTCGACGTCGCCGGCTGGGCGAACGTCCACCCCGGCCTCGAGTGGCTCATGGCCGTGACAGTCGACGCAGGCATCCTCATCGGGACCGCGATGGCCCTGCACGAGCGGCAGCGCGGGACCGTCGGCCGGGTCCGTGCCCTGTGGGTCGCCGTCGCCAGCCTGACCCTGATCTCCGCCGTCCTGAACGCCGCGCACGCCCTTGACGGCCCCGCTGCGGGCTGGCAGGAGATCGTCGGCGCTGCCTACGCCGCGATCCCCCCGCTTCTCGTGTGGTGGGCCACGCACCTGCTCGCGTGGGTCGCGACGTCGACGCCTGCCGAGATCGCCGCCCAGGAAGCCGCCCACGCCGCAGCCGTTGAAGCCCAGCACGTCGAGCACGCCCACCGGGCGAAGGAACGCCGTGCTGCGGACCGCTCCCGCGCCGCCCAGGAACGCCAGGACGTCGCTGCCGGGCAGATCGACGCCGCCCGTCGGGCCGCCCAGGTGGCCGCCGAGGTCGCCCGCCTCGAAGCCGAAACCGTTGCCGCTCGGGGCCTCGCTCGCCTCGAAGCCGAAGCGAAGGTCGCCGGCCGCCGCACCGCCGCCGAGGCAGCCCTCCGCGAGGCTGGCGTGGCAGTGGATGCCCCCGCGCAGGCCACCACAGCCCGCCCGGCCACCCCTGCCGCCCCCGTTCTCCCTCTGGTGGCTCGCACCCCTGTGGTCGCCCCGGTCGCCGTAGGGGCTTCTGCCGAAGAGGCCGCGGTTGCTGAGCTCCGTGCCGAGGGCCTGTCCGAGCGGGCGATCGCCGAGCGTCTCGGGCTCGGGAAGTCACGGGTCCACAGGATCCTCGCCGACCGCACCGCTACGGGGGAGGTCGCCGCCGCCTGAACCGCTTCACCGCCCCACCCACCACCCTGGGGGCACGTCTAGACATCAACGTACGATCGGTCCTCAAAGGTGGGAGAAGCATCATGATCAGCAAGATTCGCACCGGCCTCCGCAGCCGCTACCGCGCCGAACCCCGCGACGGGGGAAACTCGCTCGTTGAGCTCCTCGTCGCGATGGGTCTGGCGGTGCTCCTCGGCGCAATCGGCGTGGGGGCGATGAACCTCATCAACCGGACGATGGTCGAGCACACGGAACGGGTCGAGCAGTGGGCCGGCCTGCGGAACGCATCCGGTCAGCTCACCCGCGACGTCGACGAGGCCGTCAGCATCCGGATTGCTGAACCTCAGAGGCTGACGGTCGCAGTGGTCAGGCTCGGGGTCTGCAACCTCCGCGAGTACGTCGCCGACCCGGTCGCTGGCACCCTGACCGTCGCCACGGTCTTCTTCGCGCAGGAAGCGTGCGAGGGGCCCTCTGAGCGCTCCGAGAAGGTCCTCGTCTCCGCCCGGTACACCCAGACGGCAACGTTCTCCTACCTGGCGGAAACGCTCCGGACGATCGATCTTCCGATCACGGATTTCCGGGCTATCGCACTCGTCCGATGGTCGCTGGTCGCCGACCCGTACTCGACCCGGACCGACGCCCTTCCTCTCGAAATGTCCACCGCTGCGGCCTTCGACGGGGTCGGGGAGACACCCGGGACCGACGAGCCGTTCGTTCACGCCACCGCACCTCTGCTTGAGATCGTCACGGTCGTGCCCGGCCGGGACCACCCGGTCCTGAGGTGGACCGACTTGTCACCGACCGCCACGACCATGTGGACGGTCTACCGCGCGATGCAGCCTGAAGTTGCTGGCGACTTGGCGATCCCCGCGTGGACTCCGATCGCCCCGTGGACTCCGATCATGAACGTCCCCAAGGACCCCAACTCCGACATCTACACCTGGACGGACCTCGGAGTCCCGGACGGGTACGTCGCGATCTATCTCGTGGCGGTGCGGACGATCCACAACCAGTCGGGTCCGGAGTCGAACGTAGTCGTGGCCGGCAAGCGCCCCGCCGCACCGACCACAGTGACCGCAACCGGTGCACCCACAACGATCGCCGTGACCTGGTCGGATGTGATCGGTGCGACCTCCTACGACGTCTACCGCGACGACGCCCTCGTTGCGACCCTCGGTGACGTCCTGACCTGGACGGACCCCCTGACGTACGGGCACTCCCACACCTACCGGGTGGTGGCTGTCAACCGGTTCGAGCAGAAGCTGAGCACCGGTAGCGAAGACGGTCGCATCCCGATCGGCTCAGGGGTCACCGCGGCGTCCACGTTCGTTGGTGGGGCCCGTATCCTGTCCGCCGCGATGGTCTCCGCGGGGGCGTTCACCGCACCAGCCGCACTCACCCTGACTGCGACCCCGAACGACTCCTGGCAGAACGTCGTGACCCGCACGTACGCCCCATGGGTTGGTGCCGGGCCAACCTCGAAGGCTGGTGTCAGCCGGGATCGCGGGTGGGTCACCGAGGGCCGAACCCTCGCGGGGACGTTCAGCGCCCTGTGGGGTGAGACGGCTGCGGCCACCCAGACGCACACGTCACGCCCCGGTGGCCGGTACGCCTACTACCAGGCGCAGGCATGCAACGCGTCGGGCTGCTCACCGTGGTCTGGTACGTCGTTCGCCCTGCAACGCCCAGCGACCCCCACGTGCACTACTGGGGCGATCAGCACCCGCGGGATGACCGTGACCGTCAACCCCGCCGCCACTGACGCGGGCACGAACGCGTTCTCGACCACTGGTGGGGTGGGTGCACCGACCGGTACCGGGGTTCAGGCGGCGGCGCCGTTCGTCATCGACCAGCTCACCCACGGGACCGGGAACACGTTCACGGTCAAGACCGAGAACACGACCGGGTGGTCCGACCCGGCCACGTGCGCAGGCACAACCCTGACCTTGGGGGTTGGAATCACCTCGGCGTCCTCAACGACCCGGTCGATCACCGCGTCCATGGCTACCGCGAATGGGAACGCGTCATCCCTGACCCTCGAGTTCGTCCGGTCCGACGCCAACGTCACAACCTCCACGTGGGACCCACTCACGCACGGAACCGACTTCCTGGTGACCGCCCGCAACTCTGACGGGTGGAACGACGTGGCCGTGCAGATTTCAGCGTCCACGCAGACCTTGACGGCGGCGGCACCCAGCTGCTCGCTCTCTGGCGGCGGGGAAGCACCGGGTGGCTGGGCCACGATCAACGCCTCCGGTGGCACCGGGGACTACGAATACTCCCCCGCCCACTACCGCACCGGCCTGAACGCCGGTACGTACACCGGGTCGGCGCGGACCCGGAACACTGACGGTTGGAACACCGTCTACTCCGGCTGGGTGGGCTGCGGGTCCGTGACTGTCACCCCACCGCCACCCCCGGTGATCCCGGCCGGGTACACGACCACGTTCCCCTCCGGATGCACCGGCGGCGGAACGGTCAGCCCCGGCTCCCTGGAAGGCACGTGGCTGAGCAACTTCTCCGCGAACTACTTCAAGCCGTCACCGTTCATCCTCAACTACAAGGTCAACTCCTACGACGGTGACGGCAAGCCGATCAGCGCCTCCTGGGGGATCAACGCTGAGAAGAAGGTAGACAGCCAGCCCGACTGGACTGGCGGGATCTGGACGTGCGAGGGGCAGGTCGGAGTCTGACCCGCCCATAGAGAAGGCCCCGGAGCACACGCTCCGGGGCCTTCCCTATGTCGCTCAGCTGGCGAGGACCACGATCTCGTAGATCGCCGGGTCGGGCTGCGCGTCGATGCGGGCCTGTGCGATGGCAGTGGCGCCCTCGATGGTGTCCGCGTTGCCCCCTGGGGCGCGCAGCTCGGTCGCGCTCGTGACGACCGCATACAGAACCTTCTCGATGGTTCCGTCCTGCCCGTACTGACCACCGGCCACGACGAACACCAGGCGCTTGCCCGCTTCTGCGGCCCGCTCGCCGGTGCCCAAGAGGGAGGCCGTCCGCGCCTCCCGGGTGGCGTCGTCCGGAGCAGCTGTTGCTCCATAGCCACTCGCCGCTGCCTCGTCGAGGATGACCTGCGGGGCCGGTGCGGCCGGGTCGATGACGACCAGCTCACCAGTGGCCGTGGTGTAGACGCCCAGGCCGGCTGCCTCAGCTGCGGCGACCTCAGCGTCGGTGATGACCGCGCCGACAGCCGGTGCGGCAACGACCGGCACCTCGGGGGCGACGGTCGCCTCGACGGGGGCCGGCTCGAGGGCGGTCGCCTCGGCGCGCGGGGTGGGTGCCTCGGCCTCGGTCGGCGAGCACCCGGTCAGGGCGAGCGCGAGGCCGGCACCGAGCGCGAGAGCTGCGGCGAACCGTGCGGTGCGGCTGGTGTTCATGGCGTTCTCCCTGTCTTGTGAGCCGAACATGTGTTCGACCTTCTACTACTATCGTACGCGTACGCCCATACGGTTACCAGACCTAGAACCGTGCGGCCGATGTTTGGACAGTCCGCGTGCTCAGAAGGCCCCCGGAGCGCCCCACGGCCCTCTCATCGGCATCCCAGCCGCACGCAGTGAGCCCCCTCGCCCCCGCCGCCCGCCGCCGCGCCGGTTACAGGTCTGGTAACCCGTCCGGGCGTACGCGTACGATGGTGCTCATGGACCCGGACCTGACATTCGACATCCCCGCCGCGGACCGAGCTCTCGCCGAGCTGGTCGCCCGGGCCACAAGCATCCCCGATGCCCGCGAACGGTCCTTGGTCCTCGAGCACATCCTGCGCCGGCTGACCGGTCCCAGCGCCGGGATCATGCTCGCGCTCCGTACCAGCCTCAGCGTCACCCTGCGCGGGCGCCTCGAAGCTGGCGAGACACTCACTCAGATCGCAGCGGCTGACGGCATCGCGAAGCCGAAGGTGCACCTTCTGGTCCACCGTGACGACGCATTGACCCCCGTCGCCCGCCAGGCCCGTGCGGACGCGGCCGAAGCTCGCCGTCTCGCCGCGCTCCCAGCCCGGCAGGCAGCAGCCGCCGCCCGGCAAGCAGAACGCCGCGCCACCCGTGCGGCCGCAAGAGCAGCCCAGGCAGCACAGCGCGCGACCGCTGGTGCGGCGTGGCTTGCCCGTCTCGAGGCCGGCGAACCCCTGACCGCCCTCGCAGCCGAAGCCGGCATGACGCGTCAGGGCCTCACCGTCCTGGTCACCGCCGCTCGCCACGCACGACCGTGAGCCCTGCCTAGGGCTTCGCTGACCCGCTGGGATGACCGTCACGACACCCGCCTCCACCACGGGGGCGGGTGTCTTTACGTCACCAGGCGGCCCGTTCCTCGATGGTCGGCGCGCAGATACCGCTGACCTCCGCGTGTGTGCTACACGACAGTATTTTTGGCGCCTGTTTGAGCCGCCACTGTCTAGACGTTTGCGGGCAGACTGGGAGCATGAGCAGCCACGAGCGGACACCAGCGGACACCAACGACCCGGAGCGCCTGTCGGTGGCCGGGGCAGCACGGCTGACCTCCCTATCGACGCGCACCCTTCGCCGGGCGATCCAGGCCGGGCACCTGCCCGCGAGCCGGCCCACCCCCAGGCGTGTGCTCATCCGCCCTGCCGACCTGAGCGCATGGCTCGACACTCCCTCAGCCCGATGACCCGGCCCCGCACGACCAGCGCACGGAAGGACGTGGCAACCATGACCGCACCCGCCCAGGCCCCAGCCCCCGCTCGCCGGTGGTGGCAGCGGCGAGCGATCACCGCGTCGCTCACGGCAGTCCTCGTCGGCAGCGCACTGATCGTCGGCGCCCTCGCTGGTGCTCAGCCGGCCGCCGCCGGGCCGTGCGACCCGAACCAGACCTTGGCGCCGATCGCGGGCACGGGCACCGCCGGGGTGACCAACCAGCTCCTGGATGTGGATGGGTACGCGGTCGTCACTTCTGCTGGTGGGCGCGAGGGCTACCCCGCTGGCCTGGGGCTGACTTTCAGCTCGTTCGGCCTGACCCCGTGCGGGGATGCTTTGCAGAGTGGGGCGGTCGGCACCGCCAAGGTCTTGTGGGATGTTTTCGCCCTCCTCCCGTTGCGCTTCCTTGGTCTGATCCTCGATTTCTCACTCGGCGGGTCGCTCGCTGAAACGCTCTTGGGCTTCGCGCAGGGCCTGGTGACGGCCCTCCAGCAGCACGTTTTCGTCGCCTGGGCGCCGCTGGTGATCACCCTCGCGCTGATCACGGTCATCCTCGGGATCGCCCGCGGCCGAGGACAGAAGGGCTGGGGTGATCTGGCGTGGATGCTGATCGTCATCGCGATCGCGGGCATTTTCGCCACCCCCACGGGGATCGGGCTCGCTCAGACCGCGAACCGCGCGACCGCACAGCTGACCCGCTGTGCCGCCCTCGCACCCTCGGGCGGGTGCGAATCCGGGTCAATCTCCGACTCCGTCCTGGAGGTGTTGGTCGGCGACACGTGGGCCGCGGGGGTTCTTGGTGAGCTCGGCGCGCAGCCAGCACCGTCGAGCCTGCACTTCACCGCCGACGGGGGCGTGCCGGATATTTCCCAGGCGTGGGATGTGACAGTCCCGGTCCAGGCGATCCCGGCGCGGGTCGAGAACCAGCCCACTTGGGGTGAGGTGTGGCGGTGGACCGGGGCGTACACCGCCGCTGAGTCCTCGAGGATCTTGTCCGCCCCGGACGCGCGGTGCTCAATCTCCGGGAGCTCGCCGGAGACCATCGACATTTCGAACCCCGACTTTGCCGACCTCGAGAAGGGGGAGCTCTGCAGCTACAAGTGGGTCGTCCGTACGGCGATGCTTTCCGAGCTGGCGACCAGCTTCCCCGACAGCTACCAGGACGCCCGCGGAGCGACCAGCTCGGGCATGACGGCCTCCCTTACCGCGCTCGGGCTGATCCCCGCGATGGTCGGCGTCGCGGCCCTCGGCATCGCCGTCTTGATGGCCGAGATCGAACTGATCCTGCTCATCGTCATCTCGCCAGTCGTCGCGCTGTTCGCCCTCAAGGACGTCGCCACTGGCCGGCGGTGGGCCGAGAAGGTCGTGGCGACGATCATCAGGAGGATCACCACCGGCGTGGTCCTGGGCCTCGTCATCTTCATGCTCGCCGCCCTGCAGCAGCTGGTCGCCGGCACCCTGGTCGGTGCGCCCGCCGGTGCCCCGGTCGTGCCAGTGCTGCTCCGGCCGTTGGCGGTCGGTCTGCTCGGTGTCGTGGTCGCGATCGCGGGGTTCAAGCTCGCCGGGCAGGTCCGGGATATGGCACTGTCCGCTGCGGGTCTCCCTGAGGGTGACGGTCACGGCGACAAGGCGACGGGCGCAGCCAAGCAGCTCGGCCTGGGCGCGGTCGCCGCTGGTGTTGGTGCGGCGACTGCGGGTAAGGGTGCGCACTTTGCCGGGGCGGGGAAGGCCCTCCTGCACAACGGCGGCGGGCACTCCCTCCGGTCGGCGGTCAGGACCGGAGTACACGCGGGTCGTGGTGCTTCCCGTGGCCCGGTCGCCAAGGCAACCCCCGGCGACGCCGGGGACAGCGGCGATAGCGGCGGCTTCAGCCGGGCACCCGGCGGGGAGGCGTTCGACCAGGACCCTCAAGGACACGTCGATGCTGGCCGTCGGACCAGCGACGCGTGGGCGAAGGTCATGGAGGTCCCGCAGCTGGCGGAGGCGCGTGCGGCGTCCCTGCGGGCGGCGGCAGCCCAACTCGCCGCGGCGAAGGCCGAGCTCACGGTCGCGGAGGCCCGACAGGTTGCCGCCCGTGACGCAGGTCAGGTCGCTGCGACGGCCCGCGTTGAGCAGCTCGTCGCGCAGGGCGTCGAACCTGCTGCGGCGGCCTGGCAGGCGGACGCCGAGCTGAGCGAGCGCCTCGCACCGACCATCCAGCTGGTGGCCGCCGCCCAGGAGCGAGTCGGTGCCGCGAACGTGCGGGTTGCTGCCGCGGAGCAGGGTGACGGTACAGCCCTGGCGGAAGCGGTCCGGGACGCGATCGTCGCCGGTCAGTCCGCTGACGAGGTCGCAGCCCGCCACGGCCTGGACGGTGACGCCAGGGTTGCCCTTCGGGGCTTCGAGGACGCGCGAAGGTTCGAGCTCCGCATGGCCTACCCATCGGACTACTGACGTGGGCGCCATCCTCGGGCGGCTGGCGCTCCAGCTCGCCGCCCAAGCGCTGCAGACCAAGAAGGGGCGGGCGGTGATCGCCGGGGCCGCCGCCCTGGTGTTGCTGCTCCCGCTCGCCCTGATCCTCGGGGTGGCGACGATCAGCACGGCCGCCGCACAGGATGCCTCGACCCTCGCCATCCAGGAGGAGGAAGCGATCACGGGCCGGTGCTTCGCTGACCCGGTCGCAACCGAGCAGGACGCGACACTCTGGGCGGACCTGACCGTCGCCCAGCAGGAAGCTGCGACCACAATCGTCGGGGTCGTGCGGTCTGCGACGGTCGTGCCCGGTGGGGCTGACGATCTGACCGCCCGGCAGGCGGCGGTCGTGGCGATCGCGGCATCCATGCAGGAGTCCCGCCTGACGAACCTGGGCGGCGGCGACCAGGACTCCCTCGGTCTGTTCCAGCAGCGCCCCTCAATGGGGTGGGGGACGACGGAACAGCTCGGCGATCCGATCTACGCCACGACGGCATTCCTCTACGGCGCGACCACCAACCCCGGCCTCGTCGATGTGCCCGGCTGGCCGACCCTCTCGCTGACGATCGCAGCCCAGGCCGTCCAAAGGTCCGGGTACCCGGCCGCATATGCGCAATGGCAGGGCTTCGCCCAGGACGTGGTCGACGAGCTGTGGGCGACCACCCCGCTCGCCGGGGTCCACCCAGCCTTGGACCGCCCCGACCTGGGTGACGCGACCACGGCGATCCTCCGGCCGGTGACCTTGGAGATCCGGGGCGGTGACGCCGGGTGCGAGCTCGTCGGGGTCGACGCCCCCACAACCACCTGGGACGGGGTCTACCGGAAGCCTGTCGAGTGGGGCGGGTACGCCAACGGGCATATTCCACCGGCCGCCATGTGCATCATCCCGTGGGCACCGACGCACCTGGCGCGCTGCGACGCGGTCACCGCCCTGACCCAGCTCAACGAGCTGTACAAGGCCGACCACGGCGGCCAGCCCCTGGGAATCAGTTCGTCCTACCGGAACTTTGACCGGCAGGTCGAGCTCAAGCGGCAGCTGGGATACCTCGCCGCCGAGGCCGGCAAGTCGAACCACGGCCTGGGCATGGCCCTAGACCTCATCGGGTTCGGTGGGGTCGGCGACTACACCAAGCCGAACTACCTGTGGATGATGGCCAACGCCCCCGCCTTCGGGTGGGTTTCGCCCCCGTGGACGTTGCCGGGCGTCCAGGGCCCAGACGAGCCGTGGCACTGGGAGTTCATGGGCTCACCCGAGCCGCCACCGGTCGTCGCCCCCACCCCGTAGTCGCCCGCTCCACCGCTGGAATCGCACCCGAAGGAGACCGATCATGACCATGACCGCAACCGCAACCATGACCGAACCGTCTGCCACCCAGACGGTCGCCTGGTGCATCCTCACGGGTGCCCCGGTCCCGGCCGAGGGCCTGACCGCCGTCCAGGTCGCCGTGGTGGGCCGGTGGGTCAGGTGGGGGCAGTACGCCGCCGCCGCCCTCGCTGCCTACGTGGCGGCCGTCGCCCTGATCTGACCCTCCGCCCCTGGTCGACCCGAAGCCCCGCTGCTCAGCCGGCGGGGCTTCGTTGTAAAGGGTCAGGGTGTGTCGTGCTTGAGTGCGCGGGCGATCGTTTCGTGGTGGACGCCGGCAGCACGAGCGATGAACGCCCGCGCACCCCACCCCCCGCCACGTTCGGTGTGGACCTGGTGAACGGTCGCGACCCACTGGTCACGCGCGGCGGATGGGGTCCACCGAGTAGGTCGCCGTCCACCCGCAGCGGCCGTGTACTCCACCCATGCCGCTGCGACGAGCTCAGCGTGGGCGAGATCGCGGCGCGCCGCTGTGACCGCCGGGGTGGTCATCAGTCGTTCTCGGCGGTGAGGTCGTGCCGCTCCATCGCGGCGCTGAGCTCGTCGGCCGTGACGATCTGCACCCAGCGGGCGCTACCCGACTGGTCGTACCGGACCTCGAAGCAGTCGTTGACGATCTCGTCGTAGTCGAAGCTCTCGGCGTAGTCACCGGCCATGGTCCGCAGGCCGTCCACGACCTGCCCGCGGTCCTGGTGGACCTCGCCCTGACCGCTGTCCGTGACGTATGCCTCCCACGTGGTCCACGTGACCCCGTCGCCGGTGTGGTCGGAGAGCTCCTCGCCGATGGTGTAACCCGAGTACTCGGCATAGGGGTCGGCGAGGGCCGCCAGGGCGTCGGTGCTGTCGGCCTCGACCGTGGGGAGTGCAATCTCGGCGACGGTTTCCGTCGAGGTCTCGATGGTGAGGGTGCGGGCGATGATCTCGCCCTCGTCGTTGGTGACGGTGATGATCTTGACGGCCGCGGGTGCACTCATTGGACTGCCCTTCATGGATCGGATGCTGCCTGTCTATACATCCATCCTATCGGCGCGATTTCTCGCACATAAGGGATCGGGGCCCACATTCTCACAATCTCACTCGAATGAGTGAATGTGCAGGTCAGAGCCGCACAGAAATAGCACACGAGCGTGCTAGCGCACTCTTGGGAATAGCACTCTGGCGTGCTACCGGCTGCCTTTGCAATAGCAGCACCGGCTGGGGCCCCGCTGCTCCCCCTTCGCGGCGAGGGCGGCGGCGACCTCCCGGTCGATGCGGACCTGTAGGGCCCGCACCCGCGCGACCTGCGCCGGGGTCAGCGGCCGGCGGCGGGGGCGGGCAAGGCGCACCTTAATGACGACGGTCACTGTGCGGCTCCGTCCACCAGAGCGATCGCGAGGTCGATCATGGACTCCGCGAGCTGGACGGCGGCCTCCACGTCGTCCCAGGCGACCTCCACGGTGATGCCGGCCTCTTCCGCATCGACTACCAACTGCTGCCAGGCAGGGACCAGCCCATCGAGCTCAGGCGATGCCCCGGTCGCCGCCAGGAGCACGTCGTCAAGCTTTGCCTCCCGTGCTGTCTCGCTGACCACCACGGCATAGCCCTGGTGCGCCGCGACCGCGACGAGTGCCCGCCGGCCCGCGGACGCGCACGCCCACAGGGCCGGGACGGGGCTCTCAAGGAGGCTCACGGCGCGGATGCCCTCGCGCGCAAGGACCAGCGAACGGCGCGCCATGCCTGCGGGGGCTGGTGCTTCGAGCCGCCCAGCAGCCACCAGGGCGTCGACGCTCAGAGGCTCCATCAGCTAAGCGTGCCACGAGCGGCGCGCGACCGGGGAGCTCTCGTTGCCGCGCACTCGGCCAGTTGGGGACCGGGCTACGCTCCGACCCATGGGTCTCAAGGAGTGGGCAGCCAAAGCGCCGATGGCGACCTTCGGGTTCAAGGACCAGATCGTCCTCTACCGAGATCGGGTACAGCACGGCAAGGATGAGTTCCCCCTGACCGGCGTGTCCGCTCGCGTCGAGGCGGGCTCTGAGATCCAGCAGCGAGTCACGGCCACCCGGCTGCTGGCCATCGGCATCTTCGCGTTGGCCGCCAAGAAGAAGTCCGGGGGCGAGTCCTACCTGACAGTCGAGGGCCCGGACTTCTTCTGGACGCTCGAGGTGGATCGGAAGGAGCAGGCCAAGGCGCGGGAGTTTGCCGCGAAGGTGAACAACCAGGTTCGCTCGGCCTAGCGCCGCACGGGTCTCTGGGCGGGGCACCGCAGCGTTCTCAGCCCTTGCCGAGTGTCGCGCCGGCCTTGGACTTCGCGGCTTTGCTCGAGCCGTCGGACGCGAGCGTCGCACCAGCCTTGGAGAGTGCTGTCTTCGAAGGTTTGCCCATCATGATCGCCTCCTCTGCGGGCGTCACTGCCAGGGTCTCAAGCGCCACTGACATCCCAAGGCGGGCGTCGCTAGGGTCGTCGCGTGAGGAAGCCGAGGGCGGATGAGCCGAAGCCGATCCGCCTGTTGGATGAGCACCCAGCGACGGACTACAACCGGCTGATCATCCGGTACCCGTACCGGACGGACTCGGACTACGCGTTCGCGTACCACGAGGCGGCCAAGAGGCTCGCCGCGAGCTTCCGGGGCGAAGCGATCGACGACACGATCCTCATCCCGTACCTGATGCTGTATCGGCATGCGTTCGAGTTGCAGTTGAAGTCGATGGTCCGCCAGCTCGCTGCTTGGCGGCGCTACTACGAGCGCGAGTATGGCGTGGAGGTCAACGCCGCCTCCGTAGAGGAGCGACTGAAGGCCAGCCATGGACACGTGCTCCACAAGGTCCTGAACGAACTACAGAAGCACTACTCCGCGATCGAACCCTCGCAGCCGTTCCCCGAGAGCGTCGAGAGACTGATCCTCGCGTTTCACGAGGCCGACAAGAGCGGGATGGCGTTCCGCTACACCGGCTACCTACCAGACACCCAGGAGCGGGTCGACTTCCACCACTTGCGCGAGCATCTTGACGACCAGTTCGACTTGCTCAGAGTGGTCCTAGATCCCATCGAGGCAGGGTACGACGCCATGCCCGACCCGGACGAGTACATGTAGGAACCCCCGCTGCCACGACCTATCCCCGGGCGCGTGCCCTCGCTCGACCGCCGTTCCTGAGCACGTCGAGTCCCATGCGAGTTCACGCATCGGTGCCAGCATCCTCGTCGCCTGCTGGGGCGGCGGGGTTCGCGTCCGACCCAGCCACGGGCCGTCGCCATCGGGTCACGGCCTGTCGCAGTGACTCCCGCACCTCCGCGGCGGTGACCGTTCCGGTGGCTACATCTCGCCACGCCAGGTAGAGGTCGCGGGTGTCGATCAGTGCCCCGTCTGCCGTGGTGAGGGGGTTGAGGTCAAGGTCCGAGGGAATCGCGGGTGGCCTGCTTGAGGGGTCCGTGCCGAGGAAGCTGTTCACCACGTGCCACACGCTGCTCGGCGGGCGCCCCTCTTCGGCGGCGTAGTGGACTGACGGGCGTCCGGTGATCTGCTGGACGTCGTTGACCTTCGCACCCTTGGTGTAGCCCTTGACCTCGACGAGGCACTCCCAGGCATGGTCGTCGGAGTCGCTGACTCGAAGGTCTTCGAGCTTCGCGCCGGTCTTGGCATCGTGGTGGCCATCCATGTCTCGGACATCGAACCCGAGGTCCCTGAGGGCATCCGTCACGGCCGCGATCAGGTCGTCGCCCTGCGCCGTCAGCAGTCGCCACACACCGGCAGCTGCCACGCGAACTTGCGACTCGACCTCTTCGGCGAGCTCACGCCGCTTCTCTTCGAACACCGTTTGTGCAGCGGCCCAGTCGACTTCGAGGTCCGCGCGGCGTCGCATGACCACGCCGAGCGGCGGTGGTGCCCACGTCTCGCGGGTCTGCCATGACGGGTCGGATGGGAACTTGTCAGGGTCGTAGACGCGCAACTGGTCGAGCACGTACAGGAGCCACTCGCGATGACCCGCCGTCTCGGCGGGTAGCGCCCAGCACAGCGTCGGGTGCTCCCGCCGGGGGTCGCGCGGGCGATGCAGGGCGTACACGAACCGCTCCTCGCCGACGTGGACCAGCGGCTCGCACGCACCGTCAAGGTCGTCCGTCATGTCAATGTCGTCGGGGCCCGAGAACGGATCGCCCCACGAGACCATCCAAGTGGTCCTCTCGTCCGGACTGATTCGCTCGACGACCGTGCGACGCACCAGTCCTGCGAGGTCTGGCGCGACGCCATGCGCGACGTCGCCGCCGCGCGCGTGAGTCGTGTTCGCCTTCCGCAGGGCGCTTCCGTGACTGCCCTTGTAGACGAGGTCGAGATGCTCGGCACCGAAACTCAGGATGTGCAGCGCGCCTTCGCGGCTCCCTGCGTCCCACGAGAACGTGACGAGCAGGTCCCAGTCCGATGCATGGATCGGGTCGTCGTTCCCGATCTGGATCGCCGTCCCGACGAGCGGAGCAAGTTCGCTGAACACGTCGTCGGGCACGTCCTCGAACAAGACACGCGGGTGCGGTGCTTCGCTCACGCTGGCGACGGTACCCCCGCAACACGCCGTAGCCGCGCCATCTCGCGACCTTGGACCTGAGATGATCCGATCATGGGCAATGCGGCGGTCTCCTACGACGGCGGGCGCTGGTACGTCTATGCGCTGATCGACCCGGCAACCTACCGGCAGACAGGCAGCCAGCTGCTGAGCGTCATCTACGTCGGCAAGGGCACCAAGGACCGCGCCGACCAGCACGTCAACGACGAACGGAACGCACTCAAGCACACACTCACGGCAATCCCGATGTCGGGGTCGAAGTCCGAGCGGATTCAGTGGCTACTTGGCTCCGGCGAGACAATCCCCGCGATCACGCTCGTGTCCGGGCTCGTGAACGAGGACGACGCCTATAAGACAGAAACCCTCGCGATGGAGCTGATCGGACGCCTCCTTTCGGCGCACGGTCTCGACCCGCTGACGAACGCGACCCCCGGACACGGTCAGAGCGCGGGCATGGCGGTGACCGGCATGCCGCAGTCCCTGGGCGGTCCGGAACCCGCCACGGTCACGCCCGCGCCTGTCAAGGACGAACCTGCGTACGAGATCCGGTCCGTCGCGCGGGCGCTGCAGGCGTCGACGTCCGTGCGGGTTGACTGGCGCGCCGGCGGTGTCATCCCCCGCCCGACGGTCCTCGTCAAGGGCAGCTCCGACACCCTGCCCGGAGGCAGCCACCCCCACCTGCCGGCCAGCAGCATGCCCAGCGGCCTGGTCGATGTGGCTGACCGGATCACTCTCTTGGGTTCCGACGTCCTGCCCGAGTCCGAGTTCACCCGGCGCGGGTACGACCCCGACCAGCCGTGGTCGGACCACGAAGCCCGCGAACGGGCCGCACGCTACTGGCCGTTCGCGCGGTCCACCGTCCGCAAGTGGCTCGACGACCCGGACACGATGCCTACCGACCTTCTGTTGGCGATACCCGGCAGCGGCGGTACCACCGTGCGATACGCGTGGGAGATCGACAGGACCGCCAAGGTCGAGTACTTCCCCGACATGAACCGGTGGGGATTCCCGCTCGGGCAGCCCTTGCTCGACCATCCGGCGCTCGGCCGCTGCCTCGTCGAGGATCGAGAGGCGCGCACCGGCGTGCAGGCTCTCGCGAACCACATCTCAGGCTGCCGACTGCTGTTGCCCTGACAACCAGCTCGACAGACTCGAGACGGACCGCGTCTCATCGAGGGATGGGACATCTCGGGGTGCGACAGGAGCCGTCCCGAAGCGGGTCGTGATGTCCGCGTGCAGCGTCCGCAGGGTCTGCTTCGCGCCGGAGGGGGCCTCAGCGCTGGCAGATGGGGAACCACCGCCATGCCTGTGTAGGTTCGTTCGCTCGGTAGGGCTAACCTCCGCTGCATGGACCACGCTGCAACCACAGGTGCCAGCGTCTACGAGCATGACGGGGTCTGGATGCTTGCCCTTGAGTCCTCAACGGGTGAAGTGGTGGAGCGACTCACTACGGCTTGGGACGGCACCGGCAGCTTCGAGCTCCGGGGCCTGGATTTCGTCGCGCCATTACTGACTGCGCGCGGCTTGGTCTACACAGGGTGGTTCGACCAGGACGGTCGACACGTGGCGGTCCTGCACCGCCAGGCGTCGTGGGGGCCGAACGCAAGCAACGACTGAACCGTCCCTCTTGCAGCCCGGGTGAGCCCTCGATCATGGCCGCCGGACTCGCCGCGTGACCACGTTGGCCCCGTCGACCACAGGTCCGGGACGCCCACGGCTACGGTGGGCAGTTGAAGGCGCGGGCAGGTCTCCGCGTTTGGCTAGGGCGAGGGCTCCGCGGGTGCACCTGCGGAGCCTCCGTCATGGGAACGGCCCCGCGCGAGGCTCTCGCGCACTTCTCGGTCGATCCGGTCCTGCATGGCGCGCACCCTGGCGATCTGAGCCGGTGTCAGGGGCCGGCGGCGGGGGGCAAGGCGCGCCTCGATCACGACGGCCACGGTCACGGGGTGTCTCCGTCCACCATGGCGATCGCGATGTCGATCATGGACTCCGCCAGCGCGGTGGCGGCCGCCACGTCGTCCTCGGTGACCTCCTTGGTGATGCCGGCCGCTTCCGCGTCGAGCACGAGCTGCTGCCAGACCGGGATGAGCTCATCGAGCGCAGGCGATGCCCCGGTCGCCGCCACCAGGAGCGCCTCCTCGAGCTCGCTCTCCCGGACGGGCTCGCGGACGACCACCGCGAAACCGCGATGGGCTGCGGCTGCGACGAGTGCCCGCCGGCCCGCAACCGCGCACATCGCCAGAGCGGGCACGGGATGCTCAAGGAGGCTGACCGCGCGGATGTGCTGCCGTGCGACCTCGACGCTCAGGCGCGCCAGGGTTGCGGGGGCTGGTGCTTCGAGCCGACCAGCGGCCACCAGGTCGTCGATGCTCAGGGGCTCCATCGGCTCAGCGTGCCACGAGCGGCGCGTGTACTCAGAGTCTGCCTCGCCGCTGCTGGCGACGGCAGGTCGAAGGCGAGGCCAGCGCTGACGGGTGGCTGTCGCACGCCTCAACTCAGAGCGGGGGCCCGCGCGCGTCAGGATCGCCCGCTGCACACGATGCGTCCTTGCCGATGCGCTGCCTCTTCGAGGGGTCGCACCCTTCATTGCGCCCTTGCGTTCCGCACACAGGTACAGCTCTATTCGTCCGGTTGGGTGATGGGTGAGCCGTTTCCCCTTCGCGGTACCCGCTCAGTCCCTACGATCAGCGATGAGGTGGCCGGCACGGCTTCCCTGACGATGGGGGATCGTCTTGCGCGCGCGCCGTGGTGTTCTTGTCTACCTGCTCAGCTCTGCTCTTGTTCTGGTCGGGCTCGCGCCGGCGTCGGCGTCGCCGCGCGGCGACGCCGTCCAGTCGGCTACCGTGCCGACGCTCTCGTCTCTGGCCAGCCCCGTGCCGGTACCGCCGAGTGTGGTGCCGTTGGTCGCACCGCGCGCCATGTCTGTGGCGACAGCTGCCGCGCCTCCACGCAGTGGTCAGCTGGTGATGTGGGGGTACAACGTATTAGGGCAGGTCGGGGACGGCACGACCGTCGACAGACTGACTCCCGCCGAGGTGCCGGGGATGACCGGCGTGACCAGTGTCGCCAAGGGGTACTACTCCACGTACGCTGCGCGCTCCGATGGCACGGCTTGGGCATGGGGGTACAACGGGCAGGGTCAGCTGGGAATCGGGAACGAAGTCAACAAGACGGCACCCGTTCAGATCGGTGGGCTCAGCGGCGTTGTCGCTGTAGCTGCCGCTTCCACCTCGGGATACGCGCTGACCTCGGATGGGCGAGTGTGGTCGTGGGGCTACAACTACCACGGGCAACTCGGGCTCGGCCACGGCTACCGCGAGGCGTCGCCTCAACTGATCACTTCCCTGGCGGATGTCGTTGCGATCGCTGGGGGGTACGAGTCGGCGCTGGCGCTGCGTTCTGACGGCACCGTGTGGGCCTGGGGATGGAATTCGAGCGGGCAGTTGGGCGTCGACTACACGACGATGCCCCAGAGCAATGTCCCGGTCCAGGTGGCTGGCGTGACCGACGTGACAGCGATCGCGACGACTGGCGGAACGTCGTACGCGTTGCGGTCGGATGGCACCGTGTGGGCGTGGGGCGAGAACAGCATGGGCCAGGGCGGGCACGGGACCTGGGAAGACGGAACGGTCCTGGTCCCGACCCAGGTCACCGGCTTGACGGACGTGACGGCGATCGCGGCCGCCTACCTGACCGCTTACGCATTGCGTAGTGACGGCACGGTGTGGGCGTGGGGGTATAGCGAGGCGGGCGCCCTCGGCAACGGATCCGTGGGCGGCGGCAGCGGCGCGAGCAGCCTCGTTCCGTCCCAGGTGATCGGGCTCGGCGCCGCCACAGCCATCGGGGCGACCATCGGAAACCAGAACGCGCAAGCTCTGCTTGCCGACGGGACGGTGTGGACTTGGGGTGAGGGCGCGCATGGTGCTCTCGGCAACGGGAGCGTCGAGAGCTCCGGTACGCCGGTCCAGGTGACCGGGGTCGGGGAAGTGAGCTCCATCTCGGGTGATGTCGGGCTTGCTGTTATCGCCGGTTGGCCAGCTCCTCAGGCGCTGTCGCTAGGTCAGACCTTTGGGTGCGACTGCTTCGCAGGACACTCGAGCGGGAACCAGGTTCTTGCGGCTGACCCGGTGAACACCGCCACCGGGGGGCTCGTCGAGCGCTTCTCCGACCTGTCTGTCGTCTCGGTCGGGGCGCCGGTGGACTGGTCGCGGACGTACAACTCGCTGGACACTTCTACCGGTCCGTTCGGGCCGGGATGGTCGTTCGCGTATGGCGCCAGCCTGACACCGAACGCAGCCGGTGAGCTGGTGCTGCGCGATGGTTCAGGTACCCAGACCCGCTTCGCTGCGGTCGAAGGCGGGTACACGCCGGTGGACCCGGCTGTCTCCGCGACGCTCTCAGCCGGTGCCGGCGGCACGCACGTAGCGCGTGCGCTGTCTGGCTCCACCATGACGTTCGACGGCACGGGGCGCCTGGTCGCTCTCGCGGACGAGCGCGGTCGCGGGTTGGCCCTCGGGTACGCGGGGGCGGTTTTGACCTCGATCACCGACAGCCTTGGCCAGACCTTGAGCATCACGTGGGACGCGGGCACCGGCGCTGACGCGCGGATCGCATCCGTCAAGAGCTCGGACGAGCGCTCGGTGTCCTACGTCTACACGGTGACCGGCGGCACCAAGCTCCTGACCGGTGTCACCGGCGTTGACGGCAAGATCACGACGTTCGCGTACACCGCGGCGGGGCTTCTCTCCCAGATCACCGACCCGCTGGGCTACGTCAGTGCGCGCAGTGAGTTCGACACCTCCGGCCGGGTGATCAGCCAGCTCGACGAGATGGGTGCGAAGACCACCTTCGCGTACCACACGGGAGCTCAGACCACAGCGACGACGGTCACCGACCCGAGCGGTCGCTCGCGGCAGTACGTCTACAGCGGCCACAACCTCGTCAAGCAGGTCGACGGTGAGGGGAACGCCAGCGAGGTCTTCTACTCGGCGGACAACGCTCCGGCCATGACCGTGGACCCGCTCGGGCAGGTGTTCGCGAGCGAGTACGACGCCCGCGACAACCTCATCAGGCGCACCGCGCCATCACCTTTGGACTACGTCGAGACGTGGACGTACGACGATGCCAACCACATCACGACCTACACCGACCCCGCCGGCAACCTCACGTCCTACACGTACACGGTCAGTGGCCTGCTGCAGACGGTGACGGCGGCCGACGGCGGGGTGACGCGATACGCGTACACGACCGGCGCCGGCGGAGTGCCGGCAGATCTGCTTGCCAGCCTCACCGACCCCCTCGGGCGAGTCACGGCGTACGCATACAACGCCAAGGGCGACCTGACGTCGAGCACCAGCCCACTGGGCCGAGTCACGTCCTACACGTACGACGCGGCCCACCGCGTCCTGACGTCGACAACTCCCAAGGGGGAGGTCACGTCATACACCTATGACGCCGCCGGACGGCTCCTGACGACCACTGACCCGCTGGGCGGTGTCACGACCAACGTCTACGACGCCGCTGGTCGGCTGACGAAGACGACCGACGCGGCGGCGCGGTGGGAGTCCTACACCTACGACATGGCCGACCGCCTGCTGCAGACCACGTACTCCTCGGGGCGGGTCATCAAGCAGAGTTACGACACGGCCGGCCGCGTTGCCACGTCGACCGACGCGCGGGGGAAGGTCACCACCTTCCGCTACGACGACAGCGGCCGACTGTTCACCACCACCGACCCACTGGGCCGCCTCACGGCCAACACCTACGACTCCCTGGGCCAGCTCGTCGCTGTGAGGGATTCCCTCGATGCGATCACCCAGTACACCTACGACCCCCTGGGGCAGCTGATCAGCGTCACCGACCCCGACGGCATCACGGAGACCACCACCTACGACCCGCTGGGCAATGTCACCGCCACCATCAACGGGGCCGGCGGCACCCACACCACGACGTACGACGCGATGAGTCACGTCCTGAAGGCGCTCGACAGTGACGGCGTGAGCACCCGCTACTCCTATGACCTTGCGGGACAGCTCGCCAGCGTGGCCGTCGACCGCTCGACCACGACGCCAGTCCCCGGCTACACCGAAGACCGCACCACCTTCACCTACGACGCCGACGGCAACCACACCACCACGACCGACCCTCGCGGCAACGTGCCCGGCGCCGTCCCGGCCAACTACACGTCGACAGTCACCTACGACGCGAACGGTCGACCCGTCACCAGCACCGACCAGCTTGGGCGCATCATCAGCACCACCTACGACACTCTCGGCCGGCCACTGACCGTGACCGACCCTGCGGGGAAGGTGACGACCACCGCCTACGACAAGATCGGGCGGGCTACGCAGGTCACCGGTCCGTCCGGGGCCATCACCAAGTACACCTACAACGCGAACAACGACCTCACCCAGGTGACCGACCCGCGCGGCCGGCTCACCAAGTACACCTACGACGCCGCGGGCAACACGCTGACCACGACGAACCCGCTCGGACGAGTCACCGCGATGACCTACGACGCGTCGGGGGCACTGGCGACGTCCACCAAGCCCTCCGGCACGGCCACCACGACGGTCGGCGATTCCATGCTGACCTACCGCTACGACCGCGCTGGCCGGCTCACCGGTGTCGACTACAGCGACACCACCCCCGACTTGACGTACACCTACACGCCAGCCGGGCGACCTGACGTCCTGACCCGCGCGGCCGACGCCCTTGGCGCGGCCACCATTGAGTACACCTACGACGACGCCGGACGACCCACCGCGCTGGCGCGGACTGGCCCTCGCCCGACGACAGCGACCTACACCTACACCCCTTCCGGGCGGATCGCAGGCGCCACCTGGTCGACCGGACAGACCGTCGCCTACGCCTACAACACCGCCGGACAGCTGACGACCGTTAACCCCGCCGGCACTCCCGCCGTCCCGGCGATCACTCTGGGCTACGACCCTGCCGGCAACACCACCAGCGTCACCCGCGCCGGGGCAGCACCCACGGTCAGCACCTACACCTACGACCGAGCCGGACAGCTATCGGCCTTGAACCACAAGGCCGGGTCCACTCTCGTCGCCGACTACCAGCTCGCCCGGGACCCCCGCGGGTATCCAACGCAGGTCACCAGCACGTTCCTCAACCCCGCGACCGGCACAACCCCGGCAACGACGAACCTTTACACCTACGACGCCAACGGGTGGCTCACGGCCGAGTGCAGCCCGACTACCGGCACGACCTGCACCAGCACCTCATCCAAGACTGCCTACACCTACGACACCGCCGGGGTCCGCAAGTCCACCGCCGTGACCCGCCTGTCCGGCACGACGCCGCAGACCACCACCACCACCTACGGCTACGACGCCGCCGACCAGCTCCTCACCCTCAAGGTCGGCACCACCACCAACACGACCAACACCTGGACCCGCGACGGCGCCATCGCCACCACCACCACGACGGCCGGAACCCGCACCTACACCACCGACCTCGCCGACGAGATCAAGACCATCAAGCTCGAGGACAACCGCACCATCGGCTACTCCTACGACCCGATCGGCAACCGCACCGCCCGCACCACCAACAACGCGATCGACACCACCTGGGCCTGGGACGACCTCACCGGCCTCCCCACGCGCATCGGGGAGTACAACGCCGCCGACGCCATGACCACCAGCTGGCTCCCCGACCCCACCTCCACCACGGGGTCTCCCTACGCCGTCACCGCCGGCAACGACTCCAGCTGGCTTCTCACCGACCCCTTCAGCAACACCGTGGCCTCGATCGCCACCACGGGTTCGACGACGGGCGCCAAGACTCAAGCCGTTGACGCGTTCGGCAACCCCCTAAGCACGGCGACACCCATCGGAGCGATCGGCTTCGCCGGCCAGTACAAGGACAGTGCGTCGGGCCTGTATGACATGCGCGCCCGCGACTACAACCCCGTCACCGGCCAGTTCCTCTCGATCGACCCGCTGGTCAACCAGACCCGGCAGCCGTACCAGTACGGCAACAACAACCCACTCGCCTTCATCGACCCCACCGGACTGGTCGCATGCGGCCCGATGGACAGCGGCGACTGCAACGGCCGCAACTTGATCCCCCTGCTCAATGGCATGGCCAGGGCGTTGGACGACACCGGGTACCTCGCGCTCCACGGCAGCTTGACGCACGATCAAAGGGCCGAGATCGGCTACGACGAGATGAGCCGCATCAACATCGAGGCGGTCAACCGGCAACAGCACATGCAGGTCTGCTCAGAACAAGAGGGGTGCCTGCCACCATGTCCCGACAAGGGATACCAGGCGTGTCAGCTAGCGCGCGGCGGGAAGTTGCTCGCCACTTATGCTGCAGGGCAGGCCGCTGGGATGGTGTTCGTCTCGCTGTTGGGCCGGGCGTGCGCCGCCGACGCCGCGGCGGCGGCTGGTGCTGCAGCGAAGACTGCGAGGGCCGACTCCTCAGCGGTTGCCGCAGAGTCCGGAGGGTCGGTCGCAGGGCGCGATGCTCTCGGTCGCTTCACCGGTGCGGGAGGCTACGGTGCCGAGGCGGAGGCGATCGGACTGTCGGAGTACGAACTCGCCACAGGGCAGACTGTCATCCGAAACCAGGTCAGGGCGACCTTGTCTGAAGGTGGTCCGGGCCGCTACTACGACGGTCTCGTCAGGAACGCCGACGGAACGTATGCCGGTATAGAGGTCAAGAGCGGAGGCGCCTCGCTCAGCGCCAGCCAGCGGGCGTTCGATAGCACCGTCAACGGAGGCGCAGTAGCGCGTGCGACGCTAGACGGGCAACCCATTGAGATCACCTCCACGGACTTGGTGCGTGTCCCATGACAGCGGCTCATGCAGTCACCATGAACGGCCGGATCACGACCGTGCTGAAGCCCATGTCGGGTAGGTCAATCCAAGAAGAGCTCAGCGCGCGCCTAGCCCTGCTCGACGGCAAGAGCAGGTTCGCGCTCCTGCTCTGGCGACTACCCGACGGGGTGCCGTTTGACCTACTAGACCTTGATTCGGGACCCGGGGAGTACATCCAGTGCGCAGGGGGCGTCGCCGGTCGCTTCACCTGTGAGGTTCGTCGACTCAGCGCCGACGGCAGTCCCAGACAAGAGGTCATCGGGCGGCCGACACGTGACGAAACGTCGACCGTTCGGACTGAAACCATCGATTGGGCGGAGAACAAGACGACTGTTCGGCAGAACGAGGTCCTGGACTTTGGCGAGGTCTGCGAGCTATTTGGCTCACATCTGGCTTCCGGCGATATCCCGGCATCGTACGAAACCCGACTGTTGTCTCCGTGAGCCGCCGCCGCCACCTCGTTTTGCTGCTCGCTGCCTTCCTCGGACTCGCCGTGGTCTTGGCCGGCATCACCGTTGCGGCTGTCCCGCCCGCAGCCGGAAACCGCGCCGGGCCTCAACGCCGATCTTGATCAACACCGTCAGGCCCGCGACCGACATCGCCGCAGGTCAGCGGCTAGGGAACGACCCTGCGCGGGCCGGATCGGTGGTGGCTACCGGTGTTGCCGCAAACACGGGAGCGGAGGCCACCGCGGCAGAGGGGGCCCTCGCCAACCTGCCCAGGGCCGCGCGCGAGTCGGCGAGGCCGCCTGGCTTCAACCCCGAGACCTGGGAGTGGCGAGAGGGTTCGCAAGCGAACGTTCCGCGCTCCTGATGGGACCCTGAGGGCGGGGAGTGGCGTTTCCATCCTGAGGACAAGTGGCACGACCCCCACTGGGACCAAAACCCGTGGGAGGAGTGACGTCTCGATCCGGGCCGTTTCGGGAGGGTCAGAGTGACCTCCGGTTCACCCAGAGCCGTCGAGAGCGGTGAACGGTGCCGTCCCTTGCGGTTGCGTGGCCCGTCGGACAGTTGCGCGTCGGAGACCCTCACCCCTCGAAAATGCTCCTTCTCATTGGCTGTGTACTCGTTGGCTGTGTCGGTGTTGCCGGCTAGGTTCAAGAGCAGATGGAGCGACCCGCCGCTCCGAGAAGGCAGAGGGAACGATGACCAGCACAGAGCTCATCGCGGTCGACCCGGCCGACGTCGTGCTGCTCGGCACTCCGACGATCAGCCGCGAGGAGGCCGACGAGATTCTCGAGCTTGCTGCGAGGGCTGTCTCCGATGGCACGAAGCGCGCTTACGCCTCGAGCTGGCGGACCTGGACGGCGTGGTGCACCGCACGTGGGCACGAGCCGTGGTGCACCACGCCGGAGCATGCGGCCGTCCTCGGGGTGTGGATCAAGGAGCGGGCAGGGAGCGGCATCGCGATGTCCACGATCACCAAGGACCTCGCCGCGGTGTCCAAGGAGCACCTCGACGCGGGCCAATCCGACCCGACGGCCGCGCGCGGGGTCCGCCAGGTCATGAAGGGTGCCAGGCAGAAGTACGGCATCGCTCCCAAGCGTCGCGCGCACGCCCTCACTACTGCGGAGATTCGCCGGGTGCTGGCGCAGATCGACCGGTCAACCCTGCGCGGGAAGCGTGACGCGGCGATCATCCTCACGGGCTTCGCTGGTGCGATGCGCCGCTCCGAGCTCGCGGCGCTGACTGTCGGCGACCTCGACTTCAAGGCTCGTGGTGCCGTCGTCACCCTGCGCAAGTCCAAGGCTGACCAGGAAGGCGCTGGGGTGCCCGTGGGCTTGCCCCGCGGTCAGCACCCCGAGACTGACCCGGTCGGTGCCCTACGCGCGTGGATCGCGGCCGCGAGCATCGAAGGTGCCGACCCGCTGTTCCAGCGGATCGGGCGCCGGGCCACGAAAGTCATGGACCAGGGGCTGTCCGGGGCGGCGATCTCGGAGATCCTCATCGAGCGGGCACGAGCAGCCGGCCTGGAAGACGAAGCCCTCCATGTCACGGGCCACTCTCTGCGCGCGGGTCACGCGACCCAGGCCGCCGAAGCGAAGGTCGACGTGGTCCGCCTCGCGCGCACCACCCGCCACGTCCGCCTGGAAACCCTCGCCGGCTACATCAGGCCCGCTGAGGTGCTGCACGACTCCACCGCGAACGACCTCGGGCTGTGATCCCGTGTTGACCCTTGCGCAGCATCTGGGCCTGGAACCTGTGACCGCCGCGCCCGCCACCCCACGGCCCGCACCCGCCACACCCTCGCCATGGGATCGCCCACCAGTCCGTGCGGGATGGGGCCGCACGGATGAGCTCGCGATCCTGCGGGCGCTGGGAGAACTCGATGAGCTCTGACCCGGCCCCCGCCGCGCCGGGGAGCACCACAGCGTTGGTGGTCGGCCCCATCGGGGTGCTCGAGGCTGCTGCCGTCGTGGCCGAGCTCGAGACATGGGCACCGGTCGAACTGCCCTAGGAACGTGTGAAACGCGCCAATCGGAGGGGCCGTCCTTGGCATGTTCGGGCTCGACTGACTCAGGCGTCGGGCCGCGCACGCGCTCGGTGTCGCGCTGGCCCTCCTGGGGGGATAGCCCACCACGGAGCGGGAGGGCCGGCGAGCTACGATCGCCCCGTGGATGCCAAGACCGTTGGGTTCGCCTTCGACGACGAGGACCGGTCCATTCGTGAGGCGTCGCTGCGAGCGGCGGAAGCCCAGGCCCGCGCCGAGCGGCTCGTTGTGATCCAGGCGCGCATGCACGTCCAGCTCGGGCGAGCCCTCACCACCGAGGACGTCCCCGGTCCGGCGTAGACCCGCCACGATTCGCTGGGACCCGTTCGATGGCCGTGCACGGGTGCGCTGGAGATGTCGCCCCAGTCAGGGCAGCGTGAGCTGGCCCGGGCCGGCGATGGCGGTCACTTGCGACCGTGGGAGCCCGAGGATTCTTGCGACCCGAGCCGGCTTCACCCCGGCCCCGTGAACCGCTTCGTGGATCGCCTGGTAGTAGACCTGGCGGCGCCGAGCCCGCTCAGGGGTGCGGGGTGCCCTGCGGAGCTCACCAACGGCCATCCCGTCCCGGTAGGCGGCGTCAGCAGCGACGACGATCGCAAGTGCGGCACGCTCAGCCTGATCGTGTGCGCCGTCGGCGGCGAGGCGGTCCGCGGGAGTCAGCGGTGCAACGGGGGTGCTCATTGGCGTGCGTCCTTTCGTGTCCTGCGGCTGGGAGTGCCTCCTGGTGGTGGCTGTCAGGGCCGGTGTGGTGTGGGCGCCCGAAGGGAGTTAGCGCTCGAAGGTCGTGGCGTCACCGACGGGGCCGGCGGCGTAGGCGGTCAGTGCAGCCACGATCACGTCGGTGACCTCCCTGCCCTCCATGTTCGCTCGAAGGCGCGCACGCATCAGCATCCGTGGGGGCATGCGGTGCGCGGACTGAACGAACCGGGCGTCAACCGCGGGAAGCTCGATGTTCTCGGAGGGGACCCTGATCGGGTGTCCGCGCCGCTCGAGGTCGCGGGCGATCGCTCTGGCGTGCGCCAGTACATCGCTGTCGGTGACCGGGAACCCGGTACAGGGGGGGATCTGCGTGCTGATCACGTCTTGCTCCTTGATCGATTCGGTCGTTCCGTTGCTCTCACTCTACCCGCTGTATAGACACTCTCTTCAGGACTTAGGTCCCGATTCGGGTGCGGAGAGGGCGCCGGCTTCCAAGAAGTCCCGCAAGGCAGTCTATACAACTGCGGGTTTCAGCACACAGGTGTGCTAGGCGTTGCCCTGAGAGGTGGTGGTGAGGGCCGCCGACGCGTTGGTGGCTGCCGGCGCTCATCGAGGTGCCTGACTCAGCCGCCGGGGCGGCGGTAGACCTTCCACGACTCGTTCGGGTCCGGCTCCCGGCCCACAGGCACCGCATCGGCCGGCACCGGTTCGATCGCGGTGCAGCGCCGCTGAACCCAGCAGCGATGGTTGGTCGAGGTTGCGGGCTCGGGGTCGGTCCTCCAGTGATGCCGGTGACCGACACCGACAACCCCCACGGCCCCGTCGTCGCGAGTCAGGTGCACCATCGGCACCCAGCACCCGTCCCACGCTCCGCGGGTCGAGCCGGAGCCGGGCTGCCGCAGCAGCAAGTCATGGTCGGCGTCGATGTAGTACACGGTCACGCTCTCGCTGCGGATCGCCCAGACGCCCGTCGCGTCGGCGAGGTCCAACTCGGTGACAGGGGCAGGAGTGGGGGCGGGGGTGCTCATGTGTGGCACCCTCCCACGAGCCGCGGACATGCGTCCGCCCTGGTCAGCGGCCTATTACGCGTGCGTGCTAACCGACATCACCGCACCGCCCGGTCGATGCTCCGCACCGGGCCGGGTTCACCTTCCAGACACCTCTCAGGTGTCTGGAAGGTGGACCTACTCGGGTCCACTCCGCGTCGGGGTCAGGGCTGGGGCCGGCGCAGGATCTCGATAAGCTCACGGATGGCGGCCGTTAGCTCGCCCAGACCGTGGAGATCGAAAAGCGCCGCCCGCGCATCGTCCCTCGCCGCTGCCGCCTCGAGTTCGGCCAACCGGCGCTCGACGGCCGCGATCGCGGTGTCGTCGGCGGGGGTGACCACCACCGTCCGCCCCGGCCCGTCAGGGACACAGAAAGCTGCGGCGAGCTCCGTCGCCCGGCGGGGGTCCGGCAGGGACCGGGGCGGCAGTGGCAGCCCGTCCTCGGCGGACTCTCGCTCCCACGCCCGGTAGGCGTCGACCTCGGCCTCCCCGCCGAGCGGCCGGTCACGCTTAGGTGCGCGACGCGGTGCCTGGGAAGGTGCGACCAGCCCCGCCGCCACGAGCGCGGCAAGCGGGTCCGGCGGCTCTTCCCCCTCGAGGTCAGCATCTAGCGGGTCAGGGAGCGGCAGTTCGCCGGCGGCGGCAGCACGGAACTGTGCGAGCACGACGCGGCGCTCGTCCTCGCTCAGGAGGCCCGCGAACGGGCTCAGCTGGCGCAGATCGCGGCACCTCTCCGTAGTGCCAGTGAGCATCGCGATGAGTTCCTCGAGCGGCCCGTCCAGCAGGGCTGCCCAGGCGTCAAGGCCGGCCGTTGGGCCGTGCGTGCCGCCCGTAGAGCGCATCGTCGTCAGGTTGCGGCGGGCAACCACGCGCGCACGCACAGGGTCGGCCGCGATCCGCCCAGCCACCGCAGCCGCTAGCCACCAGCTCCGGCGTTGATCGCGAGTCCAGCCGGCCACAGTCGGCTGCGGGGGCTGCCGCAGCAGCGAGAGAGCAGCGGCGATGTCCGCCTCGATGTCGGGGTCCAACGGCCCGACGCGGGCGAGCGCCTCGCGGAGCTTCCGGCCCGCTGTCAGCGCGCGGAGGTCGTCCAGGTGCCCGGCGTGGGCGACCGTGTGGAGCGCGTCCCGCTGGGCCTGGGCGACGTCGTCCCCCTCCCAGGCGGCAAGCTCCTCCGCCGGCAGGGGGGCGTCGGCGTCGCCGGGCACGTGCGGCCCCCGCCCGAACCGCCGCTTTCCCTCGTTGTCGCTCGTCACGCTCTCATCGTCGCACCGGCACCCGACATTCAGCGAGGATGTTTCCGCAGGTCAGCACGCTAGGGTGCTACCCGACGCGGTGGGGCGCATCTCGTACCCCGCCGCTACCGTGAGGCATGACCACCCCCCTGAGTGCCCGTGACCGGGCTGCGGCGCGGTGGGGCCGCCCTCCCGAACCAGCCGACGACGGCCAGCCGCTGAACGTCTGGGAGCACTACGAGCAGCAGGCCGCTGCCGAACTGGTGCGGGGTGCGGTGAGCATCGAACAGCGGCTCGCATGGGCGGCCCGGATCGACCCCCGCCCGCCTCAGTGCCAGTGAAGCCGTGGACGCGATGCTCGACGCCCTCGCGGTCGGCTGGTTCGAAACCGCTTAGGTGCCGGGGTGCACGTCGACGTCGACCAGATCCGGGTCGATCCCGAGAGTCACGGCCACGTACTCCCGCACCGCCTGTGGCACCGTTGCGCGTGTCGCTGCCTGGGTGTGGCCGTCCATCTCGGGGATGCTGACCTCGAGCCACCGGGTACCGCCTGGGCGGCTCACGTTGGCGGTGACCCGCACCCGGTGGGCGGGTTCGTCGGGGTCCTCACGGGCCCGGGTGAGCGCCTCGTGAAGCGCCCGCTCGACGCCACGCCGCACCGCCTGGAGCGCGAGGTCGCTGCCCGGCGTTGCGGCGACCTCCGCGGCGGGCACCTCGACGTCGAGCTCGCCGATCGGAACCCATCCCGACCGGTCGGGCTCGGGAGTCGCCAGCCCAAGCGCGAAGAGCTCGACCACAAGCTCGGGGGGCAGGACGACCGGCAGTGCCGAGGTCAGCAGGCGCAAGCTCACCGTGCCACCCGTAGGGAGCACTGCTGCGGTGGGCACCGCAGAACCGAAGACTGTTCGGACGCCATCGTGTGCTGACACCGCGATCTCCGCGTCCCCGCCGCCGCCGCCCTCGTCCATGCCGCTGAGACTGGCACCCGACGGGACGGTCCGCAAGGCCCGACATCTGCGTTTCCGCAGGTCAGCACGCTAGCGCGCTACCCGCTCCAGCTCGCACACCCGCACCGAGCATCTTCGACGCACGCGTCGCCTTCGACGGGTGACGGCTAGTCAGGAGTCGGGTCCGCCGTCGATCAGGGCGCAGCCTGTTTCGCCGATGATTCCGGTGCCTCCGGGGCCGGCGAACATCTGCAGGGTGGCACCGTCGGGTGTGGTTGCGGCCAGGGCCTCGGCACCACCGGCAGTTCCACGGGTGATGGTGTAGCCCTTGTCACGCCAGAGCTGCTCGACCGTGTCCAGGGTGGCTGTTGGGTCTGCGACCGGTCCGTCTTCGACAGAGTGCAGGAAGTAGCTCACGCCGTCTCGGCCGTCGTTGCGACGACAGGACAGGGGTGCCTCACGTTCGGCCAACAGCTCGCTGCTGATGCCCGCCAGCGTGGCGCTCTCCACGATGACCTCGTCCATGGCCAGGCGGTTCTCCCACGCCGATGACTCCAGAGCGTCACGCTCAGCCTGCACGCGATCATTCCTCTCGTTCCGCTCGTTGACCGCGACGATCCCCGCCACACCAGCAACAGCGACCACACCGACGACAACCCAGGTCAGTACCCGTCGCCTCCGGTCCTTTGGACCTGGCGGTGGACCCGCCGCGGTCTGATCGGTGGCGTTGTCGATCACGGCTGATCCTCTCCGGCGTTCGGTTCGACGGTCACAGCCTCAGGATGCCCTGTGATGACCGATGAGATGTTCCACAAGCTCTCAGTGTTCTGCCCGTAGTACTCCGAGTGCCCCTCCGCTTCGAGGGTGACCGCCTCCGCCAGGGGGTGGCTGCCGCCGTCAGTCTGGAACTGAGTTGCCCCGAAGTAGTCACTGTCCGGCCGGCGGCTGAAGTTCCCGGACAACCCGACGAGGTCACCGTCAGCCGTGCCGACGAAGACGTGGTCCTCGCTCCGGCCCATCTCGCCGACCGTCTCCGCACCGACCCCTGGTGAGCCGATGAGCACCCAGTCGTCCATCGGTGCGTCTGTTCGTGCGGTGAGCCCTCCGACCAGAGAGCCGTAGGAATGGGTCACCGCGGTCACGTGTGGCGCGTCCCCGCTGACCACGCGTGACTCACGGATGCCCCACAGGGTCGAGGCGAGTGCCGGGGCGCCCTGACGCGCGGCGTGGTCCGAGAGCACGTCAATGTCCATGGGGGCGTGGTACCCGATCCATGCGATCGTCGCAACGGTGCCCGAGCCGCCGCCCGCAGCGCTGATGGCACTGGCTGTGTGCTCAACGCGTGCCGCGTTCTCAGTGATGGTGTGCATGTAGTTGGTCACGTGGGAGCCCATGCCTGGGACAAGGACCGCGATGTGGTCGGCGGTGGCGACGTCCCCGATCGCAATTGCGGCTCTGCCCGGCAGCTCGGTGTCGAGCAGCATCAGGTGGTAGTCACCTGCGCCGTTGCCGAGCTCGTCGCGGACTGCTTCGAGCATCGTCAACTGCTCGCGGGCGTCCGCCATCTGCTGGGCGATCTGGACGTGGGGTGACGACGGGCCGGCGCGCCCGGTGATCGGCCCCAGGGCGTCGAGGCGGGCTTGCAGGCCCGTGAGGGTGGCGGCGAGCCCGCTGATCGTCGTGGTCAGTACCGACCGGTTCGCGCGGTCCCGGGCGGCAACGGGCACCCCGTCGAGGTTGCCGATCCGTTCGGGGTGACGAGCGATGAGCAAGGCCCGGGCGGTTGCGGACAGGCTCGTCCACCATGCTGCGACGAAACGCGGGTGGGCGTCAGCCGCAGGGATGTCCCGCAGGGCGATCTCGGTGACCAAGGCCCGGTCGGTGGGGTCGGAGGTGCTCCCGTCGGCGGCGGCGGTGAAGATCGAACGAACGGCGTGGGCGGCGTCCCGGTCGGCCTCCCACGCGGCCCGGATCGCCTCCTGGGCGAACCGTTCAGCGTCCTTCGCTGCCCGGTAGGCGTCTGGTTCCTGGGCGCGGTCACCACGGAAGGTGACGTACCCCTGGGTGCTGACACGCATCCCGTACTGACCGGCGAGGTCGTCGGCCCGATCAAGCAGAGCTTTGGCCGCGGTCAGTGCGTCGGCGGCGGCCACCAGTGACCGGCGCAGCATCCCGAGGGCTTCGTTGAGCACATCGAGCCGGCGCAGGGTCGTGCGGGCGTTCGCTGCGGCCGCGTCGGCCGCGTCACCTTCCCAGACACCGTTGCGGGTCAGGGCCGTCACGTCAGTGAACTCACCGGTGGCGGTGTCCACCGTGCGGCGGATCGCCTCAATGTCCCCGGAGGACACCTCCAACGCACCAGGCCGCCACGAGCGCAACAGCGGCGCGGTCATCGCCACGCTGGTCGCCCCGGCCGGCCGACCTGGTCGCTGGCATGGGTGTCGGTCTCGGTGTACGACCTGGCGGACGCGTCAGCGGCCTCACCCCAGGAGGCAACAGCGGTCGCAGCCGCGTTGAGCCGGTCGGAGACCTGGGCGCGGATCTCGGCCAGAGCCACGGCAAGGTCGCCACCACTGGTCGCACCCGCAGCAGACGTCAGCGGGGTCTCGGCGTCGAGCTGGCGAAGACGCGCACCGGTGTCGGTCGCGTCCACACCTGCGGTGCGCAGCCGTGCCAGGTCAACCCGCATCACATGCCCCCTTTGTGCGCATCCTTCCATGTGGACCGCCGCGCCGGTGGGCAGTCCACAGGACGGCTGGGGCTAGACGTTGCCCCGGTACTCGGCGCTGGAGACGATGCTGGCGATGATCTGCTCGTCGCGTGCGCCGCTCTGGATGGCCCCGACCCAGGTGATAGTCCCCGACGGGTCGATGTTGCGGCGGAGCAGGTCGAGGTAGTACCCGTCCACGACGCTGGTCAGGTGCTCGGTGGAGTACAGGAACCCGATCGCGACGGTCCAGCGGTTCGCACCGTTGGCCAGCCGCTCCACCCAGTAGGTGATCTCGGCTTCCGCAGGCGCGCGGTCCAGGACGGTCGCATACAGGTCGATGACCCACTGGCGCGGATCGGAGCCGGCCTTGGCGTAGAACTCCGGGGAGGCGATGAACCCGGCCTGCATCTGTTCGATGTGCAGGCCACGGTCCATCTCCTGCAGCCAGCCTTCGAGGCCGGCGGCGTCGGGTTCACGGCCGAGGTACCGCTGGTAGGAGGACCGGATCAGGCTGGCGCGGAACTCGCGGCTGTAGGTGATCCCGTTGGCGACCTCACCGTAGGCCGTGCCCTGGGCCAGGGCCGTGGTCCAGCCCGCCAGGCCGGCCGGGTCGGGGTCACGGTCGAACAGGTCGCGGTAGACCTTGGTCACGTACGCGGCGATCGCCGCGGTACTCGACGGTGTGCTCGCCCGCGGCGGCACCTCGGCGGTCGCACCAGCACACGGGCCAGCAAGCAGGGTGTTGAGGGCGTCGACCTCGGCCTGGTCGGCGGTCAGGTTCCACCGGTACTTCACCACGACCCAGTCGCTGATGTACCGGCACGTGGCTCCGCTGCTCGGGGGCAGCCACTGGGCCGGGTCCTTCTCGCCCTTGGATTGGTTGATGTTGTCGGTGACCGCCACCAGCGAGGCGCCGATGGTCAGGTCGTTGGCGTAGTCGCGCCGCTGCTCGGCGGTCCAGGCGTTCGCACCGGAGTCCCACGCCTCCGACAACGGCACCATGTGGTCGATGTCGACATCGCCTGGAACCGTCCACACTCCACCGTCGTACCAGGACTCCCAACGGCCCGAGGTCACCGTGCAGGTGCCCGAGCGGACGACCGGCACCGTGGACTCGGCGACCAGCACCTCCTGGCGGGTATCGCACCCGTTGCCGTCGGCGTCGATCCAGTGCTCGAAGTAGGCGCGGTCGTAGGTGGTGGTGTTCTCAGCCTCGACCGGCACCGCCCGCAGCAGGTCGGCGACCGACGAGCTCACCGCGACCGCCGGCGGGGCGATCGCCACCGCACCACCCGCGACGAAGGCAACCACGGTCAGGAACGCGCAGCGACGCAGACGCATGTTGAACGCTGTAGGGGTTGTCGTTGCTCACCCGGGGCCGGCTGTGAGACTTGGTGACCTCGAGATCGGCCAGCAGCGTCGCGACGGTCTTACTCGTCATGGACGTGCCGCGGTCGGCGTGCACGACGTGCGGGACGCCGTGGACAGCGAAGATCTCCCGCATCATCTCCGTCGCTAGGACGGCGGACTCGTGGGCGTGCACGTGCGCGCCGACGATGTAGCGGGAGTAGATGTCGATCATCACGTACGCGTCGAAGTACTTGCCCTTGACCGGCCCCGCGAGCTTGGTGATGTCCCACGTGTAGACCTGCCCGGGGGCGGTGGCGACGAGCTCGGGGATCGCCCTGGCGGGGTGCCGGGCCAGGCGGCGGCGCTCTTTGACCTGCGCGTTCGCCGTCAGGACGCGGTAGATCGTGGAGATCGACCCCAGATACACGCCCTCGTCGAGCAGGTGCGCGTAGATCTGGATCGGGGGCAGATCCACGAACCGGGCCGAGTTCACGACCGCCAAGATCTCGGCCCGCTCGTCGCCGGTCAGCCTGTTCACCGGCACCCTCGATCTGGTCACCACCGGGGTGCGGGGCCGGCGGGTCGCGGTCGCCCGCGCCACCTCGACCAGGACCGCCGCGGCCCTGGTCGGGACCCCGTGGCTGGACAGTTCACGGTAGGTGGCCATCAGCGTGCGCTGGGCCCGTGCTCGTCCCGCGAGCTCTTGGATATCTCCTCCAAGAGCTCGTGTGCTTTTCCCATGATCGCAAGCGCCACTTCCGTGGTCGCCAACCTCCGCTCGGCCTTATCGAGCTGGCGCCGCAACCGGGCGATCTCCGCCTGCTCAGCGGTCAGCTTGCCGATCCGCTCCCCGGGTTGCTTGCCCGCCAGGACCCCCGCGTCCCGCAATCGGCGCCACTCGCTGATCAGCGACGAGTACAACCCGTGCTCACGCAGATACGCCCCACCCTGGCCGTTCTCCAGGGCCACCTCGTACGCGGCCAGATGCTCAACCTTCTGCGCCGAGGAGAACGACCTCCTCGAGGTCGGACCCCCCGAGCGAGGCCCAGGGCTACTCATACGACCATCGTCGCGCACCGCGATCAAAGACGAACTCATGATGAAGACTTCCTGGTTCTCGCCCCACGCCAACAGCGGACTTGCTATGAACCACCGGCCTCAACTCACCCTGACCCGTAGGGCCACGCCCCTCAGCTGGCCCCTCCGCGTCAGCCGAGGAGACACCCGAGCGTTGGATCTGACCTGGGCTGTGACCGCCGGTATCAGCGCTGTTGACACGATGAGCGCGCGACCGAGAGACTCACGTGCCGCCTCGCCGCTTGAGCGAGGCCATCAAGGGGACGGGATACTTCAATGGAATCTGCTGTGGTTGCCGCACACCCACACGCTCGTGCTCGCGCACTCGCTGTTATGGCAATGGTCTTTGCCCTCGTCATGAACGCCTCGTCCGCATCGGCGTATACGCGAACCTGGACCTACAGCGGAGAATTCAAAGCCAGTCTCCAGTCGGGAACCTTCAGCAACGCCGGCGGTGAGATCAAGATCACCGTCGACGCCGGAAACTGCACACCCGGCTACGATTACATCCGGTTCCAGCTCCAGAAGCAGGGCCAGCTCGCGAGTTGGGCCGATTACGGGACGAGGAAGAACGTGTACTGCGCGAGCGGCGTGTACACGTTCACTTATCCGTCCGCGCCCGCAGGGACTTATCGCATGTACTTCGATCGGAGCGGGCCCGTCAGTTTTGATGAGAACTGGAAGACCGTGAACGGGACTGTGTACTACTGGTAGGCACTGATCGCTCCTCGCCTGCGCCCTCGGGTTCGCGCCAACGCGCCAGCCGAGGGCGCAGGACGTTCACTCCTACGACGGCACTGGCCAGGCCACCAAGGCTGTTCAAGACGACGTCAGAGAGCGTTGCAGCGCGACCGTCATTCATCCAGTACTGCATGGACTCGATAAACAATGACGCAGCCACGACGATTGCTGTGGTGGAAGGTACCTTCAGGCGCGGGATAAGGAGCGGTAAAAGAGCGCCAAGCCAACTTAGGAGCAAGAGATTGATGAGCAGCTGGGCGGCCGCCGTGGACGAATGAGCGGCGTCCGCGGCCTGTTGGCCGATTTCGGTCAGAACATTGAGACTGAGATACCGGTCCGGTGCCGCCGCGCCCGCGCTGGGCAAGGTGATCGCAGCTGTGATCACTGCGGCGGCCGACATTCCCGCAGCGATCATCGCGGTGCTTGCCGCGACGCGCCGCTCGTGACCTCGCGCGATGCCCCATCGGGTGCCAGCGACTGCAAACACGCCAGCGACAAGCGCAACCGCGAAGAGAGGCGCTGCGTAGATCATTCGAAAGTACTGCATTTGGCTCCCCCTGGTGGACCCTGCCGTGTCTGCTGTGCCCGAGTACCGTAATCCCTGCGGCGGACCCAGCGTGCGCTGTTGGCCGGAGTGTCGGCCGGGCGAACGCTCAAGGAAGCGTTGAACTGCCTGTCTGCGCAGACTCCCACGTCACGGGGGGATGTGACTCAACGGCTGGTTGCTGGGTCCGGGGACTCCTCCGATCGGGTGACGCCGAACCCACAACACAATGGGGCAAGGCAGCACGGCGGGAGGTTGGGTGGGCAGCGACACCGGTACGAGCCAGGTCCACACCGATCAGCGGGCCGACGCGGGCCCTACATAGGCCAGGGTTGCCCGACCTCGGCGCTGCGGTCAGCTCCTCGACGGCCGAGGCGGCAGGTGCCGGTCCAAGCTGGCCGAGTGATCCCGGTCTTGGCGACGATGTCCGCGATGGTGTGCCCGGTCTCGCGCAGGTGCGCGGCGCAGGCGAGCTTGAGAAGCGTCGGCGACCGTGGGCCGGCCGACCCGAGGGCCAGCAGCACGACGGCGAGCAGGGCCATCGGGTCGGCGGGTTGGTGGTGTCGACGCTGCGTGAAAACTGACCCCCTGGCGCCGGGGCGGATTCCAGCGGTCGACGCAACACGGCCTATGTCGAGATGAGCGTAGCGAGGCGGGCGGTGGGGGTGTCCCAGCCGAGTGTCTTGCGTGGTCGGGTGTTGAGCTCGGCGGCCACGAGTTCCAGATGCGAGGCGGGGTGCACGGACAGGTCGGAGCCCTTGGGGAACCAGTCGCGCAGCAGCCCGTTGGTGTTCTCGTTCGTTGGTCTCTGCCACGGGGAGTGCGGGTCAGCGAAGTAGACCGGCAGGTCCAGGACCGTGGTGATCTTCTCGTGCAACGCCATCTCGCTGCCCTGGTCCCACGTCAGGGTCCGGCGCAGGTGCGCCGGCAGCTGGGCGAGTGCCGCGACGACGGCCTCACGCACCGGTTCGGCGCCGTGGAACCGGCCCGGCAGGTGACCCAGGAGCGTGAACCGGGTGGTGCGCTCGACGAGCGTGACGATCGCTGACTTGTTGGCGGACCCGACGATCAGGTCACCTTCCCAATGGCCGGGCTCGACCCGCTCGAGCACCGTCGCGGGCCGATGACTGATCGAGACCATCCGCCCCATCGACCGCGGTCGGCGGGCCTGAGCATGGCGGCGTGCGACACGCTGACGGCGTCGGCGGCGCAGCACCCGCCCGGGCAGCTCACGCGGCAGGCCGCCGAGGTCGGGGCGGTAGACGGCCTGGTAGATCGTCTCGGTGCACACCCACCGCGACGGGTCGTCGGGGAAGACCACGCGCAGCTCGTGCGCGATCTGCTCCGGGCTCCAGTGCGCCTTGAGCTTGCAGGTCACGTACTCGCACAGCTGCTCATCGCCGGCCAGACGCGAGCGGCGCGGGCGAGCCAGTGCCTTGAGCGCCTGCCGGTGCGCCTCGAACGGCCGGTAGGACCCGTCCTCTCGGGCGTGGCGGCGCAGCTCGCGGCTGACCGTCGAAGGCGCCCGACCCAGCCGTGCCGCGACCTGCCGGACCGAGAGCCCCTCGCGGCGCAGGTCGGCGATCCTGATCCGTTCGTCCTGGGACAAGCAGCGGACCGAGGGCTCAGGCCGGGAGCGTGTTGCGATCACCGGCGCATACTCCAGCACCCGCCCGCTGGAAGAGACGACCTTGCGTCCGTTGCGCCACCGCTTGCCCGTGCGCGGGTTGATCCCCACGATCCTCGACGCCTGCGCCGAGGACTCACCCCTGGCAATCAGCGCCGCGAACATCTCCCGCTTCGCCCCGTCCGGCTCCCGACCAGGCTTGCCTCGACCAGCCACTTCGACACCTCAATCACCTCAAGGTGTTGCGTCGTTCGCTGGAATCCGCCAACTCCACGATTGGCCCCCAGTCCACCGGGCGCACCATCGCGCCCGAAGGTCGACATGGCCGTCAACGTACTCGCTCGCTTCGGACCTGACGGCCGAGTCACGGGCGACGTTGGCGCGGCGATCGGCGACGAGGTCCCGGGGGTGTAGTTGGCATCCTCCAGGTGACACGATCAGTGGATGGACCGTGGCGAACGTGGGCGCGATCGTTCTCGGCCGTGGATCGCACCCCGGAGCGGGGGGTACTCCGCAGTCGGCGGCCACCCCCACACCGGTGGGCCCCCGCCGACGAACCCGGCGTCGGCCACGCCAGCACGCCGCGGGAGCCCTCCGTCCCCACCGGCCACGGCCGAAGACGCGTGCGACCGGGGCGAGGATGGCTGAGCCCTTTCCTGAGCGTTCGCGGCCCCTGCGCACGACGCGGCGCCTTCTCCGTTCCGCCCCGCGGTGGGACCTGTGGGGAGCGGCTGGACGTCACCCGCAGTCGTCGCAGGTCCCGGTAGCGGGGAGTAGCAACCCGCACGTCGGGCACGTCTCGCTCAGGCGGCGCGCAGCCGGGGCGCGTGGGTGAGGTCGCTCGCCGGGGTACCAAATCGTCTGAGCGTCCACGACTTGACCCGCCACCGCGAGATGCAGGACCTCCAGATGGGTCTTGTAGATCTGCGCAGCGATCCGCTCGCCGTCCACAGGGTCATCGCTGGCTGTGGGGACCAACCCACCGATCGCAAGGTACCCCGCAGTGGGTGGCATCCAGATGCGCACGAATCCACCGGGAGAGGCGAGCAGTTGGTCCAACTCGCGCACTGCGTCGTCCACGAACGGCTTCGTCACGTAGAACATCCATCGGTACGCCGGGTCCGCCACGAACGCTGACCCCCATGCCCGGACGAGCTCCCGGGCCGCCGTCGACTGCAACCCGTAGGCGTCGAACGCGTCATCCAGCGAACGAAACGACCGGCGCCGAGCCCACCTGCTCCGGTTCTCGACGTCCCAGTCGCGAACCATCTCCGGCGTCAACGGGACGGACCCGAAGTGGAAGTCGCCAGGCGATGGGTCTCCGGTCATGGCCAACTCCCTGTGCTCACAGTCCGCAGACCATCAGCGTGGCACATCGTCCACGCCGCGCAGGCAACCCGTAGGGAGACTGGTCGACCACGACCGGCGGATCGGGGACGTAGGTGAGGATCCCGAGTCCCGGTGATTCCGCAGGTAGCACGCCTGCATGCAAGATCAAGTCCGTAGCTGGACAACCCGACGATCATGGAACTCTTCGCAGAAGGTCGTGAGTCCACCCGGCCGTGCAGATTCGACCAGACGCATTTCTCAGCCGGGCGTCTAGCGCGGCGCGAGGTCCCGCCGGCTGAGGCCGCCGGTCACCGGCCCTGGGCGCTGCGAGAACGTCTTCGCGTTAGGGCACGCCGCAATCTGCACGCGATCAGCAGCCGGGCCTTTCGTCCCACGAGCGCCACGGAAGGGGGGCGAACCTCAGGCGTCGAGAGCAGCGGCATGAGGCATGGGAGGTTCGGATGTCCAGGTATGACGCGGTTCACGAGGCGGTCGTCGCCCAGATCCGCGAGCTCATGAGTGCCGACCCGCCCCTTCCTCGTGCCGATGCCATCTCCGAGGTCGCCGCGGAGTTGGAGGCCGCGGCGTCACGGGAGGGCGGTCGCTCACCGGTGCGCAAGACCTTGGAGCGGTGGGTACCCAAGGACGTCCCGGCCGACCACGTCCCGGCGTCCGTGGTCTCGGCATCGCGGCCGGTCGCGGTCGTCCACCGGGAGGGCGGCGTGGTTACTTCGTACGACGACCGGGAGGACACTGCGGAGTCGCCGGAGGGCCCTCAGGTGACCGACCTGCGCCTCGCACTGGCCGACGTGCAGCAGCAGTTGCGGCATGCCACCACGATGCTCGGACTCCTCCGGGTGCAGCGAGCGCACACCCGGGAACTGCTCGAGCAGGTCCTGCTCGCGGCGGCGGACCCCGAACCCGACGCCCAGCGGGAACGGGCGAGGCCCCGCCCCTCATTGGGTGTCCGTTGATCTCCGCTTCTGGGCCGAGCTCATCTCGCCGTACGCGCTGACGGCCCGGGCGGCATGGCTCGGCTCTCAGAGTCGACGCCTGTGTCGGTGGGGTTGCCGTCCCGCACGTCGAAGTCGACCAGGTCCGGGGCGATCCCGAGAGTGGCTCCCGCCTACTCCTGCACCGCCTGGGGCACGGTTGCGAGCGCCGCCGCCCGGGTGTGGCCGTCAAGCTCCGGGATGGTGACCCCGAGCCACCGGCCGCTCCCGCCCGCCGTCACCCGCGCCCTCCCAGGCGGAAAGCTCATCATCCGGAAGGGCGACGTCGACATCACCGGTCACGTGTGGTCCACGCCCGAACTGCCGGCGGGCGGTCAGCCCGGAGGTGCCCAGAGCAACGGAGATCGAAGCCCACGACTCGCCGGCCGCGCGAGCTTCGGCAACGGCGTCCCGGAGGCGCTGGTCGGCAGCGTCGGCAGCGTCTTGGGCTTCGGCGACGGCGCGAAGGTAGCGCCCGTTGCGGGCTGGGGTGGCCCCCGGGTCCAGGCCGTCGAGCCAAGCTTCGACACTCCCCCCGGCGGCGAGAGCGGGAGGCTCAGGGGTATCCATCGGGCGAGCGTACGACCCCCCGACCGCATGGAGAAGGCCCCCACCCTCGAACCCGGTGGGGGCCTTCACGTCGGTAGGGGGTCAGGCTGCGTCGGCCAGCTCATCCGTGTCGAAGGTCGCGAGCGGGAGCAGCGGCGGGCCGGCGGGGAATGTGTCCTCGTACTGCGCCTCGCGCGCCGCAGCGGCCTTCCGCACCCGTGTAGGGCAGCACAGTCCGGGCTTCCCGTTGCACATGATCGAGCCTTCCTGTGGGGGCACCGTCGTGCTGTCGACGGTATGTGACGCCTCCCACGGTCCCTCCGCCGCGCGGCGGGTCTGCTGGTGTGGGCCTTCATCGTCATCGGCGAGCGGCGATCAAACCGCTAGCCTCGATCTTTCGCGGTGCGGCTGAGGTCGGTGGGGCGGCCGTCGGTGGCGTCGCTGGGGTCTGATTGTTGCGGTTGGGTGTGACAGGTTCCCGGGTCTCGCCTCGGGTGGGCGCCGGTTCCATGGCCGGGGGTCGGGCGGGGTCGTGGGGACGAGTTCGCGGGGTTCAGCCCGGGGCGAGTTCGGCCAGGCGGCTCAGGCCGGTCAGGGTCGGGTGGGCCCAGGGGGATCGGGCCGACAGGTGCAGCCGGACGCGTCGTCCGGTGCGGGCCAGTGTCGCGGGGATGGTGAAGATCCGGTAGCGCAGCTTCTTGGGTTCCCAGCGGCGGGCCGCGGTGTCGGCGAACGCGAGCATCTGCATCCAGGCGGTGATGTCGGCGGCCAACGCGACGACGGCGCACCAGATCCGGTTGGCGGCGAAGGAGGCCAGGGGCAGGTTGGCCAGGCCGGTGTCCTTGGCGATGCGGATCCGGTCTTCGCAGCGGGCCCGGCGCCGGTGGCGCAGCTCCAGGTCGGGCAGCTGGCCGCGGACGGTGTTGGTCGCGAACGCGGTGATCCGCATCCCCTCAACGTCGTCGAACCGCAGCTGGGCTCCGGGGTGGGGCCGTTCCTTGCGGGCGATCACGCGCATCCCGGGCGGCCAGCCGGTCAGGTCCAGCAGGTGCGTAAGCTCGGCGACCCATGCCCCGTCCCGGACGGCGTCGTGGGCGTCACACGCCTCGGTCCACACGTGCTCGGGGATGAGTCGTAGCAGGTCAGGGGTGTTCTCGGGCAGGGTGAACCCGACCGAGTAGGACAACCGGCGACCGGTGAGCCAGTCGATGACCTTGTGGGTGGACCCCGCCCCGTCGATGCGCACCAGCACCGACTTCCCGCGCCGGGCTCCGGGCAGTTGACGCAACGCGGCGCTGATCACGGTGATGTGGTCGGCGGCGGTGTTCGACCCGGCGTTCCCGGGCCGCAGCATGATGGCCAACGGTTCACCGGTCCCGGCGGGCCCGTGGTCGACGAACGCGCACAACGGGTGGAACCCGAAGCCCTTCTTGAACGTCGGGCGGGCGTTCTCCTTCTCCGAGTGCGCGATCACCAGGGTCGCGTCGACATCCACGACCAGCGGGGCGTCGGCGCTGACGTCATGGTCCGGGGCGCCGGCCCCGGCCCGCTCCCAGACCCGCGCTCGGGCCGTGGCCCTGGCCCGGTCGATCGCGGCCAGCGCCCGGTCGGCGTCGCCGGCAAGGGTCGCGATCGTGCGCGAGAGCGTCGGGTCGGAGGCCACCGCCCCGAAGACCGCCGGCTCGGCGCGGACCACCGCCAGGTCTGAGCAGGTGTCCCCACCCAGGGCCAAGGTGATCGCCAGGTCCAGCAGGACCTTGGCCGGGTCATGCCTGGCCGTCGGCCGCCGCCACCTGGCCAGCTCGCCCGACAGGGCCACGTCCAGACCCGCAGCCCGGACCGTGGAGCACAACAGCACCCCACCGGCCTGGCCCACCGCTGTCCGCCCGCTCGTGTCGACCGTCAGCCGCGGATAGAACCCGGTAGTCTGCTTCACCTGAAAGGTGCTCCTCGAACTGGACTGACACGGCCCTCGACAAGCCACATCATCCCAGGTCAGGAGCACTTTTCACGTCACGCCACGACCCCAACGCCCCCTGCCATGAAAGCGCGAGGCTAGGCGCCGACGAACTGCGCACGGCGGGCTGATGTTCTCGATAGGTTCCGAGCATGGACCCAGGCACCGCCGTCGCGCTCGTGCTCGGTGGCCTCGGCTTCGTGTGGAGCGGGTTCACCTACTTCCGCAACGAGCGCCGCGAGCACGAACGCGAGGAGGTCCGTGCTCATGGCGAACGCGCGGCTGACCGCGAGAAGCGATGGGTGCAGGAGAAGCGCCTGATCTACGTAGAGATGCAGCGAGTGCTTCACGACCGCCTGTACGCCGTCGCCAACCTCACGATGCACGACCCGACCGAGGACGGCCACGAAGCTCGCCAGAAGGACTCGGAGGCGGCCTGGAGCCGCTACCAGGAGGTCCTGGCCGAGATCGACATGCTCGCGCCCGAGTCGGTGCGGCAGGCGATCTGGGACGCCACGAACGAGACCAACCACCTCCTGGCGCTCGCGAACGGCTTCGCACACCATGCGCTGCGGGACGACGAAGACCCGAGCTTCGACGGCGCCGAGTGGGAGTGCCACCTGGCGCTCGAAGCGATGCGCGCCGACCTAGGCGTCGAGCCGTTGCCCAGGACGCCGCGCAAGACGACCTGGGCTAGCGGGAGCACGGTTCAGGAGCGCTGAATCGGCAACCCTGCAACACGCGCGACGTCTCGCAACCCGGCGCAGCGCGGCGGCCGGGGCCTTCGGTCGGCGAGGGGGCTCAGAATCGCCGCGCGTAGCGGCTGCCCCTGATTGCCAGATGTCACTAGGAACCGGAGGTTGACCAGTGCACGTGCGCCCTAAGCCCCGGACCCAGGAGAGACCAGCCACTCGCGCGCGGCCCGGGCCGTTGCCCTGAGTTGAGGATGCTCCTGCACGATGGCGCGCTGTCGCTCTGCGGGTAGCCCGAGCTCCTGCATGACGTTGAGGATGACGACGGCTGTGGTCACCTCCACGACGGCGAACAGCTCTTCGAAGGAGTGACCAGGCGTCGTGCCCTCATGCGCGAGGTCATTGCGCGCTCGTGTCGTGCGTCGCGCCCACCTGTCCACATCCGGCATGAGCAAACCGATGGCCTCCTGGTCGGGACGGGCGGCAAGCGCGAGGAGCCGGTCCCGAAGCGTCGGTTCATTGCGGATTGATCCCTTAAGCCTGTCCCGGTGCTCTTCAGGGACCTGCGCAAGCATCGCGCCACGCATGGTATCGAAGACGTCCGGGGGAAACGGCCCTTCATCGATGCCGAGCCCGCGATGTAGTACCTCGGCGGCACCGACGGCGGTCAGAAGATTGCTCTCGATGTAGCGCGCGGGTGCGTATCGGAGACCCATGATCATGTTAGTTGCCGCCCGCAACCGCCCACGCGCTTCGCCCCAGCGGGGGACGATCGTCTCGAACGGTATTGATTCGCACGTGAAGAAGACACGGTGGTGCTCGACGGCCTTGGCATCGTGCTTGCCGAGCGCTGGGGGCGCGTAGAGCACGTCAACGCTCCGGTGCAGGGCAGGACGGTCGGCGGGCGACGCTGCGCCGATCTCCGCCAGCTCGAGTCGAAGCCAGATCACGCCGGCGGCCTGGTGTGTGGCCAGCGCGATCAGGTCCTGTACGGACCCTGCGGCCTCCAGTGCGACCGTCAACGAGAACGGCTGTGAGGGGACAACCCTCACGAACACGGTGTCGCGCATGCGCCCTACCGTGCCGCCCTTGAGTTGATCGAGAAACGGCAGCGTGCGTCGGTGCGTGAGGCGGAACTCGGTGCCGTCGACCGTGACTGACTCGGAGCCCACCGGCTTCACGGAGATGCGTCCGCTTCCGTCCGGCTTGCCTCCGGTGGTTCCCCACGAGCCCTCGAAGACCGATGAGGCCGCCCAGAGCTCAAGGTCTTCCACGGACACCTCGGCTGCGGAGAACGCTGCCTCGCCCTGCCCCCTGACGTGCGCCCCGATCAACGCCGTCGTCGCCTTCACGATCTGTCTGTCCGGGCTCTTTACTCGCGCACCGATGGTTCGCCTGGTGCGAGTTGGTACGCAGCCGAGGAGGGTGATCTCGCGCTGCTCCGCCGCACCGTGGATCACCTCCCACGTCAGGGTCCCTTCGTGGACCGCGACGACGCCAGGCGAAAGGCTCGACATGATGCGGTCCTCGAACGCGCCGATCAGCGAAAGCGCCAAGCCGGTCTCCGGCTCGTAGCGGAGCACGCCTGCGATCCGCTCGTCAGGATCGTCCGGCAGCCACCAGATGCCGGCCCACTCGGCGGCCTCGTCGAGGTTCAGCGGATCATTCGCCATGGTTTTCGCCCTTGCACCGTAGGACAGCTGCATTTCGCCAGCGGACTCCACCGCACCTCCATCGGCGCTTACCCGACCGGACGCACCGGATCCCCGTCAACCGCGGCCCAGGTCGAGGTCAGCAGCGACTGCAAGCGTGGGTCTGTGCTTGAGTCGCAGTAGGGAGTGTGCTCGGGATCGCGCACGACCAGGCGGACCGGTGCCCCGACCTCTATGTCCGGCGGCAGTGCATTGGCGAGCCTCCCATCGATGACCAGCTCGGCGTACTCCGGCTCCCACCACACCTCGGAAGCGCGCTTCAGGTCGTCGGGCGTGACACCTATCCATACGCCGAACGTCAGCTTGTGCGAGCGTCCCAACTGCACTGGGAGGAGCGCTCGAACGAAAGAACCTAAGCCCGGCACCTGCATGAAGACGGAAGTACGGGCGTCCCCGTCGTTCATCCACCAGTCTTCGGCGTCATGCCACGGTCCGGGTTCGAGGGCCGGATCGGGCAGCGTGAAGCGCTCGTGCCGGTCCGCGACATGGAGCGCGGCGCCGCAGCACGGGCACCGCCGCCGCCCCCGCGACCAGAGCCTCATCGGCCGAAACTACTTCTGGTTGCCAGATGTTACTTGGAACCGGAACTCCACGACGTCGCCGTCGGCCATGACGTAGTCCTTGCCCTCGATGCGCGCCTTGCCTGCCGCACGGGCTGCGGCGATCGAGCCGGTCTCGACGAGGTCCTCGAAGCTGATCACCTCGGCCTTGATGAAGCCGCGCTCGAAGTCGGTGTGGATCACGCCCGCGGCCTGGGGTGCGGTCCAGCCCTGGCGGATGGTCCACGCGCGGGCCTCCTTCGGGCCGGCCGTGAGGTAGGTCTGCAGACCCAGGGTGTGGAAGCCGACGTGCGCGAGCTGCGCGAGCCCGGGCTCGGTCTGGCCCGACTCGGCGAGCATCTCCGCAGCGTCCTCCGGCTCGAGCTCGGTGAGCTCCGCCTCGAGCTTGGCGTCGAGGAAGATCGCATCGGCAGGAGCCACCAGGTCGCGCATCTGCGTCTTCATCGCCTCGTCGGCCAGGCCCGCGTCGTCGGTGTTGAAGACGTAGATGAACGGCTTGGTCGTCAGGAGCTGGAGCTCTCGCAGGGCGGCCGGCTCGACACCCGCCTTGGCCAGACGGTCCTGCGCCGCGAAGAGGGTCGAGCCCTCGGCAAGGACGATCTGCGCCTGCTGCGCGGCTACCAGGACGGCCGCGTCGGTCTTCTTGCCGCGGACCTCCTTCTCGATCCGCGGCAGGGCCTTCTCGACCGTCTGCAGGTCAGCCAGGACGAGCTCGGTGTTGACCGTCTCGATGTCGTCCGCCGGGTCGACGCGGCCCTCGACGTGCACGACGTCGTCGTCCACGAAAGACCGGATGACCTGGCAGATCGCGTCTGCCTCACGGATGTTAGCGAGGAACTTGTTGCCGAGCCCCTCCCCCTCGCTCGCACCGCGCACGATGCCGGCGATGTCGACGAAGGAGACCACGGCGGGCACGAGCCGCTCCGAGCTGAAGAGGTTCCCGAGGATCTGGAGGCGGGGGTCCGGAAGGGGCACGACGCCGATGTTGGGCTCGATCGTCGCGAACGGATAGTTCGCGGCGAGCACCTGGTTGCAGGTCAGTGCGTTGAAGAGGGTGGACTTGCCGACGTTGGGCAGGCCGACGATGCCGATGGTGAGTGCCACGGGCGACGAGTCTACGGTCCACGTGCACGGGGCCCGTCCGGGTGGTCGTGCGGGTGGTCGTGCGGGTGGTCGTGCGGGTGGTCGTGCGGGTGGTCGTGCGGGTGGTCGTGCGGGTTGTCGTGCGGGTGGTCGTGCGGGTGGTCGTGCGGGCTGTCGTGCGGGCTGTCGGCGGGTGGTCGTTCGGGTTGTCGTGCGACGCAGGCCTTGTCCGGTTCGTCCCGGTACGGTGGGATTCGAACATACGTATTGGGTATCTGCTTGAGTCCAGTAGATTCTGGGGTATGGACGAGCGGATTCCGGTGGCAGGGGTGGACTACCCGCGCACCCATCAGCAGTTGGTGGCGTGGTTCTCCACGGAGGCGGACTGCCTGGCGTACCTGGCCCGGTTGCGCTGGCCGGGCGGGTTCGTGTGTCCGGGGTGCGGGTCGGACCGGGCGTGGCGCACCGCCCGGCGGGGGATGTGGATGTGCTCGGGGTGCGGGCGTCAGACGTCGGTCACGGCGGGCACGATCTTCCACCGGTCCCACACACCGTTGACGACGTGGTTCGCGGCGATCTGGTTCGTCTGCGCGTCGAAGAACGGGGTCTCGGCCAGCACGTTGCAGCAGGTCCTGGGGTTCGGGTCCTATGAGACCGCCTGGGCGTGGATGCACAAGCTGCGCCGGGCGATGGTCCGCCCCGAGCGTGAGCTGCTGGCCGGGGTCGTCGAGCTGGACGAGACGATGGTCGGTGGGCGCGCGAAGAAGGCGTCGAGCGTGGTGATCACCAAGGTCCCGGTGATGGTCGCGGTCGAGACCCCCGGGGGCCGCAAGATCGGCCGGATCCGTCTGGCCAGGGCCGATGCACGCAACTCCAACCAGCTCGTGGACTTCGCCCACCGGGTGATAGCCCCCGGCGCGCACATCCGCACCGACGGCGCCCGCAACCTGCGCCAGCTCGGCGAGCAGGGCTTCACCCACGAGTACCGGGTCCTGATCTCCTCGGTCGAGCCGGCCCACGAGTACCTGCCCGGGGTCCACCTGGTTGCCTCGCTGCTCAAACGCTGGGTCGCCGGGACCCTGCACCACGGGATCTCCAAGCGCCAGCTGGACTACTACCTCGACGAGTTCACCTTCCGGTTCAACCGTCGCTCCTCACGCTCACGCGGCCTGCTGTTCTACCGCCTGCTCCAACAAGCCGTCGCCACCGACCCCCACCCCCTGACTAGCCTCATCGGCGGCACCGAAAACAGCGTCTGACCTGCACACTTGACTCAAGCAGATACCCAATACATATGTTCGAACGATCGTCTGCCGATCACGAGTACAGCAGGGGTTGAGGGGGTGGCCAGGTGTCGATGCCGTCGACGCGCTATCTCTCCTCCGTGCCCCGCACGGCGCAGACCCCGGCGGTGACGACGCGAGCGTCGTCGGTCGGCTCGGCCGTCGAGCGTCTGCGCGCGGCGGCCGCGACCCTTCGCGACGCCGCGCCTGCCGTCCAGGCACTTCGCGCCGACGAGCGTGGCGCACTGCTCAAGCAGGTGGACCTGGTGATCGCCGAGCTGACCTCCATGCGTGGTGAGCTCCTGGTCGCGGAGCAGGTCGGCGGTGGCTGGCGGGGCTCGGGAGACCCGTCGTTCGAGGCGTGGCGAGGCAGGACGGCCCGCACCGGGGTCCGTGCTGCAGCGGCTCAGGTGCGCCAGGCAGAGGCCCTCGCCGAGCTGCCGCACGTCCGGTCGGCCGCCGTCGAGGGAGCGATCACGCTCGAGCACGTCGACGTCCTGGCCCGGGTCGCGGCCGGGGTACCGGAACCGGTGCGCCAGGTGATGACGTCAGACGCCGGCCAGGCCGAGCTGCTCGGGATCGCTCGCAGGGTCGACGCCGGCGCCTTCGGCCGCGCCGCGGCACGCTGGGCGGCCAGGGTCGACGCCGAGGCGCACGAGCGCGGGCACCAGGCGCAGCGGGCGGCCCGCTACCTGCACCTGACCGAGACGCCCGACGGGACCAGGGTCAACGCACTCCTCGACGCGATGACCGGTCACCGTCTGCGACTCGCCCTCGAGTCCGTCTCACCGCGACCCGCCGTGGACGACGAACGCACCGCCGAGCAACGCCGCGCCGATGCGCTCGCCGTCCTGGCCGACACCTTGCTGGCCCTCCCCGAGACGCGCAGCGGCGCGGCCGCGCGTCCCCACGTGTCGTTCGTGATGGACGTCGAGACGTGGGCCGGTCTCCGCGACCGTCAGGCACGGGTGATCGGGGGCGGAGGGACGCAGCAGACGGACGCCGGGGAGGCCAGGCCGTTCGAGCCGGTCACGCTGGACGACGGCACACCGGTACCGATGAACGAGGTGGCACGGGCGCTCTGCGACTGCGAGCTCACCCGGATCGTGCTGGACGCGGACGGCGCTGCGGTCGACCTCGGCAGGACGCAGCGCACGTACACCGGGGCACAGCGACGCGCCGTCGTCGCCCGAGACCGGTCGTGCGGCTGGCCGACCTGCGGGGCACCCGCACGCTGGTGCGAGGTGCACCACATCCGCTGGTGGGACCGCGACGGCAGCCGTACCTCGGTGGAGAACGGCGCGCTCCTGTGCTCGTTCCACCATCACGAGGTCCATCGACGCGACCTGACGATCACGCGGACAGCACCGGACCGCGACGACGGCGACGTCGCCCGGGCGCGCTACACGTTCGCCGCCCCGGGCGGTCAGGTGGTCGCGCCGGTCGCGCCGGTCGGGCCGGTCGCGCCGGTCGGGCCGGTCGGGCCGGTCGCGCCGGTCGGGCCTGACTGACGTGCCGGTGGCCCGACTGACCGCTCGGGAGGCGCCCGGTGGCACCGCTCGATGGCTCACCTCGATGTCAGAGCGTGCTGGGAGCCTGGCCGCATGGACATCGTGATTGCCCTCATCGCTCTGGTCGTCGGTTGTGGCATCGGTGCTGCCGTGGCGGCCCAGCGAGGATCCTCACAGCTGCGTCAGGCCCAGGTGGATGCGGCGCAGGCGCGTGCCGAGCTGGCCGCGGAGCGTCGGCTCGCAGCCGAGCGGGTCGCGGCCCGCGAGGGTGACCAGCGGCGGCTCAGCGAGCAGTTCCGCGCCGTGGCAGCCGATGCGCTGGCCAGCAACAACGAGCAGTTCCTCGCACTGGCCGACCAACGACTCGCGGCGAGCCACCAGACGCAGGTCAGCGAGCTCACGCAGCGCGAGCAGGCCGTCCGCGCGCTCGTCGAGCCGATCGCCAAGGTGCTCGACCAGGTCAAGGCCGAGATGACGAGCGCCGAACAGGCTCGAGCATCGAGTCACGCCGCGCTCGGCGAGCAGGTCCGTGCCATGCGCGAGACGTCGGACATGCTGCGCACCGAGACCGGGCAGCTCGTGACCGCGCTGCGTTCGTCCCAGGTGCGAGGGCGCTGGGGCGAGCTCCAGCTGCGCCGCGTCGTCGAGGCGGCCGGGATGGTCGACCACGTCGACTTCGTCGAGCAGAGCAGCGCTCGCACGGATGACGGCATCCAGCGTCCGGACATGGTCGTGCAGCTCGGTGGGGGCAAGCAGGTCGTGATCGACGCCAAGGTCGCGTTCCTCGGCTACCTCGAGGCCGTGCAGGCCACCGACGACACCATTCGGGCGCAGCGCATGGCGGCGCACGCACGCCACCTGCGCAAGCACATCGACGACCTCGCCGCCAAGCAGTACTGGGAGCAGTTCTCCCCTGCCCCCGAGTTCGTCGTGATGTTCGTGCCGGCCGAGGCCTTCCTGCACGCCGCCATCGACGTCGACGCGGGCCTCTACGAGTATGCGATGGAGCGCAACGTCGTGCTGGCCACGCCGATGACGCTTGTCGCACTCCTGCGCACCGTCGCCTACGCGTGGCGTCAGGAGGCCCTCGCAGCGAACGCCCAGCTGGTGCTCACACTCGGGCGTGAGCTGCACGGCCGGCTCGCCACGCTCGGTGGTCACGTCGGCCGACTCGGCCGGCAGCTCGACGGTGCCGTGCGGGCCTACAACGAGTCGGTCAGCTCGCTCGAGTCTCGGGTCCTTGTCAGTGCGCGGCGGATGGCGGAGCTGCAGGTGACCGACGCGGAGCTCGAGACGCCGGCCCAGGTCGACCGGGTGGCACGCCAGCTCCAGGCGCCCGAGCTCGTCGCATCCCAGAGCCAGCGGGTCGTCGCCCTCGAGGACATCGCCACGCGCGAGGAGGTCAGCGGCCGGGAGGCGTTCGACAGCCTCGAGGACATCGGCGCGGACGGGCCCGGCAACGGGGTACGCACCGGCACATGACGCGCGACCGTCGGAGACGCCGGCTACGCCGGTCGAGGACCGGACCACCGGTCGCTGGTGCGAAGGCGCAGCTGATGACGGTCGCCGGTGCGTCGGTGCGACCGATGACCGGCGTTGGTGCGAAGACGCAGCCGATGACGGTCCCGGAGCGCGTGGGGCTCAGACGGGCCCGACGGTCAGCGGACGGCGGCGACCCCGCTCGGGACGCGACGGGGCTTGACCTGCTGCCTTGAGGTCCGCCCTGAGCTCCTTGGGCAACGAGAACATGAGGTCCTCGGTGGCCGTCCGGACCTCCTCGACCGTCGCGAAGCCGTCCTGGGCGAGCCGCTCCAGGACGTCGCGCACCAGCAGCTCCGGTACGGAGGCGCCCGAGGTGACCCCCACCGTCGTGACACCGTCGAGCCAGGCCGGGTCGATCTCCGTGGCGCGGTCGATGCGGTACGAGGAGCGGGCTCCGGCGTCGAGGGCGACCTCGACCAGACGCACCGAGTTCGACGAGTTGGCCGAGCCGACCACGATCACCAGGTCACACTCCGGTGCAAGCTTCTTGACGGCAACCTGCCGGTTCTGCGTCGCGTAGCAGATGTCGTCGCTCGGCGGGTCCTGCAGGCTCGGGAAGCGCTCACGCAGCCTCCGGACGGTCTCCATCGTCTCGTCGACCGACAGCGTCGTCTGCGAGAGCCACACGACCTTCTCGGGGTCACGCACGGTGACCAGGTCGACCTCGTCCGGTGAGTTGATCACCTGGATGTGCTCGGGCGCCTCGCCGGCCGTGCCCTCGACCTCCTCGTGACCGGCGTGACCGATCAGCAGGATGTCGAAGTCGTCACCGGCGAAGCGGACGGCCTCCTTGTGCACCTTGGTGACCAGCGGACAGGTCGCATCGATGGTCTGCAGTGACCGGACCGCGGCCGCAGCGTGCACGGCAGGCGAGACGCCGTGCGCTGAGAAGACCACCCGGGCGCCCTCGGGCACCTCGTCCGTCTCGTCGACGAAGACGGCGCCGCGTTCGGTCAGCGTCTCGACGACGTACTTGTTGTGCACGATCTCCTTGCGCACGTAGACCGGCGGACCGTAGTGCTCGAGCGCCTTCTCCACGGCGATGACAGCACGGTCGACACCTGCGCAGTAGCCGCGAGGCGCCGCGAGCAGGACACGCTTGAGGGCGGGGGCGAGGGGATCACCGCCTCAGTCTACGAAACGGCCACGCCACCGGGCTCCGGCTGCGCCGACGGCGCAACGGTCGTCGGACGGCCGTCCGCGCAACGGCCGTCGCGCAACGATCGTCGGACGGCCGTCGGCCCAGCGGTCGTCGGGGCAACGGTCGTCGGACGACCGTCGTCGGACGTATGGATGCACGGACGGTGGGACCGTCACCGGTCCGTGGCAGTCTTGGCCGGTGAGCGAGACGACCCGTCCGGCCAGGACCGTGCCTGTCGTGGGCACCGGGCCGACCAACCCCGGCACCGGTACAGCGCCGACCAGCGGGACCGGGCCGACCAGCGCCGGGACCGGACCGACACGCCCCGTCACCGGACGCGCGGCATCGGTCGCGGGTCTGCCCGGCCGAGCCCTCGAGACGACAGCTGATCGGCCGTGGCCGGTGCGCCACCTCTCCCCCAAGATCGCCGAGTACGTCGCGAAGATGGCTCCGGTCTGGGTCGAGGGCCAGGTGCTGAACCTCAAGCGCTGGAACCAGATGTACTTCCTGACCTTGCGTGACACCGACGTCGACATGTCGCTGTCGGTCACCCTGCCCGCCTCGGCGCTCGCGGCAGTCGGTGGCGACGGGGTCGTCCGGGACGGCGCGCACCTCGTCGTGCACGCCAGGCCGAGCTTCCATCTCAAGTCCGGTGCGCTCGGCCTCACCGGTGACCAGGTGCGGCTCGTCGGCGTCGGCGAGCTGCTCGCGCGGATCGAGCACCTCAAGGGCGTGCTCGCGGCCGAGGGCCTGTTCGACGCCGAGCGCAAGCGCCCGCTGCCGTTCCTGCCCGCCGTCGTCGGGCTGGTCTGCGCACAGCAGGGGGCCGCCGAGCACGACGTCGTGACCAACGCGCGTCTGCGCTGGCCGGAGGTCGCCTTCGAGATCCGTCGGGTCACGGTCCAGGGCGTGCAGGCAGTCCCCGCTGTCACCGCAGCCATCGCCGAGCTCGACGCCGACCCACGGGTCGAGGTGATCGTCGTGGCACGTGGCGGCGGATCGTTCGAGGACCTCCTCGCCTTCAGCAACGAGACGCTCGTGCGTGCCGCGGCCGCGTGCCGGACCCCCCTGGTCAGTGCGATCGGCCACGAGCAGGACACCCCGTTGCTCGACCTCGTGGCCGACTACCGCGCCTCGACCCCGACCGCCGCGGCCAAGCGGATCGTGCCCGACGTGAGCGAGGAACGCACCCGGCTCGTCCAGGCGCGCACCCGGATGGGGGCGGCGGTGACGCAGCGCCTCCGGCGGGAGGCCGAGCGACTGCTCGCGCTGCGCTCCCGACCGGTGCTGGCCCGGCCCGAGACCATGCTTGAGGGCCGCCGCAGCGAGATCGACCACCTGCGTGACGCCGCCGGCCGGGCGCTGGACCGGACGGTCCGGGCAGGTGCAGCGCAGGTCGACCGGCTGTCCGCCCAGGTGGCTGCCCTGTCGCCGGCCGCGACGCTGGAGCGCGGCTACGCCGTCGTGCTGCGAGCCGACGACGGTGCCGTCGTCCGCTCACCCGACGACGTCACGGTGGGCACCGCCTTGCGGCTGCGGGTCGCGCGCGGGGTGGTCCCGGCCGCGGTCACCGGAGCAGGACCGAAGGCCACCGGGGCAGGGCCGAAGGTCACCGGAGCGGGGCCGAAGGCCAAGGCACCGTCGAAGGCACAGCCGAAGGCGAAGGCCACAGTCGCCGGATCCCCGGTCGTGGCGAAGGGCACGGCAGTGCCTGCCCCGCGGGACGAGGTCGGTCCCCGATGACGGTGGGGCACGGTTTACTTGTGCCCATGCCAGCCGTGGACGAGATGAGCTATGAACAGGCCCGTGACGAGCTCGTGACAGTGGTCAGCCGTCTGGAGGCCGGGGACGAGACCCTCGAGGGCTCGCTCGGCCTGTGGGAGCGCGGGGAGGCCCTCGCGGCGCGGTGTCAGCAGTGGCTGGACGGTGCCCGTGCCCGGCTCGACGCAGCCCGGTCGCACACGGCGCCGTCGTCGGCAGCGGCCGCTGGCACGGAGCCCGACAGTGCGCGGGCCGACCGGGCGCAGCCTCGACTCACCCAGGCGGATCCCGCACCGTCGGATCCCGCACCGTCGGATCCCGCACCATCGGATCCCGCACCATCGGATCCCGCACCATCGGATCCCGCACCATCGGAGTCCGACCCGTCGGAACCCACGCAGCCACGCACCGCACAGCCCGAGCGCCCAGCGCGAGCCCACGACGACGTCGACCGGGCTGACAACACCGAGGACCAGGACGCCTGATGACCGAATCGACCGCCCCCCGTCCGGACGACGCCGCAGGTACCGGGGCCACGCCCGTCGGTCCTGACCTGGACGTCGTCGAGCGCACGTTCGAGCCGGCGCCCGAGGGTTCGCCCGAGATCTCGCCGGACGTGATCGAACGACGTGCGCTGGTCATCGGCGAGGCGCTGATCGACGTCGTGCGCCGCGCTGACGGGAGCGTGGCCGAGCATCCTGGCGGCAGCCCGGCCAACGTCGCGCTGGGGCTGTGCCGCCTGGGGCGTGGGGTCGACCTGCTGACCTGGTTCGGCCAGGACACGCACGGCCGCGCCCTGACCGACCACCTGGAGGCGTCGGGGGTGACGATCGTGCCCGGCAGCGCCACCGCCGAGCGCACCTCGGTCGCGACCGCCGACATCGACGCCGACGGCGTCGCCAGCTACGTCTTCGACCTGTCCTGGCACGTGCCGGAGCGCTGGGCGTCGCCACCGGTGGCCCCGATCGTCGTGCACACCGGCTCGATCGCTGCCGTCCTCGAGCCGGGGGGCCCGGACGTCGCCAGGATCCTCGCTGCGCACCGGGACTCCGCGACGATCACGTACGACCCGAACCTGCGCCCCTCCCTCATGCCGCCCGCCGAGGTCACCCGCCCGGTGATCGAAGGGCTCGTCGCCCTCTCGGACGTCGTCAAGGTCAGCGACGAGGATCTCGCGTGGCTCGAGCCCGGCTCCGATCCGCTCCACGTCGCGCGGCGCTGGACGACCACCGGCCCCGCCGTCGTCATCGTGACGATGGGCGGGAACGGGGCGACCGCAGTGACGGCCGACGGCAAGCAGATCGACGTCGTCGCCCCGAAGGTGACCGTCGCGGACACGGTCGGCGCCGGGGACTCCTTCATGGGCGGACTGATCGACGGCCTGTGGTCAGCCGACCTGCTCGGCGGCGATCGTCGTCAGGCCCTGCGGGCCGGCAGCGACGCGACGTGGCGCACCGTCCTCGAGCGGTGTGCGCGGATCGCCGCCATCACGGTCAGCCGGGCGGGTGCGAACCCGCCGACGCGGGCCGAGCTCGACGCGTAGGACCGTCCTGCGCGACTGTCGAACGGGAAGGGGTTGGACCATGTTTCCTGAGGTCAACATCTGGGCCGTCGTCATCGCCACGCTCTCGACCTTGGTCGTCGGCTCCGTGTGGTACACCAAGGCCGTCTTCGGCAGGTTCTGGATCAAGGCCGCCCGGGTCGACGAGGAGCAGGCCGCCGCGCGCGGGATCACGCCGATCCTCGTCACGGTGGTCGTCAGCTTCGTGACGGCGTGGGTCCTGGCCGGGGCAACGTCGATCGCGCACGAGTTCTACGACGGGACGTTCCTGGTCGACGCGCTGGTGACCGGTCTCTTCCTGTGGGCCGGCTTCACCGCGGCCCGCATGATCACCCACGACGCCTTCGAGGGCCGGCCACCGGCCCTGACCCTGCTCAACGTGGCCCACGAGCTCGTGACGGTGCTCGTGATGTCCGTGGTGATCGGCGTGATGGGCGTCTGACGTCCGTGGTGCTCAGCGTGATGGGTGCTGTGATCGGCCTGATGGCCGTGGTGTTCAGCGTGATGGGCGTCGTCTGAGCAGCCGACCACCGGCCGGCCCGTGCGCGGCGCGCAGGCGACGCAGCCGGGCGCTGTCAGGATGAGCCCATGCCGAACCGCCCCACACCCGCCCAGGCCTGGTCCGCGCTGATCGAGGGCAATGCCCGCTTCGTACGCGGCGAGATGGAACACCCGTCCCAGGGCGTCGACCACCGAGCCGAGCTGAGCACCGAGCAGAACCCGTTCGCCGTGGTGTTCGGCTGCTCGGACTCACGGGTCGCCGCCGAGATCATCTTCGACCAGGGCCTCGGCGACCTCTTCGTCGTGCGGACCGCGGGGCACGTGGTCGACACGACGGTGATCGGCTCGATCGAGTACGGCGTGAACATCCTGAACGCACCTCTCGTGATCGTGCTCGGACACGACTCGTGCGGTGCTGTCGGCGCCGCGGCGGAGGCCCTGACCACAGGTCGGATGCCCGCCGGCTTCGTCCGCGCGATCGTCGACCGCGTGATCCCGAGCATCGTCCACCTGCCCCGGCAGGCCGGGGCCGACAGTGCCGACAGTGCCGACCGGGCCGACAATGCCGACAGTGCCGACAGTGCCGGGGGCGATCCGGTGGACGCCGGTCGGCCGATGCTGGTGCCCACGGCGGAGATCCTCGGTCGGGAGCACGTCCGGCACACCGTGCGGATGCTGCAGAGCTACTCGGCCGGCCTGTCCGACGCCGTCGCGCAGGGCCGGTGCGCGATCGTCGGGCTCGAGTACACGCTTGCCGACGGCCGCGTCCGCCTCGTCGAGTCGTCGGGCCCCCTGGCCCTGTGACCTGCACCCGGCCGGAGCGCGGCCACCCGGCGCGGCCGGACCGCGGCCGGTGTCCGACCGATGGGAGACTGAGGACATGACCGACGACGCGACGACACCCGCACCCGCTGCACCCACGGCAGTCGCAGCACCCACGGCAGCCGCAGCGCCTGCCGGCTTCCGCATCGAGCACGACACGATGGGCGACGTCCTCGTGCCGGTCGACGCGCTGTACCGCGCGCAGACCCAGCGAGCCGTGGAGAACTTCCCGATCTCCGGCACGCGCCTCGAGCGGAGCCACATCGAGGCCCTCGCGCGGATCAAGAAGGCCGCGGCGCTGGCCAACGCGGCACTCGGCGTGCTGCCCGACGACGTGGCCCGGGCGATCGCCGCTGCCGCGGACGAGGTCGCCGGTGGCGCGCACGACGCGCAGTTCCCGGTCGACATCTACCAGACCGGCTCGGGGACGTCGTCGAACATGAACGCCAACGAGGTCATCGCGACCCTCGCCACGCGGCACCTCGGCCGTCCGGTCCACCCCAACGACCACGTCAACGCCTCGCAGTCCTCCAACGACGTCTTCCCGACGTCGGTCCACGTCGCGGCGACCGCCGGCATCGTGCGCGACCTGGTGCCGGCCCTCCAGCACCTCGCCACGACCCTCGAGGCGAAGGCGAGCGAGTTCTCCGGCGTCGTGAAGTCGGGCCGGACACACCTGATGGACGCCACCCCGGTCACCCTCGGCCAGGAGTTCGGCGGCTACGCGGCTGCCGTGCGCTACGGCGTCGAGCGCCTCATCGCGACCCTCCCGCGCGCCGCCGAGGTGCCGCTCGGCGGGACCGCGGTCGGCACCGGGATCAACACCCCGGCCGGGTTCCCCCACCGTGTGATCGAGCTGCTGCGGGCTGACACCGGCCTTCCCCTGCGTGAGGCCCGCGACCACTTCGAGGCCCAGGGTGCGCGCGACGGGCTGGTCGAGCTGTCCGGCGCGTTGCGCACCATCGCCGTCTCGCTGACCAAGATCTGCAACGACCTGCGCTGGATGGGCTCGGGGCCCAACACGGGCCTCGGCGAGATCTCCCTGCCTGACCTGCAGCCGGGTTCGTCGATCATGCCGGGCAAGGTCAACCCCGTGATCCCCGAGGCCGTGCTCATGGTCGCGGCGCGGGTGGTCGGCAACGATGCGACCGTCGCCTGGGCCGGCGCGAGCGGCTCGTTCGAGCTCAACGTCCAGATCCCGGTGATCGCCCAGGGTGTCCTGGAGTCGATCCGCCTGCTCGCCAACGCCTCCCGGCTGCTGGCCGACCGGACCGTCGAGGGCATCGTCGCCAACGTCGAGCGGGCTCGCGCCTACGCCGAGTCGTCGCCGTCGATCGTCACCCCGCTCAACCGGGTGATCGGCTACGAGGCTGCCGCCACAGTCGCCAAGCACGCCGTCGCGCACGGCGTGACGGTTCGGCAGGCGGTCGTCGACCTCGGCTTCGTGCAGCGCGGGGAGGTCAGCGAGGCTCAGCTCGACGAGGCTCTCGACGTCCTGTCGATGACGAGGCCACCGCGGGTCTGAGCCTGACCGCAGGTCTGCGCCTCGCCGCGGGGTGTCACTCGCCGCGGGTCTGAGCCTGACCGCAGCGACCCGGCGGCGTCAGCCGACCGTCACACGCAGACTGGTGTGGGCCGGATCGACCCGGCCGGTGTCGGCCTCGGCCGTCGACCCCCGGTACGCGTACTGGAGCTCGATCGTCGTCGTCCCCGGGCCGACCGCCTCGAAGGCGTAGGCGAGCGTGCTGGGCCCGCCCACCTCGCCCTCGTCCCCGAGGTACTCCGAACGAACCTCGGCGGCGCCGAGAACGGCCGGATCAGCTTCGACGACGAGGTCCCAGCCGTCCCCGACCGAGGCGTTGACCGTGCCGAGGTCCACCACCAGCAGGTCGCCGACCTCGAGGGCGACAGCCTGCGCGGCGAAGTCCACAGTGACGGTGCGTCCGTCGGACCCGTCCGAGCAGCCGGCGGTGCCCGCGATGACGAGCAGCAGCGGGGCGATCAGGACGACGGCTCGGCGCATGGTGGACACGGGGGCAGTCAACCAGCCCGACAGGCGAGACGTCGCCGCGTCCGGCGTGCCCCGACGGCCCGCACCCCTGAGATCCGGGCCCGGGCCACCGGGTCAGGCGTCGACCAGCACGAACTCCGCGACGCCGGCCGAGAGCTCCGATGCGACGCCGGCCAGCGCGAACACAGCCTGCCCCACCTCGAGCGAACCCGATCGGGTCAGGGCAGCCGTCCGCGCGACCTCCGAGACGGCACCGGCGATGTCCGTCGAGCTGCCCGCCGCAACCAGCAGGTTGCGCTCGACCTCCGAGGTGGTCGTGGCCTGCTCCTCGACGATGGCGGCCATCGAGGACTGGTGCTCGTCGACAGTGGTGATCGCCTCCGCGATGCGCCCGACGGCGACGTGCACGTCCAGGGCGTCCCGGGTCACCGCCTCGAGCACCGGTGTGATGGTCTCGATCGCCGCGGAGGTCTGCTGCGCCAGGTCCTTGACCTCACCGGCGACGACCGCGAAGCCACGTCCGGCCTCACCCGCGCGCGCCGCCTCGATGGTCGCGTTGAGGGCGAGGAGGTTCGTCTGCGAGGCGATCGTGGTGATCGTCTTGAGCACGGCGGCGATGTGCGACGACGACTCACCCAGGCGGGTCGCAGCGGCAGCGGCCTCGCCCGTGACACCGACCGCCTGTGCGGCCTGGGACGTCGCGGCGTTCACGTCATGGGACACCGACTCGATCGAGGCCCGCATCTGCGTCATCGCGGCCGTCACCGCACCCACCTCGGTGCTGACGACCGAGGCACTGCGGGAGGCCTCGTCGGCACGCTCCGACGACTCCGCCGCGACCTGTTCGAGGGTCCCGCTCGACATCTCGAGCCGGTCGGCGGTGTTCCGCACGGCCACGGCGCCGGCCTGCATCCGGCCCACCGCGTCACGCATGCCTTCGATGGCCTCGCCCAGGGCGTCACCCATGACCCCGATCTCGTCGTGGCCCTCGCCGTGGACCTCGGCGGACAGGTCGCGGGCGGCGACCCGGCGCAGCGCGGCCGTCAACCGTCCGACCCGCCCCACGATGCGCCCGGAGATCACCACGACGACCGCGCCGGCGAGCCCGGCCACGACCAGCCCGGCGAGGATCAGCGTCGTCACCAGGGAGCGCGAGCCGGCGGCGAGCCGGGCCGGAGCGGCCTGCAGCTCGTCGTCCACGCCCCACGCTGCGATCGTCCAGCCCCACGGCCCGTAACGGGTCAGGTAGACGGTCATCTCGCCGGCTGCCAGGGCCACGTCGGCCTCCGCCTGCTCACCGTCCGCGAGGGCTGCGCCGGTGTCGATCAGGCCCTGGGCGTACGGCTGCCCGGCGGCGTCGGTCACCTCGAGCGCTGAGCCCTCGGCGCCGTCCGGCGGTGGGACGACCCACTCCCCGGCGTCGGACATCACAGTGAGGTAGCCCGACCCGCCGACGACGACCTCCGCGATCGCCGCGCGCAGCGGGGCGTCGACGGCTGCCTGCGGCGTCCCGACGAAGATCGCGCCGACGACCTCCCCGTCCTGCACGATCGGCGCGTAGGCCGTGACGTACGGCGTGCCGACCACCTGGGCCGTGCCGTAGAAGGTGTCCCCGGCCAGCAGGGTGGCCACGACGGCGTTGGGCGAGCCGTCCGCCGCCGTCGCGGGGATGTAGGTGCCGATCGCGCGGGTGCCGTCCGCGGTCGGGACGCTCGTCGCGACGCGCAGCATGTCGCCCTCGTCGTTGATGCGCTGGAACACCGTGGCGGCCGAACCGAGCATCCCGGTCACGTCGTCCACCACCGGGGTCGCGACGGCCAGGTCGAGGTTCTGGCCGAGCCACCGGCCGCCGACCAGCATCGTCGGCAGGTCCACCGGCACGGTCTCGCCGGAGACCTGGTTCTTCGCGGTCCAGGCCACGGGCGGACCGAAGGTCAGCGGTCCGGCGAGCTCGAGGACACGCTGAGCGACGTGCAGCTCGGCAGCCATCCGGTCGGTCACGGTCGCGACCTGCGTCGCGACGAGCGCCCTGGACTGCTCGACGGTCGCGTGCATCGAGGCATCGTTGAGCTCGGCGACGTCCTCGCCCGTCCGGTCGGCGAGGCTCGCTGACCGGACACCGCCGATGACCGTGAGCACGACGGCCGTGACGAGCACCGCGCCCGCGCCGGTGGCGACGAGCTGGAGCCGGAGGCTGCTCCGCAGCGAGAACATGGGGGACTCCTCTGGGCGTGACGGACGTGCCGTCGTTCCCCCCTGCACCCGCACCATCGTCGCGGCGGTGCCGACCATGAGCACAACCCCGACAGACCCCCCGGGTGAAGTCCCCGGACCCCCGGGTGGAGTCCCCGGACCCCCGGGTGGAGTCCCCGGACCCCCGGGTGGAGTACCCGGCTCTCCGGCTGCCCGGCTCCCCAGCTCCCCAGCTCCCCGGTCGTCCGGCGTCCGGCCGCCCAGCCGTCCGGGTCAGACCTCGATGCCCTCGAGCATCTCGGTGACCAGGGCTGCGACCGCCGACCGCTCGGACCGCGTGAGCGTCACGTGGGCGAAGAGGGGGTGCCCCTTGAGCGCCTCGATCACGGCCGCGACGCCGTCGTGCCGTCCGACCCTGAGGTTGTCGCGCTGGGCGACGTCGTGGGTGAGCACGACGCGGGAGCCCTGGCCGATCCGGGACAGCACCGTGAGCAGCACGTTGCGCTCGAGGGACTGAGCCTCGTCGACGATCACGAAGGCGTCGTGCAGCGAACGCCCTCGGATGTGCGTCAGGGGCAGCACCTCGAGCATCCCGCGGGCGAGGACCTCCTCGACGACCTCGGGGGCGACGACCGCACCGAGGGTGTCGAACACCGCCTGGGCCCACGGGTTCATCTTCTCCGACTCACCGCCGGGCAGGTACCCCAGCTCCTGGCCACCGACGGCGTACAGCGGCCGGAAGACCATCACCTTGCGGTGCTGCCGACGTTCGAGGACCGCCTCGAGGCCCGCGCACAGGGCCAGGGCCGACTTGCCCGTACCGGCTCGCCCACCCAGGGAGACGATGCCGATCTCGTCGTCGAGCAGCAGGTCGATCGCGATGCGCTGCTCCGCACTGCGACCGTGCAGACCGAAGACGTCCTGGTCGCCGCGGATCAGCTGGACCTGCTTGTCGGCGGTGACCCGCGCGAGCGCCGAGCCGCGTGGCGAGTGCACGACGACGCCGGTGTGGCACAGCAGCGGGCCAGGGTCCTGCCCGGTCAGGTCCACGTCCGCCAGGTCGATGTGCTCGGACTCCCACAGGCTCGCCATCTGCTGCTCGGCGACCTGCAGCTCGGTCATGCCGGTCCAGCCGGAGTCGACCGCGAGCTCGGCCCGATACTCCTCCGCGGCCAGCCCGACGGCGGACGCCTTGACCCGCATGGGCAGGTCCTTGGACACCAGCGTGACGTCGTGCCCCTCGTCCGCAAGGTTCTTGGCGACGGCGAGGATCCTCGTGTCGTTGTCGCCGAGCCGGAAGCCGGCAGGCAGCACCTGCGGGTCGACGTGGTTGAGCTCGACCCGGAGCGTGCCACCGGCATCGCCGACCGGCACCGCCTGGTCCAGCCGCCCGTTGATCACCCGGAGGTCGTCGAGCATGCGCAGGGCCGCGCGGGCGAAGTAGCCGAGCTCGGCGTGGTGACGCTTCCCCTCGAGCTCGGTGATCACCACGACCGGGAGCACCACGGAGTGCTCGGCGAAGCGCAGGATCGCGCGGGGGTCCGACAGGAGGACGGAGGTGTCGAGCACGTAGGTGCGGGCCACGGTGGCTCCCTCCGGCGCGTCAGCGCCGCTCAGGTGGCCCGTCGCCGGCAGACCGCCGGCGCCAGGCGAGACGGGTCCGGTCGACCGGCCGGAGGGCCGGGCACCGGCCCTCCTCCCGGAGCAGCTGCTCCATGGGCTGGCCTTCCCGAGGGACGACGGACGTCGTCCGTTATCGCGGGACGCTACGCCCGGCCACGGCGGCGCCCGGCGCGACACGCGCCAGGAAACCTGATGTTCACGCAGACGGGTGAGACGCGTCGCTGAGGCGTTGGTGGCCCGTTCAGCGACCGAGGCGCGGTGACCCGTTCAGCGACCGAGGCGCCGTTCACGGGCCGCGTAGGCCCGGAGGGCCCGGAGGAAGTCGACGCGGCGGAAGTCCGGCCAGTAGGCCTCGCAGAAGTAGAACTCGCTGTGCGCGCTCTGCCACAGCAGGAATCCGCCGAGGCGCTGCTCGCCCGAGGTCCGGATGACCAGCTCGGGGTCGGGCTGACCCTTCGTGTAGAGGTGCTCGGCGATGTGCTCGACGTCGAAGGACTCGGCGAGCTCCTCGAGCGAGGTCCCGCTGCCGGCGTGCTCACGCAGGATCGAGCGCACGGCGTCGGCGATCTCACGTCGTCCGCCGTAGCCGACGGCGACGTTCACGTGCAGCCCGACCACGCCCGCGGTGCGGTCCTGGGCCACGAGCAGCACGTCGACCGCGCTCTGCGGCAGGAGCTCGAGCGCTCCCATCACCTGCAGGTGCCAGCGCCCGGTCGCGGCCAGGTCGCCGACCGCGTCCTGGATGATGCCGAGCAGCTCGGCGACCTCCTGGGGTGTACGGGAGAGGTTGTCGGTCGAGAGCATCCACAGGGTGACGACCTCGACCCCCACCTCCTCCGACCAGCCGAGCAGCTCATGGATCTTGTCGGCACCTCGACGATGGCCGGTCGACGCGGTGGCACCGAGGCTGCGTGCCCAGCGACGGTTGCCGTCGAGGATCACACCGATGTGACGCGGGACGGCCTCGCGCGGCAAGGACGCAGCGAGACGCCGCTCGTACAGGCCGTAGAGCGGGTGCGGCAGTCGCATCCAGCACTCCTCCGGCTTCGCGTGGGTCGGTCGTGGCTCCGCGCGGCCGTCGAGGCGACGACGGCGTGGCGTCGTCGTCACCGTACAGCCAGCGACGGTGGCGACGGTCGATCTCGGCCCGCAGATGGCTGCCGACCCACCCTCCGGTGGGCTAACCTACGCAAGCGTAAGTTGGCGCGGTGAGAGGAAGTCATGGGAACGGAAGCGTTCGCTGCAGCGGTCAAGCCCCGGCTCCGCGGCTGGATCCACGCCGGTACGGCACCCCTGGTCCTGGCTGCCGCGATCGTGCTCGTCGCGCTGGCCCCGACCACCGCGGGCAAGGCGTCCAACGCGATCTTCGGCCTGAGCGCGATCATGCTCTTCGGCCTGAGCGCGGTGTACCACCGAGGCACCTGGTCACCGAAGGTCGCCGGGGTGCTCCGCCGCCTGGACCACACGAACATCTTCCTGATCATCGCCGGCACGTACACGCCGCTCGCCGTCCTCCTGCTCGACTGGCCGACCAAGCGCAACCTGCTCGTCGTCGTCTGGGCCGGGGCGGCGCTCGGGACCCTCGCCCGGGTGTTCTGGCTCGGCGCACCACGCTGGGTCTACGTGCCGGTCTACGTCGCACTCGGCTCGGTCGCACTCGGGTTCCTGCCTGAGTTCTGGTCGTCCGGCGGCCCGGTGATCGTCTGGCTGATCATCGCGGGCGGCATCGCCTACATCGTCGGCGCCGTCGTCTACGGGACCAAGCGGCCCAACCCCAGCCCGCAGTGGTTCGGCTTCCACGAGATCTTCCACGTGCTGACCGTCGTGGGCTTCTGGTGCCACTACATCGCGGTCAGTATCGCCACGTACTCCGCGACCTGACCGGCACGCGACCTGACCGGCACGCGACCTGACCGGCACGCGACCCGACCGACCCGCGACCCGTCGGCGACCCGCCCCATGCACCACCGCCACGCCGGTGCGAGCCGACCGACCGCTGCGGCCCGGGCGGCGCTCAGGGGTGCGGCCTCAGGGGTGCGGCCACACCGTGTCGACCGGCCCGTCCAGCGGGACGACGCCGTACCGCCGGTTGGCGAGCGAGGGGTTGCGCTCGCGGACCGCCGCGACCCACGCCGGATCGAGCTCAGCCACCGCCGGTGACGGGCCGCTGCTCTCGGCCAGCACCTGGCCCAGCGGGTCGACGACCAGCGAGTCCCCCACGACGCCGGCGCCCTGCTGGGCCGCGCCGAGCACGTAGGCCGTGTTCTCGATCGCGCGGGCACGCAGCAGGGTGCGCCAGTGGTCGGCCTTGTGCTCGCCGGCCGCCCACGCGGCGGGCACGACGAGCACAGTCGCGCCGCCGTCGACCAGCCGGCGTGCCGACTCCGGGAACCGCAGGTCGTAGCAGGTCATCACACCGACGTGCAGATCCCCGACCGTCACGACGACCGGCGGGACGTCCGCCGGCCCCGCCTCGAGGCGGTCGGACTCGCGCCGCCCGAAGGCGTCGTACAGGTGCACCTTGCGGTACAGCCCGGCCAGACCGTCCGGGCCCACGACGACCACGGCGTTCACCGCGCGGTCCGCGCGGTTGCCCGGCAGCAGCGTCCCGGCCACCACGACCACCCCGGTGGACCGCGTGACGTCCTGCAGTGCGGTGACGAACGGACCGTCGACCGGCTCGGCATGGTCCGGGCCGGGGCCGCGCGGATCGAATCGTGCGGCGTACTCGGGCAGCACCACGAGGGACGCGCCGTCGTCGGCGGCACCACGGACGGCCGCGACGGCCAGCGCCCGGTTGCCTGCCGGATCGAGGCCGGTGGTCTGCGCCGCGACGTGGACGCGCACCGTCATGCCCCCGGCGCGTCGTGGCTGCCGGGCAGCGCGTCGGTCGGCAGGTCGTTGGTCGGCAGGTCGTTCGTCGGCAGGTCGTCGGTCGATGCCTCGCGTCGTGCCCGGTGCTCGACGCCTCGCAGCTTGGACGTCATCGAACGGAAGAGCGGGATGCAGGCGAGCACCACGGCGAAGATGACCAGGAAGCCGAGCACCCCGGGCGACACGTCCTCCGGGTCGACGCCTTCGCGCAGGGTCGGCTCGTCGGGGTCCGCCGCCGTGGTGGCCGTCCAGCCGGCGGCGAGGCCGTGCTCGGCGAGGCCGTGCTCAGCGACGTGCTCAAGGCTCCACCCGACGCCGTGCAGGCTGAGGGTGTCCAGCGCTGCCGCGCTCATCGGAAGTCCTCCGGGTGGATGCCGGCGAAGAGGTCGTCCTCCGGCAGGGTCACCGGGACCCGTGACTCCGCGAGCTCGAACTCCTCGACCGGCCAGACGTCGATCTCGAGCTCACGGGGGATCGCGAAGAAGAAGCCGTCGGGGTCGATCTGGGTGGCATGTGCCACGAGTGCGGCGTCCCGGGCGGGGAAGTACTCCGAACAGGCGATCCGGGTGGTCACCTCGCGTGCCGGGATCTCCCGCATGGCACGCGACGAGACCCAGTCACCGAACGGCGACTCGAGCCCGGCGGCCACGACCGCCTCGTGCACGGTCTGGATCCGGTGCAGCGAGAAGTCGTGGTTGTAGTAGAGCTTGAGCGGCGCCCACGGCTCGCCACGTCCGCGGTAGTGCTCCGCGGCGGCCGCAGCATGAAAGGCCTCGAACGCCACGTTGTGGCACATGATGTGGTCGGGGTGCGGGTAGCCCCCGGTCGGGTCATAGGTCGTGATCACGTGCGGACGGAAGCTGCGCACGAGCTCGACGAGCGGCGCGGCGGCCTCCTCGAGCGGCACCCGCGCGAAGCACCCCTCGGGCAGCGGCGGCAGCGGGTCGCCCTCCGGCAGACCCGAGTCGACGAAGCCCAGCCAGTGCTGGCGGACACCGAGGGCGTTCGCGGCCGCAGCCATCTCGGCCTGGCGGACCAGCGCCATCTCCGCCGGGGACCCGTGGGCACCGGCGTAGCGCGGGTTCAGGATGCTGCCGCGCTCGCCGCCCGTGCAGGTCACGACCAGGACGTCGACGCCCTCGGCCGCGTACCGCGCTGTGGTCGCCGCACCCTTGCTCGACTCGTCGTCGGGATGGGCATGCACGGCCATCAGGCGCAACCCGCTGCGCCGGCCCCTCGTCTGCAGGGTCTCGCCCACCGACATCCTCCTCGTGTCCGGCCCGATCCGGTCCTCGGGTGCAGTGCACCGCCCGGAACGCGCACCGTTCGACGCGCACCGGCGACAATGGTCTCGCACCCGGGGGCAGGGTCGCACTGTACGCACCCGGCCCGACACCGCACAGACCCGCGAGGAGCACCGATGAGCGCGCCGACGCCGACGAGTCCCCCGGCGGGCCGGTACGGACCCGAGCCGGACGCCGCTGTGCGACGACGTCGCGTCGTCCTGCTGTGGGCGCTCGGCGCCGGCGGACTGGCTCTCGCGGTGTGGCTGGGCATCGGCGTCGGCGACACGCCGGTCGCCTGGCAGGACGTCGGATTCACCCTGCACGGCGCCGAGCGGGTCGAGGTCGACTTCGACGTCATCCGCACCGACCCCGCGGTACCGGCCCGGTGCACGCTCCAGGCGCTCAACGAGCAGTACGCCCAGGTGGGCGTGCTCACGGTGGACGTCCCGCCGGGCACCGAACGCGTCGTCCGGTTGAGCAGCACCGTCGCGACGTCGGAGGCCGCGGTGACCGGGATCGTCGAGTCGTGCTGGGCGGCGGTGGACTGAGCCGTCCCGTCGGTCGTCGCGACGGGTGATCTCTCGGCTGACGGCGGGGTTGCGGCCATACCTGGCCGACCCTTTGCTATCCTGGTCGTTTCCACGCCGTGACGGCCGCCTCCCGACATGCCTCTGGCATGCTCAGCTGCGGCAGGGTCGGCACAGCGACGTGCCCCACCGGGCCGACGCACGCAGGCGTGACATCCCCTGGGACATCAGGTCCCACTGCACATCACGTCCCACTGCACTGCGCCGACCGGCCATCAGCAGGACGACGAGGAGCTCGGAAGGAGCGACCGTGACCGACACCACGACTGTCACCTGGCTGACCCAGGAGGCGCACGACCGCCTGAGCGCCGAGCTCGCCCACCTGACCGGTGTTGCGCGCGCGGAGATCACCGACAAGATCGATGACGCCCGTTCCGAGGGCGACCTCAAGGAGAACGGCGGCTACCACGCGGCCCGCGAGGAGCAGGCGAAGCAGGAGGCCCGCATCCGCCAGCTGCAGGAGCTGCTGCGCACCGCCGTGGTCGGCGAGGCCCCGCCGGACGACGGCGTGGTCGAGCCCGGCATGGTCGTGACCGCGACCGTCGGCGGGGACAAGATGGTCTTCCTGGTCGGCTCGCGCGAGGTCGGGGAGGGTACCGGGATGGACGTCTACAGCGACCGGTCACCCCTCGGCGCCGCGATCATCGGTCGCTCACGCGGCGAGGAGACGTCCTACACCGCGCCGAACGGCACCGAGATCGCGGTCGTCATCCACGACGCGACGCCTTTCCGGCTCTGATCACCGGCGCCCGGGGCGCCGAGGACCCTGCGCGACAGCCCGGCCGGGCGACCGGCCGGGCTGTCGTGCGCCTGGCGACGCCGTCGTGCACTGGCGACACGCCCAGCCGCTCAGCCCTCGATGACGCGGTAGCCGGCGTCGCGCAGGTGCGCGAGGACCTGCGCGCAGTGGGTCGGACCGCGCGTCTCGACCAGTACGCCGATCTCCACCTCGTCGACGTTCAGGTCGGTCCCGGTCCAGGTGTGGCCGACGTGCATCACGTTGCCGCCGGTGGCGGCGAGGGCGGCGAGCAGGGCCGCGAGCGCGCCGGGCCGGTCGTCGATCCGGACCCGCAGCTGCAGGTAGCGGCCCGCCGACGCGAGCCCGTGCCGCACCACCCGGAGCAGGACGATCGGGTCGATGTTGCCACCGGACAGGATCACGACGACGGGTGCGGCGACCGGCTCACCACCGGCGAGCAGCACCGCGACGCCGGCCGCCCCGGAGGGCTCGACCAGCATCTTGGCGCGCTCGGCGACCAGCAGCAGCGCGCGCGACAGGTCCTCCTCCGAGACCGTCCTGACCGGTACGTGGTGTGCGTGCAGCAGGCTGAACGGGACGTCACCCGGTCGCCCGACGGCGATGCCGTCGGCCATGGTGCTCATCGAGGCGACCGGGATCGGGTGGCCGGCGGCGAGGGATGCGGGGTATGCCGCGGCACCTGCGGCCTGCACCCCGATCACCTGGACCTCGGGGTGGTCGTCGCCGAGGGCCGCGACGACTCCCGCTGCCAGCCCACCACCACCGACCGGGACGATGATCGTGCGGACGTCCGGCACCTGGTCGAGGATCTCGAGGGCGATCGTGCCCTGACCCGCGACCACGTCGCGATGGTCGAACGGGTGGATGAGCACCGCTCCGGTGCGCTCGGCGTGCTCGCGCGCGGCGACCAGCGCCTCGTCGACGGTGGTGCCGACGTGCACGACCTGCGCCCCGTACTCCCGGGTCGCGGCGACCTTCGGCAGGGCCGCCCCCTGCGGCATGTACACCGTGGCCTGCAGGCCGAGCAGGCGCGCGGCGAGAGCGACGCCCTGAGCGTGATTGCCTGCGCTGGCCGCGACGACGCCGCGGGTCTTCTCCTCGGCGCTCAGCCGCGACATCCGGACGTAGGCGCCCCGGATCTTGAACGAGCCGGCGCGCTGCAGGTTCTCGCACTTGAGCAGGACCGGTCCGCCCGCGAGCGCGGACAGCGCCCGGCTGGTCTCGACCGGTGTGCGCAGCGCGACGCCCTCGAGCACGCGGGCCGCCGCCGCGACGTCGGCCGGGCCGACCGCTTCGGTGCGCACGGCCGGATCGGTGCTCACTGCTGGCCCGCAGGCGCGGCACCCGCCGGCTCGGCACCCGCCGGCTCGGCACCCGCCGGCTCGGCACCCGACGGCTCGGCACCCGACGTCGGCGGTTCGACCCGTCGGCCGTCGAGCTGTCGTAACCGGGCGAGGAGAGCCTCCGGAGCCAGACCGAGCGACGGGAACTTGTCGCGGCCGTGCAGGTAGAGCACGACGGTGTTGAGGGTCGCGACGAACGGCACGGCGAACAGGGCCCCGACGATGCCGGCCCCGAGCGACCCGGCCGCGACCGACAGCAGCACCGCCACCGGGTGCAGGGACACGGCATGACCGAGCAGGAGAGGCTGGAGCACGTGACTCTCGATCTGCTGCACGGCCAGGACGATCGCGAGCATGATCAGCGCCGAGACGCCGCCCTGGTCGACGAGTGCGACGAGCACCGCGATCGAACCGGTCGCGATCGCACCGACGAACGGGATGAACGACGCGAGGAAGACCAGGACACCGAGCGGCAGCGCGAGCGGGATGCCGAGGATCGCTGCCCCGACGCCGATGCCGACGGCGTCGATCAGGGCGACCAGGATCTGGATCCGGGTGAAGGCACCGAGCGTGACCACACCGCGGCGGGACGCCTCGTAAGCGCGCATCCGGACCGGGGCCGGCAGCAGGCGGATCAACCAGGCCCAGATCGTCGCGCCGTCCTTGAGGAAGAAGAGCAGGCAGAAGAGCGCGACGACCGTGCCGGCGAGCACGTGCCCGACCGTGGTCGTCACCGACAGCGCCCCGGTGAGCAGGGTGTCGCTGCTGCTGCTCAGCTGGCTCTCGGCCTGCTTGATGTAGGCGTCGATCTGAGCCCGGTCGAGACCGAGCGGGCTCGCGGCCAGGCCGCCGATGAGCTCCTCGAGGCCGGCGGCGGCCTGGCGCCAGAGCTCACCGAGGCCCCGGGCGATCTCCCGCCCGGCGACGGTGAGCAGACCCGAGACCACGGCCAGCAGGCCGATCACTGCTGCGGCCGAGGCCAGACCGCGACCGAAGCGGAGCCTGCGCTGCAGCAGCTCGACGAAGGGCGACAGGAGGACGGTCAGGAGCAGCGCGACGACCACCGGCACCCAGATGACCTTCGAGTACGCCATCACCACGACGACAGCGCCGATCGCCAGCGCGACGACCAGAACCCGCCAGGCCCACGCCGCCGCGACCTGGATCGACCGCGGGACGGCCTCGAGGACCGGAGCCGGCCCGCTCACGCGAGTGCCTGGCCGAGGTCGGCGACGAGATCAGCGACGTCCTCGATCCCGACCGAGAGCCGGACGAGGTCGTCGGGCACCTCGAGGGCCGAGCCGGCGACCGAGGCGTGCGTCATCCGGCCGGGGTGCTCGATGAGGGACTCCACACCGCCGAGGGACTCGGCGAGGGTGAACACCCGGGTGCGCGCGCACACGTCGAGGGCCTTCTCCACGCTCCCCACGCGGAACGCGACCATCCCGCCGAAGCCGCTCATCTGGCGGCTCGCGACCTCGTGACCGGGGTGCTCGGGCAGCCCCGGGTAGATCACCTGCGTCACGGCCGGGTGGTCGCGCAGGAACGTGGCGACCGTCAGGGCGTTCGAGCAGTGCCGGTCCATCCGGAGCGCGAGCGTCTTCAGCCCGCGCAGCGTCAGCCAGGAGTCGAAGGGCCCGGCAACGGCACCCGAGGAGTTCTGGTGGAAGCCGATCGCGTCGGCCAGCGACGTCGTACCGGTCGGTCCCATCAGTCCGACCGGCAGCTGGGCGCCGTCGGCCACGACCAGCGCGCCACCGACGACGTCGCTGTGCCCGCCGATGTACTTGGTGGTCGAGTGCACGACGACGTCAGCGCCCAGCGCGAGCGGTTGCTGGAGGTAGGGCGTACCGAACGTGTTGTCGACCGCGAGCACAGCACCGGCAGCGCGCGCGAGGGCGGACAGGGCGGCGATGTCAGCGATCCCGAGCAGCGGGTTCGTCGGCGTCTCGACCCACACGGCCTTCGTGCGGCCCTGGTCGATCGCCGCCGCGACGGCGTCGACGTCGCTCAGGTCCACCGCTGTGTGCTCGATCCCCCACGGACCGAAGACCCGCGCGATCAGGCGGTAGGTGCCGCCGTACGCGTCGTCGGGCACCACCACGTGATCACCCGGGCGCAGGGTCGCGCGCAGCAGGGTGTCCTCCGCAGCGAGACCCGAGGAGAACGCGAACCCGCGCGCGCCGCTCTCGACCGCCTCGAGCGCCTCCTCGAGGGCTGCTCGGGTGGGGTTGGCCGACCTCGAGTACTCGTAGCCGTTGCGCAGGCCACCGACGCCGTCCTGCTTGAACGTCGAGACCTGGTAGATCGGCGGCACGACGGCCCCGGTCGTCGGGTCCGGGTCCTGCCCGGCGTGGATGGCGCGGGTGGCGAAGCCGGCCCTGGTCCAGTCGTGGCGCGAGGGTTCGTCGGTGGTCACGGCCCCAGGCTAGATGGTCACCGCCGGGGAACACCCCCCGGTGGGGCGGTGTTGAGACGGCAGGACGGCAACGCCGAAGGAGGCATCGTGTTCGGATCTGCGCTGCGCACGACGATGGTCACACCCGAACGAGCCCTGCCGGGTCGGGTCGGGTACGCCTACCCGGTCCCCGCGACGCACGCCGTGCTGGGGACCCCGCTCGCCGGGCCATGGCCTGAGGGCACGGCGGTGATCCACCTCGCGCTCGGCTGCTTCTGGGGTGCGGAGAAGGAGCTGTGGCAGCTGCCGGGCGTCGTGACGACAGCGGCCGGCTACCAGGGCGGGTTCACGCCGTTCCCGACCTATGAGGAGACCTGCACGGGGTTGACCGGGCACACCGAGACGGTCCTGGTCGCCTACGACCCGGCGGTCCTGAGCCACACCGAGCTGCTGCGCACCTTCTGGACCCTGCACGACCCGACGCAGGGATTCCGGCAGGGCAACGACCGCGGCACCCAGTACCGATCGGCGATCTTCACGACGACGCCGGAGCAGGCCGAGGCCGCGGAGGCGACGCGCGACCTGTACTCGCCGGAGCTGCGCCGCAACGGCTACGGCGACATCACGACCGAGATCCGCCCGGTGGACCAGGCCGGACCGTTCTACTACGCGGAGGACCACCACCAGCAGTACCTGCACAAGGTGCCGAACGGGTACTGCCCGGTGCACTCGACCGGCGTGGCCTGCCCCCTGCCCTGAGCCGCAGGTGCGCCGAGGAACGGCCGAACGGCCGACGCACAGCGTGCCGCCGCGGGGATGACCCGCTCATCCTTGCGGCGTAGGTGATCGGCGCCGGGAGTTCCGACCTGCGGGGGTCCCTGCCGACCTCCAGGCTTCCTAGGTTCGACTCGTCAGCACACGACGAGGAGAAGACCATGATCGAGGCCACGGGCCTGACGAAGCGGTACGGGAAGAAGACAGCGGTCGACGGCATCACCTTCTCGGTCCAGCCGGGCAAGGTCACCGGCTTCCTCGGCCCCAACGGGGCCGGCAAGTCGACCACGATGCGTCTGGTCGTCGGGCTCGACCGCCCGACGGCCGGCACCGTGACGGTCAACGGCCGCCACTACGCCGAGCACCGGGCCCCGCTGCAGGAGGTCGGCACCCTGCTCGACGCCAAGGCGGTGCACACCGGCCGGACCGCCTACAGCCACCTGCTGGCGATGGCCGCGACGCACGGCATCGGCAAGGCGCGCGTGCAGGAGGTCATCGAGATGACCGGGCTGGAGTCGGTGGCACGCAAGCGGGTCGGCGGCTTCTCCCTCGGCATGGGCCAGCGGCTCGGCATCGCGTCGGCCCTGCTCGGTGACCCGCAGACGCTCATCCTCGACGAGCCGGTCAACGGCCTCGACCCCGAGGGGGTGCTCTGGGTGCGCAACCTGGTCCGCTACCTGGCCGGCCAGGGCCGCACGATCTTCCTGTCCTCGCACCTGATGAGCGAGATGGCACTGACCGCCGACCACATCATCGTCGTCGGTCGCGGCAAGGTGATCGCGGACGCCCCGGTCGGCGACATCGTCGCCCGCGCCGCGGGGACCACCGTCCGGGTGCGCTCGCCGCGGGTCGGCGCCCTCGAGCAGCTGATGCGCGGACCGGGCGTGACAGTCACGTCGGTCGAGCAGGGCCTGCTGGAGATCACCGGCAGCACGGCCACCCTGATCGGCGAGGCGGCGTCCGCTGCGGGCATCGTCCTGCACGAGCTCACCCCCGTCACCGGCTCCCTCGAGGACGCCTACATGCAGCTGACGGCGGAGGAGGTCGAGTACCACTCGACACCGCTGAACGGCGGCCCGACCGACCACGGAACGAACCCGACCACCGGCGCACCCGCGCTGCAGACCGAAGGTGCACTGCGATGACCACCATGACCGCCAACCCCACGATGGCCGTCGGCCGATCGAGCCGTGCGGCGCAGCACGTCACGTTCCCGCACGTGGTGACCTCGGAGTGGATCAAGTTCCGCTCCGTCCGGTCGACCGCCTGGACGCTGCCGATCACCGCGGTGCTCATGGTCGGGCTCGCCGTGCTCCAGGCCTGGGGAACCACCCAGCTGGAGCCCGCTGAGCTCTTCACCACGAGCGCCGCGTCGATCGTCACCGGTGGCTGGTTCCTGGCCCAGCTCGCCGTGTCCGTCCTCGGCATCCTGGCGATCACCGGCGAGTACGGCACCGGCATGATCCGGTCGACGTTCGCCGCCGTGCCGCGCCGACTGCCCGCCCTCTGGGCCAAGGCACTGATCCTGGCCGTCACCGTCGCGGTGGTCTCACTCGTCGCTGTCGCGTTGTCGTACGTCGCCGCCCTGCCGTTCCTCGACCAGCTCGGGCTGGAGCTCGACCTCGGCTCCGCCGGGGACCTGCGCCTGCTGCTCGGGGCGCCGCTGTACCTCGCGACGATCGCCGTGTTCGCCTTCGCGATCGGCTCGCTGGTCCGGCACTCGGCCGGCTCCCTGGCGATCGTGCTCGGTCTGCTGCTCGTGGTCGAGAACGTCTTCGCGGCGATCCCGCTGCGGTTCTTCGAGGTCGTCGCACCGTTCCTGCCGATGGGAGCCGGCAGCCGCCTCCTGTACGACGACGCCACCCTCGAGATGCTCGACGCCGCGGCGACCGGCGCGACGCTGACGCCGTGGCAGGGCTACGGCGTGCTCGTCGCCTGGGTCGTCGTGCTGCTCACCGCCGGTGCTGTCCTGCTGCGTCGGCGCGACGCCTGAGGATCACCGGAGGGGACGCCGGACCGGGACTGGCCGGTCCGGCGTCCCGGTGCGCCGCCGGGCCGCGGACGACGTCGCGGGAGCCCGGCGAGCCGGCCGAGACTCAGCTCCCGGCCCTCCGTGTGCCCGGCGACGGCCCCCTGGATGACAGGGTGGGCACATGACGTATGGTCCGGGCGACCCCCGCAGCACGGCGGCAGATGCCCTGCCCCGCGGGCTCCCCGGCGCTTCGGCGGGGCCGCTCGCCGCCGTCACGCTGCCCTTCACCGAGCTGAGCACGCGCAGGCTGGGCCCCGTCCGGCGCTTCTTCGTCCGGCGCCCGGTCGCGATGGACGTGCTGGTGATGGCGTGGTTCGTCCTGCCGACCCTGATCACCGCCCTGGTCAGTCCTGGCCTCGTCGTCCAGGAAACCGCACAGGACGACCCGGCGGACAGCCGCCGTCTGCTCGTGGTCCTGATCCTGATGCTCGTCGGCACCGCCGTGCTCTTCTGGCGGCGCAGACGGCCGGTCGCCGCCACCACCGCGATGGCCGTGCTGGCCATCATCTGCACTGCGGTCGTGGGCGGGGTCAACGACTTCGGGCTCGGCATCGCCCTGACGCTCTACGCCGTCGCGGCCTCCCGCCGGCCGGTGACGACCTGGGTCACCTTCGCCGCCACGATGACCGCAACCTCCGGTGCCGTGTGGCTGTGGACGACGTCCAGCGCCATGGTGACGGGGCTGACCGTGGCCGGGTCCCCCGCCGACACCTCCGCGGAGCCCGTCCCGGTGCTGCCCGACAGCCAGGTCCGCATCATGGAGATCGCCACCCTGCTGGTCCTCGCCCTGCTGGCCGTGGCGATCGGGACCAGCGTCCGCAACCGGCGGCTGCACGTCGCCGACCTCGTCGATCGCGCGAACGCGCTCGCGCGGGACCGCGACCAGCAGGACCAGATCGCACGAGCGGCCGAGCGTTCGCGGATCGCCCGGGAGATGCACGACGTCGTCGCGCACGGACTGTCGGTGATGATCGCCCTCGCCGACGGTGCCGGTGCGGCGCTCGAGAAGTCCCCGGACCGGTCGCGCGCCGCCCTCGACCAGCTCGCCGAGACCGGCCGCTCCGCGCTGGCCGACATGCGGCGGCTGCTCGGCGTCCTGCACGAGCCGGACGCGACCTTCGAGCCGCAGCCCGGCAGCACCGGCCTCGGGGACCTCGTCGAGCGCTTCCGCGCCGCCGGGCTGCCGGTCCGCACGACCGGCCTGGCCGAGCCGCTGCCGGCCGACGCCGGGCTCCAGCTCGCGGTCTACCGGGTCATCCAGGAGTCGCTGACCAACGCCCTGCGCTACGCGCCGGGCACCGGCCGGGTCGACGTCTCGATCCGCCGTGGCCCGTCCCGGATCGAGATCGAGGTCGTCGACGACGGGCCGACGGTGCCGGTACCGGAGTCCGGTGGCACCGGGCAGGGACTGATCGGCATGCGGGAGCGTGCCGCGGTGTACGGCGGCGCAGTCGAGGCAGGACCGGCGGGCGCCGGCTGGAGGGTGCACGCCGTGCTCCCGTGGCCCGAGGATGAGACATGACGACAGTGCTCCTGGTGGACGACCAGGCCCTGCTGCGGATGGGCTTCCGGCTCGTCCTGGAGGCCGAGCCGGACCTCGAGGTGGTCGGCGAGGCAGGCGACGGCCGGAGCGCGATCACCCAGGTCGCCGCGCTGCGGCCGGAGGTGGTCCTGATGGACGTGCGGATGCCGGGGATGAACGGGATCGAGGCCACCGGGCAGATCGTGGCCGCCCACCCCGGTACCCGGGTCCTGATCCTGACGACCTTCGACCTCGACGAGTACGCCTTCGCCGCGCTGCGGGCCGGGGCCAGTGGCTTCCTGCTCAAGGACGCCCGGCCGGCCGAGCTCGTCACCGCCATCCGCTCGATCGCCTCCGGTGACGCCGTGGTCTCACCCCGGGTGACGCGTCGGATGCTCGAGATGTTCGCCGGCAGTCTGCCGGCCACCGGCCGGACGCCCGCCGGCGGCATCGACCCCCGGCTCGCCGAGCTCACCCCACGTGAGCTCGAGGTGCTGCGGTGCATGGCCGAGGGACTGTCGAACGCGGAGATCGCCGAGCGGCTGTTCCTCTCCGAGGCGACGGTCAAGACGCACGTCGGGCGGATCCTGGCGAAGCTCGGCGTGCGCGACCGCGTCCAGGCGGTCGTGCTCTGCTACGAGACCGGACTCGTCGGGGGCTAGGACGTCGGCACGGTGTGGCGCAGGACGGGCAGCTCGGACCAGGCAACGCTCGGCGTCACGCTCGGCGAGGGTCGCGTCCCGCAAGGGTCACGTCCCGGCAAGGTCGGTGAGCCAGCGCCGCACGAGGTCGGTGATCTGCGCGCTGCCCACGGCCACCTCGGACCGATGGTGCTCGTCGCGCGAGGACGAGGACTGGATCCGGGCGACGAGGGTCCAGTCGTGCAGCCACGCGCGCAGGACCAGCACCCCTGAGCGTTGCGCCTCGTCGCTCTCCACGGCCGGGTCGTCGGTCTCCACGGGACCGCACGGTAGGCACGGACCGTCAACGTGCCGTTGTTCCACCGTCACGTCGCCGCGGTGCACGGGCTCCGCGGGACGCTCTGGTGGGCGGCCGACGGGGGCTCCTCGAGGCCGTCGCGCCACGGATCGCACGCTCACCGATCAGCGGGTCCGGCGGCGGCCCGGAATGGCCGCGAGGTTTCCCGACAGGGGTGTCGGTATGTTACCGTCGCGTCGCCCTGGGACCACCATCCCGATCGCGTCCGGCGGGGCTTCGAGCGAGGACACCATGAGCACCGAGAACGCACCAGCAACCCCGGGTCGGTGGTGGGCGATGGCCACCCTGTCGATGGGTGTGGCCCTCGTCGTGATGGACGCGACGGTCGTCAACGTCGCACTCCCGGTCGTCATCGAGGACCTCGGCCTCGACGCCTCCGGCGCACAGTGGATGAACGCCGTCTACTCCCTCGTCTTCGCCTCCCTGATGCTCACCTCGGGACGCCTCGGCGACGTCTACGGCCGCCGCCGCGCCTACTCGGTCGGCCTGACGGCCTTCATGGTCGCCAGCATCCTGGCCGGCGCGGCGTGGAGCCCGGCAGTCCTGATCGGCGCCCGCTTCCTGCAGGGCATGGGCGCGGCGCTCGTCCTGCCCAGCACCCTGTCGACCCTCAATGCGATGTTCACCGGCAAGGAGCGGAGCATCGCGTTCGCCATCTGGGGGTCGACGATCGGCGGAATGGCGGCGGTCGGTCCGCTGGTCGGCGGTTGGCTCGCGACGGACGTCAGCTGGCGCTGGGCCTTCTGGCTGAACATCCCGTGCGGCCTGCTCACCCTTGTCGGCATCCGCAAGCACCTGGTCGAGACCCGCGACCCCGACCTGCCCAAGGGCACCGACATGCTCGGCGTGCCACTCAGCGCGCTCGGCATCGGCGGCATCGTCTTCGCGTTGATCGAGGGGCAGGCCTACGGCTGGTGGCTGCAGGACTCCGGTGACCTGTCCCCCGTGCCGGTGTCCCTCGTGCTCGGCGTGATCCTGCTCGCGACCTTCGTGGTCGTCGAACGACGGCGGGCCGCGGCCGGGAAGGTCGTCCTGATCGACCTCGGCCTGCTGCGCATCAAGAGCTTCAGGTTCGGGGTGGTCGCAGCCCTGGTGGTCGCGATGGGCGAGTTCGGCCTGCTGTTCACCCTGCCGCTGCTGCTGCAGGGCGCCCTCGGCTACACCGCGCTGGGCACCGGGGTCATCGTGCTGGCGCTCGCCCTCGGCACGTTTCTGATCTCCGCCGCGACACCGCAGCTCGCGGCGAAGCTCGGTCAGCGCGGGGTCGTCCGCCTGGGGCTGAGCCTCGAGGCGCTGGCTGTCGGCGGGCTGGCAGTCACCCTGAGCAGCAGCATCTCGAGCTGGGCGATCGCCGCGTGGCTGTTCGTCTACGGTCTCGGCGTCGGTCTCGCGACCGCCCAGCTGACCAGCGTGATCCTGGTCGGGGTGCCGGTCGCCGAGAGCGGCCAGGCGTCGGGGTTCCAGACGACCGTGCGTCAGCTGGGCTCGGCCCTGGGGGTCGCCGTCCTCGGCACCGTGCTGATCACGGTCCTGACCACCTCGACGGGCGACCGCCTGGACGAGGCTGGCACCGCCGCTGCCCAGCGTGACCAGGCCGTGACGATCGTGCACCAGTCCGCGGGCGCCGGGATCCCGCTCCTGCTGGCCGATCCCGCCACCGAGGCTGCGGGTCAGGCGGCGGCCGACGCCATGATCCACGCGAGCAAGTGGGCCACCGGCCTGGCCGCCGGCGTCCTGGTCCTGGGTCTCGCCGCCACCCTCGCACTGCCAGCCCTGCCCGCCGACAGCGAGGGGCGATCAACCGGCAGCCGGATGGAGCGGGCCGGCGGCAGGCGCCCGACACCCTGACGTGCGTCCGACGGCGCCCGACACCCTCACGGACGCCGGGCACCCCCGTCGGGTCAGCGCGTGCTGGTGCCCTTGATGTCCACGACGAACACCAGGGTGTCGGCGCCGCCGATGCCGGCCTGCGGCATGCCCCGGTCGCCGTAGCCGAGGTGCGGGGGGATCGAGAGCAGCACGCGGGAGCCGACCTGCTGGCCGACCAGACCCTCGTCCCAGCCACCGATCACGGCACCGACGCCGATCGGGAACGAGATCGACGAACCGCGGTCGTAGGAGTTGTCGAACATCCGACCGCCCCACACCTGTCCGTAGTAGTTGACCTCGATGTCGTCACCGGACACGACGAGCTCGCCCTCACCGCGGGACAGCACCTGGACGCCGAGACCCGTCGGGGCGGGCGTGTCGGGGAAGGTCAGCACCGGCTTGTCGCCGAAGACGCCGGACGCGGTGGGCAGGTTCTCGGGCATGGATCGCCTCTCATCGGGTTCAGGCCGTGGTGCGCACGGCAGTGGTGCGCACGGCAGTGGTGCGCACGGTCGTGGCACCGCGGACCATCGTGCCCGATCCGGCCCGGTGCCGCCGCATGAGCCGGTACGCCGACTGCGAACACCGGCGGCGTACCGTCAGCGGGTGCCGAGGTGTACTCGGCCGTCAGGTCGGTGACAGGCGGCCCAGGACGCCTAGAACCGGTCGGCGAGCCACCGGATCTGCCGGCCCAGCTGGTGGCCCTGACCGCCCTCGTGCTCGTTGAACGGGTACTCGACGATCTCGGTCACCGGTACGCGATCCGTCGCCGCGGCGCGACTGCCGTAGCTGTTGTACGCCGCGTACACCGTCGACGGCGGGCAGATCGGGTCCATCAGACCGACCGAGAAGAGGGCGTCGGCGTTCGCCCGTCGGGCGAAGCTCACCCCGTCGAGGTAGGACAACGTGCGGAAGACGGTCTGGACCTGGTCACGGTGCACGGACAGGTATCGCACGATCTCCCCGTACGGGTCGCTCGCGGTGATCTCCGTGGCCCGGCGGAAGTGGCACAGGAACGGGACGTCCGGCATCACCGCGACCAGGTCCGGTACGAGACCCGCGACGGCGAGCGTGATGCCGCCGCCCTGGCTCGCCCCGCAGATCGCGACCCGGCTCGGGTCGACCCCCGGCAGGGCGCGGGCAGCTTCCACGGCCCGCACCGCGTCGGTGAACAGCCGCCGGAAGTAGTGGCCCTCGGGATCGAGGATGCCGCGGGTCATCACCCCGGGCACCTGCGGGCCGCCACCGGCCTGGTCGGGCGTGACGCCACCCGAGCCCCAGGTGCTGCCCTGGCCACGGGTGTCCATGAACAGGTGCGCATAGCCGGCCACCGCCCAGCCCAGCCGCTCGTGCGCGAGCCCCGGCCACCGCCGTAGCCCTGGTACTCCACGACGACCGGCAGGTCGCGGTCGTCACCGGCCGGCCGCGTGAGCCACGCCTTGACCGGCTGACCGCCGAAGCCGGCGAAGGTGACGTCCTGCACCTCGACCAGGCGCAGCCCCGAGTCCACCGTGACGGCCTGGACGTCGAGCGGGTAGGTCCGCGCCTCGGCCAGCGTCCGGTCCCAGAACGCGTCGAAGTCCGCGGGCTCGGGCAGGTCGGGCCGGTAGGTCCGCAGCTCCTCGACGGGCAGGTCGAACAGGGGCACGGCAGCTCTCCTCGGTCGGTTCGTCCCGTCACTGCATCTCATCACGTCACGGCTGGACGTCGCGGCGTCGTGCGGAGCGGTCAGCGGGCGAGGTAGCCCAGCAGGTCCTGCCGGGTGAGCACACCGATCGGGTCGCCGTCCTGCACGACCATGACCGCGTCGGCGGACTGCAGTGCGACGCGGGCCGCCTCGACGCTCTCGCCCACCCCGAGCAGTGGCAGCCTCGGGCCCATGTGCTTGTCCACCCGGTCGGCGAGCTGGGCGCGGCCGCTGAAGACGGCGTCCAGGAGCTCGCGCTCGCCGACCGAGCCGGTCACCTCGCCGGACTTCACGGGGGGCTCGGCGTTCACGACGGGCATCTGCGAGACGCCGAAGTCGTGCAGGATCTCGATCGCGTCGCGCACGGTGTCGGTCGGGTGCACGTGGACCAGGTCGGGCATCGTGCCGGACTTGGCACGCAGCACGTCGCCGACCACGGCGCCGCTCTCGGCGTGCAGGAACCCGTAGGACCGCATCCAGCGGTCGGAGAAGATCTTCGAGAGGTACCCACGACCGCCGTCGGGCAGGAGCACCACGATCACGGCTCGTGCCGCGGACCCGGGATCCTCGTCCTGCAGGCGCCGCGCCAGCCGCAGGGCTGCGACGACCGCCATGCCGCACGAGCCGCCGACCAGCAGACCCTCCTCACGGGCGAGCCGTCGGGTCATCTCGAAGGAGTCCGCATCCGTGATCGCGATGATCTCGTCCGGCACCGTCGGGTCGAACGCGCCGGGCCAGAAGTCCTCGCCGACGCCCTCCACGAGGTACGGGCGCCCGTCGCCGCCGGAGTAGATCGACCCGGCCGGGTCGGCGCCGACCACCCGCACGCGTCCCCCGGCGTCGGGCGAACGGTCGGCGCTGGCGTCCTTGAGGAAGCGGCCGGTGCCGGTGATCGTCCCGCCGGTGCCGACGCCTGCCACGAAGTGCGTGACCCGGCCGTCGGTGTCGGCCCAGATCTCCGGGCCGGTCGTCTCGTAGTGGCTCGCCGGTCCGTTGGGGTTCTCGTACTGGTTCGGCTTCCAGGCGCCCTCGATCTCGGCGACCAGGCGGTCGGAGACCGAGTAGTACGACTCGGGGTGCTCCGGCGCGACGGCGGTCGGGGTGACCACGACCCGCGCACCGTAGGCGGTCAGCACGTCGCGCTTGTCCTGGGAGACCTTGTCGGGGCACACGAAGATGCACGAGTAGCCCTTGCGCTGGCCGACCAGCGCGAGGCCGACACCGGTGTTCCCACTGGTCGGCTCGACGATCGTGCCACCGGCCCTGAGCTCACCCGACGCCTCGGCCGCCTCGATCATCTTGAGCGCGATGCGGTCCTTGACCGAGCCGCCCGGGCTCAGGTACTCGACCTTCGCCAGGATCGTCGCGGACAGCCCGGCGGTGACCGCGTTGAGTCGGACCAGCGGGGTGTTGCCGACGAGCTCGGAGATGTGTTCGGCGTACTTCACGACAGGTCCCCCGAGAGGACGAACACGCCGATCGCGGTGACGACCAGCACGACGCCGGCCGCCATCGCCACGAGGCGCGGCTTGGTCGAGGCCCACGGGCCGAAGTACCGACCGGCGAGCCCGCCGAGACCGGTCGTCGAAGCCATGTACAGCGCCCCGAAGACGGCGGTGGTGGTGGGTGGCTGCGTCCCGGCATCCTGGGCCGCCGCGTCGATCAGCACCGTGAAGATCGGCAGGCCCCACAGGCCGCCCGCGAGGAACCCCAGGACGAAGAACGTCAAGGATGCCTTGCGCTGGTCCATCCGCCGCGAGATGCGGCCGGCGAGCCAGCCCACAGCGGCACCGGCGGTGAGCAGGAAGGCCACCGTGATCGGGGCGGCGACGAGCAGCAGCTCGGGGATCCGCAGGATCAGCGCCATGAACATCTCGGCGACGAGCATCACCGCTGCGGCGATCGCGAGGCCCGAGAGGAACACCCGGAAGCCGGACGCCTGGACGTCCGCGAGGTCGGGGAGCTCGCGGTCGTCGTCGGCCAGCTTGCTGCTCACCGGGCCCCCCGCTGCGCCGTTCAGCTGTCGCCGCGCAGGATCGCCAGGAGCCGCAGGAACTCCAGGTACATCCAGACCAGCGTCACGACCAGGCCGAAGGCCGCCGACCAGGCGAACTTGGCGGGCGCACCCTGCTCCACGCCACGCTTGATCGAGTCGAAGTCCATGATCAGCATGAAGGCAGCGAGGCCGACCGCGACCAGACCGATGACGATGCCGAGCGGGCCGCTGCGCATCCCCCAGCCGTCCAGCACGCCGAACCAGGTCAGGCCGAGGTTGAGCAGCGAGAAGAGCAGGTAGCCGCCCATCGCGACCATCATCCAGCGGGTCAGCTTGGGCGTCACCCGGACCTTGCCGGATCGGAAGAGCACGAGGCAGGCGGCGAAGGTCGCGACGGTCGCCAGGACCGCCTGCACCACGATGCCCGGCCACTGCGCGTCGTAGAACGCGCTGATGCCACCGAGGAAGACGCCCTCGGCAGCGGCGTACGCCATGATCAGGAACGGGCTCGGGTTCCTCTTGAACGAGTTGACCAGGCCGAGCACCAGCCCGACGATCATGCCGACGAAGAACAGCTGCGGTGCGAGCGCCCAGGTCAGGGCGCCGGTCGTCACCAGGATGGCGAACAGGCCGGCGGTCTTGACGATGACGTCGTCGTACGTCAGGCGGCCGGTCTCGCGGGTGGTCGCGGCGGGCGCGCCGTACATCTGCTCGAGGCTGCCGGTCGCGATGCCGGACATCGCGGCGGAGCCGGCCTGGGGCATGCCGTACGGGCTCGGCTGGATCGTCGTCGTGCGGCCACGCTTGGGCTCGCCGAAGACAGGGCTGCTGCTGAAGACGGGGTTGCTCACAATGCCTCCTGGTCGCGGCGGCCGGTCCCTCGGTGGTCGAGGGATGGGCGCGGATGTCGCTGGCCGGTTGTCATCCTATGCAACGCACCACCCCGACCGGACGTTCCACCTCGGGCACATCGTCGGCGGAGCGAGTGGCCGGCGGAGCACGTGGCCGGCGGAGCACGTGGCCGGTGCCCCCGGCGGGACTCGAACCCGCACTGGACCGGGTTTAAGCCGGTTGCCTCTGCCAGTTGGGCTACGAGGGCCTGCTCATCCTGCCAGGGGCTCGTCAGGGCCGGTACGGGCCGCGGCACCGGCCGTCGGCGGCCGGGGAGCGGACGCGTCGCGGAAGTCGGCCCGGGGATCGTGCAGCCGCCCGAGCGCGACCAGCTCGCGATGGAAGAAGAGGGCCAAGGTCCAGTCCAGCACGATGCGCACCTTGCGGTTGAAGGTCGGCATCTGGGCCATGTGGTACGTGCGGTGCATGAACCAGGCCGGCCAGCCGCGCAGCTTGATGCCGTAGACCTGGGCGACCCCCTTGCCGAGTCCGAGGGAGGCAACTGTCCCGACGTGCTTGTGCCGGTACTCGGTGGGCTCGGCGCTCCGCAGTGCCCTGGCGAGGTTGTCCCCGAGGTGCCGGGCCTGCCGGACGGCGTGCTGGGCGCTGGGCGAGCAGAAGGCGCCGGGGTTGGCCAGGTCGGGCACTGCGGCGCAGTCCCCCGCCGTCCACGCGCCGTCCACGACGGTGCCGTCCGCCTGCGCGACCTGCAGGGTCGGCAGCGCCAGCACCCGGCCCAGCTCGTCGAGCGGGAGGTCGGAGCTGCCGAGGACCGGGTTGGCGCGAACGCCCGCCGTCCACACGATGGTCGCGGAGTCGTACTCCAGGCCGGTCGAGGTGACCACGTGCCCGTCCACGCACGAGCTGAGGAACGTCGACAGGTGCACCTCGATCCGGCGCTTGCGGAGCTGGTCCAGGGCGTAGCCGCCCATCTGGGCACCGAGCTCCGGCAGGATCCGGGTCGATCCCTCGATCATCACGAACCGCAGGTCCTCGGGGCTGAGCCCGTCGTAGTACCGCACGGCGGCGCGGGCCATGTCCTCGACCTCGGCGATCGCCTCGATGCCGGCGAAGCCCGCCCCGACGAAGGTGAACGTGAGCATCGAGCGGCGCAGCTCCGGGTCCCAGGTGGACGCGGCGACGTCCAGCCGGTTGAGCACGTGGTTGCGCAGGGCGATCGCCTCCTCGACCTGCTTGAACCCGATGGCCCGCTCGGCCAGCCCGGGGATCGGCAGCGTCCGGGCGACCGAGCCGAGCGCGACGACGAGGTGGTCGTAGGTGATCTCGTACTCGGCTCCCTCGACCGGCGCGATCCGCACGGTCCGGTCGGCGTGCCGGATCTGCGTGACGCGTCCGGTGAGGACGTCGACACCCTTGAGCTCGCGCCGGTGGGAGACCACGACGTGCCGTGGCTCGAGCGAGCCGGCCGCGGCCTCCGGCAGGAACGGCTGGTAGGTCATGTAGGACCGCGGGTCGACGACGGCGATCGCCACCTCCCGCCTGCCGAGCCGTCGGCGCAGGCGCAGCGCCGTGTAGAAGCCGACGTACCCACCGCCGAGGATGACGATGCGCGGGACCTTGCGCGGACGCGCGGCCCGGACCTGGCCCGCGGGAGCCTGCATCTCACTCATGTTTGCCACGGTAAGCGCCTGTGAAAACCCTCACAAGCATCCGGCCACGGACCGGACATGATCCGCAGCACACCCGGCGAGGTCGAGGCAGGTGGACACCACGGCGTCGAGCATCGGCTCGGTCAGGCGGCCGGTCTGGGTGTTCTGCTGGGAGACGTGATAGCAGCCGACCAGGTGCACGACGACGCCGTCGGGCCGGGTCAGGGCTGCGACGGCGCCGTGGCCGAAGCGCGGGGCCGGGCGCGGCACCGACCACCCGAGCGCACGCACGACCGAGAGCGACGCCTGCCACCCGAAGGCGCCCAGCGCCAGCACGACCCGCACGGTCGGCGCAGTCAGCTCGACCTCCCGCTGCAGCCACGGCCGGCAGGTGTCCCGCTCGGCCGGCGACGGCGTGTTGTCCGGTGGGGCGCACCGCACGGCCGCCGCCATCCGCGCGCCCGTCAGCTGCAGTCCGTCGGCGGCGTCGACGCTCGTGGCCTGCGACGCGAGGCCGGCTCGGTGCAGGGCGGCGAAGAGCCAGTCGCCCGACCGGTCACCGGTGAACAGACGGCCGGTGCGGTTGGCGCCGTGCGCTGCGGGCGCGAGCCCGACGACGAGCACACCGGCAGCGGGGTCCCCGAAACCTGCGGCCGGGCGTCCCCAGTACGGCTGGTCGCGGAATGCACGGCGCTTGGTCACCGCCACGTCCTCGCGCCAGGCGACCAGCCGTGGGCAGGCGCGACACACCGTCGAGCAGGTGTCGAGCGCGGCGAGGTCGCTCGCCTCGGCTGCGCGACGCTCGACCTCGCGCGGTGTCCGGGCGACCGGGGTGGATGGCCCCGCGGTGTCCCCCGGCCAGCCCGTGCCGGGCGGAACCGGCGAGGCGAAGGGCTGCCCCGTCCGCGGGTGCGGCAGCGGCCTGGGTGCGGGCGTGCTCATCCCCCGATCATCACCGGTGCGCTCGGGGTCGTCACCGTCCGCCGCGCCGTCCGACGCGTCCGCCGAGCCCGTCCCGACTCCTACCCGACGTCGGCATCGGGGCCGGCCTCGGTGGCGGGGTCACCAGCCACCTCGCTGCCGCCCCCGTCCTGCGAGGCCGCGCCGACAGGCGCGCCGGCTCCGGGACCGGCGGGCAGGTCCGCGGCCTCGGGAGCCACAGCCTCCACACCGGGCTGGGCGACCGAGGGTGCAACCGCGAACGGAGCCGGTGTGGTCCGTGGAACCCGGCCCGGAGACAGGGACCTCACGTCCTGGTCCGACCCCTCGTCCCACTGCCACTCCCACTCGACCGAGGGCGCGCCGGTCAGGGGATAGACGTTCCAGCGGTCCTGACCGTAGGGGTCGGTCGCCGGGAGGAATGCCCACTGCTCGTCGGAACCGGCGAGGTACCAGTCCGCCCAGATGTCGCCGTGGGTCGTCTGAACCGGCCGACCGGCCTCGTCGAAGATCTGTACCGACGAGAGCGGCTTGCCCTCGGCGTCGTACACGAACAGGTTCGTGACCCTCTCACCGCCGACGTAGACGCCGTCCTCCTGGTAGTACTCGGCAGCGGGGACGGACTGGGAGGGGTACCGCAGGCTGTTGTCCGCACCGATGACCAGTGGTGCGGCGATCACGGCTGCGACGAACCCGGCCCCCCGCAGCCAGGCCCGGGACCACGCAGGGCCCGTGAGCGCGCCACGGCCCCAGTGGACGGACAGCAGCACCAGGAGGCCGAGGACCAACACCGCCATGGCGCTGCGCGCCATGAACGGGTTCGCGCCGTAGCCGCCGATGACCAGCCGGTAGGCCCACTGGACGGTGACGAACCAGACCCAGCCCCTGAGCACCCACCACACGGGCCGCAGCGAGACGACGACGTCCCTGGTGCCCGGCCAGTACCGGGACATGGTGACCGGCACGGCGGCCGCCCGGAGCCTCGCACGGGCCAGTGCCGACGCCTCGTGGAACCCGTCCCGCAACGGTCGACGACGGGATGCGGGCAGCGGGGCGATCTCGAGCCCGGCAGCTGCGCGGAGCTCGGCGGCGTAGTCGGCAGCCGGTCCGAAGCGTCGGGTCAGGTCGATCACCGTGGACTCCGAGTGGCCCGCCGCGTCCGCCCCACCGGCGCCCCCGAGGGGGGTCTCCCCGGTCGCGACGGCACCGCGAGGGTCCTCGAGGGCCTCGGCGAGGTCGGCCTCGAGGCCGTCAGTGAGATCGTCGATCTGCTCCGGTGACAGGTCGCGGAGGTGGGACCGTACGGCCGCGGCGTACGCGCTCACGTGGTCCAGCAGGACGGCGGCAGTCATCACAGCTCCCCTTCGGGCTCGAGCAGGGTGGTCAGGGCGGTCGAGAAGGCGTGCCAGTCCTTGCGCTGGGTCTCGAGCATCGCCCGACCCTGGGCGTTGATGCCGTAGTACTTGCGGTGCGGGCCCTCGTCCGACGGGACGACGTACGTGGTCAGGGCGCCGGAGGTGTAGAGGCGGCGCAGCGTGCCGTAGACCGATGCCTCGCCCACCGCCTCCAGCCCGCCCGTGCGTAGCCGGCGGACGACGTCGTAGCCGTAACCGTCCTCGTGGGCGACGACGGCCAGCACCGCGACGTCGAGCACCCCCTTGAGCAGCTGGGTCGTGTCCATCCGTACCTCCGGGCTCGCACTGGCGTGGTGCGGGAGGCGGGCCCCTCCGGCCCGCTCCCGCGTTCCGCACACTACTCTCCGATACGCGCTACCGGCCAGCGTGCACTACCGCGTGTCGCGCAATCCTTGGTCCGGTTCTCGTCCTGCGTCTCGCTGCGCCGGGGTCTCAGGAGCGCTCGGCGGCGCTCCAGGCGATCCCGTCGAGGATGTCGTGCTCCGAGGTGACGACAGTGTTGAGCCGACCACCGGCAATCCCGACCTCGGCCCGGACCCGCGAGACGATGTCCGACCACACCAGCGCACCGGCCCCGATGACGTCGACCCGTCCGTGGTGCATGAACGGCACGACGGCGCGCCGAACCCTGGTCATGGCCAGCAACGTGCGGCACGAGGCCAGCACGCGGTCGATCGGCAGCACCGAGCCGTCGATCCGGGCCGGGTCGTACCGTTCCAGGTCGAGCGCGTGCGCGGTGACAGTGGTGACGGACCCTGCCAGACCCACCAGCGTCGCCGTCCGGCCGAAGGGGATGACCTTGCCGGCGGCGTCGAGGGCCGCCACGACGTCGGCGCTCGCGGCAGCGATCTCCTGCGCGGTGGGCGGGTCGCTGTGCAGGTGTCGTTCGGTGATCCGCACGCAGCCCACGTCCATCGAGTACGCCGCCACGGGCGACGTCGTGCCCAGCACGATCTCGGTCGAACCGCCCCCGAGGTCGACCACGAGGAACGGGCCGGGGTGCTTGCCGCCCAGGACTCCGGTCGCGCCCCGGAACGAGAGCAGCGCCTCCTCCTGACCACCGACGACCTCGGGCTCGACACCGATCGCGGCGCGCACACCGTCGATGAACTCCTGCCGGTTCTCCGCGTCGCGTGAGGCCGACGTCGCCACGAAGCGCACGTGCTCGACACCCAGCTCGGTGCAGGCGGCGGCATAGCGCCGGGTGGCGTCGAGGGTCCGCTCGAGGGCCTCCGGGGCGATCCGACCGGTCCGGTCGACACCCTGGCCCAGCCGCACCACCTCCATCCGACGGTCGACGTCGGTCAGCGTCCCGGACGCCAGGTCGATGTCGGCGACCAGGAGCCGGATGGAGTTGGTCCCACAGTCGATGGCGGCCACGCGTCTCATGGCTGCAAGCCTGCCATGGCACGGACACCGCGCCGGACGACTCTCAGCAGGTGCACACGTCCGGCCGCCAGGTCTCTCGGACCATCTCCAGCGCCTCGTCGCCGAGCGGGTTCACTCCCGGCCCGGCAGCGAGCGCGTGACCGACCAGGACGTGCAGGCACTTGACCCTCGTCGGCATGCCCCCGGCCGAGATGCCCGCGATCTCCGGGACCTCGCCGAGCTCGGCGCGCTGGGCCAGGTAGTGCTCGTGGGCGGCCCGGTAGGCGGCGGCGAGATCCTCGTCCTGGCCGAGGCGTTCGGTCATCTCCTTCATCACGCCGGACGCCTCGAGGGTCGAGACCGCCGCCACGGCCCGCGGGTGGGTCAGGTAGAAGGTGGTCGGGAAGGGGGTGCCGTCCGGCAGCCGGGGCAGCGTACGAACCACCGTCGGACGCCCGCACACGCACCGCGCCGCGACCGCGACGACGCCGCGCGCCGGTCGGCCGAGCTGCTGCTCGAGGGTCGCGAGGTCCTGTGCCGAGACGTCGGACCGGGTGTTGTCGCGCACACCTGCACCGCCCGCGTCGGCACCGCCCACGTCGGCACCGGTCACTGCCGCTCCGTCGCGTCCGGTTCGGGCATCGCCGACTCACCGGCGATCCGGACCGACTCCCACACGGTGGTGTACCAGGGCGTCACCGCACCACCCATCGGCAGCGTGGGACCGGCCACCGGACCCGGCGTCGCACCCTCGACAGTCGGGGTCTCGACGACGAACTCAGGGTCGATGACGCGATACGAGGTCTCCCCCGGCAGGACGTACGACAACCGCGCCCGGGCCTGCGCCTGCACGAAGGCGGGGTCGCTCCAGCGGTCGAGCTCTACCTGCAGGTCCCGCTCCGTCTGCTCGGCGACCACCACGTCGGACGCGAGGGCGTCCAGCTCGGCCCGCTGCCCCAGGTAGGCCCGGATGGTCGGGAACAGCATCGTGAAGCCGACCAGGAGCACGACGGACAGGACGAGCGCCCGCACCGAGATCAGCCGGGCAAGATGTCGGGGCGCGGGTTCGGTGTCCTCGGTGCCGGCCACCGGCTGCTTCGCGGCCGAGGCGCGCGGGGCCGGGCGGGTGCTCCCCGGGCGCGCACCGGCCGTCGGGCCTGAGGTCCGCGCGGTTCCTCGTCGGGCTGCAGTCGCCGTCGCGGTGGCAGCGCCGGACCCGCCCCGGGCACGGGGAGGAGCAGGCCGACGGGACATGCCTTGATTGTGCCCCGCCGAGGTGAGCCCGTGCCGCAGCCGACGCCCCGGCGCGTTGCCCCGGCGGCAGGGACGGCGCAAGGCCCGGTCGAGTGATCGACCGGGCCCTGCGGACGTGCTGGGTCAGCGGTGGCGCGGGAAGGCGCTCGCCCCGGCGTAGCGGGCAGCGTCGTCCAGCTCCTCTTCGATCCGGAGCAGCTGGTTGTACTTGTTGATGCGCTCGCCACGGGCAGGCGCACCGGTCTTGATCTGGCCGCCGTTGACGGCCACGGCCAGGTCGGCGATCGTGACGTCCTCGGTCTCACCAGAGCGGTGCGAGACCATCGCGGTGAAGCCGGCGCGCTGCGCCATCGACACGGCGTCGAGCGTCTCGGTCAGGGTGCCGATCTGGTTGAGCTTGACCAGCAGCGAGTTCGCGGACTTGAGCTCGATGCCCTTGGCCAGACGCTCCGGGTTCGTCACGAACAGGTCGTCACCGACGATCTGGACGCGGTCGCCCACGGCCACCATGAGCTGCGACCAACCGGCCCACTCGTCCTCGGACAGCGGGTCCTCGATCGAGACCAGCGGGTAGTCGGCGACGAGCTTCGTGTAGTACTCGATCATCTCGTCGGACGACGTCGCCTTGCCCTCGAACTGGTACGCACCGTCCTTGAAGAACTCGGTCGCCGCGACGTCGAGCGCGAGCCCGACGTCCTTGCCGGGGGTGAAGCCGGCCTTCTCGATCGCGAGCATGATCAGGTCGAGTGCGTCGCGGTTGCTCGGCAGGTTCGGCGCGAAGCCGCCCTCGTCGCCGAGACCCGTGCCGAGGCCCTTGCTCTTCAGCACGGCCTTGAGGGAGTGGTAGACCTCGACGCCCGTGCGCAGGGCCTCGCGGTACGTGGACGGGCCGATCGGCGCGACCATGAACTCCTGGATGTCGACGTTGGAGTCGGCGTGCGACCCACCGTTGAGGATGTTCATCATGGGCACCGGCAGCACGTGGGCGTTCGGGCCACCGATGTAGCGGAACAGCGGCAGGTCGGCCGAGTCGGCGGCGGCCTTGGCCACGGCGAGCGAGACGCCGAGGATGGCGTTGGCGCCGAGCTTGCCCTTGTTCGGGGTGCCGTCGAGGTCGATCAGTGCCTGGTCGACCAGACGCTGCTCGGTGGCCTCGAAGCCGATGAGCTCGGGGGCGATCTCGTCCATGACGGCGTTGACGGCGTCCTGGACACCCTTGCCGAGGAACCGGCCCTTGTCGCCGTCACGGCGCTCTACGGCCTCGAACGCGCCGGTCGATGCGCCCGAGGGCACTCCGGCGCGGGCGATCGTGCCGTCGTCGAGGGCGACCTCGACCTCCACAGTGGGATTGCCGCGCGAGTCAAGGATCTCGCGGGCGCCTACGGCCTCGATTGTGGCCACGGGAAGCTCCTTCGGGCGAACGGTTGGATGAACCCGGGCGGTCGCTGCCCTGTCGCCTCTGCGATCGGCAGCGGCCGGTGTGCCCGGCCGCCGGTCCTCGTCAACCGGCCGTGACCAACCCTAGTCGCGGACCCGCGCACGCGGCAGGACGTTGGACATACCCGGAGGGTGCCGACGCGTGGTTCCGGTCAGCCGACGGGGCTCCCGGCAGAGGCGAGCTGTGCCGTCATGGCGGCGAGGATGGCGTCGACCTGGACCTTGGCGTCCCCGAAGAGCATCGCGGTGTTGTCCTTGAAGAACAGCGGGTTCTGGACGCCGGCATACCCGGTGGCCATCGACCGCTTGAACACGATGACCTGCCGTGCCTTCCAGACCTCGAGGACCGGCATCCCGGCGATGGGCGAGCTCGGGTCGTCCAGGGCGGCCGGGTTGACCGTGTCGTTGGCCCCGATGACGAGCACGACGTCGGTGTTCGCGAGGTCGTCGTTGATCTCGTCCATCTCGAGCACGATGTCGTACGGCACCCGGGCCTCGGCCAGCAGGACGTTCATGTGACCCGGCAGACGACCCGCGACCGGGTGCACGCCGAACCGGACGTTGACCCCGGCAGCACGGAGCCGCGAGACGAGATCGGCCACCGGGTACTGAGCCTTGGCCACGGCCATGCCGTAGCCGGGGGTGATGACGACGGACCGGGCGTGCACGAGCATCTCGGCGACCTCGGGCGCAGTGGTCTCGTGGTGCTCGCCGTACACGACGTCCGCGGCGACCACGGTGCCCGTGTCCACCCCGAAACCACCGAGGATGACGCTGATGAACGAGCGGTTCATCGCCTTGCACATGATGTAGGACAGGATCGCACCGGAGGACCCGACGAGGGCGCCGGTGACGATGAGCAGGTCGTTGCTCAGCATGAAGCCGGCAGCCGCGGCCGCCCAGCCGGAGTACGAGTTCAGCATCGAGATGACGACGGGCATGTCGCCGCCGCCGATCGAGGCCACGAGGTGCCAGCCCAGCAGCAGGGCGACCACCGTCATCGCGACCAGGGGCACGAGCGCGTTGTCGCCGATGAACCACACGAGCAGGCCGGTCGAGGCGATCAGGGCGCCGAGGTTGAGCAGGTTGCGCCCCGGCAGCATCAGCGGCGCCGAGCTGATCTTGGCGGACAGCTTGAGGTAGGCGACGACCGAACCGGTGAGCGTGACCGCCCCGATCAGGACGCCGAGGTAGACCTCGACCTGGTGCACGACCGCGGCCGGCTCGGTGAGGTAGGAGTTGAACCCGACGAGCACGGCGGCGAGCCCGACGAAGCTGTGCAGGATCGCGATCATCTCGGGCATCTGCGTCATCTCGACCTTGCGGGCGCGCCAGATCCCGGCCGTCGCACCGATGGCGAAGGCGAGGGCGATCAGCAGCATCGTCACCAGGGTCGGCCGCTGGCTACGGTCCAGGGCGAGCACGATCGTCGCCACCAGGGCCAGCACCATGCCGGCCATGCCGAGGACGTTGCCCCGGCGCGCAGCCGCCTGGTTGGACAGCCCCGCGAGGCTCAGGATGAACAGGACAGCGGCGAGCAGGTACACGCCCTGCACGAAAGAGGTCAGCACGTCATGCGTCCTTCCGGAACATCCGGATCATCCGGTACGCGACCAGGAATCCACCGAAGATGTTGATGCTGGCCACCGACGCCGCGACGAACGCGATCGTGGAGACCACCAGGTTGTCCGAGCCGATCTGGAGCAGGGCGCCGACGAGGATGATCCCCGAGATCGCATTGGTCTGGGCCATCAGCGGCGTGTGCAGCGAGTGGCTCACGTTGGAGATCACGTAGTAGCCCACGACGACCGCCAGGGCGAACACGGTGAAGTGGCCCTGGAACGCCGTCGGGGAGTACGTCAGGGCGAGCAGGGTGAGCACCGCGGCCAGCCCGTACGTCACCACCTGGCGGGTCCGGCGGCGGGATGCCGCCGCCTGGGCGACCCGTGCCACCTCGGCCTTGTCGACGACCGGCTCGGTCGCCACCGGCGCCGGCGCGGCCGACACCTGGACGGGGGGTGGCGGCCAGAGGACGTCACCCGCTGACGTGATCGTCATGCCACGCTGGACCGGGTCGTCCAGGTCGAGGACGAGCTCGCCGTTGCGCTCCGGCGTGAGCAGCTCCATCAGGTGGACGATGTTCGTGCCGAACAGCTGCGACGTGTGCCGCGGCATCCGGCTGGTCAGGTCGGTGTAGCCGATGATGACGACGCCGTTGTCGGTCACGACCTTCTCGCCCGGGACGGTGAGCTCGCAGTTGCCGCCACCCGAGGCGGCGAGGTCGACGATCACACTGCCCGGCTTCATGGCCGCGACCATCGCCGCGGTCACGGTCGTCGGTGCCTGACCACGCACGAGCGCGGTGGTGACCACGACGTCGGCCTTGGCGGTCTCCTCGGCGTACATCCGGGCGGTCAGACGCTCCTGCTCGGCCGTCAGCGCGCTGGCGTAGCCGTCGGCGCTGACCTCCTGCTGGGCGGCGGCGGCCACGACGAACTGGGCGCCCATCGACTCGATCTGCTCGCCGACCTCCGGCCGCACATCGAACGCGCGCACCTGTGCCCCGAGGCTCACCCCGGCGCCGATCGCGGCAAGCCCTGCGACACCGGCACCGATCACGAACACGTTCGCGGGCGTCGTCTTGCCCGCGGCGGTCACCTGGCCGGTGAACATCCCGCCGTACGCCTCGGCCGCCTCGATCACGGCGCGGTAGCCGGCCACGTTCGACAGGGTGCTGAGCACGTCGATGGACTGGGCGCGGGAGATGCGTGGGACGGCGTCGAGCGCCAGGGCGCTGACCGAGCGCTCCGCAAGCGTCGCCAGCAGCTCCGGGTGGGTCGCAGGGGCCAGCATCGACACGAGCATCGAGCCGGGCCGCAGCGCGGCGATCTGGGCATCGGCAGGCGGGTTGACAGTCGTGACGACGTCGCTCTCCCAGACCTGCTGCGCGTCGACGACCGTCGCGCCGGCCTCCGCGTACGCCACGTCGGGGAAGCTCGCTGCCACGCCGGCACCGGCCTCGATGACCACCTCATACCCGAGCTTGTACAGCTGGGCGACGGTCTTGGGCGTCGCCGCGACCAGCCGCTCGCCGGGCCGGGACTCCCGGGGGACGCCGATCCTCATCGAGCTCTCCTCGTCTGCCGGCGCGAAATGACGCTGCGACTCATTGAAGGTAGCCGTCCCGGCGGCTCGTCCTCGGGACGTTCGACTCAGGACGCCGTCCGTGCGGTCCTGCCTCGGCGTCGCGCACCCGCTGCTCGTACTCACGGACGGCCGTCCGCAGGGCGCCCTCGGCGTCGACGCCGTTCGTCTGCGCCTCGGCCACCAGCGCGAGCAGTCGGGCGCCGACGTCACCGCCCTGCGGCACCGCGACCGGCTCGGCTGCGCGCCCCGCCCGGCTCAGCACCTTCTGCGCACGCGCCAGCGCCGGCAGGGCGAGCGGGATGCCGTCCAGCACCGAGTCCCGCTGCTTCTCGTCCTGCTTGATCTCGTCCCACCGCCGGGAGACGTGCGCGGCGTCGCGGACCTGGGCGTCGGCGAACACGTGCGGGTGGCGACGGCGCAGCTTGGCCGCGATGCCTGCGGCGACGTCGCCGATGTCGAACGGCTCGGTCGGGTGCTCGGCGGCCACCCGGGCATGGAAGACCACCTGCAGCAGCACGTCCCCGAGCTCCTCGCGCAACGCCTCGAGGTCACCCGACTCGACGGCCTCCGCGAGCTCGAAGACCTCCTCGATCGCGTACGGGACGAGGGTCGCGTGGGTCTGCTCGGCATCCCACGGGCACCCACCGGGCGAGCGCAGGCGGTCCATCACCGCGACCAGGTCCGCGAGGGCCGCCGCTCCCCGCTCGCCCGACGTCATCCCGCAGGCGGTGCGGCGGGGACGATCCACGGCAGCACGGCGTCGGCGACCTGGAGCGTCCCGGCGGTCAGCTCGCCGTAGCGCGGGTTGATGTCGATGTCCGTCGCCAGGATCTCCTCCGCCACACCGTTGAGGATCTCGTCGGCGTCCGGCAGGGCCTGCAGGTCGGTCAGCGCCGTGCGGGAGCGGACGTCGTCGATCGTCCCCTCGCTCCAGTCCGGGACCTGCGTCACACCGTTGGTCGCGGCGACGTCGTCCAGCGCGACCCGGATCTCGTCCGGCGAGACGCCGACGCCGTTCTCGGCCGCGGCATCGATCAGGTAGGGCGCGAGGATGGCCCGGACCAGGACGGCGCGTGCCTCGACGGCCGGGTCGAGGACGGCGAGGTCCGCGACGGTCTGCTCGATCGCCGAGCGGGTGATCGTCCGGTCACCGACGACCGCTGCGGCGCCAGGGTTCGGCGAGCAGCCCCCGAGCAGGGTGGCGCCGGCCACCACCGCGGCGACCACGACTGACGTGCGCACCTTCGACCTCACCGGCTCGACCTCCCCGACCGTCCGTGGCGCCCGCGGCGCCCGCGCGGCCCATCGTAGGCGACGGCCGTCACGCACCGTCACGGGCCGCGGCGGCGCCCGCGGCCGCCGCGATGCTTCCGGTCAGGACGGCCGCGATGAGCTCGCGCACCCACGCCAGGACCTCCCGGCCGGCGAGCGGGCGGCCACCGACCCGGGCCGTCGTCGGGTACGGGACCAGGACGGTCCGGATCGCCGGCTTGAGCACGGTGCCCGGGTACAGCCGGGTCAGCCGCAGCTGGGCGGACTCCGCCAGGTCGACCGGCGCGAAGCGCACGAACCGGCCCTGGGCGGTGACGTCGGTCAGCCCCACCTCGCGGGCGAGGTTGCGCAGGCCGGCCACCTCGAACAGGCACTCGACCTGCTCGGGCACCGCGCCGTACCGGTCGACGAGCTCGGCGTGCACCTCGGTCAGCGCCCCGGGCGTCGTCGCGTCGGCGATCTTGCGGTACGCCTCGAGACGCAGCCGCTCGTGCTCGATGTACTCGTGCGGGACGTGCGCGTCGACCGGGAGCTCGAGCGTGACGTCGGCCGGCCGTTCGTCCGGCTCGCCACGGAAGGCGGCGACGGCCTCGCCGACCATCCGGATGTACAGGTCGAAGCCGACACCGGCGATGTGACCGGACTGCTCACCACCCAGGAGGTTGCCCGCGCCGCGGATCTCCAGGTCCTTGAGCGCGATCTGCATGCCGGAGCCCAGGTCGGTGTTGGCTGCCATGGTCGTCAGCCGGTCGTGCGCGGTCTCGGTCAGCGGCCGGTCCGGCGGGTACATGAAGTACGAGTAGGCGCGCTCGCGTCCGCGGCCGACCCGACCGCGCAGCTGGTGCAGCTGCGAGAGGCCGAGCAGGTCCGCGCGCTCGAGGATCAGGGTGTTCGCGTTGGAGATGTCCAGCCCGGTCTCGACGATCGTCGTGCAGACCAGCACGTCGAACCGCTTCTCCCAGAAGTCGACGATCACGCGCTCGAGCAGGTGCTCACCCATCTTGCCGTGGGCCGTGGCGATGCGGGCCTCCGGGACGAGCTCGGCGAGCCGCGACGCCGCCCGCTCGATCGAGTCGACCTTGTTGTGCACGTAGAAGACCTGACCCTCGCGGAGCAGCTCGCGCCGGATCGCGGCGGTCACCTGCTTCTCGTCGTAGGGCCCCACGAACGTCAGGACCGGGTGCCGCTCCTCCGGCGGCGTGGCGAGGGTCGACATCTCGCGGATCCCGGTCACGGCCATCTCGAGGGTTCGCGGGATCGGCGTCGCGCTCATCGCCAGCACGTCGACGTTCGTGCGGAGCTGCTTGAGCGTCTCCTTGTGCTCGACGCCGAAGCGCTGCTCCTCGTCGATGACGACCAGCCCGAGGTCCTTGAAGTGCACCTGCCCGGTGATCAGCCGGTGGGTGCCGATCACGACGTCGACGCTGCCGTCACGCAGCCCGTCGACGACCTCCCGCGACTCGGCCGGGCTCTGGAACCGGGACAGGCCCTTGACCGTCACCGGGTACGGCGCATACCGCTCGGCGAACGTGTCGAGGTGCTGCTGGACCAGGAGGGTCGTGGGGACGAGCACCGCGACCTGCTTGCCGTCCTGCACGGCCTTGAACGCGGCCCGCACGGCGATCTCGGTCTTGCCGTAGCCGACGTCGCCGCAGACCAGCCGGTCCATCGGCACGGACTTCTCCATGTCGGCCTTGACCTCGTCGATCGTGGCGAGCTGGTCCGGCGTCTCGACGTAGGCGAAGGCGTCCTCGAGCTCCGCCTGCCACGGGGTGTCCGGTGCGAAGGCGTGACCCTGGGTCGCCATCCGCGCGGAGTACAGCCGGATGAGCTCGCCCGCGATCTCCCGGATCGCCTTGCGGGCCCGACCCTTCATCTTGGCCCAGTCGGAGCCACCCATCCGGTTCAGGCTCGGCGACTCCCCGCCGGTGTACTTCGTGACCTGGTCCAGCTGGTCGGTCGGCACGTACAGGCGGTCGCCGGGCTGACCGCGCTTGGACGGGGCGTACTCGATGACGAGGTACTCCCGGGTGCCGGACGACGCACCGCTGCCGATGGTGCGCCGCACGAGCTCGGCGAACCGCCCGACGCCGTGCTGCTCGTGCACCACGAAGTCACCGGCACGCAGCTGCAGCGGGTCGACGGAGTTGCGCCGCCGCGACGGCATCGAACGCATGTCCTTGGTCGAGGTCCCCGCGCGGCCGGTCAGGTCCGCCTCGCTGAACACCGCGAGCTGGAGGTCGGTCGCGACGAAGCCCGGGCCGGCAGCCGCCGGGACCACGTGCACCACGCCGGCGTCGGGCACCTCGGCGATCTCGGCGACCAATCTCGCCGGGACGTCGAACCCCGCGAGCTGCTCGACCATCCGCTGTGCGGGTCCGTGGCCCTCGGTCGTCAGGACCAGGCGCCAGCCCGCACGCTGCAGGTCACGCAGGTCGGACACGGCCTTCGGGACGTCCCCGCGGTACCCCCGGACGTCCCGCGCCGCGACCACGAGGCTCGCCCCCGCGCCGCCCGCCACCTCGGAGCTGTCGGGCCCGTCGCCGGCTCCGCGGGGTCCTGGGTCCGGCACGCCGGGGTCGGCTGCGGCTGCGGGGTCGAGGGCGAAGCCGCTCAGGGTCCACCAGCCGAGGCCGCGGGACACCGCGAGCTCGCGCGTCTCGGAGTAGCTCGCGAAGGAGGCGGAGCGCAGGTCGATCGGTGTGCTGCCACCTGCGGCGGCCGCGGTCCAGGCCGCGTCGAGGAACTCCTGGGTCGTCGCGGCGAGGTCGTGCGCACGGCGGCGGACCCGCTCGGGGTCGGCGACCATGACGAGCGCACCGGCCGGGACGAGGTCGAGCATCGGCACCATGCGGTCGACCAGCGCCGGTGCGAGCGACTCCATGCCCTCGACGGCGATGCCGGCGGCGAGCCGCTCGAGCATCTCGGCGGCACCGGGCAGCTGCTCGACCAGCCCCGCGGCCCGCGCGCGCACCGCGTCCGTCAGGAGGATCTCGCGGCACGGCGGCGCCCACAGGCCCTCGACCGCGACCTCGAGGCTGCGCTGGTCGGCCACCGCGAACCAGCGGATCTCCTCGACCGTGTCGCCCCACAGCTCGATCCGCAGCGGGTGGTCGTCGATGGGCGGGAACACGTCGAGGATGCCGCCGCGGACAGCGAACTCACCGCGGCGCTCGACCATGTCGACGCGCGAGTACGCCGCGGCGACGAGCCGTTCGGCGATGTCGTCCAGGTCGACCTGGTCACCGGTCTGCAGGGCCACCGGCACGAGCTCGCCGAGGCCCTCGACGACCGGCTGGAGCAGGGCACGCACGGGGACGACCAGAGCGCGCACCGGACCGGCCTGACCGGCCTCGGTCGAGGGGTGCGCGAGTCGGCGGAACACCGCCAGGCGCCGGGCCACCGTGTCGCTGCGGGGCGAGAGCCGCTCGTGCGGCAGCGTCTCCCAGGACGGCAGGACGGCGACGTCGTCGGCGGGCAGGTAGCAGCGCAGGGCCGCCGCCAGCTCGTCGGCGTCACGTCCGGTCGCCGTGACCACCACCACGCAGGCCTGGTCCGCCGGCCCGCGCGCGAGCTGTGCCTCGCGACGTGCCCGGTCGAGCGCCTGGACGACTCCGGCGACGAGCGGCGGGCGGATGCCGGCGGGGGCGACGACGTCGAGGGTCGCCTCCCGTGCAGGGGTTGCAGCGGCGTGTGCGAGCTCGACGACCTGCGCCGCGGCAGAGTCGGTCAGCAGGACGGGCAGCAGGCCGGCGAGGTTCATTGGCTCCAGGTTCACAGCAGCGACGAGGCGCGCTGGACAGCGCTGTGCGCCGAGAACCCGCGGGAGCCCGGTGCAGCGCTCAGCCTACGACGGCAGTGCTGCTGAGGGCCGCGTCCGCGTCAGGAACGAGCTGCGGCAGCCGCCACCGGGCCGGAGCCGATCGCCGGTGCGCCGTCCTCGTCGATGCGCTCGAGGACCCGGCGCAGGATCGTGCTCGAGGTGTGCACGGTGTACGGGAGGTAGACGACCTCGACCCCGACGGCGGCGAAGTCCCGCTCGAGCTTGTCGCCCTTGGGTGTGCCCCGCCAGTCGTCGCCCTTGAAGATGATGTCGAACTGGACCTGCTGCCAGGTGGCGAGCTTCTCCGGCAGGACCTCGGCCCGGGCCTCGTCGACGAAGCTGATCGACCGCACGATCTCAAGACGCTCGGACAACGGGATCACCGGTCGGCGTCCCTTGACGCGCTCGGCCATCTCGTCGGACACGACACCGGCGATCAGGAAGTCGCACTGGCTCCTGGCGTGACGCAAGATGTTCAGATGGCCGACATGGAACAGGTCGTACACCCCCGGCGCGTAACCGATCCGTCGTGTCACGTGAACTACCCCCGTCCGAGTTCGCGCAGTGTCCGCACGGTGGGTGGCCCCGCCGACTCGCGGTCACCGCTGCCGTATTCGAACGATATGGGCCTGTTGTCCGATTTGCCAGATGTTGTGCCGGAGTTCACCCGGTCAGACGTCGCCGGGTCGCGTCAGCTGAACTCCTTGAGCACCGGCTCGGAACCGATCGTCGTCCGCTGCCGCCGGGTGGAGCGCCGCGGACGGTAGACCACGCGGGCGTGGAAGACGAACCGCAGGAGGAAGGCCGCGAGGAGGGTCACCGCGGTCGCCGGGACGGCGGCGATGTGCGCACTGGAGACCAGGAGCGCCAGGACCGGCAGGCGCACCACGGCCTCGATGTTGTTGAAGCCGAAGGACTGGGCGAACCGCACCAGCGGTCCGCGGCCCTCGTGACGCAGGTCGCCGAACACGAACCGCTCCTGCAGGAAGAAGTTCATCAGGATGGTGGCCTCGGCTGCGATCGCCGCCGCTACCAGGTACCCCATCCCGAGACCCGTCAGCGCCGCGACGATGCCGAGGTTCACCAGTGCGCCGAACCCACCGATGATGGCGAACCGGGACATCCGCCCGAACCGCAGGGCCGCCAGCTGCCGCATGAAGTGCAGACCCTGGAGGACCGATGCCTTCGACTCGCCGGCGAACCGGCGTCCGAAGACGAAGGGCACCTCGCTGACCGTGAGGCGGTGACGGGCGAGGATCTCCAGCAGGATCTTGAAGCCGCGCGGCTGCAGGAGGGTCAGGTCGACCGCCTCCCGACGAACCACGAAGAACCCGGTCATCGGGTCCGAGCAGTCGGCCAGTCGGATCGGGAACATCGCCCGGGTCAGCGCGGTCGACGCACTGGAGACCGCGCGCCGAGCAGCGTTCGCCAGCCCGCTGCTGCTCCCCTCGCCCATGTATCGGGACGCCACCACGACGTCGGCGCCGGAGTCCTTGGCCCTGCCGAGCAGCACGGGGATCATCTCCGGCGGGTGCTGGAGGTCACCGTCCATGACGAGGCACCAGGTCGCCACACTCGACCGGAACCCTTCCTGCACCGCGCCGCTGAGCCCGCCCACGGGGTGCTCGCGATGGATCAGCCGGACCGGGACCACCGACGACCCGGCCACAGCGCGCACCACGTCGGCCGTGTCATCGGTCGAGTCGTCGACGAAGACCACCTCGGCGTCGAGCCCGGCCACCGCGTCGCCGATCTGGCGGACGAGCTCGGGGACGTTCGGAGCCTCGTTGAAGGTCGGCACGATGATGCTGACCTCGGGCGTCCGGCCGGGACCACTCCCACGCCACACAGCGTCCACGGTCAACCCCTCTCACGGCGGCGCTCGCCGGGCTCGCGCGACAACGGGTCACGGGACGCTCCGCCAGCGGATCGTGAGCACGACTGTATCCGGATCCCGGGAGGATTTGTCCGGTTCGGACAGTTTTCACCCGTTCGCGGTGCATCTCGGCCGCAGAGCCGTGCTCAGGCCGGCGTCGCCGGTCCCTCGAACAGGACAGTCGGCTGGACCGGGTCGTAGCTGACCTTGACGTGCACCAGATCGCGCCGATCGGCGGGGACGGCGAAGACGTACACGCCCGTCGCGACGCCACCCGGCTCGAGCGTGCCGTCGAGCCACCGGACGCCGGGACCGCTCAACGGCTCGCCGGGAGCGAGGTCCGCGCCCGCGGCGACGTCGACGACGACCTTGTGGAGGTCCAGTGCCTCAGCCGTGTCGTTGGTGATCTCGACCGTGATGCGGACGGCCGGGCCGGCCACCTCCCCCGGTCCGTCGGCCTCGCCGTCGACGGATTCGACGGCCGTCAGCCGGGCGGTCACGCCGGTGCCGAACGACGCCGTCTCGTCGAGCGCGACCGGAGGCATCGTCGTCTCGGGCACCGGCTCCGTCGGGGCGTCGGTGCTCGACGGCGGCAGGACGGGCGTCTGCGACGGCGATGGCGAGGGCGACGGCGAGGGCGAGGGATCGGATGAGGCTGTCCGCCCCGACGCAGAGTCAGTCGGCGCCGCTGCTCCCGGCGACGCGTCAGGGGTCGACGCCCAGATCGCTGCACCCACAGCGACGACGGCTCCGAGCAGCACGGCGGCCCAGAGCAGCCACCGACGGCGACCTTCACGCATGCCCAACCTCCTGCTCGGACGACAGACGTGCGTTCCGCCGGACGGCACAGGGCATACCCGGTCGCACGCGCTCAGACCCTACGGCACAGCAACCGAGCTCAGTCCCGCTTGTACTCGTAGACCACATGACCCAGTGCGCCGGTCATCATGCCGATCCCCCGCTCGGTGCTGCGTCGGCCCCGCGCGTCCTGTGTCGCCGATCGTGTGACCAGCCCGACGCATCGCCGTACCGAGCCTGCGGCGATGCGCGCCATCCCCCGGGCGACGTAGCTGACCCTCACCCCTGCGCGGGCCGGGATCGATCCTGCGAGCACCAGCGCCACCCGGCTCGCGCTGTTCCCGCTGCGGCGCGCGCGATGCAGCACCCACTGACGGGTCAGCCGGGACGTCGGGACGCGGTCGTAGACGATGGCTTCGTCGCACCAGACCAGATGTGCCCCACGGCGCACCAGCGCCCGGGTGAGCAACGTGTCGGACCCACCGCTCAGCCCGAACACCTCGTCGAACCGCACGCCGTGCCGCCGGAGCTGAGCCATGTCGATGAGCAGGTTGTTCGTGGCCGCGACAGTGATCTCGGTGCCGGTGGGCATGCGGCGGCGCTCGAAGAACCGACCCGCCGTGATCCACGGCTCCGGGTCCGCGGCGAACTCGGACACGACAGGACCCGCGACGCATGCCGCCCGGTGGCGCTCGTAGGTGGCGAGCATCGCCTCGAGCCACCCCGCCGTGGGGTGCTCGTCGTCGTCGACGAAGACGAGCAGGTCGACGTCCGACGACTCGTCGAGGGCACGGTTGCGGGCCGCCGCGATCCCGGGGACAGGCTCGTGGGCGTAGCGGACCAGGTCACTGCCGAACCCGGTGACGATCTCCGCGGCCGAGCCGTCCGGGTCGTTGTCCACGACGAGCATGCCGGCGTTCCCGTCGACCGCCTCGACCTGGGCCAGGAAGGCCGGGACGGCGCGCCGCAGGTCGTCCGGGCGCCGGTAGGTCAGCATCGCGACGACCACCCGCCGCGCGGACGGCGGCCCGGCGGTCACGGGCAGCCGCCGCTGGGTGCCGTGTGGGCCACGCGGATGGATGACACGGGCATCGACTACCTCCCCCGGACACCGGCGACGCCGGTGACGATCTCGATGATCCGCGCGCGGTACAGCTCCGGTGCGTGCCGTGCCTCGGCGCGTCCCGCGTCTTCCCACGCCTCGGCACGCACCGTCGCCCACGACGCGACGACCTCGTCGACAGCCGCGGCGAGCGCACCCGCGTCACCGGGTGGCACGATCCTGGCGGACCGATACCCGGAGGTGGCCTCGACCAGCCCGCCCGACCCGCTGGCCACGACGGGACGGGCGCTGAGCACGGCCTCGACCGCGGTGTTCCCGAACGGCTCATCCGTGCGGGAGGGCACGAGGACCACGTCCGCGGAGTCGAAGAACGGCCACGCCGGGTCCTGGAAGCCGTGCATGCGCACGTGGTCGCCGAGGTCGAGCCGGACCACGAGACGCTCGAGCTCATCCTGATACCACTCGTACCCCGGGAAGACGGCGCCGACGACGTCGAGCTCGACGTCGACGCCCCGGTCACGGAGCAGCCCGACAGCGGTGACGGCGACGTCGACCCCCTTCCGCGCGGACAGCCGCCCGACGTACAGGAGCGTGACCGGAGCCGTCAGGGCCGATCGGGCGCGTGTCCGTCCGGGCGGGCCGACCACGCCGTTGTCGACGATGCGGATGCGCCGGGCCGTCCGCGGGAACGACTCGGCAACGACTCCGACGGCAAACCTGCTGTTGGCCACGGCGACCGTCGCCAGCAGCAACGGAAGCGTGAGCGCGGTCCGCACCAACCAGGGCGCCGAACGCTCGGCCTCGTGCACATGGCAGAGCACCGGCACCCGACGCAGGCGGGCCAGCACGATCCACCACGGGATCGTGAGGGTGTTCACGTAGACCACATCGGGATGCAGCGACCGCAGCAGGGCCCACCCGTCGCGGGTGCCTCGGAGCGTCTGGCCGACGAGCTCGACGAGACCCCGGGGGGTCAGGAGCGCCTTGCTGAGCCGTGGCGTCGGACACAGCACGACCCGCGCACCGATCTCCTCGACCATCGCCACCAGTGGCCCGCCCTCCGGCACGGTCACCGCCACCCGCCACCCGGCATCGACGAGCGCCCGGATGCTCTCGAGAACCATCCGGTCGGAACCGTAGCGGTCGGCGAACGGGTGCGCCACGAGCGCGACCGGGCGCCTCACGGTCGGTCTCTCGCCCTGCTCGCCCACCGGTGCCCCTCCCGTCCGACGACGTCCTGCCCGGATGCTATCGGCCGCGGGGCCCCGCGTTCCGGCCGGGCCCCGCGGACCGATCGGTATCCTACGAGCCACGCCAACGACGATCGGAGGTGACCGATGGACGCACGGACGGCCCTGGTCGTCGTGAACTACGGTTCCCACGACATGCTCGGCGACCACCTGGTCGCCACTGCCGCCGGCACCGACGCGACGGTCGTCGTGGTGGACAACCCGTCGACAACCGCCGAACGGGAGGCCGTGTCCGAGCTGGCGGCTACCCACGGCTGGCAGCTCGTGCTGCCCGAGCGCAACGGAGGGTTCGGCGCCGGGGTCAATGCGGGCGTCCGCCGAGCCCGGACCCTCGGCTGCGACGTGGTCGTGCTGCTCCAGCCCGACCAGACGGTCGAGACCGCGACGGTGGCGGAGCTCGTGGCCTCCGTCCGGGCCGACCCGACCGTCGTCGTTTCGCCCGTCATCCTGCGGCCGGACGGGCGCGTCTGGTTCCGCGGCGGCTCCCTCGACCTGGCCACCGGACGCGCCCGCCCGACGGGCGAGGTCCGCGGCACGGTGCCGTGGATCTCCACCGCTTGCCTGGCGCTCGATGCCGCGCTCTTCGAGCGGGCGGGCTGCTTCGACGAGGACTACTTCCTGTACTGGGAGGACGTCGACCTGTCCTGGCGGCTGCGTGCGGCCGGCGCCCGGTTCGTCGTGCGCGACGACCTGGTCGCGACGCACGACGTCGGCGGCACCCAGGAGAGCACCGACCCCCGCACCAAGTCGCTGGTCTACTACCGGTACGTCTGCCGGGGCCGTCTGCTCTTCGCGGCCAAGCACCTGGATCGAGCCGGTCGCCGGCGCTGGGCGCTGACCGCGGCCGGCGCGGCGTGGGAGGTGGTCCTGCGTGGCGGTCGTCGACAGCTGCTTCGGTCTCCCGCGCCCGTGCTCGCCGCAGCGCGCGGGACGCTGGACGGACTGGGCGAGCTGCGGCGCCGCCCGACAGCGGTCTGATCGCGGCGCGGCGGCGCGGGACGTGACTGTCCGCTTTTGGCACATTCGGCAGTTTCGGGCCATTTTCACCCGTTAGGCACTGGTATGGACGGCGGACACGGCTTAGCGTCGACACCGGAGGGTGTCTGCCCATCCGTACACCGAGCCCCCAGGTGGAGCCATGTCGTTCGCGTCCGCGCGCTTGTCCCGCACGGCCACCCTCGCCGTCGCCGGCCTCCTGCTCGCCACGGGGCTGATGGCCGTCGAGCCACCGGCCCCCGCTGTGGCGGACACGCTCCCGATCGCAGGCGTCCCGGCGACCGTGAGCGCCGACCCCCTGCCGACGGTCCAGATCGACGGCGTGGTGTGGAATGAGGCGCTGGTCGGCAACACCGTCTACGCCGGTGGCCAGTTCGCCAGTGCTCGGCCCGCGGGATCGCCCGCAGGTGTCAACACGGTGACCCGGAACAACCTGCTGTCCTTCGATGTGACGACCGGCGTCCTCAACTCGGGCTGGGCGCCGAACCCCAACGGTCAGGTGCTCGCCGTGACGGCGTCGCCCGACGGCTCGCGCGTGTACGTCGGCGGCAGCTTCACGTCGATCTCCGGGGTGACGAGGAACCGCATCGCGGCCTACGACACAGCCACCGGAGCGCTCATCACCTCGTTCAACGCGGGCACGAACTCCCAGGTGCGCGCGATCGCCGCGACCGACACCACGGTCTACGTCGGCGGCATCTTCTCGAGTGCGGGGAACCAGCCACGCGCAGAGCTCGCGGCGTTCGACGCCGCCACCGGCGCACTGCTGCCGTGGGCGCCGACGGTGGACGACGGTCGGGTGAATGCGCTCGCCGTGTCGCCCGACGGGGCCACCGTGATCGCCGGCGGCAACTTCACGTCGGTGAACGGCACCACGGACAGCTCCCGAGGCATGGCCCGGCTCGACGCCACGACCGGTGCCAAGCTCCCGTTCCCGGCCAACGCGATCATCTGGTACGCCGGTGGGGACAACGGCGCTCTCCTCGCCCTCTCGGGCGACGAGGACTACATGTACGGCACCGGGTACACCTTCGGCCGAACAGCCGGCACGCTCGAGGGCATCTTCGCGGCCGACTGGGACACCGGCGAGATCGCGTGGGTGCTCGACTGCCACGGCGACACCTACGACGTGTTCCCTCAGGGCGACGTCATCTACTCGGCCAGCCACCACCACTACTGCGGAAACGTGCGCTCCCACGCGCAGACCGAGCCGGACTGGACCTTCTACCGGGCCAACGCCGTCACCAAGGCCGTCACCCAGACCGTGCAGCGCGAGCACCTCGGCTACACCAACTTCGCTGGCCAGCCCGGACCGTCCGTCCTCAACTGGCGCCCGCGCCTGGACGTCGGCACGTTCACCGGGCAGACCCAGGGGCCGTGGTCGGTGACCGGTGACGAGCGCTACATCGTCATGGGGGGCGAGTTCCCGACCGTCAACAACGTCGCCCAGCAGGGCCTCGTCCGGTTTGCCGTCAGCGCGCTCGCGCCGAACGACGAGGGTCCGCGGTACTCCGGTGCGAGCTTCCCGGTGTCCGCACGGGCGGCCGGCACCGGCGCGGTGCGGGTGTCGTGGCGCTCGAACGCCGACTTCGACAACGCCGACCTCACCTACCGGGTGTTCCGGAACGGCGACACGACCAACCCGGTGTGGACCGGGTCCTTCCGGAACGAGGACTGGGACCGGGCCTGGATGGGCTTCACCGACACCGGGCTGACCCCGGGCCAGACCTACACCTACCAGGTCCGCGCGCTCGACCCGTATGGGAACTATGCGAACTCCTCGACCGTCCAGGTCGTGGCGGACGGGACCGGGACGCAGAGCGACTACGCGAACGCGGTCATGGCCTCGGGCGCCAGCTACTACTGGCGTCTGGGTGACGCCGCCGGCACCTCGGTGCGCGACACGGCCGCAGCGAACGACGCCGTGACCGGCACGAGCATCACCAAGGGAGTCCAGGGCGCGATCCTCGGCGACCCCGACACCGCCTACCGGACCACGAACAGCTCGCAGTCCCGGATGGCCGCGTCGACCCTCGAGCAAGGTCGCATCACCTTCTCGATCGAGGCCTGGTTCAAGGCATCGGGCACCGGAGGGAACGGGCCGATCCTCAACTTCGGCAACCGGGCGGCCTCGACCCAGACCAGCACCGCGCGTGACCGTGTCCTGTACATGGACAGCGCGGGGCGCATCCAGTTCGGCGTGTGGGTGGGTGTGGCCCGCACGGTCCGCTCGCCCCTGGCCTACAACAACGGCCAGTGGCACCACACGGTCGCCACGCTCGGCGCGGACGGCATGAAGCTGTACGTCGATGGCGTCCTGGTCGACTCGCGCACGGACACGACGACCGCGCGGAACTTCGCCGGCTACTGGCGCCTCGGCGACAGCATCAGCATCTACCCGAACGTGTCGACGAACACCGCGTTCAACGGCTCGCTCGACGAGATCGCGGTCTACCCGACCGTGCTGACCCCCGAGACGATCGCGGCGCACTACGCGCTGGCGACGACCGGCACGGCGCCGAACCTGGTGCCGACGGCATCGTTCACCGCGGCCACCACCTACCTCGACGCATCGGTGGACGGCTCCGCGTCGAGCGACCCGGACGGCACGATCGCGTCCTATGCGTGGGACTTCGGTGACGGGGCCACCGGCACCGGTCAGACCGCCACGCACACCTACGCCACGGCCGGCACCTACACGGTGAGCCTGACGGTCACCGACGACGACGGCGCCACCGGCACCACCACCGGCCAGGTCGTCACCGTCGACCCGCCGGTCAACCAGGTTCCGGTGGCGGCGTTCACGTCGAGCGTCGCGAGTCTGGCGGTCTCGGTGGACGGCTCCGCGTCGAGCGACCCGGACGGCACGATCGCGTCCTATGCGTGGGACTTCGGTGACGGGGCCACCGGCACCGGTCAGACCGCCACGCACACCTACGCCACGGCCGGCACCTACACGGTGAGCCTGACGGTCACCGACGACGACGGCGCCACCGGCACCACCACCGGCCAGGTCGTCACCGTCGACCCGCCGGCCGGGGTGCTGGCCCAGGACGACTTCGCCCGGACGGTCGCCAACGGCTGGGGCACCGCCGACGTCGGTGGGCCCTGGACGACGTCCGGGGCGGCGAGCCTGTTCGCGGTCACCGGCGGCGCGGGGCGGCACACCCTGAACGCCGGGGCGACAGCAGGGTCGTTCCTGACCGGGGTGTCCGCCACGGACACCGAGGTCCAGGTCACCGTCAGCGCCGACCGGGTGCCGTCGGCCACCACGTTCCTGACGGTCCAGGGTCGCCGGGTCGGCACCGATGCCTATGCCGCTCGGCTGCGGCTGGCCGCCGACAGCAGCGTCCAGCTGCACGTGACCCGCGGCAACGGCACCCCGGTCGCCGGTGGCGTGGTCACCGGGCTGACGTTCGCGGCCGGTGACCAGCTCCAGGTCCGCCTGCAGGTCGAGGGCACCTCACCGACCACGGTGCGGGCCAAGGTCTGGAAGGTCGGCACCACCGAACCGGCCACCTGGAACGCGACGATGACCGACAACACCATCGCCGCGCTGCAAACCGCCGGCGGCCTAGGGTTGCAGTCCTACACCGGCGGCGTCACAGCCAACCCAGCCGTGGTCTTCTCCTACGACAACCTGTGGGCAGGACCACTCGGCGGCAGCCCAGGAGGTCCCGTCGACCCGCCGGTCAACCAGGTTCCGGTGGCGGCGTTCACGTCGAGCGTCGCGAGTCTGGCGGTCTCGGTGGACGGCTCCGCGTCGAGCGACCCGGACGGCACGATCGCGTCCTATGCGTGGGACTTCGGTGACGGGGCCACCGGCACCGGTCAGACCGCCACGCACACCTACGCCACGGCCGGCACCTACACGGTGAGCCTGACGGTCACCGACGACGACGGCGCCACCGGCACCACCACCGGCCAGGTCGTCACCGTCGACCCGCCGGCCGGGGTGCTGGCCCAGGACGACTTCGCCCGGACGGTCGCCAACGGCTGGGGCACCGCCGACGTCGGTGGGCCCTGGACGACGTCCGGGGCGGCGAGCCTGTTCGCGGTCACCGGCGGCGCGGGGCGGCACACCCTGAACGCCGGGGCGACAGCAGGGTCGTTCCTGACCGGGGTGTCCGCCACGGACACCGAGGTCCAGGTCACCGTCAGCGCCGACCGGGTGCCGTCGGCCACCACGTTCCTGACGGTCCAGGGTCGCCGGGTCGGCACCGATGCCTATGCCGCTCGGCTGCGGCTGGCCGCCGACAGCAGCGTCCAGCTGCACGTGACCCGCGGCAACGGCACCCCGGTCGCCGGTGGCGTGGTCACCGGGCTGACGTTCGCGGCCGGTGACCAGCTCCAGGTCCGCCTGCAGGTCGAGGGCACCTCACCGACCACGGTGCGGGCCAAGGTCTGGAAGGTCGGCACCACCGAACCGGCCACCTGGAACGCGACGATGACCGACAACACCATCGCCGCGCTGCAAACCGCCGGCGGCCTAGGGTTGCAGTCCTACACCGGCGGCGTCACAGCCAACCCAGCCGTGGTCTTCTCCTACGACAACCTGTGGGCAGGACCACTCGGCTGATGCCTGCGCACCGCCTCGAACCAGGCGACTGGCGGTCAGGAGGGCGCACCATGCTCGTCGAACCGACGGGGGCCGCCCCGACCGCCCCACCGCCGCTTCCGCTGCCGGCCCGCGTGCCGGACCCGATGGTCGGGCCCGGCACGCGGGCCGTCATCGCCGGGCTGCTCGTCCTGGTCGCCATGCGGATCGAGGTCTTCTCCGGCGTCTCTCTCGGCACCGCGGTCGGCCTTGCGTTCGCGCCGGTGTGGTTACCCCACCTGCGGGCGTTCGCCGGTGGACGCCAGTTCGCTGCCATCGCCGCGGTGTGCCTCGCCTCAGGCATCTGGCTCACCGCACTCGCCTCGACCGACCACACGATCACCGACCGGTACGTGGTGTTCTGGACGGCCCTCACGGTCGGTCTCGTCACAGCGGTCGGCGTGATCCTCTGGGCGCGAACGGTGTTCGCGGACGGCACCGTCGCCATGCTCTTCGGGATCGGCATGGTCGCCGGCATCTCACAGACCGGTCTCGGCATGGCGAACCCGTGGAAGTCGGCTCTCGCGATGCCGCTGACCGTCCTGCTGCTCGGCTTCGCCTGGATGGTCCGTAGGCGGTGGCTCGCGGTGGTCCTCGCCCTGCTGCTCGCGGGGTTCTCGGCGGTCAACGACAGCCGATCGCACTTCGCCATGCTGCTGTTGGCGACGGCGCTGGCCGTCTGGCAGATGTGGTTCACCGGCAGTCGGCGCAAGGGCTCCGCCTGGCGGGCCGTGGTCATCCTCGCAGGCCTGGGGTGGGCGGTCTACAGCCTGGGCCAAGCGCTTCTCCTCGAGGGCTACCTCGGCGAGGAGACCCAGATCCGCAGCGAGGCGCAGGTCGAGGCGGCCGGCAACATCCTCCTCGGTGGCCGGCCCGAGATCGGCGCGACCGTTGCCCTCATGACGCACCGGCCGTGGGGCCTCGGGGTCGGCACGAGCGCGACGACCGAGGAGCTCCTCGTTGCCAAGGCGGGCATGACCCAGCTGGGCTACGACCCCAACAACGGGTACGTCGAGAGGTACATGTTCGGTGAGCTCGTCGAGCTCCACTCGATCATCGGTGACACCTGGGCGCTGTTCGGCATCCCCGGCCTCGCCCTCTCGACGTTCATCGCCTGGGCGATGCTTCGCCGTGCGGGGACCGGGCTGGCCGCACGCAACCTGAGCGTGCTCATGGCCGTGCTCGTGGTCCGCCTCGTCTGGGACCTGCTGTTCGGCCCCCTGTACAGCTCCCTGACGTTGGTCGCGCTCGGCGTCGGCCTCGCCCTGCGTCCCCGGCCATGGATCAGCCGAGAACGCAGGGACCTCACCCCGCTCACCGCCAGAGAACCCGTGCGGTCAGTAGCTGCGGGAGGCGGTGGCCACTGAGCCGTCGGTGAAGGTGTTGCCGGTGATGGTGGCTGCGGCCTTGGTGGTGTCCGACATCAGGATCGCGCATCGTGCGTGGACCTGGCCGGTGCCGAAGACGCTGTTGGTGATCGAGAGCCCCGGCGGTGGTCCGTAGATCTTCTCCGCGACGTTGATCGTGCACGCGCCGTTGTCGGCGGAGTTGCCCCGGAAGGTGAAGCCCACCACCGACCCGCGGTCTTGGGTGATCATCACCGCGGCGTTGGTCGACCCGGACAGGGTGCTGTTGACGACCTGGATGTTCGACCCGATGGCGACCTGGACGTTGTCGTCGTGGGACTCGATGTTCGTCCCGTCGGCCGGGTAGAACAGGTTCCCGTGCAGGTAGGAGCCGTCCACGGTGACGTTGTCGCCGATGATCTTGACCTGGTCGATCACGGTGTGGATGTCGACCCGGCGCAGGGTGAAGCCCATGCCCACGATCCCGTCGACGAACCGCGAGGGCGCCTGGGCGTAGATCTCGCTGTCCTCGATCAGCAGGTTGGTGCCCGGACCGGCATCGGACTGCACCAGTGACATCGGGGCGGTCAGGGGTGTGGCCGGGCCGCGGATGATCGAGTTGCGGATCACCACGTTCGCGGCCTTGACCCGCACGAACCCACGAATGTCCAGACCGTCGATCACCGTACCCGGCGTCGTGATCGTCAGGTCGCCGTCATGGACCGTCAACGCCCTCCCGGCAGGCACACCCACCGCCCCCGCGCCCACCGACCCGGTCGCGGGCGGCGCGGGCGGTGCGGGCGGTGCGGGCGGTGCGGGCGCCGGACTCGGCGCGGGCGGCGCGGGGGCGGGCGCCGGACTCGGCGCGGACGGCGCGGGGACGCTCGGTTCCGGGGCCGACGAGGCAGCCGGCTTCGGCGTCTCCTGGACCGAGGGGGCGGCCGTCGGCGCAGGCTCCGGGACCTGGTTCGTCGGCGGGACGACCGGGTCAGGGGCGGGTGCCCGCTTGACGGGTCCGGGGAGGTGGGGACGCGTCGCACGGTCGAACGTGCGCGACGGGACGTCCCCCAAGGCTCCACGCTCCGACAGCCACGCCGCGACGGCCTCGGATTTCGCCGCCTGGTCATCCCACCCTTGGCCCTGAGCCCGCGCGGTGATCGCGGCCGCGGACGGCAGGATGCCGACCGCGGCAATCACCCCGAGCGCGCCCAGGGAGCGTGGACCCGCCGCCCGAACGCCTCGCCAGAGGCGGCGGAAGCGGACGATCGACGCCGGCGCGTCGCGGTGTGCATGTCGGGGGCGAGATGCCATGGGCGCAGAGCATAGCCCAAACGGGTGACGGACGAGACCGGACGAGCCATGCCGAAGTCCCGCAGACCGGGCACGCACCCATGACTCCCGGGGCGGGCCCTACGCTGTCGCTGACGACCTACCGGCGGCAGGGAGGGGCTCCAGGCGGTGCACACGTCCCCCTCCGTGCCCCCGGCCACGCCCGGCGACAGCCCTCGGACGCACCTCGCGCGGAAAGCGACGCTCGTCGGCCTCGTCGGTGCGGTGCTCGTCGCACTGGGCACGTCGGGCCCCTCGCTGTGGACCGACGAGGCCGCCACGATCTCGGCCTCGACCCGCAGCCTCGGCGACCTCTGGCGGATGGCCGGCACCATCGACGCGGTGCACACCACGTACTACCTGGTGATGCACGCCTGGACGGCGGCCTTCGGCACGAGCGAGCTCGCGCTCAGGTCGATCAGTGCGATCGCGATCGGCGTCGCCGCCGCCGGGACGTACGTTCTCGCGACGCGACTGGTCTCGACCCGCCTTGGCCTGTGGGCCGCCGCGGTCTTCCTGCTGCTGCCGCGGGTCACCTGGATGGGCATCGAGGCGAGGCCGTTCGCACTGGCAACGGCCGCTGGTGTGTGGGCGACAGTCGTCCTGAGCATCGCGCTCGAGCGGCGCAGGACGCCCTGGTGGACGGCGTACGCGGCACTCGTCGCCACGGCTGTCCTGCTCAACCTCTACCTGGCCCTGCTGGTCCTTGCCCATGCGGTGACCGTGTGGCTGTCGAGGCCGCAGCGAACTCGCGTCCTTGTCTCGTGGGCGGTGTCCGCGGGAGCAGGCCTCGCCGTGACAGCACCCATGATCCTGGTCGCGCTGGGGCAGCGGGGACAGATCGGGGAGAACTCTCCGGGGTTCGTCGGGCTCGCCCGGAACGTCGTCGTCAACCAGTGGTTCCTCGGCGAGACACCGACGATCTTCTCGCGGACGCTCGTCATCGCCCAACCCGCGCTGTCCTGGGGCTCGGCGTGGCGGCCCGCCGCGGTTGCGCTGGCCGCGGTGACACTGGCACTGGTGGGTTACGTGGGCTACCGCGCGTTGCGCCGTCGCCCACGCCCAGCGCCGGCCCTCGAGCTGCTGCGGTGGGCGTGCCCGTGGATCGTGATCCCCACAGTCGTCCTGACGGCCTACGCGCTCATCTCGAGCACCTACAGCCCCCGCTACCTCGCTTTCGCGTCACCCGCGGTCGCGATCGTCGTGGCCGCTGCACTCCTGTTCCTTCGCCGCACCTGGGTACGGACGACGACCGCGGTCCTGCTCGTGGTGCTGGCCATGCCCGTCGTGGTGTCGCAGCGGACGGAGAACGCCAAGAGCGGAGCGGACTGGCGCCAGGTCGCACGCTACATCGACGACCAGGCGGCGCCCGGCGACGGCATCTACTTCGCACCGCGCCACCCGAGCGGAAACGGTGAGGAGCGGCTGACGACACGTGGGATCGCCGTGGCCTACCCGGCCCCGTTCCGTGAACTCGTCGACCTGACCATCGAGCGGACGCCCGCCGAGTCCGGTGACCTCACGGGCCGCTCCTGGCCCCTGTCCTCCGCGGCGCACCGGATCGAGCTCGTGGATCGGGTCTGGGTGGTGCGCCGGCACGACTACCCCGAGTCTGCGCGGCTGGCCGACGACGCGCTTCTCACGTCGGCGGGCTTCGTGCGAACCGACGACTGGCAGGGACCGCTCGACGAGGTCGTCGCCTTCTCCCGACCCTGAGGTCGGAGGCATCCCCGACGGAGGCCGGTGGACCGGCGCGACGGTGAGCCCCCGGGGCTCGGACTCACAACCGCCGGACGCGGCTCAACCCGTCGCGGCGGCCGGTCAACACGTCGCGCTGCGTGCCCTGCTAGCCTTCGAAAGCCGCCCCGGCTGGGGCGGCTTCGATCACTCCCGCCCGAGGCAACGACCGACCAGCGTGACGCTCTCACACGATCGCTCGATCGGGAGTTTCGCGACGGCGAAGCAGGCCCGGACGTCGGAGTCGTGCCCGAGGGGGATGGTGGCGAGCATGATGCGCAGGGTCGTCCTAGCCTTCAGCATCCGCAACCGCCACCGCAAGGCGGCCAAGATCGCCACGTTCCTCCGCGATCAGGGCGTGCAGACGTCCGTCTTCGTGGGGTGCAGCGCCGGAACCAACCCCAACGAGGCAATCGTCGAGAGGGCAGTCGCCGACCTGACCGAGGTCGTGGCCGCGCTCGACGTCCATGAGGTGGACGTACCGTGGCCGTTCGTCCTCGGCGACGCGCGCGAACTGCCGTTCCCCGACTCCTACGTCGACTTCGTCCTCGCCAACGCCGTCATCGAGCACGTTGGCAAGGAGCCCGACCAGCGCAGGATGGTCGAGGAGGCGTGCCGGGTCGGGCGCTCGTTCGTCATTACCACGCCCAACCGGTGGTTCCCGGTGGAGTCGCACACGTCCGTGCTGTTCAAGCACTGGTCGCCCCGGTGGCGCGCCGGTCGACGTGAGTTCACTCGGTTGCTGAGCCTGCGGGAGTTCCGCGCCCTCGTACCTGACGACGCGGTCGTCGCGGGGCGCCCATGGAGCCCGACGTTCATGGCGTTCTGGTCGCGGCCCGCTGCGGCGTCCGGGTCTGACCAGGGCCAGAAGTCCGTCGAGCGGCCGAACTGAATGTCGGTCGGATGTTGTGGTTCATGAGGTTGTTGACGGTTGTTGGCGCGAGGGCAGAACCTCCGGCGTAGTGGAGGTGTCTGACGTCTCTGCTGACCGGAGGTCCTCGTGTCTCACGCTGATGCTCGCCTGACGGTCCATGGCCGGTGGTCGCTGGTCCAGCGGCATCGCGCGCAGCCCCCAACAGGTGGCGGTGGCCCTGGCCGAACGAGCCAGGGCCCGGTGCGGACCTGATGAGCTGGCGCGGGTCACCAGGGTCCCAGCCCGCACGATCTCCGGGCTGCTGCGCCTGACCCAGGTTCCCTATCGGTGGCAGTGCGACCCGTTGACCGGGGACGTCATCCGCGCCTCGAAGGTCACCGCCCGCCGCTACGAGCACGCCCACCCCGGTGACCTGGTGCACGTGGACGTCAAGAAGACCGGGCGCATCCCCGAACACCCGCCTGTCACCAACGTCATGGCCGAGTACCGTCTAGCCGTGGCCCGAAGCCCCACACGAACGGATCATGTCGACCCCGTCGAGCCTGCCGTATCCTGCGCGAATCACCACACCATGAGGAGCCCGTGTGACGTCGAGCGCCGAGGAGCAACGGGCTGACCCCGCCGCCCCCTCGGCGCACTCCGCCACGCCAGGTCGCGCCGAGGGCACCGTCTCCCGCGGCATGACGATCGTTCTCGCCGGCAACGTCGTGCCGCCGCTGGCAGCGCTCCTCAGCGGGCCGGTCCTCGCCCAGGCGCTCGGCGTGGGTGGCCGCGGCGAGGTCGCCGCGGCCATGGCACCCCTGGGCCTCGCGATCGCCCTGACGACCTTCGGCATCCCGGAGGCGGTCACCTATGCCGTCGCCCAACACCCTCGACTCGTGCGCGCGGCCGCACGCAACGGATTCGGGCTCATCGTGCTCGCCGGGCTGCTCGCCACCGGCGCGCTGCTGGCCGCCCGCCCGCTGCTCAGCGGCGGTGACCTCGGCATCCAGGGGCTCATGGTGGTTTCCGCCTTCGCCGTCCTGCCGACCGTGCTCCTCGGCGTGCTGCGCGGGATCGCCTCGGGGATGCAGCGATGGCGCCAGGTCGCACGCGAGAAGGTGCTGGCCTCCGTGCTGCGGCTCCTCGTGCTGATCCCGCTCTGGCTCACCGACCACCTGACGCCGTTCACGGCCACGGTCGTGCTCGCCGTCATGCCGGCGATGGGGGCACTCGCCTACATCACCCTGCCGCGCAAGCTCCCACCGCGCGAGCAGGACGAGCAGGGTCTGGTCTCCGGCCGGAGCATCGTGCGCTACGGCTCGCGGCTGTGGATCGGCACCATCGCCACGGTGCTCATCGCCCGGGCGGACCAGACCCTGATGACCCCGTTGAGCAATGCCGAACAGCTCGGCCTCTACGTCGTGGCCGTCAACCTCAGTGAGCTCCCGCTCGTCATCCACCGGGCGGTCCGGGACGTCACCTTCGTGACCGACGCCAACCGCAGTGAAGACACCCGCCTCACCGCAGCTGCGCGCATCTCCACCCTCGTATCTGCAATCGCCGCGGTGGCCCTGGGAACCTCGATGCTCTGGTGGTTGCCACTGCTCTTCGGCGAGGAGTTCTCGGCGTCGCTGCCGGTCGCGGCGATCCTGCTGCTGGCCGTCGTCATCAGCACGCCGGGATCGATCGCAGGGGCCGGGCTGAGCGCACGCGGGAAGCCTGGCTGGCGCTCGGTCGTGCTCGTCATCGTGTGCGTCCTGAACATCGCGCTGCTCGTGCTGCTCCTGCCCCGGTGGGGGGCCATGGGCGCAGCCTGGGCGACCCTCATCAGCCTCAGCACGATGACGCTCCTCAAGCAGCTCTTGATGCGCCGCCACTTCGGGGTCCCGGTCCGCGAGTTCTGGGGCCTGCGCCGGAGCGACCTCGCGATCCTGCGTCGCTACGCGCGCCGACTACGAGCTGCGCTGGTGCGCCGGGTGCTGCCGCGACGCGTCAGTCGCTGAGCCCGAGCGCACGGGACAGACCGCGGACCATGTGGGCCGAGGTGAGGCGCGCCTCGACCACTGCGCGCGCGCTCTCCCCCATGCCCCTGGCCTCGTCCGGTGCCGCAAGGAGATCCAGGATGCGACCGGCGACCGACCCGGGATCGCCGACGGAGGCGAACAACCCCGTCCGGCCGTCGTCGATGTAGTCCTCGGCGCCGGGAGTGCGGGTGAGGACCACCGGCCGCGCCATGGCCATCGACTCGAGACTCGCCGTCAGGCCGGAGATGTGGAGGTTGGGCCGGGTGGCGATGACGACGGCGCCAGCCCGCTCGTACAGGTCGCGCAGCTCGACGTGCGACATCGTCGGCACCCTGGTGACGCCCGGTGGAGGTTCGACGTCCGACCGGGTCTGGACGAGGATCTCGACGTCGGGTCGGTTGCGGTGGACGGTCTCGAGTGCCGCGAACAGCGTCCCCGGATCGCGGTCACGGTCGACGCCGACGCTCATGACCAGCGGCCGCTCGGGATAGGGACGGGGCCGGAAGAAGACGTCGTCGACGCCGAAGGTGAAGTAGGAGACGTCGGGCCCGCCCGGCCCGAAGGCGTCGCGGAGGGGCTGGACCTGCGCCGCGCTGTTCACGAACACCCCGCGCATGCTGCGTAGGACGCCCAGCACCGACCGGAGCCTTCGCGGGTCGTCGCCGCGCGCGAGGGCATCGGTGAGCCAGATGGCGCCCGAGTACATCTCCCTGCGGGGCGCCTGGTACAGCATCCGGCGTGCGAGGTTCTCGTCCCAGGCGACGCCGATGTCGCGGACGCCGACCTCGGCGGGTCGAGCCGTCGACGAGGGGTCGAGCGCTCGTCGCAGTCGACCTGCCGCGACCGCGGCGCGGGAGGGCTCAGGGAGGCCCCGGACGGTCAACGACGTCGACCTGCCGGCGAGCAGGTCCAGACCGTAGGGCCACCGGCCGGGGACCTCGCCACGCGCGTGCCGGGCCGCCCACGACTCCACGTCGCGATCGGCCCGGAACACGACCTCGACGTGGGCGTCAGGGCGGCTCATCGGCGGCCACCGCGACGTGCGAGGGCGGCGGCAGTCCGGAAGGCGGCAGCGTGCGCCGACCCGCCGGCCGGCCACTCGCGCCCGGACAAGTCAGGAGCGGCAGCCCGGTCCGGCCCTGCCGAGTGCGCGAGCGCCGAGGTGAGGGTGGCACCCGTGAGCGGCGGCGTGAAGGTCTCGACCCATCCAGGTCCGACCTCCGCGGCGAGCTCCTCGGCCGTGGACCCGCTCGGCAGGAGCACGGGGCGACCGAGCGACAAGGCGAGGATCGCGGCGCCCGAGTTGTGCAGCCGGCGATAGGGCAGGACCACCAGGGCGGCGCGGCTGATCTCGTCCGCGAGCTCTGCGTCCCCGACGTACTCGAGCCGCGCGCCGATCCGCGGGTCGGCGAGAACGGCGCGCTCCACGCGCTCGCGTACGGAGTCGTCCGTCGTCCGACCGACGAGCCGGAGCCTGGAGATGCCGTCAGGGACCTCGGCGAAGGCGTCCAGCAGGTCCTCGACCCCCTTGTAGGGACGCACGAGGCCGAAGAAGAGGATCCGGCCGGGCTCGGCCGGCGCCAGGGGCAGGTCTGCGAACCAGTCGCGGTAGTGACCGTGCGGGATCGTCACGACGGGGCCGTCCGACGGGGCGACCGTCGACGGAGTGAGGCGGATCCACAGCGTCGTGCGACGGTCGCACCAGCGCAGCAGCGCGCGCTCGAGCCTGCCACCCGGCTCGTGCGGCCCGGTGTTGTGCAGGGTTCGCACCATCGGCGTCTGACGGACGGTCAGTCGGAGCAGCAGCGCCGCCGTGAGCAGCCGGCGCGCCGCCGTCCGCGCCCGCGTCGTTCCGCGCGGGAGGATCTCGGGCCAGTGGACGTGGAACACGTCGTACGACGCGGTGAGCGCACGTCGCCAGGTGAAGGTCATGACCTGGACGTCCGCAGGCAGCGAGCGCATGAGCTGGACGAGGTACGGGTTCGTCGTCGAACGAGGTTCCGGGAAGGACTCGAGGACGACGAGCCGATCGGGGTGCCCGGCCGCCGTCACGATGGGCACATCGCGGAGTCACCGACGGTGCTGGGCGTCGCCCTCAGTCGGATCAGGAGGCGCGGGTTGCCCCGGGCCCACGAGGTGTCCGTCATCGCCCGGCGGGAAAGGGCAGCTCCCACCGCTCCGGGTAGGTAGGGGGCTCCGTCGGGGGGGTGAGCGGTCCAGGGCCGGCGGCAGGGACCGTCGGGTCGAGCTCGATGGGCACGGTGTCGACCTCGAAGGACACCGGGTCGGCCGTCGCCGCCGGGGTGGCCTCGGCAGGCGCCGGGTCGACCCCGACCGGCACCTCGTCGACGTCGACGGACACCGGGTCGAACACGGTGAACAGCGTGTCGACCGTCCCCACCGGGGTGACCGGGCCGGGTGCCGACCTGCCCTCGTCCGGGTCGGTTCCGGTCGGCCGACGCAGTCGCGCCTGAGCCCACTCCCGCGCGGTCGCACGCGGGGTCGAACCATAGGCGTAGGTCGTTCCGGCCTCCTTGTGAGGCACCTTGTTCAGCACGATTCCCAGGACCCGTGCGTCCACGGCCGCCAGCAGGCCGAGCGCCTCGGCGAGCTGGTGCCGGTGCACGGCCTGGCAGCCCACGACGAGGAGCGCTCCGTCGACGAAGCGCGAGAGGGCCGCCGAGTCGGTGACCGGCAGGAGCGGCGCCGCGTCGAGCAGGATGGTGTCGTAGTGCGCTGCGAGTCGTCGGAGCAGATCCGCCATCGCCTCGGAGTCGAGGAGCTCGCTGGGGTTGGGCGGGATCTGACCGGCGGGCAGCACGTCGATGGAACCGCCCCACGACTGGATGACGTCCTCGACGACCGCCTCACCGATCAGCACGGTCGTGAGGCCGACCGCACCTTCCAGCCCGAGGTTGCGTGCGAGCGACGGCTTGCGCAGGTCGGCGTCGATCAGCAGGATGCGCGACGACCCCTCGGCCATCGCGATCGCGAGGTTGATGACGGTCGTGCTCTTCCCCTCGGTGGGGATGGCGGACGTGACCATGATCGACCGGCTGGGCCCGGCAAGCTTGAGGAACCGCAGGTTCGTCCGCAGCCGCCGATAGGCCTCGGCCTGGTCGCCAAGGGGGTCGTTGCGCATGACGAGCGGGTCCTTCGCCGTCCTGCGGTCGTGCCGGACACTGGTCAGGACGGCAGCATCCGTGACTCGGCGCAGATCCTTGACGCTTCGGATCCGGGTGTCGACGACCGTCCGGGTAAGCGCGACGAGCACCCCGAGCGCGAGACCGGCGACGAGCCCGGTGGCCGAGTACAGCTTCGTGTTCGGACCCGACGGGAATACCGGCGGGATCGCCGTTGCCACCACCGTGAGCTGCACCGTCGACTGGCCGCTGGCCACGTCGCCCTCGAGCTCCGCGACGGACAGGGCCAGCTCGCGGCTCACCGCGTTCGCGATCTCCGCCGCCCGTTGCGGGTTCCCGTCGGTGACCCGGAACTCCAGGAAGTACGTGTTCACCGGCCTGGTCACGGTCACCATGCGCGCGAGCGTCCGCGGGGTCATCGACAGGTCCAGCTCCTCGATGACCGGCTCGAGGACGAACGGCGAGGTCGCGAGCTGGGCGTAGGACTCGATCCGGTTGTCGGTATAGGTCGCACCCTGAACACGCTCCCCCACCGACTCGCCACCGATGGAGGAGACGATGATGCTCGCCGTCGCACTGTAGGTGGCCGGCAACGACTTCGCGTACGCGTACGCGCCACCCAGACCGAGGAGCCCGATCAGCATGATCACGATCCAGTGCTTGCGCACGATCCTGATGTATTCGCTGAGCTCCACTCCGTGCCACCTCTCTCGGCGACGGACGGCGCCGACGCGGACTCTCGCACGTTGTCACGTGCACTCGATTATGGGACAGACGCCTGGCGACCGACAGGCGGGGAGGCCGAACGGACCGCCGCAATGTGCGTGTTCGACCGACTTTCACCCGGTTGGCGGGATCACCGGTCGGCGATCATGCACCGACGACAACCCTCGGATCTCGCGGTACCACTTGAGCGCGGCCAGTGCGAGGAAGCCAGCGGTTGCCGCGGTGATGACCGTGTAGACACCGAAGAAGACCGTCGGTGCACCGAGCAGCAGGAAGCTCAGGCAGAGCAGCCCGTAGTCGGTCGGGATGACCAGGATCGACCGGAGCCACGGCGCCCTGCCCTCGGTGGACGCCACGGATGCGACGCCTCGCGCCCGGCGAAGCTGCTCGGTCAGGATCATCCCGAAGAAGAGGACCGCGCCGACCACGGCCCCGACCAGCGGCACAAGGAGCCAGACGTCGTCGACCACGTCGAAGCGGTGAAGACCGACCGTGAGCGCGAGCGGCAGAGCCGAGACTTTCGTCGCGTCGACCATGTGGTCGAGCCACTCGCCCGCCGGGCTCCCGGTCCCGGTGAGTCGGGCGACCTGACCGTCGGCCGAGTCGAAGCCGTAGCCCAGGACGAGGCACGCGCTGACCGTTGCACCAAGGCCCCAGGACGGGGGCCGCAGGACCAGCAACGCGATCCCGGTGAAGGTGAACAGCGCGCTGATACCGGTCACGGCATTCGGGGACAGCCCGGTGCGGTAGGCCCACGCGGCCAGGAGCCGACCGATCCGGCGGTTGACGAACCGGGAGTATGCGGGTGCGCTGCGCGCCGCTCCCTTCTGCGCCCCCGCCAGCCGCCTGACGGTCTCACGGTAGCTCTCGGGCGCTGGCTTCCTGGTCACGGGGTCACCTCCGCCGGGACGCGTCGGTGCGGCTGGACCCTAGGCACGGCATGCGCTGCGAGGTCTCGCACCAGCCGTTCGTACCCATCGGTCACATCGTCCCAGTCGTAGTCACGGGCACGCACCCGCAGGGCATCTCCGCGCGCACCCACGGCGGCGTCGTCCGACTCGGACGCCTCGACCTGGCGCGCCACGTCGTCGGCGGAGGAGAAGTACGTCCCATCCGTCCGCAGCACCTCACGGTTGAAGGAGACGTCGTAGGCGATCGTCGCCGTCCCGGCACCGATCGCGCGCAGCAACGACGGGTTCGTCCCGCCCACGGAGTGCCCGTGGAGGTAGGTTCGCGCCCCGGCGTACAGCTGGTCGAGCAGCTCCTGGTCCCACACGCCGCCGGCGAGCCTGACCCGCGGATCGCCCCCCGCGCGCGCCCTGATCCGGGCCGTGTACTGGTCGGCGTACGGCGCGGACCCGACGACGACCAGCAGGCGGCGCGCCGCACTCCGCACGAACCCGTCGACGATGAGGTCCACGTGGTTCTCCGGCTCGAAACGGGCGACCACCAGGTGGTAGCCACCGGCCTCGAGGCCCAGCTCGGCCAGTCGCTCCCTCCGGGAAGGGTCGATGCACGGCGCCCCGTAGCTCAGGAGCGTGGTCGGGACTCCGAACGAGCGCGCGTAGTACTCCTGGATGCCGACGGCGTCGGCGATCAGGGCATCCGACCAGCGGACGGATGCCGACTCCGCCCAGCGGTAGTAGGACTTCCCAGCACGGCCCCACTTCGCACGCTTCCACTCGAGGCCGTCGACATGCGTCGCCACCGGGACGCGTGCCATCCGCAGGAGCGGCAGCCAGGGGGCGTTGGCCGCGTTGAACACGAGGGCGACGTCGGTGCGATGACGCAGCAGGTGCATCACCGAGAGGCCACTGTGGCTGAGGGTCTCGAGGGAACGCCGGCGCAAGGCCGGAAGCGTGACCAGACGCATGCCCAGGTGGGTCGTCATCGGTTCGCCGTTCCCCGCGCGGCAGTAGACCGTGACGTCGTGACCGCGTGCGGCGAGACGGCGGCCGACCTCCTCGACGGCCGTCTCGAACCCGCCGTAGCGCGCGGGCACCCCGCGCGTCCCGACCATCGCGATCGACACGACGCGTGCGCCCGTGTGCGAGCCGACCCTCCCCATGCCACCCCTCTTCACTGGTGCGCGCATCGTCGAGCCAGGTCCCCCGGGGACACCCCGAGGTCAGCCCGACCGAGCCGGTCGACCGGCCGTCCCAGTGGCGTCACCTGCTGGTCACCCACGAGTTCCCGACGGGCATGATCGTATCCCGGTCAAATGTCCGGAATTGCACCCTGTGCCCGATTTCACCCGGTGCTCGTGCCCTGACGGGGCCGTCGTCGGGACCGGCGGCCCGGACGCGGCAGCCCGCTCCGGGCCGGCCGGCCCCGTCCGACGAGTCCGCTCTCCGCCCTCGCGGCCACGGCGCTCCAGACCCCTTTGGTCGGTTTGTGCACGCAATGTCCGACTATTTTGTGACTCGAGTCACAGATCATCAGACCAATAGTCCCAAATGGTCGCGCCGGGTTGACGTACATTTGAAACGGGCCGGACCGGGTAAGGCACGAATTCGCCTACTCATGATCAGACAAACCGGTCGAGATGCACTTCAGGTCGACGAAGATTCTGCCGATGACTGAAGGAGCGAGCGTGTAAGCGACGCGCGCCGGGCGACACGCACCACAGGCACACGCACGTAGACGACAAGGGCAAACCCGTCGAGAGGCGGGGACGCAAAGCCAAGGGACCAGACAGGTCAGCCAGGCCACCGAAATACGGAGCTCTCGTGGACTTCAGCCAGACGACACCCTCTGCACGCCCCGCCACCATCGACCGGACACCACCGGCACCGCCCCAGGGCGGCACCCGACGGCACCGCCGGTGGACCTCGATCCTGGTGGCGACCGCGCTGACCACGGCCATGGCATCGACGATGGCCGTGTCACCCGCACAGGCGCAGGTACGGCCCGCGTGGACGCCGGTGACCGTCGCAGCGGCCACCCGCGTGCCGACGATGACCGCCGCGGCCACCGCGACGTTCGTCACCGCGGTCTACCGAGACCTCTTCGAGCGTGGGGTCGACGCCGCCGGCCTGGCGAACTGGACCACCGCCCTGTCGAACGGGACCCCCCGCGGGGCGGTGGCGAACTCGATCACCTACAGCGACGAGTACCGCGGCCGCCTGATCGAGGAGTCCTACCAGACCTACCTCGGGCGCGGCGCGGACGCGGGCGGTCTCCGGGGCTGGGTCGACTCGATGCGCTACGGCACGACCTTCCAGGAGATGGAGGCCGGCTTCCTCGCCTCCGACGAGTACTACTCCAAGGCGGGCGGCTCGGCTGCCGAGTGGGTCCGGCGGCTCTATGCCCACGTGCTGGGCCGTTCCGCTGGCGACTCCGAGGTGCGCGGATGGGCCTCAGCTCTCCAGGGCGGCACAACCCGCTACGCCGTGGCGATGGGCTTCCTGGTCTCCACCGAGCACCTGACGGCGGTCGTCGACGGCCACTACCGGCACCTGCTCGGCCGTGGGATCGACGCGTCAGGCGCCGCCGGCTGGGTCAGTGCCATCCAGAACGGTCACCGCGTCGAGGAGATCATCGGTGGCATCGTCGCCAGCGACGAGTACGTCGTACGCAACGTTGGCGCGACAGGGACGCAGGCCACACCGCCCGCCCCAGCAGTGCCGGCGCCCGCCCCCGCAGTGCCGGCGCCGGCTGGCCCGCCGAGCGAGGCGAACACCGGGGTGCCGGCGGGCAGGGCGTTGACGGTCCATGACGGCAACCTGACGATCACGACGCCGGGTACGGTGATCGACGGTCTGGACATTCGTGGGTTCGTGCGGGTCAAGGCCGCGAACGTGGTGATCCGCAACTCGATCATCCGCGGCCCGGCCACACCCCTGACCGCCCCGATGTCACTGGTGCAGTCCGATGCCGGTCCGGGCACCAACCTGCTGATCGAGGACAGCGAGATCTACGCCCAGGCGCCCTCGCGGTTCGTCGACGGGATCGTGGGCATGGGCTTCACCCTGCGCCGGGTCGACATCCACACCGTGATCGACCAGGTCAAGATCATCGGCGACAACGTCACCGTGGACGGCGCCTACCTGCACGGGAACCTGTTCTACCCGGCCGACGGGACGAACATCGAGTCCCACGACGACAACGTCCAGGTCGCCATCGGGTCGAACATCCAGGTCGTCAACAGCACCCTGTCCGGGTCGACCAACGCCGCGGTGATGATCACCCAAGACCGCGGGTCGGTGGTGGGCTTCACCTTCCGGGGCAACTCCGCCGACAACGGCGCGTGCACGATCAACGTCGCGGAGAAGATCTACGGACCACCGCCGGGGCTCTCGATCACCAACAGCGTCTTCGGCACCGGCCAGGTCCACGCACGATGCGCGATCCTGATGTCGGACACCACCAAGGCCGCAGCCACCATCACCGGCAACACCTTCACCGACGGCTCAGTGGCCACCACCTCCCGCAGCTACTGACCGCAGCAGACCGACGCACCGCCGGGCCCCGACCGAAAGACCGGTCGGGGCCCGGTCGTCTCCGGGCGATCCCCGGAGACCGACGTTCCCCATCGGGCGTCAGTAAGCACCTGAACCCAGGAACACGGCGCGGATCGTCTTCCAGAGGATGACCAGATCCATCGTGACGGACCAGTTGTCGACGTATCGCAGGTCGAGGCGGACCGACTCGTCCCAGGTGAGGTCCGAGCGACCCGACACCTGCCAGAGGCCGGTCAGGCCGGGCTTGACCCGCAGGCGCCGGTGGACGGGGTCGTCGTACTCCGCCACCTCCGCGGCGAGCGGCGGGCGCGGCCCGACGAGCGACATGTCGCCGGTCACGACATTGAGCAGCTGCGGGAGCTCGTCGATCGAGTAGCGGCGCAGGACCTTGCCCACCCGGGTGACCCGCGGGTCGTCGCGCATCTTGAACAGCACCCCCGCGCCGTCGCTCTCCGGCCGCAGGCCGGCGAGCCTGCTGTCCGCGTCTACGTACATGCTGCGCAGCTTCCACATCGTGAAGGTCCGGCCGTCCACGCCGATCCGCGTCTGGCGGTAGAACGCGGGGCCCGGGGACGTCAGCCGGACGGCGATCGCTGCGAGCGCCACGACGGGCGCGGCGACGAGCATCAGGGCGGTGCCGACCGAACGGTCGAGCGCTGCCTTGGCGATCATGCGACGGCGCGGGGCCCCCACCTCCACCTGGAGCAACGAGAGCCCGGCGGTCGGCCGCACGGTCAGCCGCGGCCTGGCCACCTCGATGATGTCCGGGACGACGATCAGCTGCGCGCCGGCACGGTCGAGCGCCCAGGACAGACGCCGCAACCCCTCGCCGCTCAGGTGCGAGCCCGCGACCACGACGACCTCCACTGCCCGGTCCACGACCACCTGCGGGACGTCGGCCAGCGCACCGACAACCGGGATGCCGTCCAGCGGCTCGGCCCGGTCGATGCTCGGCAGGCAGATGCCGGAGACGTGGTAGCCGTGGTACGGCGCGCGTGCCAGGTCGTCGACCACGCGTTCGACGTCCTGCCGTTCGCCCACCACGATCGTGCGCATCATCGAGTAGCCCTTGGCGCGGTGCCGGTGCAGCATCTGCCGGTGGGCATAGCGTCCGACGAGCGAGAGGAGCACGAGCGCCGGGACCCCGCCGAAGATCAGGGTGCGCGAGATGTCGGCCTGCAGCGTGTAGCTCACGCCCATCAGGAGCATCCCGCCGGTGAGGCCGGCGCGCAGCACCGCCTGGAACTCGGTCGGACCGTCCCCCAGCGTCCTGGCCTCGTAGCCGTGGGCTATCGCCACCAGGAGGACGAAGCCGGCAGCAGCGGCCGCGGCGAACGCCGCCGTGTGCGGCCCGTTCCCGTACAGCGGGACCATGATCGCCGTGCCGACGGCCACCGCGACAGCGGCGTCTATGGACAGGGCGACCCGCTGGTAGCTTGCCGCGACGTCCGCCCAGCGCAGACCGACGGAGTCGTTGAAGGGAGTCGCGCGGGGCTCGAAGGGGTGGGTCGATGCCCAGGATCGGCGCGGGCCGGCGGCAGTGCCACGGCGGTCGATACGGCTGGTCCAGTCGAGGCCGTGTTCTGCAGCAAGCGTCACGACGACACACCCCCAGACCCGGTCTGCATACGCGCCCAGCACGCGAAGCGTCGGCTTTGAGGCTATACCCGGTGGTCTGTCCGGATCAGTACGAAGTGTCCGTTTTCACCCGCTCGTACCAGGTTCTGTTACCGGGCCGTAATATTCGCGACGGTCGATGCGGGGCACGAGCGCGGGCGCCCGTCCCTCACGACGGAGCGTGAAACCTCTGCTGCGCGGCGAGCAGACCCTGGCCCACGATCATCTCGACGGCGTCGGCGGCGGCGTCGATCAACCACGGCAGGTCCTTGCGCTCGGCGGACGAGAAGTCCCTCAGCACGTGGTCCGCGGCATCCATCCGTCCGGGTGGGCGACCGACACCGATGCGCACCCGCAGGTACTCCCGTGTGCCCAACGACGCGCTGATGCTCCGCAGACCGTTGTGCCCGCCCTCGCCGCCGCCGACCTTGAGCCGGATGCTCGCGAACGGCAGGTCGATCTCGTCGTGCACGACGACGAGGCGGTCCGGCGGGACCTGGAGGTAGCCGGCGAGTGCGGCGACGGGGCCACCCGACACGTTCATGTAGCCGCCCGACCGCGCGAGGACGACCCGGGGACCCGGCGCACCCCCCGGCAGCACCCCCAGGCGGGCCTCAGCGACCTGGCAGCGGCTGCGGTGCGCCGTGAGCGTCGAGCCCGTGCGACGGGCCAGCTCGTCGACCACCATGTGACCGAGGTTGTGCCGGTTGCCGGCGTACGTCGGCCCGGGGTTCCCGAGTCCGACGACGAGCCAGGGCGTGCTCATCCCATCCGTCCCGTCCCCCACGCGCGCGACGCCCGGCCCCGACAGGGCCGGGCGTCGCAACGCACCTACGAGTCTACCGAGCAGGAGCTCAGGCCTCCTCGGCCTCTGCCGCTGCAGCGGAGGCAGCGGAGGCGGCCGACTGCACGGCTGCCTGCTCCTCGACTGCTGCCTCGTCCTCGGCGGACGACTGCGGGGCCGAGATCGTCACGATGACCGACTCGGGGTCGCCGGTGAAGACGGCGCCCTCCGGGAGGATCAGGTCGCTGCCGCGGACCCGCGCGCCGGCCTCGAGGCCTTCGACCGAGACCTCGATCGACTCGGGCAGGCGCGTCGCCTCCGCCTCGAGGGTGACCGTCTGTGCCTCGACGACGTGGATCGTGCCGGGAGCGGACTCGCCCACGACGTGCACGTTGACGTCGACAGTGATCTTCTCGCCCAAGGAGACGAGCAGCAGGTCGATGTGCTCGATGACGTCCTTGACGGCGTCGCGCTGGATGTCCTTGGCGATGGCCAGCTGGCTCGACCCGTCGAGCTCGATCGAGAAGAGCGCGTTCGAGTGCTTCAGCGCGAGCGTCGTCTCGTGGCCCGGCAGGGCGATGTGCAGCGGGGCCGCACCGTGCCCGTACAGGACGGCGGGGATCTGGTGGGCACGGCGGATGCGGCGCGCGGCACCCTTGCCGAACTCGGTGCGGGCGACGGCGGCGAGCTTGACCTCGGACACGGTGGAACTCCTGAAGCTGGGAACGGAACCGGGCGATGATGGCTGTCCAGGTCGTCCGGTCGAGCCGGGCCGGACCTGGTCGAGCGCAGAGGGTGCAGCGGCGGCCTAGGCGCGGGACACAGGACGGACGCGCACGCACGACCGCCGCGTCGATCACGGACTCGTGGTGGTGGGCATGTGCCGCACCGGCCGTCCGACGTCCCTCGCCGAGGCAACCCCAGGAGTCTACCCGCTCCGGTCTCGCCCGGGAAACGCAGCCCGGACGCCCGTCGGCCGGCTCAGACCGCGCCGTCGAACAGCGAGGTCACCGAGCCGTCGTCGAAGACCTCGCGGATGGCGCGGGCGATCAGCGGCGCGATCGACAGGATGGTGAGCTTCTCGAACCGACGCTCCTCAGGGATGGGCAGCGTGTCGGTCACGACGATCTCGCGCGCACCGCACTCCGAGAGCCGTTGGGCGGCCGGGTCCGACAGCACCCCGTGGGTCGCCGCGACGATGACGTCCTTGGCACCCGCGGCCAGCAGTACCCGGACCGCCTCGGAGATCGTCCCGCCGGTGTCGATCAGGTCGTCGGTCAGGATGCACGTACGCCCCTCGACGTCACCGACGACCCGGTTGGCGACCGAGCGGTTGGGCGCGTGGATGTCGCGCGTCTTGTGGATGAAGGCCAGTGGGCAGCCACCGAACTTCGCGGCCCACTGCTCCGCCACGCGGATGCGTCCCGCGTCGGGCGAGACGACGACGACGTTCGTCGGGTCGACCCGCGTGCGCACGTAGTCGACCAGCAGAGGCATCGCCCAGAGGTGGTCGACCGGGCCGTCGAAGAACCCCTGGGTCTGTGCGGCGTGCAGGTCGACGCTCATCAGCCGGTCGGCGCCTGCCGTCTTGAACAGGTCGGCCATCAGCCGTGCGGAGATCGGCTCGCGGCCACGGTGCTTCTTGTCCTGCCGGGAGTAGCCGTAGAAGGGCTGGACGACGGTGATCGTCTTGACGGACGCCCGCTTGAGCGCGTCCACCATGATCAGCTGCTCCATGATCCACTGGTTGATCGGCACGGTATGGCTCTGCAGGACGAAGGCGTCCGAGCCGCGCACGCTCTCTCCGAACCGGACGTAGATCTCTCCGTTGGCGAAGTCGTAGACCGTCGTGGGGACCAGCTCGACCCCGAGCTCGCGTGCCACGCTCTCGGCCAGCTCCGGATGCGCACGACCCGATGCAAGGACGAGGCGCTTCTCGCCGTCGTTCGAGGTGATCCCGGTCATCGTGGTCAGCGCCCTTCGGTGGTGGGATGCGAGGTCGGACCCGGCTCGGCCGAGCCGCGGGCCAGCTCGGCGATGGCTTGCGGGGAGAGGTCGGTCGAGACGTCGGGGCTCTCGCCGAGCGCCACGGCTGCGGCGTCCGCGGACGGCGTGCCCGGCCGGCGGCGGAGCACCCAGCGGTCGATGGTGCGCTGCGGCGCTGTGTTGATGCCGAGCGCGCCCGGGCCGACGTCGCGACGGATGACCGATCCGGCGCCCGTGTAGGCGCCGTCACCGATCGTGACCGGCGCGACGAGGGAGTTGTCCGAGCCCACCCGGACGTGCGAGCCGATCGTGGTCTGGTGCTTGTGCACGCCGTCGTAGTTCACGAAGATCGTGCCCGCGCCGATGTTGCTGTGCTCCCCGATGGTCGCGTCCCCGACGTAGGACAGGTGCGGGACCCTCGAGTGGGCCCCGATCGTCGCGTTCTTCGTCTCGACGAAGGCACCGATCTTGCCGGCAGCTCCGAGCACCGTCCCCGGCCGCAGGTAGGCGAACGGCCCGACGAGCGCCCCGGCGCCGATCCGCGACGACGAGCCGTGGCTGCGGACCACCTGGGCACCCTCGCCGACCACGACGTCGGTCAGCGTCGTGTCCGGCCCCACCGTCGCGCCCCGTGCCACAGTCGTCGCACCGAAGAGCTGCGCACCGGGCAGGAGCGTCACGTCCGGCTCGAGCTCGACGTCGACGTCGACCCAGGTCGTCGCCGGGTCGACGACCGTCACCCCGGCGAGCATCCAGCCGTCGAGCAGCCGGCGGTTGAGCTCGGCAGCCAGCACGGCGAGCTGGGCGCGGTCGTTGACCCCCTCGACGAGGAAGGGGTCGTCGACCCGCAGCGCCCGGACCGCGCCGCCGTCGGCCCGGGCGAACGCCAGGACGTCGGTCAGGTACAGCTCGCCCTGGGCGTTGTCACGGTCGAGGCGGCCGAGCGCCGACCGCAGGACGGCGGCGTCGAAGACGTAGACCGACGAGTTGATCTCGACGATCGCCCGCTGGGCTGGGTCGGCGTCGCGGTGCTCGACGACACCGGTGACCTCGCCGGTGTCCGGGTCGCGCAGGATCCGCCCGTACCCGGTCGGGTCGGCGACCTCGGTCGTCAGCACGGTGACGGCGTTGCCGTCCGCGACGTGCGCGGCGAGCAGCTGTCCGAGCGTCTCGCCGTCGAGCAGCGGGATGTCACCGGCGAGGACCACGACCGGACCCTCGACCTGCGCGTTGACGGCCTCGTCGCCCTGGCCGGCCCCGTCGTCCTGGTGGGCAGCCGTGGCGTGCGCTGCTGCGTCGAGGACCCCGAGCGCGCACTGCACGGCGCGGCCGGTCCCCGGCACGTCGTCCTGGTCCGCGACGAGGACTGCCGGATCCAGCTCGAGCGCATGGGCTGCGACGAGGTCACGTCCGTGGCGCACCACGACGGTGACCCGGATCGGGTCGAGCGAACGCGCTGCGGCGAGCGCGTGGCCGAGCATCGTCCGCCCGGCCAGGGTGTGGAGCACCTTCGGCGTAGCCGATCGCATCCGGGTTCCCTCGCCTGCGGCGAGGACGACCACTGCGGCGGGACGGGCCTTGGTCACTTGACTCCCGTGAGATCTGCTGGACCGGTTCGCCGCTCGGCAGGAGAGGGACGGTACGGGCCACGCGTGTGTCTGGCGCTCGGTCACTCTACCGTCGCCGGGCCGGGACCCGGGCACGTAGCGGTCGGCACCACGGCTCCGCCCCCAGGATTCGAACCTGGACTGCAAGGCTCCAAAGGCCTGCGTGCTGCCGTTACACCAGGGCGGACCGGCCGCCTCGCTGCTGCAGCCACCAGGTGACCTGCTGCGCGTGATCGACGGACGGTTCCACAGTCTGCCAGGGCCGCACGGCATGATGGGCGCGTGGCCTCCACCAGCAAGCGTCCGCCCCGTGCGCGGATGACCGGTACGCAACGTCGGGAGCAGCTCCTCGACGTCTCCCGCCAGCTGTTCGCCGAGAAGGGCTTCGAGGGCACGAGCGTCGAGGAGATCGCCGCACGGGCCGATGTCTCCAAGCCGGTGGTCTACGAGCACTTCGGCGGCAAGGAGGGGGTCTACGCGGTCGTCGTCGACCGTGAGATCCAGGCCCTGACCGGTGCGCTGACCGGGGCGCTCGAGGCCGGCGGTCACCCGCAGATCCTGCTCGAGCGCACAGCCCTCGCCCTGCTCGACTACATCGAGGCGTCGACGGACGGCTTCCGCATCCTCGTGCGCGACTCACCCGTCGCCCAGGCGACCGGCACGTTCTCGAGCCTGATCGGGGACGTCGCGGCCCAGGTCGAGCACCTGCTCGCCCACCAGTTCACCCGTCGCGGGCTCGACCCGGCCACGGCGCCGATCTACGCGCAGATGCTGGTCGGCATGGTGGCACTGACCGGGCAGCACTGGCTGGACTCGCGCAGCCCGAAGAAGGCCGACGTCGCGGCGCACCTCGTCAACCTCGCCTGGTACGGGCTGTCCGGGCTCCAGGCCAAGCCGACGCTGCGTGGCGGGGACGGGCACACCCCATGACGGACGAGGTCGACCGGATCGTCGAGGCATGGCACCGCGAGCGACCCGACCTCGACGTCGCGCCGCTGAGCGTGCTGTCCCGCGTGAGCCGGCTCGCCCGGCACCTCGACCTGGCACGTCGAGGCGCGTTCAGCCGGTACGACCTCGAGGTGTGGGAGTTCGACGTCCTGTCGGCGCTGCGACGCGCCGGCGAGCCGTACCAGCTGTCCCCCGGGACCCTGGTCACCCAGACGCTGGTGACCAGCGGGACGATGACCAACCGGATCGACCGCCTGGCCGGACGCGGGCTCGTCGAGCGGCTGCCGGCTCCCGGCGACCGCCGCGGCGTCCTGGTCCGCCTCACCCCGGACGGGCGGGTCCGGGTGGACGGCGCACTCGAGGACCTCCTGCACGTCGAGCGCGAGCTGCTCGCCGGTCTGCCGGAGAAGGACCGCAACCGCCTCGCCGACCTGCTCCGCATCGTGGTCGCGCCGTTCGACGCCTGACGGCGACCGTCAGCCGGTGACCTCGGCAGCCGCCAGCCACGCCTCTTCGAGGGCCTCGCGCTCCACGGCCAGCTCGTGGAGCTCCGCGTCGAGCGCGATCACCGCCGTGTGGTCGGACGCCACCGCGGCCATCCGCTCGTGGATCGTCGCCTCACGCTGGACGATCTTGGAGAGCCGTCGGTCGATCCGGTTCATCTCCTTGCGTGCGGCGTGCACCTCGGCCGCCGTCGGACCCTGCGTGACGTCCGCGGCGCCGGCAGCGTCAGCAGGCTTCGCGGCGGGCACCGGGGCGGTCGGCGACGACGCGGCGGACGAGCCGGGTGCCGGGACCGCACCGAACGTCACCGGAGCACCGGACCGCGCCACCTTGCGCAGCTCGAGGTACTGCTCGACGCCACCGGGCAGGTCCCGCAGGGTGCCGTCGCCGAGCAGGGCGACCTGACGGTCGCAGACCCGCTCGAGCAGGTAGCGGTCGTGCGAGACGACGACGAGGGTGCCCGGCCAGCCGTCGAGCAGGTCCTCGATCGCCGCGAGGGTGTCGGTGTCCAGGTCGTTGGTCGGCTCGTCGAGCAGCAGCACGTTGGGCTCGCCGACCAGGAGGCGCAGCAGCTGCAGGCGGCGACGCTCACCGCCGGACAGGTCGCGGACCGGGGTCTGCGCGCGCTCCCTGGTGAAGCCGAGCCGCTCGACGAGCTGCGCCGCGGTGAGCTCCCTGCCACCGACGGCGACCGTCCGGCTCTCCCGCTCGACGACCTCCAGGACCCGCAGGTGCGAGAGCTCGTCGAGCTCCTCGACGTCCTGGGTGAGCATCGCGACGACCGCCGTCTTGCCGCGCTTGACCCGGCCACGGTTCGGCACCGCGTCGCCCGCGAGCAGCCGGAGCAGGGTCGTCTTGCCGGCCCCGTTGACCCCGACCAGGCCGTAGCGGTCCCCCGGGCCGAGCCGCCAGGTGAGGTCGTCCATCAAGGTACGGCGACCGCCGTCGGGCGTGCCGAACTCGACAGTGACGCCCTCGACGTCGAGCACGTCCTTGCCCTGCCGTGCGGTCGCGAGCCGGGTCAGCTCGAGCGGGTCGCGCGGCGGTGGCTCGTCCTCGATCAGGGCCGCTGCCGCGTCGAGGCGGAACTGCGGCTTGCTCGTCCTGGCCGGTGCGCCTCGGCGCAGCCATGCGAGCTCCTTGCGCAGCAGGTTGTCGCGGCGGCTCGCCGAGGTCGCGGCCTGCCGATCGCGCTCCGCCCGCGCGAGCACGTAGGCCGCGTAGCCACCCTCGTAGCCCTCGACGGTGCCACCGGTGCGGTCCCCGGCGCCGGCTCCCGTGACCTCCCACATCCGGGTGCAGACCGCGTCGAGGAACCACCTGTCGTGGGTCACGACGATCAGCGCACCGCGCGTCGACGCGCGGCCGGCGCGGTCGTTGAAACGTTCGACCAGGTGCTCGGCGAGCCAGGCGACACCCTCGACGTCCAGGTGGTTGGTCGGCTCGTCGAGCATCAGGACGTCGAGGTCGGCGACCAGCAGCGCGGCCAGCGCGACCCGGCGCCGCTGACCGCCGGACAGGTGCTCGACGTCGGCGTCGAGGTCGACGTCGGCGAGCAGGCCGGTGTGGACGGCACGGATCCCGGCGTCGCCGGCCCAGGTGTGCTCGGCATCGTCACCGTGCACGACGTCGCGCACGAGAGTCCCGGCCGGCAGCTCGTCACGCTGGTCGAGCAGCCCGATCCGCAGGTCGCCGGCATGGGTCACCCGGCCTGCGTCGGGGTCCTGCCGGCGCGCGAGCAGGCGCAGCAGGGTGGACTTGCCGGCGCCGTTGGGACCGACGACGCCGATGCGCATCCCGGCGTCGACGCCGAGACTCACCTCGTCGAGCAGCGTGCGGTTGCCGACGGTGAGCGAGATGGCGTCCGCACCGAACAGGTGCGCCATCAGCTCCGGTCCCCGCGGGTCGGGCCGGTGGCGAGGCGGTCACGGTCCGACGTCTCGGTGGTCAGCCGGGCACCGGGCACCGGGCCGGACGCGCACAGGACGCTGTCGGTCGCGCCCGACGCGGTCATCGCCGCCGCCAGCGCCAGCGCATGGTGCCGGCTCCTGCCCAGAGCGGCGACCGTCGGGCCCGAACCGCTGACGAGCACCCCGAGGGCACCGGCGTCCTGCGCGACGCTCAGCGTCTCGGCGAGGTCGGGTGCGAGCTCGAGCGCGGCCACCTGGAGGTCGTTGGTCAGTGCGCGGCCGACCGCTACGGCGTCACCCGAGGCGAGCGCGGCCATCAGCGCACGGTCCACCGTCGGCTCGTCGGACGCCCCCCCGAGGATCTCGTCGAAGGTGGCGTACACCTCGGGCGTGGACAGGCCCGCAGTGCGCAGACCGAGCGCCCAGTGGTACTCGCCCCGGGTCAGCGCCGGTGTCAGCAGGTCGCCGCGGCCTCGGCCGACGGCGGTGTGCCCCACGAGGGCGAAGGGCACGTCAGAGCCCAGCTCCGCGGCGAGCTCGACGAGCTCCCCGCGCGGGATGCCGGTGTCCCACAGCGCATCGCAGGCGATCAGCGCCGCCGCGGCGTCGGCGGACCCGCCCGCCATCCCGCCGGCCACCGGGACACCCTTGTGCACGTGCAGGTGCACCCCGGACGGGATCCCGACCCGCTCGGCCAGCAGCCGGGCGGCGCGGACCGCGAGGTTCGTCCCGTCGGTCGGCACCAGGTCTGCCTGAGCGCCGCTGACGGTGATGGTCAGGTCGTCGGCCGGCTCGGCCGTCAGCTCCTCGTAGACCGAGAGCGCCTGGAAGACCGTGGCCAGCGGGTGGTAGCCGTCCGGCCGGCGACGGCCGACCGACAGCGCGAGGTTGAGCTTGCCCGGCGCGCGCACGTGCACGGCGGCGCCGGCGCGGGGCTGGTAGGTCACCTGGCCACTCTTTCACGCCTGCCAGGCCTCACCGGTGCAGCTGTTCGGCGATGCGGGCGAAGGCGGCGATGTCGAGCCGCTCGCCCCGCGACGTCGGGTCGACGCCCGCGGCCACCAGAGCCGCCGCGGCGGCAGCACCCGACCCGGCGACGCCGGCGAGCGCCGAGCGGAGCATCTTGCGGCGCTGGGCGAACGCGGCGTCCACGACCGCGAACACCTCCTGGCGGGTGGCCGTCGTCGGGGGCGGGTCACGACGTTCGAGCGCGACGAGCGACGAGTCGACCCGGGGCACCGGCCAGAAGACCGCACGGCCGATCGAGCCGGCGCTGCGCGCCGAGGCGTACCAGGCGGCCTTGGCCGAGGGGATCCCATAGGTGCGCGACCCGGGCGGTGCGACCAACCGGTCGGCCACCTCGGCCTGGACCATCACCAGGACCCGCTCGAGCGAGTCGAACCGCGCCAGGAAGGACAGCAGGACCGGCACGGCGACGTTGTACGGCAGGTTCGCGACGAGCGCGGTCGGCGGCGGACCGGGCAGCGCAGTCAAGGTCAGCGCGTCCGCCGTCAGCACGGTGAGGCGTCCGGCCAGGTCCGGCGCGCGCTCGGCCACCGTCAGCGGCAGCTGCTCGGCGAGCACCGGGTCGATCTCGACCGCCAGCACGTCGGCGCCGGCATCGAGCAGGCCGAGGGTCAGCGAGCCCAGCCCGGGTCCGATCTCCACGACCCGCTCACCCGGCGTCACCTGGGCGATCCGGACGATCCGACGGACGGTCCCGGCGTCGACGACGAAGTTCTGGCCGAGGCTCTTCGTGGGCCGGACGCCGAGACGCCCTGCCAGATCCCGGATCTGCGCGGGGCCCAGCAGGGCGTCTGTCGTCATGTCACGAGCCTAGGGTCTCCCGAGCGACGGGAGCCCTCGAGCAGCTCGCCGCGGTCGGTGCGGTCGGAGGCCCAGAGCAGTCCAAGGCTCAGAGCAGTCCGAGGCTCCGCGCGCACGCGGGCCACTGGCCCCAGCCGGACCGCGCCTGCAGTGCCTGCGCGCGCTGGGTCTGCTCGTCGGCGGAGGCATCGGACGGAAGTCCGGTGCCGCCCATCGCCTGCCAGGTGCCCAGCGAGAACTGGTACAGCCCGTAGTACGTGCCGCTCGCCGAGATGGACCCCGGGTTCCCGCCCGACTCGCACTGGGCCAGCGCGGCCCACACGTCCCCACCGACGGTGCTCGCGGTGGCCGGCGCGGCCGCAGCGACCGGCCGGGCCTTGGTGCCCTCGCGGACCACCTCGGTCACCGGCGGGCGGGTGACGGTCTCGCTGAGCAGCCGCGCGGACTCCTCGACGCCGTCGACCAGGATGACGCGCTGCACGGTCGTGAGCTCACCGGGGACACCGGCGACCTCGACCCGACGCTGACCCTTGTACAGGTCGTCGCTCTGCTCGACAGCCGTCTCGAACGGGATCTCGGCGGTGGTCGGGCGCTCCTGCGCGACGACCCGCTGCACGAGGACGGTCAGCCGGTCGCCGCCCTCCGGCGTCGCCACGTGGAGCACCTGGACCCGGTCCAGGTCACCGATGGTGACGTCGAGGGACGCGAGGACTTCGTCCATGCCGATCGAGCCGTCCTCGACGTGCTCCGTCCGGCCGTCGACCACGACGTCGACCGGACCGTCGAGGTCGAGCTGGACGGTGAGGTCGGCGCGGCCCGTCGACAGCGACCGCGAGGCCACCAGTCGCACGTCGTCGCCGCGGGTGGCGAGGCCGGCGAGCGCCTCGTCGGCACTCAGCGCAGTGGTCCACACGGTGGACTCCTCGCCGTCGGCGAGAACCGTCAGCTGCTTGGCGTGCCGGACGACGACCTCGTCCCCGTCACGCAGGGCTGCGGCCGTGTCCGGAGCGACGATGTCGCGCTCACCGAGCTCGACACCCTCGGCCTCGAGGATGCCGCCGACGCTGCCGACGAAGGTCGAGACCTCGACCAGCTGACCGTCGACGTCGAGGGTCACGGTCTTGTGCGCACTGGCGACGGCGAGCGAGCCGCCTGCGAGGAGGACCAGGGTGGTGCTGAGGGCTGCGATGCCCAGGGCCCGACGGCGAGGCGTCGGACGGGCGTGGCCGGTCGGTGCCGGCTCGGTGCCGGCCTGATCGGCCGGAACGGACTGAACGGTCGTGGAGCGTCGGGGGCGGGAGGCCAGGGTCCGCGCGGCGGCGCGGCGGATCGGGTCGAGGAAGGTCACGTGGTTCCAGACGTCGGGGTGTCCGGGCACAGGGTGAGGATGCGCCGTGGCGCCCAGCCGTCCTGCCCGGGCGAACCGCGGGAGGCGGTGCCGTACCACGGCACCGTGCTGGTCCGGATGCCCTGATCCGGCCGTCAGGACCGACCCGCACCTTCGGGGTCCGGCCCGCCGTCCCGGGCACCGTGGCCGCACGAGCGGTTCGGCAGGGGGTGAGGAGGACGGTCGACGGTGGCGGTCAGCGCCTACACCACAGACCAGGATTCCCCGGGAGCGACGCGCAACCGTAACCCATTCGTGACCATCGGGCAAAGCGGCGGTCCGTCGAGCCGTCGAGCCGTCAGTACCAACCCTTGGCGTCGGCCTGCGCCCAGGCCCCGCACGGGGTCCCGTAGCGGCCTGTGATGTAGTTCAGGCCCCAGGTGATCTGGGTCGCCGGGTTGGTCTGCCAGTCGTCGGCGACCGAGGCCATCTTCGAGCCCGGGAGCGCCTGCGGGATGCCGTAGGCACCGCTCGAGGAGTTCAGCGCGTTGACCCGCCAGCCGCTCTCCTTGGCGAACAGCGCGTCGAGGCAGGCCCACTCGGTGTCGTCCCAGCCGCGGGCCAGCAGCAGCTCGTACCCGATCGCCCGCGAGGTACCCGGCTCGACCGGAGCGACGGAGGACAGGTCAGGACCCGTGAACGTCCCCACCCGGACGACCTCGTTGACCGGCGCCGTCACCTCGACCTCGGCAAGGATCGAACGGCCGACCTCGACGCCGCCCACCTCGAAGGCCAGGTAGGTCACGGCGCGGGTGCCCTCGGCACCGCGCACGGACACGACCTCGCGCCCCTGGGCGAGGGTCGCGTCGTCCTCGTGCACCGTCTCGAACGGCATCGTCGTCGTCTCGGAGCGTGCGACGCCTGCGACGCGCGTCACCAGGACCATCAGGCCGTCGACGGCTGCGGCATCCAGCGCGACCGAGACCCGGTCGTACTCACCCAGCACCACGTCGGCGTCGAGCAGGACCTCACGGACTGTCGGCGCCGTCGTGCTCAGGTCGACCGTGTGACCGTCCACCACCAGGTGCACGGTCTTGACCGTCGAGAGCCGCAGGACGTCCCGCCCGACCACTGCCGACCTCGATGCGGAGGCCCGGAAGCCCGCACGCAGCCCCAGCTCGGCGACGACCTCGTCGACCGTCAGCGCGGTCGTCCAGATCGTCTGCTGGGCGCCGTCGATCTCCACGACCACGTCACGACCGTGCCGCACGACGACGACGGACTGGTCCGCCACCAGCTGGCCGGGCGCCGGGACCACGAGGTCGCCGTCCGCCACCGCGACGCCCTGGGTCTCCAGGACGTCGGCCACGGTGCGGCCGAAGGCGTTGACCGTCGAGACCGACCCGTCCACGTCGAGGGTGATCGTCTTGTTCAGCGCCGCGAACGCGCTCGTCCCGGCAACGACGAGTGCCAGGACGACGGCCTGTGCCGCAAGACGACCTCGGTCCGGCAACCGGCGGCGTGGCCGGTCGGTGGGCGAGGAGGAGGGCACGCGGGGTCCGTCCGTCGGGGGCAGGGGCTGCCGGCGCAGGGCGTCGACGAGTGCTTCAACCCTCGACGGTAACGGAAAGGACACGGTCGGGGTAGTCGGCCGGGGGGTCTTCACCCCGGCGAGACCGGCCGACCGGTCGGCGGAACGGCACGGACCGAGATCACCAGGGACCGTAGACCTGCTCGGAGGTCTCCCAGACGACGCGGCACAGGTCGCCGAGGTCGAGGTCGAGCTCGGTCGCGACAGCCCGTGCGGTGGCCGCGACGAGGTACGGCGCGTTGGGCCGACCGCGGTACGGGTGCGGCGTCAGGTAGGGCGCGTCGGTCTCGAGCAGCACCTGGCCGAGCGGGACGACGTGCAGGGCCGCGCGCAGGGCGCTCGCCCCGGAGAAGGTCACCGTCCCGGCGAACGAGAGGTACCAGCCGTGGGCCGCGCACACGGCTGCCATCTCGGCGTCACCCGAGAAGCAGTGGAACACGGTGCGCTCCGGTGCCCCGTCGCGCTCGAGCACGGCGAGCACGTCGGCGTGGGCGTCGCGGTCGTGGATCTGCAGGGCGAGGCCGAGCTCCTTGGCCATCGCGACGTGTGCCCGGAACGCGTCGCGCTGCACGCGCCGCGCCCGGTCACCACCCCGGAAGTGGTCGAGGCCCGTCTCGCCGATGGCCCGGATCCGGTCGTTGCCCCGGGCCAGGGCGGCGACCTCGGCGATCGCCTCGTCCAGCCCGACGTCGTGCCGTGGGTCCCGTGCCGGCGGCAGCCCGTCCGGTGCGACCTCCTGGACACCGGCGTGCAGGGGTGCCTCGTTGGGGTGGATCGCCACAGCGCCGAGCACCGCCGGCTGCTCGCGGACCAGCCGGTCGGTCCAGCGTGCCGCCGGCAGGTCGCAGCCGACCTGCACGATGCGCGTCACCCCGAGCGCCGCCGCCCTGGCGATCTGCTCGGCCACCGTCGGCGGCTCGCCGACCCCGTCGAACCCCCGCGCGCCGGGCGCCGGGCTGTCCAGGTGGGTGTGCCCGTCGACGATCGGGTGCGGCAACGGCTCGGGATCCGGTGGCCAGGAGCGGTCACGCTCGCGGCTGCCGGCCACGGTCAGGCCCCGCTGCTCTCGTCGCGCAACCGTTCGAGCTCCGTCTCGACGATCGAGTCGTCGAGCTTGGTGAACACCGGCACCGCCGGTCCGACCGGGGTGCCGGGCACCACCGGCACCGACGCCCACGCCGCGAGCGTCTGCCCGAGGGTGTAGTCGCCGGTGATCACCGGGTACTGCCGGGACGGGTCGTCGAGGTCCGTGACCTCCTCGATCCGCGGCAGCGGCGAGACGGTGCCGGTACCGCCGAAGGCCTCGTGCACGACCTGGGCCGAGTGCGGGAGGAACGGTGAGAGCATCGTGCGGCAGTCGCTGATCGCCTGGGCCGCGGTGCTCAGCACGGTCGCGAGGCGCTCGCGCTGCTCGGGGGCCTTGAGCTTCCACGGCTCGGTCTCGGACAGGTAGCGGTTCGCCTCGGTCACCAGGCGCATCGCCTCACCGACAGCGGCGCGCTGCCGGTGCGCGCCGACCATCTCGCCGACAGTGGCGAAGCCGCCCTGGGTCGCGGCGAGCAGCTCCCGGTCGGCCGGCTCGAGCACACCGGGCGCCGGGATCTCACCGAAGTTCTTGTGGATGAGGTTCGCCGTGCGGTTGACCAGGTTGCCCCAGGCGGCGACGAGCTCGTCATTGGTCCGGCGCTTGAACTCGGCCCAGGTGAAGTCGGAGTCCTGGTTCTCCGGGCCCGCGATCGAGATGTAGTAGCGCAGGGCGTCCGGCTGGTAGCGGGCGAGCATGTCGCGCACGTAGATCACGACGCCGCGCGAGGACGAGAACTGCTTGCCCTCCATCGTCAGGAACTCGCTCGAGACGACCTCGGTCGGCAGGTTCAGCGCCCCGTAGGCACCCGGCGCGCCACCGCGCGAGCCACGGCCGTCGTAGGCGAGCAGCTCGGCGGGCCAGATCTGGGAGTGGAAGGTGATGTTGTCCTTGCCCATGAAGTAGTACGACCGCGCCTGCTCGTCGTTCCACCACGCGCGCCAGGCGTCGACGTCACCCGTGCGCCGCGCCCACTCCACCGAGGCGGACAGGTAGCCGATCACGGCGTCGAACCACACGTACAGGCGCTTGCTCGGGTTGGACTCCCAGCCGTCGAGCGGCACCGGGATGCCCCAGTCGATGTCCCGGGTCATCGCGCGCGGCCGCACGTCGGCCAGCAGGTTCAGCGAGAACTTCAGGACGTTCGGGCGCCACGCCTCACGCGAGCGGAGCCAGGCCTCGAGGGAGTCCACCAGGGCGGGCAGGTCGAGGAAGAACTGGTTCGACTCGACGAACACCGGCGTCTCGCCGTTGATCCGGCTGCGCGGGTTCTTCAGCTCGATCGCGTCGAGCTGGTTGCCGCAGTTGTCGCACTGGTCGCCGCGGGCGCCGTCGTAGCCGCACCGCGGGCAGGTGCCCTCGATGTAGCGGTCCGGCAAGGTGCGTCCGGTCGACGGGGAGATCGCGCCCATGGTCGTCTGCTCGACCAGGTACCCGTTCTTGTGCACCGTGCGGAACATCTCCTGCGCGACGGCGTAGTGGTTGCCCGTCGTGGTCCGGGTGAACAGGTCGTAGGAGAGCCCGAGCTTGGTCAGGTCCTCGACGATCACCCGGTTGTAGCGGTCGGCCAGGACCTGCGGGCCGACACCCTCCTGCTCGGCCTGCACCAGGATCGGCGTCCCGTGCTCGTCGGTCCCGGAGACCATCAGGACGTCGTGACCCGCCATCCGCATGTACCTGCTGAAGACGTCGGACGGGACACCGAAGCCTGCGACGTGTCCGATGTGGCGGGGTCCGTTGGCATACGGCCAGGCGACCGCCGAGAGGATGTGGGCCATGGGCCACGATCCTACTGACGATCTCGCGCCCGTCCGGGCCGCGCCGTCAGGGCAGCTCGATCCGCACCAGACGGTCGTCCCCGTCGCGCGGCGACCCGCGCCCGTCGGTGTTCTGGGTCAGGATCCACAGGGCTCCGTCCGGGCCGAGGTGGACGTCCCGCAACCGGCCGAGCTCACCGACCTGCGCGTCCACCGGATCGGCGAAGCTGTCCGGCAGGAGACCCACGGCCCACAGGCGCTGACCGCGCAGTGCGGCGACGTACACCCCGGCGTCGGTCACCGCGATCCCGCTCGGTGAGGCGACATCCGTCGACCAGGTGACGACCGGGTCGACCATCCCCGCCACGCCACCGCGGCCCTCGACCACCGGCCAGCCGTAGTTGTTGCCCGGCTCGATCACATTGAGCTCGTCGTAGGTGTTCTGGCCGAGCTCGCTCGCCAGCATCCGGCCGTCCGGGTCCCAGCCCAGGCCCTGGACGTTGCGATGGCCGAGGCTCCACACCGGGCTGCCGGGGGTCGGGTTGCCGGGCGCCGGCGCACCCTCGGGCGTGACCCGCAGGATCTTCCCGGCGAGCGATCCGGGGTCTTGTGCGGCGTCAGGGGTCCCGGCGTCGCCGGTGCCGACGTAGAGCTGCCCGTCGGGTCCGAAGGCGATCCGCCCGCCGTTGTGGTTGCCCGCCGCGGGGATCCCCTGCAGAACGGGAACCAGCTCGCCCAGCGTGCCCGTCACGGCGTCGAGGACGGTGCGGACCACCTCGTTGCCCTGGTCCGTCGTGCGGTAGAGGTAGACCAGGCCGGTCTGCGCGACGTCGTCCGCGACGGCGACGCCGAGCAGGCCGCCCTCCCCGCCGTGGCGGGTCGTGGCGGCGAGCGCCTCGGCGCCCGGGCCGGTGAGCGGGGCGGCTCCGGCATCCGTGAGCAGCAGCACCTGCCCGGGATCCCGCAGGGTGACCAGGACAGCGCCGCCGGGCAGGAACGCCAGGGCCCACGGTGTGACCAGGCCGGTCACGACGTCCTGGGGCGTCGCGGTCGCTGCGGGGAGCTCCGGTCCGGCAGGGAACGGGGGTGCTGACGGCTCCGGCGCGACCGGGGGCGGGGGGCTGCTCGGGGCGGACGCCGGCGACGACGACGACGTCGCGGACGCGGGCTGCGGCTCAGCCGCGGTGCACGACGCCGTCAGGACGAGCGCGATCACCAGGCCACCGCGGCCGACCATCCGGCGGGCCGTCCGGCCCCACCTCGTCGATGAACCCTCGACCATGCGCGCGCTCCCGTCCCTGGCTCTCGCCCAGTCTCGTGCGGCGACCCCCGACCTGCCACCGGTGAGCGGGCAGGTAGACCGGTGAACGGCGGAGCGGAGCGGCGGACGGGAGCGGAGCGGCCTACCCTGGCCCGATGAGTGAGCAGATCCAGCCGTCCGGTGGCCCGCGTCGGGCCCTGCTGGTGGTGGACGTGCAGCCGACCTTCTGCGAGGGCGGCGCGCTGCCCGTCGCTGGCGGGACTGCGGTTGCCTACGCCATCGCCGACTTCGCTGCGACCCACCGGAGCCGCTACCAGCTCGTGGTCACGACGCAGGACTGGCACGAGGACCCTGGTCCGCACTTCGCCACGCCCCCTGCCGAGCCGGACTTCGTCGACACCTGGCCGCCGCACGGCGTCGCGGGAACCGCCGAGGCCGAGCTGCACCCTGCCCTGAACGACCTGTTCCCGGACGCGTGCGTCAAGAAGGGTCGGCACGAGGCCGCGTACTCGGGCTTCGAGGGGGTGGACGACGCGGGGCGGGACCTGGCGACGATCCTCGCGCGAGGCCGGATCGAGGCCGTCGACGTCGTGGGCATCGCCGAGTCGCACTGCGTCAAGGCCACGACCCTCGATGCGCTGCGGGCCGGGTTCACGGTGCGCGTGCTGACGGACCTGACCGTCCCGGTCACGGCTGAGCAGGGCGCTGCGGCGCGGGCCGAGATGGCCGCGGCCGGCGCCGAGCTGGCCACCGCAGAGTCCGTCTGAGGTGCAGAGTCCGTCTGAGGTGCACAGTCCGTCCGAGGTCACAGTCCGTCCGAGATCGCACAGGCCGCCTGAGGTCGCACGGTCCGTCTGAGGTCAGCGAACCAGACCGCTCAGGCGCTGCAGCTCGGCGTAGCTGCCGCCTCCCGCCATGAGCTCGGCGTGCGACCCGATCTCCTCGATGCGGCCGGAACGCATCACCGCGATCCGGTGCGCGCCGCGGATCGTCGACAGCCGGTGCGCGACGACGAACGTCGTCCGGCCCCGCATCAGGCGCGCGAGCGCCTCCTGGACGAGGCGCTCCGATGCGGTGTCCAGGGCCGACGTCGCCTCGTCGAGCACCAGGACCCGGGGGTCACGGACCAGGGCCCGGGCGATCGCGAGCCGCTGGCGCTGGCCACCCGAGAGCCGCGCGCCGCGCTCGCCGATCATCGCGTCGAGCCCGCCCATCTGCTCGACGAACTCCTGCGCGTTGGCGTCGCGCAGTGCCCGCCGGACGGTCTCGTCGGACAGCTCGGCGTTGCCGTAGGTCACGTTGTCACGCACCGTGCCCTCGAAGAGCAGCGACTCCTGCGGCACGACGGCGAGGAAACGACGGTAGGTGCGCAGGTCGATCCCGGCCAGGTCCCGCCCGTCGAGGCGCACGTGCCCCGCCTGTGGCGCAAGGAAGCCGATGACCATGTTGAGCAGGGTGGACTTGCCCGACCCGGACGGGCCGATGAGCGCGATCGTCTCCCCCGGCGTCACGTGCAGGGTCAGGTCCGCGATGGCCGGCTCGGTCGGCGCATCGGCGTAGGCGAAGGTCACGTGGTCGAACTCGATCGCGCCGGCGACCGACGGGACCGCCGTCTTGCCCGCGTTGGACTCGATGTCGGGCTCACTGAGCACCTCGCCCATCGACCGGATCGACTCGAGCCCCTTGCTGACGGCAGGCGCTAGGGTCATCAGCGCGGTGACCGCTCCGGTCAGGGTCACGAAGTAGCTCGAGAGCATCACGACGTCGCCTGCGGAGACCGCGAACGTCCCGGTCCAGGCGACCCAGGCGGCACCGACGAGGCAGCCGACGGAGAGGAGCTGAAAGGTGATCCAGGCCAGCGCGCCGAACCGTCCGTTGACGACGTCGAGCCGGATCCCGGCCTCGCGGACGCCGACGAGCGTCGCGTCGACCCGGTCCAGCTCGATGCGTTCGAGGGCGTGCGCCCGAGTGATCGGGATCAGGTGCGTCATCTCGCTGACCCGCGCCGACATCCGCTCGACCTCGGTCCGGAAGACCGCGTTGTGGGCCTGGATGCGCCGGCGCATCGCGGCGACGAGCGCCGCCGCCGCCGGGACGGTCAGGGCGAACACCGGCAGGAACTCCGGGACCCGGACCGCGGTCAGGACCAGGGCGCCGATGAGCGTCGTCACGGCTGCCATCCCGGTGTCGAAGGTCTGCCGGGTGCTCTCGACCACGTTCTCGACGTCGCGCACGATCTTCGCCTGCAGGACGCCGGCGCTGACCCGCCGGTGGTAGCCGATCGACAGCTCCTGGAGCCGACGGCACAGGGCCATCCGAAGGCCCGTCTCGACCGTCCGGATCGCCACGCTGAGCTGGCGGATGTAGAGCGTCGCGAGGGGCAGGTTCTGCGCGATGAACAGGCCCATCAGCGCACCGACGGTCCACAGCTCCCGTAGCGGCCGGTGCTCGACGACGATGTCGATCACGTCGGCCGTGAGCACCGGCATGACCCAGACCGGCGAGTGCTTGACCGCGAACGCGACGGCGGCGAGACCGAGCCGCCAGCGCTGCCCGGAGTACAGCCGCACAAGGGTGCGCAGCGGTCGCTCGGCCTGGTAGGTGTCCTCCAGCGGTGTGCCCGTCACAGGAGGATCGTAACGATTCGAAGACGGCGACGGCACGCCGTCCCGCACCCGGCGCGTCGACGCACGGGCACGGGGCCGCGGCTCAGGGTCTGCGGGCGGCGAGCGCCGCCGCGTAGAGCTCACGCTTGGCGACCCCGGTCGCCTCGGCGACGGCCGTGACCGCATCCTTGAGCCGCTCCCCGGAGTCTGCGCGGGCGAGCACCTCCACGACCAGGTCGGGCATGCTCGCCTCCTTCCCGGGTGCACCGGCCACGACGATCGCGATCTCACCGCGGACCTCGCCCGACGCCCAGGTGGCGAGCTCGTCGAGCCCGCCCCGCACGACCTCTTCGTAGGTCTTGGTCAGCTCACGGCAGACGGCGGCCGGGCGGTCCGCGCCGAAGGCACGGGCCATCGCCGCCAGCGTCGCCGCGAGCCGGTGCGGCGCCTCGAAGAAGACCATCGTGCGACGCTCCCGCGCGAGGTCGGCGAAGACCGTCGCCCGCTCGCCGGCCTTGCGGGGCGGGAAGCCCTCGAAGCAGAACCTGTCGGTGGCCAGCCCCGAGACGGCGAGCGCGGCGAGCACGGCGCTGGGCCCGGGCGCCGTGGTCACCGGCAGCCCGGCCTCGACAGCCGCCCTGACCAGCAGGAAGCCCGGGTCGGAGACCGTGGGCATGCCGGCGTCCGACACGACCAGGACGGTGCCCCCGGCCCGCACGACCTCGAGCAGGTCGGCCACCCGCGCGGCCTCGTTGTGCTCGTGGTGGCTCACGACCCGGCCGGTCGTGCGGACACCCAGGCGCTGGAGGAGACCGCCCAGCCGACGGGTGTCCTCCGCAGCGACGACGTCGGCCGTCGCCAGCAGGTGACGCAGCCGCGGCGAGGCGTCCTCGGTGTTGCCGATCGGCGTGGCCGCCAGGACGATCCGCCCGGTGCTCATGGCCGCCAGGCTAGGCCACCTACGATGACCCGCGTGACGACCATCGCGGCGGACCGGCGCCGAGGCACACCTGCCCGTACCCGTCTGGCCGGCTGGCTCGGGGCGCTCGGGGTGACCGGCCTTGCCGCGGCGCTGCGGCTGCCCGGACTCGACCGGATCCCCACGCTGGTCTTCGACGAGACGTACTACGTGAAGGACGCCTGGACGCTGCTGCGCCTCGGCTACGAGGCTGCCTGGGGCGACGACCCCAACCCGGCCTTCGAGGCCGGCGACGTCGACGGCTACTCCGATCGGGCGAGCTACGTGGTCCACCCGCCCGTCGGCAAGCACCTGGTCGGGCTCGGGATGCGGCTGCTCGGCGCCCAGGACCCGGTGGGCTGGCGGCTCGGCGCGGCGCTGGCCGGGATCGTGTCGGTGCTGCTGCTGACCCGGATCGCACGCCGCCTGTTCGCCTCGACCTCGCTCGGCCTGGTCGCCGGCCTGCTGCTCGCCGTCGACGGCTCAGCCATCGTGCACTCCCGCACCTCACTGCTCGACGGCTTCCTGATGATGTTCGTCCTGGCGGCCTTCGGGGCGCTGCTCATCGACCGCGACCGGGCCAGGCAGCGGATGCTCGGGTCCACCGCCCCACCACGCGCCCCGGGGCGCTGGGGACCCGGCCTCGGGCTGCGGCCGTGGCGACTCGCCGCCGGCGTGCTGCTCGGCCTGGCGGTGGGTACCAAGTGGTCCGGGCTGTGGTTCCTGGCAGCGTTCGGTCTGCTCACCGTCGGCTGGGACGCCTCGACCCGCTACCGGGCCGGGGTGCGCCGCTGGTGGCAGGCGGCGCTGCTCCGCGACGCCGGGCCGGCCTTCGTCAGCCTGGTGCCGGTCGCCGCGCTGACCTACCTGGCCAGCTGGTTCTCCTGGTTCCGCTCACCGGACGCCTACGACCGCAGCTGGGCGCAGGCCCATCCCGGGCAGGGCGTCACCTGGCTGCCCGACGCGCTGCGATCGCTCGTGCGGTTCCACCAGGAGATGTGGGACTTCCACACGGGCCTCACCGACGACCACTCCTACGCCTCGCACCCGATCACCTGGATCGTGCAGTGGCGTCCGACGGCGTTCTTCTACGTCTCACCCGAGCCGGCTCAGCAGATCTGCGGCGCCGACCGCTGCTCGCAGACCGTCACCTCGCTCGGCAACCCCGTGCTGTGGCTGCTCGCGGCGTTCGCCGTCCTGGCCTGCCTCTGGTGGGCGGTCCGCCGGCGCGACGGCGTCGCAGCGGCGGTGCTCACCGGGATCGCGGCCGGCTGGCTGCCGTGGTTCGCGTTCCCGCAACGCACGATCTTCGCGTTCTACGCTGTCGCGTTCCTGCCCTGGCTGGTGCTGGCCGTCACCTGGTCGGGCGCGCGGCTGCTCGCCTGGGGTGACGCGGACGAGGCACGCCGCCGCATCGTCCGGACGGTCGTCGTCGTCGTGGCCGTGGCCGTGCTCGCGACGTCCTGGTACTTCTACCCGCTGTGGACCGGCCAGGTCACGACGTTCCGCACCTGGCAGCTGCACCAGTGGCTGCCGAGCTGGGTCTGAGCCGGCCGGTCACCAGCTGACCTCCGGCGCGCGGTACCAGGTGAGCCCGGACTCGTCCCAGCGCTCGGCATGCGCCGGCAGCCGCCGGGCGAAGCTGTCCCAGTCCCGCCGGTGCGGGGCGGACCAGGCCACCTCGGCCACCGCTGCGAGCCGCGGCAGCAGGAGCACGAACAGGTCGTCGACCGTCCGGACCGTCTCGGTCCACAGGGCGGCCTCGACGCCGAGGACCTGGCCGGCCGGCACGCCCGGCAGCACGTCGAGCGGCTCCCACTCGTAGCTCTCGCGCAGGCTGAGGGTCCCGGCCCACTCGGTGCCGATCGGCGTCGACGCGTCGTACCGCAGGTCGAGGTACGTCCGGGTGGCGGGTGACAGCAGGACCCGCGCACCGGCGGCAGCGGCGGCCACGACGGCCGCACCGCCGGAACGTTCGTCCCAGTACTGCACGACGACGTCCCGGACCCACCACGGGGCAGGCCGTCCGTCCCCCGGGACCAGGACGCCGGTGATCTCCTGCCAGCCGACGACCGCCTTGCCCGCGAGCCGGACCTCCTGGGCGGCGAGGGTCATCAGGGCCTCGTACTCCGCCGGCTCCATGGTCAGCACCTCGTCGCCCCCGATGTGCACGAAGCCACCCGGTGTCATCCGGGCCACGTCGCCCAGGACGTCCCGGATGAACGGCGCCGTCGCGGGCAGGTCGACGTGGAGCCGACTGAATCCGACGTCGACCCCGGTGTACGCCGGCGCAGGCTCCCCGGACGGCGTCAGCTCGCCACATGCGTGCAGGGCCGCGTTGACGTGGCCCGGGAGGTCGATCTCGGGGACCACTGTGATGTACCGCGCGGCGGCATAGGTGAGGATCTCGGCGAAGTCCTGCTCGGTGTAGAAGCCGCCCGGGTCCCCGTCGACCGCCGTCAGGCCGGAGACGTCCGTCAGGGCGGGGCGCGACGCGATCCGCAGCCGCCACCCCTGGTCGTCGGTCAGGTGCAGGTGCAGGACGTTGAGCTTGAACGTGGCCATCACGTTCAGGACGGACTTGACGTCGTCGACACCGAAGAAGTGCCGCGCGACGTCGAGGCTCAGGCCCCGCCATGCGAAGCGTGGGTGGTCGACGACGAGGACCGGCGAGAAGTCGAACATCGCTTCGCCGGTACCCGGTCGGGCGAGGTGCTGCAGGGAGTGGATGCCGCGCAGCAGCCCGGCACCGCCCAGGGCCGTCACGACGGCGCGCTCGGCGCTGACCTCGAGCCGGTAGGCCTCCGCGGCGAGCTCCGGGTCCAGGTCCGCGGGCACCGGGAGGTCTGCATACCGGGAGGTGATGCGCAGCACGATCGCGCCGGGTGAGCCGTCGTCGTCCTGGACCACCGCGACCGGGAAGCCGCAGCGTCGCCCGATCCGGTTGGCGACGAGCACGGCCGCCGCGACGGCCTCGGACTGCCGACCGGTCACGACCCGGATGCCCGCGACGGCCGCGAACGGCGCGCCCGGGCGCGGCTCGACCGTCAGGGGGGCCGGGATGATCGGGAGGATCGGGACGTCAGCGGTCACTGCGGGCCCAGCGCCTGGCCCTCGGCCGCGGACGGTGCACCCGGTGTCTCCTTGAGCTCGACGAAGAGCGCGTGGGTCGGGCTCTCGCCGACGTTCTCGCCGGCGTGCTGCTGCGCCGGCAGCCACATCGCCTTGCCCGCGGACAGCTCGACGTCCCGGTAGCCGGAGCCGGCGTGCAGGCGGCGGGCGAAGGAGCTCATCGTGATCATCACCGAGTCGGGGTGCTGGTGCGGCGTGGTGCGGTCACCGGGGACGTCGGTGTACTCCAGGACACGGACCCGGTCGTTCTCGAAGACGATGCGGTAGTGGTCGGGGTTGCTGGACACGGGGTCGAGGCTCATGTCGCGAGTCTGTTGCACCGGAGGCCACCTGTCACCCCTGGTGCGGCAGACCCGGCCGGACCGCTCCGACGTCCGGCGACCGGTGCGACGGCGGCCCGTGGGTTGCCGTGAGGGCGAGGCCCCGGTCCGGCGCAGCGGCGGCGGTCGATCCACGGCCCCGGGCGCGCGGCGGCGCATCCACGCTCGCGCGGTAGCGGTAGGTCGTGCCCTCGTCCTGGACCACGAAGGTGCCGACACCGCTCCGGGTCCAGTGCAGGACGAGCAGCCCGTAGCGTTCGGCGATCTTCGCCAGGGTGGCGAACTCGGGGACGTCCACCACCGGACGTCCGGCGGGGGTGACCATGGGCTGGACGACGACGATCATGGAGCCGTAGCGGTTCCGGATCTCGGCGTCCTCGCCGGGCAGCGACATCCGGCGCAGCGCGACGATCAGAGCCGCGGCCACGAGCAACGACCCCAGGGCCAGCCACCCGGAGACGGCCCGACCCGTCGCGACCGAGATCGAGACGTTCCCGAAGGCGATCGATCGGGGCGTCTCGGCGACCCGATCGACGACCGCGGCATCCACCACCGTCAGCGCCGAGGCGTCGCCGACCAGCCGGAGCTGGAGGTCGGACAGCAGCAGGTGCAGGGCGGGCGCGAACGCCGGCAGGTCGCCGGACTGCACCGAGGCCACGACGTCGACGGTGACCTGGTCGGCCGGCATCCCGGTGGCCAGGGCCGCGGCCTGCGCCCGGGCCTCGAGGGCGACCAGGTCCAGCCTGACCGCCAGCTCCGCCTGGTCGTCGGCGACGTCGACCGGACCAGTGAGCGGAACGGTGGACCGCCACCCGCCGGCTGTGGACAGCTCCGCGTCCACGGTGATCTGGCCCGAGGGTCCTCGGTAGGCGAGCTGGACGTCGACGGTGTCGGCCAGCGTGCGGAACACCGGGCTGGGAGACGTCACGGTCGTGCCGTCGTAGGCCGCCGACGGCGGGACCGACGCCGTGTAGGAGAACGTCATCGTCCGGCCCGTCGGCTCCTGGCCGACCGTCGGCTCGGTCAGCGGACCGGTCCATGCCAGGGCGCCGAGCGCGAGGCCGAGCACGCCGAGGACACCGGTGCCGGCCGCGGCGGTCCGCATCCACGGGGGTGCGGCGGCCAAGGTCGGCATCGTCGTGTGGCTGGTGCTGCTCGGACGGCTCGGTCGGCTGATGCTGTGCCGAGCCGCGCCCCTGGCCCGTCGTCGATGCCGCGTGTGCGCGGCGGTCCCGCCGCCGGCCACCAGCGCGAAGGCGACCACACCGAGCCCCACGGGGCCGGTCACCCGCTCGAGCCAGGTGCCGCCCTGCGGCACCCGCACGACGAGCGCGCCGATGAGGTCGGTCGCGGTGGGCTGCTCCGGGTCGAGCCAGGAGTTGTTGTCACCCTGGAACGTGTAGCGACCGTCCTCGACGGCGACGATGCGGTGCATGACGACTGAGTTGAGCAGGTCGCTCCGGTAGGCCACCACGTCGCCGACGGAGTAGTCGCCACCGGCCCGGACGACCGCCAGGTCACCGGTGTGGAACCGCGGCTCCATGCTCGCTCCGCGCGTGATGACGTAGGAGGTGGAACCGCCGACCGACGGCGGGGCGAGCAGGACGACGAGCAGGCCGGTGAGGGCGATCAGCAGCACCACGCGACGCTTCACGACACCTCCCCTCGGTCACGGACGGGGCGCCGCGGGTGGCGACGCCTCGTCCTCGCGTGCCGGCTAGATCGTCGTGACCGTCAGGGCGATCGATGTGATCGTGGAGATGACGAGCGACGGGGTCAGGCACGTGATCGTCAGGGCGACAGACGTGTCACACGTGATCTGGGTCTGCGTGGGCCCGTTGACCGTCAGGATCGCCAGGTGCCCCGCGGAGACGTCCGGGGCCTCCGTGAAGACGATCTCCGACAGCATGCTGGCATCCAGCGGATCGACCACGTACTCGACGTTCGACACGGTGACGCCGGAGATCACGGCCGACTGGTAGCCGACGTTGGCGGCCTCGACGCCCGTGTTGTTGGCAGTGAGCGCGGAGCCGCCGGCGGCGACAAGGCCGGCGGCCGCGAGGGCGCCGAGAAGCTTGATGGATGTGCGCACGAGCTGAACTCCCTCTTCGGTAGCCCGGCTGACCGCGTGGGTCCCGTGGCTTTGCGTCCCCGCCTCGCGACGGATTTGCCCTTGTCGACGAGCGGAGTGCTCGGCGTGTCTCCCCTATCGGCGGGGACAGCGCAACTCTGAGAAGTCCAACCCGTGAGATGAGCACCGACGCGCGAGCGCACCATCGACAGCACCAGGGACTGCCGACCCCGACAACGCACACAGGCCGGACCCTGAGGGTCCGGCCTGTTGCCGATGTCCTGCGACATCACATGGTGGAGCTGAGGGGATTCGAACCCCTGACCTTCTCATTGCGAACGAGACGCGCTACCAACTGCGCCACAGCCCCAGAGCGGATAAAGATTAGCACCCGACGGTCGCTGCCTGGTGCCTACCTGGTGCCTACCTGGTGCCTACCGGGCGCGTGCCTGGTGCCCACCAGACACCGCCTGTCACGTGCGGAGTGCGCTCACTCGCCCGCTGCGCGCCGTCGGGCCAGGATCGCGTCGAGGCTCAGGCCACCGGTGCTCGGAGCCGTGCCGCGGCCGTCGGACCGGGATCCGTCCACGGCCTGCTCGTCGTCGGCCGAACCTGCGACGGTTACGACGGTGGTCGCGGCGGACTGCGACCAGTCGTCGAGGACCAGCGGTGCCGGCTCGGCGCGGCGGGCGGCGGGCTTGAGCGTGTACGCGGGCCGTGGCACCGGAACCGGCGCCCAGGTCGAGGCCTCGGGCATGGCAGCGTCCGCGGTGGCCCCACCGCGGACCGAAGCAGTCGCACCCGTGTCCGACGATCCGTCGCCGGCACCCGTCGACGGCGCAGCGGCGCTGTCGGCCGCCACGGCAGGAACCCGTGCCATCACCTCGGTCGTCGCATCGGACGGGTGCACGGCCCGGCCGGTGACCGAGGGCGTGCGCCCACCGGTCGAGGTCCGCCGGCTCGAGCCCGGCAGGGGTACCCGGTGCTCTGCACCGGCCGCCCAGGCCGCGTCGGCGCGCGCCCCGGCGAGCACGGCCCGGCGGCCGAGGCCCAGGACGGCGACGAGCAGCACCGACGGGGTCGCGCCCAGGGCGAGGCCTGCACCGATCGTGCCGACTGCGGTCCAGCCGCCGGCGACGGCGACCAGGAGCACCACGGTGAGCACGGCACGACGTCGGGCTGCGGCTCGCCGCCGGGCGAGGTGGGCGGCGCGCCGGGCGTGCTCGGCCGCGGTGCGGCGGGCAGCGTCGGCGTAGATCCGGTCCCGGGTGGCGTGCGGTCGGTCCATGGACCCGTCTCCTCGTCGTGCGCCCTCTCGGGACGGGTGCAGCTGCACCTGTCCCGGCCGCGCGGCCATCTGCCGCGCGGCATCCGTACCCTGCTCGGCGGTCGTGGCCACCCGCAGCACCCGCAGGCGCTCCGAGAATCGGTCATCCGTCCGCGACTCGAGCAGCTGCTGGCGGAACCGCAGCCGGTGCGGCACCAGGTACGCGATCCACAGACCGGCCATGGCGAGCACCACGAAGCCGGCCTGGTTCCTCACGTCACGACGGTAGGTGAGCCGGGCGCACCTCGACAGGAGCCGGCGCGGCGTGTCGAGGCCTGAACTACACCGGTGTCGTTCTCAGGCTCCGCCGGCGTCGTTCTCAGGCACCGCCGGCGGTCCGCCACCGGGCGAGGAGACCGTCCGGCACCTCCTCCGAGGTGATCGCGAACGTCCGGTGGTCGCACCACGAGCCCTGGATGTGCAGGTAGCGCTCGCGCAGACCCTCGTCGCGGAGCCCGAGCTTGGCCACGACGCGCACGCTCGCGGCGTTCTCCGGCCGGATGTTGATCTCCACCCGGTGCAGGCCGACCGGGCCGAAGCAGTGGTCGATCGCCATCGCGACCGCCGTCGGCGCCAGGCCGCGGCCCGCGACGTGCTCGCTGACCCAGTAGCCGATGCTCCCCGAGCACAACGAGCCGCGGACGATGGTGGCGACGGTCAGCTGGCCGACCAGCTCGCCGCGGTACTGGATCACCAGGGGCAGCGCCGTACCCGCGCGGGCCTGGCTCGACATCTGGCGGACGAACTCCGCGAAGGTCGGGGCGGGCCCGGTGACGGCCTCCGGCGACGTCGCCTCCCACGGCTCGAGCCAGGCGGCGTTGCTCGCGCGCGCCGCGAGCCAGGCGCGGGCGTCACGGCGGCGCAACGGCCGGAGCACGACGTCACCCTCGGTCAGGACAACCGGCCACCCCTTGGCCATGTCAGACGACCTCGAGGACGAGGCAGACGAGCGGGTCGCCCACCCGGACCAGTGTGGTGTCCTCGCCGACGACGGCGAGCGCGTTGGCGCCGGCCAGTGCAGACAACGACACCGTCGACGGGTCGCCGACCGGTGTCACGAGGTAGCCCTCCGTGGGCGAGCCGCTGACCGTGGCCGGCACGAACTGACGCCGCCCCGCGGGCGAGGCCCAGGGGGTCGTGACCGCGGCCCGCACCGACGGCCGGAAGAGATCGGTGTGACCCGCCATCGCACGCAGGGCCGGCCGGACGAAGACCTCGAAGGACACGATCGCAGCGACGGGGTGACCGGGGAGCGCGAAGACCGGGATACCACCGGGTCGGTCGACGCCCGCGCCGGCCGCCGTCGGTCCGGGGGCGCTGCCCAGACCGGTGGCGTGCGCGCTGCCCTGGCCGTGCAGGCCGCCGCGGTCCGCCACGTCGTCGTCCTGGCGCACCGTCCCGAAGCCCTGCCGACGACCCGGAGTCATCGCGATCTGGTCGAAGCGCACGCTCCCGAGCGGGGCGAGCACGTCGGTCACGGTGTCCCACGGTCCGGCGCTCAGGCCGCCGGTCAGGACGAGCAGGTCGGCGCGGACGAGCTGGTCGGCCAGGATCTCGCGCAGCGCGGCGCGGTCGTCACCGACCGGCCCGACCCGTACGGCTGCGGCGCCGGTGTCCTTGACCGCAGCGGCCAGGGCGTGACCGTCGGCATCGAAGACCCCGCCGTCAGCACGTCGGCGACCCGGCTCGACGAGCTCGTCGCCGACCGAGACCACCACGACGCGCGGCGCCGGGTGCACCCGCAACCGACCCCGCCCGATGGCAGCGGCGAGCGCGAGGTGCCGGGCGCCGAGCCGGATCCCCGAGCGCAGCACCACCGAGCCGGCCGTGGCGTCCTGGGCCACCGGCCGCAGGTGCTCGCCCGGCTCCGCCCCGCCGTGCACCAGGACGCGCGCCCTTCCGCGGTCGGTCCGCTCCATCGGCACGACGGCGTCCGCGCCGTGCGGCAGGGGTGCCCCGGCCGCGACGAGGATCGCCGTCCCCGGCACGAGCCGCAGCGGACCCGCGGACGTGACCGGGGCGTCGTGCACGACCGGCAGCTGGACGTCGGGAGACCTGCCCGGACCGGGCAGCCCGACATCGGCCGCGAGCACGGCATAGCCGTCACAGCCGGCCACCGTCCACGACGGGACGTCGAACGGAGCCGTGACGTCCTCGGCCAGGATGCACCCGGCACTGTCGGCCAGGACGACGTCCAGAGGGGACACCGGGCGGGCCGCTGCGAGCACGGCGGTCAGGTGGTCGGAGACGGATCTCATAGGCCGCTCATCTTTGCAGCGTCGACACGTACTCGATCAGCCAGGCGCGCAGGTCAGGGCCGAGGTCCGGTCGGTCGACGGCGATCCGCACGACGGCCTTGAGGTAGTCGAGGCGGTCACCGGTGTCGTAGCGCCGGCCGCGGAAGACGATGCCGTGCACCCCGCCGCCCTGCTCCGCAGGCATCGTGGCGAGGGTGGCGAGGGCGTCGGTGAGCTGGATCTCGCCACCACGCCCGGGCGGGGTGCGCTCGAGCACGTCGAACACCGCCGGGTGCAGCACGTACCGGCCGATCACGGCCAGGTTGCTCGGCGCGTCGGCCGCATCGGGCTTCTCGACGAGCCCGGTCACCCTGACCTCGTCCGGCCAGCCGGCCGCGCCATCGGCCCCACCACCGGCCGCACCATCGGTGACCGGCTCGACAGCGGCGCAGCCGTACAGGTGGACCTGCTCGGGGTCGACCTCGAGCAAGGCGATCACCGACCCGCCGACCCGCTCCTGCAGGGCGATCATCTCGGTGAGCAGCGGATCCCGCGGGTCGATCAGGTCGTCACCCAGCAGCACGGCGAACGCCTCGGCCCCGACGTGGTGGCGCGCGCACAGGACGGCATGGCCCAGACCCTTCGGCTGGCCCTGCCGGACGAAGTGCACGTTCGCCATGTCGGACGAGTGCCGGACGAGGGCGAGGCGCTCCGTCTCGCCCTTGGCCTCGAGGATGGCCTCGAGCTCCGGGACGGTGTCGAAGTGGTCCGCCAGCGTGCGCTTGGAGCGACCGGTGATCATCAGCACGTCGAGGAGGCCTGCAGCGACGGCCTCTTCGACGACGTACTGGATGGCGGGCTTGTCCACGACCGGGAGCATCTCCTTGGGCGTGGACTTCGTGGCGGGCAGGAACCTGGTCCCGAGACCTGCTGCGGGGATCACGGCTTTGCGGATCGTCATGGCACGCAGGCTATCCGGCCCCGTCGTGCCGCGTCGCGGTGGGCACCCCACGGCCGCCGAACCGTCACTCCTGGTCCATCATCGATGGTTTCTTTGCGATGATGTGACCGTGACCAGCACAGCCCAGCCGTATCCCGCGTACCGTCCGGGCCTCGACCTGACGGACGTGAAGGAAGAGCTCAGGCGCGCGATCCGGTCCGAACGTGAGCGCATGACCGCCCGTGCGCGGGCCCGCGCGGCCGAGGACTTCGCCATGGTGGTCGGCGACCTCCCGCAGGTGCGCGCGGCGCGATGTGTCGCTGCGTACGTCGCACGGCCCAACGAGCCGGGTACCGTCCCGCTGCTCGAACGCCTCGCCGCGCGGGGCACCACGGTCCTGCTGCCGGTACTGGGCACCGGCCTGCAGCGCGACTGGGCGTGGTTCACCTCGGCGAGCGAGCTCGAGGTCCGGGCACCGGGCCGCCCACCGGAACCGGCGGGGCCGACCGTCGGCGCCGAGATGCTCGCCCAGGCCGACGCGATCATCGCACCGGCGCTCGCGGTCGACACGTCCGGCATGCGGCTGGGCCAGGGCGGCGGCTGGTACGACCGCGTCCTGGCGTACGCGCGCCCCGATGCGTGCGTGATCGCGATGGTCTTCCCGGACGAGGTGTACGACGCCGAGGTGCGGCCGCTGCCCCGTCAGGAGCACGACCAGCCGGTGGACATCGTGGCGACGCCGGCCGGCTGGCAGTGGGTGCGCAACCGCGGCGACGCGCCCTGCGTCACGGTCTGAGGTCGACCGGCCCACGGCTCGGGTCGGGGCTCACCTGCTGGCGGCCCACAGGCTCACGGCTCAGGGCTCACGGCTCAGGGCTCACGGCTCAGGGCTCAGGGCTCAGGGCTCAGGGTGAGCTCGCGGCTCGTCGCCTCCCGGACTGCCTGCGGCGAGTACGGCCACGGGAACGTCTCCCCCGCCGCCCACGCGGCGAACTGATCGGTGTAGTGCACGCTGCCGGGGTGCCCTGAGCTGCCGGTCTGGTTGACCCACGTGGAGGCGTCGAGGTCGGCGAGGTCGACCACCATCCGCATCGAGGCGGCCGCCGTGACGGCGAACGAGCCGCTCGCAGCGTCCCAGGACGTGGCGTTGACGATCGACGACCCGCCGGGCACGGGCAGCGGGCGCGGGTTGACGAGGCGGCGGACCGGCTCGGGGACCGTCGGCCCACCGAGGACCGGGTGCGTCGGCGCTGCGGTGTGCAGCCGTCCCCACTGCCACTCCTGCGCCTCCTTGCCGAGCTCGACCGTCAGCTCGAGGCGGGCGGTGGTCAACGAGCGCGACAGGATCTCGTCCCTGCTCTCGACGACGTTGACGGTCCGGCGGTCGTCCCACCAGGCGTTGTCGGGCTCCTCGAGCAGCCGCGTGACGACCTCGAGCCAGCGGCTGTCACCACTCGGCCACTGGTCCTCGGGCAGGTCGTCCCAGAAGGTCAGCTCGAGGATGTTGGCCCACACCGAGGAGAAGTACGCGGCAGCCGCTGAGTCGGCGCCCTGCACCTGGTCCCAGTCCCGGAGCAGGTCGACGCCTTCTGCGGCGAAGTCGTCCTCGACCGGGACCGCCAGCAGGGCCGGCAGGAGCGCGTCCGCATACGGGCTCCACGCGTCGTTCTGCAGCGCGCCGGTGAGCTCGACGTCGATCGGCGTGCCCGAGGCGATCTGCTCGTCGAGCACGTCACGGATGCGCTGCGACCGGTAGCCGTAGTCCCAGTCGGAGGTCAGGTACGGCCCGACGCCGGCCGACGTCACCGCCTGGTTGGCCGCGACGACGTACCCGACGGCCGGGTCGACGACGGCCGGCATCACCGCCGGGTCGACGAAGCCCTGCCAGTCGTAGCGGGAGTCCCAGCCCGGTCGGGGCCAGGTCCCGTCGGAGGGCACCGGTCCGTCCAGGACCCGCGCGCGCAGCGGGATCTGGCCCGGTGCCTGGTAGCCGATCTGACCGGCTGTGGTCGCGAAGACGATGTTCTGCGAGGGGACGGCGAACAGCGCGGCTGCCTCGGCGATGTCGGCGGCCTCGGAGGCCGTGGCGAAGGCGAACACCGCGTCGGCGGTCCGTCCTGGCTGCAGTGCTGTCCAGCCGAGCGCGACCTCGGTGACACCGTGGAACCCGTCGACGGTCGGCGACGACGCGACCCGGCCGATCTCCAGGACGTCGGAGACGATCGGGCCGTGCACCGTCGAGCGGATCTCGAGCTCGACCGGGTCACCGCCGGCCACCTCGATCGTCTCGGTGCGCACGTCCAGCGGCTCCTGGACGCCGTCGCGCAGGTAGGTACCGGTCTCCGGGTCGACGCGCTCGAGGAAGAAGTCGGTGACGTCGGCCCGGAGGCTCGTCAGCCCCCAGGCGAGGTCGGCGTTGTGGCCGATGATGACACCGGGGAAGCCCGCGAACGTGAAGCCGGAGACCTCGAACGGGCAGGCCGTGCCGACCTCGGTGCAGTACAGACCCATCTGCGTCCAGATCCCGGGGGCGGAGATCGCCAGGTGCGGGTCGTTGGCCAGGATCGGCAGCCCGGAGGCCGTGTGCTCGCCCGAGACGACCCACGAGTTGGAGCCCGTGCCGTCGCCCTCCCCGAGCAGGTGCGGTACGGCGTCGAGCGCCTCCTGGGCTGCCTCGACGGCGCGCTGCAGGTCCGGGCCGAGCAGCGTCCCGTCCGGCGCGCCCACCAGCGGCGCGGACGCCTCGGCCGCGACCGGGACCTCGCTGATGATCGGCAGGTTGGTCTCCTGCGGGTACCGCGGGAACAGCTCGTCGACCCGGCCGACGTCGCGGACCGTGGCGTACGTCAAGGCCCTGGAGAGCTCCTGGTCGTAGTTGCCCCGCAGGTCCCATGCCATCGCCTTGAGCCACGCGAGGGAGTCGATGGGGTCCCACTGCTCCGGCGGGCCGAGGTCCACCTGGAGACCCAGGACCGTGTACTCCACGCCGAGGGAGTCCAGGTCGTGGGTGTCGAGGTAGGCGTTGACGCCGTCGGCGTAGGCCGTCAGGTAGCTGCGCGTGTCCTCGTCGAGGAGCTCCCACTCGTCCGCGGCGACGTCGCGCCAGCCGAACGTGCGGATGACCTGGTCGGCGGCGAGCGCGTCGTCGTCGGCACCGACCAGCTCGGACAGCCGTCCGGCGGTGACGTGCCGCCGGTAGTCCATCTCGAAGAAGCGGTCCTGGGCGTGCACGTAGCCCTGCGCCCGGAAGAGGTCCTCGGCGTCGTCGGCGTAGATGCTCGGCACCCCCAGCGCGTCCCGCAGCACTGTGACGTCGGCGGTGAGGCCCGGCAGCTCGAGAGTGCCCGAGTGCTCGGGGAGCGGGCGGCGCACGACGGTCGCCGCGACGGCTGCGACCGCGACGAGCACGAGCACGACGACGGCGGCGACGCCGATCAGGTAGCGCAGTGCGCGACGACGGGGCACGCAGCGAGACTAACCGCCCGGAGCCGTCCGGGCCCGGTGCACGGGCGGTCGACCCGGACCCACCTGGCGTCCGCGGCGGAGCGCCGTCCGTGGACGGATCGCGCCCCGGCGCTCCGGGGCCGTACGATTGGCACTCGGATCGGGTGAGTGCCAGTCGGCGGGTCGTCGACGGAGCAGGACCAGCGTGCTCGGCCGACCTCACCGGACGTCCTGGAGGAACCGTGCCCACCTACGCGTATGCGTGCACGCAGTGCGATCACCGCTTCGACGCCCAGCAGGCGTTCACCGACGACGCACTGACCGACTGCCCGCGTTGCGGCGCGCGGCTGCGCAAGCTCTTCGGCAACGTCGGCGTGGTGTTCAAGGGCTCCGGGTTCTACCGGACCGACGCGCGCAACGAGCGCAAGGGCAAGATCGCCGCGTCCACGAGGTCGGACAGCGCCTCGACGACGTCGGACAGCGCCTCGAGCAGCGGGTCGGCCGACTCCGCCGCAGCGTCGACGGGCGGCTCCGGCGGCTCGTCGACCTCCGGGAGCACCGGCGGGTCCGGTGCGCCGAGCACCTCGGGTGGCTCCGGGCCGTCGACGAGCGGGCCATCGACGAGCGGGTCGTCGCCGGCCGGCTCCAACAGCTCGACCGGCGCCAGCACCTCGAGCAGCGGCGCCGCCGCTGCCGGCAGCTGATCCCCCGGACCCGGACCACACCGGCCGGTCCACAACCCGGTCGCACCCGGGTCGGGACGCCAGCCCCGACGTCCTAGCGTGCCGCCATGGCGCGCCGCACCCCGTACACCCCGAGCGTCCCGTCCGCGCGGTCACCGCTGCCTGCACCGCCGGCGCCACGAGCGGCAGCGCCCCGCGGTCGCCGGAGCGCCGCGCTGCTCGCGCTGCGCATCGCGCTCTGGCGACTGCGTCCGTTCGTCCTGCCGCTCGTGGTCGTCGCAGCGGTCGCGGTCGGCGTCCGTCACGTCGCGCCGCCGCCCCCGCGGACGCAACCGGTCGTCGTGACAGCCCATGAGGTCCCGGCCGGCCGGCCGCTGACCGGCGCGGACCTTCGGGTGGTGCAGATGGCGCCGCGCGTCGTGCCGGACGGCGCGCTGAGCGACCCGGACGAGCTGGTCGGCCGTGGCGCGGTCGTGCCGCTGCCCCGGGGCCTACCCGTCGTCGACTCCGTGCTCGAGGGCGACCGGTTCGGTCTCGACCCGCCGCCGGGCACGGTCGTGGTGCCGGTCCGGCTCGCCGACGGCTCCGTCCCCGGCTTCCTGCGCACCGGGGACCTCATCGACCTCGTGGTCCCCGGCTCCGGGTTCGACGCCCTGCTCGGCACGGACAGCGACCCGGGCCCCGCCGAGCCCGACGTGCTGGCCCGCCGGGCCCTGGTGGTCGATGTCGGGCAGGACGGTCGGCCCGGCGCCGGCGCGTCCCTGGCGAGCCTCGACGGCGAGGCGGCCCGGCTCGTCGTGATGGTCGCGGTACCACCGCAGGACGGCAGGCGCCTGGCCGCCGCGGGCGACGAGGGTTCACTCGGAGCCGTTCTGGTGGAATGATCACGCGCGTCGGGGTATCCGGCGCCCGAGCGCTCAGGAGGTTCAGATGATCACCGGGTTCAAGAGCTTCGTCCTGCGTGGGAACGTCATCGACCTGGCCGTCGCGGTCGTCATCGGCGGCGCGTTCGCTCTCGTCGTCAAGGCGCTCGTGGACGGCTTCATCAACCCGCTGATCGCCGCGATCTTCGGCCAGCCGGACCTGACGAGCGTCTGGATGTTCGAGATCAACGGCGCGATCTTCACGATCGGCGCGATCCTCGGTGCCGTCATCAACTTCCTGCTCATCGCCCTGGCCGTCTACTTCGTCATCGTGCTGCCGATGAACACGCTGGCCGAGCGTCGCAAGGCCGGCACCGAGCCCGAGCCAGAGGGACCCGCCGAGGACGTCCTCCTGCTCCAGGAGATCCGCGACCTGCTGGCCGCCCGCCGGGAGATCTGAGCCGGGTCACCAGTGCGGTGGCACCTCCCGGAGGAACCGCTCGTCGTCGCCGGGTCCGCTGGGCTCACCCCAGCCCTCGTCGGTGTCGTCCGCGCTGCGTGAGGGGATGACCGGGTCGGCGTCGGCCCGCGGCACACCGCGGGTCGCGCGGCGTCGGCGTCGGCGTTGCCCCTGCGGGGCGTCAGCAGGCACGTCCGGTGCGTCGGACTGCTCGTTCACCGCGGTCTGGTCCGTCCCCTCGGCCGGGTCCGGGTCGCTCATCGGGACCGCCGCACCGCACCGTTCACGGCGGCGTCGATCCGCGAACCACGACGCACGATGCCGAGCTCGGCCCGCAGCGCGCCGGCCAGCTGCTCGTCGTCCCGCTCGACCCCGTCCGACCGGATCCAGGTCATCAGGTCGTCGAGCTGGTCGTCGCTGTACGCGCTGATCGGCAGACCCGGTTCGACGTCCGGGCGCCCGCCGGGCACCGCCCCGTGCGCTGCCGGCCTCGGCCCGTGGGCCGGCGCCGGGTCCGTCGCGCCGGCGCCCTGGGGGTCCGCCGACGCTGCGATGCCGACCGCGGCCTGCGCGTCAGTCGCCTCCTGCACGTGCCCACGTACCGACCGCGTCGTCGGGCCGGCCGGGCGGCTCGCCAGGCGTCGCGCGCACGCGGCCAGCACGGCCTCGTGGATGGCGTCGGCCTCGGCCTGCGGGTCGAGGAAGACCGCCGCCGACCAGACCTGCACGACCGTCCAGCCGAGCCGCTCGAGCCGCTCGGCCGCCTGCCGGTCGCGCACCCGCACGCTGGGCTCACCCACGTACGCCTCGTCATCGGTCAGCACCGCGACGAGCATCTCGTCCGGCAGGTCGGGGTGGCCCGCCACGAGCGGGATGCGCGCCCCGCCACGCACACCGTGGTCCAGGTCGACGACGAGCCCGCGACGCCAGAGCCGCTCGGCGAGGTCCAGGACCAGCCGGTCGGGCTCGGGCCCCGCAGCGGTGGGCGCCGTCCGGTCGACGCCGTCGGCCACGTCGGAGTGCTCGGCGACGAGCTCGACCAGGTCGGCGAGCAGGCGTGCGCCGGGCGCCCGCAGCCGGTCGGGGTCGAGGTCCTCCGCCGTGAAGCAGCTGACGACGGTGAGCCGGTGCCGCGTCGCACCGAGGGTCTCGAGCAGCCGACCCTGGCCACCCGGCTCGCTCAGCGCACCGAAGCGGTGCAGCACCCGCCCGTGCGGCGTCCGGCCGAAGCCGATCGAGAAGATCACGGCCTCCCGGCTCAGGCCCTGCGTCGCGCCGACCTCGACGACGACGAAGGGTTCGGCCTGGTCCGGACGGAAGAAGCGCTCGAGAGCCGAGTTGTCGCGCACCTCCGCCATCACGGCCTCACGCACCCGCTCGGCGTGCACGGGCGACGCGGTGACCACGGCGAGGCTCTCGTCCGGGCGGGTGAGTGCATGGTCCACGACGAGGCCGACGACGTGCTCGACCTCCGCGCGGGTGCCTTCGACCGCACCGTTGGCCGCCGGCATCCCGCTGCCGTCCACGACGTCGAGCCGCAGCAGAGCCGTGGTCGCCGGAAGGGGGGTCGCGGTCAGCCGGCCCGCATAGCCGTGGTCGGCGAGGAACGTCGTCAGGTGCGGGTCGCGACGCGAGGTGTCGGCATGCAGCACGACGGACGGCAGGACCTGGGCCAACCGGACCAGTGCCGTACCGGAGGTGCACCGGGTGTCACCGATGACGACGACCTGCCGGCCGCGGGCGAGCGCGCTGACGACGCTCTCGAGCGGCAGGTGCCCGGCCGCGTCGAGGATGACCAGGTCCTCGGTCCGGGTGGCCGGCAGGAGGTACGGCACGAGCATGGGCGAGGCGACGAGGCACGGCCGCAGGTGCCGGGCGACGTCCGGGTACCGCTCGACGGCCAGCCGCAGGCTCGTGAACCGGTCCTCGACGATCTCGCCGAAGAGGGCCTGGGTCTGCTCGTCCGCCGCGCGCAGCCGCAGCCGCAGCGCCTCACGCGCCGCGGCCCGGGCCAGCAGCGCGCGGTCCTCGAGGTGTCGCCGGTCGAGGGCGCGGAACTCGGCGACCAGTCGGGCCAGTGCTGCGCCGTCGTACCCGGCGAGCGCCGGGTCGGCCAGGAGGATCTCTTCGAAGACGGTGCTCCACCAGGCCAGCTCGAGCTCGGCGCTGACCAGTCCGGCCGAGACGCGGCGCTCGGCAAGGTCCGTGAGCAGGGCGCCCAGCCCGCGCCGGTCGAGGCTCCGGACGAGGGCCGTGCGCTCGGGCAGGGTGTCGAGTGCTGCCCGGTCGAGTCGGAGTCGACGCAGCCGATCGCCCAGGTCGCTCCAGGTCAGGTCGGCCAGGCGACCACCGGCCGGCGTCCCGGCGAGCACCTCGCTCAGCGCGTCGAGGTCCGCGAGCACCTCGCGGTGGTCGACCTCGATCGTCGCCAGGCCGTCCGGGATCCGCGGCCATCCACCGGCCGGGCAGTGCGCCTGCCAGACCTCGCGCTGGGCCTGGACGTGCACGAGCGCGGCGTGCAGGTCGGCGACCGGCCGGCCCGGCCGCACGAGGTCCTTGGCCTGCTTGCGCAGCCGTCGGCGCAGGGTCGCGCTCATCTCGATGCCGTGCTCCGCGCGCCACTCGCGCGGCGCGGTCGCGGCGACCATGTCCGATGCCGACCGTTCGAAGACGATCGGCTGGAACACGTCGAGGGCGCTGCGCACGCCGGCGAGCATCTCGAGCTGCTCCGCCCACTGCGCCGGGGTGGTGGCTCGGGTCAGGCCGGTCGCGTCGGCGACCTGGGCGACCTGGTCGGCCAGGCGAGGGAGCGCGTCGTCCAGCAGGTGCTCGAGGCGGCGCACTGCTGCGCGGGCACGGTCGGCGGTCTGCAGGTCCGCCCCGTACCAGGGGGTCGCTCGTGCGCTGTCCGAGAACGCGCCGAGCCCGGCGGCCCGGACCAGGTCGTTGGCCGCCTGCGCACGCCGCTCGGCGTTCAGCGACTCGGCGACCGGCGCGGTCAGGCGCACGGTCGTCTGCGGGGTGGGTCGTCCGGCGGTCAGTCGGGCGAGGGCCTGGAGCGCGTCGTAGGCCGAGGCGCCCCACGGCTCGCGCGTCGTGTGCAGCGCGTCGATGTAGCCCTTGAGGCGGCGTCGCCGGACCAGGAGCTCGCTCTGGACGACCTCGACCTTCGCGGCGTCGACGACCACCGGCTCGACGGTCATCGCACCGAGCAGCCGCCGACCGGCCCGGGCGCGCCAGCCGGAGTCCGGGGCGATGTCCAGGACCAGCTCGTCGAGGCCGAGAGCCGCGAGCCGGGCGGTCAGCGCGGTCGCCGCGCGGCGGTGCCCGGCGACGTACAGGACGGTGCGGCCGCACGCGGCGGCGTCGGCCACCATGGCGGCGAGGGTCGCCGACACGTCGGAGCCCGACGGCGCGTCGACGAGCAGGTGGTGGCCCGCAGCCACCGCGTCCAGCACATGGGTCTGCGCCGCGTCGAGGTCACCGATGCCACGCTCCTGGTCGAGCGGACGGTCACCCCGCAGCATCGGCGGTAACGGATGGGCGAGCGCGTCGATCGACCGCTGGTCGCCGGCCAGGGCGGTCAGCACCTCGTGCCGGTGCAGCGTCGGGCCCTGGGCGTCGAGGTCGTCGACGAGGGTCTGCTCGGGGTGCACGAAGTTCCCGACCAGCAGGCGCTCGTCGAGGCTGAAGCCGGTGAGCACCGCTGCGCCGAGGGCACGGAGGCGCTCGAGCGCCGGCTGCGGGTCGAAGCCGGAGGCCGTGAAGGCGCCACGGGCCAGGGCCGTCGGGTCGAGCAGCGCGCCGCGGCTGCGCAGCGCCGTGGCGAGCAGCGGGTTGATCTCCAGGGACGGTTCGAGAGTCAGGTCGTAGTCGCTCTCGCCCCGACCCCGTGGCGTGATCGCGACCGGCCGGAGCAGGACGGGGGCGTGCACGGTGCGCGCTGCCGTCGGCCGGTCGGCGGCATCGGGTGCCGGCGCGGCCGTCCGCCGTGGCACCGCGGCATCCGCGAGCGCGCCGACCCCTGCCACGTCGACGACCGGGTCGCCGGCCGCCTGCTCGGTCCAGGTCGCCACGCCGATGGCCAGGAACGCCGAGACGAGACCGTACCGCTGCGCGTGGTCGTCCGCGGCTGCACCGACGGATCGCGCTCGGCGCTTGGCGGCCGACAGCGCCGAGCCCTCGCGGACCAGGTTCGACAGCCGGGTGGGACGCCCGGCGAAGAGCTGGGCGATGCCGGACGGGTGCGCCGCCGAGAGGTCGAGCTGGGCATCGCCGAGGCGGTCGACGTCGGCGAGCGCCGAGTCCCCTGCACGGGCCACCAGGGCCGCGCGCCACTCGTCGCGGGCGTGGTCGAGGAGCTGGGCGGCGGTCGGGCGAGGGACCGCGACGGGGGCGGTGCCCTCCGACGTGGGGGCATCCGTGCCATCGGGTCCCGGTCCCTGGATGCGGGCGGGAGCAGTCACCCTTGCACGCTAACCGGGTACGGCGGCTGGGCACGGCCGCCGCGCCGGACCCGGGCGAACACCACCCACCCGGGCCACCGGCGCCGCTCGTGCGTGAACCGCGCCGCTCGTGCGTGAACCGCGCCGCTCGTGCGTGAACCGTGCCGCTCGTGCGTGAACCGTGCCGGACATGCGCGAGTCGGCCCGGACGTGCGCGATCCGGCCCGGACATGCGTCAGCCGGCCCTGCCGCGTGGGTGACATCCTCCGACGCAGCATCAGATCGATGCGATCCAGCGCGTCGGGCCACTGCGGGGGCCGGCCGACCGGACAGGGAACTGACCGGGCATAGAACAGTGCGCACCGCGCAGGGGGCAGGCGATGCGCACTGTCAGGGCAAGTGTGCATCGCGGAGGGCCCTACGGTCAAACCCCCTCAGGACACCAGATGTTAACGAAAACATCACGATCATCCCGGGCCCGAGAGGTCGCTGTGGGGGCCCTGCCCAGCTGGGGTCAGGGTGCCTCCCGGGTGGTGTCGGTCGTCCGGGTCCGACGAGCGAAACGACCACCCGACGCCCGCCGCCGTCAGATGCCGACGGCGGGCACGGGTCGTCAGCGCACCTCGACGTCGTCGAGCACGTGCTCGCCCTCGTTGAGGTAGAGGTTGATGCCACGGACGTCCGCCAGGCCGGCCGTGCAGTCGGCGCTGAGGGTCGCCAGGTCGAGGACCACGGCGTTCTCATCGACCCTGGGCTGGTCGATCCAGCCCGTCAGGGGCGACTCGCACCACGTCCAGCTGCCGCCGACCTGGGGGCCGCCTTGGTATCGATCCCCGTGGTCGCCACGAGGTCGAACCGCAGCTCGGACCTTCCCGTCAGGTCGAGGGAGCCGGGGTAGACCGTGACCCAGGTGCCGTCCGTGCCCGCCGTGACCGCCAGCGCGCCGTCGACGCCGGTGACCGCACCGTTGCCGGCCGACCAGCCCTGGGTCCCGTCACCGAAGTCGTACAGGACCAGCGGCTCGAGCGGCTCGGGCAGGGCGTCGTACCGGTAGAGGTACCCGGCCATGTCCTGCCGCGCCACCGGCTTCAGCGCGCCGAAGAGCGTGCTCGACGTCGGGCTGATGACGCCCGTCTCGACCGCCCACGCGATCGCGTCGCGCGTCGGCCCCTGCCGCGGGATGTCCCGGAAGGCGACGGTGCCCGCGGGCGCCGGGGAGCCGGCCAGCCGGTGCAGCAGCACCGCCGCCGACGTCCGGTCGAGCGGGGCGCGCGGCAAGAAGAGCTGGAGCCTGGGGGCGAACGGGATCCGCAGGGTGTCCATGAGACGCGCCTCGACGATCCACTCGATCTCGGCGTAGAGCGCGTTGCTGCGTGGCACGTCGAGGAAGCGCGAGGCCGTCCCGGGCGTGTGGTCGGCGTCCGCGTACCGGTAGATCAGGGACGCGACGTCCGGCCTCTTGACGACCTTCGCCGGGCCGAACGTGCCGTCGCCGGCATCGACGAGGCCCTGCTCGTACAGCCAGACGATCTCCGTGTAGTACGGGTGGTCCCGCGGCACGTCGGAGAAGACCGGCGGTGGCGGCTCACCCGTCGCCCGGATGGCGTCGACGACGATCGATCCGGAGGTCGCCACCGCGTCGGGCACGGAGTTGATGTAGACGTTGAACTGGGACAGGTTCGCCAGGTCCTCCTCGGTGATCTTCCGGCCGGCGTTGCCGGTGTCCCACGGGGCGGGCGCCCAGTCCGCCCACGGGATGGAGATCTCGTAGGGCTCGTCGCCCGCGAGCGACGGGTAGGCCTCGTAGGAGACCCCACCGGCCTGCAGCTGGAGCACCAGCGTGTTGCTGCTGGCGTCCGGGTCGACCCACAGGGACAGCGCACCGAAGCCCGACCAGTCGCCGCTGATCTGCTTGCCGACCCCGGTGTACTGCTGCGCGGTGAAGTCGTAGTCGACCCGCATCGCCTTGGCGCCCTCGGGGGCCGACGCGGTCTCGAGAGTGATCGTGTTGGTGTTGTACTGGACGTACTCCGAGCGCAGCGCGGTGTCGTCCCCGTAGCCCTCGAAGTCGTCGACCACGCCGGGACCGAACGTGGGCTTGGGCCCCAGAACCACCGACGCGTCGTCGGTCAGGGTCTCGACCCCGCCCTCGACGACGTGGACGGTGACCGCGACGGTGCTGTTGTCGAGGTCCTCGGCCGCGACGGCCCACTCGCCGCTCCACCAGAAGCCGTCGTCCTCGAGGCCCAGCTCGATCTCGGTCGGGTCCTCGCCGACGGTCAGGAACACCCGGTCGGGGTCGGCACCGGTGACCCGCGCCCGAACGGTGGTCGGCGAGCTCGCCACGCGCGAGCCGTCCGGCGGGGAGACCAGGTGCACGAGCGGCGCGGGCTCGGCCGCCGTGAGACCGGTCCGGTCGAAGACCCCGGTGAGGTCGTCGGAGAAGTAGGAGACCGGGTCGGCCTCGTAGGCCTGGAAGTCGGGTAGCAGCTCGTGCTCCGCGAGGTCGGCCGTCGCCGGGTAGGGCACGAAGTACTGCTCGGGTCCGAAGTTGGCCCAGGTCGCCATGTAGGCGCTGCGGCTGGCCCTCGGGTCTGCCTTGATGGCGTCGAGCACGTCGGTGTACCAGGTGGGGTTCGGGTTCTCACCGTTGGGCTTCAGGGCCCCGGTGCCCACGCCGTACTCGGTGAAGGCGGAGATCTTGCCGCGCTCGTCGGCCAGGTCCGCGATCATGCCGAGGTCCGTGACGATGCCGTTGAGCCAGGCCGCGCCGGCGTTGCCGTCGTCGTAGCTGTCGTAGCCCAGGACGTCGATGAACTCGTCGCCCGGGTAGGTGCGCAGGTACGTGTCGGCGTTCCCGCCGAACCCACCGCCCGGCGAGAAGGCGTAGAGGAAGTTGTCGACGCCCTTGACGTCACGCAGGTACTCGACGGTGAACCGGTACAGCTCCTGGTACTCGCCCGGAGACCCGTAGGCGGCACCCCACCAGAACCAGGACCCGGCGTTCTCGTGCCAGGGCCGGAAGATCACCGGGATCGGGTCACCGTTCGCGTCCTCGACGGAGTCCGCGAGCAGCGCGATGTCGTCGAGGTAGGCCCGGAGCTCGTCGTTCTTGTCGCCGCCGGGCAGGACCGCACGCAGGGTGTCACCGGTGGTGTCGTAGAAGCTCCCACCGGTGACGAAGTTCTCCATGTGCGCGCTGATCGTGTTGATCCCGCCGATCGCGTCCGCCTTCTCGATGTAGTCGGCGAGGACGGCGATGTTCTGCGCGCGGGTGTTCTCCGCGACACCGGGGCGCTCGCGGCCCTCGATGATCAGCGTGTCCCAGCCGAAGACCGCCGGGAAGTCGCCGACGCCGTTGTTCACGTCGGACTGCGTGCCGTCCGCGGCGCCGATGCTCACCCCGTAGGACGTGGTGTGCTGGTGACCGAAGAGGATCCCCTCGCCGCGCACGTCGCGCAGGTACGAGAAGAGGGAGAGCGTGCTGGCCGAGGCCTGGGGATCCACGATCTGGAGGGTCTCGGCGGCTGCGATCGGGGTGTCGGCGGGAGCCGCCGGGTCGTCCGCCGGTGCGGCGACGGTCGGCAGCCCGGTGAGGCTGCTGACGGTGACCACGCCCAGCGATGCGGTCAGTGCGCGCAGGGCGTTCGTGCGGCCCCGAGCCATGGTCCGGTTCTTCATCGAACCTCCTGGATGAAGCCACCTCGATGCCGGACTGAGGCGGCAGGTGATGACTTACGCACGCTAGCGAACAAAGGTGTCCCGTGACTACCCGTCCGGGGAACATCTCGTGGACTCCGTCGGGATCGGTCCCTCCGGAGCATCCGGTGCTGGGCCATGATGCGATGGACGATCCGAAGGAGGCCTCGGCATGACTGTCCGTTCAGCGCCGCACGGCAGCCGGGAGGACCGGCTGCTCTTCCGGTTCATGCTGCTGTCCCTGGCGGCGGCCCTCGTGACGATCGCCCTCAAGGTCGGCGCCGCCGTCGTCACCGGATCGGTCGGCTTCCTCTCCGACGCCATGGAGTCCGGCGTCAACCTCGTGGCGGCGGTCGTGGCCCTGTTCGCGCTGCGCGTGGCCGCGCGGCCACCCGACGCGTCCCACCACTTCGGCCATGGCAAGGCCGAGTACCTCTCCGCCCTGGTGGAGGGCGCGATGATCTTCGTCGCCGCGACCGCGATCGTGTGGACCGCTGTCGAGCGGCTCCTCGCGCCCGCACCGCTCGACCAGCCCGGGATCGGCCTGGCCCTGTCCACCGGCGCCGCCCTCGTCAACCTCGCCGTCGGCCTGACCCTGCAACGGGTCGGCAGGGCACATCGCTCGCCCACGCTCGTCGCCGACGGTCGGCACCTGATGACGGACGTGTGGACCTCGGCCGGCGTGCTGATCGGTATCGCCCTCGTCGCGCTCACCGGGTGGCAGCCGCTCGACCCGCTGGTGGCTCTGGCGATCGGCGTGAACATCCTCTGGACGGGCCTCCGCCTGCTGCGCGGATCGGTCAGCAGCTTGCTCAGCGCCGCCTTGCCCGAGCCGGAGCGTGCGCAGGTCGAGGCGGTCCTGGACCGGTACCGCACCGAGCAGCACGTGACGTTCGCGCCCCTGCGCACCGCGGAGTCAGGCCGCCAGCGCCACGTGTACGTCGTCGTCACGGTGCCCCCTGAATGGACCGTCACGACCGCGCACGACCTCGCGAACCGGCTCGAGGCCGACGTCGACGCCGTCCTGCCGGGGACCGAGACCTTCGTCCACATCGAACCGGGGGGCGCGGCGGCGCAGTAGTGCGGACACCACCGCCGGCACGCCGGGAGACCCTCGGTACGATCGGCCGACCAGGGCCCGACCATTGCCCGCCCACGGCCGCCCATGCCCGACACTGGCACTGCGTCCTGAACCCGTGCACGACCGAGGGAAGGGTCCGACCTGATGAACGCCCGACAGGTACCGCAGCCGAGCCCTTCGAGGATGACCCCGTTCAGCGAGCACCCGATCGTGGTGGGAGTCGTCCCCCACCAGCCTGAGCTGGTGGCGCTGACCGCAGCGTCCTGGTCCCGGGCCGCCGGCGGGGTCACGCTCTACTTCGCCTACGTCGACGTCACCCGGTTCACCGCCGAGGAGCTCCCCGACGGCACCGTGCGCCACGCAGAGGTCGACCCCGACTCGGTCGACGACACCTGGGTCGACCGGCAGCAGCAGATCGAGCGGTCTCTGACCGACGTGCTGGACGGGTCCGGCGTGCCGTGGGAGTTCCGCTACCTGGCCGGCCGCCCCGACCGTGCCCTGACCCACCTGGCCCGCACCGTGGACGCCGCCGCGATCGTCGTGGGCACCCGGGCGCCCGGCCCCGGCGCCCGGCTGCGCGAGGTCGTCGAGGGTTCGGTCGCGGTCCAGCTGTCCCACCACCAGCACCGGCCGATCCTGGTCGTCCCGCTCAGCGTCGTGGACTGGAAGACGCCGCTCTGGCGGTGACCGACGCTGCGTGACCGCCCGCTACCCGGCTCGTCCAGGTGCGGCGTGGCGGTAGACGGTGGTCTCGCGGGCCTGGAAGCCGACCCGCTGGTAGAGCCGGTTGGCCGCTGCCCTCGACGGCCGCGACGTGAGGTCGACAGTCCGCGCCCCCAGGACCGCCGCCCGCGCCACTGCCGCACGCGTGAGGGCCTCGCCGACGCCGCGGCCGCGGACGGCCTCGTCGACCACGACATCCTCGATCCAGGCGCGCCGACCGGTCGGGAGGGGGAACACCACCAGGGTCAGGGACCCGACGATCACCCCGTCGACGCGGGCGACGAGCAGGGACGTCGCATCCGACTCGATGATCTCCCGCAGGACGGTCGGCGTGACCGCGACGGCCGACCTGGACAGCTGGGGCAGCAACCGCTCCCAGGCGTCGACCAGCCCCTGGTCGACCGACTCGACGACCTCAACGCCCACACCTTCGGCTGCCACCTGGGGATCGTAGCGTCGCGCTGCTCGCCTCGGCCCGTCACCGACGCTGCCCGGCGGCGACAGTCGATCGATCGACGCGCCGCGACCGGCTCCGACCGGCTGGGTCGAGGGCGACTGCGACCACGCGGCGGTGGCCGCCGCGGTGCACCTCCACGGTGGAGATGCTCGCGTTCGGCAGGGGCCCCCTCGGCCGCGGGTCGATCATCGTCAGGTAGGCGAGAAGCGTCAGGCCGTGGCTCACGACCAGGACCTCACCCTCCCCGTGGCTACGCTCGATGCGCGCGAACGCCGAGCGCACGCGCGCCAGGTACTCGCGCGCGGGCTCGCCACCCGGGAGGCCGGCGAACGTGCCACGGAGCACCTCGGCGAACATCGTGCCCGGGTCGTGCCGCGCGAAGAGCTCGGCCTCCGGGCGCGCCTCGAGGTCACCGAAACCGAACTCGCGCAGGTCCGGGTCCGTCACCGGCGGTGCCGATGGGTGGTGCACCAGGATCTCGTGCGCCGTGGCCTGGGCCCGTCCCGACGGGCTGACGTACGCGGCCTCGAACGGGCGGTCGGCCAGGTGGCCGGCCGTGCTGCGGACGCCGGCGAGACCGTCAGGGGTCAGCGGCGAGTCGCACCAGCCCTGCAGGCGGTTCTCGGCGTTGTACACGGTCTGACCGTGCCGTACGAGAGAGAGTGTGAGCACCACATGAGCCTCCAGGCATCCGCGGAAGTGCCGGCCGAGCGTCGCCACCAAGCTAGGTTGCGCCGGTGGCCGCACGGTGTCCGCGCGCTGCACGCCTTCTGTCGGCCCGGCGCACGGCTCCTGCCGGCAGCGTCACGCCCGGCACGATCCGTGCCGGACTCCTGACACGATCCGAACATCTCCCGCACGCGTCCGTGACGGCCGCCCGGCACCGTGGGTCACGGGCCGAGGGGCCCAGCGGCCCACGAGGGCCGGAGACCGAGGGAGACGACCATGTCGACACGGACCGCCCGATCCACGCGCCGCGCCCGCTGGGCCGGTGTCGCGGTGCTCACCGCGCTCGCGACCACCGTGCTGACCCTGCCCGCATCGGCGGTACCCGCGCCGGCCACCGCCGTGCCCACCGCCTCGATGGGCACCGCCGCAGACGCGACCGACCCGGACGACATGTCCCGCCTGTGCCGCGACCGTCTGCCGATCATCCAGGCACGTGCCGCGCACCTCATCGAGGTCCTCGAGTCAGGGCCGGACGTCGTCGGTTCCGTGGAGTGGCTGCGAGCGAACGCGGACACCGCAGAGGCCAACGGGAGGCCCGAGCGTGCTCAGCTGCTGCGTGCGCGGGCAGACCTGCGCGCCACGCGCGCCGACGACATCGCGCGCGTGGTCCAGCGCCTGGAGGACGCTGCCGCGACGTACTGCACGGACGTCCCGTGAGGCGGCTCGTCGCCGGTGCTCTGCTGGTCCTCAGCCTGGCCGGATGCGGCCCGAGGGGTCCGGCCACCGAGGGGACGCCGCCGCAGGTGCCGGCAGATGAGCCGGTGACCACCGCGCCCGCCGCCGAGGCACCGCCCACCCCGACCCCGACAGCCGTTGACCCGGCCGCGGTCGACGATCTGGCGCAGCTTCTCGACGAGGCGGACGGCATCATGGGCGATGTCGAGCAGGAGATGGCCGACGACGCCACGAGCTGACAGGACCACGATGAACGAGCCCGCCCCGACCAACGAGCAGCCCGGGCGCGGGCTCGTCGTCGTCGCCGAGGACGACACGTCGATCGCCGACCTCGTGACGCTGTACCTGCGGCGCGACGGCTTCGGCGTGCGGGTGGCCCGGACAGGCACCGACGCGCTCGCGGCCGTCCGGGGCCTGCGCCCGGTGGCGGTCGTCCTCGACATCGGGCTGCCCGGGATGGACGGCGTCGAGGTGTGTCGGGCCCTGCGTGCCGAGGACAACTGGACCCCCGTCCTGTTCGTCACCGCACGCGACGACGAGGTGGACCGCGTGCTCGGCCTCGAGCTCGGCGCCGACGACTACGTGACCAAGCCCTTCAGCCCGCGCGAGCTCGTCGCGCGGGTCCATGCCGTGCTGCGCCGCGCGAGCCGCCCGTCGAGCGCCGCGCTCGAGCTCGGTGCCGTCAGGCTGGACCGCGGCCGACGTCGGGTGTGGTGCGAGGAGCGGGAGGTGCACCTCACCGCGACCGAGTTCGGCCTGCTCGCCCATCTGATGGGCAACCCGGGGCGGGTGTACCAGCGCGAGGAGCTGCTCAGCGCCGTCTGGGGGTACGCGGCGGTGGCCGGTACCCGCACGGTCGACGTCCACATCGCCCAGTTGCGCGCCAAGCTCGGGGAGCGCACACCCATCCGCACCGTGCGAGGCGTCGGGTACGCAGCCGACGCCGAGGGTGAGCGATGAGCAGCGCGTCGGCCGACCGCACCGACCGGCGTCGGACGACGCTCGCCACGCGGGTGACACTCGCATGCCTCGCGGTGGCGTTGGTCGCGGCCGCAGTCGCGGCGCTGTCGTCGACGCGCCTTGCCGGTCTGGCCGATCGCGACGCTTCGCAGGCGGAGCTCGCGGCCCACGCCGACCTCGTCGCGTCGCTGCTCACCGAGCACCCGGACCTCACCCTCGACGAGCTCGTCCGAGGTGACGACGAGGTGGTCCGGATCGGGCCGGACGGCCGGCTGGCCGGTGCACCGCGCGCCGTCCTCGCAGCGGGGCGGACCGCCGCGGCCGATGTCACCAGCGGGCGACCGGTCTCCGGCCAGGTGCGTCTGCGGGCGAGCACGATGCTCGTCGAGGCCCGCCCGCTCGACGGCGGCGGCTTCGCTCTGGTGCGTGAGCAGCACCCGCTCCTGCTCGGCGGGGTCCGGCTCGCCCGCACCTTGCTCGTGGCCACAGCGGCCGGCGCTGTGGTCGCCGCGATCGCCGGGTCAGGTCTGGCGAGGCTGCTCGCCCGTCCCCTGCGGCATGTCACGTCGGCGGCTCGCGAGCTGCGGGCCGGGCGCCGCGACGGCCGGGTGCCGGTGGAGGGCCCGCGCGAGGTCGCCGAGCTGGGCGCGACGGTCAACGAGCTCGCCGAGACGCTGCAGCGCAGCGAGGCCCGGCAGCGCGAGTTCCTGCTCTCGGTCTCGCACGAGCTGCGCACTCCCCTGACCGGGGTCGCCGGGTTCGCGGAGTCGATCGCCGACGGGGTGCTCAGCGAGCCCGACGAGGTGCGGGCCGCGGGCCGGACCATCGTGCGGGAGGCGGGTCGCCTGGAACACCTGGTCAGTGACCTGCTCGACCTCGCGCGGCTGGGCGCTGACGACTTCCGGCTCGACGTCGGCGACGTCGACCTTGCGCAGCTGGTGCGCGACGCAGCCCGCGTGTGGTCGGCTCGGTGTGCCGCGACCGGCTCGCACCTGGTGGTCGAGGCCGACGGGTCGGTCCCGGTGCGGACGGATCCCGTGCGCGCCCGGCAGGTCCTGGACGGTCTGGCGGAGAACGCCCTGCGCGCGTTGCCGCAGGGGGCGCCGCTCGTCCTCGCGGCGCGTACCCAGGACGGCGCCGCGGTGCTCGAGGTGCGCGACGGCGGCCCCGGCCTGACCGAGTCCGACTACGCAGGGGCCTTCCAGCGGGGTCTGCTCAACGAGCGCTACCGCGGTCGGCGGCCGGTGGGATCGGGTATCGGGCTCGCCCTCGTCGACGGACTGGTGGGGCGCCTCGGCGGCCGGATCACCGCGGGGCCCGCCACGGAGGGCGGCGCCGCGTTCACGGTCACCATCCCGGTGTGACGGCAGCGGTCGACGACCGAGACTCGCGCGGAGGCGGGGTGGGGCTCAGCAGGTCGCCCAGCTCGTGCAGCCGCTGTTCTCCAGCGTCGGCTCGACCGGCACGTCCTCGACCAGCCGCTGGTCCAGGTAGGTGCTCGACCAGTCGTCGGAGCTTCCCTCGAGATCGTCGGAGCTCTCCTCGAGCAGCAGGCCGGTCTCGGGGTCCCGGACCAGCGTCGTGACGACGCCGTCCGCCGTGTGCTCCAGGACCTCGCCGGTGCGACCCGTGGAGTCGGCACCGTCGGACGCTGTCACCCCCGGCACGCCCGCAGCCACGGCCCACGCCGCCTGGCGAAGCCCGACCGGCAGGAGGCCCCCGTCGAGGAGCAGGTCACGCGCCATGCCGAAGACCTTGTCGTCGTCGGTCCCGCTGCGGCGGTCCGGCTCGACGCTCGCGCGCAGCACGTCCTCGAGGGCGGTGGGGTCGACCGGCAGGAGAGCGGGGTCCCGGAGCATGTCGATCCACTCGCCGTCGATCCGGAACCGCCCGATGACGTCCCTCGGCCCGACGCCCGTAGCGGTGGTCAGGTCCCCGTCCGTGACCAGCAGGCCAGGCTCGTCGCGGCTGAGCCACGACTCCTCCTGGTGCTCGTCGCCGGCGTACGACGACTGGCGGAGCGTGTACCAGTACGTCCCGGCCAGGACGGTCGGCTGCACGACGGGTGCGACGCTCGGCGTCGGGTCCGGCTCGGCGGTGGGTGTGACGCTCGGCGTCGGCACCGGGCCGACGAGCGCGGCCGGCGGTGCGGCGGCCCAGGAGCTCCACGGTCGGGCCTGCGCGGCCCAGCCGCCCCCCGCCACCACGGCAGCCAGCGCGAACGTGCCCAGACCGCGGACGACGGCACGGCGCCGACGCGCACGGGGCACGACGCGCGTGGTGTCGACGTCGAGCCGTGGTGCCACGGCGTCCAGCCGCATCCGCAGCGTCCGGGCGAAGTCCTCGTCGGTTCCCATCACTCGCTCCTCGTCGTGGCACTGCGTGAGTCTTCGTGCGTGTCGCTGCGTTCGTCGGCGCTGCGTTCCTCGGTGTTCCGGGACTCGGCGCTCAGGGACTCGGCGCGCCGGGCCTCACCGAGCACCTCGCGCAGACGCGCCAGGCTGCGCGATGCGGTCGACTTGACGGTGCCGATCGACACCCCGAGGTCGGTGGCGACCTCGCGTTCCGTCAGGCCCTCGAAGTGGCGCAGGACGACGATCCGCCGCTGCCGGGGACTCAGCACCGCCAGCGCGCGGACGAGCTGGTCGCGCTCGGCCTGCAGGTCCGCACCCGACGCCTCGCCGTTCTCCGGCACGGTGGCCGGGTCCATGAGCACCTCCCGGCGTCGGCGCCGCCAGGTCTCGATCCGCAGGTTCGCCAGCGTGCGGCGCGCGTAGGCCAGCGGGTCCCGCTCGCGCGCCCTCGACCACGCGAGGTAGGTGCGCACCAACGTCTGCTGCACCAGCTCGTCGGCCTGGTGCGCATCGCCGCACAGGAGCCACGCCGTCCGGGCGAGCGCCGGGGACGCGCTCGCCATGAACGCGGCGACCTCGGCCTCGTGATCGACGCCGGTCACGATCACGTGGACGACGGAGACGTCACGCGAGTCCGCAGCCGCCACGGGCTCGGTGGCATCGGCGGTGATCGACATGCTCATGATGTGTACACGCTCGTGACCGCGGAAAGGTTGAGCCGAGCGGGCGGGCACGCGACGGCCTGCCGGCCGACCACTCCTGCACCCGACTCAGGCGCCCGACCGCCGCAGGGGCTCAGAACCCCGATCGGCGACCTGGCCCGCACGGCGCAGAGGCACCGGCACCAGGGCGCAGAGCTCGTCGAACGAGACGTCGAACGTCTCCCGGACGGTGACGCCCGTGCCGTCGAGGAGGAAGACGGCGAGGTCGCTGTAGATCCGTGACACGCACTGCACGCCGGTGAGCGGGTAGGTGCACTCGGACACGAGCTTGCTGCGCCCGTCGCGGGTGAGCAGGCTCATCATGACGAAGGTGTCCTTGGCGCCGATCGCCAGATCCATCGCACCGCCGACCGCCGGGATGTCGCCCTGGGCCGCGGTGTGCCAGTTGGCCAGGTCGCCGCGCTGTGAGACCTGGTAGGCACCGAGCACGCAGATGTCCAGGTGACCGCCACGCATCATCGCGAACGAGTCGGCGTGGTGGAAGTAGGAGGCGCCGGGCAGCTCGGTCACCGGGATCTTGCCGGCGTTGATCAGGTCGAGGTCGACCTCGTCGCCGTGCGCCTCGGGTCCCATCCCGAGCATGCCGTTCTCGGTGTGCAGGGTCGCGCGGCCGGGCGGCAGGTGGTTGGCGACCAGGGTCGGCTGCCCGATGCCGAGGTTGACGTAGGCGCCCTGCGGGATGTCGTCGGCGACCAGGGCGGCCAGCTCGTCGCGGCCGAGCCCGCGCCGCTCGGAGCTCACTGCCCGGCCTCCGGCTCGGGGGTCCGAGCGGCCGGCACGGCGACGAGCCGGCCGGTGTGGATACCGGGCGTCACGACGTTCTCCGGGTCGATCTGCCCCGCCGCGACGATCCGGGAGACCTGGACGATCGCTGTCCGAGCGGCGCTGGCCATGATCGGCCCGAAGTTGCGGGCCGTCTTGCGGTAGGTCAGGTTTCCCACCTCGTCCCCGACGTGCGCCTTGATCAGCGCGAAGTCGGCCCGGATCGGGTACTCGAGCACGTAGTGCCGCCCGTCGATCTCCCTGACCTCCTTGCCCTCGGCCAGCGGTGTGCCGAAGCCGGTCGGCGTGAAGAACGCCCCGATCCCGGCACCGGCCGCGCGGATCCGCTCGGCGAGGTTGCCCTGCGGGACGAGCTCGAGCTCGATCTCGCCGGCCGTGTAGCGCGCGTCGAAGTGGTGGCTGTCGGACTGCCGCGGGAACGAGCAGATGATGCGGCGCACCCGCCCGGCGCCGATCAGCGCGGCGAGGCCGACGTCGCCGTTGCCCGCGTTGTTGTTCACCACGGTGAGGTCGCCCGCCCCCTGCCGTAGCAGCGCCTCGATCAGCTCGACCGGCTGCCCGGCCGTGCCGAAGCCGCCGATCATCACGGTCGCCCCGTCGGGGATGTCGGCCACCGCCTCCTCGACCGTCTGCAGGATCCGGACCATCGTCATGCCGTCACGCTCTCGACCACGACCGCGATGCCCTGGCCCACGCCGATGCACAGCGCGGCCACGCCCCAGCGCCCGCCCGATCGCTCGAGGCTGCGCACCAGGGTGCCGAGCACGCGCGTGCCGGACGCGCCGAGCGGGTGCCCGACGGCGAGGGCGCCACCGTGCCGGTTGACGATCTCCGGGTCGACACCCCACGCGTCGATGCAGGCCAGCGACTGCACCGCGAAGGCCTCGTTGAGCTCCACCGCGGCCACGTCGCCCCAGCTGATGCCGGCCCGGCGCAGGGCGAGGTTCGCCGCCTCCACCGGGGCGAACCCGAACATCTGCGGGTCGAGGGCGGTGACCCCGCGGCCCGCGATCCGCGCCAGCGGCGGGCGGCCGAGCAGCTCCTCGGCGCGCTCGCTGCCGAGCACAGCACCCGAGGCACCGTCGTTGAGCGGGGAGGCGTTCCCGGCCGTGACCGTGCCGCCGGACCCGGACGACCGGAACACCGTCCGCAGCCCGGCCAGCCGCTCGAGGGTGGTGTCCGGCCGGATCGCCTCGTCGCGGTCCAGCTCGACGCCGGGGACCGGCACGACGAGATCGTCGTAGAAGCCCTCGGCCCAGGCCCGCTCGGCGAGCCGATGGGATCGCAGGGCGAACGCGTCCTGCTGCTCCCGGCCGATCCCGAACCGCTCGCGCAGCTGCTCGGTCGCCTCGCCGAGCGAGACCGTCCACGCGGCCGGCATGCGCGGGTTCACCAGGCGCCAGCCCAGCGTGGTCGACACGAGCTCGAGATCCCCGCTCGGGTAGGGCCGCTCGGTCTTGGGCAGCACCCATGGCGCCCGGCTCATCGACTCGACTCCGCCCACCAGCAGCACGTCGGCCTCACCGGTCTCGATCTGGCGCGACCCGAGGATCACGGCGTCCAGGCTCGAGCCGCACAGTCGGTTGACGGTGGTGCCGGGCACGGTGGTCGGCAGGCCGGCGAGCAGGGTGGCCATCCGGGCGACGTTCCGGTTCTCCTCCCCGGCGCCGTTGGCGTTGCCGAGCACGACCTCGTCCACCCGGGCCGGGTCCAGCGCCGGAGCGCGGTCGACGAGGGTGCGCAGCACGTGTGCGGCCAGGTCGTCCGGCCGAGTGCCGGCGAGGGCCCCGCCGAGCCGGCCGAACGGCGTCCGGACCGCGTCGTAGACGAAGGCCGCGGTCATCGCGCCGCCTCCTCGTCGCCGAGCACGTCGCGGGCCACGGCGAACGCGTGGTGGGCCGCCGGCACCCCGCAGTACACCGCGGTCTGCAGCAGGACCTCCTGGATCTCCGGGACGCTCAGGCCGTTGCGGACGGCGGCGGACAGGTGCAGCGCGAGCTCGTCCCAGTGGCCCAGGGCGACCAGCGCGGTCAGCGTGACGGCGCTGCGGGTGCGCCGGTCCAGACCCTCCCTGGTCCAGATCTCGCCCCACGCGTAGCGGGTCAGGAGGTCCTCCAGCGGTGCGTCCAGCCCCGTGGACCGGGCCGTGGCTGCGTCGACGTGCGCGTCGGAGAGCACGGCGCGACGCACCGCCGTGCCCTCGGCGAACGCCTGTGCCTCGGTCCGGTCGGGTCGTCCCATCAGACACCTCCGGTGAAGGCGTCACGCAGCAGCGCGGCCACCAGGTCGGGCGCCTCGGCCGGCGCCAGGTGCGCCACCCCGGGGACGACGGCCGAGCGGCCGGACCGGACCGCCGCCGCGAGCTCCTCGGCGAGCGCTGGTGGGGTGACGGCGTCCTCGCTGCCCGCGACGGCGAGCAGCGGGACGGCCAACGCAGACAGCTCGCCCCGGAGGTCGTGCCCGGCGAGCGCCTCGCAGCACCGCGCATAGCTGAACCGGTCCGCCTCCTGCAGGGACCACAGCAGGGCCGTGCCGGTCTGCGGGTCGCGGTCGAGGAAGCCGGGCGCGAACCACCGGGACACCGAGGCGGCCAGCACCGCCGGCGTGCCGGCCTGCCGGACCAGCTCGGCGCGCGCGTGCCAGTCGGCCGGTTCGCCGATCCGCGCGCCCGAGCAGACGACAGCGACCATGGCGACACCGGCGTCCGCCAGGGCGAGCTGGAGAGCCACGGCGCCGCCGAGCGAGACACCGGCGCAGAGCAGCCGGGCACCCGGGCCGAGTGCGTCGAGCTCCGGGCGCACGACGACGAGCACGGCCTCGGCCAGGTCGGCCACCGTGAACGCTGTGTCGACGGGCGCGCTCCTGCCGTGCCCGGGCAGGTCCCAGCCGAGGACGCGGTACCGGGGCCCCAGGAGCGCGGCGCAGGCGGACCACAACGGACCCACGGCTGTGCCGAGGGACGGTCCGAGCACGACGAGGTCCCGGGGGTCCCCGGAGCCCGGTGCGGTGAGGTCGGTCAGGGTGAGGTCCACGGTCACGCACCGTCCTGGGCCGCGGCGCCGGGCACCGGCTGCTGCCGGAGGGCCCGGTGCCGCGTGATCGCCCGGTCGACCAGGGCGTCGCTCGCGCCGAGGTACGTCGCGGGGTCGAGCAGGTCGTCGAGCCGGTCGTCGGACAGGTCGTCCGCCGGCACCGCCGCGCGCAGCAGCTCCCGCACCTGGGCCGTGCTCGCCCCCGAGCGCAGCGCCTCGATGAGCGGCGTGCGGACGGCCGGCCATCCCCCGACGACCGCCGCGAGCCGCTCGCCCAGCAGGGCCGGGCCGGCCGCGTCCACGTGGCCACGCATGGCGGTCGCATCGACCTGGAGCCCGGCGAGCACCTCGGCGAGCTGTGCCGCGGCCGCCGGGACCCGCCCCAGCAGCCGGAGCAGCGCCGGCCACTCGGCGTGCCAGGCACCGTCCGCGCGCTCGTCGGCCGCCAGCGCCGCCGCCGTGTGCAGCTGGGCCCCGAGGTACGGGGCCTCCAGTGCGACGCTGCGCACGAGCACCGACAGCACCGGGTTGTGCTTCTGCGGCAGGGTCGAGGACGCTCCCCTGCCGTCGCTCGTCGGCTCGGCGAGCTCACCGAGCTCCGGGCGGCTGAGCAGGACCACGTCCGAGGCGATCTTCCCGAGGGTGTCGGCGGCCCGGACCAGGGCGTCCCCGAGCCGGGTGACCGGTCCCCGGTCGGTGTGCCAGGGTCGCCCGGCGGCGGCGAGCCCGAGGTCGCCGGCCAGCAGGTCGGCGGCGTGCAGCGCCCGGCCGGGGGCGAGCGCCTCCACGGCGGCGAGCGTGCCCACCGCTCCCCCGCACTGGACCGGCAGCGCCCGGTCGACGGCGTCGAGCTCGGCGAGCACGTCGTCGACGGCACCGAGCCAGCCGGCCGCCTTGAGGCCGAACGTGGTCGGCAGGGCGCTCTGGCCCAGGGTGCGCCCGACCGCGAGGGTGCCCCGGTGCGTGTCGGCAAGACCGGCGAGCGCGTCCCCGGCGGACCGCAGGCTCCCACGCAGGCCGTTCAGCGACCGCCGCGCGAGCAGCATCAGCGCGGAGTCCAGGACGTCCTGGCTGGTCAGACCCCGGTGCACGGCCTGGGCGGCCGCCGGGGAGCGCTGGGCGACCGCTGCCCGCAGGTCGGCGAGCAGCGGCAGCACAGGGCTGCCGCCCTGCTCGCTGCGGCCGGCCACGGACGCTGCGTCGAAGGGCGTCGTCCGGCAGACCTCCTCGACCGCCTGCACCATGCCGTCGTCGACCAGCCCGAGCGTGCGCTGCACCCGCACCCAGGCTGCCTCGACGTCGAGCAGGGCGCGCAGGACGGCGGCGTCGTCGGTCGACGAGGCCGTCCGTCCCGCACCCGGCTCGAGCAGGTGGTGGTCGCTCATCGGTCCGCACCGTCCCGGTCGAAGGTCAGGAAGACCGTCTCGTCCTCGCCCTGCAGCCGGATGTCGAAGCGCAGGCCCCCGTCGGCCTCACGGACGGCGACGAGCGTGCGCCGCCGGTCCGGGTCGAGCGAGGTGAGCAGCGGGTCGGCCGCAACGGCCGCTTCGGGCAGGTACGCCCGGGTGAACAGCCGGTCCAGCAGCCCACGGGCGTGCACGCACACGGAGACGAACGCTGCGGCGCCGTCGACGGTCGCTCCCGGCTCGACGGTGGTGAACCGGTAGTGGCCCGCATCGTCCGTCGCAGACCGGCCCCAGCCGGTGAAGACGTGCGGGTCCCGCGCCAGCGAGCCCGGCTGCCTGCTGACCTGCCCGTGCTCGTCCGCCTGCCAGATCTCGATCATCGCGTCGACCACGGGACGGCCTGCGCCGTCGGTCACGGTGCCGTGCAGGCGCACGGCGGCCGGGTGGCCGGCCGGGACGAGGTCCTGCCCACCCCGGTAGGGAAGGGCGAAGTGGAAGAACGGCCCGACCGTCTGGCCGGGGGTGGGCTCGAGGCCGCCCGCGACACGCTCGGGCACGACGTCCTCAGGCATGGTCGCCGTCCTGCTCCGGCTCGGTCCAGGTGGCGTGCGAGCCGGTCAGCACGATGTCCCAGGTGTAGCCGAGCAGCCACTCGTGCTCGGAGGTGTCGTGGTCGTACCGCGCGACGAGCCGGTCCCGGGCGCTCTGGTCGGTGATCGACTGGTAGATCGGGTCGAGCGCGAAGAGCGGGTCGCCGGGGAAGTACATCTGGGTGACCAGCCGCTGGGTGAACGCGTCGCCGAAGACCGAGAAGTGCACGTGGGCAGGACGCCAAGCGTTGCGGTGGTTGCGCCACGGGTAGGGGCCCGGCTTGATCGAGACGAAGGAGTAGCCGCCGTCGTCGTCGGTCAGGGTCCGGCCGACCCCGGTGAAGTGGGGGTCGATCGGTGCGGGGTGCTGGTCGCGCTTGTGGATGTAGCGGCCCCCGGCGTTGGCCTGCCAGATCTCCACCAGCTGGCGTCGCACCGGGCGGCCCTCGCCGTCCAGCACCCTGCCGCTGATCCGGATCCGCTCGCCGATCGGCTCGCCGCCGCGCTGGATGGTCAGGTCGGCCTCGAGCGGGTCGACGTCCTGGTGGCCGAACACCGGCGAGAGGAGCTCGATCTCCTCGGGGTCGGCGTGGTGCAGGTCCTTGGTGGGGTGGCGCAGGATGGTGCTGCGGTAGGGGGGGAAGTCCAGGCGCGGCTGGACCTGCGCACTGGTCCGTGCGTCAGCCGCGTGCAGGGCGGCGATCTCCGCGCTGATCACCGACTGCGGGACCAGGCTCGTCGGTGCGGGCGCTCGCCGCGCGACCGGCGTCGGCTCGGCCGCTGCGTCCGGACGCGTCGCGGTGCTGTCGGTCACGGTGCCCACCTCACATCGGGTAGGACGGCAGGTGACCCCTGACGGTCACCCACTGGGTGTCGGTGAAGGCGTCCAGGTTGGCCCGCGCGCCGCCGACGCGCGACCCCGTCCCCGAGTCCAGCACCCCGCCGAACGGGACGTTGGCCTCGTCGTTGATCGTCTGGTCGTTGATGTGCACGAGTCCGGTGGGGATCCGCTCGGCGATCTCCATGGCCCGCATCACGTCGTTCGTGAGGATGCCGAGGGACAGACCGTACGGGGACTCCGACGCCAGGCGGACGGCGTCGTCGACGGTGTCGAACCGGGTCACCGGGGCGACCGGGCCGAACACCTCCTCGGCGTAGGCCGGGCTCGACGTCGGGACGTCCGCGAGCACCGTGGGACGGTAGAAGAGGTCCTGGTAGGTCCCGCCGGCCGCGAGCCGCGCGCCCGCGGCGACGGTCCCGGTGACCATCGCGTGGATCTTGTCCCGCTGACCGGCATCGATCACCGGACCCAGCGCCACCTGCCCGCCGGACGGGTCGCCGACGGGCAGGGCGTCGGCTCTCGCCGCGAGCGCCTCGATGTAGGCGTCGGCGACCCCGCTCTGCACCAGGTGACGCCCCGAGGCCATGCAGACCTGCCCCTGGTGGCAGAAGGATCCCCAGGCGCCGACCGACGACGCGGCGTCCACGTCGACGTCGTCCAGCACCAGGAGCGCCGAGTTGCCACCGAGCTCGAGATGCACCCGCTTGAGGTGCTGTGCACCGAGCATCCCGACCGCGCGCCCCGCCCTGGTCGAGCCGGTGAAGGCGATCACCCGCACGGCCCGCTCGATCACGAGGGCCTCGCCCACGTCCGCGCCCCCGGGCAGGACGTGCAGCAGTCCGTCCGGCAGCCCTGCCTCGGCGAAGATCCTCGCGAGCAGCACACCGCCGCTGACGGCCGTCCGCGGGTCGGGCTTGAGGAGCACGGCGTTGCCGAGCACCAGGGCGGGCGCCACGGCGCGGATCGCCAGGATGGTCGGCACGTTGAACGGTGCGATCACCCCGACCACGCCGACCGGGACCCGCCGCGAGAGGCTCAGCCGCGGCTCGGTCGAGCGCAGCAGCTCGCCATAGGGTGCCGACGCCAGCGCGGCGGCCTCGAAGCACTCCTGCGCGGACGTGCCGACCTGGAAGCCGGCGAAACCGGGGACCGCACCTGTCTCGCGCACGAGCCAGCCGGAGATCTCCTCGGCGTTCGCCTCCCACAGGTCGCCGGCCCGGCGCAGCACGGCGGCGCGCTCGGTGTGCGGTCGGGCTGCCCACACCCGCTGGGCCGCCTGCGCGCGGGCCGCCGCGGTCGCGACGTCCTGGGGCGCCGCCAGCCCGCCGACGGCCAGCTCCTCACCGGTGGACGGCGAGACGACGGAGTAGGTCCCGCCGGAGCCCGCCCGCCAGCCCCCGCTGTGGATCTTCCCGTGCCAGACGGGATCGGTGAGAAGCATCGTTGCCTCCTGGTGCGCAATGACGTGCTGGGTGACGTGCAGGGTCAGCGGGACACGGCCTGTCGGCCCGCGGTGCCGCGCAGGTCCTCTTCGACCCGGCCGGCGGCCTCGAGCAGCGGGGGGAGCAGCTCCTTGCGGATCGCCTCGGAGCTGCCCCGGCTCGAGTGGGCCGAGACGTTCATCGCCCCGACGACGGCGCCGCCTGCGTCGTGCAGCGGGACGGCGAGCGAGCGCAGGCCCTCCTCGAGCTCCTGGTCGACGAGGGCGTAGCCGCGGGCCGCGATGCGGGTCAGGGCCGTCCTGAGCTTGTCCGGGTCGACGATCGTGCGCGGGGTGATCGGGCGCAGCTCGATGCGCTCCAGGTACGCGTCGAGCCAGTCGGCCGGCTGGGCCGCGAGCAGCACCCGGCCCATGGACGTCGCGTAGGCCGGGAAGCGGGTGCCGACGCTGATCGCGACGGTCATGATCCGGTGGGTGGGGACGCGGGCGACGTAGACCACCTCGTCGCCGTCGAGCACCGAGATCGAGCAGGACTCGCTGACCTGGGCCACGAGCTTCTCCATGTGCGGCAGCGCGACCTCGGGCAGCGACAGGCTGGACAGGTAGGCGTACCCGAGCTCGAGCACCCGGGGCCGGAGCGCGAACAGCCGCCCGTCGGTGCGCATGTAGCCGAGCTCGACCAGCGTGATCAGGAACCTGCGGGCCGCCGCCCTGGTCAGCCCGGTGCTCCTCGCGACGTCGCTCAGGGTCATCTGCGGGTGCTCGGCGTCGAAGGCGCGGATGACCGCCAGCCCCCGCTCGAGGGACTGGACGAAGCCGAGGGTCCGGTCGGCCAGCTCGCTCACGGGTCCTCCTGGGTCGTGTCGATCGCCACGGTGGCGGTCCGATCCGCTCGTGCCGGGCCGGCCCTCCGGGGGCCCGCCGGTGCCTCACCGAGCGTTCGCGATACGTACATCCATGCTCAGGGCGAACATAGCCTCCTGGATCCAACGTCGTCAACGATGCCGTAGAGGACCCGTCCCAGCGAGATCGGGCCCGCGACCGACCCTTGACGAGCACGGCGTGACGGGAATATGTTCCCTTACAGAACACATGTTCGCACAGCGAACGCACGACGACGGCGTCGGCGATCCCTCGGATCCGCACCTCCCCGTCGCACACGGACGCAGGCAGGATGAGAGGAGGTCGTCAGTGACCACCGTGCGCGAGGCGACCTTCACCGTCATGCGGGAGCTCGGCATGACCCGGGTGTTCGCCAACCCCGGCTCCACCGAGGTGGCCTTCCTGACCGACCTGCCCGACGACCTCGAGTTCGTGCTCGCCCTGCACGAGGGCTCGGTCGTGGGTATGGCCACCGGCCACGCGATCGCCACCAGCCGTCCCGCGCTGGTCGTGCTGCACACCACGGCGGGGCTCGGCAACGCCGTCGGCGCCCTGGCGACCGCGCGGGTCAACCGGGCTCCCCTGGTGGTCGTGGTCGGCCAGCAGGACCGCCGCCACCTCGCGCTCGAGCCCTTCCTCGCCGGCCACCTCGACCGCCTCGCCGAGCCGTACCCGGTCTGGGTGGACCAGCCGGCCCTCGCGCAGGACGTGCCGGCCGCGGTGCGTCGCGCCTGGCACGAGGCCCAGCACGCCGCCGGCCCCGCGGTGGTCGTGGTGCCGATGGACGACTGGTCGGCGCAGACCGACCCGTCGCTCGGCCTCGGCGCGCCGCGGGTCGTGGTGCTCGGGCCACGCGTCTCACACCCCGGCGCGACGGACGTGGCCGCCAGGCTCGACGCCGCCGGCGCGCCCGTCCTGGTCGTCGGCGCCGGCGCGGACGACCCTGCGTGCTGGGCGGCGCTGGTCACCCTGGCCGAGCGACTCGGCTGCCCGGTGTGGCAGGAGTCGTTCGGCGCTCGCGCCGGATTCCCCCAGGACCACCCCCAGTTCGCCGGGCACCTGCCGGCGGCCCGCTCCCGGCTGCGTGCCGCGCTCGCCGGTCACGACCTCGCCCTCGTCGTCGGGACCGGCGCCTTCCGCCAGTACCCCTTCGAGGACGGCCCGCTGACCCCCGAGGGCATGACGGTCGTGGTGGTCTCCGCCCACGCCGACGACCTGCACCACAGTGCTGCCGACCTCGCGGTGCTCGCTGCGCCCGCCGAGCTGTGCCGTGAGGTCTCCGGCCTGGTCGCCGAGCGTCAGGACCGGTTCCGTGCCCCCGCCGTCGTGCCGGTCGCGCCACCGGCTCCGGGTGCACCGCTGCGTGCGGAGCACGTCTTCGCCCTCCTGGCCGATGCGCTGCCGGCAGACACGGTGCTCGTCGAGGAGACACCGTCGAGCCGTCCGGACCTGCATCGCCTGCTCCCGGCCAGGGCACCGGGCGGCTTCGTCAGCGCGGCGATGGGCGGCCTCGGCTTCGGCCTGCCCGCGGCGGTCGGGCTGCGGATGGGCGCCCCCTCCCGACCCGTCGTGGCGGTGCTCGGCGACGGCTCGACCCTGTACGCGATCCAGGGCCTGTGGAGCGCGGCGCACTACGGCATCGGCCTGCTGGCCGTCGTCCTGTCCAACGGACGCTACGCGATCATGGACCGGCTCGCCGAGCAGCGCGGCGGAGTGCCGCCGTGGCCGGCGTTCGACGAGGTCGACGTGTGCGGACTGTCCCTCGCCCTCGGCTGCCCGGCCGAGCGGGTCGAGACCTACGACGAGCTGGCCCGTGCCCTCGCCGTCCTCGTGCCGGGTCTCGCCGACCGCCGCACGCCCCACCTGCTGGACGTGACAGTCGTCCCCGACCCCCACGTCGCACCGTGACGCGCAGCACAAGGAGAAGACGAGCATGTCGCAACCCCTGAGCCTCCAGTCGACCGGGAGCGAGCGGCGCCTTCCCGACCGCCAGCCCACCGTCGTCTCCACGGCGTGGTACCGGCGCCTGGTGCGCGACGAGACCGGCGTCACCGCGATCCTCGTGGTGCTCGTCCTCGGGGTGGGCCTGCTCCACCCGCAGTTCCTCGGCACGGACAACCTGCTCTCCACCGCCAGGAGCGCCGTCTTCGTCGGGCTGCTGGCCGCCGGGATGGTCTTCGCCCTCGCGATGCGCGAGGTCGACCTGTCGGTCGGCGGGAACTTCGCGCTGACCGTCGTCGCCGGCGCGATGCTCATGCGGGCCGGGCTGAACCCCTGGCTCGCCCTGCCGGTGATGCTGGTGCTCTCGACCCTGCTCGGCGTCGCCAACGGGGTGATCACCACCTACGCGCGGATCCCGTCGTTCATCGTCACGCTCGCGACGGCACTGCTGTACCGCGGGATCGCGCTGGCGCTCGCCGACGGCAAGCAGATCTTCGAGCTGCCTCAGGACAGCTCGTACTTCACCTGGTTCGGCGGCAGGACGCTCGGCGTGCCGACGTCGCTCTGGGTCGTCGGGCTCTGCGTGACGGCGCTCACCGTCGTGTTCACCCGCACCCGGTTCGGCGCGCAGGTGCGGGCCATCGGCTCCAACCCGGACGCGGCGGCGTTCACCGGGCTGCCCGTCAACCGGGTGCGCATCGGGGCGCTCGGCCTGTCCGGCCTGATGGCCGGCGTCGCCGGAGCGACCGCCCTGGCCTTCTTCATGTCCGGCGACCCGACCCTCGGTCAGGGCTTCGAGCTGACCGCGATCGCCGCGGCGATCATCGGCGGCACACCGCTGGCCGGCGGTCGGGGCTCGGTCCCCGGTGCCCTCGTCGGGGCCCTGATCCTCGCCGTCGTCACCTCGGCGCTCGTGTTCTTCCGCATCCCCATCAACTGGACCAGCTTCGCCACCGGCGGGGTGATCCTCTTCGCCGTCGCAGCCGACGCAGGGCTGCGGCGCTACCGGGCAGCCCAACAGGCACGAGCCCCACGCGGCGCCTGAGCCGCACCAGCCCCACCCCGCACCGATCCCGCACCTGCATCGTCCCCACCACCGGAGGTACCCCCCATGCGAACCCTCAACCGCCGCACGGCAGTCGGCAGCCTGGTCGCCGTGCTCGCCCTGGCCACCACCGCGTGCTCCTCCGGCGGCGCCGACACCGCCGACCCGGGCACGAGCTCGACCGAGTCGTCCGCCACGTCCGGGTCGCCCGCCGCGTCCGCCCCGCAGCTGCACATGGGCATCGCCGTGGCCAACGCCAGCCTCAACTTCGCCAACGAGATGGCTGACGGGGCGACGATGGCGGCCACGAACGACGGCAACGTCGACTTCCAGGTCGTCGGGCCGCCGGACACCGACGGCCCGGCCGAGGTCCAGCTCTTCCAGAACCTGGTCACGACGGCCACCGACGGGGTGATCCTGGAGAACCTCAACCCACCGCTGTTCACGCGCCCCGCGGCCGACGCGATCGCGGCCGGTGTCCCGGTGATCGCCCTGGACACCTCGCCGACCGACGGTAGCGACGTCACGTTCTACGTCGGCAACGACAACTACGACCTCGGCGTGCAGATGGCCCACGAGATGCTCAAGAACCTCGACGCCGACCCGCAGGGCGAGGTCGTCATCGGTGTGCCCAACCCAGCAGCGCCGGTGCTCGCCAACCGCGCCCAGGGCATCATGGACACCCTGGCGGCCGAGGCTCCCGGCATCACGGTCTTCGGCCCGTACGAGACCTACAGCGAGCCCACCAAGAACTACGGCGCCTGGGAGGCGCAGGTCCACGCCCACCCCGACGCCCTGGCCTTCCTCGGGGTCGGCGACGCGGACAGCTACGACCTGGCCAAGCTCAAGACCGAGCAGAACGGCACCTGGCTGACCGCGGGCTTCGACGTGGACGGCAAGACGTTGCAGGCCGTCAAGGACGGTCAGAACTTCATGACGATGGACCCCGAGCACTTCCTCAAGGGCTACATCGCCAGCGCCCTGCTGATCGACTCCGTGCGCAACGGCACCGAGCTCCCGTCGGGCTGGTTCGTCAGCCCCGGGCTCGTGGTCACGGCGGACAACGTCGACGAGGTGATCACCAGGGAGACCACGCCGCAGGCCGCCTACGACTGGTACAAGCCGCAGATCGACGCCCTGCTCGGCGACGTCGAGGCCAGCATGAAGCCGCTCGGAGAGGCGCGCTGACGTGCTCGTCGCCCAGGGGCTGACGAAGTCCTACGGCGGCGTGCACGCCCTGCTCGACGGGCGGATCAGGCTCGAGGCGGGTCAGATCCACGCGCTGGTCGGCGAGAACGGGGCCGGCAAGTCGACCATGGTCAAGATCCTGTCCGGCGTCGAGCGACGCGACGCGGGCACGATCGAGATCGAGGGCCGTCGGACGGAGTACGACACCCCGCGCGAGGCCGCCGCGCACGGCATCGCGATCGTCTCCCAGGAGCTGTCGCTGTTCCCGGACCTGTCCGTGGCGGAGAACCTGTTCGCCGCCGACCTGCCGCTCCACCGCGGGCTGCTGGACGTCCGGTCGATGGCGCAGCGGGCCAGACCCGTCCTGGAACAGCTCGGGCTCGACGTGTCGATGCGGGTCCGCGTCGGCATGCTGCCGCTGGCCGACCAGCAGCTGCTCGAGATCGCCCGGGCCCTGCTCAGCGAGCCACGGGTGCTCATCCTCGACGAGCCGACCTCCGCCCTGCCGGCGGCGGCGGCGCTGCGGCTCGAGGGGGTGCTGCACGCGCTCGCGGCCAGGGGCATCGCGCTGCTGTACATCTCGCACTACCTCGAGGAGGTTCGGCGGATCGCCGACCGGATCAGCGTGCTCCGCGACGGCGAGGTGGTCGTCGAAGGAGCAGCCGCCGGGGAGGTGAGCCTGGCGGCACTCGTCGAGGCGATGCTCGGCGACCAGGCTGCCCCGGTGGCCGCGGCGCGCCCCGCAACCGTCGGGTCGGCCCTTGCGCCGTCGCTCACGCTCGAGCACGTCAGCGTCGCGGGAGTCCTGACCGACATCGACCTCGCGGTGGCGCCCGGCGAGATCGTCGGCGTCGCCGGGCTGGAGGGGGCCGGGCACCTGACCGTCCTCGAGGTGGTCTGCGGGATCGCGCGGCCGACGTCCGGCCGGGTACGCCTGCCTGGCGGGGGCGCACCGCGGTCCGTGCGGCAGGCTGTCCGGGCCGGGGTCGCCTTCGTCCCCGGCGACCGCAAGAAGCTCGGCCTGATGCTGGACAAGACCGTGTGGGAGAACGCCACGTCGGTCCGCTGGCTCGGGCAGGGCAAGGACGGACCGATGCTGCGTCGCGACGAGCTGGTCGCCCGCGCCGGCCGGAGCCTCGAGCGGATGCGGTTCAAGGGCGACGTGCACGCGGCGGTGGGCGAGCTCTCCGGCGGCAACCAGCAGAAGGTCGTGTTCGCCAAGTGGATGGACGCCGACCCGTCGGTCGTCGTCCTGGACGACCCGACGCGCGGCGTCGACATCGGGGCGCGCTCGGAGATGCACGAGCTGGTCCGTGCGATCGCGGCGGAGCAGAAGGTCGTCCTGCTGGCCTCGACCGACCTGGCGGAGCTGACCGAGCTGTGCCACCGCGTCGTGGTGCTCCAGCGCGGCCGGGTGGTCGCCGAGCTGTCCGGGACGGAGCTGACCGAGGCGGCACTGAGCGTCGCGATGAACGCCGGGTTCATCACGACCGGGACGGGACCCGGGTGAGCCGGGCGACCCGAGCGGCTCCGGGGCAGCGGCCCGGACGCCTGGCCGGCAAGGTCGCGCTGATCACCGGCGGCGAGAGCGGGATCGGCCTGGCCACGGCCCGGGTGTTCGTCGCCGAGGGCGCGCACGTGCTGGTCAGCGGGATCGACCGGGAAGCGCTTGCCCGAGCCGGGGACGAGCTCGGGCCGACGGCCCTGGTCGCGGTCGCCGACGTGACGGACGAGGGTGCGGTCGCGGCAGCCGTGGCCCGGACGCTGGAGGCGTTCGGCTCGCTCGACGTCGTGTTCAGCAACGCCGGCGTCGCCGGGCCGATCGGCCCCCTGACCGCCTGCTCGGTCGAGGCCTTCCGACGCGTGCTGGACGTGCACGTCGTGGGCGCGTTCATCGTGCTCAAGCACGCGCTGCCGGTGCTCTCCGACGGTGGCAGCGTGGTGATCAACTCCAGCGTCGTCGGCCTCACCGCCGACCCGGGCATCGCGCCGTACGCGACGGCGAAGCACGCCCAGGTCGGCCTGATGCGGGTGGCGGCCAAGGAGGTCGCCGCCCGGGGGATCCGGGTCACGACCATCCACCCCGGGCCGACGAGCACGCCGTTCCAGGCCGACGTCGAGCAGCGCGCCACGGGCCTCGAGCCCGCCGCAGCCGCCGACGCCTTCGACCAGGCCATCCCGCTCGGCCGGCACGCGAGCCCGGAGGAGGTCGCCCGTCTCGTCCTGTTCCTCGCCGGTGACGAGAGCCGCTTCCTCACCGGCGCCACGGTGGCCCTCGACGGCGGCATGAGCATCTGACCCGTCCCGCCTGACGACGGCGATGCCGTCCCGGAGACCGAGAAGCCGGTCAGGCTGTGGGCGTCGACGTCCTCGTCGGCTCGCACCGGCGTCGAGCCGGATGCTCTCAGCATCGACGAGTGGTGGCCTGGGAACGACGTCGGACGAGCGCGCCGCAGGGCGGGTGGAGAGCTTCCACCCGCCCTGCGGCGCCGGCCTCAGAAGGTCGGGTAGATGTCGATCGTGCTGCCGCCCGTCCCGACGACGTTGGCACCGGTGGAGTACGTCACGTCGTTGATCAACGCCTTGAACTCGAAGAGCTCACCTGCGGGGATGCGCTCTGCGACGAACTCCCAGGTGTTGCTGCCGATGTAGCGGGCTCCGCGTCCGGCGGTCCAGGTCAGGGGGTACTCGTCGCCACGGATCGCGATCGAGTTCCCGTATCCGGGATCGAAGTGCACGCGGATCCGCGTCGTGTTGCGCGCCGCCGGCGTGTACGTGGAGACGGGCGTGCCGGGTGCGAAGACCTTGGACTCGTGCTCGCCCAGGGTCACGGTGATCTGCTTGCCCGTGACGCCGCCCGAGGCGACCGTCACCGTGTCGCTCGTGTTCATGAGGTTGGTCAGGACGGCGCCGACCGGGATGGTGCTCTCGGCCCGGAGCGGGATGGTCCTGGTCTGGTTGTCCCACGAGTTGCTGGACAACGTGATCGTCTCCGCGGCGGTCGCGTCGACGCGACGCGAGAAGCCGTACACGGTGGTGTCCGTCCACATCTCCCGCTGCACACCGACCTGCAGGGCGGGGTAGGCGGCCTTGATCTGGGTGAGCCGCTGGATGTGGGTGTACATGGTGCCGGTCTGGGAGAAGGACTCCATGTCCTCGCGGTTGTCCTTGTTCGCGATCGGGTTCTCGTTGGGGTTGCCGTTACCGTCCGCGGCCTGCTCGGTGCCGTAGTAGATCACCGGGACGCCGCGGCTGGTCATGAGGAACGTCAGCGCGGAGCGCAGCCGCTGGTAGCTGTCGTCGGCCCAGGTCAGGAAGCGTGCCCGGTCGTGGTTGTCGAGGAACGTCTCGAGCCGGTTCGGGTTCGGGTACTCGTAGTCCTGGGCGAACAGGGCACTGAGGGTGTTCATGTCGACGTCGGCGGCGAAGGCGTCGCGCACGTCGAAGAAGTACGGGAAGTCCAGGACGCCCCACTCGTAGTCCTGGTACTCGGAGACGTAGTCGATGTCACCGACGAACACCTCACCGAACGTCGGGACGCCCATGGCCGTCTGGAAGCTCGCGAGCCATGGCTTGGGCACAGAGCGTGCGGCGTCGACCCGGATGCCGTCGAAGCCCATGTCGACCCAGTCCCGGTAGGTGCTCGTCAAGTAGGTGGACACCGCCGGGTTCGCCTGGTCGAGGTCGTCCAGGCCGCCGAGGTCGCAGTTCTCGATCTGCGTCTGACTCTCGGTGCCGTTGAAGAGGCAGTCACCGGTGTGGTGGAAGTACGACGAGGTGTTCAGTGGGGCTGCCGGCGCATACGTCGTCGGCGAGTAGGTCGTCGATGTCCCGGCGAGGTAGTCCGCGGTGTGGTTCGGGACCACGTCCAGGATCATCTTGAGCCCGAGACCGTGGGCGGTGTCGATCAGCGCCTGCAGCTCGGTCGCGTCGCCGAAGTGCTCGTTCGGCGTGGCGAAGTCCGCCGTGAAGTACCCGTGGTAGCTCGCCTCGTTCCCGTCCCGCGAGAGCGGCTGCTGGGCGGACACCGGTGAGAGCCAGATGGCGGTGACGCCCAGGTCAGCAATGTAGCCGAGCTGGTCCGTCAAGCCCGCCCAGTCCCCGCCGTGGTAGAACCCGAGATCGGCCGGGTCGTACTCACCGGCACCGCTGTCGTTGTTCGTCGGGTCGCCGTCGGCGAACCGGTCGACCAGGACCTGGTAGATGACGTCGCCCTCTTCCAGGGGCCCTGGCGAGACGGCCGAACCGACCGCCGCCACCGGCGCTGCCGGTACCGCAGCCGCGGTTGCCGACGACGGCACGACGGCGATGAGCGCGCCGACGGCGCAGGTGACAGCGACCGCCGCGATCACCCGCTCCGAGCGCCTCTGGATGGATGATCCGAGTGGTATGAGCTTCATCGCGCAACCCTCCGTGGAGTCCCGGCACCTTCTCAGGTTTCCGGTTAAGTAAATCGATCCAACCCCTAGTCGGACGGAAGCGCAACAGGGCCGTGTCAATAAACACGAGCCGCTCGTCGACGGCGTTCGCCGGACGAACGCGGCACCGGGCTCGTCAGGACGAGGGTGCCCGGCCGGTCGACTCACGCAGCAGGAGAGCCGTGTGCAGGAGCTGCTGGTGCGGCGCGGTCCGGTCCGCCCCGGCGGCGAGCGACTCGACGAGGTACTCGGCGGCGAGCCGGCCCTTGGTCTCGATCGGTTGCCGGATCGTGGTCAGGCTCGGACGCGAGAGCTGCGCCAGCTGGAGATCGTCGAAGCCCGTCACCGAGACCTCGTCGGGAACCTGCACCCCGAGCCGCCGGGCGCCCGCGAGCACACCCAGAGCGATGATGTCGCTGAAGCAGACGATCGCCGTCGGCCGCGTGCCCTCCGGCTGCCAGAGGCTCGCGAAGGCTCGCTCACCTGCGGAACGCGTGCAGGCCACCTCGATGACCTGCACATCAGGGTCGTCGAGGCTCCGACCGTGCCGCTCGAGGGCCGCGGACACGCCGTCGATCCGGCGCCTGACGGGCCCCCGCCAGTCCCGACGGTCTGCCCCGATGCCCGTCTCGATCACCACGAAGGCGAACCGTCGATGCCCGAGGTCGAGGAGGTGCTCGACGAGGGTGTCCATCGCCGCGCCGTCGTCGATGTCGACGGAGGACACGCCCGGATGGTGCTCGCTGTCCACCAGGACGAACGGGACGCCGCGCTGCCGGAGCGCGCTGACCTCTCCACGGTCGTACTCCAGACCACTGACGATGAAGCCGTCGACGGCGGCGTACGGGATCGCCTTGAGCATCGAGCCGCGCAGGGGCGGGGCGAGCAGGAGGGTGAAGCCCTCCCGGTGACATGTCTGCCCGATGCCCTGCATGAACTCCGTGTAGTACGGGTTCGTCAGTGCGACATCGAGCTGCTGCGGCAGGAGGAGACCGAGGCTGTTGGTCTTGCGGGTGCGCAGCATGCGAGCAGCGGGATCCTGCGAGTACCCGAGCTCCTCGGCCACCGCCATGATGTGCCGGAGCGTCGCCTCGGAGAGCCGCGACGTGTCGTTGAACGCGAACGAGACCGCCGTCTTCGAGACGTTCGCGCGGTCGGCGACGTCCTGCATGGTGACTCGCCGCGACTTCATCGGTCGTCTCCCGGTCTCATCGGTCGTCTCCCGGTTCGGTGTCGGTCATCGCGTCAGCACCGCCGCACTGCGCGCCTCGACGCGGATCGTCACGTCGCCGGACTCGTGGCCGTCCGTCGTGGCTGATCCACAACGGACCGACCACGGCCGGTCCGGCTCGGCGGACCAGGCCGCACCGAGCACGTCGCGGACGTTGATCATAGCTGCGCGTGGTCCCCGGTTGACGGCGACGAGGGCCTGCCCCGCGGCACCTGCATCGCGCAGCACGACCACCGTGTCGGGACCGTCGGCGTGCACGGACTGCCCGCCACGCCGCAGCGCGACGGTCTCGCGTCGCACCGTTGCGAGGGTCGTGAGCCAGTCGTGGAGGTCGTGGTCCCAGGTGGCTCGGTCCCACGGCATCGTGCCGCGGCAGTCCGGGTCGTTGTCACCCGTCATGCCGACCTCGTCGCCGTAGTAGAGCATCGGCGCTCCCTGGGCGGCGAAGAGCAGCGCGTAGGCGAGCTTGGCCGCGCCGACGTCCCCCGTGTGACGCGTCAGGACACGCTCGGTGTCGTGGCTGCCGAGGAGGTTGAGCATCGCGGGCCGGGCCGGTGCCGGGATCCGGTCGCGCAGAACGTCCAGACCGTGGGCGAGCTCTCCCGCCCCCAGCCGACCGTCAGCGGTGAAGCCCAGCACGAGGTCGCGCAGGGTGTAGTTCATCGTGCCGTCCGCGAGATCGCCACCGAGCCACTCCTCGGGGTCGCGCCACTCCTCGGCGACGATGTACAGGTCCTCGCCGAGGTCCTTGACCGTCTCGCGGAAGCGGCGCCAGAAGCTCCGGTTGATGAAGTAGGGGACGTCGAGGCGCCAGCCGTCGATGCCCTCGGCGACCCAGTGCCGGGCGACCCGGACGTGGTGGTCGCGGACCTCCGGGTTGTACACGTTCCACTTGGGCAGGTAGTGGCAGCCGGAGCACGTGCGGTAGTTCGGCACGGGCGCAGCCGTGACGGGAAAGTCCTCCACCATGAACCAGTTGACGTAGGGCGAGGCCGCTTCGTTCTCCACGACGTCGCGGAAGGCCGAGTGACCGTCCCCGCAGTGGTTCAGGACGGCGTCCAGCACGACCCGGATGCCCCGCTCGTGCGCGCTGCGCACGAACGTCCGGAACGCCTCGAGGTCACCGAGACGGTGATCGATCGCGAAGTAGTCCTTGGCGTCGTACCGGTGGTTCGTGTCCGCCTCGAAGATCGGGGTCAGGTAGATCGCGTTGGCGCCGAGGGCCTCGATGTGGTCGAGGTGCTGGGTGATCCCGGCGAGATCCCCGCCGAAGAAGTTGTCCCTCGTGGGCGCCTGCCCCCACGGCTGCACGTCCGGTGGGTCGATCGACCGGTCACCGTTGGCGTACCGGTCGGGGAAGACCTGGTAGAAGACGGCGTCGTTCAGCCAGTCGGGTGTGCGGGCTGCGGGCCCCGCGGAGGCTTCTGCGTCAGTCATCTCAGTCCTTGAGTCCGGTCATGGCGATCCCCCGTACGAGGGCTCGCTGGAAGAACATGAACACGGCGATGCTCGGCAGGGTCGCCATCATCGTTCCCGCCATGAGGTAGTTCCAGGACGTGCCGTAGCGGCCCTGGAAGGACGAGAGACCGACCTGGATCGTGCGCATCTCGTCGGAGTTCGTCACGAGCAGCGGCCACAGGAAGTCGTTCCATGCGAACAGGAAGCTGAAGATGGCGAGCGTCGCGAAGGCCGGTGCCGACAACGGCACCATGATCCTGAAGAACGTCCCGGCCCGGCTGCAGCCATCGATCCGGGCGGCGTCCTCGAGCTCCTGAGGGATCGACGCGAAGTACTGCCGCAGCAGGATGATGCCGAACACGTCGGCGAGCCGCGGGACGATCAGCGCCGCATAGGTGTCGATCCAGCCGAAGCTCGCGACCAGCGAGTACGCCGGGATGACGGTCACGAAGGTGGGCACCAGCAGGACGGCCAGGAGCAGGACGAACAGGGTGTTGCGCAGCGGGAAGTGCAGCCGGGCGAACGCGTAGGCCGCGAGGGAGTCCAGCACGAGGTGTCCCGCGACGATGCCCACCGCCATCAGCGTGCTGTTGAGGTAGTACTGCCCGAACGGCGCGGACTCCCAGGCGCGGGCGTAGTTCTCCCAGTGCCACGAGCTCGGCCAGATCGTGGTGTTGGTGTACGTCTCCGCCCGCGACTGGAGCGAGGTGGTGAACATCCACAGGAACGGGACGACGACGGTCACCGATCCGAGGATCAGGACGGCGTGACGCCCGACGGCGGCGAGGCGGCGGGGTCTCATCGCAGCGTCGACCTCCCCGAGCCGCTGGCCCGCCACTGCACGAGGGTCACCCCGAGCACGAGGAACAGTGTCACGAACGCGATCGCCGTCCCGTAGCCGAAGTTCCCGAGGCGGAAGGCCTCGCGGTACATGAACATGCCGAGGACCTCGGTGCCGCCGCGCGGGCCGCCACCGGTCAGCACGTAGACCAGGTCGAAGGCCTGGAAGCTCGTGATGAGCGCCTGCACGACGACGAAGAACGTCATCGGCTTCAGGAGCGGGACGGTGATCCGTCGGATGCGCTGCCACATCGACGCGCCGTCGAGCTGGGCCGCCTCGAAGACACTGACCGGGAGCGCCTGCAGCGCGGTCAGATAGAGGATCGCGTTGAAGCCGAGGCCCTTCCAGACGGTCAGCGAGGTGAGGACCCCCAAGGCGAGCCAGCGGTCGCCGAACCAGTCCGGGCCACCGATCCCCAGCTGCTCGAGCCAGGCGTTGACGTAGCCGGCCGGGTCGAAGAGGTACCGCCAGACGATCGCCGCGGCCACCGAGGAGGTCACCGCCGGCAGGAAGTAGATGCCCCGGTACACCCCGCGGCCGCGCAGCGGTGCATCGAGCAGCAGCGCGACCGCGAGCCCCGACACGACGCTCAGCACGCACACCCCGACGCCGTAGACGACAGTCACGAGGACCGAGTTCCAGAACGCCGGGTCGTGCGCCAGCTGCGTGTAGTTGTCGAAGCCGATGAGCTCCTTGACCGGGTCGAAACCGTTCCACGAGGTGAGGCTGATGTGCGCGGCCGAGACGATCGGGTAGAGGACGAACACGCCGAGGACCACCAGCGCCGGTGCGACGAAGGCGAAGGCGGTGAGGACCTCCTCGCGGTTGTACGAGCGACGCCGTCGGGCCTGTGACGGCCCGCGTCGGCCACTGGTCGTGGGCACGGCGCGGGTCGTCAGCAGTGGTGAGGTCACCGAGGTCATCCTTCCGCGATCACCGCGTTGACGGCAGCCTCGGCATCGCTGAGCGCCTGGTCGACGCCGACCTCACCGGCCAGTGCCTTCTCGATCTCCTGGGCGAAGGCGAACGAGATGGCCGGGTAGAGGGGTGTGTTGGGACGGGCGTGAGCGTCGGCCATCTGCTCGACGTACGGACGCAGCAGCGGCTGTGTCTCGTCGACCCAGCCGAGGTAGTCCTCGCCGGTCGCCACGCTGTCGGTGACGGGGAGCATGCCGGTCGTCTCGCTCCACGCGGTGACCTGCTCGGGCTCGAGGAACCAGGCGAGGAAGTCGGCTGCCGCCTGGGCGGCGTCGTCATCCGTACCGAAGACCATCGCCTGCTCGCCGCCGAGGTTAGTGGCCGCGACGCCGTCCGAGGGCATCGGCACCGTCGCCGTGGCGAAGTCGAACGGCGGGTCCGGTGCCCAGATGCCCACCATCCAGGAGCCCTCCTGCGCGGCCGCCGCAGAACCCTTCTCGAACTCGCCCCACGCCGTGTAGGGGCTCACGCCGGCCCCGATGAGGTCGACCCAGTACTGCAGAGCCTGCGTACCCGCCTCGGTGTTGAAGGCGGCCGCACTGTTGTCCTCGGTGAGGAAGTCGCCGCCGGCCTGCCAGAGGTTGACCTGGAAGTTCCAGGTGAGTCCTTCACCGTTGTCCCCAGCATGGGTGAAGAGCTCGTAGCCGGGCTTGCCGGTCTTCTCCAGGATGGTTGCGCCAGTGCTCAGGACCTCGTCCCAGGTCGTCGGCGGGGCGGCGGGGTCCAGCCCGGCCTCCTCGTACAGGGTCGTGTTGTACATGAAGGCGAGGTTGTTCGCCGAGACCGGCACGGAGACCTGCTGACCGTCGATCGACCCGAACGACACGAGCGCCGGGTTGATGTCCGCGATCGTCTCGGCGGGGAGCAGCTCGGTGAGGTCGGCGAGACTGCCGAGCTGAGCGATCTGCGGCACCCACACGAGGTCGCCGATCGCGATGGTCGGCAGGGTGTCCGACGTCGCGGCGGCGCGGAGCTTGGTGAGGAAGTCGGCGTTGGGGATGGTGGCCGTCGTGATCGCCACCCCGTCCGTCGCGTCGTCGTACTCCTGGACCATCGCGTCGAAGGTGTCGGCGTTGGTGCCGTCCCAGTAGGTCCAGGCGGTCACCTCGACGTCGTCCCCGCCCGTGTCGGGTGCGTCGGCCCCGGCAGAGGAGCACGCGGTGGCGACGAGTGCCATGGACAGGGCCCCGACTGTGGCGCCGAGCGATCGTGTTCTGCGGTGCATCATTGCTCCCTTGGTGTGATCGAAGGCCTGGGGGTCAGGCCCGTTCAGCGTGTGCCTGGTGCGACGAGCTCACGCGTACGCCTGCCGCCGGCGGTCGTCGGTGTGCGGTGCGTTCGCGTGCGGTCGAGCCAGACGGCGTGGTTCCCGGCGAGCTCGGCGCCGGTGCGGAGGCCGCAGGACGAGGCGACGACGACCCCGGCCGGGTCGTCCGGCAGGTCGACGGGGTCCGAGCCGAGGTTGACGATGCAGACTCCGTCGCCGCGCGCGAACGCCAGGACCTGGTCGCTGCCGGTCTCGAGCCAGCGCAGTGCGTCGGAGTCGAACAACGTGCGGCGGGTACGCAGGAGGGTGCGATACAGGTTCAGGAACGAGGTGGGTGCGGCCTCCTGCCGGTCGACCGCGTAGCCGCCGAACGATGCGGGCTGCGGCAGCCACGGGGCCGCGGCCGTGCCCGCCGGGCTGAAGCCGAATGCCGGTTCGCCGGCAGCCCACGGCAGCGGGACCCGGCAGCCGTCCCGCCCGAGCTCGGTCCCGCCGGACCGGATCCAGATGGGGTCCTGACGGACGGCGGCCGGAAGCTCGAAGACCTCGGGCAGCCCGAGCTCCTCGCCCTGGTAGAGGAAGACAGTCCCGGGCAGCGCCAGCAGCAGCATCGCGACGGCGCGTGCGCGTGCGGTGCCGAGCTCGAGGTCGACCGGCCCGCTCCGACGAGCCGCGGCGATCATGTCCGTGGGGTCCGCCTCCGCGGAGTCCTGCTCCTGCCCGTACCGGGTCACGACGCGATGCACGTCGTGGCTGTTCAGTGCCCAGGCGGTGGGCGTCCCGATCTGCCGGGCCTGGTCGAGACCGGCGTCGATCGCGGTGCGCATGCGTGCCGCGTCCCAGGGCTGGACGAGCAGGTCGAAGTTGAATGCCTGGTGCAGGTGACCCGGCGCCAGATAGGGGCGCAGACGCTCGAGGGTCGCGACCCAGATCTCGCCGATGAAGTACTTGGGCTCGGGCCGGTACGCGTCACCGATCGCACGCCACGTCCGGTACACCTCGTGCACCTCCGGCTGGTCCCACATCGGGTCGTCACGCGGGGAGCGACAGTTGCCGCCCTCCGGGATGTCCGCGAGGTCCTCAGCGGTGAACAGGCCGTGCGCCACATCGATGCGGAACCCGTCGACGCCGAGGTCGAACCAGAACGTCAGGACGTCCCGGAAGTGCTGCGGAACCTCGGGGTTGCGCCAGTTGAAGTCCGGCTGGCTGGAGTCGAAGGAGTGCAGGTACCACTGCCCGGGCGTCCCGTCCGGCTGGTGGAGCCGCGTCCAGGCGGGCCCACCGAAGACGCTGGCCCAGTTGTTCGGTGGCTCCTCGCCGGCCGGCCCGCGGCCGTCGCGGAACACGAAGCGGTCGCGCGCAGCCGAGCACGTCGGCGCCGCGACCGCGTCCTGGAACCACTCGTGCTGGTCGGAGCAGTGGTTGGCCACCATGTCCATGACGACCCGCAGACCGAGCAGGTGCGCGTCGGCGACGAGGCCGACCAGGTCCGTCGTCGAGCCGTAGGCGGGGTCGATCGCGAAGTAGTCGGCGATGTCGTACCCATGATCGCGCTGGGGCGAGGGGTAGCAGGGGTTCAGCCAGAGGGCGTCGACACCGAGGTCGGCCAGGTAGCCCAGTCGCTCGCGGAGGCCCGCCAGGTCGCCGACGCCGTCACCGTCCGCGTCGGCGAACGAACGCAGGTAGACCTGGTAGATCACCGCGTCCTGCCACCACGACTCCTGCATCAGCGCTCCTGGTTAACGTTTAGTTAACCGATACACTAGCCGACTCCGGCGCGGTGTCAAGAGCGACGCGCGTCGGCTCCCTGGGTACCCCGAGTGATGCGTGGCGCGATGCCCACGCGAACGCCCCGATGGAGCATCAAGCCCTCCTTGATGCGGCCCTCGCTCGAGACGCGGAAGAAGCCGAGCGCGTTCTGCGCCAGCTCGTCGCATACGAGCAGCCCCGCCCCCGCAGTCGGCTCGCTCCCCGTCGTGCCGCCGACCACCAGGGACGCACCCGCCGCCGGCAGCGGGAGATGGCTCACGCACCCGGACCGGCGCAGCGGGACTTCAGGCATACCTATCACGTCACGGACCGCTGGGCGCCGTGGGCCCCGGAGAGTGCAACGGCCCGCCCTCAGCCCTGGTTGCGAACGTCCTCGAGGGTGACCCGCAGGACGCGCCGGACAACACCCCGCAACAGCTCGGGCGCGGCAGTCGGGTACTCGTGGCACAGGCTCGCGATCCCACCGACGAGCAGGTTCGCGGTCATCTGGGCCGCAGGGTCGGTGGCGCCCAGGACGAGGGCCGAGAGGATGGTGTCCAGGGCGCGGCGGGCATCCTTGAAGTGCTCGAACTCCAGGATCGTCGGCAGCTCGCCGTGGAACAGCGCGAGGTCGTCCCGGTAGCGGACGGCGAGATCCGCAAGACCCTCGATCGCGCGCTCGCGCGCCGCCCGACCGTCCAGCTCCTCGAGCTCGCCTGCGAGGGCCTTCAGCTCAGTCCAGTGCGGGTCGAGCAACGCCTGCAGGATCGCGTCCTTGGAGTCGAAGTGGTACAGCAGGGAGGACTTCGCTCCGCCGTAGGCCCGGGCGATCTGGCTCAAGGACGATCCCCGGAACCCGGTCTCGGCGAAGCAGCGTCGAGCCGCCAGGAGGATGCCCTCCTTCGCGTGAGGCGCGGTACGGGCCATGACCTGCCTTCCTCGGGCGCATGATCAGCGCCACTGGGCGATGGCAGACCGCGCTGCCCTGAGGCCACGCGACCTCACGAAGCGCGGGCTCACAGAGGCATCCTAGGGACCACCGGCTCAGCCTGCGGTTGAGGCCCGGCGGCGGTTGTAGATGTCGAAGGCGACCGCGGCGAGGAGGATGGCGCCCTTGACGACCTGCTGCATGGACTGGTCCATCCCCAGCAGCTGCATGCTGTTGCTCAGGACAGCCATGATCAGGCCGCCGACCATCACGCCGCTCACGGTCCCGGCCCCGCCGCTCGCGGCTGCCCCTCCGATGAAGCACGCCGCGATCGCGTCCATCTCGAAGGCGTTCCCGGCCCCGGGCTGCGCCCCGTTCGTGCGGGAGGAGAACACCACGCCCGCGAGACCGGAGAGGATCCCCATGTTGGTCATGATCCAGAAGTTGAGCTTCTGCACCTTGACCCCAGAGAGCTGGGCCGCGTGCAGGTTGCCGCCGATCGCGTAGACGCCCCGCCCGAAGACCGACCCGCGCATGATCGCGGAGTACGCCAGCACGACCACCGCCAGGATGATGAGGATGTTGGGCAGGCCACGGCTGCGGGACAACTGGTAGGCGAACCACATGACGACCGCGCTGACGGCGAGGATCTTGAGGACGAACGCCGGGAACGCCTCGACGGCCTGCTGGTAGCCCAGGCGGCCCCTGCGGATGCGCCACTGGCTGGCCGCGAACCCGACGACGGCCAGCGCGAAGACCAGCAGTGTGAAGACGTCGTAGTCGCCACCGCCGAGCAGTCCGTGCTGGAAGCCGGCCGCGATCCCGGTGTAGGGCGCGCCGAACGGCGAGAGGGAGGTGTTCTTGAGCACGAGGAGGGTCAGACCGCGGAACAGCAGCATCCCGGCCAGTGTCGTCACCCACGCCGGTATCCGAACGACGGCCACCCAGAACCCGTGCCACGCGCCGGCCGCGAAGCCGACGGCCACTCCGGCCAAGGCACCGACCCACCAGGGCATGCCCTCCTTGATGACCAGCGTGGCCGAGACCGCTCCGGCCAAGGCCACGATGGAGCCGACCGACAGGTCGATGTGGCCGGCGATGATGACGATGAGCATCCCGATGGCCAGGATGAAGATGTAGGAGTACTGCAGGACGAGATTCGTCAGGTTGTCGGGGCTGAGCAGCAGTCCCCTTGTTGTGATCGCGGCCAACGCGACGATCGCCACGAACGCGACGTAGATCCCGTTCTGGCGCAGGCCTCCGGTGAGCCCCTGCCACATCGGGTGGCCAGCTGCCGGGTGGGCCGGTTGCTCGCCTGGATCCGATGGGGTCCGGCGGGATGCGGTGGTGGTGGTGACGGCACTCACGGCAGTAGTTCCTTTTCCTTGGTCATGAGCTGCATCAGACGCTCCTGGGTGGCCTCGGCCGCGGGTACCTCACCGGTGATCCGGCCGAAGGCCAGGGTGAAGATGCGGTCGCAGATGCCGATCAGCTCAGGTAGCTCGGAGGAGATCACGACGACCGCCTTACCCGCGGCCACGAGTCGGTTGATGATGGTGTAGATCTCGTACTTGGCACCGACGTCGATCCCACGCGTGGGCTCGTCGAGGATCAGGACGTCCGCGTCGGTGTAGATCCACTTGCTCAGCACGACCTTCTGCTGGTTGCCGCCGGACAGCTTGCCGGTCAGCGCCAGGACGGTCGGGGTCTTGATGTTCAGGGACGCCCGGTACTCCTCGGCGACCTTGAGCTCCTCGTTGCCGTTGACCCAGCCCCGGCTGGACATCTTGTGCAGGCCGGCCGCCGAGATGTTCCGCTTGACGTCCTCGATGAGGTTCAGGCCGTACTTCTTGCGGTCCTCGGTGGCATAGGCGATGCCGTGGGCGATCGCGTCGCTGACCGTGTGGGCCTTGATCTCCTTGCCGTTCTTGTACAGCTGCCCGGTGATGCCGCGCCCGTAGCTGCGCCCGAACACACTCATCGCCAGCTCGGTACGCCCGGCGCCCATCAGACCCGCGATCCCCACGACCTCACCGGCACGCACGTCGAAGCTCGCACCCTCGACCACGATCCGGCCGATCTGGGTGGGGTGGTGGACGGTCCAGTCCTCGACCCGCAGCGCCTCGGCGCCGATGTCCGGGGTCCGCTCGGGGAAGCGGTGCTCCAGGTCACGCCCGACCATGCCCTTGATGATCCGGTCCTGCGTGGCCTCGGGCTTGCTCATGTCAAGCGTCTCGATGGTCTTGCCGTCGCGGATGATCGTGGTGACGTCGGCGATCTCGGCGATCTCGTTGAGCTTGTGGGAGATCATGATCGAGGTGATGCCCTGGCCCTTGAGGTGCCGCAGCAGCCCGAGCAGGTGCTCGGAGTCCTGGTCGTTCAGCGCCGCTGTGGGCTCGTCCAGGATCAGCAGCTTGACCTTCTTCGACAGTGCCTTCGCGATCTCGATCAGCTGCTGCTTGCCGACGCCGAGCGTGCCCACCGGGGTCGTGGGGTTCTCGTCCAGACCGACCCGGGCCAGCAGCTTGGCGGCCTCGGAGTTGGTGTGGTTCCAGTCGATCAGGCCGCCGCGGCCACGCTGCTCGTTGCCCAAGAAGATGTTCTCGGCCACCGACAGGTAGGGCACCAGCGCAAGCTCCTGGTGAATGATGACGATGCCACGAGCCTCGCTGTCGTTGATCGACCCGAAACGCACGGGCTCACCCTCGAAGACGATCTCGCCCTCGTAGGTGCCATGGGGGTACACGCCGGAGAGAACCTTCATCAGCGTCGACTTGCCGGCGCCGTTCTCGCCACAGATGGCGTGGATCTCACCCCGGCTCACGCTCATCGAGACGTCCTGCAACGCCATCACGCCAGGGAACGTCTTCGTGATGGAGCGCATCTCCAAGATGTCGTTGCTCATGCGGACCTGTCTCACTTCGTCGTGGCCACCAGGGCGGGCGGCGCCCTGCGGTGCGTGCCTCTGCGGAGCGACTATTCCTGACCGTTCGGTCAAGTTACAGGGACGATCGTCCCGACCCGCTCACTCGTCGAACGCGCGATCACCGACGAGACGTGCACGCAGAGCCCTCGCGAGCTTGACCAGCGGTGCCACGCACAACGGCGAGTCCGCAGCGATGTCCGGCATCGGCCCTGGCTCGACCTCGAGGAGCGGAAGGAGCACCGACGACGCTGATCCGCTGACCGGGGAAGCGTCCGGGAGACTGGCAAGGATGTTGGCTCTGAGAGCGCGGGGATCACAGTCGCTGTCCTTCGAGGCCCACTCTGCGACGTCGTCGGCGAAGTCCGGCACCAAGGACGGCCCCGTCGCCCCGTCGGACACCGGTCTGGTGGTGCAGCACCCTGGGCGCCGTGCTGCCCTCAGGCACTTCGACCGCCGCCCACGGCGCCGGCGGGCACCGGGTCGGTTCACTCGCCGGGCGGGACGTCGGTCGAGGCGGCCAGCTCGCGCTGCGCCTCGAAGCCGACGATCCGTTCGCGCAGCACCGCGACCGTGCCGTCCAAGGCCTGAGAGCCGAGGACCATCCGCAGCGGGGCCGGCTCGACATCGACACTCGCGATGATGGCCGCCGCCATCCGCGCCGGGTCACCCGGGGCGAGTCCGTTCGCCGCGTCCAGCATCCGTAGCTGGAGATCTGGATCACGCGCCCGCCGCCCTGTGCGCGCAGGTCGGGAAGCGCGGATCAGCCGGACGGACCCGAGCAGGTTGGCGTCCACGATGTGCGCGACCTGCTGGTCGGACAGCTCCTCCGCCGCCCATGCATCACCCCACCCCATCACCGCTGGACAGGGGGAGGCAGGCCGCGCCGATCCGGGTACTGCCAGTACCTGCTGCGACGCGCAGCACGACGTCGCCCTTCTTGTGACCGGCGTCGACGAAGCGGTGCGCCTCGGCGATGTCGGAGAGCGCGTACGTCCGCTCGCTGACCGCCCGGTAGCGCCCCGACTCCGCGAGGTCGACGAGGAGGGCGAGGTCGTCAGCCCGGTACGTCCCGACGCTCGCGGTGACGAGCTTCCCGCTCCTCCGGCTGCGCCACGGCGCCCGGAGCACCCCCCAGAGGTCGGCGATGACCAGCAGAAGCGCTCCCCCTGGGTTCAGGAGGCCGCCGACCCGCTCGAAGGGAGCGTTGCCCACGCAGTCGACGATCACGTCGTAGGTGGTGGCCTCGGCGGTGAAGTCGTCAGTGGTGTAGTCGATCACCCGGTCCGCGCCCAACGCGGTCACCATGGCGCGGTTGGCGCCGCTGCACACACCGGTGACGTGCGCACCCGCCTGCTTCGCGAGCTGCACCGCCGCCGTACCCACCGCGCCCGACGCCCCGTTGGCGAGCACCGTGGCGCCTGGGCGGAGGTCGACCTGGTTGAGGTAGGCGCGTGCCGTGATCCCGCCGAACACGAGCGTCACCGCCTCCTCGAACGTCATCGTGCGCGGCTTGGCCGTGATGGCGCCGTCCTGCGGCACGCACGCGTACTCCGCGTGACCGCCGAACCGGGCACCGAGCATCGCGATCACCTCGTCCCCCGGGCTGAACCGGGTGACGTCGGCGCCGACGGCCGTGACGACGCCGGCCACATCCATCCCCAGGACACGGCGGCGGGGCCGGAACACCCCGAGCGACAGCGCGGCCAGGATCCGCAGACCGCGGGGGACGTCCCGACTCCGGGCCCGGTGGTCGGCGGCACTGACGGTGCTCGCGTAGACCTTGATCAGGACGTCGCCACGGCCCGGGGTGGGCGTCGGCACCTCCTCGACCCGGACGGTCGACGGACCACCGAACCGTCGGTACACCGCGGCCCTCATCGGGAGACCCCGCCAGACGAGAGCGCGGCGGTCGTTGCGGCGGGGCGGTCACCGGAGGCGGACGTCCCGCCGGCGGCGACCATGCCCGCCGTGATCGGCGAGGGCTTGAAGCCCTTGACGACCAGGTAGACGCCGAGCGACAGCTCCCAGAAGGCGATCGGGAGCACGAGGATCCCGGTCGCGGTGGACGTCCGGTCGACGACGCCGAACATCGTGAGGACGACGGCGGTGAGCTGCAGGGGGGCTCCGACGAGTCCGACCAGGGGGATGAGACGCGGCACTAGGCCCGATCGGTACATCAACGTGCCCAGCAGCAGGGCGTTCATGACCGGCATGAGGCTCTGCCCGAGCAGGAACGCTCCGTTGTAGGACGCGACGAGCGCCTGGCCCACAGCGGTCAACGAGGTCGCGTCCGCTCCGGAGGCTCCGGGCTGCCGCAAGGCGACGAGCGACAGGAGGCTCGCGACGCCGGCGAAGATCATGGCGGCTTCGAGCGTGCGGGTGGCGACAAAGCCGAGCGCCATGGCTTCGTTCTGCCTCCTGACCACCGGGAACAGCGTGATGGCCGTTCCGATGCCGGCCAGGGCGACGATCACCTCGAGGAAGCCGCCCCAGAGCGCGCCAGTGCTTGCGGCCGAGCCGATGATGAAGTCCTCGCCCTTCACGGTGGCGTAGAGGCCGAGGGTGGGGATCGAGACGAACGTGATCAGGTAGAAGACGCCCGCGACGAGCGCGGTCCTTCTCGTTGAGTCCATCGGGACTCGCTTCGACGGCGTGGTTCGGGTGATGGCCATGTCTGTCTCCTCGTCGGAAGGGGTGAGCTGTCGGGACTCGGTGGTGGGTACGTCGGGGTGGTCGGGTTCGACCCGAGTGACCGAGATCAGCGGCAGGCCGGTGTCGCGCACCGTGCGCAGCAGGCCGTGCAGCGCCGCCTGGTCGGCGACCGGCCCGTGGACGACGGTGGTGCCGTCGTCCTCGTTGCTCAGGCGCATGCCGTCGAACCAGGTCGTCCAGCGCTGGTCGAGGTGCCCCTTGACGCGGATCTCGTACCGTCCGGTGTCGCGATCGCCGCTCGAGATCTCGCTCACGGCGCTCCTCCTTCGGGTCGCGGCCCCGGCTGGATCTCAGCCGGCGTCTGCGGACGTTCCTCGGTTCGATCCGGAACGTAGAAGGAGATGTGGTGAGCGGGGATCACCACATGTGGTGATCGGTGTGGTGGTCTGGTCGGTGCCCTGCGCTGGACCGACTACAGGTGGAGCTCCTGGGCCCGGCGCACCGCCGCCCGGCGGCTGGTCACGCCGAGCTTGGTGTAGATGCTCTTGGTGTGGGTCCGCACCGTGTTCAGGGACACGTGCAGCTCGCGCGCGATCTCCGGGCCGGCCAGGTCGGTGCCGAGCAGTCGGATCACATCGCGCTCGCGCTCGCTCAGCGGGTCGATCAGACCGTCGTGACGGGCTGCACGCTCCACGGACTCGCTGCCGGCCGCCAGAAGTCGGCGAACGTACGTCCGGGCGGAGCCCTCCTTCGCGATCGTCCTCAGCAAGGCGGCCATCGGGGGCCCCTCGTCCACGAAGACCCGGACGTAGCCCTCCGGCTCCGCCAGCGTCAGCGCGCGGCGCAGTGCCGCCAGCGCTGCCGGGACGTCCCTTCGCGCCTGATGGGCGAGGGCCGTCAGCACCAGGATCTCGATCACCGCCCCGGTCCGTCCCCCCTCGTCGGCCGCTCGCACGAGGCGCTCCAGGAGTCGCGTCGCGTCCTGGACCGAGCGGTCGGCGCGCTCGGTCGGCGCCTCGGCGAGCAGCACCCTGGCCAGGGTGATGTGCTCGAACTCGCGCAGGTACTCCAGGTCGTCGTCGACCGAGAGACCTCGCTCCCGGACCCAGCCGAGCGCTTCGCCCACCCTCCCGTGCGCAGCGAGCACGCGCGCCCGCACCGCCGCGATGGGCCGCACGTCGGGGAAGAGGTCACCGTTGTAGAGACGCTCGGCCTCGTCGAGCAGGGCGATGGCGCCGGCGAGGTCGCCCTCCGCCGCCCGGATCCGGGCCATCGCGACGCGCCAGCGGTGCGGGTTCTGCGGTAGCCCGGCATGATCGCCCAGCTCGCTGCTCGTCACAAGGTGCTGGGTCGCGGCATCGAGGTCGTTGCGTTCACAGAGCACACCGCTCATGCCCACGTGCATGTCAGCCGCTCCCCTGAGCACGGGCGCGGCCGCCTCGGTCGCGCGCAGCCCGGTCGCACCCTGTCCGGTCGCAGCCTGTCCGGTCACACCCTGCAGTCCGCGCTCGTACGTGCTCATCGCCTCGTGGAGACGGCCCTGGGCGATCCGGATGTCGGCCAGGGCGATCGCGCACCCACACATGTCGGAGTAGTGCCCGGCCCTCTGCAGGCTCGCCCGGGAGTCGGCCCAGGACCGGTGCGCGACCTCGAGATCTCCGCTCGTCCAGTGCGCGAGGCCCAGCATGCCGGCGGCCGCGCCCCGCCCCAGGTGATCGTCCGCACCGACGAGGTCGAGCGCCCGCCCGCCATGGGCCATCGTGCCGGCGACGTCGCCGAGAACCCAGGCCTGCGCGGCGCGATAGACGGCGACCGCGCACGGGAGACGGCGGAAGGCATCCTCGTCCACGACGACCATCCCAGTCGCTCGCGGCTCCGGCGCCTCGGCCGTCGCGCCCAACCAGCGCTCGGCATCGCGCAGGCGAGCCTCGACGCCCTCGAGCTCGCCGTGGACCAGGAGCATCGCGGCGTACCCGACGCTCAGCACCGGCCGGACGGTGAGCACGTCGTCGGGGAGCGCCTCGAGCCAGCGACGCAGCGTGGCCTCCTGTCGGGCCTGGCTCATCTCCGGGATCGCAAGCTCGACCAGGTCCGCCGCTCGTCCGACGTCCCCGCCGGCCATCGCGTGACGGATCGCCTCGGACCGTTCGCCGTTCTGCTCGGACCAGTGGCTCGCCCGCCGGTGGAGGCCAGGGACGTCGGCGGGCTGCTCGTCCAGCACGCGCGCCTCGAGCACGTCGGCGAAGAGGTGGTGATACCTGTACCACTGCCGACGATCGTCGAGCGGGACCAGGAAGAGGTTCCCTCGATCGAGAGCCTCCAGCATGGCCTTCGCGCCACCCTGGCCGGTCACGGCGTCGCACAGCGACCCGTTCAGCCGGCTCAGGATCGACGTCCGCAGCAGGAAGTCCCTGAACTGCGCCGGCTGCCGCTGCAGAACCTCCTCGACGAGGTAGTCGACGATGTAGCGGTCGTCCCCGGCGAAACCCGCGATGAAGCCCGCGACGTCCGCCCGGCCCTGCATCGAGAGCGCCGCGAGCTGCAGAGCCGCGATCCACCCTTCGGTGCGCCCCTCCAGGGCCTCGACGTCCCGCGCGGTCAGCGCCAGTCCCATCGCCTCGTTGAGGTACGTCGCGGCCTCGTCGGACGTGAATCGCAGATCGGCGGCCCGGACCTCGACGAGCTCGCCACGCCCACGCAGGCGCGCCAGCGGCAACGCCGGATCGGCGCGGGTGGCGATCACCAGGTGGACCTGCGGGGGCAGGTGCTCCAGCACGAAGGCCATGCCTTCCTGCACGTCGCCCGCCTCGACGACGTGGTAGTCGTCGAGCACCAGCACGACGTCGTCAGGGATGGACCTGAGGTCGTTGACGAGGGTCGCGAGGACCGTCGCCATCGGCGCCTGGCCCGACTCCAGGAGCGCGAGCGCACCCGCACCGAACCCGTCCACGGCCGTCCGGAGCGCTGCGACGAGGTACGGCCAGAAGACCGCGGGGTCGTCGTCGCGCTGGTCGAGCGAGAGCCACGCCACGGACCGTCCGTCGGCCGGGAGATCCGCCAACCACTGGGTCAGCAACGTCGTCTTCCCGAAGCCGGCCGGTGCCGAGACGAGAGTCAGGGTCGACTCCCACCCTCTGCTCAGGCGTTCGCTCAGCCGCGGGCGTGCGACCTGAGCACGCCGCCGCCTGGGCACGTGGAGCTTGGTCTCGAGCAATGGGCCCGCCATGGCCGCCTCCCCTCAGCAGCCAGCACTCCGGTCTCCGACGGGGGCGCCTGTCGCACGGGCACCACGGATGCGCGAGCCGGACTCACCCCGCGATGTAGGCGGTCAGGTGGTCGCGCTCGTCCTGCACCTCGGCGATCCGGTTCTTGATCACGTCACCGATGCTCACGATCCCGGCGAGCCGTCCGTCCACGAGGACGGGGAGGTGCCGGATCCGGCGTTCGGTCATCACCGCCATGAGCTCGTCGAGGCTGTCCTGCGGGCCGCAGGTGTGCACCTCGGCGGTCATGATCGCCGACACCGGGCCGTCGAGGATGACGGCGCCGTCCGCGTGCAGCCGCCGGACCACGTCCCGCTCACTGACGATGCCGTCGACCTGGTCCCCGTCGCCGGAGACCACGAGCGCACCGATCCGGTGCTCGGCCAGCAGCCCGAGCAGCTCGTGCACGCTCCGGTCCGGGGCGATGGTGACGACCGAACCGCCCTTGCGCCTCAGCACCTCGGTGACCCGCATGTCCACGCACCCCCATCGCACTCGCACGCCACGACCCGCGCCGTCGCGGTCATCCTGTGACGGTACGACATGGCCGGGAGCGGGGATAGGCCTGAGGTGACCAGGTCACCGACGGTGAGCCCGAGCCCGTGGTCGGCCGGGGCCGCGTGCAAGCCGCGGTCGCCCGCCGACATGAACCTGGTACAGGCCTGTGCCGGCCGGTCACCGACGAGGTGATGCTGGGGCGCAGGTGCCGGATCTCCTCACCAGGGGTGTGCCGTGGGCACTGGCATCGCACGACTCGCACGACTCGCACGACACGCACGACTCGGTGCCGGTTGGGCGCTCACCGTTGCCCTCGCGCTGGCGTTGACCGGCTGCCAGAGTCTGCCCGGCGGCGGTGCCGGGAGTCCCCCGACCGACGACGACGTCCCCAGCGGCACGCCTACGGAGTCCGGCGCGCCCACGGAGCCCGCAGCGCCCGGTGCGCCCGTGCTGCAGGTGTCGCGGTCCGGCGGCTTCGTGCCGATGGGCTACGACTTCTCCGCCGTGCCCGAGCTCACCGTCTACGCCGACGGGCGCGCCATCGTGCCCGGCCCGCAGATCCTCATCTACCCGGGACCTTTGCTGCCCAACCTCCAGGTGGTGCAGCTGAGCGAGGCCGACGTCGGTGCCCTGGTCGATGCGGCGCGTGACGCCGACCTGCTCGGCGCCGCACCCGACTACGGCCTGCCGAACGTCACCGACCTCCCGACGACGTACGTCACCCTGACGGTCGACGGCCGGTCGTACCTGCACGCGGCCTACGCGCTGGGCTTCGTCGAGGGTGAGGGGACGACGCAGGACGACGGGCTGCCGGCCGGCGGGTCCGGACTCACCGACGAGCAGGCGGCCGCCAGGATCTCCTTGACCGAGCTCATCGACGCGGCGAACGCGCTCGTCGCGGCGCGAGGCAGCAGCACGCCGTACGCGATCGAGGCGTTCGGCGTCCTGGCCCAGCCGATCGACCTCGCCGTGGAGGGGGCGGCGTCCCCGGACGCCCAGGTGATGCCCTGGCCGCTGGACGCCACGCTCGCCGACCTCGCCGACACTGCCGAGTGCACGGTGATCGACGGCGCGGCCGCGCGGACGCTGCTGGGTGCGCTCGGGAGCGCGAGGCAGGCGACCCTCTTCGAGCAGGACGACGACACGTACAGCGTGTGGTTCCGGCCGCTGCTGCCACACGAGGACGGGTGCGAGGACCTGGGCGTGGGCGGCTGACTGGGCACTGGGCCGTTGGCCTCAACCATTCGCCGAGGTTCGCGGCGTGCTCACGCCAGTCCCCGTCAAGCGCCGGCCGCGCGCTCGTCCTCGGTCGCCCGCCGCACCACGATCCGCGTCCACGCACCGACGTAGACGCGGTCGTCCTCCGCCAGCTCGCGCCGCTGACCGGGGACGAGCGCAACCGTCGGCAGCGGATCGCTCGCGGGGCCGACGTAGGTACCGTTGGACGACTGCAGGTCCTCGACGAACCACCGCGTCCCGTCCGTCGTCAGCTGCGCCTGGCGGCGGCTGATCGCCGAATCCGTCCCGCAGTCGATCTCCGGGTGGATGTTGCGACTGCGCGAGACGCGCCCGACGAGCAGGGACCGCACGGTGAGCGGGACGGTCGTCGGCAGGCCCGGTGAGGGGCACGGCTGATCGGCCTGGTCCTGGACCGCGTACCAGTCAGGGTCGACCCAGACCTCGGCGACCCACTCGAGCGGGACGGCCGGCGCGATCGGACCGGGGCCCGCGCCCGCGTCCGGTGCGGGCGCGCCAGGCGTCGCGGACGACGACGGCGCAGAGCTGCCGCGCGGCATCGCGCCGGTCGTGAAGTCGTAGCCGCACGCCTCGCAGAAGAGCGCGCCGGAGACGTTGCCCGCCTGGCAGTTCGGGCACGCCACGCCCGCAGCCGCCGGGGTGGGCAGGAGCGAGGGCAGGGTGGCCGACGCGGGCGCCGGAGTCGCCGCTCCGGCGTCCGCGATCGGCGCGCCGCACGTGTCGCAGTAGTCGGTCGAGACGCTCGGGTGCCCCTGCGGGCAGGTCGCGCTCACTTGCGCACCCGCGTGGTCTTCGTCGAGGCGGTGTCGAGCGCCATCTCGTCGAGCTTGTCGACCTGCGCCTTGAGGCGGACCTTCCCGGTCGCGGGCTCGTCGATGTCGACGACCCGGCGCAGCTTCGACGTCGCCTCGGCGTTGCCGGTCTCCGCCGCGAGCTGGGCCGCGCGACCCAGCTTCGCGGTCGCGGTCCGGTCGTCGCCGGCGGCGCGCGCCGCCAGGCCCTCCTGGATGACCTGCGCGAGCTCGGCCTGCCCCGTGTAGTGCGCGACCTCGGGGTTGATCTGCGCTGTCAGCTCGTTGTCGTCCGACCACAGCGCCTTGACCAGCCCCTGGGCCTGGACCTGGTCACCGACCACCAGCTGCACGCGCGCGGCGAGCTGTTCCTGGCCGACGGCACGTGCACCGGGCAGGCGGACCGCGACGTGGAAGTCACGCGACTCGTCACCCCAGCTGCCGGTCGGGAAGCCGCCCGTGAGCGGGTTGACCTCCCGGCGGCGGGGTGTGAGGTCCTCGACGGTCGGCGAGACCTGGCGCACGAAGAGCACCTGCGCACCCTGCGGCGCCCACACGCGCAGGTCCGCGGATGCGACACCACGGCTCATGGCCGCGCGCATGAGGGAGGCGAACTCGGCGGCCATCTGGTCCGGCCGCGGGATGAGGTCGACGGTACCCATGAGGGCCGACGCGATGCGCCGCAGCTCGCGGACCTCCCAGTCGACGCCGACGCCGCGGCAGTCGCACTGGAAGACGCCGATCGCGGACGCGAGCCGCACGTCGAGGTCCTGCGGCGACTCGTGCTGGTTCTTGCCGTCGGTCAGCAGGATGGCGTGGCGCTGCGTCACGCCCGGGACCGACGTCGCGACGCGCGCCGCGAGCTCGAGCCACGTGCCCATCGCCGTGCCGCCTTCGGGCCGGAGGCTGGCGATCGCGCGCCGTGCCTCCTCGCGCGTCTGGGCCGACATGCGCGCCATCGCGCCCTCGCGCGTGTCGATCGGGTAGACGAGGTACGCCGCGTGGCTGCCGGCGATGACGGCGAACCACGTGCCCTCGACCACCTGGTCGAGGGCGGCGTTCGCGGCCTCCTGCGCCGCCCGAACCCCCTCGTACCCCATCGAGGCGGACGTGTCGATGATGACCAGCTCGGCGGCGCCGGCGCCGGTCTGCCCGGCCTGGCCCGAGCCCGTGCACTCGACTGTGACGATCGCATGCACGTCCGTGCTGCCGTCCGCCAGGTACTCGTTCTGGTACACCGCCGCAGTGAAGCTCGTCATGCCGGGCCTCCTTCGTGCTTCCATGCGCCGACCCTGGCCAGCGCGACCGTGATGTTGTCCTTGCCGCCCTGCTCGTTGGCCCACCGGACCAGCTCCTCGGCCATCGGGAGCGGGTCACCGTCGGGGGTGGCGGCGGCCCGCACGACGACCTGGGCGGTCGCGGCCGCCTCCGAGGCGTAGTTCCACAGCCCGTCCGAGCACAGCAGGAGCCAGCCCGTCCCGTCGAGCCGGTGGTGCGTGATGGTCGGCACCTGGTCCTCGGCGTCGATGCCGAGCCACCGGGTGATCGCGTGCGCGTGCGGCCCCGTCTCCGCCTCGGTACGCGGAAGGCCCTCGGCGACCTGCTGGGCCGCGTACGAGTCGTCGACCGTGAGCGCCTTCGGGTCACCGGCGTCCGGCAGCCAGTAGGCCCGGCTGTCCCCGACGTTCCCGACGGCGACCTGGTCCCCGTCGAGGACGGCCGCGACGAACGTGCACGACGGCGGGCTGTCACCGTGCTCGACGCGCGTCACCTCCTCGACCGCCGCAGCGGCCGCGGCGCCCGCGGCGACCAGGCGGGCGCCGGCGAGCGCAGTCAACGCGGACCCGGACGCCAGGCCGGCACCGCGCTCACGCACGAGCACGTCGCGCGCGGCTCGGGCAGCTGCGAGCGATGCGACGTCCGAGCTCTCGGAGCTCGACACGCCGTCGCAGATGACGAGAACCGCCCACCGGCCGGGCCCCGGGTCGGCGGCGGTCGCCGCGGCGTCCTCGTTGCGGTGGTGGCGCCGGCCGCGGTCGCTCACTGCCGCGACCCACGGCTGGGGCTGCTCGACCATGTGGTCGCGGGGCAGCGGCGCCTTGGTCCCGCACTGGGTGCAGTAGCCATCGGCGTCGACCTCGCCGCCGCAGTCGACACAGGCGCCGCGCGCCGGTGCCGGCACCACGGCGCCACCCGCACGGACGGGCCGGGTCGGCGCAGACAACGGCGGGGCCTGCGCGGCGTCCGGCGAGGGCGCGGCGGCGAGGGGTAGCGGCGAGCCGCACTCCTCGCAGAAGCGCGCGCCGGCCGGTGCGGGGGTCCCGCAGGAGTCGCACGTGGCGGGCGCGACGCCGGCCACCGTGGTTCGGGAGGTGCCGGTCACCGGAACGTCCACCGCCGTACGTCGTTCGCGGCGTCGACCAGCGCGACGCGCTCGGCAGGCGTCGCGGCGGCCTCGGCCAGCTCGCGGAAGGTGCGCTCGAGGCCGTCTCGGAGCGTCGGCTCGGCTGCCGGCCACTCCCCGATCCGGACCGCAGGCTGTGGCCCGTGCGCGCGCACGTGCGCCAGGGCCGCAGAGAGTGCGGCCGCGGTGAGGCGCGTGCGCTCGTCCGGGTCGACGCCGACGTCGTGGATGGACGTCATGGCCTCGGCGAGAGCCGGCAGGCCGGTGTCGGACGTGACGAGGAGCTCGGCACGCTGCCGGCGCGCCTCGGTGTACGCGCGGGACGTGGCGGGCACGAGGTCGAGCGCCACGACGGCATCGGGCACAGACCCGCGCGCGGCGCGGATGCGGGCCATCGCGAACGCGGCCGCTGGGACGTAGGCGGCGTCGGTGCGCGCGCACGTCCCGTAGAGCGCCTCGGCGATGTCCGGCTCGGCACTCGTCTCGCACGCCAGCGCCAGGGCCAGCTTGGGCGCGAGCTCGCCGGGAACCTGCCCGTACACCGCGTTGAACGCGGACTGGGCGCCGTGGCCGTCGGACGCGTCGAGCGCGACGAGGCCCTGCAGCCACACCGCGCGCCACTCCCACGGGTCGGCGGCCAGCAGCTCGTCGGCTGCCTCTGCAACCAGATCCGGCCGCCCGGCCCGCAGCGCGGCCCGCCCCGTCGCGAGGAGCACCTCGGCGGACCGCTCGGGCGCCCGGTCCAGCTGGGCGAGGCGGGCGTGCGGGTCCTCGACGTCGACGGTCGCGAGCCAGCCGGCCTGCGGGTCGCCGGTGTCCACGCGCAGCTCGGGCAGGTCCTCCCAGCCTCGGACGGCGGTTGCGGAGCCCGGCGCGGCGAACAGGAGGGACGGCGCGGCGTCCCGGGCGGCGTCCTGGCCGGCCGGGCCGCTGAGCCGGCCGGCCGCCACAACCTCGCGCAGCACACCGTGCAGCTGGACACGCAGCTCGGCCACGGTCGCGAACCGGTCGGCCGGGTCCGTCGCGCACGCCTTCAGGATCAACCGGTAGAACGAGTCGTACCGCTCGAACAGCGGCGTCTCATCGACGGGCGGCAGGCTCGCGACGTACGTCGACTGGTACCCGCGGAACTCCATCGCGAGCACGAGCAGGGTGCGACCGAGCGTGTAGACGTCCGACGCGATCGAGACGCCCTGCTCGGCGACCTCGGGCGCCTGGTAGCCGACGGTGCCATAGATCGCCGAGTCCGTGTCGTCGAGCCGTCGCACGCCGCCGAGGTCGATGAGCTTGACGTCGTCGCCGATCTGGATGAGGTTGTCCGGCTTGAAGTCGCAGTACACGAGGCCGAGGTCATGCAGGTACTCGAACGCGGGCAGGATCTCCAGCACGTAGGCGATGGCCTGGTCGAGCGGGAACGGGTCGTAGGCGCCGGCGGCGCGCATGCGCTCCTTGAGCAGCCCCTTGAGCGAGTGGCCGCCCACGTACTCCATGACGGTGTAGCCGGCTCCCTCGTGCGTGACGAAGTTGTAGATCTCCACGATGCGCGGGTGCTCGACCTGCGCCAGGAACTGCCGCTCGGCGATGGCCGCGGCGAGCGCGTCGGCGTCACCCGTGTTGAGCAGCCCCTTGAGGACGACCCAGCGGTCGGAGACGTTCCGGTCACGCGCGAGGTAGATCCAGCCGAGGCCACCGTGTGCGAGCGCGCCGGCCACCTCGTACTGCCCGCCGACGACGTCGCCCGGCTGCAGCTTCGGCGTGAACGAGTACGGGCTGCGGCACTGGGGGCAGAAACCCTCGGTGCGCCCAGGACGCCCCTCGACCGACCGCCCGACGGCGGCACCGCACGAGGGGCAGAACCGCTTCTCCTCGGCCACCTCCGGGTTGGTCATCATCGCGGTCGACGCATCGATCGCTGGCGCGGGCGCGATTGTCGTGAGGCCGGCGCCGAGGCGCGCGGCGCGCAGCCGCTTCGACGAGCCGCCGACCCGGCGCGTGACGCCCGTACCGCGGCCCGTCCGGGCCGAGCCCATCGCGGTCGCGGCCAGCCGGCTCGACGTGCGGGTCGACGTTGCGCCGTCCGCACCCGCAGGCAGGGGGGCGCGGCGGGGCGAGGTCGGGGCCGAGGCCGTGCCGGGCACCGAGCCCGCGGCGGGGGCGGCGTCGGGCGGCGACCCGCAGACGTCGCAGTACCCGTCGACGATCGTGCCGGTGCAGCCGGGCTGGGTGCAGGTCATGAGCTCCGTCCAGGGGTCACGTCGGTCGTACCGGGGGCGGTCGGTGCGCCGTCCGGCGGGAGGGCGGGCGGCGGGGACTCGAGAAGAAGACGGAACACTGCGACGACCGCGCGGGCGCGCGGCAGGTCGACGGGCGCCGCGGCGAGGACGTCGCCGGCGAGGGTCGCGAGTGCGGCGACCTCGGGGTAGCGGTCCCGCCCACGGGCGGCGGCCTGCGCTCGGGACGCGTCGAGCAGCCCGCGAAGGTCCGTCAGCTCGGCAACGGGGGCGCGGTACGCCTGCTCGGCACGGGTCAGCGCGCGCGCGACGGCGTCGAGGCGGGCGAGGTACGCGTCGACGTCGGCCGCGGCGTCGGGCACCGGGCCGAGGGCGTCCACCTGCGGGATGCCGAGGACGGGTGCGGGCCGCACGCGTGCGACGCACTCGTCAGCGACGGCCGTGACGGTGCTGGCGCGCTCGACGAGCTCGGTGCGCCAGGCCTGCGCCCGGGCGAGGTCGCGCTCGTCGTCGCGCCGGGTCGCAGCGGCGACGATGAGATCACGCTCGGCATGGGCGGCGTCCGTCTCGAGCGGTCCGACGAGCCCGCCGACGTCGGCCCCCCGGCGCGCGCGGGCACTGATGTCCTCGAGCCGCCCGGACAGTCGCTCGAGCCGTCCGGCAGCGCTCTCCCGGTCAGGCCCGGACGGCACCCCGTCGACCAGGTCCCGGATGCGCTCGACGTCCGCTCGCAGCGCCTCGAGGTGCTCGGCGAGGTCGACGGACACGGTCTCGAGCGCGAGGCGGCGCCGCAGCTGGGCCGTGACGGCGTCGGACAGGCGGCACGCCTCGGGCAGGGAGGTGCCCGTGCTCAAGGCCGCCGCCGCTCCGGCGGCCTCGGCGCGGCCCCAGACGAGCGAGGAGAGCCGTGCCAGCTCGACGGGTCCGACCCGTCCGCCGTCCCAGACACGCGCGAGCTCGTCGTACCGGGTTGCGACCGACTGCCAGAGCGCCATCGCGAGCGTCACGTCGCCCGTGAGGTCGACATCGGTCGACGAGAGCGCGGCCCGGTCGAGCTCGTCGAGCTCGGAGCGCCGGGCGTCGCGCCACGCGACGAGCCGGTCGAGGTAGCCCGCCATGGCAGCCGGCTCCACCGGACGCCCCCAGGCGGCCGGGGCCGCCGGTGCGGTCACGGAGACGGTCGCCATGGCGCGGGTCACCGGCCGTAGACCGAGGCGGGTGGTGCGGGGGCCGGGCCGAGGGCCGCGGACAGCCAGCGGTCGTAGGACGCGGCCCAGGTACCGTCGGCCTTCGCCTGGTCGAGCACGGCGTTGACGAACCGGACCAGGTCGACGTCGTCGGCGTTCATGCCCAGCCCGTACGGCTCGGCGGTGAACGCCTCGCCGACGACGGTCGCGTACGGGTCCTGGGCGGCCAGGCCCGCGAGCACGGTGTCGTCACCCGTGATCGCGTCGACCTCGCCCTGCTGGAACCGGACGAGGCAGTCGGTGTGGGTCGCGGCGGGGACGGCCTCGATGTCGGTGAACTCCTCGAGCTTGGTCAGGCTCGTGGACCCGGCGGGCGCGCACACCCGCCGGCCGCCCAGGTCGGCGAGGGATGTGGCGTCCGAGCCGAGCGGGACGAGCACCTTCTGGCCGGAGCGGTAGTACTCGGCCGAGAACGCGATGTCCTGCCACCGCGCGCACGTGATGGTCATGTTGCGGGCCACCAGGTCCACCGTGCCGTCCTGCAGGGACCCGATGCGCTGGGCGGCCGTGATGACACGCAGCTCAACCCGGTCCGCGTCGCCGAAGATCGCGGCTGCGACGAGCCGCGCCATGTCGATGTCGAAGCCCTCGAGCTCCCCGGACACCGGGTTGCGGGCGCCGAGCAGCATCGAGTCGGCCGAGACCCCGACGATGAGCCGACCGCGATCGCGGATCTCCGCCATCGTCGAGCCGGCCGGGAGGGCGTCCGGGCCTGCCGGCGGACCGTCCGGCGCGTAGGACGCGAGCGGGTCGGCACACTCGACCGGGGCCGCGGGCGCAGCCGGCGCGGCGGCCGACGACGGGCTGGGGGACGCCGTCGGGAGCGTGGTCTCGGTGTACGCACCCGACGTGCACCCGGTCAGGGTCGCCGCGGCGACGACGGCGAGCACCGTGAGCGTGCGGCGTGCACGGTGCGCGGGGTGCGAGCGGGACAGGATTGCGGTCACCGGTACTCCTCGAGCCGTCGGGCGAAGCCGGTCCAGCACAGGACCGCGACCGCGAGACCCGCCAGAGCGGCGAGCCACAGGCCGAGGACGAGACCGCCGCGGGCGGCGCCGAGCCCGACGGACGTCTGCTCCGACGTGGTCCGTAGCGCGTCGGCGCTGGCGGCGTCGAACTCGGCGAACGCGGCGTTCGCCGAGCCCTCGGCATCGTTCGTCGCGGCGGCCACGCCGTCCTCCCACGCGCCCCCGTCGTCGAGGTCGCGGATGGCCTGGTGCTGGGCGGCGTACGGCTCCCACGTACCGTCGAGGTCACGCGGGACGGTGCCCGTCGCCGACGCCTCCTGGAGGGCGACGACGGTCGTGTCCGACGACACGACCCACGCATCCTCGAACGTCTGGCCCGAGCCGCGCGAGATGAGGGTGAGGCTCTCGTTGGCCTTGGCGTCGTAGGCCGCCAGGCGCGCTCGGGAGAGCGCACTCGCCGCGGCGAACGGCTCGCTGCGCACCCGGTCGACGTCGGCGGCCACCGACCAGAGCGCGACCCCGGAGCCGACCAGGAGCACAAGGAGCACGAGGGCGGCGCCGGCGAGCGGCAGGTTGACGTACCGGTGCGTGTGCCGCGCGAGCCAGACGGACGCGGCGACGACCCCGGCCAACGCAAGCACGGAGGCTACGACGACGAGGACCCATGCGCGCTCAGCCGCCGAGAACTCGTCGGCCACCCGGACCTCGTTGGCGTCGATGAGCGCCGCGAGCGCGGGCAGGGCGTCCGTCCGCAGCGTCGCGCTGGCGTTGCGCAGATACTGCGCGCCGACCGGCAGTGCCTGCCGGTTCGCGGCGCGCGCCTGCTCGATGCCCGCGGCGTAGTCGAGGATCGACGCATTGAGTGCCGACAGCACGGTCCCGTCGGCGGGCTGCGCCCGGGCCGCCTGCGCCACGAGCCCGGCAGCCGAGGTGAGCGCGTCGTCGTAGACGGCGCGCCGATCGGCGGGCTCGAGGCCGCCGACGAGGAAGGCGTTGGTCGCGCTCGCGTCGGCGCTGACCAGGCGGGTCTGGAGCTCCTGGAGGCGTACCAGCTGGGCGGCGTTGGCGTCGGCCCGCGCGAGCGCGGCGTCAGCGGACGCGAACGACCATCCGCCGGCGATTGCCACGAGCACGCCCACGACGACGAGGGCCGCGGCGCGGAGCCGCATCCGGGTCGGCGTGGGCCGGCCGGTCCGGGCGGCGACCGGGGCGCCGGGCATGGGCACGGCGGCCGCCGCGGCCGGGGGGTGGCCAGGTGGGACCGTGGTGGTCACGCGACTCCTCCTTCAGGGGTCGGGTCGTCAGGCGTGTCCGCCGCGGGCGGGACGGGGTCGCGGTCGTCGTGCCCCGGGCTGTCGGGCGGGGTGTCGGGGCTGGCGTCGTCCGGGCGGTCCTCGAGGTCGTGCGGGAGCAGCAGGCGCAGGTCGTCGGCGCTCGGGGACTCGACATCGCGCAGCCGCCACGCGTGGCGGCCGATGGCGCCCTCGAGGACGTTGCGCGCGAAGCGCCCGTTGCCGAAGCCCTGCCCACGCGGCGTCGCGGCCAGCAGCTCGCGGAACCGCGTGCGGAACTCGGGGGTCGGTGTGAAGTCGGCGGCGTCGGCGAGCCGCTCGAGGATCGTCTCGATCTCGGCGTCCGTGTAGTCGGCGAACTCGATCGTCGTGCGGAACCGGCTGGCGAGGCCCGGATTGCTGTCGACGAACGTCTCCATCGGGCCCGGGTAGCCGGCGACGATGACCACCAGGTCGTCCCGGTGGTCCTCCATCTCCTTGACCAGGGTGTCGACCGACTCGCGGCCGTACTGGTCACCTGCGAGGGCGTACGCCTCGTCGATGAAGAGCACGCCGTCGATGGCACCCGCGACGACCTTCGACGTCTTCACGGCGGTCTCGCCGAGGTACTGGCCGACGAGCTCGGACCGGTCGACCTCGACCAGGTGCCCCTTCGCGAGCATCCCGAGCGCGGCGTAGATGCCGCAGACCAGGCGGGCGACGGTCGTCTTGCCCGTGCCGGGGTTGCCGGTGAAGACAAGGTGGCGGGAGATCGCCGGCGTCCGCAGGCCGTGCGCGGCCCGCAGGTTCTCCATCCGCAGGACGGCGGCCTGCTGGTGGACCTCGCGCTTGACGTCGGCGAGCCCGACGAGCGCGTCGAGCTCGGCGAGGAGCTCGACGACCGACCGGGTGGGCGGCGGGTCCTCCTCGGCGGCCGGGGCCGACGCAGTCCCTTCGGCGACGGCGGCGGCGGCGATGGTTCCGCCCGCGCCCGCCGTGCTCCCGGGTGCCGGTCGGCCCGGAGCGCCGGGACCTGCGGCCGGCGGGAGCCGCGACAGGCTGCGACCTGGGACGGCACCCAGCTGGGCGCCGCACGCGCGGGTCGCGTTCTCCACGACCCGCTCGGTGGGCGTGCCGAGCAGGCATGCGGCCGTGGCCACGCCCAGCAATGCATCGACATAGGTGTCCGCATGCGGCGAGCCGGCCTGGACGAGGCGGGCCAGGTGGTCGGTCGGGCCGACACGCCAGCGCCGTCCGCGCGCGGCCGCGTCGAAGAACGCCTGCGACGCCGAACCATCGACCGGCCCGACGAGGGCGGCCCACGCGACGGGCGCACCAGGAGCGGACTCAGCAAGGGTCGCGGCGAACGCGGCCCCCTCGGCAGCTACCTGGTCGTCGTCGAGCCCGGCGCACCGGCCGACTGCGACCAGCGCCGCCAGGGCCGCGTCCAGCCCCGGCGAGTCCGTGCGGTACCCGGTCACCCGAGCGCCCCGGGCGGCTGCAGGCGGCCGTCGACGTCGAGCCGGCCGCCGGTCGAGGCGTGACCGAACTTCTCGGCGAGGAAGCGACCGTGCGCGATGAGCGCGGCGGCGTCCGACCGGTTCACGGCGTCGAGCACCTGGTCCATCGTGCGCGCCAGGAGGTCGAGCTGGTCGATGAGAACCATGAGGGACGTCCGGCCGTTGTCCACCGGGCGCACGTTTGCCCATTCGCGCGGCAGGCGCAGGTACCCGCCGACCGCCTCGGGGAGGTAGTCGGTCGCGGTCGCCATGACGACGTACGCCTGCTCGCTGCCCGCCCCCAGCCGGTCCAGGCGCGGGATCGCGTCCCGAACGACCCGGGCCACCCGGGCCACGCGGGACGCGACCGGGCCGGGCACTGCGCCGTCGGCCACGAGCGTCTCAACGCGGTCGAGCGCGGCGAGCAGGTCGGCGGCGGTGGGCACGGGCGGCACGGCCGACACCTCGACCTCGGGCGATGAGCCCCGGCCGGTCAGGCGGGCGAGCAGGTCACCGAAGGCGCCCATGGGCACTCACCCCTGCCCGCGCGAGCGTCGTCATCTGGCGGCTCCCGGATCGTCGAGGTCGAGGCTGCCGGACGCCGCATGCTCGTCGTGCTGGCGCGCCCGATCCAGGTAGGACTGCGACTTGGTGACCTCGGTCTGGAGCGTCCCGATCGTCGTCGCCATCGAGTCCAGCGCCTCCACCTTGAACGTGTCGATGGCGTCCATCGTCGCGTAGATGTTCGCGAACGCGGCCTGGAGCTGGGGCAGCCCGATGGTGGCTGACGCCGCTTGCTCCTGGATCGCGGCGGAGTTGTCCTTGAGCATCTGCGACGTGCGCTCGATGAGGGTCGACGTCGTCGTGTTCAGCGCGGTGATCTGGTCGAGGACGAGCTTCTGGTTCGTCAGGGCTTGCGAGACGATGACGGCCGTGCGCAACGCCGACAGGGTCGTCGTCGACGCGCGGTCGACGCCCTTGATGAGCTCGATGTTGTTGCGGATGAGGATGTCGATCGCGAGGTAGTTCTGGATCGACACCGCGAGCTGGGTGAGCAGGTCCTGGTGCTTCTGGCGGACGTAGAACAGGACGTCGTCGCGCAGCGCACGGGCCTTGTCGGGGTCCGTCGCCTCGAGGTCGGCGACGGCCGCGGCCAGGCGCGCGTCGAGGCGCTCGGCGACGTAGACGTACTGGTTGAGCCGACCCATCGCGGCCCAGAGCGCCGTCTTCTCCATGTTCAGCGAGACGTTGTCCTTGCGGAGCTCGTCCTGGCCGTCGCGGAGCGCGTGCATGATCCCGTTGAGATGCGACTGGGCGGACTGGTACTTGCGGAAGTAGTCGGTGAGCTTGTCGCCGAACGGGAAGAGGCCAAGGACCTTGCGGGCTCCGGTCGCGCCGGACGGGTCGAGATCCTCCACCGTCCGGCGCAGTTCGAGGAGCGTGTTCCCGACCTTGGACCCCGACGCCAGGCCGCCCTCGCGAATCGCCTTGACCGGCGTCTGCAGCAGGCGGTTGGACGACTCGGCCGCCTCCCGGATGTCCCGGTCGCCCATGGTGCGCACGTCCGCGGCCTGCGCCGCGAACGCGGGCGAGCTGGCGGGCGCAGCGAGCAGCGACGCCAGGTAGGTGTCGACCTTGGCGTCGAGGCCAGGGACCGCGCCGGGGGCGACCGCGGGCGCCATGGCCGGAGCCGCGGTCGCGGCGACGGCGGTGACAGGTGCCGGCGCGGTGAGGACCAGTGGCTGCTCGACGGGCGTCGGTGGTGCGAGGGGGGCGACGGCGTGCGCGCCGGCGCTCGACGGGTCTTCGGTGGTCATCGCATCGTCCCTTCCTGAGGCCGCCTCAGCGTCCCGGTTCGCGTGCGGCCAACCTATCCGCTGGCGTAGTCGTCCGGGAGCACCTGCCCGTACCGGAGTAACGCGCGGCGGCGTCCCAGGTTCCGCACGGCTGGGAACGCAGGGCACTGCGCTGCGCCTGCCGTCACAGGTCGATGTGGGCGCCCATGAGCACGGTGCGCTCGGGCGGCAGGTGGAACACCTCGGTGCGGTCGGCAGCGTTGTGGGCCATCCAGATGAACAGCCGGGTACGCCAGGTCCGCAAACTCCACGGGGCGGCATGGATGGTGGTGACCGACAGGAAGTAGTGCGCCGAGTCGAGGTCGAACGGGAGCAGCGGGTGCTGCCCGAAGGCAAGGGCGAGTCCGCGCGGGACGTCCTGGCTGTCGGTGAAGCCGACCCGGATGGAGACCGCGACGATGCCGACGCCGTCGTGGCCGATGTCCTCGACCGTCACCCGGTCGACGTGCCGGACGTGCGGCACGTTCTCGTTGACGATCCGGACCAGGACGACGTGCTCGTGGACGACCTGGTTGAAGTCGACGTTCGAGCGCAGTGCGAGCGGGGTCGTGGTCGAGTTCGGGTGCGGGTAGATCGCAACGCCGGGGACCCGCGCCACGCGACCGTCCCGGAGGATCGCGACGAACAGGTCGAGCGGCCCGCCCAGCTCGCGCTCCTGCTCCCGCAGCACCGCGGCCCCGGCTCTCCAGGTCGTCATCATCGTGACCACGACGACGGCGATGACCAGTGGCAGCCACCCGCCGCTCACCACCTTGGTGAGGTTCGCGGCGAGGAAGACCAGCTCGAGGGTGCCGACCACGGCGACGAAGACGACGAGCTTCCAGACCGCGACCCGCCAGACCGTGTGTGCCAGGAGGAGGAACAGCGCACTGGTCAGGAGCAGCGTGCCGGTGACGGCCAGGCCGTAGGCGGTCGCGAGTCGTTCGGAGCTCTGGAACGCGGCGACCAGGACGAGCACGCCGGCGAACAGGCTCCAGTTGACGACCGGCACGTAGATCTGACCGCCCTCCTCGCGAGAGGTGTGCCGCACGGTCAGTCGGGGCAGCATCCCGAGCCGCACCGCCTGGCGGGACACGGAGAAGGCGCCGGAGATCACCGCCTGGGAGGCGATGACGGTCGCCACGGTCGCCAGGACGACCAGAGGCAGCCGCGCCCACGTGGGCGCGAGGGAGAAGAACGGGCTGGCGGCCGCCTGCGGGTCGACGAGGATGAGCGCGCCCTGGCCGAGGTAGTTGATGGCCAGAGCGGGGAACACCGCCACCCACCAGGCCGAGCGGATGGCCCGCGCCCCGAAGTGGCCCATGTCCGCGTACAGCGCCTCGGCGCCGGTGATGGTCAGCACGACGGCGCCCATCGCCAGGAACGCCTGCCACGGGTGGCCGGCGACGAACGCGAGCGCGTAGGTCGGGGACACGGACTGCAGGATCTCGGGAGCGCGCAGCACATGCGGCAGCCCGAGCGCTGCCAGCGTGACGAACCACACCGTCATCACCGGCCCGAACACCCGCCCGACCGCCTCGGTCCCCCACCGCTGGACGAGGAACAGGACCGTGAGGATCACCACGGACACGGGCAGCACGAGGCTCTCGAGCCGCGGGTCGACCACACCGATGCCTTCGACCGCGGACATCACCGAGATCGCCGGCGTGATGACGCTGTCGCCGTAGAAGAGCGCCGCACCGATCATGCCGAGCAGCAGCACCGCGCCCAGCGCCCGCGGACGGCCGGCGAGGCGGTCCCGAAGGAGCGCAACCAACGCGAGGATGCCGCCCTCGCCCTCGTTGTCGGCGCGCATCGCCAGTGCGACGTACTTGAACGAGACGACGATCGTGATGGACCAGAGCACCATCGAGATGACGCCGAGGACGTCGTCACGGGTCGGCTCGACGGAGTGCTGCCCGATGCTGAACACGGCCTGCATCGCGTAGAGCGGGCTGGTCCCGATGTCGCCGAACACGACACCGAGGGCTCCCAGACCGAGGGTGAGCCCGCCGCGGTGGCCGCCGGCCGAACCGACCACCGCCGATGCGCGTCGCGATGTCGAGGGCACGCGCGCAACGTACACCGACCGCGCAGGATCAACCTGCACAGCCGCTCCGACGAGCCCGGTGCACCTGACAGCGGAGAGACTCAGACCCAGGGTGAGTCGATCGAGAACTCGTCCGCGACGGACGTGATCTCGGCCTGGGTCAGGCCTTCGGCGCGACCGCCGGCGACGATGTCCATGTACTCGTAGTGCGCCCCCGTCTCGGCGTACTCGATCCGGTCGACGGCCCGGGTCACCGACAGGTCGGAGCGGGACATCACGCCGTGCTTGGACCAGATGACGATCTCGAAGTCCCGCAGGCCCTCGACGTTGGCCGCCATCATCCCCTCGGAGCCGGGCACCAGGAACGGCAGCACCCCGACGCCCTGGGACAGGGCCACGATGCTCTCCGGCTCCCAGCGCAGGATCTTCCTGTTCATCGTGGCGGTGTCCCGGTAGGCGGGGATGTGCGAGAGGTAGGTCAGGTGCGGCGGCTGGGCGTGCACGACGGCCTGGAAGTCCACCCCGCGGCGGGCCACCTGGTCCTGGTGCACGGCCAGGTGGGAGTTGAACTCCGACGTCAGCTTCTCGAACAGGCGCCGCGGGGAGGTGAACAGCGTCGCGGTGAGGCCGTCGTCGTGGATGCGCACGGCGCCGACGTTCGCCAGCGGGTCCTCGTGGATCTGGCGAAGGCGGCGGCCGGAGCCGGTCACCAGCAGCGATCGGCCGGCCAGCGCCGGGGCCGGGAGCGGCAGGACGAGCTCCGACTGCTCCGGGAACCGGCGGCGCAGCTCGATGTCCCAGCCGACGTAGACCGAGATGTTGCCGGCACCGGCCTCGCTGGCGTCGATCTCGCTGATCCTGGTCCCGCCGGCGCCCATGGAGGCGAGCAGCTCGTCAAGCTCGGGGAAGGGCTCATGAAGGGGCATGGTCAGGCTCTCTCCTCAGGTGGCGTGGCTCAGGGCCACAGGGTGCGCTCGGCCGCGTCCCACGCCGCCTCGCTCCCGGTGGGTTCCCACCGGGTCAGCTCGGACGAGGCCACGACGACCTCGCGGATGGCGGGCAGCCCGCCCACCAGGGCACCACCGGCCCACGCCTGGACCAGCAGGTTGCCGATCGCCGTGCACTCGGCCGGTCCCGCGACCACGGGCAGCCCGGTCGCGTCGGCCGTGAGGCGGCAGAGCAGCCCGTTGCGTGACCCGCCGCCGACCACGTGCACGACCGAGATCTCGCGGTCGGACAGCACGGCGGCCTGGCGCACGGCACGCCGATAGGCCAGGGCGAGCGAGTCCAGGATGCAGCGGACCGTCGATGCCGGGTCTGCGGGAGGGCGCCGACCGGCCCGGCGCGCGGCGGCAGCGATCCGGGCCGGCATGTCGCCGGGCGGGATGAGTGCCGGGTCGTCGACGTCGATGACGCAGGCCAGGGACGGGACGTCCGCGGCAGCGGCGACCAGCTCCGCGAGGTCCTGCGGCCTGCCCTCGTCGACCCAGGTACGCATCGACTCCGACAGCAGCCACAGGCCGGCGACGTTGCGCAGGTAGCGCACGGTGCCGTCGACACCGAGCTCGTTGGTGAAGTTGGCCGCACGGCTCGCCTCGGTCAGCACAGGTGCGTCGAGCTCGACGCCGACCAGGGACCAGGTGCCCGAGGAGATGTACGCCGCCCTCGAGGGCTCCATCGGCACGGCCGCGACCGCCGAGGCGGTGTCGTGCGAGCCGACGGCGACCAGCTCCGTCGCGGCCAGGCCGAGCTCGGCGGCGAAGCCGGGACGCAGCGGGCCGAGCACGGTCCCCGGTTCGACCAGCGGCGCCAGGAGCCCTGCCACCTCGGCACCGGTGGCTGCGGCCAGAGCGGCCAGGACCCTCGCGCTCCAGGTGCGGCTCGTCACGTCGAGCAGGGCGGTCGTCGAGGCGTTCGTCATCTCGGTCACCTCGACCCCGGACAGCCAGCTGCCGAGGAGGTCGGGGAGCATCAGCAGGCGGCGGGCCGCAGCGAGCTGTGCCGTCCCGGCCGCGGCGCCGAGCTGGAAGACGGTGTTGAACGGCTGGAGCTGGACGCCGGTCGTGGCATAGAGCTCCGACTCCGGGAGGTGGGCGAACAGACGGGACGGCACCCCGATCGTGCGCTCGTCGCGGTAGTGCACCGGGTTGCCCAGCAGCACGCCGTCGGCGTCGAGCAGTCCGTGGTCCACCGCCCAGGTGTCGATGCCGACCGAGCGGACCGGACCGTGCTCGCGACCGGCGACCCGGAGCCCGTCCAGGGCACCGCGCCACAGGGCCAGCACGTCCCAGTGCAACGTGCTCCGCCCGCCTGCCGGCACCCGGACCGGCTCGTTGGCGAACCGCGCGACGTCTGTCGTGCTGAGCCGACCAGCCGCGAGCCGTCCGACCACGACCCGCCCGCTGGACGCGCCGAGGTCGACCGCGGCGTAGGTGCCGGTCGCATCGTTCATCGAAAGCCCTTCGGTCGGGGTGCGGGGACGGCTGTGGTCAGGCGCCCCAGCCGGCCTGCGCACCCCCGGCGCGCTCGTCGGCGACCCTCTGCAGGTAGCCGCTGCCGGCGAACGCGGCCATCGGGTCGGCCGGAAGACCTCGTTCCTGCCGCCACGCAGCCAGGGCCGGTCGGACGTCGGTGTAGAACGCGTCCATGAACACGGCGTTCGCGCCCAGCACGTCGTTGGCCTCCTGCGCAGCGTCCAGAGCGGGGCGGTCGAGCAGCAGTGCTCGGGCGACCATCTCCTGGACGTTGAGCACCGAGCGGATCTGCCCCGGGATCTTGTCCTCGATGTTGTGGCACTGGTCGAGCATCAGCGCAACGCCGTTGGCCGGGTCGAGGCCACCGCCGCGGGCCACCTCGACGATGATCCGGAACAGCTGGAACGGGTCGGCCGCCCCCACGATGAGGTCGTCGTCGGCGTAGAAGCGGGAGTTGAAGTCGAACGAGCCCAGCTTCCCCAGGCGCAGCAGCTGGGCCACGATGAACTCGATGTTGGTGCCGGGGGCGTGGTGGCCGGTGTCCAGGCACACCAGCGCCCGCTCCCCGAGCGCGGCCACGTGCACGTACGACGTACCCCAGTCCGGGACGTCCATGTGGTAGAACGCCGGCTCGAAGAACTTGTACTCCAGGACCATGCGCTGCTCGTCGCCCACCTGGGCATAGATCTCCGCGAGCGAGGACGCCAGGACGTCCTGGCGTCGCCGCAGGTCGGACTGGCCCGGGTAGTTCGTCCCGTCGGCCAGCCAGATCTTCAGGTCCCGCGACCCGGTCGCAGCCATGATCTCGAGGCACTCGAGGTGGTGGTCGATCGCCTTGCGCCGAACCGCCGCGTCCAGCGAGGCCAGCGAGCCGAACTTGTACGCCTCGTCCTGGAAGGTGTTCGAGTTCACGGTCCCCAGCCGGAGCCCGAGGTCCTCGGCGAACGCCCGCAGGGCCGCGTAGTCGTCGACCTTGTCCCACGGGATGTGCAGGGCGATGCTCGGCGACAGACCCGTCAGGGCGTGGACCTGGGCCGCGTCGGCGATCTTCTCCTGGACCGTGCGCGGTGTGCCCGGGCTGCCGAACACCCGGAACCTGGTGCCCGAGTTGCCGTACGCCCAGGAGGGCACCTCGATGGCGAGGTGGTCGAGGGGCGCGAGGGTCTGCTGGTCGATGTCCACGAGAGGACCTTTCCGGTCGGAAGTACGGTGTGATTCGTCTCAGACGAGTTCGGAGGTGATGGGTGCAGATCCGTCGATGCCCGTGAGCTGGTCCTCGAGGTGGAACACCTCGTCGAGCTCGAGGAAGCCGGCGTCGGGCGAGGTGTCGTCCAGGCCGACGAAGAAGGGCGCCATCTCGGCCTGCCACCGGGCGTTGACCTCGGTCGCTGCCATCCCCGCTCGGGCCGCGTCCAGCGATGGCGTCTCGAAGTAGCCGATGAGCAGGCCGTCAGGCCGGACGAACAGCGAGTAGTTGTGCCAGCCCGTGTCGCGCAGGGCGCGCAGCATCTCCGGCCAGACGGCGGCGTGCCGGCGGCGGTACTCCGCCAGACGCTCAGGACGGACCTGGAGCTGGAAGCAGACGCGGTGCATGGCGGTTCCCTGCGGTTCAGGGCTGCGGGTGCCCGGTCCCGGCCGGCCAGGCCGGGCACCCGCAGCGTCGAGGTCAGTAGTTGAAGTCGGCGATGTTGCTCTCGTCGAAGACGAACGGGTCGCCGAGGACCACGACGCCGTCCGCGCCGACGGTGAAGTCGGTCACCCCGCTGCTCAACCCCTCGGCAGTGAAGGTGTCGCCCTCGGCGCCGGTGATGTCGCCGTCGACCAGGGCCTTGGCGGCGAAGGCGGCCAGGATGCCCAGGTCCTCGGGGTTCCACAGCGCGAACGACGTGACGGTGCCGTCCGCGATGTAGTCGCGCATGTCGTTCGGCGTGCCCAGGCCCGTGAGCGCCACCGTGCCCTTGAACTCGGACGTGGACAGGTAGCGGGCGGCGGCGGCGATCCCGACGGTGGTCGGCGAGACGATCCCCTTGAGGTCGGGGTAGGTCGAGAGCAGCGCCTCGGTCTTGTCGTAGGACGTCTGGTCGTCGTCGTCGCCGTAGACGACCTCGACCAGCTCGATGTCCGGGTAGTCGGACGCGAGGTAGGTCTTCATGACCTCGATCCAGGAGTTCTGGTTCGTCGCGTTGGCCGTGGCCGAGAGGATCGCGATCTGACCGGCGCCGCCGATCTGCTCGGCGATGATGTCGATCTCCTTCTGAGCGATCAGCTCGGCGCTGGAGGCCTGGATGTACATCTCGCGGCACGAGACCTCGACGTCGGAGTCGAACGTCACGACGTGCACGCCCGCGTCGCGCGCCTCCTTGAGCGAGTCGCACAGCGCGTTGGTGTCGTTGGCCGAGAGCACGATCGCGTCGACGGCCTGCTGGGTCAGCGTGTTGATGTAGGTGACCTGCCCGTCAGCGGTCGCCTCGGTCGGGCCGACCTCCTTGAACGTGCCGCCGAAGCCCTCGACGGCCGACTGGGCAGCGGCGTCCGACGCCTCGAAGTAGGGGTTCCCGAGGTTCTTGGGCAGGAAGGCGATGTCGTAGCTCCCCGCCTCGTCGCCCGAGGCCCCGGCGGGCTCCTCCTCGTCGGCGCCGGAGCAGCCGGCCGCGACCATGGTGATCGTGAGCGCCAGGGCCGCGGCCTTGGCCGTCGTCCTGCGCCGTGAAGACGTCAACTTCATCGTTTCTTCCTCTCGGATGGATACCGCTGGGGACTGATGGCCTGACGGTCGGTGGTGCACGAGGAGCCCTGGTCGGGCCCTCACGCGGCGGACGTCGCCGAGCGGCGTTGCCAGATCCTGCGCAGGGCTGCCAGGACGCTCGGGACGATGACGGTGATGACCAGGAGAAGCCCGGTGGCGACGTTGATCACGTCGGACGAGACGTCGGCGAGCCGCAGGGCGCTGCGCAGCGCGCCGATGACCAGGGCGCCGGCGACGACACCCGGCAGGGCGCCCCTGCCGCCGAAGATGGAGACCCCGCCGACGAGCACCGCAGCGACGACCGAGAGCTCCAGGCCCATGGCGTTGTCGCCGCGCGCCGAGTCGTAGCGCAGGGTCCAGTAGATCCCCGCGAGGGACGAGACCGCGCCCGTGGCCACCAGGAGCCAGAACTTGACCCGGCCGACGTCGATCCCCGAGAAGTGGGCGGCCTCGTCGTTCAGGCCGATCGCGTAGGTCGCGCGACCCGCCGGGGTGAAATGCAGGAGGACGACGAAGACCACCGCGAGCACGACGAACAGCAGGACGACGCCGGGCAGGGCCGTGCCGGGGCCGAGGAGGCGGTCGGAGACCAGGTCCTTGGCGCCCTGCGGGAACCCGGTGATCGCCGTGGTGCCCAGGAGCCCGACCGCGATGCCCCGGAACAGGGCCAGCGTGCCGATGGTCACCGCGAGCGACGGCAGGCCGACCACTGTCACGAGGAACCCGTTCAGGGCACCGCCGACGACCCCGACGACCAGCGCGACGAGGGCGGCGACACCGACCGGGACGCCCCGGTCGAACAGGACTCCGACCACCACGCTGCTCAGCCCGACCATGCTCCCGACCGACAGGTCGATCTCCGAGGTGATGATGACCATGGTCATCGGCAGGGCGATGAGCAGGATCGGGAAGATGTCCAGGAGCAGGTAGTAGACGGTGCTCGGGGTGTTGAAGTTCTCCACCGCCGCCGAGCCGACCAGCCAGACCACGGCGAGCACGGCGAAGACCGCTGCGTCCCGGCCGAGCAGGAGCCGCCGCAGCCGCACCGCCCGGGCCGGCGCCGCCGGTGAGGTCCGGACCTGGGTCCCGGTGTCGACGCCGGTGTCGGTGGCGCTCACTGGTCTGCCTCCCCGAGCGCCGCGGCGACGGTGGACCCGTGCTGGTGCTCCGTCTGTGTGATGAGCCGGCGGGCGTTGCGCTGCGCCAGGACCCGGTCGAGCACGATCGCACCGATGATCAGGACACCGACCACGGCTTGCTGCCAGAAGTCGGGTATCCCGACGGTGGGCAGCGCCCGGTCGATCGTGGTCAGCAGGACGGCGCCGAGCGCGGCGCCCAGCACGGTCCCGCTGCCCCCGGCGATGGCGACACCGCCGATCACCGCGGCGGCCACCGCCTGGAGCTCCAGACCGGTGCCGGCCGTGGAGCTGACGGTGGCGTACCGGGCGGCGAACAGGACGCCCGCCAGCCCGGCCAGCGTTCCCGAGGCGACGAACGAGGCGAAGACCCTGCGCCGGACCCTGAGCCCGTACAGGTCGGCGGCGTCGTCGTCGGACCCGATCGCGTACAGCTCCCGACCGGCCCGCATGGACCCGAGGACGAAGGCCACGACGGCGAGCACCACCACCGCGACGATCGTCAGCACCGGGATGCCCACCACGCTCGCGATGCCGATCCGCTTGAAGGCCACCGGCAGGTCGGCGGCGTTGATCCGGGTGCCACCGGCCCAGGCGATGTCGACCCCGCGGAAGATGTACAGCGTGCCGAGCGTGATGACCAGGGACGGCACCCGGGCGACGCTCACCAGCGCCCCGTTGACCACGCCCAGGAGGGCGCCGAAGCCGACGGCCAGCAGGACCACGACGACGACGGGCAGCCCTGGCCAGTCGGTGAACATCCGTCCGGTGGCGTACGCGGTGATGCCCAGGACCGCGCTGACCGACAGGTCGATGTTCTTGCTGACGATGACGATCGCCTGCGCGACCGCCAGGACGATGAGCAGGGACGGGGTCAGCAGCAGGTTCCGGAACCCGTCGCCCCCGAAGGCGAAGCTCGAGTTGACGGAGGTGGCGATCGCCACCACGACGAGGATCGCCAGGACGACGCTGGTCTCGCGCCGCTTGAGGAGCTGGCGGACCCGATCCATGCGGTCGGTGGCGAGGGCGGCGGGCGCGCTCATGCGGTCACCGCCGACCGCGTTGCAGCCATCATGACGCGCTCACTGGTGGCCTCGGTGCGTCCCAGCCGTCCGGTGATCTCGCCCTCGCGCATGACCAGCACCCGGTCGCTCATCCCCAGGACCTCAGGGAGCTCGGAGGAGATCATCAGCACCGCCATGCCCCGACCGGCGAGCTCGTCCAGGAGCCGGTGCACCTCGGCCTTGGTACCGACGTCGATCCCGCGGGTCGGCTCGTCGATGATCAGCAGACGGGGATCGGTCGACAGCCACTTGGCGATGACCGCCTTCTGCTGGTTGCCGCCGGACATCGTCCCGGCACGACTGTCCAGGTCACCGGACTTCACCTGGAGCCGCCTGGCCCAGTGGGCCGCGGTGCGGTACTCGGCGCCCGCGGTCAGCAGGCCCCAGCGGGTCAGGGTCTGCCGGAGCACGAGCGTCAGGTTGCGGCCCAGGGCGAGGTCGACGAGCAGCCCCTGCCGGCGCCGGTCCTCGGGGATCAGGGCCAGACCGGCTGCGATGGCGGCCCGTGGGTCTCCGACGGGGAGCAGCGAGTCGCCCATCCGGACCGTCCCGGAGTCGTAGCGGTCGACGCCGAAGACGGCGCGTGCCACCTCGCTGCGGCCCGCGCCGACGAGCCCGGCCAGGCCGACGATCTCACCGGCACGCACCTCGAACGAGATGTCGTTGAACACTCCCGCCGAGGTGAGGCCGGCGACGCGGAGCATGACCTCGCCCGGCTCGATCCCCTCCGTCTTCGGGAAGAGCGACGCGACGTCCCGGCCGACCATCATCTTGACCACGGCGGCCGGCGTGAGGTTCTCGATCCGGTCGGTGGCCACGTACTCGCCGTCGCGCATCACGGTCACCGTGTCGCACAACGAGAAGACCTCGTCCAGCCGGTGGGAGATGAACACCAGCGCCCGGCCCTCGTCGCGCAGGGCCCGGGCGATCGCGAAGAGCCGCTCGACCTCGACCCCGCTCAGGGCCGCCGTCGGCTCGTCCATGATCAGCACCCGCGCGTCCAGGGAGATCGCCTTGGCGATCTCGATGACCTGCTGGTCGGCGATCGACAGGCCCAGCGCCTGGCGGTCGGGGTCGATCGCCACGCCGAGCCGCGCGAAGAGCTCGAGCGCCTCGCGGCGCATCCGGGGCCGGTCGACACGGCGCATCGACCGCAGCGGCTGCCGGCCCATGAACAGGTTCTCGGTCACCGACAGGTCCGGGAAGAGGGTCGGCTCCTGGTAGATCACCGCGACCCCCGCAGCCTTGGACTCGGCGGTGCTGCGGAAGTCGACGGACTCGCCGGCGAGCAGCACCTCGCCCTGGTCGCGGCGGTGCACCCCGGCGACGATCTTGACGAGGGTCGACTTGCCTGCGCCGTTCTCGCCGAGCAGCGCGTGGATCGAGCCTGCCTCGAGCCGGAGGTTGGCGCGGCCCAGGGCCACGACCGGACCGAAGGTCTTCCGGACGTCACGCATGTCGAGCGCTGCTGCGGGTAGTTCGTCTGCACGACCGGGCATTCCCGTCGGCCTCCACGTTGAGGCGATGAATCGTTTCACGACTCCGGACGGTGTGAACTTAGGGGCAGTCCGCATCGCCCGTCAAGACTCGGCCGCAGAATTCTCCGGCAGGAGCGCGAGCCGTGAGCGGGAGCCCGGCGTTGACGAACTCGGGACCTTGGGCCTACCGTGCCGTGAAACGATTCATTGCCGTGCTGCCGCACCGCCGCGGCGCTGGACCCAGGAGACGCCGATGTCGCCCAGCCCCGTCCATGACCTCCTGAGCCGATCCCGGACCCTGGGATCGGACCCCCGGGTGACCAACTACGCCGGCGGCAACACCTCCGCGAAGGGCGTCCTCACGGACCCGGTGACCGGGACCGACGTGGAGCTGCTCTGGGTCAAGGGGTCCGGTGGCGACCTCGGCACGCTCACCGAGGCGAACCTCGCCGTGCTGCGCCTGGACCGGCTCCGGGCCCTGGTGGGCGTGTACCCCGGCGTCGACCGCGAGGACGAGATGGTCGCCGCGTTCGACTACTGCCTGCACGGCCGCGGCGGCGCGGCACCGAGCATCGACACCGCGATGCACGCCCTGGTCGAGGCGGCCCATGTCGACCATCTGCACCCCGACGCCGGCATCGCCCTGGCGACCGCGGCCGACGGCGAGGCGCTGACCCGTGAGCTGTACGGCGACCGTGTGGCGTGGGTGCCCTGGCGCCGGCCCGGGTTCCAGCTCGGCCTGGACATCGCTGCGATCGCCCGGGACAACCCCCAGGCGATCGGCGCCGTCCTGGGCGGTCACGGGATCACCGCGTGGGGCGTGACCTCCGCCGAGGTGCAGGCCCGGTCGCTGGAGATCATCCGCGTCGCCGAGGAGCGCATCGCGACGCGGACGTCCGAGCTGGTCACGCAGGGCGCGCACCCGTTCGGTGCCCTGCGCGCCGACCGGGCGGCCCTGCCGGCGCGCGAGCGTCGGCTGCGGGCCGCCGCGCTGGCACCGGTCGTGCGCGGCCTCGCCTCGACCGACCGGCCCCAGGTCGGGCACCTGACGGACTCCGACGTCGTGCTCGACTTCCTGGCCCGCGAGCGCCTGGACGAGCTCGCCGCCCTGGGGACGTCGTGCCCGGACCACTTCCTGCGCACGAAGATCCGTCCGCTGGTGGTGGACCTTCCGCCCGACGCTCCGCTCGACGACGTCACGGACCGCCTCCGTGTCCTGCACGAGGCCTACCGCGACGAGTACGCCGCCTACTACGCGCGCCACGCGCGCCCCGGCACCCCGCCCATGCGTGGGGCCGACCCGGCGCTCGTCCTGGTCCCGGGCGTGGGCATGTTCTCCTTCGGCAAGGACAAGCAGACGGCGCGCGTCGCGGGAGAGTTCTACGTCAACGCGATCAACGTCATGCGCGGGGCGGAGGCGCTGAGCACCTACGCCCCGATCGACGAGGCCGAGAAGTTCGCGATCGAGTACTGGGCGCTCGAGGAGGCCAAGCTGGCGCGGCTGCCCGCCGCCAAGCCGCTCGCCACGCGCGTGGCCCTGGTCACCGGCGGGGGCTCGGGCATCGGCAAGGCGATCGCCGAGCGGCTCGCCGCCGAGGGCGCCTGCGTCGTGGTCGCCGACCTGGACCTCGACAAGGCCCAGCTCGTGGCCGACGCCCTCGGCGGTCCGGACCGCGCCGTGGCGGTGCGGGCCGACGTCTCCTCCGAGGAGCAGGTGAGCGCGATGCTCGCCGAGGCGTGCCTCGCCTTCGGGGGCGTCGACCTGGTGGTCAACAACGCCGGGCTGTCGATCTCCAAGCCGCTGCTGGAGACCACCGAGCGCGACTGGGACCTGCAGCACGACGTCATGGCCAAGGGCTCGTTCCTCGTGTCCCGCGAGGCCGCTCGCGTCCTGCTCGCGCAGGCGATGGGCGGGGACATCCTCTACATCTCCTCGAAGAACTCCGTCTTCGCCGGCCCGAACAACATCGCCTACTCCGCGACGAAGGCCGACCAGGCGCACCAGGTCCGCCTGCTCGCGGCCGAGCTCGGCCCGCACGGCATCCGGGTCAACGGGATCAACCCCGACGGCGTCGTGCGCGGCTCGGGCATCTTCGCCGCGGGCTGGGGTGCGCAGCGTGCCGCCGTCTACGGCGTGCCGGAGTCCGAGCTGGGCGCCTACTACGCCAAGCGCACGCTGCTGGGACGAGAGGTCCTCCCGGAGCACGTCGCCGCGGCGGCCTTCGCACTCGTCGGGCCCGACCTGCAGCAGACCACCGGACTGCACGTGCCGGTCGACTCCGGCGTCGCAGCGGCGTTCCTGCGGTGAGCGGGGTCCGGGGCCCGCGTACCGTCGGGGCGGCGACCGAGGGCGGTCGCCGGGGGAGGGCCCGTGCGGATCGCGCTGATGGCCACCTGCCTGGCCGACTCCATGGCGCCGGCGGTGGCCCGGGCCACGGTGACGGTGCTCGAACGTCTCGGGCACCAGGTCGTCTTCCCGGCCCAGCAGACCTGCTGCGGGCAGATGCACGTCAACACCGGCTACCAGCGCGAGGCGCTGCCGCTCATCGAGCACCACGTCGAGGTGTTCGCCGCCGCCCTGGAGACGTGCGACGCCGTCGTCGCCCCTCCGGCTCGTGCGTCGGCTCGGTGCGCCACCAGCATGCGATGGTCGCCGAGCGGGCCGGACGCCCGGGGCTCGCCGACCGGGCCCGGGCGTCGCCGCCCACACCTACGAGCTCTCCGAGCTGCTCGTCGACGTGCTCGGCGTCAGCGACGTGGGTGCCTACTACCCCCACCGGGTCACCTACCACCCGACCTGCCACTCGTTGCGGATGCTGCGCGTGGGCGACAAGCCCCTCGTCCTGCTGCGTGCGGTCGAGGCCATCGACCTCGTCGAGCTGCCCGCCGCCGACCAGTGCTGCGGGTTCGGTGGCACCTTCGCCCTGAAGAACTCCGCGACGTCGGCCGCGATGCTCGCCGACAAGGTGGCCCACATCGGGCAGACCGGGGCCGAGCGGTGCGTCGCCGGCGATGCGTCGTGCCTGCTGCACATCGACGGCGGCCTGCGCCGGGCCGGGCCGGACGGTCCCGGTCGCGGGGCGCGCACCGTCCACCTGGCGGAGGTCCTGGCGAGCACCCGTCAGCCGGTGACCGCATGAAGGTCGCCCTCGGCATGCCCGGGCGCCCCCTCCCGCCGCCCGCCCCGGCCGGCGTGGGCAACCTGCACGCCGCCGAGCCCTTCCCGGTCGCCGCGCGCCGCGAGCTCGCCGACACCCAGCTGCGCACCAACCTGGCCCACGCCACGTCGACGATCCGGGCCAAGCGCGCCGCCGTCGTCGCCGAGGTGCCCGACTGGGAACAGCTGCGCGACGCCGCCTCGGCGATCAAGACCGCGGCCATGGCCGACCTGCCCGCCCTCCTGGTCCAGCTCGACGAGCAGGTCACCGCACACGGCGGGACCGTGCACTGGGCCCGGGACGCCGCCGAGGCCAACCGGATCGTCACGGACCTGGTGCGGGCGACCGGCAGTCGCGAGGTCGTCAAGGTCAAGTCGATGGCCACCCAGGAGATCGGGCTCAACGAGGCACTCGAGGCCGCCGGCATCGAGGCCACCGAGACCGACCTGGCCGAGCTCATCGTCCAGCTCGCCGGGGACACCCCGAGCCACATCCTGGTCCCGGCGATCCACCGCAGCCGCGCCCAGATCCGCGAGATCTTCCTGACGCACATGGCGGGTGTGGACCCGGACCTCACGGACGAGCCGCGGGTGCTGGCCATGGCAGCGCGGTCCTACCTGCGCGAACGCTTCCTGCGGGCCGAGGTCGCCGTCAGCGGAGCCAACTTTGCGATCGCCGAGACGGGGACCCTGGGCGTGGTCGAGTCCGAGGGCAACGGGCGGATGTGCCTGACCCTGCCGCGCACCCTGATCACCGTGATGGGCATCGAGAAGGTGCTGCCGCGCACCCAGGATCTCGAGGTGTTCCTCCAGCTGCTGCCCCGGTCCTCGACCGGTGAACGGATGAACCCGTACACCTCGCTGTGGACCGGGGTCACGCCCGGTGACGGGCCGCAGGACGTGCACCTGGTGCTCCTGGACAACGGGCGCACCGCCGCACTGGCCGACGAGGTCGGCCGGGCCGCCCTGCACTGCATCCGCTGCTCGGCGTGCCTGAACGTCTGCCCGGTCTACGAGCGGGTCGGCGGGCACGCCTACGGCTCGGTCTACCCCGGACCGATCGGGGCGATCCTCACCCCGCTGCTGACCGGCGTCGCCGCGCACGGCGACCCGAACGCGTCACTGCCGTTCGCCTCGACGCTCTGCGGCGCGTGCTACGACGTATGCCCCGTCAAGATCGACATCCCCTCGATCCTCGTCGACCTGCGACGCCGCCAGGTCGACGCCGACCGTGGCGGCGTGCCCGGTGGCCTGGAGGTGGCGATGCGCGTCCTCGGTGTCGTCATGGGGTCCGCGCGTCTCTTCGGCCTGGCGGAGCGGGTCGCCGGTCTGGGTCGCCTCGTCGCCCGGGGCGGGTCGATCCGGCGGCTGCCCTGGCCCGGGTCCCTGTGGACCGAGAGCCGTGACCTGCCGGCACCTCCGGCGCAGACGTTCCGGTCCTGGTGGGCCCGTCGGCGGGGGGCGGGCTCATGAGCACCGCCCGCGCCGAGATCCTCGCCCGGACCCGTGCCGCGCTCGGCGCGCCGACGACCGGGCAGACCGGACCGGCCGGACCCGTCGGACCCGTCACAGCGGCCGGCGAGCTGCCGCGCGGCTACCTCGCAGCCGACGACCCGTGGGAGACCGGCCTGCCACGGCCCGAGCTCCTGGCACTGCTCGAGCGACGCGTCGTGGACTACCGGGCGACGTTCACGGTCGCGTCCGCGGCCGACCTCCCCGCCGTCGTCGCGCGACTCCTCGACGGCGCCGCACGCGTCGTGGTGCCGGCCGGCCTCGACCCCACCTGGCTGACCCGCGCCGAGGACGCCGGTGCCGTCGTGCTGGTCGACGACGCGCCGGGTCTGTCGGTCGCCGAGCTCGACGCCGCGGACGCGGTCGTCACCGCCAGCCGGCTCGCGATCGCCGAGACCGGGACGATCGTGCTCGACGCGGCACCCGACCAGGGCCGGCGGGCGATCTCGCTGCTCCCCGACCACCACGTGTGCGTCGTGCGGGCCGACGCCGTCGTCCGGGGCCTGCCCGCTGCGATCGGGCGGCTGGCCACGACCCGCCCGATGACCTGGATCTCGGGACCGAGCGCGACGAGCGACATCGAGCTGAGCCGGGTCGATGGCGTGCACGGTCCGCGGCGGCTCGACGTGGTGCTGCTCCAGGAGCAGTAGTCCATGGTCCCGTCCGGTCGTGGAAGGATTCATGACGTGTCCCCCGCCCACCGCCGGAACCGCGCGTCGATCACGGACGTGGCGCGTCTCGCCGGAGTGGCCGTCGGGACCGTCTCGAACGTGCTCAACCGTCCGGAGATCGTCGGCGCGGCCATGCGGGAGCGGGTGGAGACGGCGATCGCCGAGCTCTCCTTCGTCCCCAGCGGCGTGGCCCGCCAGCTCAGGGCCGGGACCATCACGACCGTCGGCGCGATCCTGCTGGACATCCGCAACCCGTTCTTCACCGAGGTCGCGCGCGGCATCGAGGACCGCCTCGCGCTCGACGACCACACCCTCATGCTCGCCAGCTCCGACGACGACCCGTCACGCGAGGCCAAGTACCTGCGCCTCTTCGAGGAGCACGGCGTCGTGGGGGTCCTGGTGGTCCCGGTCAGCGCCGATCAGGCGCTGCTCGCCCAGATGCACGCGCGCGGCATCAGGGTGGTGCTCCTGGACGCCCCGTCGTCCGTCGAGGGCCTGTCCTCGGTCGCGGTGGACGACGTCGCCGGTGGTGCCCTGGCTGCGGAGCACCTGCTCGGGCGCGGCCACCGGAGGCTCACGTTCCTCAACGGGCCGCGCTCGATCCGCCAGTGCGCCGACCGCCGGGCCGGCGTCGACCGCGCGGTGCTCGCCGCAGGCCTGGACCCGGCCGAGGTCGTGCGTGAGGTGACCCTGGCGTCCCTGGACGCCAGCGGCGGCGACCGGGCGATGCGCGCGCTCCTGGCCGAGGGTGACGGCGTCCCTCCGGCCGCGGTGTTCTGCGTCAACGACCTTGCGGCGGTCGGCGTCCAGCGCGTCCTTCGCCTGCAGGGTGGTACCGCCCTGCTCTCGCGCACGGCCGTGGTGGGCTACGACGACATCGACATCGCCAGCGAGCTCGCGGTGCCGCTGACCTCCGTGCGCCAGCCCACGCACGAGATGGGCTACCGGGCGGCGGGCCTGCTGCTCGACCTGTCCGACGGGGCGCCGGCCGAGCACGTCGTCTTCCAGCCGGAGCTCGTCGTCCGCGCCTCCAGCGAAGCCACCGGCTGACGGACGTCACCGAACCGCCGTCGCTCACCCCCGTCCGACGTGCGCCGTCCGTCCGATGTGCGCCGTCCGATGTGCGCCGCCATCCGGGGACCAAGGTCCGAGGCCGTGGCCGTCCGGGCGATGAAACGATTCACAGACGCGGGCACACCGGCTGCCCCCTCGACAGGACGGGTGCGACGTGGCACAGCGGATGATCTGGAACCAGACGGCCTACTTCGGCGCGGGCAGCATCGAGGTCATCCCCGGCGAGCTCGCGCGACGCGGCTTCACCAAGGCGCTGGTCGTCTCGGACACGGTCCTGGTGGAGTCCGGCGTCACGGCGCGGGTCACGGACCTGCTCGACGCAGCCGGGTTCGCCTACGAGGTGTTCAGCGACGTCCTGCCCAACCCGCCGATCGCCAACGTCCAGGCGGGTGTGGCGGCGTTCGAGGCCAGCGGCGCTGACGTGCTCATCGCCGTGGGTGGCGGCTCGCCGCAGGACACCTGCAAGGCCGTGGGGATCATCGTGGCCAACCCCGAGTTCGCCGACGTGCGGTCGCTCGAGGGTGGCGCAGCGACCAAGAACCCGTCGGTCCCGATCATCGCCGTGCCGACCACGGCGGGTACCGCGTCGGAGACGACGATCAACTACGTCATCACCGACGTCGAGCGCCAGCGCAAGTTCGTCTGCTTCGACCCGCACGACATCCCGGTCATGGCCGTCGTGGACTCCGAGATGATGTCGAGCGCACCGCGCTCGCTCAAGGTGGCCACCGGTCTGGACGCGCTCACCCACGCGATCGAGGGCTACGTCACCCTGGGCGCCTGGGAGCTGTCGGACCTCTTCCATCTCAAGGCGATCCAGGTCATCGCTGCGTCGCTGCGCGAGGCGGCCGACGGCGACCCCGGTGCCGCAGAGCGGATGGCCCTGGCCCAGTACGTCGCCGGGATGGGCTACTCCAACGTCGGGCTCGGTCTGGTGCACGCGATGGCCCACCCGCTCGGAGCGTTCTACGCCGCGCCGCACGGGGTGGCCAACGGCGTGCTCCTGGCACCCGTGATGGCGTTCAACGCACCCGAGACCGGTGAGCGCTACCGCGACATCGCCGCAGCCTTCGGGGTCGCGGACGCCGCGACCCGACCGCTCGACCAGGTCCGTGCGGCCGCCGTCGAGGCGGTCGCCGCGCTGACGCTGGACCTGGGCAACCCGACCACCCTCAGGGCCCTGGGAGCGACCGAGGCCAACCTGCCCGCACTCGCCCAGGCAGCCTTCGACGACGTGTGTGCCGGCGGCAACCCCCGGTCGGCGACCGTCGCCGAGATCGAGGCGCTGTACCGCTCCGTCCTGTAGCCGGCAGCGGCGGGCATCGCCGTCGGCCCGACGCCCATGGACCCGACCACGCCGTCAACAGACATCGCTTCGTGTCTCAGGTCGGCAGCACCGCGGCGATCGCGCTCACCTCGATGAGGGCGCCCGGCACGCCGAGTCCCGCGACCCGTGCGGCGACCACGAGGGGCGGGTTTCCGGCGCCCGCGAGCCGTGGTGCGATGGCGCCGTAGGCCGCGCCGAGATCGGCGTCCGCGGTGATGAGCACCGACCACTGCACGACGTCAGCGAGCGATGCGCCTGCCGCTTCGAGCGCGATGCTCGCGTTGTCGATCGCTCGGCTCGACTGCTCGGCGACGTCGCTCGAGACGATCGCGCCGGTGGCGTCGACGCCGTTCTGGCCGCCGACGTAGATGGTCGTCGCGCCCGCAGGCACGATCGCGACATGGCTGAACGCCGGGCTCGCGACGAGCCCGGCAGGCTGCAGACGGGTGATCTCCATGGCATCCACGGTTCCACAAGGCCCTGACAGCGATGGAGCGCTCCGGCGCCACGAGGCGAGGTCAGCGTCGTCTCCGGGCCCCGCGGATCGTGCCCGCCGCGCTCACGGCCGGCGTGCCGCTCGCTTCACGAGCTCGCCGATCCGCTCCTCGTCGACGGCGGCGAGCGTCGTCAGGGCGAACGCGGTCGGCCACATCGAACCGTCGTCGAGGTTCGCGGAGTCGTTGAAGCCGAGCGTCGCGTACCTCGCCTCGAACTTCTCGGCACTCTGGAAGAAGCAGACGACCGTGCCGCCCATCGCGTAGGCCGGCATCCCGTACCAGAGGCGTGGCGTCAGGTCCGGCGCGCTGGTCATGACGATCTCGTGGACCCGCTCGGCCATGGCGCGGTCCGGTCCGGGCATCTCCGCGATCTTCGCGAGCACCTCGACCTCCGGGTCCACCGTGCCCCCGCCGCGGCGGTTCGCGGTCCTGACCTCGCGGGCGCGCTCCTTCACGGCCGCCCGCTCCTCGGCCGTGAACGCCTGAGGTGCGAGGGACAAATGTCCGGGGATCGCGCGCTCCCGGCCTGGGAGCATCGAAGGGCAGCGCTGTGCTGCGACCAGACCACATCTGATTCACGGGAGTGTCCGGTGGAGAAGAGACTCGGTGTGGTGTCGATCATCGTGGAGCGTCCACGTGCCCCGATCGATGGCGTCAATGAGCTGCTGTCGCAGTTCGGCGACGAGATCATCGGGCGGTTCGGGCTCCCGTACGCACAACGAGGCGTGAACATCATCACGCTCGTCGTCGACACCTCCGTTGAGCGCGTCAGCGCGCTCACGGGCAAGCTGGGCAAGCTCCCAGGCGTTCAGGTGCGGTCTCTCATGTCCAGGACCGCCGCGCCAGGAGCTGACCTTGCCCCTCCCCCTGATCTCTGAACGTCCGCTCCCAGGCGCCCCCGCCGACGTCACCGGTGCACGCAGGCAGCTGATCGACCGGCTGTCCGCGGACGGCCGCCTGCCCCTCGGCGACTGGGAGACCCTGCTCTCCTCCCCCTCGCAGGAGGACCGCGCGTACGCCCGGGACAGGGCCGCGGAGGTGGCTCGGTCCCAGTTCGGCAACCGCGTCTTCGTCCGTGGGCTCATCGAGTTCTCGAGCCACTGCCGCCAGGACTGCCTGTACTGCGGCATCCGCAAGAGCAACCGCGACGCGGAGCGCTACCGCCTCAGCCCCGACGAGATCCTGGCCTGCTGCGCCGAGGGCTACCGGCTCGGCTACCGCACCTTCGTGCTGCAGAGCGGCGAGGACGCGCGGTACACGACCGAGGTCGTCACCGACATCGTGCGCCGGATCCGCGCGGCCTACCCCGACTGCGCGATCACCCTGTCGATCGGCGAACGCAGCAGAGCGGCGTACCAGCAGTTCTTCGACGCCGGCGCGAACCGCTTCCTCCTGCGTCACGAGACGGCGGACAGCGAGCACTACGACCGGCTGCATCCCGCCGGGCGAACCCTGGAGTCGCGGCTGGCGTGCTTGTCCGACCTCAAGGAGATCGGCTTCCAGACCGGTGCCGGCTTCATGGTGGGGTCGCCGTTCCAGACCGTCAACCACCTGGCCAAGGACCTGGTGCTCCTCTCGGAGCTCCGGCCGCACATGGTCGGGATCGGCCCCTTCCTGCCACACCACCGCACACCGTTCGCTGATCAGCCGGCCGGCTCCGTGGACCTGACCCTGTTCATCCTGAGCCTGGTGCGCCTCATGCTGCCGACCGTCCTGCTGCCGTCCACCACCGCGCTGGGCACCGCCCGGGCCGGGGCCCGGGAGTCCGGGATCCAGGCGGGCGCGAACGTGGTGATGCTGAACCTCAGCCCCCCCGAGCAGCGGCCCAAGTACCTGCTGTACGACAACAAGCCCGTCAGCGGCGAGGTCGTCGAGATGACCGAGGCCGTGCGCCGGTCGCTCGGCCGGATCGGCTACGAGATGGTCGTCGACCGCGGCGACCACCCGGAGGCGGCCCGATGAGCCTCAACGACACCCCACGCGCGAACCGGCTGCACATCGGCATCTACGGCAAGCGCAACGTCGGCAAGTCCTCCCTCGTCAACGCCATCACGGGCCAGTCGATCGCGGTGGTGTCCGACGTGCCGGGGACGACCACGGACCCGGTGTACAAGGCGATGGAGCTGCACGGCATCGGCCCTGTCGTCTTCATCGACACTGCCGGCCTCGACGACACGGGCCCGCTCGGAGAGCTCCGCGTGGGCAAGACGCGCGAGGCCAGCCGGAAGACCGACGTCGCGCTCCTCGTGCTCACCGCAGCGCCGGACGTCGAGGCCGAGTGGGTCGCCGACCTCGCACGCCGCGGCGTTCCCGTGATCGCCGTGATCAACAAGGCGGACACCCTCGGCGACCTGGAGGTGCTCCGGGCCGAGATCCGCGCCCGGCTGCGCCTCGAGCCGCTCGTGGTGAGCGCGCGGACCGGGGCCAACGTCGCAGCCATCCGTGAGGCGATCATCACCGAGCTCCCGGACGACGAGCCGACGAGCATCACGGGCGCACTGGCGGAGCCCGGCGACCTCGTCCTGCTCGTCATGCCGCAGGACATCCAGGCGCCGAAGGGCCGGCTGATCCTGCCGCAGGTCCAGACCCTGCGGGACCTGCTGGACAAGAAGTGCCTCGTCATGAGCTGTACGACGGACCAGCTCGGGCGGACCCTCGCCGCCCTCGTCCGCCCCCCGAAGCTCATCATCACCGACTCCCAGGTGTTCGCGGCCGTGTACGCCATGAAGCCGCCGGAGAGCCTCCTCACGTCGTTCTCCGTCCTCTTCGCCAGCTACAAGGGCGACATCCAGGCCTTCGTCGAGGGCGCTGAGGGCATCGGTCGCCTGACGAGCGAGTCCCGGGTGCTCATCGCCGAGTCGTGCACGCATGCTCCGCTGGAGGAGGACATCGGCCGGGTCAAGATCCCTGCGCTGCTCCGGAAGCGGTTCGGCGACACGCTCCAGGTGGACATGCTGAGCGGCCCCGGCCTGATCGCGGACCTCGGCTCCTACGACCTCGTCATCCACTGCGGTGGGTGCATGTTCAACCGGCGCCACGTGCTCTCCCGTATCGACGAGGCGCAGACCCTGGGCGTCCCGATCACCAACTACGGGATCACGATCGCCTACCTGTCCGGGATCCTGGACAAGATCAGCCTCCCCGGGCCGCGATGAGGCGGCCCCTGCGCGGCGCGCTCGTCGCCGTCGTCATCGTCGGGGTCTGGTGGGTGCTCACCGAGCTGCACCTGTGGAGCGCCTACGTCCTTCCGACCCCGGGACGTGTGTGGACGAGCACCGTGACGATGACGATGTCCGGCGAGCTCCCGGAGCACATCGTCATCAGCTTCGGCAGAGTCCTCACGGGGTTCGGGGTCGCGTTCGCGCTGGCGTTCGCGCTGGGCGTCGTCGCCCTGCTCCTGCCAGGTCTGGACGGCTTTCTCGCACCCGTCCTGTCGTTCCTCAAGAACGTCCCGCCGCTCGCCCTGATCCCGCTGCTCATCCTGTGGTTCGGCATCGACGAGACGGCCAAGATCATCGTGATCGTGCTGACGGCCTTCTTCCCGATGTACATGAGCATCAAGAAGGGCCTCCTGGCGTGCAGTCCGCAGCTGCTGGAGGTCGGGACGTCACTGCACTTCTCCACGGCCCAGCAGTTCTTCCTGATCCGGCTCCCCCATGCCGTCCCGGACATCCTCGTCGGGATGCGCATCAGCTTGGGGTTCGCCTGGCGGGCGCTCGTCGGCGCCGAGATGATCGCCGCGGCATCGGGGCTCGGCTACCTCATCCTCGACGCCCAGCGCATGTCCAGGTCCGACAAGGTGATCGTCGGCATCGTCACGATCGGGCTCGTCGGCATCCTCTGCGACCGGCTGTTCACCGGTGCCGTCCGTCGCACCATGCGCTGGGGGATCGATGACAGCTGGAGCTGAGATCACCCGGCTCTGCAAGAGCTTCACGGTGGCCGACCGGGTGGTCAGCGTCCTTGACGGCCTGGACTTCGCCCAGCGCGACGGGATCACCGTCGTCCTCGGCGCGAGCGGCTGCGGCAAGACCACGCTGCTGCGGCTGATCGCTGGGATGGACACCCCGGAGGCCGGCACCATCCGCATCAGAGGCACGGGAAGCATCGGGATGGTGTTCCAGGAGCCCCGCCTCATGCCCTGGCTGACGACGGTGCAGAACATCCGCTTCGGGCTCGGCCGTGGCGCGTGCAACACGCAGCGGCTGGTCGAGCTGGCCGGTCTGACGGGCTTCGAGAAGGCACTGCCCCACCAGCTCTCCGGCGGGATGCAGCACCGCGTCGCACTGGCCCGGGCCCTGGCCAACCACTCGGCCCTGGTGCTCATGGACGAGCCGTTCGCGGGCCTGGACCACCTCACGCGCGAGCGGATGCAGGACCAGCTGCTGGCGCTGCAGCGCGCCGAAGGCATGAACGTCCTCTTCGTGACCCACAGCATCGACGAGGCGCTGTACCTGGGCGACCGGATCGTCGTCCTGCACCACGGCCGCATCGACGCGGACCACGACCTTGCCCACGTGCCCGGTCAACGCAGCCGGGCACCCGACCTCGAGCTCACCCGACTCATCCGCTCCACGATCCAAGGGGAAGAACCATGCTGAAGAAGACACTGGCGTTCGCCGCCGCGGCGGCCGTGAGCCTCGGAGCGCTGGCGGGCTGCACCGCCGAGGCAGCCTCCGAGGCGCCGACGACCCCCACCGTGTCGCAGGCGCCGGACGCGCCCGAGGCGCCAACGGTCGACGAGGTGACGATCACCTACGTCACCGCGCCCCTGAACGTCCCGTCGATCACCGAGCGCGAGCTCGGGACCTTCGCCGACGCCTTCGGGCAGGCAGGAGTGGACGTCGCCTACGCCGAGCTCACCACCGGCCCGGAGCAGACCGCGGCCCTCGCCTCCGGGGACATCCAGCTCCTGTTCGCCGTCGGCGCCACCTCCGTGATCTTGTCGGCCGCCAACGGCGCCGACATCGCGATCGTGGACATGTACAGCCGGTCGCCGGAGGCATTCATGCTGGTCAGCGGGCCCGACGGCCCGACGAGCCCCGCCGACCTCGTCGGCCGGACCGTGGGCGGACCGAAGGGCACGATCCTGCACGAGCTCCTGCTCGCGTACCTAGCCACCGGCGGGTACACCGCCGACGACATCGACTTCGTCGACATGACCATCCCGGACGCTCAGGCCGCGCTGGCCGGCGGCAGCCTCGACGTCGCGCTCCTCGCCGGCCCGGCGGCCGCCACGATGCTCTCCGACGGGTTCCAGAAGGTCACGGACGGGAGCGGCCTGGTCGGCGCAACCATCGTCGTGGCCACCACCCGGGAGTTCGCCGACGCGAACCCGGCGATCGTCCGCACCTTCCGCGAGGCTCACCAGTCGGTCCTGGACTACATGGACGCCCACCCCGACGAGGTCGTCGGCATGGCCGCGGCCGAGACCGGGCTCCCGGAGGCCGCGGTCCGCGACATGGTCGGCATGTACGACTTCAGCACCGAGGTCACGGACGCCGACATCGCGGCGATGTCTGCCACCGTCGACTTCATGGTGGCGAACGGCATGATCGAGGAGGCCGTCGACGTGGAGAGCCTGATCCTGGGCGCCGAGTGATCTGACCCGACCTGGATCACGGTCGAGCGACGGTCAGGCGATCCGCACCGGGAGGGAGCGACGGCCCCAGTGGCCGACGGCGGTGCCGAAACGGCCGGGCACCACCGTCCCGCACTCCGGGCACCGTCCGTCGGCAGTCACCGAGTACGCCAGGACCGCGTACCAGTCGCGCTCGACGAGCACATGCCCGCACCTCGGGCACGACGTCGTCTCCCCTGCCGGGTCGTGCACGTTTCCCGTGTAGACGAAGTGCAGGCCGACGTCGAGCGCGGTGGCCCGCGCGGCGCGCAGCGCGGCGGGCGAGGTCGACGGCACGTCGAGCATCTTGAAGTCGGGGTGGAAGGCCGAGAGGTGCAGCGGAACGTCCGGGCCGAGCTCGGCGAGGATCCACCGGCACATGCGCTCCACCTCGTCACGCGCGTCGTTGTAGCCGGGGATGAGCAAGGTGGTGAGCTCGAGCCAGGTGTCGGTGTGCTCGTGCACCCACACGATCGTGTCGAGCACGTCGCGCAGGTGCGAGCCGGTCACCTTCCAGTAGAAGTCCTCGGTGAACCCCTTGAGGTCGATGTTCGCGGCGTCCATCGGCCCGAAGAGCTCGACGCGCGCCTGCGCGGTGATGTACCCCGCCGTGACGGCGAGGGCGTGCAGGCCGCGTTCGTGGCACGCCACGGCAGTGTCGATCGCGTACTCGGCGAAGATCACCGGGTCGTTGTAGGTGAACGCCACCGAGTCGCAGCCCGTGGACTCGGCGGTCCGAGCGATGTCGTCGGGTGTGGCGACGGCGGCCAGCCGGTCCCACTCGCGGGACTTGGAGATGTCCCAGTTCTGGCAGAACCGGCAGTTCAGGTTGCAGCCGGCGGTGCCGAAAGACAGCACCGCGGTACCGGGGTGGAAGTGCGAGAGGGGCTTCTTCTCCACCGGGTCGATGGCGAAGCCGGAGCTCCGGCCGTACGTGGTCAGCACCATCCGGTCACCGTCACGAGCACGGACGAAGCAGAACCCACGCTGTCCCGGGTGCAGCCGGCAGCGCCGTGGGCACAGGTCGCACTGCAGCCGTCCGTCGTCCAGCGCGGACCACCACCGGGCGGTCGGGGCGTCGGGCCAGGTCGCCACGCCCGGGAACGTCGCATCGCTGCCCGGGGACGTCGCCGGCTTGTCATCCCGCATGCCTCTCACCCCTCCCTGCGCGCGTCGGGCACCTCGTCGAATGCGAAGGCGGCGTACCCGACGACGCGCGACCGGTCCCCGGCGGTGTCCCCGGAGCTGCACGCGCCCAGCAGCGCGGGGCGCAGGCCGTGCCGCCGCGCTGCGACGAGCAAGCCGTTGACCGGAGTGGCGCCGCACGCCTGCGTGTGGTCCAGCGGCCCGTCGAGCGCGCTGATCTGCGCGATCGTGCCCGCGTCGACCCGGCGCGCCTCCTCGTAGGGCAGGTAGTGCGACAGGTCCGAGCTGATCACGACGAGCGTCTCCGGCCCGCCCCACAGCTCGTCGAGCACGTCGGCAACCTCGTCGCCTGTCGCGTCCCCGGCGAGCAGCGGGACGATCTCGACGTCGCCGAGCGCGCGCTGCAGGAACGGCAGCTGGACCTCGACGGAGTGCTCCCACCGGTGGGTCTCGGCGAAGACGCACACTGCCGAGACGCCGGCCAGGCGCTCCTGCGCCCACGCCTCCGCGACGGGCAGCACGCCCAGCGGTGTGCGGAACCCGTCGACCCCGGACAGTGCCACGCCGCGGACCGGCACGCGGTGCGTCGGGCCGATCACCACGACCCGCCGGATCGAGTCCCTTCCCCGGGCCACACGCGCATAGGCCATGGCCGCGGTGGAGCCGGAGTAGACGTAGCCGGCGTGCGGGACGATCACGGCCCGCGGCACCGACGCGTCCTTGGGTGGCGACGGTGCGCCGGCGAGAAGCCGGTCGACGGTGACGCGCAGCAGCTCAGGTTCGCCTGGGTAGAACGAACCGTCAACGGCGGCTTCGCGAACGCGGGACGAGCACACGGAGCATCACCCCGTCATCCAGGCTAGACGAGTCATCCTGGACGGACGACCTGACCTGACGTCCCCCGCGACGGGGGGGTCGTCGGCGCGCCGGCCGGTCGACGCGTGGCCAAGGGTGTGACTAGAAAGGTGGGCGAGCCAGAGAACCGAGCCCGAGGTCGATGGGGTGTGCATGACGACCGAACCGATGCCGTCCGAGGTCCAGGACCCCGGGCCCTTCTTCCATGGCACGAGGGCTGACCTGACGCCGGGCGACCTGCTGGAACCCGGCCGCACCTCCAACTTCGGCGAGCGACCGACAGCGAGCTACGTCTACCTGACCGCGACCCTGGATGCGGCGACCTGGGGAGCGGAGCTGGCGGTAGGCGAGGGACCCGGCAGGATCTACCGCGTGGAGCCCACGGGCCCCCTCGAGAACGACCCGAACCTGACGGACACGAGGTTCCCAGGCAACCCGACGAGGTCCTACCGCACCCAGCAGCCACTGCGCGTCGTCGGCGAGGTCGTGGACTGGGCAGGACACTCCCCTGAGGTGCTCCAGGGCATGCGGGATCACCTCGAGAAGCTCAAGCAGCTCGGCATCGAGGCGATCAACGACTGACCGACCACGCAGCGGCGCCTGCGGATGGTCAGGTTCGATCTGGCATCGGCGCGGTTCCGCGCCCGTAGCGACGGACGGACACCCGGCACCGCCCCGTCCGGGTGTCGTCAGGATGCGTCCCGTACCCGTCAGGGGTGCGTCAGGGCGCGCGCCAACCGGACCGCCGTGGGTGCTTGATTGCAGACGGCGGCCAGGGTGGCCGTCCGGCTCCCCTACGCGGGGGCCGGTGACCCAGGGGAGTTCCCCGTGGCCGACCTCGCATTCCTGGCTCTGACCGTCGTCTGCTTCGCGCTGCTCAGTGCCCTCGTCCGGGGGGCGGAGAAGCTGTGAGCGTCGAGTCGATCGTCACCCTCGCGATCGCCGTCGCGCTGGCCGGCTACCTGCTGTGGGCGCTCCTCAAGCCGGAGCGCTTCTGATGTCGGCCACCGCTGCCGCCCTCCTCCAGGTGGCCTTGCTCGTCGCTACGCTGGCCGTCGTTCACGTGCCGCTGGGCGACTACATGGCCCGCGTCTTCACCAGCACCCGCCACACCCGCGCCGAGCGTGCCGTGTACGCCGTCGGACGGATCGACGCCGACTCCGACCAGCGCTGGCCGGTGTACGCGCGGTCGGTGCTCGGGTTCTCCCTGGCGAGCGTCCTGCTGCTGTACGCGTTCCTGCGGCTGCAGGACCACCTCCCCCTCTCCCTCGGCTTCTCGCGCGTCGACCCCGACGGCGCATGGAACACGGCGGTCTCCTTCGTCACGAACACGAACTGGCAGTGGTACTCGGGTGAGTCCGCCATGGGCCACCTCGTGCAGATGGCCGGCCTGACGGTGCAGAACTTCACGTCCGCCGCGGTGGGCCTGGCGGTGGCGATCGCGCTGATCCGCGGCTTCACCCGGGCGAACACGGACCGTCTCGGCAACTTCTGGGTCGACATGATCCGGGCGACGTTCCGGATCCTGCTACCCCTGGCCTTCGTCGCGGCCGTCGTTCTCCTGCTCGGCGGAGTCGTGCAGAGCTTCGCCGGCGCACACGACGTCACGACGCTGTCCGGGGGCACCCAGACCATCGTGGGCGGGCCCATCGCCTCGCAGGAGGCCATCAAGGACCTCGGGACGAACGGCGGTGGGTTCTTCAACGCCAACAGCGCCCACCCGTTCGAGAGTCCGACGGCCTGGACCAACCTGTTGGAGATCTTCCTGCTGCTCGTGATCCCGTTCAGCCTTCCGCGCACGTTCGGGCGCCTGGTCGGCGACAAGCGCCAGGGCCTGGCGATCCTCGGGGTGATGGGCACGCTGTGGGGTGCGGCGGTCGCCGTCGCCTCGTGGGCGGAGATGCGTGGTCTCGGCTCGGTGCCCCAGCTCGCCGGCGCCGCCATGGAAGGCAAGGAGGTCCGGTTCGGACCGGCCGCCTCCGCCCTGTTCGCGGCGTCCACCACGAGCACGTCCACCGGGTCCGTGAACAGCTTCCACGACTCGTTCACCGGGCTCGGGGGTGGCGTCACGCTGCTCAACATGATGCTCGGTGAGGTCTCGCCCGGCGGCGTCGGGACGGGCCTCTACGGCATCCTGGTGGTCGCGGTGCTCACCGTCTTCCTCGCCGGCCTCATGGTCGGGCGCACCCCGGAGTACCTGGGGAAGAAGATCGGCCGGCGCGAGGTCACCCTGGTGTCCCTGTCGATCCTGACGATGCCGGCCCTGGTCCTCATCGGCGCCGCGATCACCGCAGCCGTGCCGAGCCTGGCCGAGGCTTCGATCCAGGAGGCAGGCGCGCACGGGCTCTCCGAGACGCTCTACGCGTACGCCTCGGCAGCCAACAACAACGGGTCGGCCTTCGGCGGTTTCGCGGCGGGGACGCCGTACCAGAACACGGCGCTCGGTCTGGCGATGATGTTCGGCCGCTTCGTCCCGATCGTGCTCGCCCTCGCCCTCGCAGGGAGCCTGGCTCGCCAGCACCCCGTGCCGGCGAGCGCCGGAACGCTGCCGACACACACGCCGATCTTCGTCGTGCTCCTCGGCGTCGTCGTCGTCATCGTCGCCGGCCTGACCTTCTTCCCCGCTCTCGCTCTCGCACCCATCGCGGAGGCCCTGCTGTGACCACGACCCTGTCCTCCCGTCCGCGACCGGACGAGGTCACGACCCGAGCGCGAGCCGGCGCCTTCGAACCCCGGCAGCTGGTGCGCTCGCTGCCCGACGCCGTGCGCAAGCTCGACCCGAGGCACGTGGTCCGCTACCCGGTGATGTTCGTCGTCTGGGTCGGATCGGTCGTGACCACGGTCCTTGCCGTCATCGATCCCAGCGTGTTCGCCTGGGCGATCACCGCGTGGCTCTGGGCGACTGTGGTCTTCGCGAACCTGGCGGAGTCGGTCGCCGAGGGACGTGGCCGTGCCCAGGCCGCGTCGCTGCGCCGCGCCCGCACCGACACCCTCGCCCGCCGACTGCGGCCCGACGGCACCGAGGAACCGGTCCCTGGGCCCGCGCTGCGGGTGGGGGATCTCGTCGTGGTGGAGGCCGGCGAGGTGATCCCTAGCGACGGGGACGTCGTGGAGGGCGTGGCGAGCGTCGACGAGTCGGCCGTGACCGGGGAGTCGGCGCCGGTGATCCGGGAGTCCGGCGGGGACCGCAGCGCGGTCACCGGCGGGACGAAGGTGTTGTCGGACCGGATCGTCGTGCGCATCACGGCGAAGGCAGGTGAGACGTTCCTCGACCGGATGATCGCCCTGGTGGAGGGGTCGGCGCGGCAGAAGACGCCGAACGAGATCGCCCTGAACCTGCTCCTGGCCGCACTGACCCTGATCTTCCTGCTCGCCGTGGTCACCCTGCAGCCGTTCGCGGTGTACTCCGGCCAGCCGCAGTCGATCGTCGTCCTGGTGGCACTGCTGGTGTGCCTGATCCCGACGACCATCGGCGCCCTGCTCTCCGCCATCGGCATCGCGGGGATGGACCGGTTGATCCAGCGCAACGTCATGGCACTGTCCGGCCGCGCGGTCGAGGCCGCCGGCGACGTCGACGTGCTGCTCCTGGACAAGACCGGCACGATCACGCTCGGCAACCGTCAGGCGGTCGAGCTGGTCCCGGTGTCCGGCGTCGACGAGGCCTTCCTCGCCGATGCGGCCCAGCTGTCCAGCCTGGCCGACGAGACCCCGGAAGGTCGCTCGATCGTCGTCCTGGCCAAGGACCGGTACGGCCTGCGGGACAGCACCCCCGGCCTGCTCCCGCACGCGACGTTCGTACCCTTCACCGCGCAGACCAGGATGAGCGGCGTCGACCTGGCGGAGGACACCGGACGCCGGGAGATCCGCAAAGGCGCCGCGAGCGCAGTGATGAAGTGGGTGCGGGACAACGGCGGCCACCCCACCGAGGACGTCGGCCAGATGGTCGACGCGATCAGCGCCTCGGGCGGCACTCCCCTGGTCGTCGCCGAGCGCACCGGTTCCCGCCCCGCCCGCGCCCTCGGCGTCGTGCACCTCAAGGACGTCGTCAAGGAGGGCATGCAGGAGCGGTTCGCCGAGCTGCGCCGGATGGGGATCCGCACGGTGATGATCACCGGCGACAACCCCCTCACCGCCAAGGCCATCGCGGAGGAGGCAGGGGTCGACGACTTCCTGGCGGAGGCCACCCCGGAGGACAAGATGGCCCTGATCCGTCGCGAGCAGGAGGGCGGCCGCCTGGTCGCGATGACCGGTGACGGGACCAACGACGCGCCGGCCCTCGCCCAGGCCGACGTCGGGGTGGCGATGAACTCCGGGACGTCCGCCGCCAAGGAGGCCGGCAACATGGTCGACCTCGACTCCAACCCGACCAAGCTCATCGAGATCGTGGCGATCGGCAAACAGCTGCTCATCACCCGCGGGGCGCTGACGACGTTCTCGATCGCGAACGACGTCGCCAAGTACTTCGCGATCATCCCGGCCATGTTCGTGGGGCTGTACCCGCAGCTCGACCGGCTCAACGTCATGGGGTTGCACTCACCGGAGTCGGCCGTGCTCTCGGCAGTCATCTTCAACGCCCTCGTCATCGTCGCGCTCGTCCCGGTGGCGCTGCGCGGCGTGCGGTACACCCCGGCCGGCGCGGCAGCGATGCTGCGACGCAACCTCCTCGTCTACGGGCTCGGCGGCATCGTCGCCCCGTTCGTCGGCATCAAGCTCATCGACCTGTTCGTCTCCCTGCTCCCCGGCCTGTGACGGCCGCGGACCTCCTAGGAGCCACCTGACATGACCGCACTCCTGCGCCAGTCCCTCGCCGGGCTCCGCCTCCTGCTGATCCTCACCGTCGCCCTCGGCCTCGCCTACCCGTTGGTGATCTACGGCGTCGGGCGCCTGGTGCCCGACCGTGCCGACGGGTCGATGCTCACCGTCGACGGCGAGGTTGTCGGCTCACGGCTGCTCGGCCAGTCCTTCGACGGTGACGAGTGGTTCCTGCCCCGGCCATCGGCCGCCGGCGACGGCTACGACCCGCTGGCGTCCGGTGCGTCCAACCTCGGCCCGGAGAACCCCGACCTCCTGGCCACGATCGAGCAGCGCATCGCGGAGGTCGCCGAGCGCGAGGACGTCGAGGCGTCCGACGTTCCCGCGGACGCCGTGACGGCCTCGGCCTCCGGTCTGGACCCGGACATCTCGCCGGAGTACGCGCGTCTGCAGGCGGACCGGGTGGCCCGGGAGCGCGGTCTCGACGCCGCCGTGGTCCGGGAGCTCGTGGAGGATCACTTCCACGGGCGTGACCTGGGGTTTCTCGGAGCGCCGCACGTGAACGTCCTGGAGCTCAACACCGCGCTCACGGTGCTTGACTGAGGGCGCAGGGGCAGACGGGCGGACGGGCGAGCGGGTGGGACACGTGGATCCAGACGGGCACAGGCGCGGGACGCTGCGCGTGTTCCTCGGCGCGGCCCCGGGCGTGGGCAAGACGTTCGCGATGCTCGACGAGGCGCACCGGCGGCGTGAACGCGGTGTCGACGTCGTGGTCGGCCTGGTCGAGACCCACGGCCGCGCGGCGACGGCACAGATGCTCGCCGGGCTCGAGGTCGTGCCGCGTCGAGAGGTGCACTACCGGGACGGGACCTTCACCGAGCTGGACGTCGACGCCGTGGTCGTCCGGCGTCCGGCCGTCGCGGTGATCGACGAGCTGGCCCACACCAACGTGCCCGGCGTGCGGAACGCCAAACGGTGGCAGGACGTCGAGGAGATCCTCGCCGCCGGGATCGACGTGGTCACGACCGTCAACATCCAGCACCTGGAGAGCCTGAACGACGTCGTCGAGTCCATCACCGGCATCCGCCAGCAGGAGACGCTCCCCGACGAGGTGGTGCGCCGGGCGGACCAGATCGAGCTCGTCGACATGAGCCCTGAAGCGCTCCGCCGACGCCTCGCGCACGGGAACGTGTACGCCCCGGAGAAGATCGACGCGGCCCTCAACAACTACTTCCGGGCCGGCAACCTCACTGCGCTGCGCGAGCTCGCTCTGCTGTGGACGGCCGACCGGGTCGACGACGCGCTCGAGAAGTACCGGCACGAGCACGACATCGCCGAGCTGTGGCCCGCCCGGGAACGGGTCGTGGTGGCAGTGACCGGGGGAGCCGAGGCCGAGACGCTGATCCGGCGCGGAGCGAGGATCGCCAAGCGACCCAAGGGCGGGGAGCTCCTGGTGCTGCACGTCGCCCGCGGCGACGGGCTCGCCGGCGCGGCCCCGGACGCCCTGGCCCGGCACCGGGCCTTCACCGAGTCCCTCGGCGGGAGCTGGCACGTCGTCGTCGGCGACGACATCGCCACGGCGATCCTGGACTTCGCCCGCGGCGTGAACGCCAACCAGGTCGTGCTCGGCGCGACCCGTCGCACGCGCCTGGCCGCCATCGTGTCCCCCGGGATCGCGCCGGACGTCGTCCGCGGATCGGGCGACATGGACGTCCTGATCGTCACGCACGAGCGCGCCGGTCGCGGCCGCCGCAGCTTTCAGCGCCGCGGCTCGCTCGACGCCCGGCGGGTCACCGCAGCGTGGGTCCTCGCCGTCGCCGGGCCACCGCTGCTCACCCTCGTCCTGAGGCAGGCGGCGGACCTGGACGCCCTGCCGACGGTGCTCATGCTCTTCCTGACCCTCACCATCGGGGTGGCCCTGATCGGAGGCCTGCTCCCCGCGCTGGTCGCGGCCGTCGCCGGCGGCCTCCTCAGCAACTTCTGGTTCACCCCGCCGATCCGTACCTGGACCGTCACCGAACCGCAGAACGCCCTCGCGATCGCGATCCTCGTCGCGGTGGCCGTCGCGGTCTCCGCCGTCGTCGACCTGTCCGCCAGGCGCGCGGTGCAGGCGACCCGCGCCCGCGCCGAAGCGGACATCCTCACGACGCTCGCCGGGTCCGTGCTCCGGGGCGGCGACGCGGTGCCGGCCATGCTCGACCAGCTCCGCGAGGCATTCAGCCTCGCCGGGGTCGCCCTCCTGCGCCGTGACGAGACCGCTCGCGCGTGGGTCGCCGTCGGCCGCGCCGGGACCGACGTCCCGACCGACCCCGAGCACGCAAGCACCGCGGTGCCCGTCCAGGACGACCTGGTCCTGGCACTGCAGGGTCGCACCCTGTCCGCCGAGGACCTGCGCGTGGTCAGCGCCGTCGGCCTGCAGGCGGAAGCCCTGCTCGAGCGCGACCGGCTGCGCGCCGAGGCACGCTCCGCACGCGCCGAACGCGAACGCACGGCCACCCGCACGGCACTGCTCGCGGCCGTCTCCCACGACCTGCGCACCCCGCTCGCCGGGATCAAGGCCGGCGTCACCGCGCTGACCAGCAGCGGACCGGAGATCGCGGCAGACGACGAGCGGGCACTGCTCTCCGACGTCGCCCAGTGCACCGACCGCCTCCAGGCCCTCATCGACAACCTGCTCGACATGAGCCGCCTTGACGCCGGCGCGATCTCGCTCGTACGTCAACCCGTCACCCTCGACGAGATCGTCCCCCGGGCGGTGGACGGGCTGCCCACCTCGACGGTCGTCGTCGACGTCCCCGAGACCCTCCCGCAGGTCATGGCCGATGCCGGTCTCCTGGAACGCGCGATCGCCAACGTCGTGGAGAACGCGCTCCGCTACACCCCCGCCGCGGAGAAGGTGCACATCGTCGGCGAGCAGCTGCGCGACACCGTCGTCCTGCGGATCATCGACCGCGGCCCCGGCGTCCCCGACAACCGCAAGAACGACATCTTCACCGCGTTCCAGCGCCTCGGAGACGTCCCGAGCGGGCACGGTGTCGGACTGGGGCTTGCGGTCGCACGCGGCTTCGTCGAGGCGAACGGTGGCACGATCGAGGCCGAGGACACGCCGGGCGGTGGCCTGACGATGGTCATCACGCTGCCTGCGGCAGGAGGGACGCCATGACCCGGGTCCTGGTCGTCGAGGACGAGCCGACCCTCGCGCGCGCCCTGGCGATCACGCTGCGCGCCAACCGGTACGACGTCGCCGTCGCGCACACCGGCGCGAGCGGCCTGGACGGCATGGCCAACTGGCACCCCGACCTCGTCGTGCTGGACCTCGGGCTCCCCGATCTCGACGGCATGGACGTCTTGCGCGCCCTGCGCGGGTGGTCCCAGGTCCCCGTCGTCGTCCTCTCGGCACGCCAGACCAGCACTGACAAGGTCAACGCACTCGACGCCGGGGCCGACGACTACGTCACTAAGCCCTTCGCCATGGACGAGCTCCTTGCCCGACTGCGGGCGGCCGCCCGACGACGCTCCCCCGACGACGCGCCACCCGTCGTCGAGACCGCCAGCTTCACCGTCGACATCGCCCACCGCCGCGTGCTGCGCGACGGGCAGGAGGTACGCCTCACTCCGACCGAGTGGCACATGCTCGAGATGCTGGCTCGCAACGTCGGCAAGGTGGTCGGCCGACGCGAGCTGCTCGCCGAGCTCCGCGGGCCGAACCTCGACCGCGAGACCCACTACCTGCGGGTGTACCTGGCCCAGCTCCGGCGCAAGCTCGAACCCGACCCCACCCACCCACGGCACCTGCTGACCGAGCCCGGCGTCGGGTACCGCCTGGAGCCGTGACGAGGACTCAGCCGGCGCCCCGACCGTCGGCCGAGACGATCACCCCGGCGGGCTACTTCACCGCGCCCGAGGTGATCCCGGAAATGATCTTGCGTTGAGCCACGACGAAGACGAGGAGCAGTGGAAGGCTCATGAGCGTGACGTAGGCGAAGATCAGGTGCCAGTTGTCCAGGTAGAGGCCCGCGCTGGCCACCTGGAAGAGGTTGAGCGGGAGGGTGTCGAGTCGCCCGCCCACCACGAAGAAGGCATAGAAGACGTCGTTCCAGACGTACAGACAGATCAAGATCGTCGCGGTGGCGAGGACAGGTGCCAGGAGCGGAAGGATCACCGTGCGGAAGACCCGCATCGGGCCGGCGCCGTCGACGCGGGCAGCTTCTTCGAGCTCCACGGGGATGGTTCGGATGAACCCGGTCACGAAGAAGATCACTGTCGACATGTACATGCCCATGTACACCCCGATCATGCCTACCGCAGTTCCTGCCAGACCGAGCTGGCGGAGCAGGAGCACGATCGTGACGACCGCAGGCGGCAGCACGATCCCGCTGATCGCCAGGGCGTAGAGCACTGCGAACCCGCGGCTGGACCTGCGCGCCAGGATCCACGACGCCAGGGAGCCGAGCGTCAGGACGCCGAGGACGGCGGGCACCATGATGAGCAGGCTCCCCAGGAGGGCCCCGGGGACCCGACCCTGCTGCCAGACCTCGCTGAAGTTCTGGGCGTACTGCCACGTGGACGGCAGGCTCAGGTCGGGGTTCAGCGCTTCGCCCTGACTCTTCCCTGCCGTCATGACCACGATCCACAAGGGCAGACCGATCAGCCCGATGACGGCCAGGACCGCGACGACCGGCTGGAGCCGACTCCATCGACCGTGCCGATCGACGGCCCCCTTCCGCCGGCGCAGGGCGGGTGTCGGCAGGAACCCACCGGTCGAGGTGGCGGTCACAGGACTTCCTCTCTCTTGCGCAGCACCCGGATCACCGGGAAGGCCAGGAGCATGACCACCATGAACAGGACCAAGCTCATGGTCGTGGCCTGGGCGAAGAGGCCCTGACCGAAGGTCCGGAAGATGAAGATGTTGAGCAGCTCGGTCGTGCGAGCGGGGCCGCCGCCGGTCGTGGCCTGGACGACGTCGAAGCCGTTCATCGACCCCAGCAGGGCGGTCGCGACGTTGAACGTGACCGCGGGGGCCAGGAGGGGGAAGCGGATGTGCCGGAATGTGGTCCATGCGGAGGCCCCATCGAGCCGGGCCGCCTCCAGGACGTCCTCGCTGATGGTCTTGAGCCCAGCCAGGTAGATGAGCATGGACAGACCCATCCACTTCCACGCGTGGACCAGGGCTACGACGACGAGGGTCCAGGTGGTGCTGCCCAGCCACGGGATCGCCACCTCGCGACCGAGCACCGTGGCGAGGACCTCGTTCAGAGCGCCTTCGGGCTTGAGGATGGCCTGGAAGACGTAGCCAACGGCCAGCGCCGACATGATCACGGGGATGAAGAACATCACCCTCGCGAACCGGTTGACCTTGGTGTCGCGCTCGAGGAGGAGCGCCAGCGCAAGCCCGAAGAGGTTCTGGAAGATCGCCACGAGCACCGCGTAGATCACCGTGACGCGCAGCGACGTCAAGAGCGTCCCGCTCTGCAGCAGGTCCTGGAAGTTCTGCAGCCCGACGAAGGCGATCGAGCTCTTGAACGCCGACCAGTCGGTCAGCGCATACAGGAAGTTGTAGATCGTCGGGAGGAAGAAGAAGAGCCCGAGCACGACGAAGGCGGGGATGAGGAATCGCGAGGGGTGCGTGCCTCTGCGCCGGATGCTGGTTCCGCCCGGACGTGGCCGTCGCGCGGCTCGGGCGGGATGGGTCGCCGCCCGCCGTGGTTGGGTCCGAGTGGTCACTGTTGCCGCCTTGAATCGAAGGGTGCCGGGCCGGCGTCGGCCGGCCCGGCACCTTGTTGGTCAGAACCCCTCGACGCCCTGTGCGCGGGCGAGCTGGACGAACTGGTCCTGGGTCTGCCGGGCGACCTGCTCGGGCGTGGCGCTGCCCTGGATCATGTCGGCGAGGTAGATGTACAGGTCAGGGTTGGCGACGGCGAGGGCCTGCATGGAGCCGACCGAGTCCTCGAGGCTGGCGTGGATGTCCAGGAGTGCCTGCGGGACGTTGTCGGGCGACTCGACCGAGTCCTCCAGGGAGATGGTGGCGCGGTCCTCGACGAAGGCCGGGTAGGCCGCACCCATCCAGAAGGCGAGCAGCTGGCGGGCGGCCGCCTCGCGCTGCTGGTCCCCGGTCTTGAACGCGACCAGTGCGTTCGACTGGTCCGGGATGAAGGTGCCGGTGTTGCCCTCGGGCGAGATCGGGAAGAAGCCGATCTTCTCGTCGAGCTCGGCGGTGTCGGCCTTCGCCTGCAGCTGGCTGAAGAAGGAGTTGACCTGGACGACCATGGCGGCTTCGCCGTTGAGCAGCGCGTCTCCCTGGTCCTCGAAGGTGGCGGTGGCGAGGTCCTCGTTGAACAGACCCTCGTCGACGAGCGCCTTGTACGTCTCGATCGCGCCGAGGATCGTCTCGTCGGTGAACTTCTCCTCACCAGTGTTGACGCGGTCCCACAGGCCGTCCTTGGCGGCGTCTGCGAGCTGGACCTGGACCCACCATTGCGTCGCCCAGCGGTCGCCCGCCATCTCGAAGAACGGCGTCTGGCCGGCCGCATCGAGCGTGCGAGCGGTGTCGATGAAGCTCTCCCAGTCGGCCGGCAGGTCGGCGATGCCGTTCGCCTCGAACACCTGCTTGTTGTAGTAGACGCCCTCCACCGCAGGGCTGGTGATGAGGGCCGCGTAGCGTGTGCCGTCCAGGATGCCCGTGATGTCCTGCAGGGCTGGGCTGAGGTCCTCGATCCATGGCGCCCCGTCGAGCGACTGGAGGTTGGTCGGTGCGTTCAGGGCTGTCAGCATGGACGCGGTCGGCTGCCAGAAGGCGAGGTCGGGCGTGTCGCCCGTGGCTACCTTGGTCTGGATGCCCTGCTCGTACGGGTCGGGGATGGTGACGACCTCGACAGATGCACCGGTCGCCTCCTCGAACTGCGCCACGACCGCCTCGGGGACGGTGTTCGAGTTCTGCGCCGCCCAGATGGTCAGCTCCACCCCGGTGAGGTCTGCCGTCGGCTCGGGCCACTCGTCCGACGCCGTCCCGCTGCCGGCATCCGCCGGCGCGTCCGGGGTGTCCACGCTCGGGTCGCTGCACGCAGTCATCAGGAGCGTGATGGTGGCCACGGCCGCCGCTCCGGTGAGGTACCGCTTCATGGGATTCCTCGCATCTCTCCGGGTCGTCAGTGACGCCGGGTCCGGTGAGACCTGATCGGGCTCGGTCAGGCCAGTGGGTTGTGCGCGATCCGGAGGATGCGCGCTTGAGGTTTGTGGGTCAGGACCCGGATCCGGGTCCTCCCGTCGCTGTCCGTGGTCAGGTGCCAGGGGTGGGCAGGCGACGACGGGTAGGCGGTTTCGATCGACCCGGCCGGCAGGTCGAGGACGACCTCGCCGTGCGCGTCTCCTCGCCACCACACGGCGACGAGAGTCTCAGTGGCAGCCCGGAGGCCAACGGCAACCCAGGGGTCGGTCCATCCCGGGAGGCCCAGGGGCCAGATGGGCACCGCCTGCTGGAGCTGGTCGGCCCACCTCCGCGCGAGCGAGACGCCCTCGCGGACCAGGGCGCGCTGCCGTTCGTCCATCTCGTCCAGTCGACCAGACAGGTACAGCAGACCCGACAGGCCCGTGCACATGGTGAAGACGAGCTCGTCCTCGGTCATGTCCGGCTGCGGATACGCCCAGTTGGCGGCCTGCTCGGGGAGGATCGAGAGCAGGGCTCCGGCAGCGATCGGCGGGTAGCGCAGCGGGTCCTGCTGGTCGGAGGTGGACTGCAGATCCATCCGAGCCAGCATCGCGTAGTCGGCGCGCATCGCACCCGACGCGCAGTTCTCGATCACCAGGTGGGGATGGCGGGCACGTACGCCGTCGATCCACGCCAGATGGGCGCGGTTGTGGCTCAGCAGCCCGTCACCAGGGCTGTCGGCCGCGCGGTCGGTGCCCGCTCCGGGAGTGACGTTGTAGTCCAGCTTGAGGTACCCGACGCCGAGGTCGTCGACCATGCGGTCCACGACGGCGTCAAGGTGCTTGACGGCGTCCTCGCTGCGCATGTCCAGCAGGTAGCGGCCCTGCTCGACGATCCGCACGCCGCGGCGCTGCAGGAAGGCGTCGTCGGGCAGCTGGTCGGCGATCGGGCTGCGAATGCCGACAACCTCGGGCTCGAGCCACAGCCCGGGCACCATCCCAGCCTCACGGATCTGCTGCAGGAGGCTACCGAGTCCGCGACCTGGGAATCGCTTGGTGGATGGCTCCCACTGGCCGACCGAGTCCCACCAGTCGCCACCGTCGTCGTACCAACCTGCATCGATGCAGAAGTACTCGGCACCCACTGATGCCGCGCTGCGGATCAGTGGTTCGAGCTTCTCGGTCGTCGGGTCACCCATCAGGGTGTTCATGTAGTCGTTGAAGACGACGGCTGGGCGCCGAGAGGCGTCTCGCAGTGTGCGGCGGTGCTTGGTCAGTTCCGCGACGGCACCAACCCATCCCTGGTTCGAGAACGCGACTGAGACCGGGACCGACGTGAAGGACCCACCCGGCTCCAGCGTCCGGAGCCATGCGTGGTCCGCGTCCGTCGGCCCGAAGAGGCCCAGCACCAGCGAGGAGCGATCGTCGGAGCGCAACCGCTCGCCGAGCTCGACGCGCCAGGCTCCGTTGTGCTCCACCTGCCAGGCCATCGCAGGTCCGCTGCCACGCCGCGCAATCACGCCCGCCGGAATGCGCTGTCCGGATGACCAGGCCCCTTGGCTGACGATCGTCCGGGCCCCTCGTGCGTCTTGGTGCTGGTGGAGGTCCAGTGCCAAGGAGACCAGTCCGTCTTGGGAACGCAGCGGCACCGTCGACCAGCGGCTCTCGCCGATCCAGTCGCTCGCTCCCTCGATGCTGTCGATCTGTTCGAGCTCCGTTGCACCGAGGGGCTCGCCGACGACGAAGGAGGAGACGGCCTGCAGGTGCACCGGCCCGACGCCGGCGTTCCGCACGGTCGTCCATGTCCGCAGCGCGGCAGCGTCGCCTGAGAGTCGGAGAGTGGAGCGCACCTCGATACCGCTCACTGGGTCGTGCTGATCGATCACGACGTTGTGAAACCGCTGATCTTCGGTGACCGCGTGACGCACGTAGAGCAGCTGTGAGCCGATGGCAGTCCTCGTGTTGCGGAGGTTCGCCGCCTGTCGCCCGTGGCCGACCGCCAGGACCTCGACGAGGGGCTGCGCGTTCGCATCCGCCGCTCCCCCAAGACCGACACACCGCACACACGTGCCCAAACCGCCCTCGAGGCGCAGATCGGGCCCCCCCAGTTCCCGGAGGTTCAGAGAGATGCCCTGGACAGACTGGTCAATCATGGCGAGTGGCACTCCCCGGCTCGGCGTCGTTGCGTACTCTATGAAACCGCCTATCACGGAGAATGGCAAGCGAACGGCTCAGGTCGTTGCCGACGCCTGACCGAAGGCCGGGCCGTCAGGAGGCCGTGCGGCGCACCGGTCCGGTAGACGCGCGCACGATCAGGTCCGGCGTCATGCGAACCGAGTGGGGCGAGGCGGTGTGCCCGATCGAGGCGAGCAGCAGCGTGAATGCCTGGTGCCCCAGGGCGACGAAGTCCTGGCGCACGGTGGTCAGGGGTGGTGTCCAGAGCTGCGAGAGCGGGTGGTCGTCGAAGCCGATCACGCTGATGTCGTCCGGAACGACCCGGCCGTGATCGGCGAGCGCCTTGGTCAGACCCATCGCGAGCTCGTCATTTCCGCAGAGCACGGCTGTGACACTGCTGTCCGCGAGAAGGTGGAGTCCGGCGTCGTACCCAGAGGTCGGCGGCCAGTCGGCCTGGATGACTGGCGGCACTCGTGCGCCAGCGGCTTCGAGCGCGCTGCGCCATCCGAGCATGCGCGAGCTGGGGCGACCCGTTGATGGGATGGCGACGTGATGGACGGTGGCGTGTCCCAAGTCGAGCAGGAACCGCGTCGCGCGCGCAGCCGCCTCGTGGTCATCCATGTAGGCATGAGGAACAGCCTCGCCCGCGGGTCGACCGGCTGCGACTGCCACTGTAGGCAGCCACGGCGGTACCGCCGCCAGGACGGCGACGCCAGGCGGGTCGTACTCCAGGACTACCGCACCAGCAACAGGCTGGCCGAGCGCAAGATCGATGGATGCCTCCACGGTCGACAGGCTGTCGCTCTCCACCACGGAGATGACGACCATGTAGCCGGCTTGGCGAGCAGCCTCCTCCACGCCCTGGATGGTGGAGGCGTAGCCGAAGCGGGTGGTGTCACCGGCGAAGACAACGATCATCAGCTGGGTGCCGGTCGACAGCGCTCGCGCGGCGGCGTTGGGGCGAAATCCCAGCTCGCGGATCGCAGCCAGGACCCGCTCGCGACGCTCAGGACTAACCCGCGTCGTCCCGCTGAGAACCCGCGAGACGGTAGGTACAGACACCCCCGCCGCTCGCGCCACATCAGCAATGACGGGGGGCTTCACGCGATTCTCGATGGTCACACGACAAGGCTACGGGGATCGCCTGCACCCGGGTCCAAGGGGAGCGCCGATGCAGTCGACGCGGTCAGCGGCGCACTGTCCGGTGGTCACCGCGGATGCGAGGGGCGATCGGATTGACACGGCGGGAGCCGCGGAGCACTCTCGAGTCAACATTGTTGACGACGGCGTCCGCAGCTGTGCCTGCGCGCAACCTGAGGCGCCCCCAGGAAAGGACCTTCGGATGAAGGCCGTGATGGTGACCTGACCCGGCCGGGTCGAGATCGTGGATGTACCGGAGCCGACGGTGGGACCGCGCGACATCCTGGTGCGGCCCAAGGCCTGCGGGATCTGCGGGTCGGACCTCTACTACATCGCCATCGGCGGTATCCCGCCGCGTCAGGGCGAGACGATCCTGGGGCATGAGGCGGCCGGGGAGATCGCCGAGGTGGGCGCGGAGGTCACCGGCCTGTCCGTGGGCGACCACGTGGTGGTCAACCCGATGGCGGACCCGACGGGCATCATCGGCAACGGCGGTCCCACCGGTGCGCTGTCGGAGCTGCTGGTGATCCGCGACGCGGTGGTCGGGCGCAGCGTCCGCGTGGTGCCGAAGGACCTGCCGTGGGACGCCGCCGCGCTCAACGAGCCGATGGCCGTCGCCTTGCACGCGGTGAATCAGAGCCGCCTGCCCGCGGGCGGGAAGGCGGTGGTCTTCGGCGCCGGTCCGATCGGCCTTGGTGCCGCGATCGGGTACAAGGCGCTGGGCGCCGCGCACGTGGTCGTCGTCGACATCCTCCCGGGCCGGCTCGACAAGGCTCTCGCGGTGGGTGCCGATGCGGTGATCAACTCAGCCCAGGAGGACGTCAAGGAGCGGCTCACCGAGCTGCACGGCACGGCCGCCGATGGTCTGGGCCACCCTCGGCCGGGCACCGACGTCTACCTCGACGCCGCAGGAGTGCCGGCGGTGATCGACACCGTCATGGTGTGCGCCAAGCATCGGGCCCGGCTGAGCATCCCGGCGGTGCACAAGAAGCCGGTGCCGGTCGACTTCGGCGCCGTGCTGGCGAGCGAGGTCGAGATCGTCACGTCGATGGGCTACCCGACGGAGATCTTCGAGGTCACCGACCACATCATCGCGCGCCCCGAGGCGTACCGGGCGATCATCAGCGACCGCTTCGACTTCGCCCACGCCCTGGACGCGTTCGCGCTCGCGCAGACGCCGGGCGCCGCGGAGAAGATCATCATCACGTTCTGACGACGTGCGCCGCTCCCAGGGCTCCGCGGCCCCGCGCCGCAGGCACGTCCTGCTGCTCCTGATATGGAGGGACCCGCTGTCAAGTGGGCAGGGTGAGGCGCCGCCCGGATGGGTTCTGGGCGGCGCCTCCTTGTTGACTCTGTGGCCCCGGGGTCCGGTGAGCGTGTCGTTGGCGACGCGCGGTCAGACTGATATGCGCGGGTTGGCTACCGCAGGACGGGCTGTTCGGCAGGAGCGGATCGCGGGTCTAGAGTCGGGCGTCGCGAGCCTGGGGGCTCGTTGCTCATAGGAGTTTCGCGGGTCGCTCCACGCGCTGCTACCGGTCTGGGGTCAGGAGTCAGATCGTGGGCCTGGTGGTTCAGCGGGCCGTCGTGTGGTCCTCGAGGGTGGCCAGTGACCAGCACCAGCCGGCGAGCTCGCGGGCGATGGCGACGTTGGCGATCACGGGTCGCTTGTGGTGTTCGTCGAACCGGACCCAGCGGGCGTGCAGACGCCGGTTCCCCTCGTCACCGCGGGCGCGGGCAGCCGGTGAGGCCAGGTCCCAGCGGGCCAACATGGTCGCACCGGGTCGGTAGCGGGCCCGGTGGTGCCAGGCTGCTTCGACCAGCAGCCGACGGGCGTGGGTGTTGCCGGTCTTGGTGATCGAGCCCTGCACCCGGCGGGCCCCCGAGGAGTGCTCGCTGGGGACCAGACCGACGAAGGAGCCGATGGTGTTGCCGGTGAACCGGTGCCAGTCACCGATCTCGACCGCCAGGGCGAACGACGTCAACGTCGAGACACCCCGCAGGCAGCTCAACCGCCGCACGACCGGGGTGAACTCGCTGTCCGTGGCCATCGCGGTGATCGCAGCGTCGAGCCGGTCGCGGCGCGCATCGGTGGCGAGCACGGCGTCGTAGTCGGACTCGAAGGCCATCTGCACCGCCGGGGCCTCGAAGTGCTGGCGTCGTAGCCACCCGTCGTGGGTCCCGGTCCACGCCTGCCCGCCGTCGTAGACGATCCCGTGGCGCAGCAGCAGCTTCGAGAGCCGGTGCCGGGCTCGCATCAAGTCCCCGCGGCAGTCCTCTCGCGCCCGGACCAGGTCCCGGGCCGCCTCCTGGTCCTCGGAGGGAATGACCACGGCGGTGATCTCGTCCAGCCGCAACAGCCGGGCGAGGTGCACCGCGTCCCTGGCGTCGGTCTTGACCCGATCCCCCGACGGTCGCTGCAACTTCGAGGGAGCCGCGACCACGCACCGAATCCCGTCCGCCTTCAGTGCCCGCGCGAGCCCGAAGCCGGTCGGCCCGGCCTCATACGTCGCCGCGACCGGACCCGGCAACGCGCCTATCCACCCGCGGATGTGCTCGTGCGAGGGCGTCAACCTCGCCTGGAACAGCTCGCCCGTCACGCCATCGATCGCAGCCGCCGCGACCGACCGTGCGTGCACGTCGAGCCCCACACTCGTACGCTCAGAGAACACCGGGGCCTCCCACACATGTCGGATAGGCCGAGCAGGCAGCCCCTACTCGGTAACCCACGAGATTGCGTGAGTGAGGCCCCGGCCCGCAACCACCCACACCCGGGCGGTCACTCCATACCGTCTAGGCTGACGCCATGGCACGGGGCTCCGGGACGGCGACGCGCGGGCGGATCCTGACCGCCGCGGCGACGATGTTCGCCGAGCGCGGCTTCGCCGGCGTCACCGTGCGCGACATCGCGGCCGACGCCGGTGCCGACGCCGCCCTCGTCATCCGGCACTTCGGTTCCAAGGAGCTGCTCTTCCTCGAGGCGGTGCACTCACGGTTCGCCGACCGGCCCCTCGACGACGTGCCGCTCGAGGACCTGGGTCGCAGCTTCACGACCTCCTTGCTCGACGCGGACGAGGCGACCCGGGGGGTCTACCTCGCGCTGCTCCGGGGCAGCGACCGGCCCCGGATCAAGGCGCGTCTGACCACGAACCACGAGTCCCACTTCGTCGCGCCCCTGCGGGCCCGGCTGTCCGGACCGGACGCCGACACGCGCGCCCGGCTCGCCGGAGCGCTGCTCGCCGGGCTGCTGTACTCGCTGTGGGTCGTCGAGGACCCAGGCCTGCGCGCCATGGACCGTGCCGAGCTCGTCGAACGGTACGGGGGACTGCTCCAGCGCCTGCTCACCGGCTGAGCCGGGAGCTCACACGTCGAGGTCCGCACCTGCGGCCTCCTTGCGGTTGCGTCCAGGGCCGACCGGCCGCCGTCGATGCCGGCACACGACAGGGCCCGGGTAGGACGCCCTCCGCGTCCCACCCGGGCCTGTTCGAGCCGCCGGCTCCGGTCGCTATGCCTGCCTGCGCCCAGCGTCGGCGGCAACGTCGGGTCGGCCGGCGCCGGCGCCGGCGGTCGCGTCGAGCGACTCGAGCGCGAGTGGAGACGCGTCGTCCGCGGCTCCCTCGACGGACATCTGCGGCGTGATGCGGTCCGCCCATCGGGGGTAGGCCCAGTTGCGTCGCCCGATCAGGTGCATGAGCGCGGGGACGAGCGACAGGCGGACGACGAAGGCGTCCACGAGGATCGCGACACCCAGGCCGATGCCCATGGCTGCCACGATCCGCTCACCGCCGAAGCTGAAGGAGGCGAACACGCTGAGCATGATCGTTGCGGCGGTACCGATGACGCGGGCGGTCTCCGCCACTCCGACCCGCACGGCGCGGCGGTTGTCCCGGGAGTGGGCCCACTCCTCGTGCATCCGGCTGACGAGGAACACCTGGTAGTCCATGGACAGCCCGAACACCACGCCGACCAGGATCACCGGGACGATGAACATGATCGGGGCTCCGGAGCCCACGCCCAGCAGCTGGCTGCCCCAGCCGAGCTGGAAGATGGCCGTGATGACTCCCAGGCCCACGGCGATCGTCGCCACGTTGGTCAGTGCGCCGACGAGGGGGACGAGCACGCTACGGAACGCCATCGCCAGGAGGAGGAACCCCAGCAGCGCGACGATGCCGAGGTACAGCGGCAGCCGGCTCATCAGTGCCTGCGAGACGTCGATGTTCGTTGCGGTCTCCCCGCCCACGTAGACCGTCAGGTCGGTGCCGCTCTCGGCACTCGGGATCACCTGGTCGCGGAGAGTGGTGACGAGCTCCTCGGTGGCTGCGGTCTGCGCGCTCGTGGCCGGCACGACCGCAGCGATTGCGATCGCCTGACCAGGCTGGACGGGCGCGGCCTGGACGGCGGCCACACCCGGGACGTCGGAGAGGCCGGCCACGAGGTCGTCGAACGCTGTCGCCGACGCGGCGTCGGGTACGCGGGCCGCGAGCACCAGCGTGGCGTCCACGCCGTCACCGAAGGCCGGGGACATCAGGTCGTAGTACTCGCGAGTGGGCGAACCCTGAGGGTCGCTGCTGGCGTCGGCGTTGCCGACCCGCATGCCCACCACGGGGGCGGCGAGGGCGGTCAGGACCAGCAGCGCGGCCACGGCGACCAGCCGGGGGTGGCGCTGGACGGTCAGGGACCACCGAGTTCCCATGCGGACGCGCGCGCTGGTCGGTGCCGCAGAGCCCAGGGCGAGCTCCCGGCGCTGGCGCCGAGAGAGGACCTTGAGCCCGATCATCCCCAGCAGCGCCGGGAGCAGGGTGAGGGCCGAGATCACGGTGAACAGCACCGTGAGGGCGGCCGCCTGCGCCATCCCGGTCAGGACGCTCAGGTCGACCACGAACATGGCCAGCAGGGCGACCATGACGGTCAGGCCGGCGAAGACCACCGCGCGCCCGGAGGTGTCGAGCGCCTTGGCGATGGCATCGGGCAACGACGCGCCGGCCATCAGGGCCTTGCGGTGGCGGTTCACGATGAACAGCGCGTAGTCGATGCCGACGCCGAGGCCGATCAGCGCACCCATGGTCAGCGAGGTGGAGTCCAGGGACATCACGTGCGAGGCGAGGACCACGACCAGCAGCGACGCGCCCACCCCGGTCACCCCGGTCAGGATCGGCAGGGCCGACGCCCACACCGATCGGAACGCGACGAAGAGCAGGACGATCGCGGCCAGCAGGCCGATGACCTCCATGCCGTGGGAGGGTTCGGGCAGCTGCGAGAACGCCTGGCCCCCGGCGGCCGCCTCGACGGTCGCGCTGTCGTAGCGGTCGGTGATGGCCCGCACCGCATCGACGTCGACCTCGCTCGTCGCGGTGACGCGGGCGAACGCCGTGCTCTCGTCGGGGTTGATCTGAGCTGTGCCGGCGCCGCTGTAGGGGCTGGTGACGGACTCCACACCGGGTACCGCGGCGACCTCGGCCAGCATCGCCGCCACCTGCTGCTCGACCGCCGGGTCGTCGATGGCCACGCCGTCGGTGCGCCAGACGACGTTTCCCACCGACGTGCCGTCCGCACCGGCCTCCGCGATGAGCGCGTAGGCCGTGGACGACTCGCTGTCGGGCAGCTGCGCTGCAGTCGTGAAGGCGGTGCCGGCAGAGAACACGGCCGCCATCAGGCCGATGAGCGCGGCGATCCACACCGCGAGGACGACGCGGCGGCGCCGATAGCACCAGCGGGCAAGTGTCGACATGATCGGGACCTCTCTCGGGTTGGTCGTTGTCACCCTCGAGACTCCCCGGCTGCTCGTCTCCGGGCGTCAACCATGCGCTGTGATCGACCTACCGCGTGCGCGGTACCGCAGCGGTCCGGCTCGGCCCAGTCGCGGTAGAGCGCGCGCCGCGTTCGCACCACGACACCGACCCGCCCGGCACGAAAGCCTTCTTGAACCGCCGAGGAAGGGAGCAGCCATGGCCACGACGTCCGTCGCCGATCCGACGGCGCGCCACCGTGCGTCCGTGCTCGGCCGCTTCGCACTGACCGGCCTCGCGGCCAACGCGGCCTATGCAGTGGTCTTCCTCGCCGCCGGCGGGACGGCGACTGCACTGGTCGGGCTCTGCACAACGACGGCCACACTCGCCGTCTGGAACCTGGTCGCACCGCACGCGGGGCGCGTGGCGACCCTTGGCGTCCTCGCTCTCACCACCGGCGCCGTCGGGCTGGTCAACTTCGGGGTCCTGAACCGTGTCATCGGCGCCCGCACCGGCGCGCGCCAGGTGCCCGCGCGTCAGCCAGCGGGATCCGCGTGATGACGTGCGCACCAGGTCGCCACGACGCCGTGCGGTCGCGTGCGACGGCGATCGTGGCTCCGAGCAGCGGGCACGCGTCGTTCGAGGAGGAGATGTGACCGCACCCGCCCCCACCCGATCGACGACGGACCTCATCGCGGGTCTCACCCGGTCCTCGGGGCGACTGGCAGAGCGCCGCCTGTTCGTCGCCGCCGTCGCCGCGTACGCGCTGTGGACCATCGGCGTCGTCCTCGGCTGGACGGACGGGGTCGACGCCGCGTTCGGCCACCCCGTCCTCGAGCCCCGATCACCGGCCGGCCAGCTGGCCGAGGTGTTCGCGTCCGCCACCCACCCCTTCGTCATCGTGGCAGTGACCGTCTCCCTGGCGCTGCGGTCGTTCCGCCGCCGCCAGCGGCGTCTGGCGCGGGCGCTCGCCCTGGCTTCGCTCGGAGTGCCCCTCTGGGTCGTTCAGCAAGCCCTGTACGGCCGGCCACGCCCGTCGTCCCTCTTCTCAGACTCGGTCACGGCTTCCCTCAGCGCCTACCCTGCCGGGCACATGGTGGCAGCGACGATCCTCACGTGGGTCCTGGTGACCACGGCGAATGCCCAGCGCAGGCCCGGTGCCGCCCGCTGGAAGCGCCGGATCTTCGGGGCCATGCTCGTCACGACCGTCGGGGTGGACCAGTGGGCGATGGGCACCGAGTCCGGCACCGACCTGATCGGCGGGCAGCTGCTGGGCATCGCGGTCGCGGTCGGCGCGCTCTGGTTCAGTCGGGTCGCGACGATCACCGGTGCCTGGCGACCAGGGCGTGCTGTCCTGCCCGGCCGGCAGGCGGCGGTGATCTACAACCCGACCAAGGTGCTCGAGCTGGACCAGTTCCGCCGGCGGGTCGAGTTCGCGCTGAGCCGCAGCGGATGGCAACCCACCCTCTGGCTCGAGACGCTGGTCGACGACCCCGGTCGGGGGATGGCACGCGCGGCCCTCGCCAGGGGCGTCGACCTCGTGCTCGTCGCGGGCGGGGACGGCACGGTGCGCACCGTGTGCGCCGAGCTGGCCGGGTCCGCCGTGCCCGTCGGCCTCGTGCCGGCCGGCACCGGAAACCTCCTGTGCCGCAACCTGGGCATCCCGCTCGACGAGGACGACGCGATCGCCGTCGCCCTGCGCGGCGTACCCACGGCGATCGACATGGTGCGCTGGACGGTCGACGGCCAGTCCCGGATCTTTGCCGTGATGGCCGGCGTCGGCCTTGACGCGCAGATCATGCGCGACACCGACCCACGCTTGAAGACAGTGCTGCGCGGAGGCGCGTACGTGGTCGCGGCCGCCCAGCAGGTGATGATGCCGGCCTTCGGCGCCACGGTGACGGTCGACGGTGTGACGTGCCACGACGGCGACGCCGTGATTGCCATGGTCGGGAACGTGGGACGGCTCCAGGGCGGCATCCAGCTGATCCCCGGAGCGAGCCCGACCGACGGCGAGCTCGATGTCCTCGTCGCGTCGAAGGCCGGACTCGCGGGCCTCATCCGGCCAGCCTCGGCGGCGCTGCGCGTCGCCACCGAGCCGCCGCCGACCCACGTGCGTGGGCAGCGCGTCGACGTCGTCCTCGACCGTCCCGTGGCCTACCAGCTGGACGGCGACATGAGCGGTGAGGCGATGGCGTTCACGGCGGAGGTCCTGCCCCACGCACTCCTCGTCATGACGCCCCAGCCGTCCGTTCGTCGGCACTTCGCGCGACCCCGACACATGCCCGGCAGCAGGCACTCTGCGCCGCGCGAGTGACCGCCCGGCCGGGAAGCGCCATCGCGCGCACACGGTCCGGTCAGGCGGCCCTCCGGTTCGCCGCGGCTCACCTGGATGGCCGTGCACAGGACCGACTGCGCGCGTACCGCAGCTGCGGTAGCGCGGACGCGCCGGCCGGGCGATGTGCGCCGACCGAGCACGGACGAGGCTCGAGGTCGACGGGAGCCGGGCAGCCGGCCCAGCGTGGCGACGGCGCCGCGTCGGTGCTCCCGCGCGGACTGGCCGCACCCCACCCGGGCGCGACCGCGAGAGGGGCGGAGATGTCGCAGCACGAGCCATCAACCAGGAGCCGGTTCACGGCGAACGAGTACCTGACCGTCCGCGTCGACCGCAGCCTGGAGCTGCTGCACCGCGACGCGTACGGGAACTTCGGCTGGGTGGTCCACGAGCGCGGCTCGATCGCGCCGGGCGCGCCTCAGGTCCATCTCACGCTCAGCCGTGAGCGGCGTATCAAGAACCGACCTGCCGTCGTGGAGCTGCAGCACCGGTGCGAGACCGCCCTTGCCGCCATCACGAGGATGGAGCGCGGCGTCACGGCGGCCGCGATGACCGTTGCGATCGTGGCGGGCATCGTCGGTTCGGCGTTCCTGGCGGGCTCGGTCGTCGCGCTGGACGCCGGCCTGGTGTGGCTGTCCATCCCGCTGGGCGTCCTGGGCCTCCTCGGGTGGGCAGCGGGCTACGCGTGCTTCGGCCGGGTCAGGGCCAGGAAGGCCGCCGAGGTCGCCCGCCAGATCGGCGACCTCTATGACGTCGTCTACGAGACGGGCGAGGAGGCCAGCCAGCTCCTGGCGTGACCCGCCTGCCTCCTCAGCGGCGCGGTGGTGAGACCAGGCCGGTCTCGTAGGCGAAGACGACCAGCTGGGCGCGGTCGCGTGACGCCGTCTTCATCATGGCCCGGTTGACGTGGGTCTTGGCGGTGGCAGGGCTGATGAACAGCCGGGCGCCGATCTCCTCGTTGGACAGCCCGACGGCGACCAGGGCCGTGACCTCCTCCTCCCGCGCGGTCAGCGGGTCGACGAGCGCTGCGCCTTCACGGCGCGGTACCGGCGCATGCTCGAGGAAGCGCGCGATCAGTGCGGTGGTGGCGAGAGGTGAGAGCAGGGACTCCCCGGCCGCGACGGTCCGGATGGCGGCCAGCAGCCCCGCGGGCTCCACACCCTTGCCGAGGAAGCCCGACGCGCCCGCACGAAGTGCCTGGACCACGAGGTCGTCGTCCTCGAACGTGGTCAGGACCAGGACGCGCACGCCCTGGAGCTCCTCGTCGGCGGTGATCCGACGGGTCGCCTCGATGCCGTCCATCTCGGGCATCCGAAGGTCCATGAGTACGACGTCGGCGCGCTCGGTCCGTGCCCGCAGCACGGCCTCGGTTCCGGTGCTCGCCTCGCCCGCTACCTCGATGTCCGCCGTGGAGTCGAGCAGAAGGCGGAAGGTGGCCCGCAGCAGGGCCTGGTCGTCAGCGAGAAGGACGCGGATGGTCATGGTGTCTCCGTCAGGGTCGGTGCGGGCGCGTCGGCCGTGGGCAAGGTGACGCGCACGGCGAAGCCGCCGCCCCGGAGCACCGCCGTGCTCCACGTGCCGCCGGCTGCGTGCGTGCGCTCGCGCATCCCGATCAGCCCGTGACCGGGGCCGGTGGACGGGGACCGCCGACGGGGATCGGGCGAGGCGCCGTTGCGCACGCGGATCCGGAGCTGGTCGGAGTCCCAGTCGAGGTTGACCTCGATCAGTGCGCCCGGCGCATGCTTGGCCGCGTTGGTCAGGGCTTCCTGCACCACCCGGTAGGCCGCGAGGTCGCCCCGCGCGGTCAGCGCCCGGGGCTCGCCGCTCACCGCGACGTCCACCTGGGAGCCGGCCGACCGCACCGCGTCCACCAGCTCGGGCAGGTGCTCCAGCCGCGGCGAGGGCGTGCGGACGGCGTCGTCGGCCTCGTTGGGCTGCCGAAGAAGGCCAACCGTTGCGCGAACCTCGTCCAGGGCGCTCCGGGTGTGCTCGGCAAGTCCGTGCAACGCGGTCGCGGCAGCCTCCGGGTCGGTTCGCACCAGGTACTCCGCGACCGCCGCCTGCGCGTTCACCAGAGTGAGATGGTGCGCCAGCACGTCATGCAGCTCCCGGGCGATGTGCAGCCGCTCGGCCTCGACGGCCCGCTGGGTCTGCTCCTCGCGCTCGCTCACCTCGCGTCCCAGGCGGTCCTGCCGGCCGGCGGCGAGGGCGCCGACCGCGGTGCCGCCGAGCACGAGGTTGAACATCGTCAGACACGTGGACATGAAGGTCCACACCTGCTCGTGGTTCACCACCAGGGCGACGGCCGGAAGCACGACGGCCGCTGCTGCTCCGGCCAGCCACGCTCGTCGCCGCGGCAGCCGGCGTGCCACGGTGAACGCCGCAACCACGGTGGCCACCGGGATCGGCTGGAACGCCGCCATCGGGATCGGCGTCTCCCACCCCGGCACGAGGGTGGGCTGCAGCGCCAGCTGGGTCGCCTCGACCAGGACCGTCGCGAGCAGCGCCGGCAGCGGCCACCGCGTCCGCACGGTCAGCGGCAGCCACGCCGCGACCGTGAACACGAGCAGCGCGGTCCCGGGGAACGTCGCGCCACCCTCGCGGTAGACCACCGCAGTCACCATGAGCACCAGCGTCGCGAGGGTGAGCGGGAGCCCCGCCGGCGCTGCACGCGAGCTGAGCCCACTCCGGGCAGCGCCGGCAGCGAGGTCCGCTGTGGTGCGCGGCTCCTGGGTCACGACTACGGCTCCTCGCTCTGTCGGTCGCCGATGGTCCAGCGAGGGTAGTTCTGACGGCGTCTCATCCTCGGCACCATGGCACTCGGCGTCGTCAGCCGTGTGCGGTAGCCCGATGTACCGCCGTTGCCGTACGCTCCCGCGCCGTCCGCTGCGCGGAAGCCGCCGCCATGATCGAGGCTAGGGCACGCGCCTGGTCTCGTACGCCCACATGGCGAGCTCCACCCGGTTCCGGGCTCCGAGCTTGGACATGAGACCGGCGAGGTGGAACTTCACCGTGCTCATGCTGATGTACAGCTCGTCAGCGATCTCGGCGTTGGTCCGTCCCCGTGCCACCGTCAGGAGCACCACCTCTTCGCGCTCGGTCAGGGGCTCGATCGGCTGCGCCGGGCGCGAAGCCAGGGGCCTCGTCGAGAAGCTGGCGAGGAGCCGAGCCGTGACACCGGGATCGATCAGCGCGTCACCCCGGACCGCTGCGTGAACGGCCTGGACCAGCTGGTCCGGTGCGGCGCCCTTGAGGAGGAAGCCTCGAGCCCCTGCCCTCAGTGCTCCGTAGACGTACTCATCGGTGTCGAACGTCGTGATCACCACGACGGCGATCGGGTCCGTGACGTCGGGCCCGGCGAGCAGCCGGGTGGCTTCGATGCCGTCCAGGTTCGGCATGCGGATGTCCAGCAGACACACGTCCGGTCGCAGTCGGCGTGCGAGGTCGACCGCTTCGCGCCCGTCGGCGGCCTGACCGACGACGTCGATGTCCGGCTGGCCATCGAGGATCGTGGTCAGCCCGGCTCGGATGATGCTCTGGTCATCGGCGATGACCACCCGGATCGTCATGTCGCGGGACCACGGCGGGGCAGGACGGCACGGACACCCCATCCGCCGCTGAGTCGCGGCCCAGCGCTGAACGTGCCGCCGAGCAAGGTGACCCGCTCGGTCATGCCGACGAGCCCGTAGCCGGCTGCGTTCGGGTTCGTCGGACGCGCACCGTCGTTGTCGACCGTCATCTCGACCTCCGTCGGGCCCCCGATCACTGCGACCTCCACCCGCGTGGCCTGTTGTGCGTGGCGTCGGGCGTTCGTGACCGATTCTTGCGCGACCCGGTACAGCGCTGCCTCCACGGCCGGGTGGAGGTTCGCCAGCTCGCCGCTCAACGCGACATCGACGTGAAGGGAGCCGGTGCTCCTCGCAGCCAGTCGTTCGATGTCAGCGACTCGACGCTGTGGCGCCATGGCTGACGGGTCGTCGCGGTCCCGGAGTGCGCCGACCATGGTTCGCATCTCGGCCAGGGTCTGGGCCGCCTCGCGGTCGATGATCTCGAGCGCTTCGGTAGCCCCGATGAGCGACGAACCAGATCGCGCGACGAACAGGCCGGCCTGGGCCTGGATCGCGATCGCCGAGACGTGGTGGGCGACGGTGTCGTGGAGCTCCCTGGCGAGCTGAGCCCGCTCCTCGAGCTTCGCCTGGTCGACCAGCTTCTCTCGAGCTGCGGCGCGATACCGGACCAGGACGCCCAGCACCGCTGCGAAGAGGACCACTGCCGCGCCGCCGATGGCGTCACTGGCGCCGGTGAAGTCGGTGAGCACACTGACGACGACAGCGAGGAGCATGATGCCGAGCCCGACGGCGGCGTCGCGACCGGCGCCCCACCTGAACAACGCGTAGGCGAGGACCAGAACGACCGCCCCGCTGTACAACACCACGGGTTCAGCGCCGGCCACGGAGGCTGCCACGTCGAGCACCGCAAGTGCGCCGAAGGCGAGAGCCACCGCGATCAGCGCATGGCTCCTCCGGTACAGGACCGCGACCGCCACGCCGCACCCCACGCCGACGGCGACCGGCGGCCACGTCAGGTCACGACGCAGGACCGCCTCGAGGGCGACACCCACCATCACGATCGCCGCGAGCGCCCAGTCGCGCCGCCCGCGAGCCGGAGGATCCTTGACGGCCGGCTCGACCCAGAGGGACATCGCTGCACTCCACACGATCTCAGAGTACGGACGACGTGGTGGAGCCGGAACGGCCGTTCGGCCAGTCCATGCCTGACTCATCGGCCAGGTCGAGGTGTGGCCGGACGGCTGGTGTCCTGCGACACCTCCCCCGCCAGGCTCGAGGTGCACGAAGTGACCGGACGAGGCAGGGGGTTCGACCAGTGAGCACCAATCGAACGACAGTCCTTCAGGACACGAAGGTCGATGTCAAGATCGTTCTTGCCGGCTTGTGGAGCTCGATGCTCTTCGTGTTCGCGTACGTGGACATCTTCGGATTCTGGCGCGCCGACGTCATCAACGGGGCTCTCGCCGGCAAGGTCCCAGGTGCGGGGTTCGGCATCGACCAGGTCTTCCTGGTCAACACAACGATCTACATCCTGATCCCGAGCCTCATGGTCGTCGTCTCTCTCGTGGCCCGATCGAGGGTCAACCGGATCACCAACATCGTCGTCAGCGTGATCTATGCAGCCACGGTGGCCGTGTCCGTCATCGGCGAGACCTGGACCTACTACGTCCTCGGCAGCGTCGTCGAGATCCTGCTCCTGCTCGCCATCGTGCGGCTCGCCTGGACCTGGCCGAGGCGCCCCGCCGTGTGAGCCGGCTCGGCGTCAGCGGCCGACGGTCTCCACCAGGCGCCACCCCACACCGACGGGAGACTCGCCCTCGGGCAGGTCGACCGCCGCGACGACGACGTTCGTCCCGGTGCCCGAGACCCTCTCCCACCTGCTGCCGTATGCGAGGTCCACCTTGGGCTCGGGTGGCTCGGGCGTCAGCGTGGCGTCCTCCAGGAGCTCGGTCGTGCCGTCCTCGCGGCCGGCGGTCCAGAACACCCCGGCGTGGGGGTGGTAGCTGGCCCACTCCCACTTCCACTGGCGCTGGACCTGCTCCCAGTGGCAGATGGTCTCCGTCGTCTCAGGCATGTGTGCCACCTCCCTCGTGCGCGCCGTCGCGCACGCGTTCCTCAGATCTTGGCACTGCCCACCCCCACTCGCGCAGGGGACCTACGACCTGACTCCGCCCGGTCGCCGGAACCCGTGCAGGCCGAGGTGGGTTCGGCCGACGGGAGCGACCGGGTCCGAGGTGCTCACGACGCACCCCGATAGCTGCTGGTCTCCAGCGCCGCGACGAGGCCGTCGACGAGGCGATCGAAGCTGCGGGCGACGGCACGCGGCAAGCCGAAGCCGCCAGTCGTCTCGAGCGTCACGAACCCGTGCAGCGAGGCTCGCATCGCGCGGGTGGCATCGATCGCGACCTCGCCGTCGAGGCCATAGCCCGACAGCACCCCGAACACCACCTCGACTGCTGCGGTGCTGGCCGCGAGGTCGTCCGCATCACCGGGTGCCGGGGCGCGGATCGTGGCGGCATAGCGCCCCGGGTGCTCGAGAGCCCACGCGCGATAGGCGAGACACACCGCGCGCACCGCGGCGTCACGCGACTTCCCCACTGCCGCGCGACCGAGTACGTCGGCGAGCTCGATCTTCGCGCGCACGGCGATGCTGCGCTGGAGTGCGTCCATGCCGTCGATGTGCTTGTAGAGCGAGGGCTGTCGTACGCCCAGGCTCTGGGCCAGGGCGGCGAGGGTGAGCTTGGGGAGCCCGACCTCGTCGGCGATCCGCTCCGCCTCAAGCACCACCCGGTCCTGGCTCAACCCGGCCCTAGGCACGGTGCGACACCTCGGCCAGGAACTCCAGGATCGCGGGCACGACGAGATCAGGTCGCTGCGACTGCGGGTAGTGGCCCGCCTCCGGCACCATCACGACGCGGGCGTCGAGGTGCGCGGCGATCCAGTCGGCTTCCGCCCTCGGGTCCGGGAAGTCCGGGTCGAGGTCGCCCATGACCACCAGCGTCTTCGCCTGCACCTCGCCGAGGCGGGCCTCGACGACCGAGTGGTCGAGCTGCGCCACGAGCCGCGCGAAGGCCTTGGCATGGCCGGTCCGCGACATGGCTGCCGCGACCGCGTCGAGATAGGTGCGCTGGTCGGGCGGCTGCTGACCGGCGTAGAGCTTGGGGAGGTAGGTCCTCCAGACCAGGCCGGCCCACGGGCGGAGCATCGCGAGGCGCATGAGCATCGTCTGCACGGCTCCGGAGGTGTTGCGGACGAACGGTCCGACCAGGACGAGACCGGACACGAGGTCGGCCCGCTCCGAGGCGGCGTAGGCAGCGGCGCCTGCGCCCATGGAGTTGCCGATGATGACGGCCGGACCGCCGAGCGCCTCGACGAGCGCCAGGACGTCGGCGGCGGTCTCGGCGTCGCCGTAGGCGGTGAAGCCGGTGTCGCTGTCGCCATGCCCGCGCAGGTCGGTGGCCACCACGCGGTAACCGGCGGATCGGAGCCCGGGGGCGAGGAAGCGGTAGGTCGAGCGAAGGTCACCCATGCCCGGGACGAGCACGACGAGCGGTCCTTCGCCGGACACGTCGTAGGCGATGCGGCCCTCGGCACGCGAGAGGTAGTGGGTGGTCGGGACTCCGTCCCGCGGGTTCGTCGTCATGTGGCTAATGTACATAGCCGCTGGGCTATGGTCAATAGCCGGACGGGCTACGCGACGGTCGGGTGGATCGCGGCGGCCCTGGACCTGGCTCGCCGACCCCAGCGACGGATGACGTACTCGGCGACCACGAGGTTGATGGCCCAGCCCGCGCCCAGGCTCACGTCGGTCGTGAGTGTGCCGGTGCCGAACGCCGCGTGTCCGACGCCTTGGGTGAACACCTGGGTGCCGGCGCCGAGGGCGAGGGCATACGCCCGTGTCAACCACGCCCGGTGGTGGGCCACGTCGCCGCGGCGGATCGCTGCGAGGCCGGCGACGACGCTGGCGGCCATACCGGACCCGAACGCGAGCCGGAACACCTGAGCCAGCTCGCCCGTACCGGGCTGGCGGGGGTAGAAGAGCGTCATCCACAGCGCCGAGAACGCGACGGCAAGGCCCAGAACCACGAGGACTCGTCCGGACCTCCGGTGCCAGGCCGGACGTCGGCGCCGGAGCTGCGCGGAGAACTGCAGGGCGCCGAGTGTGGCGTAGGCGACGGCACTGACGATGTGCAGGACGACCGGCAGCGGCGAGGCCGTCATGCGCGGGTTCGCCGGTAGGAGCTGCGGACCGCCGGCCAGATCGAGCAGACGGAGCGAGCCGGCGATGACCGGGATGAGGACCACGGTGAGCAGCGCGAACGGCACCCACCCGTCCCACCCGACCTTCCGGGCCGGACGGGTTGCCGTGGGGACGGTCACCTGGCGCCGACGGGGTCGAGCCGCGGGCCGGTCGTGGTGGTGATGGTCATGTCGAGCTCCCTGGTCCGAGGCTCCGTGGCCGGGCGCCACGGGACGACTCGACCGTAGGCAGGGGTGAGCACACCGGACCTCACCACATGATGTGACTGACAGGGTGAGATACCCGTGCTCCGGGGTAAGGATCCGCCGGTCAGTCCTGCTGGTGCAGCCGGGCGGTCTCGCGCGCGGTGATCTCGATCGACGCCGCGAGGTGTCGCTCGAGGAACTCCAGCTCGGCGTCGGTGTAGTCCGCGTACAGCTCCTGGAAGGCCTCGCCGATGCCGAGGTAGACGTTCTCGCCTGCGGCGAGCCCCTCGAGGTCGACGCTGACGACGACCTTGCGGCGGTCGGTGGGGTCCGCCCCCCGGCGCGCCAGGCCACGTCGCACGAGGCGGTCGACGACTCCCGTGACCGCGCCGGACGTGACGTGCAGCGCGCGCACCAGTGCGCCGGCGGTCTGCGGACCCTGCCGCAGCAGGATGCTCAGCGCCCGCATCTCCGTGAGGCCCAGGCCGTAGGTTGCCGCGGCCGCCTGCTGGAACAGTGCAGTCTGGGTCGCATCGGTCTCCGAGAGGAGCTGGAGGCGCTGGAGGCGGTCGGCACGGTCCATGCAGGTATCTTGGCAGATGAGTCTCTTAGTGACTAAGATACCGTGATGATCACCTCACCGGATGGAACAGCCCTGCGCGTGCACTCGATCGGCACGGGACCGGGGCTCGTCGTCGTGCACGGCGCCATGCAGAGCGGGACGAGTCAGCTCGAGCTCGCCCGCCTCCTGGCCGACACCCGCACCGTGCACCTGCTCGACCGCCGCGGCCGGGGCGGATCAGCACCGGCCCCAGGGACGTCGACCGAGGTCGACGACCTTCGCGCGGTCCTGGTCGAGACGGGCGCGCGTGACGTGCTCGGCATCAGCTCAGGCGCGATCATCGCCGCACGGACCGCGCTCGCCGGCGGCGAGGTCCGGCGCCTCGCCCTGTTCGAGCCCCCTCTCGCGATCGGCACGTCGGTGCGGCTCGACCTCCTGCCCCTGTTCGACGCCGCGCTCGACGCCGGGGACGTGCCGCGCGCCATGGCCATCGCGATGCGGCTCGCCGAGATGGGACCGCCGTGGATGTTCCGTCTCCCGACCGCACTGCTGGCCGCAGCGTCGCGCCGCATGCTCACGGCCGACGACCGGACGCCGTTGACCGCCGGGCGGGCCCACGTGCGCGAGCTGGCGCACGCCTTGCGGGCCGACTTCGCGATCGTCCGCGAGAACGCCGACCGACTCGAGGAGCTCGCGGCGATCGACGTGCCGACCCTCCTGCTCGACGGCACCGCGACCCGCCCGTACCTGCGTGCCGCCGTCGCCGGCCTGGCCAGGGTCATCCCCGGCGCACGGCACGTCGAGCTCGTCGGCCTGAACCACGCCGCGACCCAGGACCGTGCGGAACGTGGTCGTCCCGACCTCGTCGCACCCGTGCTGCGCGAGTTCTTCGCTGCGTGAGATGGACGTCGTCCCGGGCCCGAGGACGATCACCCGACCACCCTCAGGTGGCGCCATCCTGCAGCGCCCGGAACATCCCCCGGGCGGAGGGCGGAGGAGGAAGGGGCCCGGCGCCGGGCGAGCGGAACGACTGGAGCATGTACTCGGCCAGGCGCCGCGACGCCTGCGGGTTGCCGTTCGTGGAGCGGACGAGTCCGGCGTTGGCCATGAGCAGCATCACCAGGTCCTGGTGCACGAAGTCGTGCCGCAGCGCCCCGACGTCCTTGGCTCGCCGGACAAGCCTGGTGAATGCACGAAACGCGCGCGAGCGCTGGTCGTCGAACGCCGGTCGCGGGGCGAGGGCGAGGATGTCGGCGAACCCCGCGTCCAGGGACTGCATCTCGCAGATGGCGCGGACGTAGTCGCAGAACGCGACCCACGGGTCCTCGACGTCGAGGGCCGCTTCGGCCGCGCCGGCGTACGCGTCCATCTTGGCGGTGAACGCGGCGGCGACGAGGTCGTCGGTGGCGGGGAACCGGCGGTACAGGGTGGCGATCCCCACGCCGGCCGCGCGGGCGATGTCCGTCGTCGCGACGTCCAGGCCCTGCTCGGCGAAGGCCTGCCGGGCAGCCGCCAGGATGCGGGCGCGGTTGCGCTCGGCGTCAGCCCGCAACGGCTCCGCGTCGCTCGAGCCCGATCGGTTCGCGGTCACGCAGCCACCCTAGCGGCGAAGTGGAATACCTCCTCCGTTTGACGCGTTGGCGTCGGTGAAACTGGAATCAGTCCTCCACTTGAGCTCTAGGAGCGTCCCATGCGCGCAGTTGCCCTCACCGAGTTCGGCTCCGCCCCCGAGGTCCGAGACGTCCCCATCCCCGAGCCCGCCGAGGGCGAGGTGCGGGTGCGCGTGCACGCCGCCTCCGTGAACGGCTTCGACCTGGCCGTGGCGGCCGGCTACCTCAACGGGATGATGGAGCACCGCTTCCCCGTCGTGCTCGGCAAGGACTTCGCCGGTGCCGTCGACGCGGTCGGCGAGGGCGTCACCGGGTACGCGGTCGGTGAGCGCGTGTTCGGGGTGGTGACCAAGGCGTTCCTGGGCGACGGCTCGTTCGGCGAGCTCGTCACCGTCCCGATCGCCGTCGGCCTGGCCAGGCTGCCCGAGTCGGTCAGCTTCACCGACGGGGCCGCCCTCGGGCTGGCCGGCACCGCCGCGGTCGACGCGGTCGACGCAGCCCAGCTCGAGCCCGGGCAGGTCGTGCTGGTGACCGGCGCCACCGGCGGGGTCGGCAACCAGGCCATCCAGCTCGCGGCGCACGCGGGTGCGACGGTGATCGCCACAGCCCACTCGGTCGAGGAGCAGAGCCTGGTCACAGGCCTGGGCGCCGCCGAGGTCGTCGACTACAGGCAGGACGTGGCGGCGCAGGTCTTGGCCGCCCACCCGGGCGGGGTCGACGCGATCGTCCACCTCGCAGGCGACGGCGCGGCGCTCCTACCGGCGCTGCGCGACGGCGGCCGGTTCGCCTCGACGCTGCTCGGCTCCCCCGACCAGCTGCCCACCCAGACGGCGACCGTGGCCCCGGTCTACGCCACACCGACGACCGCGACCTTGGACCGCCTCGCGCAGAACAGTGCCGACCAGCACACCACCGTGACGATCCAGAAGATCTACGACCTCGACGAGGTGGCGCAGGCGTTCGCCGACTTCGGCGCAGGCACCCGAGGAAAGCTCGTCCTCACGATCGCCTGACCCACCCGGCACACCCACGCGGCGGGGATCATGGCACACCCGACCCCCGCCGCGCGTCCCAGAACGGATCGGTCCGTGGACCTTGGCGACTTCCCACCACCCTCAGCCGTGGATCGTGACGACGTAGCCGTCAGGGTCGGCGAAGGCGAACGTGCGCCCGAACGGACCGTCGAACGGCGGCGTCAGTATCGGCACGCCGGCGGCGGCGAGCTGATCGTGCAGCCCCTGCGCGTCGGGGCTGTGCAGCCACAGCGCCACCCCCAGCCCCGGCCGGGCGACGGAGTCGAGGTCGACGCCGGGCAACGGGTTCCGCACGGCGAAGGGGACGGGTGTCGTGGCGAAGACCACGGCGTCGGGCGGGCTCACCGGCGCGCGCCGCAGGCCGAGGTGGTGCTCGTAGAATGCGGCCGCAAGCCCCAGGTCGCGCACCTGCAGGGCGATGAAGTCGGGTCCGGTCACGGTCATGATGGCCTCCTCGTGGATGTCAATGTCCTGACATCTATACTCTATGTCAAGATACTGACATGACGAAAGAGCGGACCGTGGGACCGGTCGAGGATGCCGTGGGCTACGTCCTCAAGCAGGCCGCCGTGGCGCTGCACAACGCCATGGATCTGGAGCTGCGCCCCCTGCACCTGACCGTGTCGCAGTACTCCTGCCTCGAGCTTCTCGGGCAGCGCCCCGGGATGTCGAACGCCGAGCTGGCCCGTGGCGCCTTCGTCAGCCGGCAGTCGATGAGCGTCGTGCTCCGCGGCCTCGAGGAGCGCGGCCTGGTCAGCCGACCCGCGACCGCGCCGCGCGGGCGCGAGCTCCCGACCGTGCTCACCGGGGCTGGTCGCGACAGGCTGCTCGCCGCGAGCGTGGCCGTGCACGGCGTCCAGCAACGCATGGGTGCCGGGATGACGCCCGCCCAGCAGAGATCGCTGCTCGAGGCCCTGGCCGCGTGCGTCCGCAACCTGGCCGGCGGCTGACCCCCTGGGTAGTCATGGGCCTGGAACGCGTACCGGACCCCGCGACGCTCCTGGAGGACCTGATGGACACGACCACCACACGCGCCGCTGCCCACACACCCGACGACCTCCAGGAGCTCACCACGCTGTGGGACAGTGACGCCACCGAGACCAAGGCACGCGCAGGCCAGCTGATCCTCGACGGGCAGACCCCGCCGGTGGCTCCCACCGGCACGCCCGTGGCCGACAGCGCGTCCTGAGCCGTACCGCCTGGCATCCTGACGACCCGCTTCGCGAGGAGACGAGCATCACCGTGCACGAGCTATCACTGCGCACCGGTTTCGAGATCGAGCTGCTGGCGCCCGCCGGATCCGACCGGATGGTGCTCGCGGAGGAGATCGCCGGACGCTGCGACGGGCGGGTACGGCGCTCCTTCCACACCGACAGCGAGCCGGCAGCGGTCCCGGGCGTGGGTGTCTTCCGGCACCTGTCCCCGGCGTTCGACGTGGTCGACGCGCACGGACACCCGGTGGCGAGGCTCGTGGACGACATCACGATCGAGGCGGATCTGGCTGCGGTGCCCGGGCGTCCCGGGCACCGCGGCTGGTACCGCATTCTCTGCGACGACGCCCGCATGCTCCGTCTGATCGAGCGGCACGCCGACCCTGACGCGCCGCTGGCGACCGTGCTGCAGCCGGTCGCCGACCTGTTCGGCGTGCGCGTGGACGTCTTCGCCGCAGCGGCGCGGGTCAACGACGCCAGCGGCGCCACCGTCGCGGCAGCCATGCCCTTGCCGGCCGGGCGCGAGCGCCCCTGCGAGGTCATCACTCCCCCGCTGATCGCCGGGCACGGGCTTGCGCTGGAGCGGCTCCTGGCTCCGGCGCGCGAGCTGGGCTTCACCGTCCCGCAGGAGGCCGCGGTCCACCTGCACGTGGACGGCGCACCGTTCCGTCAGCCGGACGCCTTCGCCAATCTCGTGCGCCTCTTCGGGAGCTGGCGCGAGGTGCTGTGGTCGGCGCTCGACACCAACCCCGCCTGCCGGCGGCTGGCCCCGCTGCCCGAAGCCCTGGTGGACCTCGTGGAGCTCCCGTGGCAGGACGCCGACGACCGCTCCGGCTGGGCTCGCCTGCAGGAGGCGGCGCGGGCGGTCGGAGTGACCAAGTACGCCGACGTCAACCTGACGCAGCTGCTGAGCAAGCGCCCGGTGCGCGACACCGTCGAGGTGCGGATCCTGCCGGGTGCCATCGACGGCACCGTCATCGTTCGGCGAGCCGCCGTCGTGGAGGCCCTGCTGACCCGCTGCCTCGACCCGCGCCCGCTGCCTCGACCTGGGGCGGGCGCGGTGCGAGACCCGCGTGCCGCGCTGGATGACCTGGTCGCGGTGCGCCGGTGAGCGCGGCCATCGGTGCGGCCGGCCTGCAGAAGAGCGGTCTGGCCCGGTGGGCGTAGTAGCTGCGTGGATGACCACCGTGTGGGCGACCTCGACCTTCACGCACCCGTGCCGGTGGCATTGCGTTCGGCGATGATCCGCTCGGCGACCTCGACGGCCACGTCCAGGCTCGTCGCCATGTAGCGCCGCCAGAGCGGCACCAGGACGTGGCGGACCAGCGCGGTGCGGCGCGGCAACGGCTTGAACTCGTACGCCCAGCGGATCAGCGTGCCGTCGCCGTCAGGCGTGTACGTCCACTCCCCTCGCACGCCCGCGATCAGACGTCCCAAGACATTGGTGAATCCCACCAGCGTGTACGCGAAGCTCGACGGACGGGTGTGCTCCACGATGGTCTCCGTCGCGGTCGACCCATCAGTCAGATCAGGGTTGCGTGAGGCCCCCACGTGGTCCCATTCTCCCGTCTGGTTCGTCGAGCCCCGCACGCCCGGAAAGATCCCGTGCCAGCCCTTGAAGACCAGTGAAAGGTCGATCGGCGCGATCCCGTCGAATGCATCCTCGGGCCGAAGCGCCGTGCGCGCCTGGACAGTGGACGGGACCGTCGTGTCGTGGGCAGAAATCAGCGTCATGATCATTCGCTCCTCATGTTCTTGGTGGTCCCAGTGATCAGCGTGGCCGTCACGCCGTGATCGTCGTCGAGGCGGAGGTGGGCAGGAAGTGCCCCGTTCTTCCTAGGGACCGGCAGTACCTGGCTGTGGGTGCGTCGCGCCGCGATACTGGGCGGGTGAGCGGACCCGGAGAGTTCGGCGTCGCCCTGCACGGCTGGCGGGACCGGGTCACCCCCGAGATGGTCGGGCTGCCGCCTGGCAGCCCGCGCCGGGCGGTCGGGCTCAGGCGCGAGGAGCTCGCTGCGCTGGCGGGGATCTCGGTCGACTACATCGTGCGCCTGGAGCAGGGGCGCGCGACCGCGCCGTCGACGGCGATCCTCACCGCGGTGTCCCGCGCGCTGCGGCTGTCCCCGCCGGAGCGCGCGCACCTGTTCCTCCTCGCAGGTCAGCCTCCCCCGTCGCAGGGGCGGGTATCGGCTCATCTCCCGCCGAGCGTGCAGCGGCTCAATGACCAACTCGATGCCACTCCGGTCAGCGTGTTCGACGCGGCCTGGACCCTGATCACCTGGAACCGGCTCTGGGCCGCCCTCCTCGGGGAGCCGCCGCCGGCGCGCGGTCGGGAGCGTAACGTCATCTGGACCCACTTCACCGGTGGGCGTAGTCGCGTCAGTCAGACCATCGAACAGAAAGAGCACTTCGAAGTGGCCATGGTGGCCGACCTCAGGTCCGCGACGGGCCGCTACCCCACCGACGGCGACCTGCGCATCGTCGCCTACACGGCTGCCCCGGGCAGCGATGCGGCCGCAAGGCTCAGGCTCCTCGCCGTCGTCGGCACGCAAGACATGGCCGAGCCGGCAGACCCAAGGCACGCGCAGGCCGGCTCATCCTCGACGGCGAAGACCCCGGCCGCGAAAGTCCGGTAGCTGAGCGAACCGACGACGACGCCTGCCTCCTGGTCCGCCACCCGACCCGGCCGTAGCAGTGCCGCCCGTTCGCGTCGAGTCCTAGGTGCCGTCGTCGACCGGCCGGAACTCGCCCGTACCGGGGTGCTGCGCCTGCCGGATCAGCGTCGTGACCTCGGCGTCGTAGAGCAGCGCCGGGTCGATCCCGACCGAGGCCAGGTGGTGCCCCAGCTCCAGGCTGATCACTCCGTGCAGCCGGGTCCAGCAGGTCAGCCCCAGGGCGAGCACCCCCAGGGGCATCGCGTCACGTTCGGCCCAGGCCCGGAGCTGTTCGAGCAGCCGGGAGCCGTCCGGGTCGCCGTCGGCGTCGGACCCCGCCGTGGTCCCGGCCGGGGCGAGGGCGGCGAGAGAGTCCAGAAGGACGCCCATGCTGCGAGAGGCGGCGGGGATGGTGCGGTCGGGGGCGAGGTCCTGGCCGGAACCGCTCGTGGTCTGGAAGATCAACCGATAGGCGTTCGGCTGCGCGAGCGCCCAGGCACGACAGGCAGATGCCACCGCGGTGAACCGCTCTACGGGTGTGCCGGGGCGGGCCCCGGCGGCGTCGAGCGCGTCGGCGAGTGAGTCGTAGGCGTCGACGACGACGTCGGCCAGCAACGCCTCGCGGTTGTCGAAGTAGCGGTAGATGGCCGCGGGTGACATCGCCATGGTGCGGGCGATGCCCTTGAGCGAGACCGCGTCGGGTCCCCCGGCGGCGACCTGCTCCATCGCGAGCGTCTTGATCTCCTCGCGCGTCTGCTCCCGTCGCTGCTCGCGCCGGCTCGGCCGCGTCGTCGCTGACGTCATGCGTGCCACCTGTTCCGTTGATCGATGGTTGACATCGTAACACCCGGTATTTACTGTGAGCCCCAGTCACTTCGCAATGGCCATTCGCATTCTTCCGACGCAGTGAGGACATGGGGCCATGACCAGTCACGAGGAATCCCGCACCGAGGCCGCGACCGAGACCGTCACCGAGATCGTGCTGCCTGGCATCGTCGAGCCGGACGGACTGCTCGTCCGCCGGCGACCGGTGCCTTCCCCCGCCGCGGGCCAGGCACTGGTGTGCGTGGAGGCGACGGGGGTCTCCTTCGCCGAGCAGGGGATGCGCCGGGGCCGGTATCCGGGCCAGCCGAAGTTCCCGTTCGTGCCCGGCTACGACCTCGTCGGCACAGTCGCCGCAGTCGGGACCGGCGTCGACGCCGCCCTCGTGGGAACCCGGGTGGCCGCGCTCACCAAGACCGGCGGCTGGGCGACCCACGTCCTTCTGACCGCCGCCGACCTGGTCCCCGTCCCCGCTCGCCTTGAACCGGTCGAGGCAGAGACCGTCGTCGTCAACGGGCTGACCGCCTGGGGCCTCCTGCACCGCACGGCCCGGGTCCGCCGCGGTCAGACGATCCTGGTGCACGGCGCCAACGGGGGGGTCGGCACCGTGCTGGCTCAGCTCGCCCGGCATGCCGGAGTGCGGGTGATCGGTGCCGCTTCCCCGCGACACCACGACGCGCTGCGCACGCTCGGTGTCGAGCCGGTCGACTACGCCGACCTCGACGCCCTGGTCGCCCGGGTGCGGGAACTGGCCCCCGGCGGGGTGGACGCGGTGTTCGACAACATCGGCGGGGCCACCCTGCGTCGCTCCTGGCAGCTGCTCGCTCCCCGCGGAACCCTGGTCAGCTACGCCCTCGCGGCCGCGGCCAAGGGCTCCGGCGCCCTGGTGCCTCAGTTCGTGGCCGTGCTGGCCCGGCTGGCGTGGTGGAACACCCTGCCGAATGGCCACCGGGCGACCTTCTACGACGTGTGGAGCGGGCGGCGCCTGCGCCCGGCCCGCTTCCGCGCTCGCCTGCACGAAGACCTGGGTGTGGTCCTCGGCCTGCTCGCCGACGGCATCCTGAGGGCGGAGGTGGGCGCCCGCTTCCCGCTCACCGAGGCCGGCGAAGCGATGCGGGTGGCGGAGTCGCACACCGTTCGAGGCAAGGTCGTCCTGATCCCCTGACTCCCATCCCCCGCGAGGACTACCGACGATGTCCGCACTGCGGCCGACGAATCTCGGCGTCGGCCGCGCCTAGCGTCGCGGTAGCGCCGGGAGGCCCGGCAGCAGCAACTCGTCCAGGGAGAAGCACATGACCGAGAGCGTCGACGTACACGATGGCCGTGACGCCACCTCCCACTCGTCCGAGCCGACCACGAAGACCCGGCGCGGGCCATCGGACCGCTCGCAACAGGCCGGCGTGATCGTCATCACCGCCGTTGTCGGGATGTTCGTCGCTCTGAACATCCACGAGCTGGGCCACACCGCTGTCGCGTGGCTCGCCGGCGACCACAACGCCTCCTACGAGCTGCGCTGCGAGCCCGCCGGATTCGGCTGCAACCACTTCGACGCCACGGGGATGAGCACGTTCGCGAAGGCCGCAGTCACCCTCGGTGGCATCCTGACCACACAGATCATCACCTGGTCGCTCGTCCTGCTTCGCCGCCGCGCCGGCCGACGGTGGCGCTCGGTGCTGACTCCGCTGATCGCCGTCTTCGCCATCGACCTCGTGCTGCAGTTCGCGCAGGCCGCGTTCACCCCGCTCCCGGAGTACGACCTGACCAAAGTGGACCTCACCGCCTTGGCCACACTCCTGGGCTGGTCGCAGTCCTTCTCGCTCGGTGTCTTCATCGCCGGCGCCGTCGGCTACATCGCGGTGTGGGTGCGCCTGGGCTACCGTGCCCGATCATGACCAGCGGATCGGGGTGGGCACGGCCGTTGCCGACCGGCCGTCAGCGGCGCTGGGACCTCGCGGTCGGCGTCCTGCTGGCGGCCGGCGTGGCCGTGAGCACCGTGCTGTCGCGCAGCGTCGGCATCGACCCCGGCTCGCTGCGCCCCGGCCAGGGCGAGGAGCTGGCCTGGGCGCTCGCCGTCGGCCTGCCACTGTGCCTTCGTCGCCGCTTTCCCCTGGTCGTGCTCCTGACCTGCACAGTCGCGTTCATCGGCTTGCAGGTGCGATTCGTCGGCGACTCCACGGTGAGCTCGATCTGCCTGGCCGCCGCTGTCTACACCGCTGGCGCCTGGGGCCGCGACCGGCACCGCGCGACCGTCGTGCGGATCCTGGTCGTCGTGGCACTGTTCGCCCTCCTCGGGTACGCGTTGAGCACGAACACCTGGTCGACGCTGAACGGGCTGGCGGCCGAGCGCGACGCCGGACCGCTGCCTGCGATGACCGCGTCCGCGCTCTTCGCGATCGGGATGAACATCCTCTTTCTCGCGGGCGCCTGGACGTTCGGGGACGCTGCGTGGGTGCAGACCCGCCAACGGATGGAGCTGGCCGAACGAAACCGCGAGCTCCAGGTCGAGCGCGACGAGAACGCGCGCAATGCGGTGATCGCCGAACGGTTCCGCATCGCCCGCGAGCTCCATGACGTCGTCGCACACCATGTGAGTGCCATGGGCGTGCAGGCGGGCGCCGCCCGGCTCATGCTCACCCGCGATCCCGCCGCCGTCGGACGCGCGCTCCTGTCGATCGAGCTGTCCGGCCGAGACGCGATCGAGGAGATGCATCGTCTCCTCGGGGTTCTGCGTGACGGTGAGCAACCCCCGCAGGCGGCGCCGGCTGCGGGCGTCGAGCAGCTCGCAGCGCTGGTGGGGCGACCCTACGGAGCCCTCTGTGCCACCTACACGGTGGACGGCGAACCGCGCGAGCTTCCCCAGTCGCTGTCCATCTCGCTGTACCGGATCGCACAAGAGGCGTTGACCAACACGCTGCGGCACGCGAACGCGTCGAAAGTCGACGTCACCGTGCACTACAGCACCACGACGGTCGAGCTCACCGTGGCCGACGACGGACCTGCCGCCGCCGATCGCGCGGCGACCGCGCCGCCGGCACAGGACGCGCAGCACACCGAGAACGGACGGGCCCGCGGCGGGCTGGGGCACATCGGGATGCGCGAGCGGGTAGCCCTGCACGGCGGCACGCTCCAGGTCGGTCCAGATGGTCGTGGCTACTCCGTCCGGGCCCGGTTTCACCTGCCATGACCACGATCCTGCTCGCCGACGACCACGGGCTCATCCGTGGCGGCATCCGGATGATCCTGCAGAGCGAGGACGACTTCGAGATCGTCGGCGAGGCCGCGGACGGGGCCGAGGCTGTCGATCTGGCTCGATCACTGCGACCCGACCTGGTGCTGATGGATGTGCAGATGCCAGGCCTCGACGGGCTCGAGGCCACCCGGCAGATCGTGGCTGCGGGTGACTGCGCGGTGCTCATCCTGACGACATTCAACCGTGAGGACTACCTGTTCCAAGCCCTCCAGGCCGGCGCGAGCGGCTTCCTGCTCAAGAACTCCCCACCGGAGGATCTGATCAGTGCAGTCCGGGTGGTCGCGCGCGGCGACTCGCTGCTGGCACCGGAGCTGACCCGACGGCTGTTCGACCAGTTCATGGCCCGGCCGGCCGCTTCGCAACGCCCGGATCTGCTCAATCTGCTCACCGAGCGGGAGGAGCAGATCCTGCGACTGATGGCCAACGGAGACAGCAACGCCGAGATCGCAGTCAAGCTGTTCGTCGGTGACGCAACCGTGAAGACCCACGTGTCAAGGGTGCTCAACAAGCTCGGGCTACGGGATCGGGTCCAGGCAGTCGTGTACGCGTACGAGACGGGCGTCGTGTCGCCAGGGGACAACCCACCCTGAGCCCGGCTTGCGTCGCTTCGCTGTACCGGATCAGCCGGGCCGCGGAGAGCCCCACACGACTGAGGTTCCATTCGTCGTCGACACCATCGACCTGCCGGCCGGCGTGACGAGCGCATCCTCTGGGACCCCCGATGGGGCCGGTCACGACGGTCGGGCGAGCGCGAGGGCGGGCGGCGTCCGCAGGGCCTGGCGGGTGGGCAGCTCGATGGCGAGGAAGGCGATCGCACACACGACGACGGCCACCACGGGCAGCAGCCACCCCGGCCCAGCGGGCCACGGCCGATCGACGAAACCAAGCCCCAGCAGAGCGAGCGGGACGGCGGACAGCGCCACCCCCGTGACGACCGCGACGACACTGGCCAGCGCCGCCTCACGCCGCATCATCATGCGGACCTGCCGCGGTGTGGCCCCGGCGAGCTGGAGCGTGGCGATCTCGTTGCGGCGCTGCAGGGTGCTCGCGACGAGCTTGTTGGCGACGCCGAGCAGGAGGTACGCGAGCAGCACCCCGAGCACCGCGACGTTGATCCACAGCTCCTTCGGGACACCGCCGAGGCCGGCCGGCGCGGCATCGGCACCGGATGCCGACTCACCGCCGGCCACGTCCACGACGAGGCCCGGCTGCGAGCCCGCGAACGCCGCGAGGGCGTGCGCGGCCGCAGGTGTGCCGTCGGTGCGGATCAACGCGCTCTGGTCGAGGACGGCGGTGTGGCCGGCGGCAAGGTCGCGGGAGAGGACGACCGGGCCGAACGCGAGACCGCGGGTGTACACGGCGACGACACGTGCCGCCACGCGCGCGCCGTCGCCGAGGACGAGGTTCACGGTTGCGCCCAGCGAGGTCTTCTTGGACCTCGCCGACTCGGTGTCCACCGCAACCGTGGCCCCGGTCAGATCGGCCAGGCTGCCGGACCGCACGCCGAGGTCGAGCACGGCCGACGCATCGGGAGTGAGGATCAGGGCGCTGGCCGGCTCCACCTCTTCCTCGCCCATGAGGGAGGAGGGCCACAGCACGGTGGTGGTGCCCACCGGCGCCGCGGCCTCGACGCCGGGCACGGCCCGGACCGAGGCGAGAGCGTCGTCGGGCAGCCCGCCGAGATCGGGGGCGCTCAGGGTGGCCTGGGCAGTGGTCCCGTCACGCAGGTCGCTCGTTGTGGCGGCGAGCACCGTGGTCTGCGTGAACGTGTAGGTGAGGGTGAACACGACGAGCAGCGCGAGCGTGCTGACGGCCGCGCCGGCGCGGAGCGCGTACGCGTGGCTGTTGGCGACCGCGAGCCAGCTGGAGGCCGAGGCTCGGGCCGGGAGCCGGCGCCCGAGGATGCGGGTGATCCGGCTGATCAGCAGCGGTCCGAGCAGCGCGAGGCCGATCGCGGCGAGCATGCCTGCGAGCGCCGTGCCCGCCGCGCCGACCTGTGTCCGGCTGAGCAGTGGGGTGACCGCTGTCGCAGTGGACCCGACGATGAGCAGCACACCCGTCAGGGCTCGGGACCTGGACGGGGCGCGAGGTTCGCTGCGTGACTCCGCGACCGCCTCGGTCGCGGGCAGCCGGGAGGTGCGCGAGGCAGCACTGCGTGCCGCGACCTGCACGACACCGACCAGCAGCAGCACGGTCGCGACCGCCGGCAGCGGGCCGAAGCTCAGCGGGAGCGTGGCCGGCAGGAGGCCGGAGGTCACCAGCAGCGCTCGGAGCTGTTCAGCCAGCAGGTATCCGAGGGCGACGCCGGGCACCATCGCGACCAGTGCGACCGCCGTGGCCTGCGTCGCGGCGACGGTGCGGATCTGGCGTGGGGTGGCGCCCACCGCGCGCATCAGCGCGAAGTCTCGCCGCTGGGCGCTGAACGAGACCCCCAGCGCACCGGCCACGATGAATCCGACGACGAGGAGCGAGACTCCACTGAGCGAACCCGCGATCAGCGGGAGGGCGTTGCGACCGGCCAGCGCCGCAGGGGACTCGGCGTCGCCGCGGGCCGACCCGGCGGACACCACCAGTCCCTGGTCGTGCACGACCTCGCGGGCGGCAGCGGCGACGGACTCGGCGGCACCCGGTGCCGTGCGCAGCGCGACGACGTCGACGACCGGTGCGCCGCCCGCGTCGCGACCGGCGATCCGCGCCGCTGTGGCGTCCTCGAAGTAGATCCCGGCAGTGCTCGCGCCGAGCACCCCCGAGACGCGGTAGGTCGCCGAGACGCCGGCGACGACGACCACGATGTGGTCACCCGGACGGACGCCGGCGCTCGCCGCGATGCCCGCGCCCACGGCGACGTCGTTCGCCCCGGCGGGAGCTGAGCCGTCCAGGGGTGGGCTGTCGCCCTTCTCGCCGGCGAGCATCGCCGCGGAGGACCAACCGTGCCCGCCGACCTTGGCGTCACCGGCAGGGATTGCGTGGCCGTCACGGTCGACGACGGCCGCCGGGAAGCTCAGGTCGCCGACCGCGAGGGTGACGTCGGGCAGCTGGGCGAGCCGGCCGACGACGTCCAGGGGCACCCGGGCGCGCTCGGGCAGCACGGTCGCGATGTCGCCGGCGGAGCCGTAGGTCTGGTTGGCGCTGACCAGGACGTCGGCCCCGCCGAATCGTTCGACACTCACGTGCGAGCGGAACCCGGAGTCGGCGATGACGCCGACGGTTGTGACGACGGCGGCTCCACCCAGGAGGGCGAACGCAACGGCGAGCAGCGCGGCGACCCGATGACGGGCCATGATCAGGGCGAGACGCAGCATGGCTGTCCCACCTCCAGCATGGTGATGCGGCGAGCGAGGTCAGCCGCGGTCGGGCTCACGAGCGTGTCGACGATGCACCCGTCGGCCATGACCTCGACGCGGTCCGCCCTGGCGGCGGCGGCCGGGTCGTGGGTGACCATGACGACCGTCTGGCCGAGACCGTCCACGAGATCACGCAGCAGGGCAAGCACCTCGCGCGCGGTGACCAGGTCGAGCGCACCGGTCGGCTCGTCGGCGAACACGACCGCGGGCCTCGCGGCGAGCGCCCTCGCGATCGCAGCACGTTGCTGCTGGCCGCCGGACAGCTCCGCCGGGCGGTGCGCCAATCGCTCGGTCAGGCCGACCCGCGCGATCAGGGTGCGCAGCCAGGCCTGGTCCGGTGTCTGACCGGCAAGCCGCAGCGGCAGCGTGATGTTGTCCGCGATGCTCAGGGAGGACACCAGGTTGTAGGCCTGGAAGACGAAGCCGACCCGGCTCCGACGCAGCTCGGTGCGACGGGTCTCGTTCAGGGTGCTGATCTCGGTGCCGTCGATGAATGCGCGCCCCGTGCTCGGCGAGTCCAGGCCGGCCGCGCAGTGCATCAGCGTGCTCTTGCCGGATCCCGAAGGACCCATCACAGCGACGTACTCGCCACGCTCCACCGTGAGGGACACGTCGTTGAGCGCCCGGACCCCTCCCGGGTAGGTCTTGGTGACGTGGGAGAGCGCGACCGCGGGCTCTGGTGGGCCTGTGTCCGCGGTGCGGGTGGCCTGGGAGGTGGCGTCCGAGGCGTGCGGCGCGCTCATCGAGTTGCGTGCGAGTAGTGGTCGACAACGAGCGCGATGACGCACGCGAGGGTGAGCAGCCCGAAGCCGACACCGATCAGCATGTTGATGCCCACGGACGACGTGACGACGTTCGCGGCTGCGCTGGCCGCGAGCGCGACCCACAGCACGGGGCGGCGCAGGCCGCCCCGTGTGCCGGCGGACGGCTCTGGCCGTGGTGCCCGGCTGCTCTCGCCGATGTCGTAGGGGTTCGGCATGGTGTGCTCCTTGTGCGATGGGTTGGTCTGTGTGCCATCGACGCTACGAACCACGACTGCTCGCCACGATCCCGCCACCAGGTCAGAACGGGTACAGCAGGCTGTACTTCCTGGCCCGCAACGCCGCCGAGACGTGATCGGTGGCCTATCGTCGCGGATCTAGGAGGTGCGGATGCCGGCCCACGAGTCGCGGTCCACCGGTACGCGTTCGATCCGTCGCGATGTCGCGTCCGCGCGCGCGACCCTGGACGCCGTCGAGCGCATCGCCGGCGGTCTGGCCACCGCGATCCTCGCGGCGCTCGTCCTGGTCTGGTTGGCGGTCGTCACGCTGGCGAGCGTCGTCGGTGTCGGCCTCCTGCTGGTGCCCGCCGCGCTGCGTGCGCTGCGGGCAGTGGCCGACCGGGAGCGCGCACGGCTCTCGCGGTGGGGGCCGGAGGTCATCGGCGCGCCGCCGGTTCCGACGGGGCTGCGCGCGGCGCTCGTGGACTCCACGACACGGCGCGAGCTGGGGTGGGTCGCCGTCCACGCAACCGTCGGGCTGCTGGTCGGACTGATCGGCCTGACCCTGCCCCTCAACGCGGTACGCGACGCGACGTTCATGCTGTGGTGGCAGCTGGTGCCGCCGGCCGACGCCACCGCGTCCGTCGGGCTGTGGACCGTGCACAACTGGCTGGGCGCCGTCGGGGTGGGCCTGCTCGGCGTGGGATGGGTCGCCGTCATCGTCGTCACCTTCCCGGGCATGGCACGGTTGCAGGCGTGGCCCGGACGGCGACTGCTCGCACCTGATCGGGGCACCGACCTCGCACTGCGGGTCTCCCAGCTCACCGCAACCCGCGCCGGCGCGCTGGACGCGCACGCCGCCGAGCTGAGGCGGATCGAACGGTCGCTGCACGACGGGACCCAGAACCCGATCGTGGCCGTCACCATCCTGCTCGGGGCGGCCCGGCGGGCGCTGGCGCGCGACCCCGCCGACGTCGATGCGATCCTCGAACGCGCCCAGACCGCCGCCGAGCAGGCGCTCGCCGAGCTCCGCGCCGTCGTCCGCAGCATCCTGCCCCCGGTGCTGACCGACCGGAGCCTGGCCGACGCGCTGGCCGGCCTCGCCGCGACCTGCCCGGTGCCGTGCCGGGTCGACGCCGCGGTCGCCGACCGGTGCGCTGCATCCGTCGAGGCGACGGCGTACCTCGTGGTGGCCGAGGCGCTCACGAACGTCGCCCAGCACAGCCACGCCGGCCACGCCACCGTCACGGTCCGCCGCTACGGTGACCAGCTGCACGTGCAGGTCACCGACGACGGCCGCGGCGGCGCCGACGAACGCAGCGGGACCGGGATCCTCGGTGTCCGTCGACGGATCGAGGCCCACGACGGGACGTTCGGTCTGACGAGCCCGCCCGGTGGCCCCACCGTCCTCGAGGTGAGGCTGCCGTGCGGATCGTGATCGCCGAGGACGACCCGCTCCTGCGCGAGGGTCTCGCGCTCCTGCTGCGCGCGGAGTCGCTCGACGTCGTGGCCACCGCTGCGACCCCCGACGCCTTCCTGGCTGCGATCGACGACTACGAGCCGGATGTCGCCATCGTCGACGTCCGGATGCCACCGACGCACTCCGACGAAGGGATCGTCGCAGCCGTCGAGGCGAGGCGCCGCCAGCCTGGGCTGGCGGTGCTGGTCCTGTCGGCGTACGTCGAGCAGGCGTTCGCCACCGAGCTCCTCGCGTACGGCGGCGCCGGACTCGGGTACCTCCTGAAGGAGCGGGTCGGGCGGGTCGAGGAGTTCCTGGCGGCGCTGCACCGGGTCGCGGCCGGCGGAACGGCCATCGACCCCGAGGTCGTCGCCCAGCTGCTCGCACGCACCCGCGCCGACCCGCGACTGGACCGCCTCAGCCCCCGCGAGGTCGACGTCCTGGCCGTCATGGCCGAAGGACTGGGCAACAGTGCCATCGCCGAACGGCTGTTCATCACCGAGGGCGCCGTCCACAAGCACATCCGCAGCATCTTCTCCAAGCTCGACCTGGCCCCCACCGACCGAGCCGACCGCCGCGTCACAGCCGTCCTGCGCTACGTCGACGACGCCCAACGGCGAGCCTGACCGTCGGGTCAGGACCGGCGCTCGGCGCACCCTCTTCCGCCGGCCGCCCGTCGCGATCAGACCCCCGGCACGACGACCCCCGACTCGTACGCCACGACGACGAGCTGGGCCCGCGCCGTACAGCCGAGCTTGCCCAGCAGCGCGTGGACGTGCGCCTTGACCGTCGTGAGCGAGATGCCCATCGCGGTCGCGATAGCGGCGTTGGCCCCGCCCCGCGCGACGGCGCGCAGCACCTCGAGCTCCCGGGGGGTCAGCGACCCCACCGCGGACGCAGCCGCCGCGGGGCGCCCGAGCGACGGGACCGACGAGCGCCACTGGCCGAGCACGAGCACCGTGGCCGCGGGGTCGAGCATGCTGCCGCCCGCGCTCACGCGCTGCACAGCCGCCACGAGCGTGCCCGGGTCCGTGTCCTTGAGCAGGAAGGCGTCCGCGCCGGCGTGCAGCGCGCCGGTCACGTACTCCTCGTCGTCGAACGTCGTGAGCACCGCGACGCGCACACCGTCGAGGTCCGGGTCCGCTCGGATGCGGCGGGTCGCCTCCACGCCGTCGACCACCGGCATCCGGACGTCCATGAGCACGACGTCGGGGCGCCACGCGCGGGCCGCCTCGACGGCCTCCGCTCCGTCACGCGCCTCGCCGACCGTCACGATCCCAGGCTCATGGTCGAGGATCATCCGCAGGCCCAGGCGGATCATCGCCTGGTCGTCGGCGATGACCACGCGGATCGCCGAGTCGGCGTCGTCCGGCGCGCCCACCTCGCGGTCGACCTCGCGGTCGACCTCACGCTCGCCGCTCGGGTCGGCTGCCATCGCGTGGCCGTCACGCATACCTCGGGACCTCCATCCGCACGACCCAGCCGCCATCGCCCGCGGGCCCCGCGACGAGCGTGCCGCCGCAGGTCGCGGCCCGCTCACGCATGTGGACGAGCCCGTTGCCCTGCCGGCCGCGTGCGGTCGGCGCGACGGCCGGGCCCAGGTCGTCCACGGTCAGGACGACCGACCGCGCGGTCACGTCCAGCACGACCCTCGCGCTCGCGGCGGCGGAGTGCACGAGCACGTTGGAGAGCGCCTCCTGGGCGACCCGGACCACGGCGAGCCCGAGGACCGGCGAGGACGGTGGCCACTGCCCGGGCAGGGACGCGTCGACCGTGAGGCCGGCGCCGCGCACGCGTTCGAGCACGGCCGGGAGATCCGCGAGCGTCGGCATCGGCGCGAGAGGGACCCGCCCGCCGTCGGGGCCGTCGGTGACCCCGACGGTCGCGCCCGCACCAGGGGCCGAGCCCGCGCCGACGACCGCGCGCCCACCACCGGACCGAGGCCCGGCGCCCGCCACGTCCCGGCCCGGCGCCCCCGGCGGGACGTCGTCGTCCCTCAGCACGCGGACGAGCGACCGCATCGAGTCGAGCGCCTCGCGGCCGGCGGGGCCGATCCACCGGACGGCCTCCCGGTAGGCCTCGGGCCGGGACCCGCCCACCCGGTCGGCGGCCTGCGCCCGGACGACGATCGCGGTCACGTGGTGCGCCAGGACGTCGTGCAGCTCACGCGCGATGCGGGTCCGCTCGTGGTGCACGGCCTCGCGCGTGCGCAGCTCCTGGACGGCCCGGAGCTCGGCGTTTCGCTCGGCGAGGGACGCGGTGGTCTCCTCGAGCCGGCAGAACACCGAGCCCAGCACGGTCGCGGCCAGCACGAGCGACACGAGCAGGAGGAGATGCGTGACACCGCCCCCGACCGGTGCGCCCCGGCCCTCGACGAGCGAGACGACGCCGGGCACGGAGCCGGCGGTCAGCGCGATGGTCGACACACTCGCGACCGCGGCGACGAGGAGCCGCGGCAGCGCGCCGGACCGTGTCGCGGCGAAGGCCGCGATCATGAGCGGCAGCACGTGGAAGTCGGACTGCAGCGCGGAACCGTGCAGCACGAGCCCGTACGTGGCGGGGTAGACCAGCGCCGTGACCCAGAACCCGAGTCCCGGCACGCTGCGGCGCAGCGCGAGGGGCACCGCGAGCCACAGACCGGCCCACCAGTACGACTCGATCCACCGGGGGTGCCAGTAGTCCCAGCCCGACGCGAGAGCGACAGCGACGAGCCACGACCCGCTCGCGGCGAGCGCGAGCACCACGTCGGCACCCGACGGCGGACGGTGGAGCGGGCGGGGGCCGAGGGCTGGACGACCGGGCTCGGACACGGTTCGACGCTAAGCCGCTTCGTGCCGCGGCCCCACCCCCCGAGGGCCCACCCTCACCGCGCGGCCCTCCACCCCGGGACCTCCCGACCGTCCCGGGTCATCCCCCTCAGGTCGCGCCCACTCCCCCGGGCGCCTTGATCGCCCGGTCAGGGCCGTCGCGGCGCCGATGGGACCGCCGGGCGACGCGGGACCCGGGCACGGCTCGCGAGGCTCGAAGACATGACGACGCGCCCCCAGACCCCTCGCCGCCCCGCCCGCCGCCGGCGCCTCTCCACCACGCTCCTGGTGCTCCTCGTGGTCGCTGCCGCCTGGCATGCCTCGGGGCCGCTCCTGCGGGCGGCGGGCCTCGACATCCGTGCGGTCGGCGGGACGGGCGCCTCCCCGGGCACACCGTCCGCGGCCACGGGCCTGGATCCCGAGCTGCAGCGCAGGTTCGACGTCGCTCAGGAGGCGGCCGCCGCCGAGAACGTCACCTTGCGCATCACCTCCGGCTGGCGCTCGACCACCGAGCAGCAGGCCCTCCTCGACGGCGCGGTCGAGCGCTACGGGTCGCTCGCGGAGGCGAGCCGCTGGGTTCTGCCGCCCGAGGACTCGGCGCACGTCCAGGGGCAGGCCATCGACGTCGGCGACACCGAGGGGGCGCTCTGGCTCGGCGAGCACTCCCTCGAGTTCGGTCTGTGCCGCACGTACGCCAACGAGATGTGGCACTTCGAGATGCTCACCGACGGCGCCACGGCGTGCCCCGAGCCGTCCGTGGACCCGTCGGGCGGGTGACGACCGTCGGGCGCCTACGGGGTTCGCACTGACCTGACGCCGACGGGAAGGTCACCCGTCCGGGTCAGCGGTCGATCCACCGCTGCATGTGCTCGGGGTACCTGTCTCCGGTCAGGTCGATGCGGTCGCTGGCCTCGGTGAGCTCTGCGAGGTCCTGCGGGCTGAGCTCGACGTCGAGTGCGCCGGCGTTCTCCAGCACCCGGTGGAGCTTGGTGGTGCCGGGGATGGGCACGATCCACGGGTGCTGGGCGAGCAGCCACGCCAGCGCGATCTGCGCGGCGGTGGCGCCGGTGCGTGCGGCGATCACCGTGAGGTGGTCGACGAGTGCCTGGTTGGCTGTGCGCGCCTGCTCGGTGAAGCGCGGCAGGCTGCTGCGCAGGTCGGTGTCGGCGAACGCGGTCGTGCTGCTGATCGCGCCGGTGAGGAAGCCCTTGCCGAGCGGGCTGAACGGAACGAGCCCGATGCCCAGCTCGAGCAGCGTCGGCAGGATCTGCGCCTCGGGCTCGCGCCACCACAGCGAGTACTCGCTCTGCAGCGCGGTGACCGGCTGGACGGCGTGGGCCCGTCGGATGGTGCTCACCTCGGCCTCGGACAGGCCGAAGGACCTGACCTTGCCCGCGGTGATGAGGTCCTTGACGGCACCGGCGACGTCCTCGATGGGTACGTCGGGGTCGACGCGGTGCTGGTAGAGCAGGTCGATGCAGTCCACCCTCAGCCGGCGCAGCGAGTCCTCGACCGTCGCCCGGATGTGCTCGGGCCGGCTGTCCAGCCCGGTGGATCTGGTGCCGTCGACGCTGAAGCCGAACTTGGTGGCGATGACCACCTGGTCGCGGACCGGTGCGAGCGCCTCACCGACGAGCTCCTCGTTGGTGAACGGCCCGTACACCTCGGCGGTGTCGAAGAACGTGATGCCGCGGTCGACAGCGGCACGGAGAAGGGCGATGCCATCCTTGCGGTCGACCGGCGGTCCGTAGCCGTGGCTCAGGCCCATGCAACCCAGCCCGATCGCGGAGACCTCGGGTCCGTCGCTGCCGAGCGTTCGACTCATCATGACTGTGCTCATGACCGGCATCTCGACACCGTTGTTCAGGGTGACTGCGTGCTTCTGGCTGACCATGCTGCGCTTCCTTGGGTCGAGGCGGGCGGGCAGGCGCGCGGGCTCACGGTCCACCGTCGTCGTCGACACCCATCCAAGCGCGCCCCACGACGCCGTGGCAGTGACCGGTCTTCCCGGTAACGCCAGACCCTCCCTCGCGCCTACGGGCCCGATCTCGAGCATCTCCGCTCGCGATCCGGATGGCGGTGAGCGCTCGGCCGCTGCAGACCAACGCCCCCAGGCACCGGGCAACGCCCCATTCGGCTCCGGACTCAGCTCCCGTGGCGCGTGCGCTCCAGGCGCTCCCCCGTCGTGACTCGGGGCAGCACCTCGAAGTAGGGCAGCCGCCGGGACACAGCGAACCCGAGCACGTGGGCGAGCCGGAGCGAGCCCACGTTGTCCTCGCGGCACGACCAGACCGGTGTCAAGTCGGCAGCGAGCAGGTCCTCGATCATGGCGGAGGCAGCCACGCTCGCCAGGCCGCGCCGCCGGTAGTCCGGATGCGTCTCGATCCCGATCTCGAGCTCGTCGTCCACGCGGAACGCGCAGAACGAGATCGCCGCCGGCGTGCCGTCGACCTCGACCACCCACCCGCCGCCGCGAGCGAGGAAGGCGGCGGCGTCGGGCCAGAACCGTCCCGGGACTGTCGAGCCCTCCCAGGTGAAGTCGGCTTCCGTCGCGTGTCGCAGGCTCCAGGTGCCGGCATCGGTGCCGACCGGGGGCCGCGCCGCGAACGCAGAGGGTTCGAACGCGAAGTGGAGCCGGGTGCGCCGCACGGCGCCCACCGTCGCGCGCGCCGGACCGACGCTCCCCTCGGTGACCACGTACCGCTCGAGCGGCACCGCGCTGAGCATCCGATCCCAGTCCAGGCCGTGCCAGCTGGGCTCGACCTGGAGCCATTCGCCGAGCCCTCGCGCAGCGCGATCACCGATCCGCCTCACCACGTCGTCCACGACGGACTCCACGTCCGGACCCCAGACGAGCGACATCCCGCACGGGTGGACGGCGTGGAACGCGCGCGGCTCCCGTGGACGGTCGGCCCACAGCTCGCCCTCGACGAGGTCGTCGACGACGACGCGGGCGAAGCCGACGTTGACGTCCACGTCGGCAAGTGCCCGGCGTGCATCCGCGCGCAGCCCGCCTGGCATCCCTGGTCCTCTCGTCGTCGGCCCCGGCGCGTGCGAGGCTACTCCCGCGCCGTCCGGGGCCGGGCCCCGCGCAGCCGGCCCGGCGGCGCGCGTGATCGATGTGCGGCTCTCGGCATTCGTGGGGCGGGGGAAGATGAGTGGGGGTTCACCGGGTGCGGCGCTCGAGCGGCTCGCCGCCGGACAGCGTGCGGACGGTTCGTGGGGGCAGCAAGCCACGGCGCCTGGACGGATCGTGCCCACGATCTTCGCAGCACGTTCGCTGCAGGAAGCCGGACTGGACGATGAACCGTGCCTGTCGCGGGCGCTCGACTTCCTTTCACTGAACGCGGTGGTTGACGGTGGCGGTTCGATCGACGGAACCCGCGACTCGGTGGTGCCGTGCTACACAGGCATGATGGCCCGCCTGCTGGTGCGTGCGGGCCGCGCGGACGCGGCCATGCCCTTGCTGCAGTGGATCGTGCACCATCAGCCCGTCGTGTACGGCGGCGTGGTGTACCACGAGCCTGCGGGCCCGCTGTGGGGCGAATACCTGCGCACGCGGTACGGCGGTTGCATGGCTGCCACCACCTGCCTTCTGGGCCTGGTCCCAGCCGTCTCGGCCTTGGCGGCCGCTCGGAGGGCCGGCCTGCCCGTCGCCGCTGACGCCCATCTGACCGCCATGCGGCGCCTGTTGATCGACAGGCGGGTGATGTTCAGCAGGTCCGGCGCGATCGTGCCATTGGCCGGCCGCACCAGGACCGACCCCGAGGGCTCCAGGTGGGTGTTCCCGGCGTTTCCACTCGACTACGTGATCGACCTTGTCGAACTGGTGCAGCCGGCCATAGATGTTGATGTTCCGGCGAACGCGATGGCCGAAGCCGTGGACCTGATCCGGTCATGGAGACTCACGGACGGCGGCTGGCCGATGCTGGGCACGCGACGCGTGAGCCTGGCCTATCGCCCCGAGCCTGTGAACCGCCGACAACGCAGCGACACCATCACCCGCCGGGTGACCGAGCTGGGCCTTGAATGGGCCTGAGGGGTGCGGTCGCCGCACCGAGGGTCTCGGGGCACGCGACGGACTATCGCGAGCTGCCCGAGCCCATCCGCCTCGACGAGACCATCACCTCGCAAGAGGCCTCTGACCCTCCGGACCCCACCATGGGCCGCGACGCCGAGACCGAGTGGCTTCTGCGGAACGCCGCGGGCTAGTCGGACCTTCGCAGCAGAGCCGACACCGCTGCCGTTCAAGGCGCGACCGAGACACGACCGGCCATGCCGAGAAGCGGACGGCGGTTGGAGAGGCCTTCGAACCCTGACACGGCAGGTCGGGACTCGGATTGAGCGCCGTGCCGTGAACGGACTCGCACCACGCCTCGCCAGCGGTGGTGTGGTGTGCCGGCCGCCGGGGGTAGACGACGACGGCGCCCTTGGCCCACCGTTGTCCCACGAGTCCGACCTGAGAGGGACACCCCATGGCACTTCGCTGGTACTCCACCGTCGTCGAGTCCCGCGACCACCGCGCCCTGGCGCGCTGGTGGGCCGGGGCGCTCGGCTGGGACGCGGTGGTAGAGACGGATGACGAAGTGGTCCTGGTCCCGCAGTGGGCAGGTGAGTTGGCGCCCACGTTGCGATTCGAGCAGGTGCCGCCGGGTCTCGTCTTCGTGCCCGTTGAGCACGACAAGCACGGCAAGAACCGCTTGCATCTGGACCTGGCACCGCACGTGAGCGCTGATCGGGACGCCGAGATCGAGCGCCTTCTGTCACTGGGCGCGACACGGGTCGACGTCGGCCAGGGCGCCGCAGCGACGTGGGAAGTGCTCGCCGACCCAGACGGAAACGAGTTCTGCGTGCTGTCCTCCCGCGAGTACTGACGGCCAACGCGCGGTCCGTGCAATGGTTCGGCGACGGTGCCCCACCCCGGGTGGGTCGACGCGCGGTCATGCCGCACTGAGGGCGGCTACGCTCGCCCGGATCGGCCGCACGCGGCACGGCGGCATGGCGTCACGCGCTCATGCCCGACCGCGGTGGGAGAGTTGCGGCATGGGTGCTGGCGACCTTGACAGCGTGATGCAGCCCGGGGAGTTCCTGGTCGCATACGACTACGGCATGGGTGGCCTCTGGGGCGTGCTCGTCGCGCCGTCGCGGGAAGCGATCCTCAAGAAGTACCCCGAGCTGGGAATCGCCGACGCTCTGCCCGCGTGGATGAACCTGGAGCGCCTCGAGCGACTCCGACAAGACCGTCTTTGGCTGGGCGAGGAGCCCCCTCAAGGGCTTCTGAAGGCGCTCGTCGCGGACCGCGGCAAGACCTGAACGCACGCTCATGCCGCCTGCCGTGGAGGAGGGGCAGGGGGCGCTGTCGCGGTCGACGGCGCGTCAGGGCAGGTTCAGCGAGCAGGCCGACGGCGGCAGTCCGAGCGCCTCCCGGAGGCGCAGACCGGCCTGGATGCGCTCCTCACGCAGACGCTCCCGCTCATCGAGACGGGCCCCGTAGTACCCCTCGTCCGCGGCCGCAGCGAGAAGGAACGTGTCGTCGGCCTCGACGGCACGGATGAAGTCGTCCGCACTGGACACCGCGTCGCGCGGGAACACGATCGCCCGGACGCCGACCAGGAAGTCCGCGTCGATGGTCGCCGCAGTACGCATGTCGTCACGCGACATCATCATGTTCTGCTCCGCGATCGTGTCGGAGAGCTCGCGACGGGCCCCGAGCGCGTCGTGCGTGGTGGCGGCGTACTCCCGAGCGGCCGCGGACGCATCGGCGGGCACCGGCGGGTCGCAGCTGACCGGCACGGGTCGCACCATGGCGCAACCGGTCAGCAGTGCCACCGCGACGCACCCTGCCGCGACCTTCCGCACCCCTCGCCACCCCATGTCCACCCTCTCGACACGCAGCGCCCGTTCCTTGATCCCACACCGGCGACAGGAGTCACGCGGTCGTCGTCGTCGTTCCCCTGCGCGCGTCAGTACGCGCGGAGCCACTCGACGACGTCGCCGCGGACGATCATCGTGAGCCGCCGCAAGGTACGTCACCCCGTCGGCCTCGGACATCGGCGGCCGGAGGGCCGCGGTCGCGAGGCCGACACAAGACCCCAGCCCCTCGGGCCTCAACCGGGGGCCGGTCGGGGTGCGGCACCCGGGTCGTGCGTGGGTCCGCTCCGGCGATGCAGGAGCACCTCGGTCGCGTGGTCGGCGAGCGCGTCACCGGCGGATCCGTAGAGGTGGAACACGGCGTCGGCGCCGTGCCGTCGTAGCTCCGCGACGTCGTCGTCGTACCGCGCCACTGCGGCCACCTTGCCCGTGAAACCGGCGGCATGGAGGCGGGCCAGGGCGATGAGGTTGGCATTGTGGAACGGCATGGCGAGCACCACCACCTGCACACTTCCGGCCCGCTTCACCCGGGCCCAGAACTCCACGTCGGTGGCATCGGCGCGGAGCACGTCGTAGCCCTGGTCGGCGAGCTCGGTCACCCGGCTCTGGTCATGCTCGACGCCGACGACGGACAGCCCGTACTCGTCTCGCAGACGTGAGTAGGTGGCCGAGCCGATGCGGCCGAGGCCGAGCACCAGGGCGTCCGCCTCGCCGACGTCGACCAGCCGGTCGTCAGGGTGCAGCTGGTAGGTGCTGTGGTGCGGCAGCAGTCGGACCATCCGGGTGGCCAGCTCGACCCCACGCCGGTTGACCAGGGCGGACACCGCGAAGCTCATGGCGACGGCCAGCGAGATCACGAGCACCCAGCGCTCCCTCAGCAGACCGGCCGACGCGCCCACGGAGGCGACGATGATGCCGAACTCCGAGAAGTTGGCCAGGACGAGACCTGCGAGGAATGCCGTGCGTCGTCGCAGCCGCATGGCCCACAGCAGTACCGCGTAGAAGGCGACCTGGGCCGGCAGGACGAGCAGGAGCGCGGCCGCCAGCAGCAGGTCCTCGAGGCCCGGCCGGCCGTGCAGCCCGATCTGCAGGAAGAACGCGACGAGCATGAGGTCCTTGAAGGTCATCAAGGAGCGGGACAGCTCGGGTGCGCTCGGGTGCCTCGCCAGGAGCATGCCCATGACGAGGGCGCCGAGCTGACCGTCCACGCCGACCGCCTCGAACAGGCCCCAGCCGACTGCCACGGCGACCGTCACGCCGAACAGCGCCTGCAGCTCGCCGTGCCCGATCCGGTCCCAGATCCGGTGCAGGAGCCACGCCGCCGGCACGAGCAGGACGAGCGCGAGGGCCCACGGGCTCGGCAGCTCCCCGCCCGCCACGGCCATGAAGGCGACAGCTGCCACGTCCTGCATGACGAGCAGGCCGACGGCGATCCGCCCGTACAGGGACGTCGTGTCGGACCGGTCCTCGAGAACCTTGACGACGAACACCGTCGAGGAGAACGACAACGCGAACCCGACCAGGGCGAGCGCACCCGCCGGCTCGTCGGCGACCAGTCCGTTGCCGACCACGGCGAGCAGGCCGAGGAAGCCCATCCCGACCGCTGTGGAGAGCACCACGTGGACGCTGGTCGTCAGCCAGATCTCCCGGCGCAGCAACGTGCGCGCGTCGAACTTGAGCCCGATCGCGAACAGCAGCAGGACCACACCCAGCTCGGCGATCGGCTCGAGCGCCGTCGGTTCCGGTGCTCCCAACGCGCCCAGGGCGAAGCCCGCCGCGAGGTATCCGACGAGGGGCGGCAGCCGCACCGCCACGGCGAGGAGTCCGCCGACCACGGCGGCCGCGAGGTACAGGCCAAGCGCCATCTGCACTCCTCCCGGTCGTGCCGCAATCCTCGCGCACGGACCGACGTCGAGCGATGGCAGCTCACCGTCGACCCGGCGGAGACGGCCGAGCAGGTACGTCCGGTGGGAGGCCGCGGTCGGCCGGGCCGCAACCTGGGGCGCTCACACCTCGGCCGGGGGCCTGTCAGGTCGGGCGGCCCGAGCGGTCAGCAGCTTCACCAGGGCGGCGGCCGAGACGATCGCCCACACACCCTCCAGCAGGAGGAAGCCCCACTGCCTGCCGATCGCGGCATCGACCGCGAGCATCGAGGACCCGACCAGGTTCAGCAGCAGGTACGCCGTCGCGTCGGTGGTCAGCCGGTTGAGCTGAGCGAGGACGAACGGCACGAGGATGAGCAGGGACCCGGCGAGCTGGAAAGCAGGGTGCACGACGACGCTCCTTCGCATCGTCTTCGCCGGCCGGGTACGACGCGCCTCGTCCGGGTCGACGCCGCTACGCCAGACACCGGCAGTTTCGCACGAGTGCGTGGCTCGCCGCGCCCACCGGGACGCCCGTCCGGACGGTCAGGGCGCCATGAGCCCCTCCGCCGGCGGACGGCGCCCCGGTGAGGAGGTCAGGGTGCCGTCCGGGCGGTCACCGGCCGGACCGGTGACCTCGCACGGTGACGGTGGCGGGATCGGTTGACGCCGTCCCGTGCGGGTTGTGGAAGACGGCGCGCCACTGGCTGCCGTCGAGGCCTTCGTCGACGCGCAGCGTCACCGTCGTGCGACCCCGACGGTCGAGCACGTCGGTGGCGTGGTCCACCCAGGTCCGGCCGCCGTCGTCGGACCGCTGCCAGACGGCCACCGGGGTCGGCGTGCCCGACGCCGCGGCGGTGAGACGTACGACGCCGTGCTCGGAGGCCCGGGTGTCGTGTGGCTGCAGGGTGACCTCGGGCAGCGCCACGGTCTGGTCGACCACGGGCCAGCCGTCGACCCAGCGGAGCTTCTGCAGGCCGAGCGTCGGGAAGTACGGGATCTCCTCGTTGGCGGCGTCGTAGTAGTGGAACGCGAGCCAGCCGTCGTCGACGGACTGGCCGCCCGGGCCGACGATCGCGCCGTGCTCGGCGAGGATGACCGTGCCGCCCCCGCCGAACAGGTCGCGGCCCTCCTGATCCAGGTACGGTCCGGTGACATCCCGGGACCGCCCGACGGCGACCTTGTAGGTCGAGTCCGCGCCGGCGCAGCACCGGTCGAACGAGACGAACAGGTAGTACCAGCCGTCGTGCTCCTCGACGTACGGGGCCTCGATGGGGTTGCCTGGGATGAAGCGGTCGGCGATGTTCACCGCGGTGTCGCGCCAGTTCGCCACCGGCTTGCCGCTGGGCCACTCGAGCTCGACGAGCCAGATGCCGTACCAGTACGAGCCGATCGCCATGTACGGCGTGCCGTCGCGGTCCTCGACGATCCCGGCGTCGATCGCGTTGAACGTCTTGCCGTCGGGCAGGCCCTCGACCGGGGACGAGACGACCTCGCCCTGGTCGGTCCAGGCGTAGTCCGGGTCCTCCGGGTCGAGGGTCGGCGAGGTCGCGAGGGCCGTGATCGAGGTGTTCTGCCCGAAGACGGACGCCGAGTAGTACAGGTAGTAGGTGCCGTCGTGCTCGTAGACCTCCGGGGCCCACAGGTTGTCGACGCCGGTCAGGCGCTCGTCGATCCACGCGGGGATCTGGTCCCAGATCGTGCCCACGTACTCCCAGGTGGTGCCGTCGTCGGTCGACCGCCAGTGCTGGATCGTCCCGCCGTTCTCCCGGTTGACCAGGCCGGTGGAGAAGACGTGCCAGGTGTCGCCCTCGACCACGAGGGCCGGGTCGTGGATGGGTGAGGTCTCGCCGACGACGCTCTTGCCGCCGTACGGGTCGTCGCCCTGACCGTTGTTGCGCCCGGCGTCGATGCCCGGGCCGGCGCTCGCCGCACTGCCGAACGTGACGGTCACCGCGACGGCCGCAGCCACCGCCGTCGACCGCAGACGTGAACTGTTGCGCATGCTTCCCCCTCATCTACATCGTTGTAGATCCCGCAGAGCCATCGTCCCCGCTTCACCCGGATGGGTCAACCCCTGCTGGGCTTCCGCCCCCTGCTCGGCGTGCAGCGCCGCGGCGGCAGGCGCAGCATGGGCAACACCCCTCCGCACCGACCGGGGGTCACGTCCGACAGATCTCCGCAGCGGCGCTCAGCAGCAGCTGGGCCACCGAGTCGTTCGGCACGGCGAGCTCGGTGGCCCACGCGCCGGCTCGGATCGTGACCATGGTGGCGCCTGGGTAGACCGGGTTGGGCACGACGTCCAGGCGATCGGGGGCGCCGAGCGGGATCACCAGGCGCGACGACGAGTTCACCGGCACACTGCCTCGCACCAGCCATGCGTGCCGACCGAAGACCTCCAACGCGACCGCGTCCGCCGAGACGACGGCACCGTGCAGGGTCATCGGCGACAGTGCGTGCAGCGCGCGTCGAACGGAACCCTGAAGGCCTTCTCCGCTCGGGGCCAGGGGCCTCCGTCCGTGACACGCCCAGGCGATCAGGTCGGGGTTGCCGCGGCGGACCTCGAGGAAGTCGCTGACCAGGAGCTTGTCGGCGGGCCCGGCGTCCGGCGACGCCGTGACGTCCGCGGGGGGCCGGGCCGCAGCCAGGAGCGCCGAGCTGACGGGGCTCGACGGTCTCGCGCCGGCGCCCGCCCGGAGCTCGTCGACCAACCTGTTGACCTTGGCTCGTGCCGCGCCGTTGTAGCGCACGGTGACCGACGCACCCGCGGACGTCGCGACGGTCAGCCGACCGTCCAGGAGGTTGACCACGTCGTGGATCGCGACCACGTCGACCAGTGGGACGGTCAGGACGTCATAGCCGGGGCCGTCGGCTGACCTCACGCCTCGCGTGGCCGTCACCGCGTGTCGGCTGAGCACGGTCAGCTGGTCCTGTTCCAGGACCAGGAGATGGTCGTACAGGTCCATGTCCGCCGTCGCGTCCCTGCGCGCGATGTTGCGCGGCACCTTGAGCACCACACGCGCCGCGCCGAGGTCGATCGGGTAGGCGCGAAACAGCCGGGGCACGTCCTCGGGGACGTGGACCTCGTCGATCCAGGGTCCGAAGCGGTCGAACTCGCTGACCCCCGCATGGGCGACGTTCACGGCTGGCTCTCTCCTTGGGGTCTCGGGGTCGAGTCGTCCTGGCTGATGCGCGACAGCGCCGTGGTGCACGTCCGCAGGTCGAGGCCGTCGAGCTTGTCCAAGATGCGACGCCGGACACCCGCCACGTGCGCCGGATGAGCCTGGGCGAGACGTTCGTGCCCGGCCTCGGTGATGACCGCCTCGTGGACGCGACCGTCGGAGGCACTCGGTCTGCGCTCCACCAGACCCTTGCCCTCCAGCAGCTTGACGACCCTGGTCACCGCACCCAGGGTCAGCGCCGTCGCCGCCGCCAGGTCGCCCATCCGCAGCCGCCCTTGCGGGGTCTCGGACAGGTGCATCAGGGCGAAGAACTCGCTGATCGACAGACCGTGCGCCCGACCCAGGTCGGCCTCGAAGGCCCTCGGGACGAACACCACGGTGCGCGCCAGCGCACGCAGGAAGTCCTGCTCCTCGGGGCTGAGGGGCCGAACGCCTGGGTCCGCCGTGGTCACGGCGATACTTTAGCAGTGAAGTTTATGCCCACCCGGGACCCGCGGGCCGAGCTCTGTCCTCGACCACGTGGGGCGACATCGGGACCGACCGGGAGTGCCGGGGCCACGCCAGGCGGTGCGGGTGGCGACGTCCTGGGCCTTCCCGGCGTAGCACCGCGGCGGGATGATCGGAGACCAAGCCGCCGCCGGCGGCGACCGCGGCACCGCCCGCGACATCGCTCTCGGTGTCAACGGGGCCGCCCGGAAGGCCACAGCCTTCTGGCACGACTGGATGAGCCAGGAGCTCACCTTCCTCCGAAGCACAGCAGCCCTGGCGACGCGTCAGCGTCATCGTCAACGGCAGCCCCAGCTCCGTCCCTGCCGGCGACGGGGAGCGATCCGGTGGACGCTCCACCGTGCTCACCGTCCTTGACCTGCGCTACTTACCGAGTATGGTTTGCTGCCTACATACCGAGTATGCGCAGGGGGCACCGTGTCTGTTCGTCAGGGGATCGTGGCGCTGTTGGCCGAGCGGCCGATGCACGGCTACCAGCTGAAGACCGAGTTCGAGCGGCGCACCGGCGGCACGTGGCCGGTCAACATCGGGCAGGTCTACACGACGGTCCAGCGTCTGATCCGCGATGGGCTGGTCGAGCCGGTCCCCCACCCGGGCGAGCGAGAGCTGGAGCGGTTCCGGCTGACCGAGGCCGGCGCCGCGGAGGCCGCCGCCTGGTGGTCGCGGCCGGTGGAGCGTGGCGCGCCCGCGAGGGAGGAGCTGGCGATCAAGCTGGCCCTCGCGGTGACCGCGCGGGGGGTAGATGTGCGGGCGGTGGTGCAGGCCCAGCGCACCGAGACGATGCGCGCCCTGCACGACTACACCCGGCTCAAGGCGACCGGCCGACCCGACGGCGAGCCCGAGGCGGACCTGGCCTGGTCGCTGGTGCTGGACCACCTCGTGTTCGCGGCTGAGGCCGAGGTCCGGTGGTTGGACCACGTCGAGGCGCGGGTCGCCAGGGCTGCCGTTCGTCCAGCCGCCGTTGATCCGGCGCCGGCGGCCGAGAACGCCGCGCAGCCTGGCGGTGTGGCGTCGGCGCAGGGGGCCGACGCCACCCGCGGAGCACGCCGATGACCCCGGCCCTCGGCCCGGTACTGCTGTCCCTGCGCGGGGTGCACCGGGTCCACGGTCACGGCGCCACAGCGGTCAACGCCCTGCGCGGGGTGGACCTGGACGTGCGCCTGGGCGAGCTCGTCGCGGTGATGGGCCCGTCCGGTTCGGGCAAGTCGACCCTGCTCAACCTGGCAGGTGGGCTGGACACCCCGAGCGATGGCACGGTCACGCTGGCCGGCACGGAGATCTCGGCACTCGACATGCGCGGCCGCGCACGGCTGCGCCGGCGCAGCGTCGGATACGTGTTCCAGGACTTCAACCTGATCCCCGCACTCACAGCCGCGGAGAACGTCGCCCTCCCCCGCGAGCTGGATGGCGTGGCCACCCGCGCAGCCCGACGCGAGGCACTGGTCGCGATGGACGACCTGGGCATCACCGAGCTCGCGGACAGGTTCCCCGACGAGATGTCCGGTGGCCAGCAGCAGCGGGTGGCGATCGCCCGCGCCCTGGTCGGGCCCCGGCGTCTGGTGCTGGCCGACGAGCCGACCGGCGCCCTCGACTCGGTCACCGGTGAGGACGTCATGCGCCTGCTCCGGGCCAGGGTCGACGCCGGCGCCGCCGGGCTGCTGGTCACCCATGAGGCGCGGTTCGCGGCCTGGGCCGATCGCACGATCTTCCTGCGCGACGGCATCGTGGTGGACACCACCGGCACCCCCGCCGGACCCGAGTCGCTCCTGGCCGGGCACGCCGCAGGCGAGCACTGATGAGCGGTTGGTGGGCTCGATGGCGGGTGGCCGCCCGGATCGCACGGCGTGAGGCGCGGCGGGCCAGGCCCCGCACGGCGCTCGTGGCACTGCTGGTCGCCCTGCCTGTCCTGGCCGGCTCGACGTGGTTGGTCGCGCTGGCCTCGTCTGTCGCGACCGACGCGACGTTCTCCCGGCTGATGCTGGGCACGGCCGCTGAGGCGCGGGTCCGCCACGAGTGCCCGGTCGCCGTCGCCCAGGACCTGCGCGGCGGGACCGGTGGCAGCTGCATGTACGACGAGACCACCGTCACCAACGAGAGCCCCGCGGGGCTCGAGCAGGACGTGCGCGGGGTGCTCGGGCCGGAGGCGACGCTGCGCGAGCTCGTCACCGCCGGCGCTCGCGCTGTCGGGGCCGGCCAGGGACTCGAGCTCGACTACGGCGAGCTCACCCTGGACGAGCTGACCAGACCCGTGCTGCCACTCACGGCCGGGCGCCTCCCGAGCGCGCCGGGCGAGGTGGTGGCAATGCCGTGGGTGCTGCAAGGCCTGAACGCCTCGATCGGCGACACCGTGACCATCACGGTCTCGAACGGCGCACCCGCCTCGACCCTCGTCGTCGGGGAGCTGTCGAAGCACGCGCAGGTCGCAGCGGTCGTCGGCCTGCCGGGCACCGCGCCGGCCCTGGCCGCAGTGGCGACGCCCTCGCCGGCCGATGCCAGGCTCGAGTGGTTCGTGGGCGGTCCCGTGCCCGTGACGTGGGAGCAGGTGCTCGACCTGAACGAGCTCGGGTTCGTCGCGGCCAGCCGCGCCGTCCTCGCCGATCCGCCACCGCGCAGCGCGATGCCCTACTACCAGGACGGCTGGTCGGCCGCCGACACCCCAGCTGTGTCGTCGCTGACCGTCTACGCCGGGCTGATCGGGGTCGGGCTGACCGAGATGGTCCTGCTGGTCGGGCCCGCGTTCGCCGTCGGGGCCCAGCGCTCTCGTCGCGCGCTCGCACTTCAGGCCGCTGTCGGCGCGGACCGCGCTCAGCTGCGCCGAACGGTGCTCGGCGGCGCACTGGTCATCGGCCTGGGTGCATCGCTGGTCGGGGCCGCGGCCGGTACCGTCCTCGGCGCGGTCCTGATCAAGGCAATGGGCGAGCTCGTCAACCTCGTGGTGCCGTGGGCGCAACTGGCCGGGGTCGTCCTGATCGGGCTGCTGGTCAGCCTGGCGGCCGCGGCACTTCCCGCCCGGGCGGCGGGAAGGCTCGACGTGCTCGCGGTCTTGAACGGGCACTCCCGTGCCACAGCACACGGGCACCGCTCGACCCGGGCCGGGCTTCTGGTAGGACTGCTCGGCACCATCGCGGTTCTCGTGGGAGCCGTGCGCTCCCTACCCACGGTGACCCTCGCTGGCGTGGTGGGCGTCCTGCTCGGGACCGTCGCGTCCGCGCCCGGACTGCTCGCCCTGGCCGCCAGGGTGCACGTCCGGCTCCCGCTCGCCGGTCGGTACGCACTGCGCGACGCGCTCCGTCACCGCTCCCGCACCGGTCCCGCGCTGGCCGCGGTGATCGCCGCTGTCGCAGGTGGCGTCACCGGGGCGACGCTGCTGGCCGGCGACCTCGCGCACACCCGCAACACGTACGTGCCCACCGCCACACAGGGCGTCCTCCGAATCGTCCTCGACCGGACCTGGCTCACCGGCGACGACCGCATCCACGTCCCCGCGCGAGCCCTCGCGGCAGCCGCCGACGCCGCGCCTCTGGGCGACCTCGCCCCGATCCAGATCCTGACCGTCGACGGCGCACCGAACGCGATGATCGCCGTGCGCACCGCGACCCCGACCGACAACCAGTGCCCGCTCTGGGCGATCGAACGGGCCCTGACGCCCCAAGAGCGTGCCGACGGTTCCCGCGACGCCCGCTGCGCGACGACGGGTACGAGCTGGACGAAGGGACTGACCTACGGCGGACTCGACGTCGTCGTGGACGACGGGACCATGGTCCGCACGACAGGGCTGCCTGGCAGCGCCGCCGCAGCTGACGCACTCGCCGACGGCGCAGCTCTCGTCTACGACTCCAGCGCCCTCTGGCCGGACGGGACGGTGCACCTGACCGTGAACGTCGACGGCACGGACGTGGCGGAGCTCGCCGTGCCCGGGCACGTCCTTCGCGCCTCGTTCACCCAGCAGGGCCCGGTCATCCCCACAGCTGCCCTGCCCGGGCTCGAAGCCGCTGGCATCACCAACCTGCAGGTGGGGGCACTCGCGGCGCCCGCGGGCGCGGTGACCGAGACCGAGCTCGCCGCCGCCAGGACCGCCGTTGCACGGGTGGCGGGCGCGGCCCCGTTCACGATCGACTCCGCCGTCCCAACCATGCCGGCACCGCACCAGATGACCGTCGCCGGCGTGGCGATCGCCCTCGCCCTAGCCCTGGCCGCGACCTGGATCGCCGTCGGCCTCGCCGCCGCCGACCAGCAGCCCGACCTGGCCACCCTCGCCGCCGTCGGCGCCGAACCCGCCTGGCGTCGACGGCTCGCAGGCGCCCACGCCGCCGTGCTCACCGGGGTGGGCACCGCCCTCGGGCTCGTCATCGGCGTCATCCTCGGCGCGGCACTGACCCTCGGCAGGCGCGGAGCATGGCCCGACCTCGACCCGGCATGGACCGTCCAGATCCCCTGGGCAGTGCTGACGGCGATTGCCATCGGCCTGCCGACCATCGGGGCGACCGTCGTCATGGCCGTCACCCGATCACGGGTCATCATGGTCCGGCGGCGAGCGGACTGACTCGGACGATGCACCCGCGGCGTACCCCGGGACGAGGCGGGACCGGGACCGCAGTGTGGTCCCGGCCCCTGTCCCGGCGGGCAGCCCCGTGGACGGGGCCTCCACAAGGACCTCAGTCGACCCGTAGTGCTTCGGGGGCACGGCCGACCGAGAGCTGACCCTGCGTGAGCAGGCTCCGGAACGCAGCGGCCTTGGCGGGACCACGTGCGGCGAGGAGCTCGTCCGCTGCCGCCCTGTCCGCCACGACGGCGAGGGAGACGTGCTTCCCAGTGCCCTCGACCCACGCCACCAGGCGGTCGGTGACCTCCGGCCTGCTGCCGTGGATGTCGACGAGTGACGGATCGGCCGTGGTGATCGACGTGACCTTCCACTCCTCGTCGAGGTCCAGGACCAGCGACGTCCAGAGCGACGTGCCGTCGTGGACCCCGAGGATCGCCGTGGTGCCCGGGGCGACGAACGCCCGAGCCGCAGCGTTCACATCCTCGAGCGACGCGCCGATCCGCCACTGCAGGCCGAGTGTGTCCCGGGCGGTGCCGGGGTACGTGACGATCCCGTCCGAGTAGGCGTCGAGCGCCGCGTACGTGCCCTGGACGAACACATCCAGGTCGGCGTCGATGTCCCACGCGTCCTGGACCTGGGCGAAGTACGCGTCCACCGCCCGCCGCTCCATGATCACGACGAAGTCGACGACGCCGTCGTTCGCGTCGAACAGCTCGCGGGCCAGCCCGTGCGGGTCCGTGACCGTGTCCACCCGACCCGTGACCTCCTGGCCGTGGGTGTGCCGGAACTTCAGGACCCGACCGGCCTCGTGGATGACCACGAGGCGGCGCGCTCCCTTGGCCGAGCGCAGCAGGAGGGCCTGCGCGTTGCGCCACTGGTCGACATCGATGTCCGCCATCAAGACGTCCTTGTGCAGCATGAGGTTTCCCCTCTCAGGCGGTGACGGTGCACCGGTAGATGTGGATGGAGTACGGCGCGAGCGTCTCGGCGATGGCGGTGCCATCCGTCGTGACGTCCCGGCCGTCCCAGAGCTCGCGCACTGCACCGAGGCGGCCACCGACCTCGACGACGGCGGCAATCGGCACCGCCGTCGGGTTCGCGACGAAGACGAGCTTCGCGGTGGGGTCGTCCCCTGCGCCGTGAACGGTGACGTCCAGGCCCGGGTCGTTGACCGTCACCCTGGTCAGCCCAGCAGCCTCGCCGACCTCGGCCAGGACGGCTGCCACCTGCGCGAGCTCGGAGACCAGCACGAGCCGGCCCGATCCGACCGCAGCGACCCGCGCACCCTGCGCGGACACGGTTGCGCCGGCGAGGGCGTCGGCCAGGACGGTGCACGGTCGCATGACGCTGTCCAGCGTCGGCGCCTTGGGACCCATGACCACGGTCCCGCCGGCCTCGGCGAAGGCCACCAGCGAGGCCTGCAGACCCGCATCGAGGTAGTCGAGCGTCGAGACGACCACGACCTTGCGGCCGGCCCAGCGCTCGGGCCGCAGCGCGGTGTCGGAGAGTACTGAGCCGTACCCGGACCCGGCCAGGGCGGCCGAGAAGGCACCGAACCAGGTGCCCTTGAGCAGCTGGACGGGCTGGTCGAAGCCCAGCGCGTCCTCGCTGATGGTCAGGGCGCCGGCGTACTCGGAGAAGCCGGACGGAGTCTCGAGGAAGTCCCCGGGGAAGGAGATCAGCACCGAGGTGGCCTCGAGCCGGTCGTACTCCCTGTTGGCGAGCAGGAGCACCTCGGCCTCCCGACCGAACCGCAGGTACTCGGCCTCGTCGAGCAGGGTGTTGACCTTGCCGAAGACGCCGACCTTGTCGGCGCGCTCCCGGCCGTCGCGTCGGATCGGCGAGTCCAGCCAGCGATCGCGCTCGACGAGCATGTACCGGCTGAAGCCCCTGATCCCGTGCATGAGCGCGGCCTTGGTGACGAACTCCTCGTCGGACAGGTCGCCCGGGTTGAGGTACCAGGGCCACACGCCGGCGATGAACTCCGGGATGTACGGGTAGCGGCTGGTGCCCACGACGTAGGACACGACCGTCTTGACGTGCGCGTAGAGCTCCTTGCGGGCGTAGATGTCGAAGCCGACGAAGTCGAGCTTGTCCTCGAGCTCCATGAGGTTGAACGGCGTGGTGAAGCCTGAGGCGGCGCCACCCGGGCCCAGGGGGTGCGGGTAGTTGTGGAACAGGGCGATCCCGCCGAGCCCACGCTCGCGCATCATCCCGGCGAGGCGGTCCATCGCGGTGATGAGGTAGCGCTCGCGGTACTCCGACCAGTCGGCGTACCAGGGGATCTGCGTGTACGTCGTGCCCTCGAACCGCCGCGGAGGCTCGACCGACGCGAGGTCGGCGTGCTCGGTGCCGTAGGCCGCGTTGATCCCCGCCAGTCCGCCGTGCTTGGTGGCGAGGAACTCGCGGTAGCCGGCGATCGACTCGTCGGAGTAGTCCGCGGCGTAGGCGTTGACGTTGAAGAAGTACGCCATCTCGTTGTCCACCTGCGCGGCGACGATGCCGCCGTGCGGGTACGCGTGCTTGGCGAGGATGGCGCAGATCGCATCGAACCACAGCGCGGTCTCGTCGAGGAACTCCTCGCTGGCGTAGTTGAGCGCGGGAATCGGCTTGGGCACCTGCGTGAGGATGACCTTGGAGCCCTGGGCGCTGCGGGCGTGCAGCCGCTCGTTGGCCAGGATCCGCTTGGGGTAGCCGAACCACGTGAGCTCGGAGTTGATCTGCGGGCCGGGCCGCACGACGATCGAGAACCCCTTCTCCTCGCACAGCGTGAGGAAGGCGTCGATGTCGTTGGAGGGGTTGATCTCACCGAAGTCGAACCGGCCCTTGGAGATCTCGTGGACCTCCCACGGGATGTAGATCGAGATCATGGTGAAGCCCATGGCGCGGACCGAGTCGAGGATCGGTGCCCAGCGGTCGCGCTCCAGCCGCCAGTAGTGCACGGCGCCGCCGTACATCGCGGTGGGTTCTCCGTGAAGGGTCAGGGCGCTGTCCTGTACTGCGATGGGGCGGTGGGTGCCGGAGTTCTGAGGCACGACTGCTCCTTTCCTTATGGGTGGGTGCTACTTCTTCCGGGCGAGGGCCACCGCGAGGACGATGATCACGCCCCTGACGACCTGCTGCTGGCTCGAGTCGAGGCCCGCGAGGATGAGGCCGTTGTTGATGAGGCCCATGAGCAGGGCACCGAAGAGGGTGCCGATCACGGAGCCGCGCCCGCCCGACAGGGCGGTGCCGCCGAGGATGACCGCCGCGATGGCGCTCATCTCGTCCCCGGCGCCCCACTGGAAGCGGCCCGACTGGAGTCGTCCCGCGTAGAGCATCCCGGCCAGCGCGGAGGCCATCGCGGAGATCATCATGACCCGGAACTTGATCGAGGCCGTGTTGATGCCGGAGTACTCCGCCGCGGTCCGGTTGGCTCCGGTGGCCAGGACCTGGCGGCCGAACCGCGCCTTCTTGAGCACAACGGCGCCGATGCCGACGACGAGCGTGCTCCAGATCACCAGCCCAGGCAGGAACCCGATGTTCCCCGAGCCGAAGACGGTGTTGTAGAGGTCGTCGAGGATCGGCTGGGGGGCCGAGGCAGTGACCCACTGGGCGATGCCGGCGGCGATGCCGAGCATGGCCAGGGTGACCAGGAACGACGGGATCCGCACGAAGGCCACGAGCGAGCCGTTGATCGCCCCGACGATGGCACCGACGGCGAGCCCGGCGAGGATTCCGGGGACCAGGCCGAACCGGGAGATCGCCATCGCCGTGGCGATCGAGGCCAGGCCGGCGATCGAGCCGACGGACAGGTCGATCTCGGCGTTGGCGATGACGAAGGTCATGCCGACCGCGATGATCGTGACGATCGCCGTCTGGCGAAGGATGTTCAGCAGGTTCGTGGTGCTGAGGAAGCCCTGGTCGCCGAGCAGGACGGCGAAGACCAGGAACACCACGACGAAGCCGACGTAGATGATGTCGCGCCGCCAGTCGATCCTGGCGGTCAGCCGCCGCAGGGCGCCGCCACGGGTGGCGGCCGGTGCGCTCGTCGTCGTGCTCATGCCGCCAGCCCCTGCACCGCGAGCTCGAGGTCGACCTCGGAGCCGACCTGGTCTGCGTCGAGACTGTCGACGACGACGCCGCCGCGCATGATGAGGAACCGATCGCACATGGCGATCAGCTCGGGGTACTCCGACGAGATCACGATGATCCCCTTTCCGGTCTGGGCGAGCTCGCGCACGATGCGGACGATCTCTGACTTGGTGCCGACGTCGACGCCGGACGTGGGCTCGTCCATCACCAGGACGTCGGGATCGGTGCCCAGCCACTTGGCGATGACGATCTTCTGCTGGTTGCCGCCGGACAGCAGTCGGGCAGGGGCGTCCGGGCGGGCGACCACGATCCCGAACCGCTCGATGAGCGAGTCCGACAGGTCCCGGACCTTGTCGGTGGCGACCAGACCCCAGCGACGCAACGTGGCGAGCAGCGGGAGCGTGAGGTTCTCGCGCACCGAGTGGTCCAGGACCAGGCCCTGCAGGCGCCGGTCCTCGGGGATGAGCGCGATACCGGCCTCGATCGCCGCGGCGGGCGAGCCGAGCTGGATCAGGGCGCCGTCCTTGCGGACCTGTCCCGAGGTGATGGGGTTGACGCCGAACAGCGCGCAGGCGAGCTCGGTGCGCCCGGCGCCCATGAGCCCGGCGATGCCGACCACCTCGCCGGCGCGGACCTGGAAGGTCGCCCCCCTGACGCCGTCGGCGTGAAGGTCCTGCACGTCGAGGATCACCGGCAGGTCGGCGGTGGAGCGGTGGGACCGCTCGGCCTGCCCGGCGAGCTCGCGACCGGCGATGCCTGCGACGATCTGCTGGGGGGTGATCTCGTCCAGCCGCGCGGTGATCAGGTGCGCCCCGTTGCGCAGGATGGTGATGCGGTCGGCGATCCGGTAGATCTCGTCCATCCGGTGCGAGATGTAGATGATCGAGATGCCCTGGGCCTTGAGCCGGCCGATGAGGGCGAACAGTGCGTCGACCTCGTGCTTGGCGAGCGAGGCGGTGGGCTCATCCATGATGAGTACCCGGGCCTCCTGGCTCAGGGCCTTGGCGATCTCGGTCAGCTGCCACTGCGCCGTCGGCAGGGTGTCGACCTCGGCGCCTGGGTCGATCTCCACCTCGATGCGCTGCAGCAGGGCGGCGGCCCGCTCGCGCATCTGGGCGTCGTCGATGAGGCCGGCGCGGGTCGGCTCGCTGTCCAGGAAGATGTTCTGAGCAACGGTGAGGGTGGGGATGAGTGAGAACTCCTGGAACACCATGCCGATGCCGGCTGCCTTGGCCGCGTGGATCGAGGTGGCCTGCAACGGGGCGCCGAACACCTCGACCGTCCCGGCGTCGCGCTCGTAGACCCCCTGGAGGATCTTCATGAGCGTCGACTTGCCCGCGCCGTTGCCGCCGGCGAGGGCGTGGACCTCTCCCGCCTCGACCTCGAAGCTCACGTCTCGCAGGACGGTGACGCCGTCGAAGGCCTTGCTGATCGAGTCCATGCGCACCGCGGGCTGGGCAGGGGAAGGCATGGTCACCTCCTGGGTGAGCCGATGGGGTGGTGGCAGTGGTGCGGACCGGGGCACTGCGGGGCGACCCCCGGTCCGGACGACGTCGCCGGTCGGTGCTGGTGCTCGTTGCTGCTAGTCGACGTACGAGTCCGCCAGGTCGGCCGGCGGGTCGACGTGGAAGACGGTGGTCCAGGCCTCGAGGACGTTCTCGTGCGTGACGGGCAGTGCTGAGACCGCCACGTACGGTGGGGCGACCCTGCCGAGGAGCGCGCCGGCGGCGAGGTTCGCCTCGGTGACGCCCTGGTCGAACGGCAGCTGCGCGCCGAGACCGATGACCATCTCGTTCTTGGCCAGGGCGATGGCGACGTTGGTGCCGAGGTCCTGGGTGGCGATCTTCAGGTCGGTGCGGCTCGCCGAGCGAGCCGCGGCCATGACGCCCTCCGCCGGGACGTCCCACACGGCCCAGATGCCGGCGAGGTCGGGGATCTGGGTGAGCAGGGCGTCGGTGACCTCCTGCGCGTCGCCGGCGAAGTCCGGCCCGGCGATCCCGCGTTCCTCGACGATCTCGATGTCCGGGTAGTTCTCCTCGATCGTCGTCTTGAAGCCCTCGTACCGCTGGGCGGTGACGAAGAAGTCCGCCTCGTGGAAGATGATCGCGATCTTGCCCGCGCCGCCGAGCGAGCGGGCCATGAGGTGCGCGGAGACGACGCCGTTGCCGTAGTTGTCGGCCGAGACCACGGAGACGTAGTCCGTGCCGGCCTCGAGGCCGTCTGGAGCGTTGTCCATGAAGACGAGCTTGATGCCGGCGTCGGCTGCCTGCTGGTAGGCGGCGGCGGTCGCGACCGGGTCGGTCGGGATGGACACGATGATGTCCGGGTCCTTGGCCATGACGGTCTCGATGTCGGAGACCTGCTGGCCGGGGTCGAAGTTCGCGTCGGTGATGGCGACGATCTCGATGCCGAGCTCGGCGAACCGCTGCTCGAGGCCGGCCACCTGGGCGTTGGCCCAGTCGTTGCCGCCGTAGTGCAGCACGATCGCGGCCGTGGCGCCCATGCCGTCGACCTCGGCGACCTCGGCGTCGGTGAGGTCGGCCACCGAGGCGGGCTCTGGCTCCTCGCCGTGGGGGCCCTTGGCCAGGACCTGGCCCTCGAGCTCCGCGAGAGCGGCGTCGACCTGGGCCGTGATGTCGGCGTTCTCGGTGGTCTCCTCGGTGGTGCCCGAGGAGCACGCGGTCAGGGCGAGCACGGCAACGGCGGCGGGGGCGACCCAGCGCAGGGTACGCAACATCAGCAATCTCCCTTGATCGGTGAGCGGTGGTGGAGCATCTGCGGACGAGTCGTCTCGACCCCGCCCGCTACCTCGCACTGCCCCCGAGGAGTGCGTGACGTGGATAGTGTGAACGTTCGCCCTGGTCGTCGTCAAGGCTCGGGCGAACGTTCGCCCATCACGATTCGGTCACGACGGTCCGGGCCGCGCTTGCCGAAGGAGCGGTCGGCGAGGTCCGCCCGCCGCGGGTGCCGTCATCGGCCGACGCCGCGGTGTCCGTGCCTGCCTGGCGTCAGCGCGGGGGGCCGGAGGACCGACGCACGATGAGCTGAGGGATCGCCGGCGTGGTGTCGACCGCTCGGCCGTCGATGAGGCCGAGGAGGATCTCCATGCACCGGGCGCCGACCGTGGCGAAGGACTGCCGCACCGTGGTCAGCGGTGGGAACATCTGCGGAGCGAACTCGTTGTCGTCGAACCCGACCACCGAGATGTCCTTCGGCACCGAGACACCGTGCTCGTACAGGGCGCGCAGGAAGGCCAGGGCCATGAGGTCCGAGGCGATGAAGATCGAGGTCGGCAGACCCTCGGCGACCATCTTGCGGCCGATCCGGTAGGCGCTCTCCCCCGACCAGTCGCCATAGCGGACCGCCAACGCAGGGATCTTCGCGGCGTTGAGCTCGGCCTGCCAGCCCCGCAACCGCACCTGGCCGTCGAGCCACTCCTGGTTGCCGGCCAGGTGGGCGACCTCGCGGTGGCCGAGGTCGATGAGGTGACGCGTGGCCAGCCGGGCGCCGAGCTCCTGGTCCTCGAAGAAGACCGTGAATCCGTCGTGGCTCGCCTCCCCCGGGGAGAGCATCACCACGGGCACCGAGACGGAGACCTGCTGCGTGACCTGGGCCAGCGGCACTCGCGGTGCGATGACGACGATCCCCTCGACTCCGCGCTCGATGAAGCCGTTGAAGGCGTCGACCACGGCGTGCGGAGCCGGATTGCTCATCGTGGCGACGAGCGCCGTGTAGCCGGCCTCACGGGCTGCGCGCTCCACGGCCGCGAGCGTGCTCACCGGGCCGAACCGTGGCGACGCGTCGGCTATCACGCCGATGGCCTGCGACCGGCTGGTCACCAGGGCCCGAGCGGCCTCGTTGCGGCGGTACCCGAGCTCGGCGATCACAGCCAGCACCCGGTCGCGGGTGTCGACGGAGACGCGCGGACCGTCGTTGATGACCCGGGAGACCGTCTGATAGGACACCCCGGCCGCGCGCGCAACGTCCTTCAAGGAGGGGCGTCTGACGTCGTGCGACACGGCTCGCTCGGCTCCCAAGTCTCGTGATGTCCGGGGCTTCCGTGCGACACGCGAGCGTCGAGCCGTCCGCCCCATTGCCTGCGGTGACACCCCCAGGCTAGGGCCCACCGCCGGCGGGCAGCACCCACGCCGCGCTGCACCGGGCGGGCGCGGCCCGAGGATGAACGTTGGCGCTGCAGCGCCGCAAGCGGGTCTTGGTGATGGGGCTGGAGATACTCGAGCGCGCCCGGGGCCCTGCCACGACCGGGAGAACGCCCTCCGAAGATCGGCCTCGCTGCACCACGTCCGGGGACTTGACCCAGGGCAGCGGCCGGGACACGAGCTCGGCGCCCGTGACTCTCGCCGCGTGGCCGGAAGTGCTCGCACATCTCACCCGCTATCTCTGACTGCCCGGCTCATGCGGGCATCCCGCCATGTCGATGGGGCGGGCATGAGCTCACTCCCTGCCAACTCCGCATCGCGGCCGCCGAACAAGCCGATGGGGAGGGCCAGGAAGGTCGGGTTGGTGGGCTTGGCTCTGGTCTCGCTCCTCGGGCTGACCAGCGGATTCAGTGGCCTTCTGATCTTCGCGGGCATCTACATGCTGTCCACCGGAGCGTGGGCCCTGCTGAGGCGGTCCTCATGGCTCGGCAACACCAAGCGCCCGATTGCTGGTGGAGTGCTCGCCGGTGGGCTCGTCATGATGATGGTGGGCGGCGCCGTCGCCGCGCCCGCCGACGCTATCCCCCCTGCCGCCGCGCCCGCCGACGCCACCCCACCTGCCGCCGCGCCGCAGTCGGCATCGACCACCCCGAGCACGTCTCCGACTCCCAGTCCGAGCAGCACTCCCAGGCCAACCGCAACCGCGATGTCGCTGGAGGAGTTGGCCGCGGAGCTCCCGGCCCCGGAGTTGGCCCCCGACGTCGATGTGGAGTCAGTCGCGTCCACGGCCGTCCCCCAGACAGCACTTGCGACTGCCGCGCTGTTGGAGGTCAAGGGCCGAGCTCCCAAGACCGGATACTCCCGCGACGTGTTCGGCAGCGGCTGGATCGACGTGAACCGCAACGGATGCGACACCCGAAACGACATCCTCGCCCGCGACCTGACCGAGGAGACTCTCAAAGCAGGCACCAACAACTGCGTCGTCCTTACCGGCCTTCTCGCTGACCCGTACAGCAGCAGCAGCATTGCCTTCGTCCGCGGCGCAGAGACCAGCAACGCGGTGCAGATCGACCACGTTGTCGCGCTCTCCGACGCCTGGCAGAAGGGCGCCCAGCAGTGGGATGAGACGAAGCGAGCGGGTTTCGCGAACGACCCGATGAACCTTCTCGCCGTCGATGGTCCCCTGAACACACAGAAGGGGGACGGCGACACCGCAACGTGGCTGCCCCCGAACAAGCCATACCGCTGCGCCTACGTGGCACGTCAGGTCGGAGTCAAGTACACCTACGGCCTCTGGGTTACCGAAGCCGAGCGCACTGCGATGGTCAGCGTGCTGTCGAACTGCCCCAATGAGCCGCTCCCCGCAGGTTCGGTCGTTCCTCCCGCTCCGGCACCCGCTCCCGAGCCAGCTCCTGCTCCAGCACCCGCGCCCGAACCCGCCCCTGCACCTGCCCCCGAGCCCGCACCGGCTCCGGCTCCGGCTCCGGCTCCGGCTCCGGCTCCGGCTCCGGCGGTCTACTACAAGAATTGCACCGCAGCTCGCGATGCCGGTGCGGCGCCAGTCCTCCTGGGGCAGCCCGGGTATGGCACCCATCTCGACCGTGATGGCGACGGCATCGGCTGCGAGACCTAGCTGTAGTTCCTCGGGACGTTGTGATCAGCGTGGCGTGAGCGGGGAGGCGAGGACCTCCGGTATCGAAGGGGTTACCAGACCGTCTTCGAACACCCGGAGGTCCTCGTGACTCACGCTAACGCCCCGTTGACCCCGACCGGCAGGTTGCGGCTGGCCAAGGTGATCGTCGAGGACGGGTGGGCGGTGCGCCGCGCCGCCGAACGGTTCCAGTGCTCCCCGGCAACAGCGAGCAAGTGGGCCAGGCGGTATCGAGCTGGGCAGCCGCTGACGGACCGGTCCTGCCGGCCGCGCCGGTCCCCGAGCCGGTGCCCGCGCCGCACGGAACGGCGGATCGTGGCGTTGCGGTTCACCCGCCGGTGGGGCCCGCACCGCATCGCCTACCACCTGCACGTCCCGCGCTCGACGGTCGGCAGGGTCCTGGCCCGCTACCAGATGCCCTTGCTGGCCCACCTGGACCAGGCCACCGGGCTCCCGGTGCGCAAGGCCGCCGCGGTCCGCTACGAGGCCAGCGCGCCCGGGGATCTGGTGCACGTGGACATCAAGAAGCTCGGCCGGATCCCCGACGGCGGTGGGCACCGCGTGCTGGGCCGCCTGGCCGGCAAGAAGAACAGCCCGGGCCACGGCCGCGGTCCGGGCTATGCGTTTCTGCACCACGCCGTCGACGATCACTCCCGTCTGGCCTATTCCGAGATCCTGGCCGACGAACGCAAGGAGACCGCGGCGGGGTTCTGGAGCAGGGCCAACGCGTTCTTCGCCGGGATCGGGGTCACGGTGACCGCGGTGATGACCGACAACGGCTCCTGCTACCGGTCTCGAGCGTTCGCCGCGGCCCTCGGCGAGGGTGTCAAGCACCGGCGCACCCGCCCCTACCGGCCCCAGACCAACGGCAAGGTCGAGAGGTTCAACCGCACCCTGGCCACCGAGTGGGCCTACGCCGCCACCTACACCTCCGAGGCGGCCCGCGCCGCGACCTACGATGCCTGGCTGCACCACTACAACCACCACCGACCCCACACCGGCATCGGCGGCGCCGTCCCCTCAGACCGCGTTCACAACCTCACGGGGAACTACAACTAGTTGTTCTGGCTCATGACGTTGGTGACGCCTGCGTGGAGGCGTGAGGCCGGGGGCTGGTCGCCGACGGCGGTGTGGGGCCGATGGTAGTTGTAGTGGACGTTCCAGGTGGTGATGGCGGCGGCTCGCTCGGCTTCTGAGGTCCAGATGCGGGCGTAGAGGAGCTCCTCGGCCAGGATCCGGTTGTAGCGCTCCACCTTGCCGTTGTGCCGGGGGGTGTAGGGGCGGATGCGTTGGTGGCGCGATGCCAGCGCGGTCACGGTGCGGTGGAACGCCTTCGCGGTGTAGTTGGGGCCGTTGTCGGTGATCACCCGGACCAGCCGACCGATGCCGTGGGCGGCGAAGAAGGCCCGGGCCCGGCAGAAGAACCCGATCGTGGTCGCAGCGGTCTCGTTGGGCAGGTGCTCGGTGTAGGCCAGGCGCGAGTAGCCGTCGACGGCCGAGTGCAGGTAGACGTAGCCGGCGCGGGCGCCTTTGGTCTTGGCCCGCTGGGCGGCCTTGTCCGCGGCCGAGCCGCGGCCGTGGGCGCGCCAGCCGCCGCCGTCGGGGATCCGCCCGACCTTCTTGACGTCCAGGTGGACCATGTGGCCGGGGTAACGGGCCACGATCGTGCGCGCCTGCCGGTTGGTCGACCCGTCGGGGTCGATGTCGCGGCGCCGGCTGATGCCCAGCCGGACCAGCCACCGGCCGACGGTCGCGACCGAGACCCGGTGGCCGCGTCGGGCCAGCTCCAGGTGGATCGCCCGCGCCGACCACTTCTGATCACGGCGCCACCCCTCGATCACAGCGACCAGTCCCGGGTCCAGGGACCTCGGGCTCGCGTGCGGGACGCAAGCCCGGTCCAACAGCCCGACCTCACCCAGCTCCTCGAACCTGGACTTCCACTTCGACAAGCACTGCCGCGAGATCCCGGCCTCGGCCGCGACGTGGGCGATCGGACGGCGGGCGCAGCGGCGCACCAGGCGCAGCCTGCCTTCAGGGGTCAACGGAGCGTTAGCGTGGCTCATGAGGGGTAGGTCTCTCTCGGTCAGGACGGTTGGTGGTACTTCCATCCTGCCGCCGGGCCTACCCCTCCCTCACACCACGGCCGGTGTCACCAACCTCATGAGCCACAACAACTAGTGCGGCCAGGCCCCCGCCGGCATACGCCCGCAACCACACGTGCACCGTCTGCCGCGCGACCCCGAACCGGCGAGCCACGTCCGTGACGCTCGCACCGTCGTTGACCACCTCGAGCACGGCCCGATACCGCTGCTCCACCAGACCCAACTCCACCAGCATCGCCGGCCTCCTCCCAGCGACAGGTCCACACCCGTCAGGAGAAGGCGACACCCGAGAAGGTCGATCTGTCAGCCAGGAACCGGGGCCACTGTCGCCCACCTACCGGGGCCGCGTCCCGAAACCGTCAGCCACCAACCGGGGCCACGGTGTCCAGCATCAACCGGGACCGCACACGTCCGCCGAGGTCCGATGCGTACATCTTGCGTACATGGACGGCAGAGGCCCCTCCGCTCTACTGAGCAGAGGGGCCCCTGACCTGCACCTACATGACCAACGGAGCAGGATCTGAACCTGCGACCTCTGGGTTGCGGGCCGCGCCGGGTTGGGCCGACTCGGGACCGCGGTGATGACACCAGTGCCCGGACCGAGGTGGAAGCGCTCTGGCGCAACCCCGGCGTGGGAACCTACAGACCCGCGTAGTAGGCCTCCACGGCGTCGAAGTCGACGGTCGAGTCGACCGACCGGCCGATGCGGTCGTAGTGCCTGCGACGCGACCGCATGTCGGCCAGCAGGACGGCGCGTGCATGAGTGGCGACCACCTCGGCGACCTCGCGCGGCACCACGACGACGCCGTCGTCGTCAGCCCCGACGATGTCGCCTGGATTCACCTGCACGCCGCCGCAGGCGATCGTGCCCTGCGTCTCCACGGCCTGGATCCGCCCAGGGATGATCGTGCGACCGCGGTGCCGCGCCACCACGGGGTTGCGCTGGGCCGTCACCTCCGACGTGTCGCGGCAGTACCCGTCGGTGATGATGCCGACCGCGCCGCCGATGACCGCTCCCATCGCGTTGTCCGAGCCCCAGAAGCCCACCTCCGGCCCGCCGCCGGACTCCATCACGATGACGTGACCCGGTTCCAGGTCCTTAGGGAGCGCGGCGGCGGGGTACTTGTCGAACCAGATCCGGTGGGCGGCGACGATGTCGTCCGTGGTCTCGAGCTTCCACATCGGCTTGTTGGACGGGACGCACCGGATGGTCACGGCCTCGCCCCAGAAGTGCATCCCGGACCATAGAGGGCGCACCTCGGGGTCCATCAGGCCGATGTTGAAGTAGCCGATCCCGTCCAGCGCATCGACGACGTCACACACGCGCAGGTGCTGGTAGAGGCTGGCGATCTTGGTGGGGTCCGCCTTGTCGAAGGTGAACGAGGTGGATTCAGTGATGGTCATCGCGTGACGCTCTCTGTTCGTGGAGTGGATGGGCGGTTGGGGACGGCGTGCGACCGCTGCGTTCACGGGCCGAGCAGGGCCGTGTTCGCCTCGGCGAAGAACTGCTCCACGGCCTCCTCGACCGTCAGGTTCCCGAACGCGATCTCCTCGTAGTACCGCGGGAACGCGAGCTCAAAGACGGCGCGGTATCCGGCTGGGAACTGGACGGCCGACGGGCCGTCCTCCACGATCTGGCTGTACAGCTCGAGCTCGCGCCGCTTCAGCTCGGTCGTGTTCGGGTCGGCGAGCACGGCGTCCAGGACCTCGGAGTTGCTCGGAGCACCGTTGTCGGCGGCGAACACGAGGCCGGCGTCGACGTCGTTGGTGAAGAAGTCGACGAAGGCCGCTGCGGTCGGCACGTTGTTGCAGGTGCGAGGGATGGCGAAGCCCGACGGGTACAGGGCGTTGCCAGAGCCGGCGTCACCGCTCGGGTAGGCGATCGTCGTGGCGTTCTGGCCGGTCTGGGCCATCAGGGTGTCCGACGCCGTCGCGAGGCCGTTGCCAGGGAGCGTGTCCGTGGCGACGACGCCGTTGGCGAAGTAGTTGACGTCCACCCCCGCGGCCTCCTCGGCCTTGCGCTCTGGAGAGATCGTCACGCCGTTGGTGCGCATGTCCTCCCACATCGTCCAGTACTCGACGAGGTCTTCCTCGGTGAAGCCCAGCTGGCCGTCGTCGGTGAAGACCTCGTCGCCCTTGGCGAGCGTGTAGCCGATGAAGAAGTTCTGCCCGCCGCCCGAGTCGTTGAGGGCGAAGGACGTGTCCGGGATCCCGGCGCTGAGCTCCTCGAGGAACGGGACGAACTCTTCCCACGTGTAGCCCTCGGCGGGTACCTCCAGCCCGGCGCCCTCGACGAGCGAGACGTTGACGCCCACGGAGTCGTACGCGACGCCGTACGGCAGGAAGTACAGCTCGCCGTCCGGTCCTCGCCCGGCGTCGAGAACCGACTCCGGGATGTTGGACACATCGATGCTGCCGTCCTCGACCAGGGGTTCGAGGGGGAGCAGCAGGTCGTTCGCCACGTACTCGTTGACCTGCCGGTTCTGGAGCTGGATCGCGCAGGGCAACGTGTCGCTCGAGCTCTGCACGTTGAGGCGGTCGAAGTAGCTCGCGAAGTCGGCGGTCTGCCGACCCACGGTGACCCCCTCGTTCGCCTCGACGAAGAGGTCGATCACCGAGTTCGTCTTGGCGTTGCGGGCGTCACCGCCCCACCACGCGACCTCGATGGCCCCGCCGACCTCTGCCTCGGTGGTCGGCTGCACCTCTGCGGGGGTCGTCGCGTCACCACCGCCCGAGCAGGCGGCCAGAATCACAAGCGTCACACCACCGGTGGTGGCGGCAGCCAGTCTGCGCTTCCACATCATCGTGACATTCCCTTCAACAGCTCTGTTGGGGCGTCGGGCTCGGCGCGAGGGGTTTGCGCATTCGCGTCGACCTAATGTCTACAGTAGAGAATCGACGACTGCAATGGGGGTGGGCCATACTGGGCGGATCGGTGGACCGCAGGATGACGAGGAGAACCCGTGAAGCAGGCGAACAGTACGGCGCTCGAGTCCCCGAGCCTGGTGGTGCTCGCGACCAAGTCGATCCGCAACCGCATCCTCGCGGGCGACCTCGAACCGGGGACCCGGCTGCTCGAGGAGCGTATGACAGCCGAGCTCGCCATCAGCCGCCCGCCGCTGCGCGAGGCGCTGCGAGTCCTGGAGGACGAGGGCCTCATCTACACGATCCCCCGCCGAGGCAGCTTCGTGGCGACGCTCACCGAGCAGGACGTGTTCGAGATCCTGTCGCTCCGCTCAACTCTCGAGCGTATGGCGTACGAGCTCGGCATCCCGGTCGCGGACCCGGCACTGCTCGACCCGGCCCGGCGCGCGCTCGAGGAGATGCAGCGGTGCGCGCGCGAGAAGGACCGCGGGTCGCTCGTACTGGCCGGCTATGCGTTCCACTCCGCGCTCATCGACATCGCCCGGCACCGGCGCCTGTCGGAGATCTACGCGTCGGTTCAGCAGCAGCTGCTGCTGTGCATGTCGAGAAACCTCATCGCGCGCGAGCGGTTCGAGGGCCTCGAGGAGCACGTCGACCGCCACCGGCAGCTGCTGGAGGTTATCGAGGCCGGTGACCCGGACGTGGCGCTCGCGGCCCTGGCGGAGCACGGCGAGGGGTCCTTCGAGGCGGTCGCGGCCTCCCAGCGTCCCGCCGTGGACTGACTGGGAGGGCGGCGGCGCCGCGCTCACGAGACCTCGCACCGGAGCGGGGCCCCGGTCAGGGCGCGCTCCGCCTCCTCGGTGGCCAGGCGCTGGAGAGCCGCGAGCGAGCTCTCGGAGTAGAAGGCCGCGTGCGGGCTGAGCAGGACGTTGCGCATGCTCCGCAGCGGTGAGTCCGCCTCAAGCGGCTCCACCTCGACGACGTCGAGCGCGGCTCCGGCGATCGCCGACCGCTGCAGGGCATGGATCAGTGCGGCCTGGTCGACCAGGCCGCCGCGGGCCGTGTTCACCAGCACGGCGTCGTCGCGCATGGCGTCCAACGCGCCGGCGTCCAGCAGGTGCTTCGTGGCCGGGCTGAGCGGCACGTGCAGGCTCACCGCGTGGCTGACCGAGTACAGCTCGGGCAGGCCGACCGCGTGTGCCCCCAGGTCGGCGATCCGATCGGCCGGAACGTATGGGTCGTAGGCGACCACGCGGAACCCGAAGGGCAGCAATCGCCGGACCACGGCCGCGCCGATGCGCCCGGTCCCGACGAGGCCGACGACCGTCTGGTCGAATCCGCGGATCACACCCGCGACGCTCGGGTTGACGCTGCTGCCAGCGCGCATCGCGGTGTCCAGGGCCGGCAGGCGGCGCAGCAGGCTCAGGAGCATCGAGACCGTGTGGTCGGCCACAGTCTCCGCGCCGTAGTCCGGCACGTTGCAGACCCGGACCCCGAGGCGGCGGGCAGCCTCGATGTCGACATTGTCGTATCCGATCCCGTACCGGATGACGACGGCGCCGGGCGCCAGCACGCGCAGCACGTCCTCGGTCATCGGCGCGAAGTTGACGAACGCCACGCGGGCGCGGGCCAGCACCTCGGCGGCCTCCCCCGCCGTCCTGACCTGGTAGTCGGCGAACGTCAGGCCGAGCCGATCCACAAGCGCTCGCTCGCGCTCGACCCCGCCGAACGTCTGGTCGGTCACGACGACGTCGGTCACCTGCCCACCCCCGTGCCCACCCGCTCGAGCCCGTACCAGCGGACGGCACTGCCGCCCATCGCCGCCGAGAGCGCCTCGCCCTCACCCACGTGCGCAGCGACGAGGCCGCGCAGGTCGTTCCAGGCCTCGGCGTAGCTGGCGCGCAGGAGGACCACGGGCCAGTTGCTCGCGACGAGGATGCGCTGCGGACCGAACTGCTCGATGACATGGCCGACGTAGCGGGCCAGGTGTGGTGCGCTCCACGACGTCCACGCCGTCAGCGCGTCGATGCCGACCGAGACCTTGATCGCGACGTTCGGGCACCGGGCGAGTTCGGCGACATGCGAGGCCCACGGCTCCCAGCCGAGCTCGTCCACCGGCGGCCGACCCAGGTGATCGACGACAATCTGGAGCGCAGGGACCGCCCGGGCGAGGGCCGTCACCTGCCGGGTCTGCTCCGCGGTGACCGGCACGACGTCCCACACGAGGCTGCGGGCGGCGATCGTGCGCAGCAGGTCGAGGGCAGGCGGTTCGGTGAGCCACTCCAGCGGGTCCCGGCCGATGAGGCAGCGGACGCCGCAGTGCTTGTCGATCGTGACGCGGTCGAGCTCGGCCCGCGCGACGGCCGTGTCGTGCAGAGGGAGCCAGGAGACGACGCCGGCGACGCGGTCGTGACGGGCGTAGGCCACCAGCCGGTCGTTCTCTGCCGGCTCGTCCACCGACTGCATGAGGACGGTGGCGTCCACGCCGGCCGCGTCGAGCTCGGCATCGAGGTCCTGCGGGCTGAAGTCGCGCTCGAGGGCGCCGTGGGCGTCGGTCCGCCAGGGCTGCTCCTGCGCGTCGCTGACCCAGAAATGCTGGTGGGCGTCGACGACCCTCATCGCCCGGTCCAGACCGGGTGCTCGTGTGCCAGGAATGCTCGTACTCCTTCGGCGAAGTCCGCGCTGCCGTAGCACGCGCGGATCAGGTCGTCGTTGTCGGCGGTGGGGCGGGTGGCGTCGAGGCGCCGGCTGGTGGCCTTCAGCGCGCGGACGGTCCGCGGGGCGGCCCGTCGCAGCTGCGTGGCGAGCCGCTGAGCCGCCCCGTCGAGGCCGCCGGGCTCGACGACCTCGGACACGAAGCCGCCGCTCGTGAGGCTTCCGGCGGGGACGAGCGCGGCGGTGAGGAGCATGGTGTCGGCGACCGGGGGGCCGAGGCGGTCGCGCATCCGGCGAACGAGCTCGGCCGGCAGGCAGTTGCCGAGCGTCCGGGCGATCGGGGCGCCGAACACCGCGGTGCGCTCGGCGACGACGACGTCGCTCCAGACGGCGACGGCGAGGCCCGCACCGACCGCAGCGCCCTCGACCAGCGAGACCACCGGGACCGCCACGTCCGCGAGCGATTGCAGGACCCGGGCGACGCGCCGTTCGTAGGCCATCCCGTCCTCGCCGGTGCGGAAGTCGGCGAACTGGTCGATCTCCGTCCCGGCGGCGAACCCGTCCTCAGGCGTGCCACGGATGAACACCGCACGCAGCTCCTCGTCCGCGGCGAGGGCTGCGGTGACGCGCTCGAGCTCGTCGTACATGCCCCACGTGAACGCGTTGCGCTTGCCGGGGTTGGTCAGGCGGACCCAGGCCACGCCGTCCTCGCGGCGCAGCTCGACGGTGCCGGTCATGCGACCGAGGGCGGCGCCGCGTGGCCGGCCTCCGCCAGCACCTCCGCCGTGTGCTGACCGAGAAGCGGCGGCGCCAGGCGCACCTCCACCGGCGTCCCGTACAGGCGCAGCGGCGACGCGAGCACCGCGATCTCGCCCTCGATCGGGTGGTCGATCGTGACGATCATCTTGCGCGCCTGCACGTGCGGGTCCTTGGTCAGGACGAAGTCGTAGTCGCGGATCGGGCCGGCGGGCACGCCGCCTGCCAGCAGGTCGGCGACCCACTCGTCGGTGGAGCGTCCTGCCAGGGCAGCCTCGAGCTCGACGACGAGTTCGTCGCGGTGACTCATCCGATGGTTGTTGTCGGCGAATCGCGGGTCCTGCACGAGATGCTCGACGTGCAGGACGTCGCACAGCCGGCGCCACAGCTTCTCGTTGTTCGCGCCGACCGTGAGGTACCCGTCCGCGGTCGCCAGCGCCTGGTACGGCGCGCTCATCCGGTTGGCGGAGCCCAGCGGCTCCGGGCTCTCGCCGGTCGCCCAGTACTCCGTCGACTCCCAGACGCTCATCGCCAGGCCCGCCTCGAACAGGGAGGTCTCGAGGTACTGGCCCTGCCCGTCCCGGGCGCGCGCGGTGAGCGCGGCGAGGATGCCGACGGCGCAGAACATCCCCGCGCCGAGGTCCGCGATCGGGACGGCCGACTTCATCGGCGCGCCACCCGGCTCGCCCATGACGCTCATGACGCCCGTCATGGCCTGCGCGATGAGGTCGTAGCCGGGGTAGGCGGCGTACGGCCCGGTCTGACCGAAACCGGAGATGCTCGCGTACACGATCCGGGGGTTCGCGGCGAGGACCGACTCGTGCCCCACGCCGAGCCGGTCGGCCACCCCCGGGCGGAAGTTCTCGATGACGACGTCTGCGGTTCGCACCAGGTCGTAGAACTGCTCGACGCCGGCCGGCGACTTGAGGTCGATGGTCACGCTGCGCTTGTTCCGGTTCAACGACAGGAACGCTCGACTGTCCTCGCCGACCACGGAGTAGCCCCAGGACTTGCGGGTCTGGTCGCCGGCCGTCGGGTTCTCGACCTTGATCACGTCCGCACCGAGGTCGGCGAGCATCATGGTGCAGAACGGCCCGGACATCACCTGCGTGAGATCGAGCACCCGGATGCCGGCGAGGGCAGGCTTTCTGTCTGTCACTTCAGTCCCGTCGTTGCGATGCCTTCGATAAGCAGCTTCTGCGAGGCGACGAAGAACGCCACCACGGGCACGAGCGAGAGCGTCGCCATCGCGAAGAGCCCGCCGTACGAGTTCTGCCCCGTCGAGTCGAGGAAGGTGTTGAGCGCGAGCGGCACGGTCGCCAGCTCGGCGCGGTTGAGGTAGAGCAGCGGCCCGAGGAAGTCGTTCCAGCTCCCGATGAACGTGAACATCGCGGTGGTCCCGATAGCGGGCAGCGCGAGCGGCATGATGATGCGCGCGAAGATCCGGAAGTGCCCAGCCCCGTCGATGCGGGCGGACTCGTCAAGCTCCCGCGGGAGGGTCCGGATGAACTGGACCATGAGGAAGATGAAGAACGCCTCGGTGCCGAGCCACTTGGGCACGATCAGAGGGAGGAACGTGTTGATCCAGCCCAGCTCGTTGAAGATGACGTACTGGGGCACGAGGGTCGCGTGGTAGGGCAGCAGCATGGTGCCCAGCACGATCGCGAACAGCAGGTTCTTCAGCGGGAACTCCAGCCGCGCGAACGCGTAGGCCGTCAGCGAGCAGGCGAAGAGGTTCCCGAGGATCGACAGGATGGTGATGATTGCCGAGTTGCGGAAGTACGTGGAGAAGTTCAGCGTGCCGGCCGACCAGCCGTTGATGTAGTTGTCGAGCGTGTAGCTGTCGCCGAGCAGGCCGATGCCGTTGAAGACCTGGTTGTTCGGCCGGAAGGACGCGCCGATCATCCACAGCAGCGGGTAGAGCATCGCCACGACGAGGCAGATCAGCAGTGTGTGCCGGACGATGCCGCGCACCACGTGGTTATCGGTCGGTCGGGTGGGCAGGAGCCGCCCCGCGAGTGTGGGCGTCGATGTCGTGGTCATCGCTTGTTGTCTCCGTAGTAGACCCAGTACCGCGACGTCCAGAAGTAGATCGCGGTGAAGATTCCGAGCCCGCCCACCAGGACCCAGGCCATGGCCGATGCGTAGCCCATGTTGAGGCGGGTGAAGCCCTGCTCGTAGAGGTAGAGCGTGTAGAAGAGCGTCGAGTTGGCCGGGCCGCCCGTGCCGTTGCTGATGACGAACGCGCCGGTGAAGACCTGAAAGGCGTTGATGGTCACCATCAGCCCGTTGAAGAAGACGATCGGCGTCATCATCGGCAAGGTCACCGAGAAGAAGCGGCGCAGCGGGCCGGCCCCGTCGACGGCGGCGGCCTCGAGCAGCTCCTTGGGCACCTGCCTGAGGCCGGCGAGAAAGATGATCATCGTCGAGCCGAACGACCAGACCCCGAGGGCGACGATCGTGCCCAGTGCGGTGTCGGGACTGCCGACCCAGCTGGTGTGCTCGATGCCCACGAGCCGGAGCGCTTCGTTGAACAGGCCCTCGGCGCCGAAGACCTGGCGCCAGAGGGCCGCGATCGCGACGCTCGTGCCGATCAGCGAGGGCAGGTAGAACAGCGCCCGGTAGGAGGTGAGGAATCGGATACGGCTGTTGAGCAAGATGGCGACCAGCATCGACACCACGAGGACCAGCGGCACGGACGTGACGACGTAGACGAGCGTCACCCGGATCGACGTCAGGTAGCGCTGGTCCAGCGTGAACAGGGTCCGGAAGTTGTCCAGCCCGACCCACGTCGGTGACGAGAGCAGGTTGTAGCTCGTGAAGGACAGGTACAGCGAGTAGATCATCGGCCCGATCGTGAGCAGCACCAGACCGATGAGCCACGGTGCCAGGAACACCAGGGCGACGCGGGTGTCTCGCTTGCCGGACGCGCGCCGCGGTCGGACAGGAGGCACGACAGGTTCGGGATCGGTCGCAGCCGCGACCGCGGTGACGGGTGTCGTGGTCATGCGGTCGCCTCCTCTCGGGTCGTTCGAGCATGGTCCTCGACGAGCGAGGCAAGCCGGGCGGCCAGCAACGTTGCGAGCGGCAGGTCCAGTCCGGCGTCGTGTCCCGCCGCGGCGGCCGCGGCGAGGTCCTTGGACCAGGGCCGCTCCTCGACCGGCGTTCCGGCCTCGTCATAGGTGCGCGCCAGCTCGTCGAAGAAGCCCACGTTGCGCCCGACCCAGGAGTCGGCGAGCCCGTGGTTGACCGCGGCGAGCATGGCCGACGGCGCGACGCCGGCCGACTCGACCAGGGAGATCGCCTCGTGGACGGCCGCGAGCGTGGCGAACATGACGAGCTGGTGCGCGAGCTTCACGGCCGAGCCCGCACCCACCGGGCCGAGTCGGCTCTGGCTGTCGGCGAGGTCGTCGAGCACGGGCGCCAGCGCGTCGAGGCCCTCGGCGTCTCCGCCGAGCATGAGGGCGAGGGCACCGCGCCGGGCACGATCCGCGCCGCCGCTGACCGGGGCGTCCACGACGTGCGCCCCGTGCCTCTCGGCCGCGTCGGCGAGGTCCCGCGCGGCTGAGGGCCGGATGGTGCTGTGGACGACGAGGCGCTGACCGGCTCGTACGTGCGGCTCGGGTTCGTCAAGAGCGAGGACCTGGCGAATCGCCCGCTCATCGGGGGTGGCAAAGATGATCACGTCGCACTCGGCGAGCCCCGCAGGATCGACCCGCAGGGCACCGGCCTCCACCAGCTCCGCGACGCGCGCGTCGTCGCGGTCGAGCACCCGCACAGACCAGCCGCGCTCGACCAGGCGGAGCGCCATCGCGGCCCCCAGGTTTCCAAGCCCGACGAACCCCAGCACGGCGTCGTCCCGCGAAATGGTCACGGTCATCGAATCTCCCTCGAATCGAGCACGGCGACGTGATCAGCCTGTCTACAACAGACAGACGACAGATGGCAAGGCCGTTCTTCCTTCGCATGTCGGATCTCGGTGCGGCGCTTGCCCCGGCGAAGGGACTGCTGTAGACAATAGTTCCTTCGTCCAGGCGCCAGTGACGCCTGTGCTCTCGGCCACGGGAAGACCCTCCACATGACGCGCGATGAAGCGTTGCTGCTCGAGCTCGACGGCATGAGCCCGCAAGTCGACCCCGATGCATGGCTGGCACCAGGGGCGACCCTGGTCGGTGACGTCCACGTCGCCGCCGGCGCCAGCGTCTGGTACGGGTCGGTCCTGCGGGCCGACGGTGACCGTATCGAGGTCGGGGCGGGGAGCAACCTGCAGGACGGCTGTGTCGTGCATGCCGACCCAGGGCTGCCAGTGGTCGTCGGTGCCGGCGTGACGGTCGGACACCACGCCGTGCTTCACGGTTGCACGGTCGAGGACGGGTCCCTGGTCGGCATGGGCGCCGTCGTGCTCAACGGGGCTCGGATCGGCCGGGGTAGCCTCGTTGCGGCCGGCGCCGTGGTATGCGAAGGCATGGACGTACCGCCCGGTTCCTTGGTGGCCGGCGTCCCCGCGCGGGTCCGGAGACCCCTCGGTGATGAAGACGCACAGGGGCTGGCGGCCAACGGCCAGGCGTACCGCATGCTGGCCGCACGACACCGAGGAGCCCGCCGGGTGAGCGCGACCGGAGGCGCCCGATGACTGCGACGGATGCCACCTCCATGACGAGCGACGAGCAGCTGTCCACGGCGATCGCTGCGGCACACGCTGCCGTCGACGCGGCACGCGACGCCGAGCCGGCGACCCGCGCGAGGTGGATCACCGCGATCGCCGATGCTCTGGACGCCGAGGCGACCGCGCTGGTCCGCGCCGGCGCGGCCGAGACGCACCTCGGCGAGGCGCGCCTGCAGGGCGAGCTGAAGCGGACCACCTTCCAGCTGCGGCTCCTCGCCGGCGAGGTACTCAGCGGCGAGACCCTGGACGTGACCATCGACCACGCTGACGAGTCCTGGGGGATGGGGCCGCGGCCCGATCTGCGCCGGGTCAACGTCCCGCTCGGGGTGGTGGGCGTCTTCGGCGCCTCCAACTTCCCGTTCGCCTTCTCCGTCATGGGCGGTGACAGTGCCGCGGCCCTGGCGGCCGGGTGCGCCGTCGTGCACAAGATCCACGAGGCGCACCAGCGGCTGGGCCTGCTGACCGCCGACCTCGTCGTGCGTGCCCTGGCCGGCAGCGGGGCGCCCAACGGCCTGTTCGGCGTCGTCACCGGTCGACGGGCAGGTGAGCTGCTCGTGCGACACCCACTGATCGAGGCCGTCGCGTTCACCGGATCCGCTCGCGTGGGCCACATGCTCGCTGAGCAGGCAGCTGCCCGGCCCCGACCCATCCCCTTCTACGGCGAGCTCGGAAGCATCAACCCGGTCGTCGTGACGCCGGGGGCGTGGGCGGCGCGCCGGCAGGAGATCGCTGCCGGCTACGTGGCGTCGTACACGCTCGGGACCGGGCAGTTCTGCACCAAGCCGGGTGTGCTGCTTGTTCCCGAGCTCGACGACGCTGCGCTGGCCCTGCTGCGCAGCGCGGTCGCGGACATCGAAAGCACGCCCATGCTGACCCCGGCCCTCGCCGGCGGGTTCCGGGCAGCCCGGTCCGCCATGGCCGACCATGAGGGGCTCGTCCCCCTGGCCCCCGGCGGTGGCGGAGACGCACCGGCCCCCGCCTTGTTCACGACGACGGCGGCCGCGGCGCTCGCGACCCCAGCGATCGTCCGGGACGAGATGTTCGGACCTGCGAGCATCGTCGTGCAGTACCGCGACGACGCCGAGCTGGCCGGCGTGCTGGAGCTCCTCGACGGCCAACTGACGTCGACGATCCACGCGGAGCCTGGCGAGGACGTCGCCGCGATCGCGGCCGCGCTCGTCGCGCGCAGTGGTCGGGTGGTCTGGAACGCGTGGCCGACAGGCGTGGCCGTCAGCTACGCGCAGCAGCACGGCGGCCCCTCGCCAGCGACGACGGCGTCCAGTGCCACGTCCGTGGGCACCGCCGCGACGCGCCGGTTCGTCCGTCCCGTGGCCTACCAGGGCTTCCCCGAGGCGCTGCTGCCGCCGGCCCTGCACGAGAGCAACCCGTGGTCCGTCTCCCGGCGGGTCGACGGGCACTGGCAGCACCCTGCGCGAGGAGCGGAACGAGCATGAGCACCACGAGCACGAGCACCGACGGCCGCGTGCCGTCGATCCTCCCCGACGACGCCGCGACGGCTCTGCTGGTCGGCCGCGTCTGGGACCCGGTCAGCGGCGGGCCGCGGCCGGTCCGCGTGTCCGGCGACGACGTCTACGACCTGACCGACGTCGCGCCCACAGTCGCCGAGTTGCTCGAAGGCGATGACATCGCCCACCTCGTCGCTGACGTGTCGGGCACGCCGTCGTGGCGGCTGGGCGACCTCGTCGAGGCCTCGCTCGGGAAGGACACTGCGCGCCCCCACCTGCTCGCGCCGGTGGACCTGCAGGTCATCAAGGCGTGTGGCGTCACGTTCGTCGACAGCATGATCGAGCGGGTCATCGAGGAGCGCAGCGACGGCGACCCGCTCCGGGCCCAGCAGGTCCGCGAGACGCTCGCGGGCGCGCTGCAGGCCGGGATTGGCACCGTCGAGCCGGGTTCGCCCGAGGCCGAGCGCGTGAAGCAGGTGTTCCTGGCGGAGGGGCTGTGGTCGCAATACCTCGAAGTCGGCCTGGGCCCGGACCCCGAGGTGTTCACCAAGGCCCCGGTCCTCTCCGCGGTGGGGTACGGCGCCGGGATCGGGATCCCGCGTTTCTCCACCTGGAACAACCCCGAGCCCGAGCTCGTGCTCATCGTGGACTCCCGTGGCCGCGCCCGCGGGTGCACGCTCGGCAACGACGTCAACCTGCGCGACGTCGAGGGACGTAGCGCCCTCCTGCTCGGCATGGCGAAGGACAACAATGCCTCCGCCGCGCTCGGCCCGTTCATCCGCTTGTTCGACGACGCGTTCACCCTCGATACCGTCCGCAGCGAGCGGATCACGCTGCGCGTGGAGGGCGCCGAGGACGGCTACGTGCTCGAGGACGAGAACAACGTCGCTCGCCTGAGCCGCTCGTTCGAGCGGCTCATCTCCGCGGCGCACGGCGACCACCACCAGTACCCGGACGGCTTCGCGCTGTACACCGGCACCCTCTTCGCACCGACCCAGGACCGTGACGTCCTCGGGACCGGCTTCACGCACAAGACCGGAGACCGTGTGACGATCGCCAGCCGGCACCTCGGGGCTCTGGTGAACGACGTGGCCCCGACGCACGAGCTCCCGGCGTGGGAGTTCGGGATCCGCTCCCTGGTCGAGTACCTGCGACGACTGTCCCCCACCCGGACGTCGGACGAGCGGTGACACCGATCGCCGGGCTCCCGACGGACGCCATGCCGCGGCTCACCCGGCTCGACCTCGTGCAGCCGGGGATCGGGCGACGTGGAGTGGGCGCACTCGCACCTGATCACAGTCCTAGGCCGTGTGGATCACGTCGGTCTTGATCCACACGGCCTAGCCCCGACCGGGCCACAGAGCAGCGCGTCGCTCACCACGTCCATCTTCACGCCGAGCAGCACACTGAGCTCCTCACCGATCCCGGCGACCCGCAGCAGGACGTTGCCCCCGGCCGGGTCCAGGTCGAGGAGCAGGTCGACGTCGCTGCCCTCGACCGCATCCCCACGCGCGACCGACCCGAACAGGCGCGGGTTCGACGCCCCGTACCGGGCCAGGTGGTTGTCGACCTGGGAGGGCACCGCTACTTTGAGCTGAGCAAGCCCCTCGTGAGCCTCTCCCGGCCCAGGCGGCGCCCGGGGGTGCGCAAGCCACGAGAAGGCCACACGACGGATCGTGGACAGCCGCAGCGAGAGCGACAACCCGGGCGCTTGGACCGAGCCTCGCCAGGCACCGGTCCTGGGTCAATGCAACAAGCAGCCGCAGATGGCGTGGACGCAGCGAGCTCCGCGCGGGTGCGCGAGCAGGCCTGTGGCGGCCGGCGACACCCGCCCTGGAGCAACTAGGTCGGCCGTTGGCCATACGTTGGCCACGCCATCCTCCGAGGGGCACCCGGGACACGGGCAACGAGAGCCGCACGTCGCTGATCTGCGGAAACGCGCTGGGTCGCCGCGCGAAGCGAGCACCACTCTCGTCGGCCGGACCCGGGGCACGAAACCGGCCTCTGACCTGCGACAACGCCCTGCCCAAACGTGGCCGACCTGGGCAGATTCGAACTGCCGACACCCGCTTTAGGAGTTCGATCTTGGTCTGTGAATGACGCTCTGACCTGCGGAAATACATGCGAGTGGTTCGCTGGATGACACCGTTCTGGGGTGGGCGCTGACCACGCGCTGACCACGGAACCGCCGCGGGGCCCTCAAGCCATATGCCCCGCGCAACCTCAGGGTCGCCCGCCCGGACCTAAGATCGCAATCCGCTCGGCGAGCTCCCGGAGGAACCCGTCCGCGCTGTCGACGATGAGCCGATCCTGCAGTTCCTGGCCCTTCCGCCGCCACCTCGGCGCTCTCTGGGCCACGAAGAACTCGTCCAGCGACCTTCCCGGAAGGGGATCAACCCACCACTCGTCCAGCGCACTAGCACCCAAGCCGCCCAGCCACATGTTCATGTCGCGATCACGCATACTGCAGCCGACCCAAACCCACCTCAGCGGCTTCTCCGTAGCCTCGAGCAACGAATTAAGGGCACTAAGGACGTCCTCGTGGAAGCCAGCCGACGTTGTGTCTATGGTTGCGATGAGAGAATCAGGCTCGTTAACGGACCCGTGCAGTTTCAGGATCGGAGTCGGCGCCACGCCACGAGTAGCATACGCCACCAGGTCGTCTCTTTGCTCGCGAAAATGCTCCGGACGAAAGAGGACCGAAGAAGCAACACCAAGGTCAGTCTCCACCAACTCATCGAAGTTCGCAGTCATGACAATCAGCTGTCCGGGAAGGCGTGCGGCAAGTTCGCGAATAGCCTTCCTGCCCGGACGTACGTACTCCAATGCAACCGTGCAGTCCCTCACGATATCGCGAATGACGGCCGAATCAGTTCGCGGACGGAACCCCAGTTCACGGAAAGTCTCGAGGAGCACCCTCTCTAGCGTGAGGTTCACGGCGAACGCCGCACGATCCCTCTCCTCACCAGGTATGAAGTGCTGGCGCTCGTGCAGAAGATCAAAGAACATCTCCGCTCCGGAGAGCCCGCCCTCGCCGACGAGGCCCTCTAGGGCGACGTCCCGGTAAGTGTTTCCCAACGGGATACCCGAAGAAGCGGACGCCCCGGCCCCGAGGAACAACACGAGGGGGCGACCGTCGAGCCCTGCAATCGACTCGATGGCTCTAGAGCTCGCCATGCTTGACCGCCTGATTACGCGATCCTCACGGACGACGTATCGTATTCCGGGAGTCCTGCGGTAGTCAACTTCTGGATCTAGGGTCGCACCAAGCACGGGGACGACTGTCACGGAATGCCCCGCCAGACTCAGGTCGACCGGGTCTATAGTGAGCAGGCGCCACAACAACTCGCGACGCCGTGGGTCTGTGGGTGCAGCGATGGCCGCCATCACAACCAAGTCCACCTCGTCGAATGCGGCACTCGAAATCACGGCCGCCGCTCGCAGGATTGGTGTGAGTGAAGGCTCAACAGGGCCACTGTGGGTTTCGAGCCGTGCGCGGACGCCCTCTGAGTCCGTCTCGATAAGGACACGTCCAGGAAGCGCGTCGCCCGCTGCGGAGAGAAGCCCTTCCACGACTGCGACGCGACCGTCGGAGAGCGGCCCTTTCGGCAAGTCCCAATCATCATCGGCGCTGTTGAGGAAGTACGATGACCCACCACACCGATGCGCCCAGGCACGTATGAGGTCAACGTCCTTCTCAAGTTCTTCGTGCAAACAAGGGACCAGCAAGTGACGACCACCACGATCGACCTGGTGGTCACCCATTAGGTCCTCAAGCAGAGTGAGGCTCGGGGGATACTTCACGACGCCTCGCCCGGCCGGAGCAGTCTCTGCACGATTCGACGGGTCGCCGTGGGCTCTTCATGCATCTGCCCCAGGGCGGCCAATGGTCCGCGCACTGTTCGATACGCGTCGACGAAGTCTCCTAGAGCCACATCCACCCTTGACCGATCACGGCCTCGGTGGAGACGGGTGGCCAACTCACTCAAGAGATCTTCTTCTCTCCCCGCTCGCACCCAGACTGCAGTGCCCACCTTGCTGGCCTCACGAGCAACGTCACGCCCGAGCAGACGCGACAGTTGAGTGAAGACCCAGTGCTGGCGTATCCCGGAGTCCGTCGCCGGCACGCGCCCGCCCAACGCCTTGCTGAACTGCGCGATCAGGGGGAGGACGACTGAACCAAGCTCACGATCGCGCTCTCCATGCGCCGGCATGTCTAGCGCGTTCCCCGCACCGATCGACCCGTTCACTAGGAGGAAGACCCCGGCGCCGAGCACCGGCGCGCTGACCGACGACTCGAACTGGCTACGGAGCCACTTCGCGTGCCACCGTCCTCGCAGTCCCGAGGCGATCGAGAGTGCCTCCAGTCGCTGTTCGACGCCAAAGTCACCGAGCCCGTCACGCTCGAGCCGCTTGAGAAGGTCCAAGAGAATCCGACCCTCGGGCGTCATCACAGCACACCCGTCGACGACTAGGACGATCTCGCTAGGCAGCGACCGTGATTCGGCGTCGGCCTCCGGCAATGCGTAGATGCGTTCCTTCATGTGCCTGACGCTCGCTCCGGTGGCGAAGATGGGAGCCATGCCTTGCAGGTCCACCGATAGGTCCCCCGGCGGCCGTCCCATCAGGGCGAGCCAATTCGTGGACAGGACTCGAATCCACCGCTCACGCTCACGAGCGTCAAACTGGATCGGCGCGCCGAAGAGAGTGGGATCAGTCATCCTGTGAAAGTCTCTGTGAAGTACCCGCGCTCCGCCACGGCACGCGCTCGTCGCTCATACTCCTCGTGCAGGGCGCCAGTAGTCTGATCGAGTTCGCGCGCGTAGTCGACCTGGAGAGGCAGGACCACAACAACTTGCTCCCCCAGCGCCCCAAGCTCATCACCAGTCAGCAGCTCTGCGAGGGGTCGTCGACGATCCGCCGAAATGAATGCGCCGAACTCGTCCAAGAAGACCAGGCGATTCGGCGACTGCTGGTCAGCCACTTGCTGAAGGCGAGCGCGCATAAATCCGAGAGCCTGTTGACCCGATGAGAATGCGGCGAGCGGACGAGTCCTCGTCTCACCCGTCGGAGTGGTCCACGTGACCGTCTCATCTTCGAGGCTCACACGACGCACTTCCCCTCCGTCGAAGAGCGCGTCAGCGATCGGCCCTGCCGACAGTTCGGCGACCGCATCCGCCTCGCTCACTGCACGGATCGCACCCCCAAGCCGGCTCGTCGACGACGCCGTTGTCTGGGACGCTACGGCCTGCAATCCCGAGACGTCACTCACCAGTCGTCCTAGAGAACCTGCGAATTCAGATACGTGGACCGCCAGAGCCTGCCACGTAGCATCCGACCACTCCGGACCATCCTGCTTGCTGCCACGCTCAGAAAGGCGGCCCGCAAGTTCGCCGAGCCACTTCAAGCTTGGGTCAGACACGCTCCGCTGGCGCAACGCTTCACGCTGTACTCGGCGCCGGGCGCTGTTGGCTGACAGCCGCTCGAGTTCTTCGGAAAGCGAGACGTCCTTTGCTTCGAGATCGAGCATTCTGCTTTGGAAGTCAGAGAGCGTGGACGAGAGATGCACGTCCTCAAGCTTGTGCTTCTCGAGGAGTTCGGTAATGACGGCAGCAACCTCGGCCACGTCCAGCCCACCCAGCGCCGATCTACTCAGGGCTCCGATCTGCACATTGAGCGAGCGGACGTCTGCACTCGCGGCGTCCAAGATCACACGCGCTGCACTCGCCGCTTTGCGCAACTCATCATGTCCAGCTGCCTCGGGCTCAAGCCTGGTCAACTCGCTTCGAAGCTTCTCATCCTCATCCTGGAGCTCGGCGCGCTGTGCGAAGATGTCGGCGAGTTCCGTGAGTTCTGCCAGCTCTCGGGTTGCCCCAGCAAGATCCGCGGCCTCGTCATCCTTCACGCCGTCTAGGACCCCGAGCCCCTGCCGGAATTGCCTGACTGTGATATCAGTATCGTTAATACGGGCGAGAACAGTCTCGTCAAGCCCGAGGGATATTGCATCATCGAGGACGACTCGAAGGTCGTCGAGGACTCGATTCTCGTGCTCGGTCCGGCGCTGGCGCGCTGCGAGGATCCTCAGTTGCCGCTGCCGTTCACGAGCGACCTCTCGCATCTCATTCAACAATTCGAGCTGACGCGCATCCAAGGCGTTGACGTCGGACGGTATGCCGTGCGCATCAAGGAACGCACCCATCTCCTCTTGCCGCGCCAGAAGCGCATCCATCGTCTTCTTTATGGAACCTAAACGGCGCTCCCTTGCCGCAACTTCTCGTTGAGCCGTCGAGCCCTTCCCTAGGGCCGTTACGGCCGCACTGTGGGTCGCTTCGGCCGCACGCAGACGGTGGCGCGCTGTCTCGAGCGCAGCTCGGAGTTCTTCGAGGCGGCGGTGATGCTCAGCCGCATCACCCGTCTCAACGAGTGCCTTGAGCGCAACTGCACGGCTCAGGTCTTCGACGACAGGCTTCACAGTTGAGAGCTCCTCCCGTACCCCTCTACGGGTCACGGCTGCCTGCTCGAGGGCGGCTCTCTCCACTTCCGCCGCGTTAGGGGAAGCAAAATCGAGTTGCTCCACCAACTCGCCGAGCTCAGCCCGCTCGTGATCAAGGGCTGCAAGCCGCGCAGCGACATCGGAGAGCGCGACGGCGAGACGTCCCACCTGCTGCTTCAACGTGTCGGCCAGCCGCTCAGTCCCAGATAGATGAACGACCTTAATTACATCGAAGAGTCGTCGCGCCGGCACAGTTGAGCCGTCGAGGGTGACGTTCCCCAACCAATCCCCGATGTTCTCCACGGGATCGATCGGCCATTCACGCGGCGTCAACTCTATCCGAGCTGCCGCATGGTCTCCCAACAGTCCGGTAATCGTGATTACGGTTGGGCCGACAAGGTTGCGCAGTGAACGCCATGGGGCAGGCTCACCCGGGTAGGGCTGAACGCCACTTATCAGCACGAGCAACCGCACGATGGCGGACTTGCCAATGCCGTTGAGGCCCTCAAGACGGCAGGGCCGAACGGCGGGGATGTGGTCGATGATCCGGAGGCCGCCGGTCGCGGCGCTCTCGACACGGACTTCAAGCGTCATCGTGCGCGCTCGCGATCGCCGCATACAGATCGAAGCCAGCGTGTTCGAGGGCGCTCAGCACTGCCGCCGTGGGTACGGGGGCAGGAGGCTCCTCCGGGGCGCCTTGACGGTCGATCCGGTCCAGTTCCCTGAGCAGCCGTAACGTCTGCTCCACGTTGCTCACGGCGCTAACCTACCGGCCCGACTGGCGCTCGGGTGGCAGCGGCGCCGCTCGCACGTCGCCGGGGCGGGCCGCGGGACCATCCTTCTTCAGAACGATGAGCCGCTCTGACAGTGGGACACGGTGACGATCGGCGTTCTGCGCCCACCTCTCACCCCTGACGCGCAGGCTGACATCGTCGGCAAATCTGAAGCCAACCTGCTCCGCAAACTCGCCCATGAGTCGGGGTGTGTCGACGTACACCCCGTACGGGGCACTATCCCCGACGAGCCACACCGCATTCGCTCCATCTTCGAGGTTGTCGTGTAAGTTTCGAAGCACATCCCACATCGCCAAGAAGTACGCAGGAGCGACCTGGTCATACTCTTTGGACCGGCGCCCTCTGAGCCGTTTCGCATCCGTCAGGGCGCCCACGATCGCCAGGACTTCGTCGACTGGGCCGTCGACCCCAGCCAGCGAGGACCCTCGTTCCTCAAGCTGCCGAATTGAGGAGTTCCTCTCAGCTACCGAAGACTGCTGCGTGGTCGCGGTCAACATGTCGCCGCGCACGTCACGGCACATCTCGTGCCACGTAGAGACGTCGCCCCAGAAGTAGAGTTCCAGCCGCGTCGCGTCCGCGTAATCGAAGTTGTTCAGGTACGGAGGCGATGAGACGCAGGCGGCGAACGGCCCTTCAAGCGCTGCCCAGGCGGATGGTTCCCGTGAATCCCCAGTTATGACCTGAGCGTACGGACGGATCGCCGATTCGGCCGCGAGTTCTTCGAGATCGTAGGCCATCATTTCGACGCGATCTTCGAAGCGGCTGATCGGGTCGCTGAAGCGGGGTTTCCTAGGGGAGCCGGGCCTCTGGTACGGCCAACCGACCTTGACGTCAGCGACGTCGCGCAACGTGGCGAGAAGCGCCCACTTCACGTACCCCGCTCCCGGGCGATCCTGCTCCTTCTTGATCAAGTCTCGCATCGCGACGAGCGCACCCAGGGTCGTGTCGCCAAAACTGCGCCGCACAAGCTCGACCTCGCCGGAGAGACTTGCGGGTGTCTCGCGAGCGGCCCGCCGTCCGTGGGATGCGACCTCCAGGCTGAGCGCACGCACCTCGCTGGGGTCAGCCGTCGGCGCGAGCTTCAGTCGCGCCAGTTCCGCGATTAAGGGATGGGCCTCGACTCCGGCGAATGCGAGCCCGCGCGTGCGGGCCGCGGTGCCCGTGACACCGGAGCCAGCAAAACAGTCTACGACGGTCCCTCCTCGAAGCTCGAGACCATCCAGGAGCAGTGCGACGTAGTCGCTCGCGAACCCTGCGGGGTATCGGAACCAGCGGTCGAACGGCTCGCGACTACTGGTTCCGTGGCGCCGACCGCGCCCAGAGCCACGCTCAGTGGGCCACACCGGCTCAACCTCCATCGATAGGGACATGACGCTATTCCACCACGGTGGTGCGGCCGGCCGCCACGGCGGATCAGACAGTGGTGGACGGAGCGGGGCCGTGCCGTCGGCCGGCAGGTCGAGGAGCCTGCAGTCGATGTCGCTGGTGCATGTGCCCCGGTCACGCTCGGCGACTTCCGGCCCACACGCGCACGTCGCTGGAGGCGACAATTCGCCCATGTAGGTCGCGGTGGACGTGGCGAGCATCCCCGAGATGCAAGAGGAGTCGACGCTCTGGGTCCTCCTCATCCCACCCAGAAGTCGAAGGCGGAGGGCTCGGGCCAGGCCGCGCGGCGCCCCGGTGTTCCGACGAACTCCATGAGGCTGAGCTTCCCGTCGCGCACCCAGAGGATCACCTCGAAGGGGTTGTCATCGTCCAGGGATCGGCCCTGGGCCGGGACCCGAACCTCACCCTGTACCCGGCCCCCCAGGACTGACCACAGCGGAGCTGTGGGGTCCTCAACCACGAGGTTGATGGTTGGGCAGCCGCACTGGCAAGACTCGGTGACCACGACGCTCCGTGCCTGCTGACGCAGTACCCGGGCGTCTGGGAAGTCCAGCGCCAGCAGCGCATCCAGGACCGCCCGCTCCCACCACGTGAGCCGCCCGCCCACGCCTTCTTGGACGGCGAGCCGGCCCACCTGCTGGAGGGCGACGCTTTCGCTCCACGGTTGGCCCGACTCGTCAACCAGCACGTGCTCATGGCCAGCGCCCAGCACCTCACGGATCACTCTGGCGACCTCGTCCGCGACCAGCGCCGGGGACCTCGCCTCCGTCGAGAACGGGCCAGTCGACGCTTCGATCACCGCGATCCAGCGCGTCGCCTCCACCGGGAAGACCTCAACCTGCAGCTCGGACACAGATCGATTGTCCACCGGAGCCCGGCGCGTCATCGATGACACGCGATGACGGACCGGCGGCCGAAATCGCCGTCATCGCACTTGTTCGCGTCATCGCCGACGACGCCAGTTCGTCATCGCTCTGTCTATCGGGCGTGAGGAGTCTGGCGTCGTGTGCACGTCCCGACTCCGCTCCTCTGCACCGCGAGACGCGCCAGAACGGCGGGCAGCGACGGGTCTTCTCGTCTCCCGCCGCACACCTGCAGGTAGCGGAGTCCGACGCCGTGAGAGGAGGTGACTGCCGGTGATGTCGATGCACAAGCTCGCGGCCGGGGACGGGTATGCGTACCTGACCCGGCACGTGGCCGCGGGTGACGCCGGCCTCGACGCCGGGGCATCGCTGACGGCGTACTACGAGCAGACCGGCAACCCTGCTGGCCGGTGGTTCGGCGAGGGCCTCGGCGGCCTTGGCGATGGGGCGAGGCGCCTTCGCCCCGGCGATGTCGTCATCGAGGCGGCGATGACGGCCGTGTTCCGCGACGGCGTGGACCCTCTGACCGATGACGCGTTGGGTCGCCCGTACCCGCGGTTCGATGACGCGAAGCGGCACGCGGTCGTCGGGTACGACCTGACCTTCACCGCCCCGAAGTCGGTCTCGGTGCTGTGGGCGCTGGCCGATGACGCGACTCGCGTCATCGTCTATGACGCGCACTGGGCGGCGCTGGCGTCATCGTTGGAGTTCGTCGAGCAGCGCGTCATCCGCACGCGCATCGGCGACGGCGGCCGTCATCAGGTCCGCACCCGCGGGATGGTCGCCGCGGCGTTCGACCACTGGGACACCCGGGCCGGCGACCCGAACCTGCACACCCACGTCGTCATCGCCAACAAGGTCCAGGGGCACGACGGCGCGTGGCGCAGCGCCGACGGCCGCACCGTCCATGCCGCGGTCGTCACCGTCTCCGAGCTCTACGACACCCTGCTCGCCGACGAACTCGCGCGGCGCCTGCCGGTCGAGTGGTCGATGCGGAACCGCGGTCCCCGCCGCAACCCAGCCTTCGAGGTCGACGGGATCGGCGACGACCTCCTGGCCCACTTCTCCGCCCGGGCCGAGCAGATCCACTGCGCCGAGCAGGAGTGGCTCGCCCAGTTCGAGGCCGGCCACGGGCGCGCACCGACGCGGGTCGAGACGACCCGCGCGCGGCAGCACCTGACGCGGGCGACGCGGCCGCCGAAGACGGTCCGGCCGCTTGCCGACCTGCTGGCGGACTGGGCGAACCGTGCCCGCGGGCTGACCGGGCTCAAGCCACACGACCTCGCGGCTCGCGCGCTGACCGGCACCTACGGCCGGGCGCTGCACGCGCACGACGTCGGCCCTGAGGTCCGGGCGGCGATGGTCGCCCAGGTGCTCGATGACGTGTCGACGCGGCGGTCGGTGTGGACGACGTGGAACCTCGGCGCCGGAGCCGTGCGGGCGTCGAAGCTGCTGCGGATGGCCTCGCCTGCCGAGCGGCGGGCCCTTCTCAACGAGATCACGACCGAGGCCTCGGCGGCGTGCGTGCACCTGGACGACGAACGCGACCCAATGACGCGGCGGGTCGGTGAGTCTCTGTACACGACGACCGAGCTGCTCGGTGCGGAGAAGGTGCTCATCGACGCCGCCGAGACCGACGGCTTCCCCCACCGCTCCCGCGAGGCGCTCGGTCTGGTACAGCTGCGCGCCGAGCACCACCTCGGCGCGCTCGCGCCTGACCAGCGGACGGCAGCCGAGGCCGTCATCACCTCCGGTCGGCTGCTCGACGTCCTCGTCGGGCCTGCGGGCTCCGGCAAGACCACCACCCTCGCCGCGCTCACCGCATTCTGGCGGCAGGGCATCGGGCCGGTCGTTGGTCTGGCGCCCTCGGCCACCGCGGCACGAGCCCTCACCGAGTCCCTCGGAATCACCTGCGAGACGACCGCGAAATGGCTGCACGAGTCCACCGGTGACAGTGGCGCGGCCCGCGCGCTCCGCTTCGCGGACGCCGTCGAGCGGGAAGCGGCTGGCGACTTCCGCGAGTTGCGCGCGGCTCGGGAGGAGCAGTTGCGGCTGCGAGCCGAGCAGGACCAGTGGCGGTTCTCCCCCGGGCAGCTCGTCATCGTCGACGAGGCCTCCCTCGCCGATACCCGCACCCTCGCGGCGATCGTCGAGCAGGCGCACGCTGCGACGGCCAAGGTGCTGCTTGTCGGGGACCATCTGCAACGCGGGTCGGTCGACGCCGGCGGGGCGTTTGGGATGCTCGCGCGCCGCGGCCCCACCGCCGAGCTCACCAGCCTCTGGCGGTTCACGCACCCTTGGGAGGCGCGCGCCAGCCTCGAGCTCCGACGCGCCCACCCCGCCGCGCTCGACGCCTACGAGGCCCATGGCGCCATCACGTCTGGCGACCACGACGCGATGCTCGACGCCGCCATCGACGCAGCCAGCAACGCCAGCGAGCACGGCAAGGTCGCGGTGCTGCAGGCGGTCGACAACCGGACCGTCCGCGAGCTCAACTCCCGCATCCGCGCCGACCGCATCACCGTCGGCGACGTCGCCCCCGACGGGGTTGGGCTGCACGACGGGCTGACTGCCGGCGTCGGCGACCGGATCGTCACCCGACGCAACCACCGACGTCTGACCACCGCCGATGGATTCGTGCGCAACAGCGCCCTGTGGGACGTGGCCGCGGTTCTGCCCGACGGCGCACTGCGCGTCCGACCCACGAGCGGCGGCGGCGCGCACGCCGTCCGGCTCCCGGCCGAGTACGTCGCCGAGCACGTCGAGCTCGGCTACGCCACGACCATCGCCCGCACGCAGGGCATAACCGTCGACGAGACCCACACAATCGCCGCCCCGGGCATGGGCCGGGAGGATCTGTACGTCGCGATGAGCCGCGGCCGCTATGCCAACCGGGCCTACGTCGTCGTCGACCAACCCGACCCGGAGTGCCTGCCCGGCCAGGCGCCGTCGTCGGGCCGGCAAGTGCTCGAGCGGATCCTCGCCACCAGCCACGCCGAGCCCAGCGCTACCGAGACCTGGGCGACGTACCTCGCCGCCCAGGCCGCGCCCGTCGTGCCGCCCGCGCGTCCACAGCAGCCGTGGAGCGCCGTGCCTCCACAGCCTGCGCCGCATCGCTTGACCGCCGTCCCGCCACCGGTCCCCGATGGACCGGTGCTCGGACTGTAAGGAACGCCAACCACAACCACGAAGGAGAAGGACCATGACCACCACCGCGCAGCGCACCGAGGGAACCACCGTCACGCCCGCCCGGCAGTACTACCGCGTGAAGGACGCGGCCGAGGTGCTCGGGGTGCCGCCCCGGACGCTGTACCACCTGGCCGAGCGCGAGCAGATCCCGTGCCGGCGGCTGGGCACGGTGATCCTCATCCCGGCGGCATGGGTCGAGCGCGAGCCCGCCATGCCGCCCAAGCGGCGCTGATGTCCGTCACCAAGCGGGTTCTCCCGTCGGGCAACGTGACCTGGCGCGCGAAGGTGTTCTTCGAGCGCCGGGTCATCGCCCAGCGGTCGTTCGCGCGCCGGGTCGACGCCAAGCGCTGGGAGGCGGACCAGCTCGCGAAGCTCGACACCGGCTCCTGGATCGACCCGACGCGCGGACGCATCACGTTCGCGGCGCTGGCCGAGGAGTGGCAGGGGTCGCGTGGTCACCTGGCGGTGCGCAGCCAGGAGACCACGCGGTTCCTGCTCGACAAGTACGTGATCGGCGAGATCGGGGCGTTCCCGATCGCGGCGATCTCGGCGGCCGACGTCGAGCGGGCGATGTCGGCGATGACGGCCCGCGGGCTGGCGACGGCGACCCGGCGCCGGGCGCTGTCGATGATCCGGCTGGTGCTCGACTACGCGATCCGCGACCGGCGGCTGAGCGTGAACGTCGCGCGGATGGTGTCGCTGCCGCGCGGCGGGACCAAGCGGGAGCCGCACTGGCTGCGGCCCGAGCAGCTCGGCCGGCTGGTCATGGCGGTGCCGCCGCTGTGCCAGCCGGTCGTGCTGTTCCTCGGGCTGACCGGGTGCCGGTTCTCGGAGATGGCGGCGCTGCGGGTCGACGACGTCGTGCAGACCCCGCACGGGCTCGGGGTGCGCGTGCACCGAGCGGCGACGCAGTCCAAGCGCACGAGCGGGGCGGTGTTCGGGCCAACAAAGACCCACCAGACCCGGACGGTGCCGGTGCCAGCGGCGCTCGATGCGTACGTGCGGACGCGGGTCGCCGGGACCGCGCCGGGCGGGTACCTATTCCCGAGCCCGACCGGGGGCGTGTGGACAAACACCAACTTCCGAGCGCGGTCGCGGTGGATGGAGGCGACGCGACGGGCTGGCGTCGAGGGCACGACCATCCACGACCTGCGACACACGGCCGCGTCGCTACTCATCGCGGCCGGGGCCGACGTGAAGGCGGTGCAGGTGATCCTCGGACACTCGACTGCCACGATGACGATGGACCTGTACGGCCACCTGTTCAGCGAGGCGACCTGGCAGGCGATGGAGCGGCTGCCCGCGATACCGCTGATGGAAGCGCCGCTGGCGATCGAGGCGCCCAACAGCCCTCCTTCCAGCGCTTCCGTCCAATGACAGGCGGCTTGCTCCATTTCGGGCCGCTGGCGTAGGGGCACGCGGCCGGGGCTGTCGGGCATTCCCTGCGAGGATGGGGTATGGCATCGCAGCGTCTCCGTAACCCGAGGCCCGCGCCGCAGAATCCCGACACGATCCCGACACCAAACGACCTCAGCGGCCCGTGCCCGCGCTGCGGCCGAGTGAGCAACTTCAAGCACGAGGAGGAGCAGTCGCTCGTCCTCCGCCGCTTCCGGTGGCCCGGCTACGGGGGTTACTTGCAGGAGCGGGCGGACTTGCTCACCTGCAACGGGTGCCAGGAGACGACAGTCGTTGTCACCGAGCGATTCGGCGACCAGGAGTTCGGGGTGATGCACGTCTACCCAGCGCCCGGGGCTGGCACTCTCGACGAGCAGGTCAGCGAGGGCGTGGCCTCGGCTTACGACGAGGGCATGAGGTGCCTCAGCATCGGCGCGAACCGCGCGGCCGCGGTCATGTTCCGATCAGCTCTGAGCCTGTTCGTGAAGGACAAGGGCAGTGAGAAGGCCAAGGGCGAACGCCACCTGAAGACCGCCTTGCGGCACATGAAGGAAGACGGCGATCTTCACAAGTCCCTCTGGGATTGAGCGGACCACCTGAACCAACTCGGCAACGAGGGCGCGCATCCGGAGGACTACGACGACGTGACCGCCTCGGAGGCCGAAGGACTTGGCAAGTTCGTGCGCCACCTCATCCGGCACGAGTACGAGATGCCAGCCCAGTTGCTCCGGGATCAGGGCCTACTCAACGACGATCAACCAGACGCGGAAGAGGAGGAGCCCGGCGCGGCCGCCGACGGCGACCCGGCGCTCGCCGGCGGGCTCGATCCGCATGGGTCCTAGGAGCCCCCACCTCGGCTCATCCGCTCGACACACGTGCGGGAGGCTGCTCACGCGGATGGTCGAGCAACACGACGTCGGACCACTCCTCCTGGCCTGCACGGCTGACGATCTTGACTCTGAACTGAGGCAGCCCCGCTCCGGCGCCCAGACTGAGCGTGAAGCGGCCGTAGGCGCCCATCGGTATCGGACCGACTTCCGCGGTCCTGCCGTAGTCCAACCCCGTTCTCGCCACGGGGTGTCGGATACGACCTTCAACTTCCCCCAAGATCGGCTCGTACACCACGACGGAGTCCAGGTCGGTTGGCCCCTCGTTGGTGACGCGGTAGATCGCGTCAGGACCGTCGTGGGGGACGAGCCGCTCAACGGCCACGGCCAACCGTGGATGCCTCTGCCGCTGGTCTTCTGCGCGGTCAGCCTCGGCCGTTACTGCCGCTGCCCCCGCGGACTTCTCGGCGGCATCTGCCGAACGCCTGGCTTCGGCGAGACTGGTCTCGGCGGCGTCGGCGGAGCGCCTCGCATGGCCCAGCGCTCGCACGGCGACCACGGCGCTGATCACAGCGACGGCCGTGGCGATGATCGTTAGGGCCAGCATGAGCTGACGGTAGACCAGATGCACACAGACGGTCTCGCCCCACTGTCGCTCCGCTGCGATGGACCTCGTCGCATGGCGGCCACAAGTCAGGATGCCGGAGGCCCGGGGGCTTCGCTCCTGCATCGGGCGACTGCCCGACGTCGCGGCCAGCCAAGCACGGAGCGCAACTCGACGCTGCGGCCTGCGCACGCGTCACGGTGAGGGAGGGCGGGCCGCCGTGGACCGCAAGGATCGAGCAACTAGGGCGAGAGCCACCAACGGCACCTCGCTCATTGGTCGACTTGACTGTCGGGTTCGGACGGCTGCGGCTCAGCTGCACGTTGCGCCTGACGCATCGCGGCAGCTCGCTCCGCACGCCACTTCCGGTACTCCTCGACCTGTACGCGCTCGCGGTCCTCTGCCTCTGCCTCGGCGGAGGAGATCAGTCGGCGGTGCTCCTCGAGACTCGCTGCAGCGGGGAGGGTCCGAATCGCGTGCCGCTCGCGCCACGCCAGAAGCTCGATGGCAGAGGCCAGGAGTGACGGACCCGGGTCCGCGTCCGCGTCTTGGTAGATGTACTCCACGACCGGGGACCGCACGTACAGCTCGGCGAGCTCGGCAAGCCGTTCATACGCCTTCTTGTCTCGCGTGAACGAGACGACGTGAAGGGTCTCGTCCCAGGCCCGCTTCGCACTGTTCCAGCTCAGCATGCCCGCCTCTATGGCGCGGTCGTCATGGTCCTCCCCCGCCTTGACCGGCGCGGGGTAGAGCCGCTCGACCTGCACATCGCGAAGAAGGCGGTGCGCCTGCCGATAAGCCGCCACGTCGTCCTGACGCCGTCGAGAGCGCCACTGAAGGAACCATCGACCCGGGAAAGCAATGAGGCCAACAAGCAGGCCGACCACCGTCGTCACGGCGGTGTTGACGGCAAGCACCGACAGGTCCGGGTCCTCGGCAAGGAGCCGCATAACCCCGAGGATAGGCGAACGGGCCCTCCTGCTGGCCGCGAGCGCGTCGCACGTCGAGCGCGCGGCGCCCAGTCCTCGACTCGTCGAACCTGCGTCTGGTACGTCCGCCAGCGTCCGTCCACGTTCTTGACAGGCCGTCCACGGCCTGAGACAAGCCGCTGACCACGCGCTGACCGCAAAGCCGCAAACCGGACACGGAACCTGGCGCAGCGAAGGCGCCTATACAGCCCCTGACCTGCACAAACACCCCGTGCGCCTGGGCAGATTCGAACTGCCGACACCCGCTTTAGGAGAGCGGTGCTCTATCCCCTGAGCTACAGGCGCGAGGCCTCGGGGCGGGGACGTCGAGGCCGTGCACGAGCGTACCGTGCGGCCCGCTCCGCGCGACGCCGTCGTGCCTGCCGTGCGACCATCGGCCCATGTCAGCACGCCATCGTTCCCTGCCGCCCGGCCCCGGCTCCGACGTGGCCGTGCCGGGCGCGGACGCCGTCGCGCCCGGCCCGACGGGCATCTCCTTCATCGACGCCGCCTTCGACAAGGCCGTCGCCATCCCGTCCGCCGCGATCGCCGCGCACGTCGAGCGGTTGCGCCGGCGCAACCCGCACGCGAGCCCTGACCAGATCATCCGGCTGCTCGAGAAGCAGTACCTGCTGGCGATCTCCGCGTCGGGCGGCGCGGTGGGCGCGGCGGCGGCGGCACCGGCTGTCGGCACGAGCGTGGGCATCGCCCTGACCGCCAGCGAGATCGCGTCGTTCTTCGCGGCATCGTCGGCGTTCGCGCTCGGCGTCGCGCACGTGCACGGGATCGGGGTGGAGGAGACCGCCCGACGCCGGACCCTGCTGCTCGCGACGGTCCTCGGCGAGCAGGGCGCCCAGACGGTGGGGGCGGAGACCGGGCTCGGCACCAAGGCCTGGGCCCGGACCCTGCTGCTCAACATGCCGACGACGACCATCAAGCGGGTCAACAGCGCGTTGACGCGCCGGGTGCTGCGTCGTCAGGCGACCCGGCAGGGCGCGCTGGCGTTCGGCAGGCTCGCCCCGTTCGGCATCGGCGCGGTGATCGGCGCGACCGGCGCACGTGCGCTCGGCCGGACCGTCATCACCGCCGCGCACCGAGCGTTCGGGCCGCCGCCCGCTCAGTTCCCGCGGACGATCGAGATCGCCGTCAGCGGATCGCCCGACCAGGCGCCGCAGCGCGTCCTCGAGGCCTTCGACGTGGGCGCACCAGGTGCGACGAACGGCCCGATCACCGGCGGACCGACCGACTGGCCGACCCCGCGCTGACCGCCGGGCGACCGCTCACCGGCCGCACACGCATCACCACCGCCCGTGCACGTGCTCCCGGATGCGCTCGTCGTACACGGCACGCAGGGCGTCGAGGGTCGCGTCGTCGAGCGGGGCGAGCGCCCCGGCGGCGGCGTTGGCGCGCGCCTGCTCGGGCCGGCTGGCACCGGGGATGGCGGCCGTGACACCTGGCTGGTCGATGATCCAGCGCAGCGCGAGCTGGGCCGTCGTCGCACCCTGCGGCGCGAGGCGCGCGACCTCCTGGGCGGCGGCGACCCCGACGTCGTACGGGACGCCCGAGAACGTCTCGCCCATGTCGAACGCCTCGCCGTGCCGGTTGTAGGTGCGGTGGTCGTCCGCGGCGAAGACCGTCGTCGCGTCGAACTTGCCGGTCAGCAGGCCGCTGGCGAGCGGGACGCGGGCGATGATGCCCACGCCGGCCTCGACCGCGGCCGGCAGCACGGCCTCGAGCGGCTTGCGGCGGAACACGTTGAGGATGATCTGCACGGTGGCGACGTTCGGCCGGGCGATCGCGGTGAGCGCCTCGGCGACGGTCTCGACCGAGACGCCGTACGCGGCGGCACGGCCCTCGGCGACGATCGTGTCGAGGTCGTCATAGGTCCGGTCCCGCTCGAAGACCGGGGTCGGCGGGCAGTGCAGCTGGATCAGGTCGAGCGTGTCGACGCCCAGGTTCTCCCGCGACCGGTCGGTCCAGGTGCGGAAGGCGTCGAGCGTGTAGGCCCCCTCGACGTGCGGGTTGGCGCGACGGCCCATCTTGGTCGCCACCGTCAGGCCCGCGTCCGGACCGCGCCGGCGCAGGAGCTCACCGATGAGCTTCTCGCTGCGCCCGTCGCCGTACCCGTCGGCGGTGTCGAGGAAGGTCACGCCGGCGTCGACGGCCGCGTCGAGCACCGCCAGACCCTGGTCCGACGTCACCTCGCCCCAGTCCCCGCCGAGCTGCCAGCAGCCCAGCCCGATGACGCTGACGGGGCGTCCGGTCCGTCCCAGAACACGCTTCTCCATGCCCACAAGTTACCGTGGACCGTGCCCCGCCCACGCCCGCCCGCCACCGCCACGCGCGTGCTGCGGGTCCCCGCCGAGCAGGTCTGGGACGTGGTGACCGACGTCCGCAACCACACGCGCTGGGTGCCGATGACCCGGATCGACGCCACCGCGGGCCTGCGCGTCGGTGACCGTTTCGAGGCCGTCAGCGGTCCGTTCGCGACGGCCGGCGCACCCGGTCTGGCCGACCGCATGGTGATCGAGCGCCTCGACCCGCCGTCGACCGCCGCGGCCACCTCCGGGCTCGCCGTCTACCGCAAGCTCGGGCCGGTGCTCCTGGGCACCGCCGAGGTCCGTGTCCGCCCCCTCGGCCCGGACCACTGCGCGCTCACCTGGGTCGAGGACGTGCACCTGCGCGGCCTGCCGGCGGGCGCCACCGCCCGGGTCCTGCGGCCCGTGCTCGGTACGATGCTCCGCGTGGTGATGGCCCGTGCATCGGCCGAGCTCCGAGCCGCGACCTGACGACGCGCAACGTTCCGCCGCCGATCGGCCGATCCGCGCAACGGATCGACGTCCGACACGCAGGTTTGCGACCCGCCGCTCGGTCGCCCGCGGACCTAGCCTCGTCAGAAGCCACCCCCGACAGACCCGAGGACCCATGACGACGACGCGTACCTCCACCCCACGGCACTACCTGATGTGCTCCCCGAAGCACTTCGAGGTCAGCTACGAGATCAACCCGTGGATGGACGTCACGCGTGCCACCGACACGGCGCGCGCCGTGCGGCAGTGGGAGAACCTGCGCGCGACCTATCTGGCCTGGGGCCACACGGTCGACCTCATCGAGCCCATCCCCGGCCTGCCGGACATGGTCTACGCCGCCAACGGCGCCACCGTCGTCGACGGCCTGGTCTACTCCGCGAAGTTCACCTACCCGGAGCGCGCCGCCGAGGGCCCCGCGTACCAGAAGTGGTTCGCCGACCAGGGCTTCGTGACCCAGACCGCCGCCGAGACCAACGAGGGCGAGGGCGACATCCTCATGGTCGGCGACGTCATCCTCGGCGGCTCGGGCTTCCGCACCGCCGTCGCCGCGCACGCCGAGCTCGCCGCCCTGACCGGCCGCGAGGTCGTGACGCTCGAGCTCGTCGACCCGCACTACTACCACCTCGACACCGCGCTCGCCGTGATCGACAGCGACCCCGCCTCGCCCCTGATCGCCTACTACCCGCCGGCCTTCTCGGCGGCCTCGCAGGCCGTGCTCGCCGCCCGGTACCCCGATGCGATCATGGCGAGCGCCTCCGACGCCGTCGCGCTCGGGCTCAACGCGGTGTCCGACGGTCGACGCGTCGTCGTGGCACCGGGGGCGGTCGACCTCGCCGCCCAGCTGCGCGAGCGCGGCTTCGAGCCGTTCGGCGTCGACACGAGCGAGCTGCTCAAGGGCGGTGGCGGCGCCAAGTGCTGCACGCTCGAGATCCGGCGCGCACAGCCATGACCACACCGCTGACGGTGAGCCACCTCGCGGGCAACTACCACCCGCTGCCCGTCGTCCTGACCGACGGCAAGGGCTCCTGGCTGCGCGACTCCGCAGGGGTCCGCTACCTCGACCTGCTCGCGGGGTACTCGGCGCTCAACTTCGGCCACCGGCACCCCGCGATCATCGCCGCGGCGCACGCCCAGCTGGACCGGGTGACCCTCACCTCGCGAGCCTTCGACCACGACCTGCTCGAGCCGTTCGCCGACGCCCTCGCGCACCTGATCGACGCCGACCTCGTGCTGCCGATGAACACCGGTGCCGAGGCCGTCGAGACCGCGATCAAGGCGAGCCGCAAGTGGGGCTACGAGGTCAAGGGCGTCGCACCGGACCGCGCCACCATCGTGGTCGCCGACGGGAACTTCCACGGCCGGACGACGACCCTCATCTCCTTCTCCACCGACCACGACGCGCGGACCGGTTTCGGGCCGTACACGCCGGGCTTCCGGGTCGTGCCGTACGGCGACGCCGAGGCGCTGGCCGCAGCGATCGACGAGACCACCGTCGCCGTCCTCCTCGAGCCGATCCAGGGCGAGGCGGGTGTGATCGTGCCGCCGGCCGACTACCTGCCCACCGCACGAGCGCTGTGCGACCGGCACGGCGTCCTGCTGGTGGCCGACGAGATCCAGTCCGGCCTCGGCCGGACCGGGTCCACGCTGGCCTGCGACCTCGTCGGCGTCCGGCCGGACCTCGTGCTCCTGGGCAAGGCCCTCGGCGGCGGGGTCGTCCCGGTCTCGGCGGTGGTCGGCCGACGTGACGTGCTCGAGGTGCTCACGCCCGGCACGCACGGCTCGACGTTCGGCGGGAACCCCCTGGCCTGCGCCGTCGGGCTCGCCGTCATCGGGCTGCTCGAGACCGGCGAGCCCCAGGCCAGGGCCCGCGAGCTCGGCAACCACCTGCACGCCCGGCTCGCGGACCTCGTCGCGGACGGCAGCATCGTCGCCGTCCGCGGGGTCGGGCTGTGGGCCGGGTTCGACATCGACCCCGGGCACGGGACCGGCCGTGAGCTCAGCGAGCGGCTGCTGACCCGACGCGTCCTGGTCAAGGACACCCACGGCCAGACGGTGCGGCTCGCACCACCGCTGACGATCGAGCAGGCCGACCTGGACTGGGGCCTCGACCAGCTGGTCGACGCGCTGCACCGACCGACCGCGCACTGACCAGCCACCACCTGCACCTACCCAGCACCCCACCCGGCACTGCCCGACACCCACCCAGCACCGCCCGGCATCGGGCATGCTGTGCCCATGCCGCCCGCCGCCGACGACCAGGTCGACGCCACCCCGACCACGGGGCCGCTCGACCGGATCGATGCCGCCGTCCTCGACCAGCTCGCGCAGGACGCGCGCGCGAGCTTCGCCCGGATCGGCGCGCAGGTGAACCTGTCCGCCTCGGCCGTCAAGCGCCGCGTGGACCGGCTGCGTGCCCGCGGGGTGATCGACGGCTTCACCGTGCGCCTCGACCCCGCGGCGCTGGGCTGGGCCACCGAGGCGCACGTCGAGGTGTTCTGCACCGGCTCGACCAGCCCGGCCACGATGCGCGAGGCCTTCTCGCGCTACCCGGAGGTGGTCGCCGCGAGCACCGTGACGGGCGAGGCGGACGCCGTCGTGAGCGTCCGCGCGCACGACGTCCGGCACCTCGACGCGGTGGTCGAGCGGATCAACGCCGAGCCGTTCGTGCGCCGCACCCGGTCGACGGTCGTCCTGACCCCGCTCGTCCGGCGCACCCAGCTGCCCGGTTCGGGTCGATAGGGGTCGATAGGGACTGTTCCTTGTCAGTGGCCCGATGCACCATGGACCGATGACGTCCACCGAGCTCGCCATCGAGGCACACGGCCTCGTCAAGCACTTCAAGACGACCAAGGCCGTCGACGGCATCGACCTCGCTGTCCGCACAGGCACCGTGTACGGCGTCCTGGGCCCCAACGGCGCAGGCAAGACAACGGCCGTGCGGATGCTCGCCACCCTGCTGCGCCCGGACGCCGGGTCGGCCCGGGTGCTCGGTCACGACGTCGTGCACGACGCCGACACCGTGCGCGGGCTGGTCGGCCTGACCGGCCAGTACGCCTCGGTCGACGAGGACCTGACCGGCACCGAGAACCTCGTCCTGCTGGCCCGGCTGTACGGCTACTCACGGCCTGCTGCCCGCAGCCGCGCCGCCGAGCTGCTGCACGCCTTCGACCTCGAGGAGGCCGCCGACCGTCAGGTCAAGACCTTCTCCGGCGGGATGCACCGCCGGATCGACCTGGCCGCGAGCATGGTGACCAGCCCGCGTGTGCTGTTCCTCGACGAGCCGACCACCGGCCTCGACCCGCGCAGCCGCAACCAGGTCTGGGACATCGTCCGGGTGCTGGTCGCCGACGGCGCCACCGTCCTGCTCACGACCCAGTACCTCGAGGAGGCCGACCAGCTGGCCGACCGGATCGCCGTCATCGACCACGGCAAGGTGATCGCCGAGGGCACGGCCAGCCAGCTCAAGGCGTCGGTCGGCTCCGGCTCGGTGCACCTGACCGTGGCCGACGCGAGCCAGCGGGCCCTCGCGCAGGAGGTGATGGAGCGGGCCCTCGGCGGGCCGGTCGCGGTCGGCGGCGACTCCTTCACGCTCTGGTCCCGGATCGACGGTCCACACTCGGCGATCGACCTGCTGCCGGCGCTGCTGGACGCCGGCATCGACGTGGCCGGTCTGGCCCTGGGCCAGCCGAGCCTCGACGAGGTCTTCCTGGCCCTGACCGGCCATCCGGCACAGGACACCGACGACGACGAGGCCACGACAGGCCGCCAGGAGGAGGTCGCATGAGCAGCGAGATCACCACCCAGCAGAGCGCGGCCGTCGAGATCAACCCGTTGCGCGCCGCGATCGCGCCACGCGAGCAGCCGCCGCGGCCGGGTCCACTCGCGAACGCCCTGACCTTCGGCTGGCGCGCCCTGCTCAAGATCAAGCACGTCCCCGAGCAGCTCTTCGACGTGACGCTGACGCCGATCATCTTCACCCTGATGTTCACGTACCTCTTCGGCGGGGCCATCGCCGGGGACGTGCGGACCTACCTGCAGTACCTGCTGCCCGGGATCCTCGTGCAGACGGTCCTCATGATCACCGTCTACACCGGGTTCACGATCAACACCGACATCACCAAGGGCGTCTTCGACCGCTTCCGGTCGCTGCCGGTGTGGCGGCCCTCGCCGATCGTCGGCGCGCTGCTGGGCGACACGGTCCGCTACACGATCGCCTCAACGATCACCATCGGCCTCGGCTTCGCCCTCGGGTTCCGCGCAGGCGGGGGCATCACCGGCGTCCTGCTCGCGCTCGCACTCCTGCTGGTGTTCGCGTTCTCACTCAGCTGGATCTTCACCGCGCTCGGGCTGGTGCTGCGCTCACCCAACGCGGTGATGGGCACCTCGATGCTGATCCTGATGCCGCTCACGTTCGCGAGCAACGTCTTCGCCGACCCGGCGACCATGCCGCCGTTCCTGCAGGCATGGGTGGGCGTCAACCCCGTCAGCCACCTCGTCACCGCCATCCGCGGGCTGATGGCCGGGACCGCGACCGTGAGCCAGGTCGCCTGGGTGCTGGTCGCCTCGGCGCTGCTGACGGCAGTGGTCGCGCCGATCACGATGCGGCTGTACCGCAACCGCAACTGACCGAGCGGTCGGCTGCACCACCGCGATCGGCTGCACCACCTGACTGAGCTCGGTCGGCCGCACCTAGCTGAGCTCGGTCGGCGACCACTCCTCGGCGCTCGCGCGGGTCGTGACGACCATGACGGGGCACGCGGCATGGTGGAGCACCGCCTGGCTGGTCGAGCCGAGCAGCAGGCCGGCGAACCCCCCGCGACCGCGGGACCCGACGATCACGAGGTCGACGGCCGACGAGAACTCGGTCAGCAACGCGGCACCTGTGCCGTCCAGCACGTGCCGACGGACCTGGACGCCCGGATGGTCGGCGAGGGCACGGTCGACCACCACGTCGAGGCCCTCGGCGACGTCACGGAGCACGGCCTCGTGGTCGACGGCGGCGGGCAGCCAGGCCAGGATGCCCGCACCGGTCCCGACCGGGACCGCGGCGAGCGCCGTGAGCTCGGCGCCCCAGATCTCGGCCTCGTGGACCGCCCGGGTGAGAGCAGCCTCCGCGGCGGGCGAGCCGTCAACACCGACCACGATCCTGCGGACCACCGGCCGGCCCGCAGCGTCCTCACTCGGTGCACCGATCGCCCATCCGCCCGCGACGGCCACCTCGGGGCCCGTGACGGGCTCCTGCGGGCCTGTGGCGGCCTCCTGCGGCGTCGTCCCGGTACCCCGCGAGCTCGCGGCGGGTTTCTCGGGCCGGAACGGCACGACGACCGTCGGGCAGTGGGCGTGCGCCGGCAGGGCGGAGGAGACAGTACCGAGGAGCCGCTCGGCGAAGCCACCGCGACCACGGGTCCCGACGACCACTGCCGCCGCACCCCGGGAGAGCTCGACCAGGATCGCTGCCGCATCGCCTGTCGCCACGGCCGACGTCGTCCGGACACCTGTCGGCGCGATGCGCGCGACGGCCTCGTCGAGGACAGCACGGGCGCCCTCGGCGATGGCCGTGTCGTCGAGGGCGGCGTAGCCCCCGTCGAGCGCGGCAGCGGTGAAGGACGGCATCGAGTACGAACAGACGAGGTGCAGGCCGAAGCCGTGCACCTTGGCCAGCGCGGCGGCCCAGTCGACTGCGTGGAGGCTCGCCGGCGAACCGTCCACACCCACCAGGACCACGTCTTCGTGAGTCATGCTGCCTCCTGTGCGACTGCCCCTGGGGCCAGTCTGCCCCGGATCGCCGCGCCGCGGGTCCTAACGACGCGGGCGCCGGTCAGGAGGCAAGGTAGGCGGACCAGGAGGGATGCGGGCGAACCGTTACAGCGAGCAGCGCGGACCCGCCCCGGGGTACCGTCGGTGCGATCAGCAGCTGCCACCCGATCTCGGACAGCAACCGGTCGGCCTTGCGGTGGTTGCAGCGCGAGCAGGCCGCCACCACGTTCGTCCACTGGTGCAGGCCACCGCGCGAGCGGGGATGCACGTGGTCGACGGTGTCCGCCGGTCCCGCGCAGTAGGCGCACCGGTGCCCGTCCCGCTGCAGGACGGTGCGCCGGCTGGGCGGGACGGTCCCCCGGAACGGCACATGGACGTAGCGCGTCAGGCACAGGACCTGCGGGGCCGGCAGGCACAAGCGCTCCGAGCGGAGCAGCTGACCGTCCGTCTCGAGGACGACAGCCTTGCCACTGAGCACGAGGCTGACCGCGCGGTGCACGCTCACCACGCAGAGCGGCTCGCGGCTCGCATTGAGCAGGAGCGCGCGACGCAGGGCGGCGGAGGGATGCACCCGGGCCGCGGCCGACCCGTCGGCGGGCCCGTGCTGCACCTGGTGCGGGGCGGGGAGCGCAGGCGGACCGCCCGTCGACTCGCGGGTCATCAGCACGGCGGTCTCCCTGACCGGAGCGGTCGGCCCCGGCTGGCTGCGCGGGTCCGGCTGGTGGAGCAGCGCTGACAGCGTACGACAGACACCTGCGCGACCGCCGTCGGTCGGACACAGGACGACCCCGGACCGATCGGTCCGGGGTCGTGCCGTACGGGTGCTGCGCCGTCAGCCGGTGACGCGGATGAAGATCGGGTTGCTCTGCCAGATGTCGCGGAACTGGATCGTCTTGCCAGGCCGCGGGGAGTCGATCTGCGTGTTGCCACCGGCGTAGATGCCGACGTGGCCCGGGGACCAGATCAGGTCGCCCGGCAGCGCGTCGGCCCGTGAGACGACGACGCCGGCGTACCGCTGGTCCGCCGATGCGTGCGACAGCGAGATACCCAGCTGCCCGTACACGTACGAGGTGAAGCCGGAGCAGTCGAAGCCGTCGGGCGTCGTGCCACCGGAGACGTACGGCGTCCCGACGTAGCGGGCAGCGACCTCGAGGACGGCGTTGCCCTCGACGGTCTGCGGGATCGGGTTGGACGCGACCTCGACCCGGTCGGCGGACCGCGACGTCGACGTCGTGCGGACCACGACGGGCTCAGGCTCCGGGTTCGCGACGACAGTGATGTCGGGGGCGTCGAACGACCATGCGGCGTCCACCGGGACCGAGACGATCGGCGAGGTCGCCAGAGCGGCGCGGGCCTGGGCGGTCAGGGCCGAGACGTCGACGGCCGGAAGGACGTTGGACGGGCCCTCGGCCGGGGCCGCAGAGGCCGGCATGGCCATCGTCATCATCAGGCCACCGGAGGCGGCGACGACAGCGGACTTGCGGCCGACGGAGGCGAAGCTGCCGGTGGCGGCTGTCGCGAAGTCGTCCAGTGGGGTCACGGGGCGACGTGCTGCGCGATGGCGCGCACGCGGGGGGCTGACGGTCACGCGATACCTCTCCGAACGCCTACGAGGTGAGCTGTCGGGTTCGGGTGGGAGATCACCCGGCCTCGATCACACCGTTTCCGGTGCTCACGCGGCTTCACCCCAAGGACGCCGTCTCCGGCGCCCGATGGTGGTTCCCCCGCTCCTGCCAGCGGTTCGTACGAAACCTCAGTCGGTGGCAGGACTAGGCGAAACCGACCGAGGGCATCCACCGAGGAGGGTTCGGAGGAGCAACCCAGACAGTACCCGACCGTTCGCTGAAATGTCACGCTCAGGTCACGGAACGGCGAGTGATTCGTTCGTCACACTCACGAAGACGTGGCGCGCGATGTCGTCCGGCAGGTCGAGGACGTGCTCCGCGCCGGGCACGCCGACGGTGACGACCCCCTCGCCGCGCTCGATCGTCACGCGCGCCCCGGGCACCACCCCGGCCGCGGCGAGCCGCTCCAGCAGCTCCGTGTCGGTCTGCACCGGCTCGCCCAGCCGCGCGATGACCGACTCGTGCGGCGCAGCAGGCTCGCTGCCCGGCGCGAACGCCGGCAGGTCGACCAGGTGGACGAGGCTGATGACCCCGTCGAGGAAGCCCTCGGCCGGCAGGTGCTCGCCCAGCTCGGCGAGCCCGGGGATCGGGTTGCCGTACGGCGAGCGCTGGGGATGGTCGAGGATCTCGACCAGCCGGCGCTCGACCCGGTCGCTCATCACGTGCTCCCAGCGGCAGGCCTCGTCGTGCACGAAGGCCCAGTCCAGCCCGATCACGTCGGTCAGCAGGCGTTCGGCCAGCCGGTGCTTGCGCATGACCCGGGTGGCCTTGAGGTGGCCGGCCTCCGTGAGCTCGAGGTGGCGGTCGCCGCTGACGACCACCAGGCCGTCGCGCTCCATCCGGGCGACGGTCTGCGACACCGTCGGCCCGGAGTGCCCGAGCCGCTCGGCGATGCGTGCGCGCAGCGGGACGATGCCCTCCTCGGCCAGCTCGAAGATGGTCCGCAGGTACATCTCGGTGGTGTCGATGAGATCGCTCACGCGTGGCGCCCTTTCTGTGACCGGTGCCGTCGGGCCCAAGGCTACGGTGCGGCGCGACCCTCCGGTGCAGCACGTTCGCGCGGCCTAGAGTTGTGCTGTGACCCCCACGACCGACCCCACGACGATCGACGTCCCCGCGCGCCTGCTGCCCCAGGACGGACGCTTCGGCTCCGGCCCGTCCAAGGTGCGCGCGGCGCAGGTCGAGGCCTTGGCGGCCGTCGGTGGCACCCTGCTCGGCACGTCCCACCGGCAGGCCCCGGTTCGCGCCGTCGTCGGCCGGGTACGGGCCGGTCTCGCCGAGCTGTTCGCGCTGCCCGACGGCTACGAGGTGGTGCTGGGCAACGGTGGGTCGACGGCGTTCTGGGACCTCGCGACGTTCAGCCTGATCGTCGACCGCGCGCAGCTGTGCGCGCACGGCGAGTTCGGCACGACCTTCGCGCGCGCCGTCCAGCGCACGCCGTTCCTCGGCACACCCACGGTGCGGACGGCCGAGCCCGGCAGGCTCGCGCTGCCCGAGCCCGAGGCCGGCATCGACACCTACGCGTGGGCCCACAACGAGACGTCGACCGGTGTCGCGGCACCCGTGGTCCGCCCGGCAGGCACGGCCGGCGAGGCGATCGTCCTGGTCGACGCGACGTCGGGCGCCGGCGGACTGCCGGTCGACGTGTCGCAGACCGACGTCTACTACTTCGCGCCGCAGAAGTCGTTCGCGTCCGACGGCGGGCTGTGGCTGGCGCTGTGCTCGCCGGCCGGGATCGAGCGGGCCGAGCAGATCAGCGCCGCCGGCCGGTGGATGCCGAACTTCCTCTCGCTGACCACGGCGATCGCGAGCTCGCGCCTCGACCAGACCCTCAACACACCGGCCATCGCGACGCTCGTGATGCTGGCCGAGCAGATCGACTGGATGCTCGAGCACGGCGGCCTGCCCTGGGCGACGGCGCGCACCGCCGAGTCCGCACGCCACCTGTACGGCTGGGCGCAGGCCCGGGACTGGGCCTCGCCGTTCGTCGCGGACCCGGCCGCCCGCAGCACCGTCGTCGGCACGATCGACCTCGACCCGTCGGTCGACGCCGCCGTGCTGTGCGCGGTCCTGCGCCGGCACGGCATCGTCGACATCGAGGCCTACCGCAAGCTCGGCCGCAACCAGATCCGGGTCGCCATGTTCCCGGCGATCGACCCGGCCGACGTCCGTGCGCTGACGACCTGCATCGACCACGTCGTCGAGCGGCTCGGATGACCACCGGCAGGCCGAGCTCCGCCATGGCCCCGAGGTGAGCCGGACCCGTGACGATCTGCTGGTCCCACGGCTCGTGCGGGACCGGCTGACCCTGACGCTCTACGCGCCGTTCATCACCTGGGGCTGGTACCTCTACTGCTTCTCCCCCGCGGTTCCCCTGATCGCCGACGAGCAGGGCATCTCGCGCGGGCTGGCCGGGCTGCACGGCACCGCGATGGCGTGCGGCACGATCCTGTCCGGTCTGGTGAGCTCGCAGGTCGCCCAGCGCTTCGGCCGGCGGGCCATGTCGCTGACCGGGTCGGCCTTCCTGCTGACCGGGATCGCCCTCCTGCTGTCCGGCTCGAGCCTGCCCGAGACGCTCGCGAGCTGCTTCGTGATCGCCATCGGCGGCAACCTGACCATCTCGGCGGCCCAGCCCGCGCTCTCCCTCCACCATGGCCCGGCCGGGGCGGCCGCGGTCACCGAGGCGAACGCGATGGGAGCCGCCGTCGGGCTCCTCGCGCCGCTCGCGCTGGGCACGGCGGTGGGTCTCGGCTGGGGATGGCGCCCCGCCGTCGGCCTCACCGCCCTCCTGGCGGTCGTTGCCGCGCTGGCGATGGCCTCGCTCAGCGCGTCCGGTCCGCTGGGGCGGGGCATCGTCGACCGTTCGGCGACCGACGCAGCGGCCCAGGGCCGGGCGGGGCGGGGCTTCAGCACCGCGTTCTGGTTCTTCTGGGTCGCGCTCGTGTGCGGGGTGGGGATCGAGTTCTCCACGACCTTCTGGGCCTCGGACCTGCTGGCCCGACGGACCGACGCCCCCGGCTCCGTCGCGGCCGCATCGGTCTCCGCACTGGTGATCGGGATGTCCGTGTCCCGCTTCATCGTCGGTCCGCTCTCCCGGCGCAAGGCCCCGGAGAAGCTGCTGCTCGTCGGGTTCGCGGTGGCAGCGGCGGGCTGGCTGCTGTTCTGGGTCGCCACGTCGCCGACCCTCGCGATCGCCGGGCTGGTCCTGGCCGGGCTCGGCTACGGCACGCACTTCCCGCTGGCCATCTCCCTGGTCATGCGCGCGTCGGACGGCCGGCCCGACAAGGCCCAGAGTCGCTCCTCGCTCGGGATCGGTGGGGCGGTCGGGATCGCGCCGTTCCTGCTCGGCTCGCTCGCGGACGTCTTCGGCCCGCACACGGCGTTCCTGCTCGTCCCGCTGCTCATCGTCGTCGGCGCGACGGCCACCGGCCTTGGCCTCCGCACGGTTCGCCGCGTCCAGGCCACCGAGCGCACCCCGGCGGTCTGACCCGCCGACCGGCGCCCGAGCGGCAGCCCGGCGAGGCAGGGGCAGCCCGGCGAAGCGACCCGGTCAGGCTGCCGTCGCGGCGTCCGACGCCTGCTGGGCCTTGAGCGCATCCGCCGTCGCGACGCGCTCCTCGTCCTCGGCGGCCCGCCCCAGGTGACGCACCTGGAGGTGTGGACGCTGGACGAGGCTGTAGCGGACCTCGAGGTTCCAGTGCCGGTGCGCCCACGCCGCCGCGGCCGCGGCGACGAGCAGGGCGGAGATCGACCCGACGCCGATCGACCACCGGGCGCCGAACGTCTCGGCCACCCAGCCGATCAGGGGCGAGCCCACCGGCGTCGCGCCGAGGAACACGACGATGTAGAGGGACATCACCCGACCACGCATCACCGGGTCGACGGACATCTGGATGGTCGCGTTCGCGGCCGTCAGCAGGGTCAGCGACGCCAGCCCGACCGGGATCGTCGCCAGGGCGTAGCTCTCGTAGGTCGGCATCAGGGCCATCACGCCCGAGGCGATCCCGAAGGCGAACGCCGCGCCGATCACCAGCCGCACCCGTGGGCGTTCTCGACGGGCGGCGAGGAGCGCGCCGGCGAGCGAGCCGATCGCCAGGATCGAGCCGAGGATGCCGTACTCCTGCGGCCCCTTGTCGAACTCGGTCCGCGCCATCATCGCGCTGGTCAGCTGGAAGTTGAGGCCGAAGGTGCTGACCACACCGACCACCGCCATCACGACCAGGATGTCCGACCGGCGCCGCACGTAGGCGATACCCTCGCGGATCTGTCCCTTGCCGCGCACGGCGTACGGGACCGGCTGCAGCTCATGGGTGCGCATCCGGGTCAGGGCCAGGATGGTCGCGGAGAAGGTCACCGCGTTGATCGCGAAGACCCAGCCGATACCGACCCAGGCGATCAGCAGACCGGCCAGACCGGGGCCGATCATGCGTGCGGCGTTGAACGAGGCGCTGTTGAGGCCCACGGCGTTGGACAGCCGCTCGGCGGGGACCATGTCGGCGACGAAGGTCTGCCGGGCGGGGCCGTCGATCGCCGAGACGCAGCCCAGGAGCGTGGCGAAGACGTAGACGTGCCACAGCTCGACGTTGCCGCTCAGCACGAGCGCACCGAGGCCCGCGGCGAGCACCCCGAGCGCGACCTGGGTGCCGATCAGCAGCTTGCGGCGGTCCAGGCGGTCGGCCAGCAGACCGGCCCACGCGGAGAGGAAGATCGTGGGTGCGAACTGCAGCGCGGTCGTGATGCCGACCGCGACGCCGGAGTCCTTGGTGAGCACCGTCAGGACGAGCCAGTCCTGGGCCACGCGCTGCATCCAGGTGCCGACGTTGGCCACCAGGGCACCGCCGAACCACAGCCGGTAGTTGAAGTACCTCAGCGAGGCGAACGTCGGGCTCACTGCGATGCGATCCGTTCCAGCAGCACCGCTGCCCGGGCGAGCACCTCGCGCTCGGCCGGCTCGAGGCCCGCCAGGCGCTTGGCCAGCCACTCGTTGCGGCGGCGGCGGGTCTCGCGGACCTCGGCCAGCCCGGCCTCGGTGACCGAGACGATCACCTGGCGGCGGTCGGTCGGGTGCTCGTCACGGCGGACGAGCCCCGCCGTGGCCAGGACGTTGATCGTCCGGGTCATCGGCGGCGGCTGGACGTGCTGGTCCTCGGCGAGGGCCGTCGGCGTCATCGGGCCGCGGTTGGAGAGCGCCGCGAGCACGGCGTACTGGCCGTCGGTGATGCGCTCGCTGCTGCGCTCGAACCGCAGCCGGCGGGTCGCGCGCGTCAGGGCCACCCGCAGGTCGCCCGCGAGCGACGCCGGACGGCACGCCGCGGCGGAGGGGGACGCGGTGACGGAGGTGAGTGCAGCAGGGGCAACGGGACTGACGGCCATGTACCTATCCTAGGTCATTACCTCGGGTAAGTACCCGGCCCAGGAGGGTGACGTCGGACACGTCCCGTCAGGGGCGGCCCAGCGCACGGTAGTGCCACCCGGCTGCGCGCCAGGCCACGGGGTCCAGGACGTTGCGTCCGTCGACGATCCGCCGGCCCGCGACGATCTCGCCGAAGGCCACCGGGTCCAGCGCGCGGTACTCGGCCCACTCGGTGGCCAGGACGACGACGTCGGCCCCGGCGGCCGCCTCCTGCGCCGTCGCGGCGAAGGTCAGGCTGGGCCATGCCCGCTCGGCGTTGGCCAGGGCCTGCGGGTCGGTCACCACGACCCGGGCGCCCTGCAGACCCATCTGGGCCGCCACGCTCAGCGCGGGCGAGTCCCGGACGTCGTCGCTGTCCGGCTTGAAGGACGCACCGAGCACCGCGACCCGCCGTCCGACGATCGACCCGTCGCAGACCTCGCGGACCAGGTCGACGACCCGGACCCGGCGGCGCATGTTGATCGCGTCGACCTCGCGCAGGAACGACAGCGCCTGGTCGGCACCCAGCTCGCCTGCGCGGGCCATGAAGGCACGGATGTCCTTGGGCAGGCAGCCGCCGCCGAAGCCGAGCCCGGCGTTCAGGAACCGACGGCCGATGCGCACGTCGTGGCCGATGGCGTCGGCGAGCTGGGTCACGTCGGCACCGGTGGCCTCGCACAGCTCGGCCATGGCGTTGATGAAGGAGATCTTGGTGGCGAGGAACGAGTTGGCCGCGACCTTGACCAGCTGGGCGGTGGCGTAGTCCGTCACCACCTGGGGTGTCCCGTCGCTCAGCGGACCGGCGTACACCTCGTCGAGGACCTGCGTCGCGCGGGCGCCGGCCGGCCCGGGTGCGACGCCGTACACGATGCGGTCGGGGTGCAGCGTGTCCTGCACGGCGAAGCCCTCGCGCAGGAACTCGGGGTTCCACAGCACGGTGGCCTCGGGCTGCGCGGCCACGACCCGCTCGGCCAGCCGCTCGGCAGTGCCGACCGGGACGGTGGACTTGCCCACGACGACGTCACCGGCCGCCAGGTGGGGCAGCAGCGCCGTGACCGACGCGTCGACGTACCGGAGGTCTGCGGCGTTCTCCCCGCGCTTCTGCGGGGTGCCCACGCACACGAAGTGCACCCGGGCACCGGCGACCTCGGCGATGTCCGTCGTGAAGCGCAGGCGCCCGGTGGCCATCGCCTCGTCGAGCAGCTCCGGCAGGCCGGGCTCGTAGAACGGTGCCCTGCCGTCCGCGAGCAGCTCGACCTTGGCGGCGTCGACGTCCACGCCGATCACCTCGTGCCCCAGCTGGGCCATGCAGGCCGCGTGGACCGCCCCGAGGTAGCCACAGCCGATGACCGAGATGCGCACGTCGTCCTCCTGATTGCCGAGCGGTGCGCCCAAACTAGCCCACCGCGCCCGCGCAGGTCCCAGCGCTCCGGGTGGTCTCTGCGGGGCCGCCAGGCGGCGACGGACGGCCCCGCCCAGGTGCTCGCCGAGCCGACCTCCAGCCGTCCGCTCAAGTGCAGCCCTTGTGCGGAGTCTCAGTAGCGCCTGGTGTTACCCGGACTCCGCACAAGCCCAACTCCGGGGGGCGGGGGGGCGGGGGGCGGGGGGCGGGGGTTCCGGTTCGCCGACCACTCGGGGCGCCACCGTCACCGACCCGACACGATCAAGCTCCACCACGAACCGCTCACGACACCCAGAAACGACCACGGTCGCTGCACTTCCCCAGGAACGAGGTGGTGCAGCGACCGTGAGAACCCGCCGTGCTCGCGGGGCCGTCGGCGTGTGCCGGGTCAGATCCCGATCAGGTCCTTGATCGGGCCGAGGGTGAAGTAGACGACGAACAGGGCCGCGGCCAGCCACATCAGCGGGTGCACGGCCCTGACCTTGCCGAGCGCGAGCTTGATCACGACGAAGACGATGAAGCCGGCCCCGATGCCCACCGTGATCGAGTAGGTGAACGGCATCAGGACGATCGTCAGGAACGCCGGGATGGCGACCTCGTAGTTCTTCCAGTCGATCCCCGAGACCTGCATGACCATGAGGAAGCCGACGACGACGAGCGCCGGGGTGGCCGCCTCGAACGGCACCATGTCGACCAGCGGAGCCAGGAAGGTCGCGAGCAGGAACGCGACACCCGTGACCACCGACGCCAGGCCCGTGCGTGCGCCGTCGCCGACGCCCGCGGCGGACTCGATGTAGCTCGTGTTCGACGAGACGCTGCCCGCGCCACCGGCGGCCGCTGCGATCGAGTCGACGACCAGGATCTGCTTGGTCCGCGGCGGGTTGCCCTGCTCGTCGAGCAGACCGGCCTCACCGCCGACGGCGACCATCGTGCCCATCGTGTCGAAGAAGTCGGCGAGCATGATCGAGAAGACCAGGAGCGCGACGGCGATGAAGCCGATCTTCTCGATCGAGCCGAAGAGCGAGAACTGGCCGAGCAGCGAGAAGTCCGGGGCCTGGACGATGCCGCCGTCCGGCACGGCCGGGTTGTTCAGCTCCCACCCGGTTGCGTTGATCACGGCGCCGCTCGGGTCCTTCATCGGACCGACCTTGGCGATCGCCTCGATGACAACGGCCAAGACGGTCGCGGTTGCGATGGCGATGAGGATGCCACCGCGGACCTTGCGGACCATCAGGACGATCGCCAGGAGCAGGCCGACGACGAAGACGAGCAGCGGCCAGCCGGCCAGCGACCCGGCGACGCCCAGCTCGACCGGGGTCTTCTGCGCGAACGGGATCCGCACGAAGCCGGCGTCGAACAACCCGATGAACGCGATGAACAGGCCGATGCCGACCGAGATCGCCATCTTGAGCTCGACCGGGACGGCCTTGAAGACGGCCGTCCGGAAGCCGGTCAGGACCAGGACCAGGATGATCAGGCCCTCGAGCACGACGATGCCCATCGCGTCCGGCCAGGTCATGCCGGGCAGCGAGGCGATCGAGTAGGCGACGACGGCGTTGAGGCCGAGGCCCGCGGCGAGCGCCAGCGGGAAGTTGGCCACCACACCCATGAGGATCGACAGCAGGCCGGCGATCAGCGCGGTTGCCGCGGCGATGGCTGCCACGTTCGGCTCGGCGCCCCCACCGAGGAAGTTGCCCGTGCCGCCGTCGTCCTGGACGTACCCGAGGATGATCGGGTTGAGCACGATGATGTAGCTCATCGTGAAGAAGGTCACCAGACCGCCGCGGACCTCGGTCCCGATGGTCGAACCGCGCTCGGTGATCTTGAAATAGGAGTCGACGCGTCCAACGGGGCGCGTCGACGTGGGGGTGGAGGTCTGCGTCATGGCGCCAAGAGTGGCAGAAAGTCGCGCCACGCGTGAGAGCGTTCTCGAACGCGATCCGACCAGGGGCCTGCGGACCCTGCGGATCGCCCTGGCGGTCTACCTGCTCCTCGTCCTGCGGGTCACCCAGTGGCCCCGGCTGGCGGATCCCGGTGACCTCGACTGGCTCACCGGCCTGCTCGCCCGGCTGCACACGATCGGACTGCCCACGGCGATCGACCTGACCGTCGTCGAGGCCGTGGCCAACGTCGTGATGTTCGTCCCGTTCGGCATCCTGGTACCGCTCGCGATGCGCCGGCCGGCGTGGACGGCGGTGCCGCTCGGTGCGGCGTTCTCCACCGCGATCGAGCTCTCCCAGCTCGCGTTCTTCCCCGAGCGCGTCCCCACACCGCAGGACGTCCTGATGAACACCCTCGGGGCCGTCGTCGGCGCCGTCGCCCTGGTGGCTGCCCGGCGCCGGGGCGTCGCTAGGGTGGGCGCCATGGAGCACGAGCGACGTCCGAGCCTGCTGAGCCCGAGCCGGCTACGACCGCTCGAGCTCGACCTGCGTAGGGTCTTCTGGCTCGGGATCGCCCTGTGGGCCGTCGCGCTCGTCGTGACGACGGCCCTGGCCGTCGCGACGGTCGTCAGCTGGCGGGCCGTGGCGATCAGCGCCACCGGCCTGGTCCTCGGCTTCCTCGCCCTGGTCTGGGAGCGACGGCACCAGGCGCGGTCGCACCAGCTGCTCGGACACCCCTGACGCCAGGGCTCGACGGCGCGACGTCCGGTTCGCGTGCACCGAGAACCGGGGCGTCCAGCGGCCCAGCGCCGCCGCGGCCGCGAGGCTGACCCCGCCCATCGCGGCGATCCCGGCTGCCAGCGACCCGAGGGCTGCACCCCCGGCGACGATCAGCGGCCCGCCCGCGCTGCCGCCGTCCTGCAGCAGGCGCCAGATGCCGAGGAACCGCGACCGGGTCGCCGGCGGCGCGACGTCCGACCCGAGAGTCATCAGGATGCCCGAGCCCATGCCGTTGCCGAGGCCGAGCAGCATCGCCACGAGGGTCAGGGAGCCGAAGCCGTCGGTCAGCGGCAGCAGGACGAAGGCCACCGCCACCACGAGCATCGACGGGATGCCGATCCACAGCCTGCCGAACCTGTCCATGACCTTGCCGGCCGGGTAGAACAGCAGCATGTCCACGGCCCCGGACAGGCCGAAGACGATGCTCGTGGTGGCGGGCGCGAGCCCGAGGTGCTCCGACCACAGCGGCAGGACGGTCTGGCGGCTGCCCCGGGCGGCGCCGACCAGGACCACGGCGATGCCGAGGGTTGCGAAGACGTGGCGGTGGTCCTGCAGCACCCGCCAGGTCGAGACGCGTGTGACAGGTGCCCGGCCGCCCGCGACGTCGGGCACGACGGCGACCACGACGGCGGCGGCGACCGACGTGCCGACCGCCAGCCAGTAGGGCGCGCGCAGGTCGGTCAGGTGGATCAGCCCGGCACCGGCGAACGGGCCGATGAAGGTGCCGATCCGCTGGACGCCGGCGAGCGTCGACAGCGCCCGGGCCCGACGGAGCACGGGCGTCACCTCGGTGAGGTACGAGTGCCGCGCCAGGGTGAACACCGCGTTCGTCGCACCGAGCGCGAGCATGCAGACGCCGAGCGCGACCACGTCCTGCGCGAGGGCCGCCCCGGCGAGGGCGAGCACGGACAGCGCCGCCGCGACGAGCATCGCCCGTCGGTCGCCGATCCGCGCCGCCAGAGCCCCCGCCGGCATGTCGCCGACGATCTGCCCGACGGCCAGCAGGGCGATCATCAGGCCGGCCGTCGCGAGGGAGGCGCCGAGGGCCGTCGCGCTCAGGGCGACCACGGGCAGGACGGCGCCGATCCCGATCTCGAAGACCAGGGCCGGCAGGTAGACCGCGAGCGCCGCCGTGCGGGCCGCGCCGGGACGACGCGAGGCCTGCTGGGGGTCGCCGCCCGTGCCGACCGACCGGCCGGCCCGGCTCACGGCTCTTCCTGGCCGGCCAGGTCCAGGAGCACCGCAGGGGCCGACGCCGGGTCGGTGAGCAGCCGCTCGATGCTCGCGGCATGCCAGGCGCCGAGCACGTGCGCCAGGCCGCGCACCAGACCGTCCGTCGTGGCGGCGTGCACGGTCGGCGACCCGCCGGGGACCTCCGGCTCGACGACCCACCAGTCGACCGGCTCGCCGTCGACCAGCAGGTCCTCGTGCTCGACCCACGTCGCAGGTGCCGCCGGGAAGACCGCACCGATCACCTCGGGTGTCGGCACCACGTTGCCGACCGACGTCACGGCACCGGCCTCCCGCTCGGCGGCGAGGTCGGCGTCGAGCGCCTCGGCCATGGCCGAGGCGGCGGACGGCGGTACGACGACGAACGGGCCGGCCCGCAGGTGCTGGGCCCACATCGGCGTCGCGACGGCCACCTCGTCCGCCGGCACGACGACGGCCTTCGGGCGGCCGTGGCCGTCGTCGACCAGGGCCGGCAGCACGCTGACCCGTTCGAGGTCGATCGCGAAGCCCGGGTCGCGCACCGCGCGGCGGGCCAGGCCGCGCCAGATCTCGACAGCCAGTGCCAGGTCGACCGGCTCGGCGACGACGGGCAGCGCATCGAGCACGTCGGCCCAGCCGGCCTCGTCGAGGTCCGCGGTGTCGGCGACGCCCCCGAGCACACCCAGCACCTCGGCGTCGAGCCCGGCGACGACGGCCGGTGCCTCACCGAGCAGGGCGGCGACGGCCCGCTGACCGGGTCCGCGAGTCGCGCCGGGGCCGGCTGCGGCGTCGGGCAGGGCGAACGGCCGGTCGAGGCCCAGCCCACCGCGCCGACGCAGCCACCACGCGGTGTAGGACGGGGCGGTGCCGCCGTCCGGCAGGCGCACCGGTGCGATCAGGGCACGGCGGGCCTCGCCCGCGACCAGCGCGTGCAGCACCGCGGGCCACGCCTCGTCGCGGACCGCGTCGAGGTCGGCGACCGCGTGGAGCTCGGTGGCCGTCGCGACGTCGGGTCCGAGCAGGTCGAGGTACTCGTCCCAGCCGTCCAGCGCGTCGGACAGCAGCCCGTCGTCCTCGCTGCGCGCTGCGGACTCGTCGTCCCCGGCGTGCACGCTGACGACAGTCAGACCGCTGCGCACCCCGACGACCTCGAGGGCCGCGCCCCAGCGCTCGACCCGGCTCGCATCGAGCGGGGGCAGCACCTCCGGGTCGAACCACTGCGCGGCCGGTGAGCCCGGGAGCACCAGCCCGCTCGCCGGGACCAGCTCGCCGTCCGCCGCGGGCAGCAGCACCTCGCCGAACCACGGCTCCCGATCGGGGGTCACGCCGGCCCGGAGCACGGCGCTGATGAGCCCGAGCACGACCAGCGCGGTCGGGTCGGTCCGGCGCGAGCCGCCCTCGCCGTCCCGGCGGACCGCGAGGTCGTCGCCCTCGACCAGGGTCTCGACGTCGGCCACGTCGTCCTCGACGTCGCCGCCCAGGACGCGCTCACGCAGCACCGGGTGACGCAGCAGGGCCGCGGCGTCGGCCCTGGTCGCGCCGAGGCGTTCGAGCAGCGGGTGCGCCGCACGGGGCTCGACCACGCGCAGCCCCCAGCGGTTGAGCGAGCGGACGGCAGCCGGGTCGACACCCTCGTCGAGCAGGACCAGTCCGCGTGCGCCGCGGACCGTACGACCGTCGGCCAGCAGCACCGGGAGCGTGGCCAGCTGTTCGAGCGTGCTGCTGTCGGCGGCCGCGAAGGCGTCGTACAGCGCGATCAGCCGGTCCGGTTCGGTGGTCGGCAGCGCGTCGACGACGTCGCCCAGCTCGGTGGTAGCGAGGTCGAGCAGACGGACGAGGTGCCGATGGTGCGAGCCGATCTCGACCAGGCCGGGGAGCCACGCCCCGAGCACCCGCAGGACGGCAGGGTCGCGGCCTGCAGGCCCGTCGAGCACGACGACCTCGCCGGCGCTCAGCGCGGGTCCGCCGTCCACCGGGCTGAACACGGGCACCCGGCGGGACGCCTCGACGACCACCTCACGCAGCGCGGAGTCGAGCGCACCGGCCGGAAGGCCGCCGACGATGAGGTCGAGCGGGTGCGGCGCGGTGCCGTGACCGGTACGGTCCGGCGCCCCGCGATCGCGCTCCTGCTCGTCCCGGCACGCCGAGAGGAGCTCGGCCCAGACCTCGCCGGCCCGCGCGACGAGCACGTCCGTGAGCGGTCCGGGAGCGACGTGACGTCGCGACGGGTCGAGCGGGAACGTGGCCACGAGGAGCGCGGGGACCGTGCACGGCTCGTCGGTCGGCGTCGGCGCGTGCACGACCGCCGCGTGCTCGGCCGTCGTCCCGCGACGGGGCACCGCCCAGGTCACCTGCCAGCCGGTCCGGTCCCGCTCCTCGACCGGCCGGTCGGCCAGCAGTCGCGGGTCGAGGTTCCCGCTGCGGTTCGCGACGACCCACCGCTCGGTGACGTCCCGGACCTCACGGAACCGGCCGTCGACGTCGACCTCGACCGCCGCGAGACCGGGCAGCGCGAGCAGCAGGGCGTCGCCGACGGCCTCGAGCTGGGAGCGCACCTGCTCGACGGCCGGAAGGTCGCGCAACGTCAGGACGACAGCGGTGTCCCAGGCGCCGGTCACGAGGTCGACCGGCCCGTCGACCGCGAACGGCAGGCGCAGCGCGGGCAGTGAGCCGTGCCGCCGGTCGACCTCGGCGGTCAGGTCGGGCGGCACGTCCCGGGCCAGCAGCTCCGCGGTGCGCTCGAGCGAGAAGTGCACGGCACCCGAGGTCGAGGCGACGACGACCTCGTCGGCGACCGACCGCACGGCTGCGAAGCCGACCCCGAACCGGCCGACCGTCGGGGCCGCCGCCACGTGGCCCTCCGGCGCCGGGCCGACCGCACTGCGCTTGGCCGATGCGCGCAGCGAGGCCAGGGATGCGACACCAGCCGCGTCGAGCACCGCCCCGGTGTTGGCTGCGACGAGCGTGCCGCCCGACCCGGTCGTCGTCAGCCGGAGCAGGAGACGGCCGGGCACCCCGGCCCGCACCGCAGCATCGGCCGCGTTCTGGGCGAGCTCGACGACCACCCGGTCGCGGTAGTACCCGCGGCCGTGGTCCTCCTCCGCGTTGGCGTCCTCACGGAACCGGGCGGGGTGGGCGACCCATGCCGCCAGGACCGCGGCACGCAGGCCCGCGGTACCGAACGGGTCGGGGCTCACGCGTCGTCGGCGACCGGCCCGGGCTCCGGGGCGTCGTCGGCCTCGGTGGCCAGCTCGGGCTGCTCCACCTGGGCGGCCTCCGCCTCGCTCACCAGCCCGGGCTGTTCCGCCTGGGCGGCCTCCGCCTCGGTGTCCAGCAGCCGGACCAGCTCGAGGTCCATCTCGTCGACCACCGGCGCCGGGTCCGGCCAGTCGCTCGGCGCCTCGGCGAGATCGGTCTGGGAGTGTGCGCCGCAGCCGTGGTCCATGCTCACGACGCGCCCGTCGTCCGGCGACCACTCGTTGGCACAGACGCCGAACTCGGTGCGCAGCGATCCGGCCATCAGGAGCAGGAAGCCACACGTCGAGCACGGCGCGCTGGCAGCGACAGCCGTCGGCGCCGTGGGCCCGTGCGAGCCGGCGTACCAGCGTGTCGCGGCGTCCGAGCGTCCCTGCCAGGACAGCACGCGCTCGCGGCCGAGCCCGAGCTCGAAGATGACCATCTCGTCGACGTCGGCATCGCCGGCGGCCTCGTAGCCCTGCTCGAGCCGGTCGTCGTCCGCCAGGTACGGCAGGACGTCGCCGGGCCCGAGGTCACCGGGCCGCAGTCGCTCGGACCACGGGACCCACGCGGGGGCGAGGATCGCGTCGTCCCCGGGCAGGAGGTCGACCTCGCAGACCGTCGCGACCCGGCCGCGCGGGACGCGGGCCAGGGTGACTGTCCAGTGCCAGCCGCGGTAGCCGGCTGCCGTCGAGGCGAACCGGTGCGCGACGAGCCGCTCGCCCGCCATGACCGCTCCGAGGTACTCGCCGACCAGATCGGCCCCCTCGGCGACCGCCTGAGCGGCGGCGCGCGCAAGGTCGACCGCACCGGACAGCACGGCGTCCTTCGTCGCGGTGGCCATCGTCACTCCTCGAGGTCGTCGGCCACGGCGCGGAGCATGGTGGCGATCTGCGTCGCCTTGCCCTTCTCCGGGTACCGCCCGCGACGCATGCTGTTGCCCACGTTGTCGAGCAGCTTGATCAGGTCCTCGACGATGACCACCATGTCGTCGACCGGCTTGCGCTGGGCCTTGGCGACCGAGGGCGGCGGGTCGAGCAGCTTGACCGACAGCGCCTGGGGGCCGCGACGACCGTCAGCCACACCGAAGTCGACCTTGGTGCCGGGCTTCGGGGCCGCGGCGCCGGCCGGCAGGGCGGAGGCATGCAGGAACACCTCATCGCCCTCGTCGCTCGCGATGAAGCCGAAGCCGCGCTCGGCGTCGAACCACTTGACCTTGCCGGTGGGCACTGGAACCCCTGATGGGTCGTCGGGACGTCGGACAGTGCCCAGGCTACCGGCCAGCAGGGGCGCCGTCGTCGCGATTGACCGTCGCCCGGCACTCAGCGGTTCGCCGCGAGCGGCTCCGGCCGGCCGGTCTCCATGGTCACCAGAAGACGGCGATGACCACGTTGAGGATGGTCAGACCACCGATGGCGCCCCACTCACCGGTGCTGATCGAGCGCGCCCTGCGCTTGCGCCAGACCAGCACGCCGATCACGAGCAGGACGACGAGCTTGACGCCGATCTTGGCGTTGTCGACCTCCTCGCCGAGCGACTGGTTGGCGCCGACCAGCACGAGGCCGGTGACCAGCTGCGTGAGCGCACCGTGCAGCATCGCGGGGTCCACCCGCTTGTGCGACGCCTTGGCCTGGACGAGGAAGGAGCCGATGAGGCTCGCCAGCCCGATGAAGTGCAGGACGAGTGCGACGTTCTTGACGATCTCCACGAGGTCTCCTGGGATGCGATGGGGAAGGGTCTTGCCGACAGTCCTGTCGAGACCCTAGCAACGCCTCGTCGGTTCCGGGCACCGTGCGCGATGATGGGTCGACCATGCCGAAGATCACCGAGCCGACGATCGCGGAGCACCGCGCCAAGCAGCGCGCCGTGATCCTGCGAGCAGCCGAGGAGATCGCACTCGAGCGCGGTGGTGCCGCGGTGACGGTGACCGCCGTCGCGGCGCGGAGCGGACTCGCCCGACCGTCCGTCTACGCGTACTTCGCCTCGGCCGACGAGATGCTGGTCACGCTGGTGCTCGAGGGCTTCGACCGGTGGCGCGCTGCGCTGAGCCACGCGACCGGCGACGCCGCAGCGCCGCAGGACCTCGTCCGCGCATACTTCGCCGCAGCCGCCGGCAGCGCCGCAGCCGGCAACCATCGCCTGGCTGCGGCCCTCACCGGGGTGGAGCTGCCGGCCGACGTCCAGGCATCGCTGCTCACCGGCCACCGCGAGAGCGCCGCACCGCTCGCCGCGGCGATCCGTGACCTCGGCGCCGGCGGCCCCGGCACCGAGCCCGACGAGGCCGTGCTCGCCCTCCTGATGAGCCTGGTCAGCCACTGCATCGCCCGCGTCGAGGCGGGCCACGCCCCCGGGCCCGAGGCCCGGCTCGCCGCCGAGCTCGCCATCGGTGGCCTCGAACGGCTCGCCCGAGCCTGACCAGCCGCGTCGCGCGCCGGCCGCATCGCACGCACCGGCCCCGCAGGCGGGCGCCGAGCGTCGGATCGTGCTGCGGCGGGACCCGCGGCACCGGGCCCCGCGTATCGTTGTCCGGATGGCCCCGTTCACGCAGCACCTCAGGGCACGCGGCGAGGCAGGCCTGATCGCGCTCCTTGCAGCGCGCCCCGACCTGGCCGCTCCCCCGCCCTCGTCGGTCCGGACGCTCGCGGCACGGGCAGCGAACCGGGCGAGCCTCGACCGCGCGCTCGCCGGCGTCGACGCGCAGGTGCTCGCCGTCCTCGAGGCCGTGCTGGCCCTCGACCCGACCGGCCACCCGGCTGCCGCCCGCGGCGTCACCGTCGACCGCGTCGCCCGTGCCGTCGGTCTGGACGTCGCGCAGGTCCTGGGCTCGGTGCGCACCGCGCACGACCTGGCTCTGGTGTGGACCGACGAGCCGCTGGGCGCCGAGATCCTGGCCTCCTCGCCGACCGACCCGGCCGCGCTCCCGGAGCTCGCGCTGCATCCGACGCCGGGTCTCGCGGACGTCCTGGGCCCCTATCCGGCGGGCCTCGGCCCGACGCTCGCCGCCTCCCTCGCCCGGCGCTCGACCGACGCGATCGCCCGGCTCGCCGCCGAGGTCGCGCTGCCCGCACCGGACGGCCCGGCCCCGGACGACGCGACGGATCTGGACCGGCTCGCGGCACACCTCGCCGAGCCGACGGTCGTGGCGGCCCTGCTCGACGCCGGGCCTCCCGGCGCCCGGGCGGTCCTCGACGCGCTTGCCTGGGGCCCGCCGGTCGGACGGTCACCGGCCGGCGTCGCCGGTTCCGAGACACCGGCCCGCACCGCCGTCGAGTGGTTGCTGCGCCACGGGCTGCTCGCCATCGGGGATCCGCAGCACGTCGTCCTGCCCCGTGAGGTCGCGCTCGCCCTGCGCGGCGGCCGGACGCACGCCCGGCCGCCGGTGGCACCGGCACCCGACGGCACAGCTGTCCAGCCGAGCACCGTCGATGCCGAGTCGGCCCAGCACGCGCAGGAAGCGGTGCGTCTGGCCCGCGAGGTCCTGGTCCGGTGGGGACAGGAGCAGCCGCCCGTCCTGCGGTCCGGCGGGCTCGGCTCCCGGGAGCTGCGTCGCCTCGCGGGCCAGCTCGACGTCACCGACGAGACGGCAGCCCTCGCGGTCGAGCTCGCCGGCGCGGCGGGACTGCTCGCCGACGACGGTGGGGACCCGCCGTCGTTCGCGCCGACCCTCGACACCGACGACTGGCTCCGACTGCCGCTGCCCGGCCGCTGGCACGCGCTGGCCGAGGCATGGCTGACGACCGAACGGGCCGCGTGGCTGGTCGGCTCACGCGACGACCGGGGCAGTCTGCGGGCGGCCCTCGACCCGGAGTCGCGCAGGCCCTGGGCGCCGCGGCTGCGGACGGCGGCACTCACGGTGCTGGCGGACGCCGGGACACCGGCCGCGCCGACGGCCCTCGACCCCGCGCAGGTGCACGAGGTGCTCTGCTGGCGCACCCCGCGCGCCGCCCCGCCGCTGCCGGCGGTGCAGGCGGTGCTCCGCGAGGCCGGCGTCCTCGGCCTGGTGGGCGCAGGCGCGATCAGCAGTGCGGGACGCGCGCTGGTCGCCGGCGCAGCCGACGCGGCCGACGTGCTCGCGCGCGCCCTGCCGGTCGCCGTCGACGAGGTCCTGCTGCAGGGCGACCTGACCGGGATCGTGCCGGGACGGCCGTCGCCCGAGCTCGCCGAGCTGCTCGAGCAGGCAGCGGACGTCGAGTCCCGCGGGGCCGGCCTGACCGTGCGCTTCACCGAGTCCAGCATCCGCGCGGCCCTCGACTCGGGCCGGTCGGCAGAGGACCTGCTGTCGGCACTCTCCCGGCACGCCCGCTCCGGGGTGCCCCAGCCGCTGGAGTACCTCGTCCTCGACGCGGCGCGACGGCACGGTCACGTCCGGGTGGGCATCGCGTCGTCCTACCTGCGCGCCGACGACCCGACCCTGCTCGCCGGGCTCGTCGAGGACAAGGCCCTGCGCAGCCTCGGCCTGCTGCGCCTCGCACCCACGGTGATCGCGGCCCAGGCGAGCCCCGCCACCCTGCTCGCCGCGCTGCGCGAGCGCGGCCTCGCGCCGGTGACCGAGGACGCCGCCGGCCGGCTCGTGCTCACCGAGGCGGCGCCGCGGCGGGTCCGCGGGCCCCGGTCGCGCCGGACCGGCTCGACGCCGGGCAGCGCGGCCAGCGCAGCGGCAGCGACGCTCGCCGACCAGGCGATGGAGCGCAGGCTGCGACGCGTGGTCAAGGACCTGTTCGGTGCCGACCGTCGTGAGCTGGCCATCCTGCCCGGCACCGAGCCGGACGCCGTGCGCGACGTCGTCGACCCGGAGGGAACACCTGACCCGGTCCTGTCGTTGGCCCTGCTGCGGCAGGCAGCGGCCGAGGGGCGTGAGGTGTGGCTCGAGCTCGTCGGGCCCGAGGGGATCACCCAGCGTCGCCGGGTGCGTCCGTTGCGGGTCGACGCGGGCCGGGTGCGCGCGGTCGACGCCGAGCGCGAGGCGGAGCTGACCGTCGCCGTGCACCGCATCGCCAACGTCACCCCGGTCTGACCGACCGGTCCGCTCGACGCATCACCGCAGGACGACAGGAGATCGATGACCGACGGCCCGCTGATCGTGCAGTCCGACAAGACGCTGCTGCTCGAGATCGACCACGACGCAGCCACGGCGTGCCGACGCGCGATCGCCCCGTTCGCCGAGCTGGAGCGCGCACCCGAGCACGTGCACACCTACCGGCTCACCCCGCTGGGCCTGTGGAACGCGCGTGCCGCGGGGCACGACGCCGAGCAGGTGATCGCGGTGCTGCTCGAGTACTCGCGCTACCCGGTGCCGCACTCGCTGCTCGTGGACGTCGCGGAGACGATGGCCCGCTACGGGCGTCTGCAGCTGCTCAGCCACCCGGTGCACGGCCTGGTCCTGCACTCCCTGGACCGCGCGGTGCTCGAGGAGGTGCTGCGCTCGCGGCGCACCGCCGGCCTGCTGGGCGCGCGGATCGACACCGACGACGTCGTGGTGCACCCGAGCGAGCGCGGTCACCTCAAGCAGGTGCTGCTCAAGCTCGGCTGGCCGGTCGAGGACCTCGCCGGCTACGTCGACGGCGAGGCGCACGCGATGGCCCTCGTCGAGGACGGCTGGTCCCTGCGGCCCTACCAGGAGCAGGCCATCGACGGCTTCTGGCACGGCGGTTCGGGCGTCGTCGTGCTGCCCTGCGGCGCCGGCAAGACGCTCGTCGGGGCCGGCGCGATGGCCCGGTCCCAGACCACGACCTTGATCCTGGTGACCAACACCGTCTCGGCCCGCCAGTGGCGCGACGAGCTGATCAAGCGCACCACCCTGACCGCTGACGAGATCGGCGAGTACTCCGGCGCCCGCAAGGAGGTCCGGCCGGTGACCATCGCCACCTACCAGGTCCTGACCACCCGCCGGAAGGGCGTCTACACGCACCTCGAGCTGCTGGACGCCCGCGACTGGGGTCTGGTCCTGTACGACGAGGTGCACCTGCTGCCCGCGCCGATCTTCCGGATGACCGCGGACCTCCAGGCCCGACGGCGGCTCGGCCTGACCGCGACCCTCGTGCGTGAGGACGGGCGCGAGGACGAGGTCTTCTCGCTCATCGGACCCAAGCGGTTCGACGCGCCCTGGAAGGACATCGAGGCGCAGGGCTACATCGCACCGGCCGACTGCGTCGAGGTCCGCCTGACCCTGCCCGACCGCGAGCGGCTCGCCTACGCCACCGCCGAGCCGGAGGACAAGTACCGCCTCGCGGCGAGCGCGACCGGCAAGAACCTGGTCGTCGAACAGCTCGTCGCCAACCACCCGGACGACCAGGTGCTGGTGATCGGGCAGTACATCGACCAGCTCACCGAGCTGGCCGAGCACCTCGGGGCACCCCTGATCACCGGCGCGACGACGGTGCGCGAGCGCGAGCGGCTGTTCGCCGCCTTCCGGACCGGCGAGGTCAGCAGGCTCGTCGTGAGCAAGGTCGCCAACTTCTCGGTCGACCTGCCGGAGGCCGCGGTCGCCATCCAGGTCAGCGGCTCGTTCGGCTCACGCCAGGAGGAGGCGCAGCGGCTCGGCCGGATCATGCGCCCGAAGGCCGACGGCCGGACGGCGCACTTCTACGCCGTCGTCGCGCGGGACACCGTCGACCAGGACTTCGCCGCCCACCGGCAGCGGTTCCTCGCCGAGCAGGGCTACGCGTACCGGATCGTCGACGCCGAGGACCTCGTCACCGGCTGAGGGCGGGCTCCGGGTCGGCCAGCGGCAGACCGTCGGCCCGACGCTGCGCGATCTCGACGAAGCGCGCGGCGATGGCGCGGCCGCCGGCCTCGACCTGAGCGGCGCGGGCGGCGAACTCCGCGACCATCACGGCGGTGTCGACGTCGTCGTGCAGGTCCGCCCACGCGGCGAACGTCTCCGGCGAGGCCTCCGGGTGGAACTGCAGCCCCCAGGCCGCGTCGCCGACCCGGAACGCCTGGTAGGGGTAGAGCCGCGACGAGGCGAGCCACACGGCCCCGCGGGGAAGGTCGACGACCGCGTCGGCGTGCATCGTCGGCATGGCGAGCAGCACGCCACCGGCCAGGGGGTGGTCGGCGGGCACGTCGGCGGCGAGCCGGCCCAGCAGCGGGTCGCGTGCGGCGTCCGGCCGGGGGTGGACGTCGATGATGCCCGCCTCGCGGCCGGGAGGGGCGTCGACCTGGACGCGGCCACCGGTGGCGACGGCGAGCAGCTGTGCGCCGAGGCACAGGGCGAGCGTCGGCCGGCCGGTGCGCGCCGCATCGGCCAGGAGGTGGCGGGTGGCCGGGAGCCACGGCGACGCGTCGTCGTCGTAGGCGTTGCCCTGCCCGCCGAGGACGATGAGGCCGTCGCCGACCGCTGCGGCGTCGGCGGGGATCGGGTCGCCCGCCCAGGCGCGCACGACGCGGAGGGTCACGGGTGCTGCGTCGTCGCCCCGGGGTTCGGTGAGCCAGGTGGCGAACCGGTCCAGTGGACACGACGGCATGTGCTCGATGACGGTGAGGATCACCGGGAAAGTGTAGATGGGAGCGCGTCCAGCGCCAAAGCCCCTGGACAGCGCCCTTCCGGCGGCCGGCGGACCGAGATCATCATGACCCGCCGGTGCATTGCGGCCCGGTGCCCGGTGGTCAAGGATCGGGGTGTGACCCTCGCCCTGCGTCGCTGTGCCGCGCTCGCCCTGACCATCGGTTGTGCCGCCCCGCTCGCGGTCCTGGCCGCCGGACCCGCGGCGGCCGAGCCACCGATCGACGTCGCCGGTGACATCACGGACACCGCGCAGGTGCTCGGCGGGCGGACGGCCGAGGTCACGGCAGCGCTCGACCAGCTCGCAGCCGACACGCGCTACCAGCTCTTCGTGGTCTTCGTCGACACCTTCGACGGTGCCGACGGGCTCGACTGGGCGAACGACACGGCGGAGCGCTCGGGGCTCGGCGTCAACGACCTGCTCCTCGCCGTCGCCGTCGAGGACCGGCGCTACGGCGTCTCGGTCGACAACGCGGTCCCGCTGACGGACGACCAGCTGTCCGCCGTCGCCTACGACCGGATCGAGCCGAAGCTGGGCGAGAGCGACTGGGCCGGCGCGGCCGTCGCCGCCGCCGAGGGCTACCGGGACGCGGCCGGCGGCGGCTCGGGCACCGGATCCGGATCCGGTTCCGGCAGCTTCCCGTGGATCCCGTTGCTCGCGGTGGGCGGCATCCTGCTGCTGATCGTCGTCATCGTCCGGTCCCGCCGTGCTGTCGCCCCGGCCGGCGCCCGCGGACCCGACGGACGACCGGTCCAGGGCCTCGCGGCCCTGCCGACCGAGGAGCTCAACCGGCGGGCGAGCCAGGCCCTCGTCGCGATCGACGACGCGATCAAGACGTCCGAGCAGGAGCTGGGCTTCGCCGAGGCGCAGTTCGGCCTCGAGGCGACGCGGACCTTCGGCCAGGTGCTGACCGAGAGCCGGGCGCGGACCGCACGGGCGTTCACGCTGCGTCAGCAGCTCGACGACTCGGTGCCGGAGACCGAGCCCCAGCGCCGCGGGATGCTGCTCGAGGTCCTCGCCCTGTGCGAGCAGGTCGACACCGCCCTCGACGCCCAGGCCGAGGAGTTCGACCGCCTGCGCGACCTCCAGGCGCGAGCCCCTCAGGTGCTGCAGGAGACCGACCAGCGCGCCGTCGAGGTGCAGGGCCGGGTGCCGGCTGCCCGCGCCACGCTCGACCAGCTCGCCACCACCTACCCGGCCGCCTCGCTCGCGTCGGTCAGCGGGAACGTCGACCAGGCGACGGCCCTGCTGGCCCACGCCCGGGCGAGCGTCGCCCAGGGCACCGCGGTCGTCGAGACCGACCGCGGTGCGGCCGTCGCCCTCGCCCGTGCGGCGGAGGATGCCGTCGCGCAGTCCGTCACGCTCCTGGCCGCCGTGGACCGGGCGGGCGAGGACCTCGCGGCAGCCGGAACGCGGATCGACGCCGCCCTGGCGTCCCTCGGCGCGGACGTGGCCGACGCCGCCCGGCTCGCCCCGCAGGACGCCGCGGTGACCGCCGCAGCCGCCGTCGCGTCGCAGGCGATCACCTCGGCGCAGGCCGAGCGCAGCACCGGCGACCCGCTCGCCGCGCTGCGCCGGCTCACCGAGGCCGAGGCGGCACTCGACGCGGCGCTCGCCCCTGCGCGCGACCAGGCTGAACAGCTCGCCCGCGCCCGTGGGCACCTCAGCCAGCTGCTCGGCCGCCTCGGCTCGCAGATCCGCGCGGTCTCCGAGTTCATCGAGACCCGGCGTGGGGCGGTCGGCGCGGAGGCCAGGACGCGCCTGGCCGAGGCTGCGCGACTGGCTCAGCACGCCGAGCAGACCGGCGGCACCGACCCGGTCGCGGCCCTGGCCGCCGCCCAGCAGGCCGAACAGCTCGCCGGCCAGGCCCAGCAGCTCGCGGAGGCCGACGTCGCCCGGTGGCAGCAGCAGCAGGGCGGCGGGTTCGGCGGCGGGTCGGGCGGCGGCTCCGGCGGCGGCAACACCGGGGCGCTGATCCTCGGCGGCATCCTGCTCGACCAGATCCTCGGCGGCGGGGGCGGGTTCGGCGGGCGTTCGTCCGGCGGGCGCTCCGGCGGCTTCGGTGGCGGCTCCTTCGGCGGGCGCTCGTCCGGCGGGCGCTCGGCCGGGAGCTTCGGCGGCGGCGGCTCCCGAGGGCGCCGCGGAGGAGGCGGCCGCTTCTGAACGACCACATCGACCGATCGGCACGGACCACGGGACCACGGGACCACGAAGGCTCCACCTCACGGAAGGCATGTCGCATGGCTGAGAAGCAGACCATCCTGGGCCGTATCGCCCAGCTCACCAGGGCCAACATCAACGCACTGATCGACCGGGCGGAAGACCCCGAGAAGCTGCTCGACCAGATGGTGCGGGACTTCACGAACTCGATCGCCGAGGCGGAGGACGCCGTCGCGCTGACCATCGGCAACCTGCGGCTGGCCGAGGCCGACCACGCCGAGGACGTCGCAGCGGCCGCCGACTGGGGTCGCAAGGCCGCCGCAGCGTCGGCCAAGGCCGACGAGCTGCGGGCGGGCGGCAACGTCGCCGACGCCGACAAGTTCGACAACCTCGCCAAGATCGCGCTGTCGAAGCAGATCGCCTTCGAGGGCGAGGCCCGCTCGGCCGAGCCGATGATCGCCTCGCAGACCGATGTGGTCGGCAAGCTCAAGACGGGCCTGGTCCAGATGAAGGACAAGCTCGAGCAGCTGCGCTCCAAGCGCGACCAGCTCGTCGCCCGGTCGAAGTCGGCCGACGCGCAGTCCCAGGTCCAGGAGGCCATCTCCTCGATCAACGTGCTCGACCCGACGAGCGAGGTCTCACGCTTCGAGGAGAAGGTCCGCCGCGAGGAGGCCCGCGTGGCAGGGCAGGCCGAGGTCGCGGCATCGTCCCTCGACGCCCAGTTCGAGGACCTCGAGGCGGAGTCCGGCGCCGCCGAGATCGACGCGCGCCTGGCTGCTCTCAAGGCCGGCGGCCCCGCCGTCTGACCGCCACCCTCCGGCCCGTGCGGGCGGGGAGACCGGGGCTCCGGCCCGTGAGCCCCGGTCGCACGGGCCGGAGCACGCCGTGGGCGTCCAGGGTTCTCCCAGCGGACTCTCAGGATCGCGGCGCACACTGGTCGTATGACCGCAGACCCCGCCTCGGAGGCTCGGCTGGTCGTCGTCGACGACGAGCCGACGATCCGCGAGCTCCTGACCACGTCGCTCCGCTTCGCCGGCTTCGAGGTCCATGCCGCAGCCGACGGCCTGTCCGCGCTCGCCCTGATCAAGGACACCGCGCCGGACCTCGTGGTGCTCGACGTCATGCTCCCCGACCTCGACGGTTTCGAGGTGACCCGGCGGATGCGCGAGCGCGGCCAGCACGTCCCGGTCCTGTTCCTGACCGCGCGGGACGACACCGCGGACAAGGTCGCCGGCCTGACGGTCGGCGGGGACGACTACGTGACCAAGCCCTTCAGCCTCGAGGAGGTGGTCGCCCGGATCCGTGCCGTGCTCCGCCGCACCAGGACGACGGCGGCCGGCCAGGACGACGGGAGCATCCTGCGCTACGCCGACCTCGAGCTCGACGAGGACTCGCACGACGTCCGCCGGGCAGGGCGCCCGATCGAGCTGTCCCCCACCGAGTTCGCCCTGCTGCGCTACCTCATGCTCAATGCCGGCCGGGTGCTGTCGAAGGCACAGATCCTCGACCACGTGTGGCAGTACGACTGGGGCGGCGACGGCAGCATCGTCGAGTCCTACATCTCCTACCTGCGCCGCAAGGTCGACCGACCCGACGGCGTGGGATCCGAGACGCCCCCGCTCCGGCCGCTCATCCACACCAAGCGCGGGGTCGGCTACATGCTGCGCCTCCCGCCGGGCGTGTCATGACCGCGACACCACCCGAGACGGCGGCGGCACCGAACCCGGTGGCGGAGCCGAGCCCGGCCGCGGCACCGCGCCCGGCGGCGGGGCCCGGACCGTGGGGCCGTCTCCCGCTGCGCACCCAGCTCACGGCGGTCTTCGCGCTCCTGCTGGTCCTCGGGCTCACCCTGACCGGTGTGACCGCCCTGACCCTGCTGCGCCAGTCGCTCGTCGACCAGCTCGACGCGCAGCTCGCATCGGCGGCACCCCTGCTCGTGCGCCAGGCGTCCGGCGGGCTGCCGCAGCCCGAGGCGTCCGGCGAGGGACTGCCCAGCGACTACTACGTCGTCTTCTCCGACCGGACCGGTGCGACGGTCCGCTGGGGGACGGACGCGGACGACGACGCCCAGGTGCCCACCATGACCGTCGACGAGGTCGTGGCCCTCGACGGTGCGGCCTTCAGCGTGCCGTCGACCTCCGGCGGCGGTCGATGGCGCGTGCTCGCGCTGCCGCTCGCCGCCGAGGGCGGCAGCCTGGTCGGCTCGGTCGCCGTGGCCCTGCCGATGACCTCCGCGGACGCGACGCTCGACCAGATGCGCACGGTCCTGCTGGCCATCGGCATCGCCGTCGTCACGCTCGGGGCCGCAGCCGGCTCGTGGGGGGTCCGGCGAGCGCTGCGCCCGCTGCGTCAGATCGAGGACACCGCAGCGGCGATCGCCGACGGGGACCTGAGCCGACGCGTACCCGACGCCCCCGCCTCGACCGAGGTCGGCCGGCTCGCCGTCGCGCTCAACGGGATGCTCACCCAGATCGAGCGCGCGTTCGCCGTCCGGACCGCCTCCGAGCAGCGGATGCGGCGCTTCGTCGCCGACGCCAGCCATGAGCTGCGCACGCCGCTCGCCACGATCCGCGGGTACGGCGAGCTGTACCGGATGGGCGCGCTGACCACCACCGACGAGGTCAGCCGGACCATGCGCCGGATGGAGGACTCCGCCACCCGGATGGGCGTGCTCGTCGAGGACCTGCTGCACCTCGCGCGCCTCGACGAGGCTCGGCCGCAGCGCGACGAGCCGGTGGACCTGGCGGTGCTGGCCGGGGACGCGGCCGGCGATCTGCGGGCCCTCGACCCGACGCGCCCGGTCCGCCTCGAGCCGCTCACGGCGGGGGGCACGACGGCCGGCGCCGTGACGTCCGGCGACGAGAACCGGCTGCGCCAGGTGCTCGGGAACCTCATCGGCAACGTCACGCAGCACACGCCGGCCGGGACACCGGTCGAGATCGCCGTCGGCCGCCTGCACCCCGAGGGCACCGGCGTCGTCCTGGAGGTCCGGGACCACGGCCCGGGGATCGCGGCCGAGCACCGGGGGCGCATCTTCGAGCGCTTCTACCGGGTCGACGCCGCGCGAGGCCGGGACTCCGGCGGGGCCGGCCTCGGCATGGCGATCGTCGACGCCATCGTCGCGGCCCATGACGGCTCGGTCGAGATCTCCGAGACCCCCGGGGGCGGGGCGACTGTCCGGCTCGTGCTGCCGGCCGTGCGGCAGCCGGCGGAGGGGTGACCGGCGGATGCGTGACCACGCCCGACGCGGGTGCCGGACCACCTGCCGGGACGGCACCGCGCTCCGGCAGCCGGAGCCCGAAACCGGGGCTACGATGGCCAGTCGTTGTCCCCCGACACGTGAGGCTCGGCGATGGGCGTCCATGACGCACCCCAGTGGTTGATCTCGGCCTGGATCAGGGCCTGTACCGGAGCCGGAGCGACGGCGTCGGTCCCGGAGATCGAGAGGGTCGGCCAGTCCCTGCTCGACAGGTGGTCCGAACCCGGACGGGTCTTCCACAACGTCCGGCACCTCGCTGACGTCCTGGCGAGGGTCGACGAGCTCGCCGAGGAGACCCACGAGCCCGACCGGGTCCGACTCGCAGCCTGGTACCACGGCGCGGTGTTCAGCGCGGCCGAGCGCGCCTCCTACGCCCACCGCGGTGGCGAGGACGAGCACGCGAGCGCTGCGCTGGCGCGCTCGGAGCTGACCGGGCTGGGAGTGCCGCAGGTTGCCGTCGACCGGGTCGTCGACCTCGTCGAGACGCTGGCGCGGCATGCCCCGCGACCCGACGACTTCGACTGCGCGGTGCTGTGCGACGCCGACCTGGCGATGCTGGCCGCTGACCCGCAGCGGTACAAGGCGTACCTGGCCGACGTCCGCGCGGAGTACGCCCACCTGCCGCTCGAGGAGTTCGTCCGGGCCCGGATCGCGATCCTCGAACGCCTCGAGCACCGCCCGCGGCTCTTCGCGAGCCCGCTCGGCACGCACTGGGAGGAGCCCGCGCGGCAGAACCTCGCCGGCGAGCTGCACCGGCTCCGCAAGGAGCTGGCCCGGATCGAGACCGAGCCGCACGTCGAGGGCCCCCGCTCCGCCGAGGCCGCCGCGGGAGCGGACGAGGCAGCGATGGAGGCCGACGGCAAGCGGACCGACCACGGGACGCGTGCTCCACAGCAGCACTGACCGCTCACTCGTCCACAGGTCCGCCGACCCCGCCCGACGGCGTGGCACCCGGCCGTCTAGCGTCGCGACTCCGAGGAGCCACGACACAGGAGGACTGATGAGCAGGTACGAGGTCGACAGTGCCCAGGTTGCCCAGGCGAGCGCAGCGGCGAACGCCTCGGTGACAGTGATCCGCACGGAGGTCGGTGCCCTGATGCGCCATCTGGCCGACCTCCAGGCCGGCTGGCGGGGCGGAGCGGCCACCGCCTTCGGTGGTGTGCTCGCGGACTGGACCATCACCCAGCAGCGGGTCGAGGCGAGCCTCGACCAGATCACCGCGCAGCTCGGCGCCGCCGCCCAGCACTACGCCGACGCCGAGCAGCAGGCGGCCCGGCTGTTCCTGCGCTGAGCAACGGGATCGCCGCCGCCGGGCGGGCCGCCGGGCGGTCGACAGCCGGGAGGTGCACCGTACGGCGGCCCACGGGCCGGTGGTCGCCGGTTCGGTGGTCCACCGGTCCGATGGTTGGATCGTGCGATGGCTGTCCTGCTCGACCCTCCGTTGTGGCCCCGGCACGGCCGGATCTGGGGCCATCTGGTCAGTGACGAGTCGCTGGCCGAGCTGCGCGACTTCGCCGCGCGTGCCGGGCTGCCGGAGCGCGGCTTCGACCGCGACCACTACGACATCCCGGCGGATCGGTACGACGAGCTCATCGCCCTCGGGGCGACGCTGGTCGACTCCCGCGAGCTCGTGCGACGCCTGCGCGCCTCCGGGCTGCGGGTCCCGGCGCGCGACCGCCGGCGGACGGGGCCACGCACAGCCGACCGACCCGCCCTGACTGATCCACCCTGACCGGCCCGCTCGGCCGGCCGTCGACCGACCCACCCCGACCCGCCCCGACCGGCCCTCACCCGGCGCCGAGGAGCCCGGCAGCCTGGTCCCACGCCTGGGCTCGCGCGAGATCGCCGTCGGCACCCCGAGGGCCGGTCCACCAGCCACGGTCGGCGGACCACAGGGCCGACTCGACGCTGCGCGCCACGGACCAGGCAGCGATCCGCGTCGGCGCGAGCCCGGTCAGGTCGGCCAGCAGCCGGGTGCGATCGGCCAGCTCACGTGCCGGGGTCACGGTCGTGGTCCAGTCCCCCAGCTGCGTCAGCAGCGGCCACGGGTCCCAGGCCGGATCGCCGACGACGGCCTTGGGGTCGATCGCCAACCAGCTGCTCGACCCGTCGACGTCGTCGCGCAGGATGTTGCCGGGGTTGAGGTCACCGTGCGCCAGGCCGCTGCGAGGCGGGTCTCGGGGCAGCGTCCGGAGCAGATCGACGGCATGCCGGACCAGCCCTCGGTCCATCGTCACGGGTGCCTGGCCCCCGAGCCGGTCGAGCCGCTCGCTCGCGATCCCGGCGAGGCGGTCGGCCACCGTGACGAGCGCAGGGAACGGACCCGACGCGGGTGGCTCCACGGCCCCCATCTGCCGGAGCAGCGCGGCGCCGATCGCGATCTGCTCGCTGACCTGCACCGGCTCGTCGCGCAGGGCCGTCCCCGGCGTAGCGCGACGCAGCAGCAGCGCCCAGTCCTCGTCGCAGGACTCCAGGAGCCGGACGGCACCGTGGCCGTCCCAGACCCGCAGGGCTGCGGCCTCGTGCCGCGCCTCGTCGTGCGGGTAGGAGATCTTCAGGACCGCCGCCCCGGACGGGAGCGTGACCGGGGCCGCCCAGCCCGACATGCCGTCCTCGAACGGTGCGCCGACGGCCAGGCTCCACCGGTCCACCGCACGCTCGACGAGGCCGGGCAGGCGCTCGAGCCACTTCCGGCCACCGTCGGCGCCCACCATCGAGTGCAGCAGTCGCTCCGGGATGTCCACTCCCCCATCCTGTACGACGACGGGCGCCTCCCGAAGGAGACGCCCGTCGTCCGTGCCGCGCTGGTCAGGCTGCGCGGGTCGGACTCTGATCGGATCCGATCAGAAGTCCATCCCGCCCATGCCGCCGCCGTCGCCGCCACCGGCCGGCGCGTGACGCTCCGGCTTGTCGGCCACGACGGCCTCGGTGGTCAGGAACAGGGCTGCGATGGAGGCCGCGTTCTGCAGGGCAGAGCGGGTCACCTTGACCGGGTCGTTCACGCCGGCTGCCAGCAGGTCCTCGTAGACCCCGGTCGCGGCGTTGAGGCCGTGACCTGCAGGCAGGTTGCGGACCCTCTCGGCCACGACGCCACCCTCGAGACCCGCGTTGATCGCGATCTGCTTGAGCGGGGCGTCGATCGCCAGGTGCACGATGCGAGCACCGGTTGCCTCGTCGCCCTCGAGCGCCAGGATCTCAGGCGACTCGAACGCGAGCTTGCCGGCCTGGATGAGCGCGACGCCACCACCGGCGACGATGCCCTCTTCCACAGCGGCCTTGGCGTTGCGCACAGCATCCTCGATGCGGTGCTTGCGCTCCTTGAGCTCGACCTCCGTTGCGGCACCGGCCTTGATGACGGCGACGCCACCGGCCAGCTTCGCGAGGCGCTCCTGGAGCTTCTCGCGGTCGTAGTCGGAGTCGGAGTTCTCGATCTCGGCACGGATCTGCGAGACCCGACCGGCGATCTGCTCGGCATCGCCGAGGCCCTCGACGATCGTGGTCTCGTCCTTCGTGACGACGACCTTGCGCGCCTGCCCGAGCAGCTCGAGGCCGGCGTTCTCCAGCTTGAGACCGACGGTCTCGGAGATGACCTGGCCACCGGTGAGGATGGCCATGTCCTGCAGCATCGCCTTGCGACGGTCCCCGAAGCCGGGAGCCTTGACGGCGACCGACTTGAAGGTGCCGCGGATCTTGTTCACGACGAGCGTGGCCAGGGCCTCGCCCTCGAGGTCCTCGGCGACGATGAACAGCGGCTTGCCGGACTGGATGACCTTCTCCAGCAGCGGCAGCAGGTCCTTGACGTTGGTGATCTTGGACTCGACCAGCAGGACGTAGGCGTCCTCGAGGATCGCTTCCTGACGCTCGGCGTCGGTCACGAAGTACGCCGACAGGAAGCCCTTGTCGAAGCGCATCCCCTCGGTCAGCTCGAGCTCGAGGCCCAGCGCGCTGGACTCCTCGACGGTGATGACGCCTTCCTTGCCGACCTTGTCCATCGCCTCGGCGATGAGCTCACCGATCGCCGGGTCCCCGGCGGAGATGCCCGCAGTCGCGGCGATCTCCTCCTTGGTCTCGACCTCCTTGGCAGCCTTGAGCAGCTGCACGGTGACGGCCTCGACGGCCTTCTCGATACCGCGCTTGAGCGCGATCGGGTTGGCGCCGGCGGCGACATTGCGCAGACCCTCGCGCACGAGCGCCTGGGCGAGCACGGTTGCGGTGGTGGTGCCGTCGCCTGCGACGTCGTCGGTCTTCTTGGCGACCTCCTTGACGAGCTCGGCACCGATCTTCTCGAGGGGGTCCTCGAGCTCGATCTCCTTGGCGATCGAGACGCCGTCGTTGGTGATGGTGGGGGCGCCCCACTTCTTCTCGAGCACGACGTTGCGGCCCTTGGGGCCGAGTGTGACCTTGACGGCGTCGGCCAGGGCGTTCATGCCCCGTTCCATGCCGCGGCGGGCCTCCTCGTCGAAGGCAATGATCTTGGCCATTCGGATGGTCCTCCGGTTGTGGCGGTGACCTGGACATGGTGCCCGCGACGGACGGACCGGAGTCGCGACGGTCACGTCCCGTCGGCACCCCGGCCCTCACCGGACCAGGTTCTTCTGTCACTCTCGGGTCGAGAGTGCTAACTCATTATTGGCACTCGGTACCCGAGAGTGCAAGCGACGCGCGCCCGTTCCGCCCACGGCGAGACGTCACGCCGATCGGGGTCGCCGGGGGCGAGGTCGGTCAGACGCCGCGGACCTGCTCGGCCTGCGGGCCCTTGGTGCCCTGGCCCACCTGGAACTCGACCTCCTGGCCCTCCTCGAGGGCGCGGTACCCGTCCGCCTGGATCGCACTGAAGTGGACGAAGAGGTCAGGACCGCCATCGGCCGGGGTGATGAAACCGAAGCCCTTCTCAGCGTTGAACCACTTCACGGTGCCCTGAGCCATGCCTGCTCCTGTCGTGCTGCCTCTGGTGTCGACCGCGACGTGCGCGGCCACGATCCTGCGGAGCCTAGTGCGGCCGGCCGCACGGCGGCAGGGGCATCCGGCTGCTGAGGACGGCGGTACGTCGGCCCGTCGCTCAGGGCTCGTAGTCGGCGGCGAGGACCACGACGAGGCCGTCCGGGGCCTGTGCGGCGTCCTCCTGCACCGTGGCGATGCCGAGGGCAGCCGCGACCGCCTGGGCGGTGGCGACGTCCGCAGCGGCCGGGTAGTAGACGACCGAGGTCTCCAGGTCGTCGCCGTCCCAGTTGTCGGCGGTGGCGGCGGTGAACCCGGCTGCCTCGAGCCGGTCCGAGGCACCACCGGCCAGGCCGGCCCTCGACGTCGCGTTGAGCACCGAGACCGGCCGGGTGAGATCGGCGACCGGCTCAGGCGTCGGCTCCTGCGTGACCGCCGGCGTCTCCACCGGCGCTGCTGTCGCGGTCTCGGTCGCGGTCGCGCCGGCGCTGGGCTCCTGCGTGTCGTCCTCGGACTGACTGAAGCTCGGCAGCTCGACGCCGGAGAGCCCGTCCCAGTCGGACAGCCACGTCACGAGGCCGTAGGCGAGCACCGGGAACACGACCAGGACGGTGACGAACGGCCACCACCGGCTCCACCAGGAGCGCGGCGCACGGTGTGCACCGCGCGGGCCTCCGGACGCGTCGACCTCGTCGAACTCGTCAACAGCGTCGGGGTGCTCGCCTGGTCTCACGGCGGACAGGCTAGCGGGTCGACCTGGCCGCTCAGCCCTCGATGCCCAGGCGACGCGCGGTACGTGCTCGCTGACGCGAGGAACGCATGCGGCGAAGGCGCTTGATGAGCATCGGGTCGCAGGCAAGGGCGGCGGGTGAGTCGATCAGCGCGTTGAGGACCTGGTAGTACCGCGTCGCCGACATGTCGAAGAGGTCGCGGACCGCCTGCTCCTTGGCGCCGGCGTACTTCCACCACTGCCGCTCGAAGGCGAGGATCTGCTGGTCCCGTTCGGACAGCTCGGCGCCGGACGACGTCGCGGCCGTGCGGAACGGGGCTGCCGCGGTCGCGGTGGCGTCCATGCGGTCCTCCAGGTCGGTTCACTACGGCAGTCGGTCCACAAGCGGCAGGTCGGTTGAGCGGTCTGTCGGCTGCGCGGCCGTCGAGGCTCGAGCAGTGCCCATCGTAGACGCGAATGACAGCCGTGTCATTCCCGTGCCGGCCCCGTGCCGCCGGGCCCGTGCGGTCGCCTGCCGGTAGTCTCGCGGCGTGCCCCGGCTCCCCCTCGAGCAGATCATGGCGCCGGACTGGGCCGCCGCGCTGGCCCCGGTCGAGCCACGGCTGCGCGCGATCGGTGACCTGCTGCGCGCCGAGGTCGCCGCAGGGCGGCACTACCTGCCGGCGCCCGACGCGGTCCTGCGGGCGTTCGCCCAGCCGCTCGCCGACGTGCGAGTCCTGATCGTCGGCCAGGATCCCTACCCCACCCCGGGTCACGCCGTCGGGCTGGCGTTCTCGGTCGGGCCGCAGGTCCGACCGGTGCCCCGCTCGCTGCAGAACATCTACCGCGAGCTGGCCGACGACGTCGGTGGCTCGCCCGGCCCGTCCGGTGACCTCTCGGCATGGGCCGCCCAGGGCGTCCTGCTGCTCAACAGGGTGCTGACCGTGCGTGCCGGTGAGCCCGGCTCGCACCGGCAGCTGGGCTGGCAGGAGATCACCGACCGCGCGGTCGCGGCGCTGGTCGAGCGGGACGGGCCGCTCGTCGCCGTGCTGTGGGGCCGCGACGCCCAGGAGGTGCGGGCGGCGCTCGGCCGGGTCCCGGTGGTCGCGAGCGCGCACCCCAGCCCGCTCTCCGCCGCACGCGGGTTCTTCGGCTCGCGCCCGTTCTCGCGGGTCAACGAGCTCCTCGCGCGCCAGGGCGCCACGCCGATCGAGTGGTTCCCCGGCCCGCCGGGGCAGCCGACGGGGCCGCTCCATCGAGACGGAGCGGCCCCACGTCAGCCGACCGAGGCCTAGGCCTCAGTCTCCTTGAGCACGATGCTCACCCCCGTGAGCTGCTCAGCTGCCACCGGCGTCGTTGCCGGCACCACGACTCGCATCTGCGACGCATCCACCACTGCAGTCATCTCCGCCAGCGGAGCCCCCCCGGGCCCACTGAGAGTCACGATCACGTCGTAACCCTGGCAACGCTCGTCCAGCCCCGACAGCTGGGTGGCGCTCACCCCGTATCCCTGCAGTGCGGCGTCATACGCGACGTCGTAGTCGATCTGTACCTGTGAGGAGTTGCACTGCTCTGCCGTGCTGCTCCCGATCAGGATCTCTTGCCCCCCGAGGTCAACCCCCGCTGCGGACGCGGTCCGCACTCCCACCAGCGCTACGGCAACCAGGGCGACCGATGCCGCCTTGCGGTTCTTGTTGCTGATCATCTGTCACCCCTCCTGGGTCCGAGATGGCTTCCTGCCTGTGCACTCCCTGTGCCGGACGTCTGTGTCCGGCGGTGGCTCCTGTCGTCACGTCCTGTGACTCGTGGAGCGGAGGCCTCGTCCGAGGCTCTAGGGGATGCAGCTGCCGGCCGTGCCGGCTCTCGGAGCAGCGCACTGCGCTGTGGAGGGGATCGAGGTCGATGCCGTCATGTTCATGACTGGGCCCTGTCGTTCGGTAACCCGGCTGACCCAGAGGGCCCCGTGGCTTTGCGTCCCCACCTTGCGATGGGTTTGCCGCTTTTCGCTGACCTGTTCAGGATGACGCACTGTGCCCGCCCCGTCCAGGGTGGGTCGGTTCGAGGGCGTCCGAATTAGCCCGACAAGTATGCTTCGGCGCACACTGTGCAGGTGTATTTCACCCGCTCGGACTCCTTTCTCGACGCCGTCCCGGTACCTGCTGAACCGCCGCACGTCCCCTGGCGACGCTTCGCTGCTCTCGGCGACTCGTTCACCGAGGGGCTGTGGGACGTCCCCGGCGGCGAGCCGCCCACGCGCACCGCGGCCACCGACCCCGCGCCGACCTGCCGGGGCTGGGCCGACCTGCTCGCGCTGCACCTCGCCGAACGCGCCGAGGACGGCCGGCTGGAGTACGCCAACCTGGCCGTGCGGGGCCGGCTCCTGGGCCCGATCCTGCGCGAGCAGGTTCCGGCGGCGCTCAGTCTGGAGCCCGACCTCGTGAGCCTGATCGGCGGCGGCAACGACATCCTGCGTCCCGCTGCGGATCCGGACCGTCTGGCCGCCCAGCTGGAGCGCGCCGTCGTCGCGCTGCGCGCCGCGGGGGTCGACGTCCTGCTCGGCACCGGCATGGACTCCAAGGACAGCCCCGTCGTGCGCCGGACCCGCGGCCGCGCCGCCGTGCTCAACGCGCACATCTGGTCGATCGCCCGTCGCCACGACGCCCACGTCCTGGACCTGTGGGGGATGCGCTCGCTGCGGGACTGGCGGATGTGGGCTCCGGACCGGATCCACCTGACCACCGAGGGGCACCGCCGGGTCGCACAGGGCGCCCTGGCTGCGCTCGGGCTGGAGCCGGACGATCCGGCGTGGGACGACCCGCTCGCGCCGTTGCCGCCGCTGCCGCGCGCCGCGCAGGTGCGCGACGACATCGAGTGGTTCCGCTCGCACGCCTACCCGTGGGCGACGCGCCGGCTGCGCGGCCGGTCCTCGGGGGACGAGCGGACGGCCAAGCGGCCGAAGCTGACGCCGCTGGGCTGACCAGGCTCAGGGCCGGTTCAGCACGCCGCGACCGGGCCGTTGTTCGGCAGCGGAGCTTGCCGGAGGTGAGGGCCCCAGAGAGCCACGGGCGCCGTTGCCTCGGTTCGCACGGACCTCGTCCCTAGGCACATCCGCCGGAGAGGACGTCACGGTAGGCCGCCTCCGTGCGATTCAGGACGAGCGAGAACTGGCGTGGTGCACCGCTGGTGACGTCACGGAAGTTGGAGCCCGAGTTGTTGCTGTTGACCCCCCGCACCTTGAGCTGGCCGGCGGTGCACTGGCCTTCCCGCGTCGCGTCGTTCGTGTCCCAGTAGCGCGCGACGTCCGAGTAGTCGTCGAGATCGGAGTTGCCGAGCGCAGTCGGGACGGTGCCGTAGAACGGGTGCGGAAGGTTGAAGGTGACCTGCCACCTGAGGGCCAGAGCGGAGGTCGTCTCGACCACGACGTCGTAGTAGTCGGCGACCAAGCTGCCGGACTCCTTGATTCCGGTGAACCGGGTGACCGTCGCGGTACAGGTGGCACCCGGGGATCCGCCGCTGACGACCGTGCACCAGATGTGCGGGGGTGTGAACGACCAGGTCGTCGGCAGGTTCCAGCCGCCGACGGTCGCCTGGACGGTCAGCGACGACAACGCCGTGTAGGTCGGGAGGCTGACGACGGTGGCGCCCGATGCCGCAGCCGCGGCCGAGCCGCTGCCCACGGGGGTCGTGCCGTTGAGCAGCGTGAGCAGGACGGTGCGACCGGCACAGCCTGCAGGGACGGTGATGCTCACGGCCGAGAACGTCATGGTCGTGCCGTTGGTCGCCGTCGCGGCGGCCGGGCCGGCGCACGGGTGACCGACCGCGGTCGACGTCATGGTGGCCCCGGCGAGCGGCTGGGAGGCAGCGCTCGCGAAGGAGATGGTGGCGAGCAGCGCGAGGGCGGCGAGCGCGCCCGCCAGGCCCCGACGTCGGCCGCTCAACTGTGGATCACGAGGTCGACGCCCGTGATCGTGCTCGCCGGCACGTTCGCGGGGAAGGTCGCAGTCAGGGTGCCGCCCGTGCCGAGAGTGACCGTGCCGGTGAGCTCCGAGCCGACGGCAGCCCCACCGGCACCCCTTGGCTGGATCCGGTACTTGAGGCCCGCGCAGGCGGCGTTCACGTTGCCCAGGGTGACGGCCGAGGCCTGGTACTGGCCGGCCGAGAAGGTGGTGGTCGTGAACCCGACCGAGATGGGCTGACCGGCAGGCTGGCAGGAGGCCACGGCAGCCGTGCCGGCACCGAGCGACCCCGCACCCACGGTGAGCTGGGCCGCCGATGCGACGCCGAGCCCGACGATGCCGACCACGACGAGCACGAACGCCGTGAAGCGGCGGCGCGTCGTGCTCATGCGGTCAGCCGGGCGGCGGGCCATGGCGTGAACTCCTGACAAGTGGTGCGTGCGGGGCGGATCAGGCTTGGACCGGAACGGACCATCCGTCGATGACGACGGCGAAGCCATAGGCCGGGTAGAAGATGTGCCCGTAGAGCGAGCTCATCGGGACGACGACGGTTCCGGTGGCGATGGACGGGACGCTCCCCGACGAGCGCGACCTGCCGTCGGACGTCTGGTAGACGGTGACCTGGAGCGGCAGACCGGCGCACGACGAGGGGATGGTCACGGTCACGGATTCGTAGCCGGCGAGTCCTCCCCACACCGGATCCGACCTGACCAGCGGGATGGCGGTCGTCGTGCAGGCATGCGCCGTGGCTGCCGTCATCCTTCCGGCGCCCAGGTTCAGGCCCGCCGCGCTGGCGGTGGTCAGACCGCCGAGAGCAAGCAGCGACATGACGACCAGGCCGACGAACGTGCGCCTCATCGCGTTGCCTCCACTCCTTCAGGTTCGGGTGCCCACAGCCCCGGCAGATCCGCCTCGGCGGGCTCCTCGTCCGTCGACTCCGGCTCGCCGGCCGACTGCTCCGTCTCGTCGTCCTGCAGATCACGACCTGGCCAGATGACGACGGCCAGGGCGACCACGAGCAGGGAGACCCAGGTCAGCGGACTCAGCAGGATCGAGGCGAAGGTGCCCACGTGCGGGAGGTGCAGGACGGCGGAGCCGAGCACGTTCTCGCTGCGCGGGCTCCACGGGTCGATGAAGTCGTTGTTGTCACCCTGGACGACAAGTCCTTCGTCGGTGTCCCCACCGATGACGCGGTGGATGACCCGGGCACCGTCGATGTTCGGCGGGTTGTAGACGATCACGTCACCCACCTCGACCGGCCCGCACCGGGAGACCACGAGGTCACCGGTGTAGTAGGTCGGCTCCATCGAGTGACCCGAGACGATCGTCAGGGTGGTGCAGCCGCCCAACGAGCTGGGCCACAGGAACCATCCGACGGTCAACGAGCCGACGATCCACAGGACGCTCACGGCGCCGCTCAGCAGTCGGCGTGGGAGACCCACGCCGACTGCTGCGGCACCCTCAGTGGCGTCCACAACGATCAGATCGCCGCGAATCGTCGCAGTGGTCAGCTGTAGATGACCACCGAGATGCCGGTGACGGCGTCGGCCTTGACACCCGCGAGCGCGGCGGTGAGCGAGGTGCCGGTGCCGGTGGTCCCGCTGACCTCGGTGCCGAGCAGGACGCCCGCGGCGCCGGTCGCCTGGATCTTGTAGCTGAGGCCGTTGCAGGTGGCGGCGAGGCCGGTCAGCGTGACCGAGGTGGCGTTGTAGCCACCGACGGCGGCGGACGGCGCGAAGGTGACACCGATCGGCGCGGCCTGGCAGGCGGAGACGACCGAGGCGCCGGCACCGAGCGACGAGGCGCCGATGTTGAGCTGCGCGGCGGACGCGAGCGAGAGGCCGGCGATGCCGACGACGGCAAGCGCGATGGCGGCAGACTTGCGGCGTGCAGAAGCCATGGGAGAGTCCTTAGGACGTCGGGGAACAGCAACACCGGGGGGTGTCGCCCACTGGGCGTGCTGACCGGAGGGTGCCGGTCGTCCTGTCGTGAACCGGTCAGTTCTGGGGGGGAACGAGACCGGGGCGGCGGGACAGCACAAGTCTGGCCGACGGGAGCCCGCCGTTACTCCCTGGTTACCCGGTTCACCCGGGCCACGGGTCGCATTTCACCCGACGAGAGGCCCAAAACAGGACAAACCTCACGCCCTGCCGGAGCGGCCCGTCACCCGTTCGGCGCAGTGCCCCTGGGAGCGCGTCCATACCACGAACCCGATCATCGGATGCGGGCTTTCGCGAGCCGCCTGTCGGATTCGAACCGACGACCGTCCGCTTACAAGGCGGGAGCTCTACCACTGAGCTAAGGCGGCGACGCCAAGATTCTGCCAGAGCGCCGCCGCCCCGCCGTCCGGCCGGGCCCGACCCGCCCGTGACCGGCGGGTCGGGCGAGAGCCGACTCAGCCCCGGGCGTCCTCGATCGCCTGGGCGAGCACGCCGTCCTGGCGCCAGTCGTAGACCTCCGGGTCGAGCTTCTCCCCGTCGATCAGGATCGTCGGGGTCGAGAGGCTGCCGAGGTCCTTGGACGCCTGCTCCGTGGCGGCGGCCACCCACGGGACGAACGACGTCTCGTCGCCGGACCCGTCCTTCGCCGGCTCGAGGAAGCTGCCGTCCTCGATCGTCGCCGCGACGGCGTCCGGCACGCCCGCCTGCGTGGCCAGATCCGCGATCTCGGCGTTCGTCAGCCCTTCGGTGTTCTCGGCCGGCTGGTTCGCGAACAGCAGCGCGTTGAACTCGATGAAGGACTCCGGTGCCTGGTCCGCGACGAGCGCCACGGCGGTGGTGGCGCGCGTCGAGTAGCCCGAACCCGCCGACAGCCGGTCGAGGATCGAGACCGGGTGGTACTCGACGACGATGTCGCCCGCCTCGCGCAGCTCGTCGAGGACGGGACCGTTGGACGTCTCGAAGAGACCGCAGTACGGGCACAGGAAGTCGGCGTACACACTGACGACGATCGCGTCGGCGGCGGCGCCGTCGGTCGTGCCGGCCACGCCGTCGGGCCCCACCGGGATGCCTCCGGACAGGGTCGAGCCGGCCGGGCGCGCGACGTCCTCGAGCAGCGACCTGTTGGCCTGCGCCATGATCAGGGTGACGATGACGGCGAGCACGGCGACGCCGACGACGAGTGCCGCGATCGCGATCGTGCGCTGGCGCTTGGCGACCCGCTGCTGCACGGCGCGCAGCCGCAGCGCCTCGGCCTGTGCCTCCTCGCGGAGCGATGCCTTGCTGGGACGTGGTGCGGTGGACATGAGGTTCCTCTCGAAGTCGTGGTCAGGAGCAGGTGCGTCAGGGGTGTGCGGGTTCGGTGCCCGTCGGGCTAGGTGCAGGTCGGCTCAGTGCAGGTCGAGCCGGTGGTCCAGGGAGAACCGCGAGCGCGGCCATCGGGCCAGGACCGCAGCGCCCGCCAGGAAGGCGATGTCGCGCGCGATCTCCTGCGGGTAGGCCGTCTGGTCGGGCTCGGTCGGGCCACCAGGGCTGAAGCAGCCGCAGTCGATCGCCAGGCCGCGTGCCCACGCGGAGGCGATGCCGATCGTGAACACGACCATCAGCGCGCCGAAGACGATCACCGAGAAGCGGGTGAACAGTCCCAGCAGGAGCAGGAGGCCGAGCAGGATCTCGACCATCGGCAGGGCGTTGCCCACCACGACGGCGAGCGTCTCCGGCATGAGCTCGTAGGCCCGCACGGAGCGGACGCTCGCCGGCAGGTCACCGATCTTGCTGGCCCCGGCAGCCAGGGCGACGGCAGCCAGGCCGACGCGCAAGGCGGTGGAGACCCAGGGCTGGTGGCGGGTCCAGCCGCGAGGTCGGGTCTCCGGTGGTGCGTGGACATCGGTCAGGGTTGGCACAGGAACTCCTCGGGTCGACTGGGCGCGCGGGGGCACCGGCCCACCGCGCAGCGGGTTCAGACGAACAGGAGCTCTGGTGGACCGCGTCGCCACGGGACCTCGAGACCGAGGCGTCCAGCGACCCGGGACCACGTCGAGACCAGGAGAGCGGGCGCGCGGCGGACGACCTGCACGCGGCCACGGGGCAGTCGCGGCAGGACGGCGGCCAGGACGGCTGCGGCGGCGCGCACGAGCGTGCGCACCCGGGCCAGCAGACCGAGCCCGAGGACGACTCCCGCGACGTGGGCGAGCAGGGCAGGCAGGGCCACCAGGACCACGACACCCATGACCTGCCGGCTGTCGCCCCCGACGGCCAGCGTCCCCGTCGGGCAGACGACGTCAGCGCGGAGCAGGGCGAGCCGGAGCCCGAGCCAGCCGGCGGCGCCATCCCCCGGCACGCACTGCTGCACGGTGAGCGCACCCTGGCGGGAGAGCAGCGCAGCACCCGCGACGAGAGTCGCCAACGCGACGGCCACCGGGGCGAGCAGCAGCCCCGGACGGCGCTGACGCGGGCTGGCCATGCGCACACGATACGCGGCGGCACCGATTTCTGACCGGGACGGACCCGCGCACGGTGCCGCGGTGACGTTCACCGCAGGTCGGGCGGACCGGGCAGGGGCCACCAGACGGTGCCGTGACCGAGCACGACGAAGGTCAGCAGCACCCCGGCCGCGGCGAGGGCCACCAGGATCAGCGCGGCCGCGCCCGCTCGGCCCGGGGCGACAGCGGCGAGCGTCCAGCGCGTACCGACGCGGGTGCTGCGGCTCATCGGGCCGAACCACAGGCTCAGCACGCCGGCGAGAACCGCGACGGCGAGAAGGGCCGGGGTGACCCATGCGGCGTTGCCGGCCAGCTCGCCCGCGCGTTCGCCGACGGCGGGCTCCGCGACCAGCACCCGTCCGGAGTCGATGAGCCACCAGCCGACCCCGCCCGCGACGACCACGACGCTGGCGCCGACGAGTGCGGAGGGCAGGCAGCCGACGACGGCCCGCAGCAGGTACCAGGGCCAGCCGACGACGGCCCGTGCGACATCGCCGCGGCCCGGCCCGCGCCGTGCCCGGCGAGCCTGCACGCCGGAGACCGCCAGGCCGACGCTGCGCACGAGCACCGCAAGGGCGACCGCGGCCAGGAGCGCGATGCCGGGCCGGAGGGCGCCCGCCGCGACGACCGCCGCGCCGAGCGCCAGGACGGTCCCCACCCGACGGCGCGGCTCGGGCGGGACGTCCTGCGACTCCCCCTCGTCGTCCTCGTCGTCCTCGTCGTCGGCGAGATCGTCGTCCTCGTACCCCTCGTCCTCGTATGCCTCGTCCTCCTGGTACGGACCCTCGCCCGAACCACCCACCGCGTCCGGTGCGCCTGCCGCAGCATCGACCGGGGCCGCGGCGGCGAGCGGCATGACCCGGGTGCCACCGGCACCTGGCGCTCCTGGCGGACCGGTGACCTGGGTGCCCTCCCCGTCGGCGAGCAGCTGCGTCACCGGCTCGTCCGCCGCGAGGTCCGGCTCGAGGTCCGGCTCGCCGGCTGCGGCGAGCCGGAGCTCGGCGACCACCTGCTCCGGGCTCGGACGCCGCCACGGGTCCACCGCGAGCGCCGAGCGCAGAGCGGCGGTCGTCCGCCGGTCCAGCCCGGACAGGTCCGCCTCGCCGGTCTGCACGCGGGTCAGGACGGTCTGCAGCGGCCGGGTGCCGAACGGTGGCCGACCGGTCGCGGCGAAGGCGAGCAGCGCCGCCCAGCCCCACCAGTCGCCGGCCTCGGACGGCTCGCCGCCCTCGAGCAGCTCGGGCGACAGGTAGCCGGGCGTACCGACGACGAGCCCGGTCGACGTCACCCGGGCGTCCTCGGCCGCCTGCGCGATCCCGAAGTCGATCAGGACGGGCCCGCGGTCGGTCACCAGCACGTTGCCCGGCGTGAGGTCGCGGTGCAGCACCCCGGCGTCGTGCACCAGCTCGAGCGCCGCCCGCAGCTTCTCGGCGAGGTCCGCGAGCTCGACGGAGCCCATCGACCCGTGCGAGCGCACCCAGGCGGCCAGGTCCTCACCGTCGACCAGCTCGGTCACGACGAACGCCTCGGCCGAGTCGATCTCGGCGTCGAGCACCCGGGCCACCGCAGGGTGCCGGACCCGCTGGAGGTTCGCGACCTCGCGGGACAGCCGCTCGCGCGCATCCGGGTCGGCGCCGAGGTGGGGGTGCAGCAGCTTGAGGGCGACGACGACGCCTTCGCCGTCGACCGCCCGGTAGACGGCACCCATGCCGCCCTGCCCCAGCGGGCCGAGGATGCGGTAGCCACCGATCTCGGTTCCGGGGACGACGCCGATGCGCTCCATGCCGTCACGCTAGCCGCCGCCGACCGGGCAGGACGCGGCACGCGCCGAGCGGCCCGCCACCCACACCGATAGCCTCGAGGTTGATCCGAAGGAGCTGATCCAGTGACGGACGCGGCGTACCAGCTGGTCGTGGTGTCGAACCGCCTGCCGGTCGACCTCACGGTCGCGGAGGACGGCAGCGAGAGCTGGCAGCGCTCCCCCGGTGGCCTGGTCAGCGCGCTCGAGCCCGTGATGCAGGCGGCCGACGGCGCCTGGGTGGGCTGGTCGGGCACGGCCGACGTCACGGCCGAGCCGTTCGAGGCCGACGGCATGCGCCTGGTCCCGGTGCTCCTGACCGCCGAGGAGGTCGCCGACTACTACGAGGGCTTCTCGAACGACACCCTGTGGCCGCTGTGCCACGACGTGATCAGCCCGCCGGAGTTCCACCGGCACTGGTGGGACGCGTACCAGCGGGTCAACCGGCGCTTCGCCGAGGCGGCGGCGGCTCAGGCTGCACCGGGCGGCGTGGTCTGGGTGCACGACTACCAGCTGCAGCTCGTGCCGGCGATGCTCCGCGAGCTGCGCCCCGACGTACGGATCGGCTACTTCCACCACATCCCCTTCCCGCCGCTGGAGATCTTCGCCCAGCTGCCGTGGCGGCGGCAGGTCGTCGAGGGTCTGCTCGGCGCGGACCTGATCGGGTTCCAGCGCACCGGTGACGCGGCGAACTTCGTCCGCGTCGTGCGGCGGCTGACCGACCTGGCGACGCGCGGGCAGATCATCTCCGTCCCGGTCGGGCCGACCGGGCCCGGAGCGACGGTCGTCGGCGCCCGGGCGCACCGGCACGCGACGCGTGGCGGTGCGCACCACCACGGTCACGGCATCCGCCACGTCCGGGCCGCGGCGTTCCCCATCTCCATCGACTCGGCCGGCTTCGACGCGATGGCCCGCACCGAGGAGGTCAAGGCCCGTGCCCGGGAGATCCGGACGAACCTCGGCGACCCCGCCGTCCTGCTGCTCGGGGTGGACCGACTCGACTACACCAAGGGGATCCGGCACCGGATCAAGGCCTACGGTGAGCTGCTCGCCGAGGGGCGCCTGCAGGTCCCGGACGCCGCGCTGGTGCAGGTCGCCAGCCCGAGCCGGGAGAACGTCGAGGCCTACCAGCAGCTGCGTGACGAGCTCGAGACCCTGGTCGGTCGGATCAACGGCGAGCACGGTCACATCGGGTCGGCGGCCATCTACTACATGCACCACTCCTACCCGCCGCAGGAGATGGCAGCCCTCTACCTCGCGGCCGACGTGATGCTCGTGACCGCCCTGCGCGACGGCATGAACCTGGTCGCCAAGGAGTTCGTCGCGGCGTGCACCGACGACCACGGGGTGCTGGTCCTCAGCGAGTTCACCGGCGCGGCCGACGAGCTGTCCGGCGCGCTGCTGATCAACCCGCACGACATCGACGGGATGAAGGACACCATCGAGCGCGCCGTGCGGATGGACCGTCCCGAGATGCGTCGGCGGATGCGCAGGCTGCGCCGCCGCGTGCTCGAGGACGACGTCGCCAAGTGGTCGCGCGGCTTCCTCGCGGCGCTCGCGGACCTGCCGGACGACGGCCACCTGACGCATGCGGTGCACGACGAGCGCGACGGGCACGACCGCCGCGACGACCTGACCGCACGCGACGGGCGCGACGGGCAGACGGCGCACGACGACCACGACGGGCAGGCCGCTCGCGGCGAGGACGCCGCGCACGCGGCGCAGGGCGGGACCGACCATGGCTGACTCCCCGGACCCGGCAGCCGACCCCACCCTGGACGCGGCGCTCGGCGCGCTGGCCGACCACGTGCGTGGCGGCGGCACCGCACTGGTCGCGCTGGACTTCGACGGCGCGCTCGCACCGCTGGGGGACGACCCGGCGGCGAGCCGCGCGCTGCCGTCGGCGGTCCGGGCGATCGCCGCCCTTGCCGCGAACCCCGGCATCCACCTCGCCCTGGTCTCCGGCCGGACGATCGACGACCTCGCGGACAAGGCGGAGGTGCCCGACGGGACGGTTCTGGTCGGCAGCCACGGTGCCGAACGTGGTCTCTGGGCAGACGGCGGGCTGCAGCGGTCGGACCTCGTGCTCGACGATGCGTCGTCGGCCCTGCGGGCCCGCATCGGCGCCGAGCTCGACGCCGCCGTCGGCCAGACGTCCGGTGGCGCCCGGGTCGAGCACAAGCCGGCGTCCGTCGTCCTGCACACCCGCACCGCGACGCCGCAGGAGGCTGCCCGGCTCACCGCGCACGCGCTGGCCGTCGGGGACCGCGACGGCGTCGACACGATGCGCGGCAAGGACGTGGTCGAGCTGTCCGTCCTGCAGGTGACCAAGGGCGACGCCCTCGCCGACCTGCGCCGCGACCTCGCGGTCGGCGTCCTGCTCTATGCGGGCGACGACGTCACGGACGAGCGCGCGTTCGCCGCCCTGCGGCCCGACGACGTCACGATCCGGGTCGGTCCGGGGCCCACGGCCGCCCGCTTCCGGGTGCCCGATCCGCACGGGCTCGCGGCCGCGCTGACCAGGCTCGCCGCCCTGGTGTGAGCCGGAGGGACCCTTGTGTGGGCCGGAGCGATGTGTGGCAAGATGACCTCGTCGCACGGATGAGGCTGGTCAGACCTGACCGCAGCATCCGTGCCGGTGTCACAGAGGACACCTGACACTCCCATTCACAACGGATCGTCCGGCACGTACCTGCCGGTGGAGGGATCAGCACCATGGCAACTGTCACGTTCGACAAGGCAACTCGTACCTACCCGGGGACCGAACGTCCCGCGGTCGACCAGCTCGACCTGCACGTCGAGGACGGCGAGTTCCTCGTCCTCGTCGGCCCCTCGGGTTGTGGCAAGTCCACCTCGCTCCGCATGCTGGCGGGCCTCGAGGACGTCAACTCCGGCCGCATCCTGATCGGCGACCGCGACGTCACCGACGTCCAGCCCAAGGACCGGGACATCGCCATGGTGTTCCAGAACTACGCGCTGTACCCGCACATGTCGGTTGCGGACAACATGGGCTTCGCGCTGAAGATCGCCGGCACGCCCAAGGCCGACATCCGCAAGCGCGTCGAGGAAGCCGCCAAGATCCTCGACCTGTCCGAGTACCTGGACCGCAAGCCGAAGGCCCTCTCCGGTGGCCAGCGTCAGCGTGTCGCGATGGGCCGTGCGATCGTCCGCCAGCCCCAGGTGTTCCTCATGGACGAGCCGCTGTCGAACCTCGACGCCAAGCTCCGGGTCCAGACGCGCACCCAGATCGCCTCCCTGCAGCGCCGCCTCGGCGTCACGACGGTCTACGTCACCCACGACCAGACCGAGGCCCTGACCATGGGCGACCGGATCGCGGTCCTCAAGGACGGCCTCCTGCAGCAGGTCGGCACGCCGCGCGACATGTACGACACCCCGACGAACGTGTTCGTCGCCGGCTTCATCGGCTCGCCTGCGATGAACATCGGCTCGTTCCAGGTCGTCGAGGGCGCCGCACAGCTCGGCCAGACCCGCATCCCGCTCGAGCGCAGCGTCATCGCGAAGATCGCCCCCGAGGACAAGGGCCACATCGTCATCGGCTTCCGTCCCGAGTCGCTCGACGTGGTCACGCAGGCGAACGAGGGCGCCATCCCGATCAAGGTCCTCCTCGTCGAGGAGCTCGGCTCCGACGCGTTCGTCTACGGCGAGCTCGCCGGTGCCGGCGCAGCGGCCAAGGAGATCCACTCGGGTGCCGGTGAGGCTCAGATCATCGTGCGCGTCGACCCGCGTCAGGTGCCACAGAAGGGCGAGACGGTCTGGGCAGCGATCCGGCCCGGCGAGCGTCACGTCTTCTCGGCCTCGACCGGCAACCGCATCGACGTCTGACCTGCACGGTCCGACCGACGTTCGGTCGAGAGGGCGGGACGGCCATGTGCCGTCCCGCCCTCTCGCACTTGTGAAGGAGCACGCGATGCCACAGTCGCTGCAGATCACGGCCGCTGCGCCCGATCCGGCCCTGCTCGACCTGCCCTGGCACATCCCGCTCGAGGACTGGCCGGCCGAGAACCTCGCCGCGCTGCCACGAGGCATCTCCCGGCACGTCGTGCGCTTCGTCAAGCTCTCCGGCCGGGTCATCGCGGTCAAGGAGATCGGCGAGTCCGTCGCCTACCGCGAGTACGAGCTGCTGCGCGCCCTGGGGCGCCTCGACGTGCCGAGCGTCGTGCCGGTCGGTGTGATCACCGGCCGCCGCAGCCCCGACGGCGAGCGGCTCGAGGCGGTGCTGATCACCCAGCACCTGCAGTTCTCGCTGCCGTACCGCGCGCTGTTCAGCCAGGTGCTGCAGCCGGACACCACCGGGCGCCTGATCGACGCGCTCGCCGTGCTCCTGGTGCGGCTGCACCTGACCGGCTTCTACTGGGGTGACGTCTCGCTGTCCAACACCCTGTTCCGCCGGGACGCCGAGACCTTCGCGGCCTACCTCGTCGACGCCGAGACCGGCGACCTGCACGACCGGCTCAGCAACGGGCAGCGCAGCTACGACCTGGAGATCGCCCGGGTCAACATCATCGGCGAGCTGATGGACCTCGAGGCCGGTGAGCTGCTCGAGACCGGCGTCGACACGGTCGAGGTCGGTGCGCGTCTGGTCACGCGGTACGAGGAGCTGTGGGCGACGCTGACCGACGCCGAGTCCTTCGGCACCGGCGAGCGGTGGCGGGTCGCGGCGCGCATCGAACGCCTCAACGAGCTCGGCTTCGACGTCGGCGAGCTCGACATCACGACCGATGTGGACGGCACGACCGTGCGGATCAAGCCCAAGGTCGTCGACGCCGGGCACCACTCGCGGCGCCTGATGCGCCTGACCGGTCTCGACGTCGAGGAGAACCAGGCCCGCCGCATGCTCAACGACCTCGACGCCTACCGCGCGGCGGCCGACCGCCAGGGCGAGGACGAGGAGTTCGCGGCCCACGACTGGCTGACGACGGTGTTCGAGCCGGCGGTGCGTGCCGTTCCCCGGGACCTCCGCGGCAAGCTCGAACCGGCCCAGATGTTCCACGAGATGCTCGACCACCGCTGGTTCATCTCCAGCGAGCAGCGACGCGACGTGCCGATGAGCGAGGCCGTGACGAGCTACGTCGACACCGTCCTGCGACACCGCCCGGACGAGAAGGCAGTCCTCGGCATCGACACGGCCATCATCCCGCGCATCAGCACGTAGGCCGGCTCAGCGCAGTCACCGCCCGCGCAGGCGCGCCACCTCGTAGAGGCTGATCCCGGCCGCGACGCCGGCGTTGAGCGACTCGACAGTCGCGCTGATCGGGATCGACGCCACGACGTCGCACGTCTCCCGGACCAGCCGACCGAGCCCCTTGCCCTCCGACCCGACGACCAGCACGACCGGCTCGGTGGCGAGCTGCAGGTCGGCCACGCTCGTGGTGCCGTCGGCGTCGAGGCCGACGACGAAGCAGCCCGCCTCGCGCAGCTCGCCGAGGGCGCGCACCAGGTTCGTGACGCGGGCGACCGGCACCCGGGCAGCCGCACCGGCCGAGACCTTCCAGGCCGAGGCCGTGACGCCGGCCGAGCGCCGCTCCGGGAGCACGACGCCGTGGGCGCCGAAGGCACCGGCCGAGCGCAGCACCGCACCGAGGTTGCGGGGGTCCGTCACACCGTCGAGGGCGACGATCAGCGCCGGCCGACCTGTCCGCTCGGCCTGCGCGAGGATCGCCTCGAGGTCGACGTACGCATACGCGGGGACCTGGATCGCGACGCCCTGGTGGACCATGCCGTCGGTGAGCCGGTCCAGCTCGGGCTTGGTCACCTCGAGCAGCGGCAGGCGACGGTCCGTCGCGAGCTTGAGGATCTCCCGGACCCGCTCGTCGGAGTCCATCCGGTGACCGACCCAGACCGCCGAGCAGGGGACACCCGCGCGCAGCGCCTCGACGACGGAGTTGCGCCCCGACACGATCTCGGGGCCACCGGCGGCGGCCTTCGCGCCGCGACCGCCCGGCGCCCTGCCACCCCCGGGTGTCCGGCCGCCGGCGCTCGGACGGGAGCCGCCGGTCGGACGACCGGTCCGTCGCGGACCGTCGGAGAAGCCGCCGGCCCGTCGCGGACCGTCGGTCGAGCCGCCGGGGGTCTTCGCGTAGGCCGCCCGGGGCTTGCCCTCAGCCTTCTCGAGCTTCTCCTGGGCCACCTTGCGCTTGGCGGCCACGTGGTACGGCCGGTCCTCGGCCTTGGGCGTCGGTCCCCGGCCCTCGAGGGCGCGTCGTCCCTTGCCCCCGGTGCCCGCCGTCGCGGTCTTCTTCGATCCGGCCTTGCGCGTGGCGCCGCGGCGCTGCGAGTTGCCTGCCATCAGTCCTCCTGGTCCTGGGCGAGCGACCAGCGGGCACCCGTCGGTGAGTCCTCCACGACGACGCCCGCCGCCGTAAGCCTGTCACGTACTGCGTCCGCGGTCGCCCAGTCCTTGGCCGCGCGCGCCGTCGCCCGGGCGTCGAGCTCCGCCCGCACGAGTGCGTCCAGTGCGCTCTCGGCCCGTGAGCCGCCCGCCTGGGTCTGCCACCGTTCGGGGTCGAGGCCGAGCACGTCGAGCATCGCGCGCACCGCGAGGAGCTCGGTCCGGACGTCGGCCTGCGTCCCCTCGGCCAGGGCGATGTTGCCCACGTGCAGGCGCTCGTGCACGACGGCGAGTGCCGCCGGCACGTTCAGGTCGTCGTCCATCGCGGCGGTGAACTGCGCCGGCAGCGGCGCGGCGGCCACCTCGCCGAGGTCGATCGGGTCGCCGCTCGCCGCGACCCGCTCGGTCGCCCGGCGGACGAAGCCCGCAAGCCTGGTCCAGGTCGCCTCCGCCTCCTGCAGGGTGTCGGCCGCGTACTCGAGCATCGAGCGGTAGTGCACGGCCGTGAGCGCATAGCGCAGCACGACCGGCCGGGTGCTCTCGAGGATCGTCGCCACCATGAGCGAGTTGCCGAGCGACTTGCTCATCTTCGCGCCGCTCTGGGTGACCCAGGCGCTGTGCATCCAGAGCTGGGCGAAGCCGCTGCCGGCCGCGCGGGACTGGGCCTGCTCGTTCTCGTGGTGCGGGAAGCGCAGGTCGAGACCGCCGCCGTGGATGTCGAAGGTGTCACCGAGGTAGCGCTCGGCCATCGCCGAGCACTCCAGGTGCCAGCCGGGCCGCCCCCGACCGAACGGCGTGGGCCAGGACGCCGTGTCGGGATCGGTGGCCCGGGGCGCCTTCCACAGGGCGAAGTCCCGGAGATCGCGCTTGACCACGGCCGTCCCGGAGTCCTCCTCCTCGGCCTCGTCGGCTGCCGGGGGGAGGTCGTCCGGCCGCTGGTTGGTCAGCGCGCCGTACTCGGCGAACGAGCGGACGTCGAACCACACGTCCCCCTCACCGGTGGCGTAGGCGTGACCACGCTCGACCAACCGCTCCATGAGCTGGACCATGTCGGGGACGTGCGCGGTCGCGCGGGGCTCGTAGGTCGGCGGCAGCACGCCGAGCACGTCGTACGCCGCGGTGAAGTCCCGCTCGTGCCGCTGCGCCCAGGCCCACCACGGCACGCCGGCCGCGGCCGACCTGGTCAGGATCTTGTCGTCGATGTCGGTGACGTTACGGATCAGCGTGACCCGGTACCCGCTGCGCCGCAGCCAGCGGACCAGGATGTCGAAGGCCAGGGCCATCCGCATGTGCCCGATGTGCGGGGGCGCCTGCACCGTCGCACCGCACACGTAGATGCCGACCTCGCCTGCACGCAGCGGGACGAACTCGCGCGCACGGCGCGTCGCAGTGTCGAACAGGTGCAGGCTCACCGCGCAAGGGTACCGGCGCGGCCGCACCGCTGCTGTCGGCCGCCGTCGGCCGATCGGTGCGGGCCCTGGACCTTCGGCACGGCGCGGGACATGATCGGGGTATGGCTCGGGTAGTGGTGGCAACGGCGTACGGCGGACCTGAGGTCCTGCACCTGATCGACGTCGACCCGGGCCCACCCGGTCCTGGCCAGGTGCTCCTCGAGGTCCGGGCTGCCGGCGTCAACCCGGCGGACTGGAAGCGGTACTCGGGCGCGTGGGGCACGGACCCGGCGAAGCTGCCGATGCGGCTCGGCTTCGAGGCTTCCGGCGTGGTGCGCGCGGTCGGTCCCGGTGTCGCGGACGTCTCGGTCGGCGACGAGGTCATCGCCTACCCCGTGGACGGCGCATACGCCGAGCAGGTCCTGGTGCCGGCGACCTCGCTCGTTCCGAAGCCACCCCTGCTGTCGTGGGAGAAGGCGGCCGGTCTGCTGCTGGCCGGCGCGACCGCGGCACATGCGCTCAAGGCCACCGCGGTCGGCGCCGGCGACACCGTCCTGGTGCACGGTGCGAGTGGCGGCGTCGGTGCGATGGCGGTGCGCCTCGCCCACCTCAAGGGCGCGCGCGTGATCGGGACCGCGAGCCCCGCCAACCACGAGTACGTGCTCGACCTCGGGGCCACCCCGATCGCCTACGGGCCCGGCCTCGAGCGCCGCGTGCGTGAGGCCGCGCCGGCCGGCGTCCACGCCGTGGTCGACACCGCCGGCACGGACGAGGCCCTCGAGACCTCGATCGCGGTGGTCTCCGACCTGCGCCGGGTCGCGACGCTGGCCGGCTTCGCCCGCGGGACCCAGCTCGGTATCCAGGTGCTCGGTGGGGTGACCGCCAAGGAGATCGCCATCCGCGCGCAGGCACGGCACCGGCTCGTCGAGCTCGCGGCCGCAGGGCGGCTGGACGTCCGCATCGCCGCGAAGTACCACCTGTCCGACGCCGCCAAGGCGCACCGGCTCGGCATGGGCGGCCGGACCCCCGGGAAGATCATCCTGGTGCCGGACAGCGTGGCCGCGCGCGGCCACGAGCACGGGAGCGCGGGCAAGGCGGTCGCCGCCGACTCGGAGCCCAAGACCGACGGTCGCGGTCGGCCGGGACGGCGGCGACGCATCACTCGCCACTGACCGACCCGACCCGTCGAGGACGCTGCACGCCCGAGCCGGTCGACGTCGAGGACGCTGCACGGCCTCAGCCGGTCGCGGCGCCGCCCACCAGCGCCGCCTCAGCCCGCAGGGCGTCCAGCACCCGCCCGACGACCAGCCGCTCGGCCCGGTCCGGCCGGACGAGGGCATCGATCTCCCGGGACGCCGGGACGCCGTCGAGCGGGACGAGGCGGAAGCGGCTCCCGTCGCGGTGGTCCGCGGTGAAACGCGGCAGCAGCGAGATGCCGTGCCCGGCGGCCACGAGCGCCTCGACCACGTGGAAGTCGTTGATCCGCTGCACCACCCTGGGCGCGGCCCCGGCGCTCCGACCGATCGCGTCGAGGACGGCCGCCAGCGGGAAGCCCACGCGCACGGCGATCCACGACTCGTCCAGGAGGTCGGCCGGCCGCAGGCGCACGCGATCGGCGAGCCGGTGACCGACCGGCAACGCGACGTCGAGGGGCTCACGGAGCAGGGGGAGGACGAGCACCGAGGCTGCCCACCCGTGGGTCAGGTCCGGCCGGTGCGCCACGACGATGTCGTGATCCGCTGCCAGCGCGGGGAAGTCCTCCTGGGCGACGTCCTGGTCGTGCACCTCGACGACGATCGCGGGCTCGGCCGCGAGGCGGCGGAGCACACCAGGGAAGAGCATCTGCGCTGCGCTCTGGAACGCGGCGACGCTCACGGTGCCCGTCGGCCGCGCACGGAACACGTCGCACGCCGCCTCGGCCCGGCGCATCGCCACCGCGACGTCGACCGCGCGCTCCGCGAGCTCGGCGCCGACCGGTGTGAGCCTGAGCCCACGACCGACCCGCTCGGTCAGCGGGAGCCCGACCTCGTGCTGCAGGGCCTTGAGCTGCTGGGAGACCGCGGACGGCGTGCAGTGCAGCGCGCGGGCCGCCGCGCTCACCCCGCCGCGCTCCTGGACGGCGCGGAGGGTGGCTAGGTGTAGTTCCTCGGGACGTTGTGATCAGCGTGGCGTGAGCGGGGAGGCGAGGACCTCCGGTATCGAAGGGGTTACCAGACCGTCTTCGAACACCCGGAGGTCCTCGTGACTCACGCTAACGCCCCGTTGACCCCGACCGGCAGGTTGCGGTTGGCCAAGGTGATCGTCGAGGACGGGTGGGCGGTGCGCCGCGCAGCCGAACGGTTCCAGTGCTCCCCGGCAACAGCGAGCAAGTGGGCCAGGCGGTATCGAGCTGGGCAGCCGCTGACGGACCGGTCCTGCCGGCCGCGCCGGTCCCCGAGCCGGTGCCCGCGCCGCACGGAACGGCGGATCGTGGCGTTGCGGTTCACCCGCCGGTGGGGCCCGCACCGCATCGCCTACCACCTGCACGTCCCGCGCTCGACGGTCGGCAGGGTCCTGGCCCGCTACCAGATGCCCTTGCTGGCCCACCTGGACCAGGCCACCGGGCTCCCGGTGCGCAAGGCCGCCGCGGTCCGCTACGAGGCCAGCGCGCCCGGGGATCTGGTGCACGTGGACATCAAGAAGCTCGGCCGGATCCCCGACGGCGGCGGACACCGCGTGCTGGGCCGCCTGGCCGGCAAGAAGAACAGCCCGGGCCACGGCCGCGGTCCGGGCTATGCGTTTCTGCACCACGCCGTCGACGATCACTCCCGTCTGGCCTATTCCGAGATCCTGGCCGACGAACGCAAGGAGACCGCGGCGGGGTTCTGGAGCAGGGCCAACGCGTTCTTCGCCGGGATCGGGGTCACGGTGACCGCGGTGATGACCGACAACGGCTCCTGCTACCGGTCTCGAGCGTTCGCCGCGGCCCTCGGCGAGGGTGTCAAGCACCGGCGCACCCGCCCCTACCGGCCCCAGACCAACGGCAAGGTCGAGAGGTTCAACCGCACCCTGGCCACCGAGTGGGCCTACGCCGCCACCTACACCTCCGAGGCGGCCCGCGCCGCGACCTACGATGCCTGGCTGCACCACTACAACCACCACCGACCCCACACCGGCATCGGCGGCGCCGTCCCCTCAGACCGCGTTCACAACCTCACGGGGAACTACAGCTAGGTGTCGATGGTCCATTCAGCAATGCTAAAGGGATAGTTCACGAACATTCGCTGGTGCTACAGCGTGGTCACCGCGAGACTCGGCAGATGGATCGCCGTGATCGAGCCCTCGCCATCCTCGTCGCGGTGTGCTGGGGGCTGAACTTCCCCGCCATCCACGTCTCGCTGGCACACTTCCCGCCGTTCTTCCTCGTGGCGCTGCGCTTCGCCGTCATCGCCGTACCGACCCTGCTGCTGGTGCCCCGCCCCCGGGTGCAGCTCCGGTGGCTCATCGGGTACGGGCTCGGCTTCGGCGTCCTGCAGTTCACGTTCCTGTACGCCGCGATGGACGCCGGCATGCCCGCCGGGCTCAGCTCGCTCGTCCTGCAGTCCTCGGCACCGTTCACCGTGGTCCTGGGCGCCGCGCTGCTCGGAGAACGGCTGACCGGCCGCCAGATGGCCGGCTCCGCCGCGGCGGTCGTGGGGCTGGCCGGCATCGCCACGCACCGCGCCGGCCTCGCCGGGGCGCCACCGCACTGCCCGTGGTCCTGACCCTGTGTGGCGGCCTCGGCTGGGCGCTCGGCAACCTGGCCTCGCGCAAGGCAGCGGCCGACAGCCCGCTCCGGCTGACGCTCTGGATGTCCGTCGTCCCGCCGATACCGATGCTCGCGCTCTCGTTCGCCCTGGACGGGCCCGCGGCGATCACGACGTCCCTGTCGACCCTCGGCACCCCGACGGCGCTCCTGGCCGTCGGTGGGCTGGCCTACACGGTCGTCGTGGCAACCCTGCTCGGCTCAGGCACCTGGACCACCCTCATGGCGCGCCACCCGTCCAGCACCGTCGCCCCGTTCTCGATGCTGGTGCCCGTGGTCGGCTTCGCCAGCTCATGGCTGCTGCTGCACGAGCAGCCGTCAGCGCTCGAGCTGGCCCTGGGTGGCCTGGTCGTCGGCGGGGTGCTGGTCGGCAGCACGCGGCCGCGAACCGCCGACGGACCCGGGCCCGGGCGACGGGATCGAGTCGGGCTCAGACCGCGCGACCGACGATCAGCCGACGATCAGCGCCGTCGCGATCGCCGCGACGCCCTCGCCCCGGCCGGTCAGGCCTAGGCCGTCCGTCGTGGTCGCGGAGACCGACACCGGCGCCCCGCAGGCCTGTGACAGGGCCTCCTGCGCCTCCGCGCGACGCGGCCCCACCGCCGGCCGGTTGCCGATCACCTGGACCGCCACGTTTCCGATCTCGAAGCCCGCCGCACGCACCAGACGCGCGGCCTCGGCCAGCAGGGCGGTTCCCGATGCGCCGGCCCACCGCGGATCGGCGGTGCCGAAGGTCGCGCCGAGATCCCCGAGCCCGGCCGCGGAGAGCAGCGCGTCGGCTGCCGCATGCGCGGCCACGTCGGCGTCGGAGTGCCCGGCGAGGCCCACCTGTCCCGGCCAGTGCAGCCCGGCCAGCCAGAGCTCACGTCCGACCGCCGGGTCCGCGAAGGCGTGCACGTCGACGCCGATGCCGGTGCGTGGCAGACCTGTCATGACGCCTCCTGGCCGAGCAGCACCTCGGCGACCGCCAGGTCCAGCGCGGTCGTGATCTTGAACGCGGCCGCGGCACCGGGGACGACCGTCAGGGGTTCGCCCAGGGCCGCGCACAGGGATGCGTCGTCGGTCGCGGCGGCGCGTTCGTCACCGGCACGGTGGCCTGCGGCGGCGTGCGCACGGTCGAGCAGCGCCCGGTCGAAGCCCTGAGGCGTCTGCACGACGCGCAACGTCGACCGGTCGACCGGTCGGACCTCGTGGTCGGCCACGTCGACCAGCGAGTCGGTCACCGGCAGGCACGGCACGACCGCACGTCCGCCGCCACGCACGGCGTCGACGACCTGTCCGACCAGCGACGGCGGGGTCAGGGCACGCGCGGCGTCGTGCACCAGGACGACGTCGACGTCCGGGCCGAGACCGGCCAGTGCAGCGGCGACCGAGGCCTGCCGGGTCGCACCGCCGACGACGAGGGTGACCGTGACCCCGGACAGGTCGGCCGTGCCCAGCGCGTCGGCGAAGGCGGGCCGGTGATCGGCCGGGACGGTGACGACGATCTCGTCGACAGCCCCGGACGCAGCAAGTCCCCGGGCGGCGTGGACCACGAGGGTCACGCCGGCCACGGGGACCAGGGCCTTGGGCAGGGCGTGCCCGAGCCGTCGGCCGCTTCCGGCGGCGGTCAGGATCGCGGCGACACGCACCTGCTCAGGATGCTGCAGCGGAGGTCAGGACGCGAGGACCTCGTCGAGGATGGCCTCGGCCTTCTCCTCCTCGGTGTGCTCGGCCAGGGCCAGCTCCGAGACGAGGATCTGACGAGCCTTGGCCAGCATGCGCTTCTCGCCGGCGGACAGCCCGCGGTCGGCGTCGCGACGCGACAGGTCGCGCACGACCTCGGCCACCTTGATGACGTCGCCGGAGGCGAGCTTCTCGAGGTTGGCCTTGTACCGGCGGGACCAGTTGGTCGGCTCTTCGGTGTACGGCGCACGCAGGACGTCGAAGACCTTCTCGAGACCCTCCTGCCCGACGACGTCACGCACTCCGACCAGGTCGACATTCTCGGCGGGGACCTCGATGGTCAGATCACCCTGGGCGACCTTGAGCTTGAGGTACAGCTTGTCCTCGCCGCGGATGGTCCGGGTCTTGATCTCCTCGATCAGTGCTGCGCCGTGGTGCGGATAGACAACTGTCTCGCCTACGGTGAAGGTCATGTGGAGGTGTCCCCTTTCGCGGATGCCCATCTTACCACGGCATTTGGCGCGCCCGACGGCCGTCGACGCACGTTTGCCCAGGTCAGGGGCGCAGGCTGCGACCGGGCGCCCACCGGCCGATATGGTGGGGCCACGCTTTGTGCCCTCCTCGTCGCGACCCTGGAGCTCTCAGTGGCCAGCTCGATCCGCCTTCGCCACGCACCGCACCCGTCAGCCCGCGTCCGACGCGCCGTCGTCGGGTCGATCACGATCGGCATCGCCCTGGCCGTCGGCGGGTGCTCGACGACCAACCCGATGAGCACGACCCGGAGCTACGCCGCGTCCGACGGCGTCGCCGTCGAGCTGGGCGACCTGCGGATCGGCAACCTGCTCGTGCTCAGCGCCGCGGAGGGCGGCGCCGGCACCGTGCTGGCGGCACTGTCCAACGACGGGACCGCCGACATCGTGGTGACCATCGGCCTCGCCGACGGTGTCGCCGGCTCGCCCATCGACGTGCCGGCCGGTCAGACCGTCCTGGTCGGGCCCGACGCCGCGGCGACCGTCGACCTGGACGCGGTGCCCGTAGCGCCCGGCGCTCTCGTCGACCTCACGATCACGTCGGACCAGGGCGGGACGGCCACCCGACGCGCGCCCGTGCTGGACGGTTCGCAGCCCGAGTACGCCGAGCTGGTGCCGTAGGCCGCTCGGGACGGGACACGCCCGCAGGGGCGCGCAGCAACGGGGCCGTGTAGGCCGCGGGGCAGCGTGGGCTCAGCCGAAGCGACCGGAGATGTAGTCCTCCGTGCGCTGGTCCGACGGGGTCGAGAAGATCGTGCTCGTCAGGTCGAACTCGACCAGCAGGCCGGTGCGGTCCCCGGTGCCCTCGGCAGCCTGCGCCGTGAAGAACGCCGTGCGATCGGCGACCCGCGCGGCCTGCTGCATGTTGTGGGTCACGATGACGATCGTGTAGTCCTCACGCAGCTCGATCATCAGGTCCTCGATCCGGCCCGTGGCGATCGGGTCGAGGGCCGAGCACGGCTCGTCCATCAGGATCACCTCGGGGCTGACCGCGATCGTCCGCGCGATGCACAGCCGTTGCTGCTGACCGCCGGACAGGCCGAAGGCGGACTGCTTGAGCTTGTCCTTGACCTCGTCCCACAGCGCCGCGCTGCGCAGCGACTGCTCGACGAGGTCGTCCATCGAGTCGACCTTCATCCCGGTGACCTTCGGGCCGTAGGCGACGTTCTCGTAGATCGACTTGGGGAACGGGTTGGGCTTCTGGAAGACCATGCCGATCCGGCGCCGCACCTCGATCGGGTCGACGTCCTTGGCGTAGATGTCCTGGCCGTGGTACGTGATCGACCCCTCGACCCGGGCGCCGACGATGAGGTCGTTCATCCGGTTGAGACTGCGCAGCACCGTCGACTTGCCGCAGCCGGACGGTCCGATGAGGGCCGTGATCTCGTTGCGGGCGATCGGCAGCGAGACGTCGTGCACGGCCCGGAACGACCCATAGAAGAGGTCGACCCCGGACATCTCGATCACCGGCAGGATGTCCGGCTTCGCGTGCCGCTCGGCGTGCGAGGCGGCGGAGAAGTGCACCGGGGTCGGCGTCGGCCGGCTGTCGCTCGTCATCGGCGCTCCTGGGGTGGTGGCAGCGGTCGTGGTGGGGTTCATGGTGTCACCAGCGCTTCTGGTAGCGGTTTCGGATGACGATCGCGATGGCGTTCATCAGCAGCAGCATCCCGAGCAGCACGATGATCGCTGCCGAGGCGAGCGTCTTGAACTCGACCTGCGAACGACCGGCCCAGTCGTAGATCTGGATCGGCATGGTCGTGAAGCCGGAGAACAGGCCGTCCGGGTCGTAGGTCACGAACACCAGCCCGCCGAGCAGGAGGAGGGGCGCGGCCTCGCCGAGCGCACGGGACAGGGCCAGGATCGTCCCGGTGGCGATCCCCGGGATCGCCGAGGGCAGGGTCTGGTACCAGACCGTCTTCAGCGGCGTCGCACCCAGGGCGAGCGATCCCTGCCGGATCTCCGCCGGCACCGCACGCAGCGCCTCGCGCGCCGAGATGATGACGACCGGCAGGATCAGCAGCGCCAGGGCGATGCCGCCCGCGAGCACCACGCCCCTGCGCATCCCGATCGCCAGGGCGAAGCCCGCCGTGAGCATGCCGTAGATGATGGCCGGCACGGCTGCCAGGTTCTGCAGGTTGACCTCGATCAGCCGGTTGTACCAGCGCAGCGGGTTGGCGAACTCCTCGAGGTACACGGCCGCCGCCAGGCCGAGCGGGATCGCCATCACGGCTGTCGTGCCGATGACCCAGAACGAGCCGAGGATCGCCGCCCGCGCGCCACCCGTCTCCGGGAAGATCTGCGAGGAGTAGTGGGTGAAGAGGTTGCCGTCGACGCGCGAGATGCCGTCGACGACGGCCGTGACGAGCAGCGCGAGGAGAGCGAGGATCGCGAACGCCACGACCGCCCACAGCGAGACGAGGAAGAGGATCGACGGCGCGCTGCGGTCACCGTGCCGCGCGGCCCGCAGCCGCGGCGTGTCGACGGCCACCAGGGCTCCGATGGTCGCCATCAGTAGGCCTCCCGGAATCGTCGGACGAGTCGGATGCTGATCACGTTGATGATCAGCGTCATGACGAAGAGGAGCAGGCCCACCGCGTACAACGAGTCGAAGCCCAGCGTCCCGGGGGTGCTCTCGCCGGTCGCGGTCTGGGCGATGAAGCCGGTCATCGTCTGCCCGAGCTCGGTGGCCCCGGTGACCATGCGCGGCTGGGTCCCGGCGGCGAGCGCGACGATCATCGTCTCGCCGACCGCCCGGGACAGGCCCAGGACGACCGATGCCGCGATCCCGGAGATCGCCGCGGGGACGACGACCCGCAGCGTCGTGCGCATCCGGTTCGCCCCCAGGGCGAGCGACCCCTGCCGCAGCGAGTCGGGCACGGCGCTCATCGCGTCCTCGGACAGCGAGGCGACAGTGGGGATGATCATGATGCCGAGCGCGATGCCCGCGGCGAGCACGCTGAACGTCCCGACCTCCAGGTGGAGCAGACCCTTGAGGACCGTCGGCGTGATGAAGGTCAGCGCGAAGAAGCCGTAGACGACCGAGGGGATCCCCGCGAGGAGCTCGAGCACCGGCTTGAGGACCTTGCGCACCCGCGCGGGTGCGTACTCGGAGAGGTAGACCGCGGCGCCGAGCCCGAACGGGATCGCGATGAGCAGGGCGATCGCTGTCGTCCACGCCGTGCCCGTCACGAGCGGCAGCACGCCGTAGGACTCCTGCCCGGCGAACCGCGGCGCCCAGCGCGTCCCGGTGAGGAAGTCGACGACGCTGACCTCGCGGAAGAACTCCAGCGCCGGGCTCACCAGGGCGACCACGATGCCGAGGGTGATGAGCACCGAGAGCATGGCGGCACCGAAGAGTCCTCCCATCACGACGCGTTCGCCGTTGCGGGAGGACTGCTTCTTGAGGGACGTGGGCCGCTGGACGCGGCCGGCGCGAGGTCCCGACCCGAAGGTCGGGACCTCGCGCTGGTCTGTGGTGCTCACGACGTTGCTTCTGCCTTCCGTCGGCCCTGGGGCCAGTGCTGGATCGGGAGGAGCCCGATCAGCCCAGCGCGTCGACGGCGGCGACGAGCTCGCCCGCCATCTCCTCGTTGAGCGGGATGAACTGGGCCGCCTCGGCGATCGTGCCGTCGTTCTCGGCGTAGTACTTGACGAACTCGGCGACGTACGGCTTGTCGGCGAAGGAGGCGTTGTTCACGTAGATGAACAGCGGTCGGGCCAGCGGGCTGTACGAGCCGTCGGCAGCCGTCTCGGCGCTCGGAGCGACGCAGCCGGCACCCGAGTCGATCTCGACCGCCTTGAGGCTGTCGGCGTTCTCCTCGTAGTAGGTGTAGCCGAAGTAGCCGAGGGCGTTGGGCGAGCCCTGGACGCCCTGCACGATGACGTTGTCGTCCTCGGAGGCGTTGTAGTCGGTGCGGCTCGCGCCGGTCTCCCCGCCGATCTCCTCGGTGAAGTAGTCGAACGTGCCCGAGTCCGTCCCGGGCCCGTACAGCTCGATCGGCTCGGCCGCGAACTCCGGGTTGACCTGGTCCCAGGTCATGACGGTGCCCTCCGCCTCGGGCTTCCACAGGGTCGCCAGCTCGTCAGTGGTCAGGCAGGTGAGGAAGTCGTTGTCGGCCGAGACGACGACCGTCAGCGCGTCCGTCGCGACGCGGAGCTCGGTGTACTCGATCCCGGCGTCGGCGCAGGCCTGCGCCTCCTCGTCCTTGATCGGCCGTGAGGCGTCGGAGATGTCGGTGCTGCCCTGGCAGAAGACCTCGAAGCCACCACCGGTGCCCGAGGTGGCCACCGAGACGTTGACACCGGGCTCGATCTGCTTGAACAGCTCACCGGCGGCGGCGGTCAGGGGCTGGACCGTCGAGGAGCCGTCGATCAGGACCTCGCCCGAGAGGCCCGAGGCCCCGTCGGTGGTCGTCTCGCCGTCCGGGGTGGCCGCGTCCTCGTTGGCCCCGCCACAGGCGGTCAGGGCAAGAAGCAGGAGCGCTGCGGGGGCGGCAGCGCGATACAGAGTGCGGTTCACGTGTTCGTGCCTCTCTCAGGGCCCGTCGGGGCTCGTTCCGTTCGTTGTCGTCTCGAACGCTAGAGAGCCGGTGTGAACCCGTTCCCGCCCGTTGGTGAACGCCGGATGAACAACCGCGGACGGCTTGTGGCGGCCGTCGCCCGGCGGGCTGCCCGGACCGCCGTCACTCGGCGTCGGCCAGCTTGTAGCCCAGGCCCCGGACCGTCAGCAGGCGGACGGGGTTGGCCGGGTCCGCCTCGATCTTCGCGCGGATCCGCTTCACGTGGACGTCGAGGGTCTTGGTGTCGCCCACGTAGTCGGACCCCCACACCCGGTCGATCAGCTGACCACGGGTCAGCACCCGGCCGGCGTTGCGCAGGAGCAGCTCGAGCAGCTCGAACTCCTTGAGCGGGAACGCCGTCAGCTCGCCGTCGATCTCGACCGTGTGCCGGTCCGCGTCCAGCGCGATGCCGCCGACCTGGAGGGCCTCGTCGTCCGCCGGCTCGGGCTCGGTCCGCCGGCGCAGGATCGCCCGGATCCGTGCGAGGAGCTCGCGCGAGGAGTAGGGCTTGGTCACGTAGTCGTCGGCGCCGAGCTCGAGGCCCACCACCTTGTCGATCTCGCTGTCCTTCGCCGTGAGCATGATCACCGGAACGTTCCCGCGCTGGCGGAGCTGGCGGCAGACCTCCGTCCCGCTGATCCCCGGCAGCATCAGGTCGAGCAGCACCAGGTCCGCTCCCCCGCGGTCGAACTCCGCGAGCGCCTCGGGGCCGGTGGCCGCGAGGGACACCTCGTACCCCTCCTTGCGCAGCAGGTAGGACAACGGGTCGCGGTACGACTCCTCGTCCTCGACCACGAGGATGCGCGTCATGACTCGACTCCTTCTGGGGTGTGGCGACTCGCCGGTGCCGCGGCACGGTTGGCCACATGGGCCAGGGGAAGACGGATGGTGAAGGTCGAGCCGCGTCCCGGCTCCGACCACACGACGACGTCGCCGCCGTGGTCGGCCGCGACATGCTTGACGATGCTCAGACCGAGGCCGGTGCCACCCGTGTCGCGCGACCGCGCCGGGTCCACCCGGTAGAACCGCTCGAACAGCCGCGGCTGCAGGTGGGCGGGGATGCCGATGCCCTGGTCGACGACGGCGATCTCGACGAGCCCGGCCTCGCCACGCACCTCGACCCCCACCGCGACCCGCGTCCCGGCGTCGGAGTACGCGACGGCGTTGTCGAGCAGGTTGCGCACGGCTGTCACGAGCAGGTCGTGGTTCCCCCACACCGTCGCGCCGTGTGCGCCACCGGCCTCGATCGTGATCTCCTTGCCGACCGCGGACGTCCGGGCGCGGTCGACAGCCTCGGCGACCACGCCGTCGACGTCCACCGGCCGGGCCATCCCGAGCGGGTCGGTGACCTGGAGGCGGGACAGCTCGATGATCTCCTGGACCAGACGGGACAACCGGGTCGCCTCGGTCTGGATCCGGCCGGCGAACCGTCGGACCGCCTCCGGGTCGTCGGCGGCCTGCTCGACCGTCTCGGCCAGCAACGAGAGAGCACCCACGGGTGTCTTGAGCTCGTGCGAGACGTTGACGACGAAGTCGCGGCGGATCGCCTCGATGCGCCGCGACTCGGTGCGGTCGTCGGCCAGCAGGAGCAGGTGGCGGATGCCGAGCGGGGCGACCCGGATCTGCAGCGGCATCGTGCCGGCTCCCAGCGGGCCTCGAGGGAGGTCGAGCTCCGCGTCGCGGATCTCGCCGTCGCGCGCGACACCGGCCAGGACCGATCGGACCGCCTCATGGACCACCCGGTCGTCGCGCACCAGGCCGTACGCGTGGGCCGACGCGCTGGCCCGGACCACCCGGCCGTCGGTCGACGTGACGACCGTGGCCGAGCGCAGGACGGCGAGCACCTCGAGGACGCCCTCCTCGAGCTCGGGCTCGGGTTCCGGCGGCGCGGCCAGCTGCTCCCGCTCGCTCGCCCGGAAGGCGATGGCGGCAGCGAGGCCCACCACCAGGCCGAGGAGCCCTGCGGTCAGGGCGACGAGTCCGTCGATCACGTTCTCAGAGTACGGTCGACATGAACGGCCGGTGCCGGGCTGGAGTGATCGTACGGTCGGCGTCAGGCAGATGTTCACCTGCGCGAGTGCCGTCGTTCACCTCGCGCTGCGACCGTGACCTGTCGGACGAACGGAAGGCACCTGATGCGGGACATCTTCACCGCCGAGCTCACTGCGCTCGGTGAGGACCTCACGGCCATGAGCCGGCTGGTCGAGGCGGCGATCGCCTCCGCCGGGACGGCGCTGCTGACGGCAGACCTGGCGCTGGCCGAGACCGTGATCGCCGACGACCACACCATCGACGCGGTCGAGCGCGACCTGGACGAGCGGTGCGTGCTGCTGATCGCCCAGCAGCAGCCCGTCGCCCGGGACCTGCGCGTGGTCGTCTCGGCCCTGCGGATGAGCTCGTCGCTCGAGCGGATGGGTGACCTTGCGCGGCACATCGCCGCCATCGCACGCCTGCGGTACCCGGCGACGGCGGTCCCGGCCGAGCTCGTCGGGACCTTCACCGACATGCACCAGGGCGCCATCCGGGTCGCCCAGCAGGTCACCTCGGTGCTCGAGTCCCACGACCTCGAGCTCGCCGAGGCGATCGAGCGCGACGACGACCTGCTCGATCGGCTGCACTCCGAGACCTTCGGCGCGACTCTCGGCGGGACCCATCGGCTCACCGCCCAGGAGACCGTCGACGTGACCCTCGCCGCGCGTTACTTCGAGCGCTTCGGCGACCACGGCGTGTCCATCGCGCGCCGCGTGGTGTACCTGGTGACCGGGGACTTCGCGGACGAGCGCGGCCACCCGCTCTGACCACCGGCGCGCGGCATGGCGTCCGGCGCCGGAATCGTCACGGTGCTCCCGGCGTTGCACCGGCATGACGGACCAGACGCAGGCTGCCGACGTCCGCGAGCTCCGGCTCGTGGTGACGGCGCAGGACTACGACGCAGCGGTGGCCTTCTACCGGGACGCTCTCGGGCTGCCCGAGCGGGCGGCGTACGAGAGCACCGACGGTCGGGTGACGATCCTCGAGGCCGGTCGGGCGACGCTCGAGATCGCCGACCCGGCTCAGGCCGACTTCATCGACCGGGTCGAGGTCGGCAGACGCGTCGCCGGGCACCTGCGGGTCGCCTTCGAGGTGCCCGATGCGCAGACGGCGACGGACCGGCTGCGGGCCGGCGGTGCCCGCGTGCTCGCCGAGCCGACCCGCACACCGTGGGACTCGCTCAACGCGCGGCTCGAGGCACCGGCGGGCCTTCAGCTCACGCTCTTCGAGGAGCTCGGGGACTGACCCTGGCCGGGTGCCCGGGCTCCGACCCGCCGTCGCCGCGGACGACGCGCGGCCCGTCGCCCCGAAGGGTGACGGGCCGGGCGGGCGTCTCGGGCGGGTCGGTCAGCGACCCTGGTTCGCCACAGCCTTGATCGCCTCGGCGGCGGCCTCGGGGTCGAGGTAGGTGCCGCCACGGGTCACGGGCTTGAGGGTCTCCTCGTCCAGCTCGTAGAGCAGCGGGATGCCGGTCGGGATGTTGATCCCGGCGATCGTGTCGTCGTCGATGTCGTCCAGGTACTTGACGATCGCGCGGATCGAGTTCCCGTGCGCGGCGACCAGGACGGTCTTGCGCGCCTGGAGGTCGGGGACGATGTCGCTGATCCAGTAGGGCAGCGCACGCACGAGCACATCCTTGAGGCACTCGGCCCGGACGACCGGCTCGCCGGCGTAGCGCGGGTCGGCGTCCTGCGAGAACTCCGAGCCCAGCGCGATGTCCGGCGGCGGGACGTCGTAGGACCGGCGCCAGAGCATGAACTGCTCCTCGCCGAACTCCGCGAGCGTCTGCTTCTTGTCCTTGCCCTGGAGGGCGCCGTAGTGGCGCTCGTTCAGGCGCCAGCTGCGCTTGACGGGGATCCAGTGCCGGTCCGCGACGTCGAGCGCCAGGTTCGCCGTCGTGATCGCGCGGCGCAGCAGGGAGGTGTGCACGACGTCGGGGAGCACGCCGGCGTCGGTGAGCAGGGTGCCGCCACGGGTCGCCTCGGCGACCCCCTTCTCGGACAGCGGGACGTCGACCCAGCCGGTGAACAGGTTCTTCGCGTTCCACTCGCTCTCGCCATGGCGGAGCAGCACAAGGGTGTAGGTCATGCGCCCATCCTGCCCCATCTCGAGCGGGTGACCGCAGGGACTTCGGACCCCGCAGGGCGCGTGAGCCGCCCGGGGCGGCCCGCCGGTGGGGTCGGTGCCGGGGTCAGTTCCGGTGTCAGTGCCGGCGTCGGTGCGTCGCGGCGACGTCGTAGACCTTGAGCACCTGGTCCGCTGCCGCCGCCCAGCTGAACCCCTCGGCGAACCGCCGGGCACCGCCGGCCAGGCGCAGCCGGAACGGCTCGTCGGTCAGCACCGAGAGCAGCCCGTCGGCCCAGTCCTGCGGCTCGTGGCCGGCGACCAGGACGCCGGAGTGACCCGGGGAGACCGCCCGGCGCAGCCCGCCCACGGCACTGGCCACGACCGGGGTCCCGGACGCCTGCGCCTCGAGCGCGACGAGCCCGAAGGACTCCGACCTCGAGGGCATCGCGACCACGTCGACAGCCCGGTACCACTGCGCCAGCTCGGCGCGCGGGACGGCCGGCCGGTACAGCACGTGCTGCCCGACGCCGCTGACCTCGGCGATCGCCTGGAGCTCGCGCAGCGCGGTCGGCCGCCCGCTCGGGCCGCCGAGGATGACCAGGAGCGGCACCGGCAGACCACGGGCGGCGATCTCGGCGAGCGCCCCGACCAGGACGTCGGGTCCCTTGAGCGGCTGGACGCGGCCCGCGAACAGGACGACGGCGCGGTCCGGCGGCAGCCCGAGGCCGGCTCGCGCCGCGGCACGGGCCGCCGGGTCCGGTGGGGAGAACAGGCCCAGGTCGACGCCCGGTGCCACGACGTGCACGCGCGCCGGGTCGGCGTCGTACAGCGAGATGAGGTCGCAACGCTCCTCCGCCGTGCTGGCGACCATGGCGTCCGCCTCGGCGACGACCTGCTCCTCGCCGATCACCCGGCCCATCGGCTCGGGCGCGTCGCCGGGGGCGAGGGCCGCGTTCTTGACCTTCGCCATGGTGTGCATGGTGTGCACGAGCGGGACGTCCCAGCGGTCTGCGGTCAGCCAGCCGACCTGCCCCGAGAGCCAGTAGTGCGAGTGCACGACGTCGTACCAGCCCGTCGCACGCGCCGCCTCGGTCCGCAGGACCCCGGCCGTGAAGGCGCACAGCTGACCGGGCAGGTCGTTCTTGTCGAGGCCCTCGTAGGGTCCGGCCGGGATGTGCCGCACGAGCACGCCGTCCGAGACCTCGACCACGTCGGCCTGGGAGGACGCCGTCGCGCGCGTGAAGATCTCGACCTGGGCGCCGCGGTCGGCAAGCCCTTGGGCGAGCTCGGTGACGTAGACGTTCAGCCCGCCGGCGTCACCGGTCCCCGGCTGGTCCAGCGGCGAGGTGTGCACCGAGAGCATGGCGATGCGCAGGGTGTCGTCGGCCATCAGCGCTCCTCTCCTCGGCCGACCATTATCCGTCGGCCCGGCCGATGGTGCGCTCGGGGTCCATGGTCGGCCGCCGGTCGGCCGGTCGGGCCGGGTCTGGCCGGGCCGGGTCGGCCGCCGGTCGGACCCTGTCGGGCGTCGCTCAGCCCTGCACGACGCAGGCCGGGAACGGGACGCGCAGGCCCGGGCCCACCGCGCTGCCGGCCGCGCCGAGCACTGTCACGACCCCGGACTCCTGCGCCGCGACGACGGTCAGGGCGCCGGGGCCGTCGGCACGGCCGGGGCCGCCGTCGACGACCGCGAAGTGCCGCGGCCACGCGCCACCGACCGGGACGTCACCCAGGTGCTCGAGCCGGGCGCCGCCGTCGTGCACCGCGAACCGGGCGAGCACGTCCGCACCGCGGACGCTGACCAGGACGTGACGGTCGTGCACGACGATGTGCGCCGGGTAGACGACGTCACCCGAGACCCGCGGGCTCCGGCAGGCCGGGAGCACCTGCACCTGACGGGCGGTGCCGGTCCCCGGGTCCCAGGCCAGGACGTGCACCGTCACGCTCAGCTCCCCCACGGCGTAGAGGTGACCGCCGGGGCCGACCGCGAGGTGTCGTGGCCCGGTGCCCGGCGCGAACCTGAACCCGACGCCCTCGTCGACGAGCAGACCGTCGGCGAGCACCCCGAACAGGCGCAGCTCGTCGCTGCCGAGGTCGGCGACCAGGAGGTGCGCCCCGTCGGGGGTGAGGATCGAGGAGTGCGCGTGCGGTCCGTCCTGGCGGCGGGCAACCGGACCGCTGCCCCGGCCGGGAAGCACCTGCACGGGGCCGCCGGCTGCGAGGACGTCGGCGCCGAAGCCGCCGTCCGGCGCCAGCGTCAGCACGCCGACCGACCCGTCGCCGTAGTTGGTCACGTACAGCGCCCGCCCGGCCGGGTCGAGGAGCAGGTGGCACGGTGCGTCGCCGCCGCCGGCGACGCGCTGCCGCAGCGCGAGGGCGCCGTCCGGCCCGACGGCGAAGCACGAGACGGTGCCCGGTGTCGTCTCCCCCACGGCGTAGAGGGTCGCGCCGTCGGCGCTCAGAGCGAGGAACGACGGCGCCGCGCAGGCCGCAGCCAGGACCCCGCTCAGGGTGCCGGTCGCCGGGTCGAGGTCGAGGCGCCAGATGCCCTCGCCGCGGTCGGCGGCTCCGTCGGGTCCGTCCGGCGGGTAGGTGCCGAGCCACAGCCGGGTCCGGTCTGCCGGCTGACTGCTCGGGGGCACGGCTCCCGGTGCGACGCTCACGGCAGGCGACTCTACGGGAGACGCCGGCACCCGAAGCCCGTGTCCGAGCGGTGGTCCGGTTCAGCGGGTGCCGGCGTCGAGCAACACTCACGCGGTGCGCAGCGATTTGTTGCTGCGATGAACATATTCGTTCACCTGCGCTGCGTCCACCGCGTGTCCCCCATGACTCACCCTCTCGGGTGACTCATGAAGCTCATTGGGTACCGGCCCGCCGCTTGTTGACCAGGTCGAAGGCGACCGCGAGCAGGAGAACCAGGCCCTTGATCGCCTGCTGCCAGGCAGCATCCACCGCCATGATCGACAGGCCCATGTTCAGCACACCCATGATGAGCGCGCCGACGATCGCCCCGGAGACCCGCCCGATGCCGCCCGTGACGGCGGTGCCGCCGATGAAGCACGCGGCGATCGCGTCGAGCTCGTAGTTCTGACCCGCGGCCGCCACCGCGGCACCGGCCTTGGACGTGGTCACCAGCGCCGCCACCCCGGCGAGCATGCCGATGTTGACGAAGATCCAGAAGTTCACCCGCCGCGTGTTGACCCCGGAGAGGATCGCCGCGTGCAGGTTGCCACCCATCGCGTACACGTGCCGACCGAAGACCGTCCGGCCCATCAGGAAGCTGTAGGCGACGATGAGCACCCCCACGATCACCAGGACGATCGGCGACCCGCCACGGCTGCCGGCCAGGATCCAGGCCAGCCCGCCGATCAGCGCGGCCGAGACGACGATCTTGCCGATGTACGCCCCGACCGGGTCCCGCCGCAGGTCGTTCTGGGTCAGTGAGCGTCGCGCCCGTATGCGACTGACGACCAGGGCCGCGATGGTCACGGCGCCGATCAGCAGCGTCACCATGTCGTGGTTGGCCAGATAGCCGAGCTTGTTCGGCAGGTAGCCGTTCGAGATGGCGACGAACGGAGCAGGCAGGCCGGCCACCGTCTGGCCGACGATCACGATCGCCAGGCCGCGGAAGATGAGCATGCCGCCGAGGGTCACGATGAAGGCCGGTATGCCGACGTAGGCCACCCAGAAGCCCTGCCACGCCCCGACGACCGCGCCCAGAGCCAGGCCGATGAGGATCGCGACGAGCCAGGGCAGGCCCGCGTCCTTCATGGACAGGGCCACCACGCCACCGACGAACGCGACCACCGAGCCGACCGACAGGTCGATGTGACCGGCCACGATGACGATGACCATGCCGATCGCCAGGATCATCACGTAGGCGTTCTGCTGGACCAGGCTCGCCACGTTGTTGGACAGCAGCAGCTTGCCGTCGGTCAGGACCTGGAAGAGCAGGACGATCATGACGAGGGCGAAGATGATCCCGTACTGGCGGACGTCGCCGCCCAGCCGCTCCTTCAGAGTGCTCATCGTGATGCTTCCCTCTCCATGGTCATGTAGCGCATGAGCGACTCCTGGGTGGCGTCGGCGCGGGCGACCTCGCCCGTCACCCGCCCTTGGCTCAGTGCGTAGATCCGGTCGCACAGCCCGAGCAGCTCCGGCAGCTCGGACGAGATGACGATCACTGCCTTCCCGGACTCGGCGAGGCGGTTGATGATCGTGTAGATCTCGAACTTGGCGCCGACGTCGATGCCCCGGGTGGGCTCGTCGAGGATGAGCACGTCCGGATCGGCGAAGATCCACTTGCTCAGGACGACCTTCTGCTGGTTGCCCCCGGACAGGTTGCCCACCACGACGTCGACGGACGGCGCCTTGATGTTCAGATCCGTCCGGAAGCGCCCGGCGATCTTCGTCTCCCCGTTCGCGTCCATGACCCCCCAGCGGGAGACCTTGCCCAGGGCGGACGCCGTGATGTTCCGCTTGATGTCGTTGATGAGGTTGAGCCCGAACCGCTTGCGGTCCTCGGTCGTGTAGGCGATCCCGGCCCGGATGGCGTCGCGCACGCTGTGCAGGTGCACCTCGACCCCGTCCTTGAGGACCCGCCCCGAGATGTTGCTCCCGTACGAGCGGCCGAACACGCTCATCGCCAGCTCGGTGCGCCCGGCACCCATCAGCCCGGCCAGGCCGACGACCTCGCCGCGGCGCACGTGCAGGTTGGCCTCGTGCACGACGACGCGCTCGTGCTGGACGGGGTGGTGCACCGTCCAGTTCTCGATCCGCAGCGCCTCCTCGCCGATCGTCGCGTCGCGGTCGGGGAAGCGGTGGTCGAGCGAGCGTCCGACCATCCCGCGGATCAGCCGTTCCTCGGTGACCTTCTCGGTACCACGCATGTCGAGCGTCTCGATGGTCTGGCCGTCCCGCAGCACCGTCGTCGAGTCCGCGATCGCCGCGAGCTCGTTGAGCTTGTGACTGATGATGATCGCCGTGATGCCCTGGTCGCGCAGGGTGCGGATCAGGTCGAGCAGGTGCGCGCTGTCCTCGTCGTTGAGGGCGGCGGTGGGCTCGTCCAGGATGAGGAGCTTGACCTCCTTGGACAGGGCCTTGGCGATCTCGACGAGCTGCTGCTTGCCGACGCCGATGTCGATGATCTTGGTGTCCGGTCGCTCGGACAGGCCGACGCGGGCGAGCAGCGCGGCCGCGTCGACGTTGGTCTTGGTCCAGTCGATGACGCCGCGGGTCTGCCGCTCGTTGCCGAGGAAGATGTTCTCGGCGATCGAGAGGTAGGGGCTCAGGGCGAGCTCCTGATGGATGATCACGATCCCGTGCTTCTCGCTGTCCCGGATCGTCCGGAAGGCGCACGGCTCACCCTCGAAGAGGATGTCGCCGGTGTACGTCCCGTGCGGGTAGATCCCCGAGAGCACGTTCATCAGGGTCGACTTGCCGGCCCCGTTCTCGCCGCAGATCGCGTGCACGGCGCCGCGCTCGACGCGCAGGGTGACGTCCTGGAGCGCCATCACCCCGGGGAAGGTCTTGGTGATGCCTCGCATCTCGAGGATCGGGCTCTCGCTCGACATGTCTGCTCACAGTCCTGTGGGTGGGATGGTTCGGCCGGCCGGGCGACGGCTGCGCCCCGCGTCCGGCGGACGGCCTGCTCGGCGGCTGGGGGGCTCGCCGAGCAGGCCGGGTACCGCGTCAGGCCGGCTCAGAGGTCGAGGTCGCCCTCGGCGTAGAAGCCGGAGTCGATGAGGTCGACCACGATCGTGTCGGGCGTGACCACCTTCGGCGGGATCAGGTAGGTCGGGACGACCTTGATGCCGTTGTCGTAGGTCTCCTCGTCGTTGACCTCGACCGGCTCGCCCTTGACGATCTGGTCCACCATCGTCGCGACCTGGGCAGCCAGGGTGCGGGTGTCCTTCCACACGGTCATCGACTGCTTGCCCGCGATCATGTTGTTGACGTTGGCCTGGTCGCCGTCCTGACCGGTCAGCAGCGGCCAGTCCTCGCCGACGACGTAGCCCGAGCCCTCGAGCGCCTGGGCGATGCCCAGCGCGAGCGAGTCGTTCGGCGAGAGCACGACGTCGACCTTCGCCTCACCGCTGTAGAAGGAGTTGAGACGGTTCTGCATCTCCGACTGGGCGGTCTCTGACGTCCAGCCCTGGATGCCGATGCTCGCCCAGTCCTCGTTGCTGGCCGGGGACTTGCCCGACGGCACGACGAGCTGGCCGGACTCGACGTACGGCAGCAGGATGTCCCAGGCGCCGCTGAAGAAGAACTTGGCGTTGTTGTCGTCCGGGGAGCCCGCGAACGGCTCGAGGTTGAACGGGCCCGCGCCGTCGGCGAGGCCGAGCTGCTCCTCGATGAACGTGCCCTGGAGCTGTCCGACCTCGTAGTTGTCGAAGGTCGCGTAGTAGTCGACGTCCTCGGTGCCGTTGATCAGACGGTCGTAGGCGATGACCTTGATGTCCTTGCTCGCCGCGTCGGCGAGCACCGGGCCGAGCGCCGTGCCGTCGATCGATGCCACGACCAGGATGTCGACGTCCTGGTTGATCATGTTCTGCAGCTGCGTGATCTGCTGGTCGACCTTGTTGTCCGCGTACTGCAGCGTCGTCTCGTAACCGGCTTCCTGGAGCAGGCCCTCGAGGTGCGAGCCGTCCCGGTTCCACCGCTCGAGGCTCTTGGTCGGCATCGCGATGCCGATCAGGCCACCCGCGGCGACCTCCTCCGGCGCCGCCGTCTCCCCGGCGTCGACAGTCGGTTCCGCCATCGGCTCCTCGGTCCGCTCGGAGCTGCAGGCCCCGAGCCCGCCGAGCAGGACCGCTGCACCGGCAAACGCAGCTACCACCTTCATTGTCCGCAACGACATCGTTGTCCCCTTCACAGTCCGGTTCGCGGCCGGTCAGTCCGGCCCGCACCCACGTACCTGCATCGGCCGCCGTGCACCGGGTCCCACGAGCCGGCAGACCGGCGGCGTCGACGGTCAGGCGTTTGTTGGTTCATTGAACATATTGATCAGACAGATCGCAGCGCAAGGGTTCGAACCGCCCGGAAGGTCACGATGTGGTCACGGCACGGTGATCGTGGCCCAGCGGTCACGGCACGGTGGTGACAGCCGGGTCGTCACGGCCGGGTGACGACGCCGGTCCATCCCGCAGGGTCCTCGACGAGGGTCTCGAGAACCTCGAGCGCGGCGCCGGTCATGGCCGGGTACCGCCCCGCGAGCGAGACGCTGAGCTCGACGCTGGCCCAGGGCGCCGTGATCACCCTGCGCTGCAGCTGCTCGAGCACCGGACCACGCAGCGCCCCGGCGAGCTCGGCATAGATCCCGCCGAGGACCACGTGCTCCACGTCCACGACGTTGACCACGTTGGCCAACGTGACCCCGAGCGCGGCACCGGCCCTGACCAGGGCGGACCGCGCTCGGACGTCACCGGCGTCGGCGGCCGCGACGAGGCGGCGGACCGGCGTCGTGCGCGGCAGGCCCGCGTGGTCGAGGATCGCGTCCTGGCCCGCGTAGGACTCCAGGGTGCCGCCCTCGGCGAAGGAGCCGCTGGTGCCCAGGACGGTGTGCCCGATCTCTCCGCTCCAGCCGTGCCGGCCGGCGAAGATCTGCCCGTCCAGGACGATCGCCCCACCGACGCCCACCTCGCCGGAGACGTACACGAAGCTCGACGGGCCGGTCCGGCGCCGGACGTGCGCCTCCGCCCGCGCGGCCAGGTTGGCCTCGTTCGCCAGGCGCGGCGGCAGGCCGGCGAGCACGGGATGGGCCGTGAGCAGGCCCACGACGTCGACGTCGCGCCAGCCGAGGTTGGGGGCGATCCGCAGCGGGCCCGTCACGCTGTCGACCAGCCCGGGCAGGGCCAGGGCCGTGCCGGCGAGCAGCACACCGTCCGCGGAGAGCAGCGCGACGACGGCGCCGGCGAGCGCGGCGATGCGATCGAGGACGGAGCCCGGGTCGCTGCCGCGGAAGTCGCCGAGCTCGACCCGCTCGCTGAGCACCTGGCCGGACAGGTCGATCGCCCGCACGCCGAGGTAGTCGACGTTGACCTCCATGCCCACCGCGGCGACGGTGCCCCGCGCGGGGACGAGGGGGACGGCCGGTCGGCCGGCTCGCTGGGCCGCGACCGGTTCGAGCTCGGTGACCAGACCGGCCCCGACGAGGTGGTCGACGAGCGCCGAGACGGTCGCCCTGGTCAGACCCGTCGCGATGGCGATGTCCGCGCGCGAGATCGGACCCGGCGCGTCCAGCACGTGACGCAGGGCCAGTCCGAGGTTGTGGTGGCGCAGGTTCTCCTGGCGGGCGGCCCGATCCCCGCTGCGCGGCCCGACCCGGCCGCTGTCACGACCCGCGGTGCGGACCCTCGGCCCGGACGGCCGGACCGCCCATGAGGCGCCCTCGTCGGCAGGCTCCCGGTCGCTCATGCCTTGACCCTACCCGCGTCGTGGCATAAGTTCATCCATACAACAAATGACCTCAGCCGCGCAGTCCGGCCCCGGGCCGCGCTGCGCGCAGGTGCACGCCGCTCTCACCGAGGAGATCCCGTCATGGTCCGCAAGCCCACCCCGCAGGACAAGTTCTCGTTCGGTCTGTGGACCGTCGGCTGGAACGCCCAGGACCAGTTCGGGGCGGCGAGCCGCCCCTGGCTCGACCCGGTCGAGTCCGTGCACCGCCTCGCCGAGCTCGGCGCATCCTTCGTGACCTTCCACGACGACGACGTCGTCCCGTCCGGCTCCGACGCCGCGACCCGCGACCGCATCCTCGGCGGGTTCAAGGCCGCGCTCGACGAGACCGGGATCAAGGTCGAGATGGTCACGACCAACACGTTCTCGCACCCCATCTTCAAGGACGGCGCCTTCACGTCCAACGACCGCCGGGTGCGTCGCTACGGGCTGCGCAAGGTCATCCGGAACGTCGACCTGGCCGCTGAGCTCGGCGCGCAGACCTTCGTCATGTGGGGCGGGCGCGAGGGCGCCGAGTACGACTCGGCCAAGGACCTCAAGGCAGCCCACGACAGGTACCGCGAGGGCATCGACACGGTCGCGGGCTACATCAAGGACAAGGGCTACGACCTGCGGATCGCCATCGAGCCCAAGCCGAACGAGCCGCGCGGCGACATCCTGCTCCCGACGGTCGGCCACGCGCTCGCCTTCATCGCCCAGCTCGAGCACGGCGACATCGTCGGCCTCAACCCGGAGACCGGCCACGAGCAGATGGCCGGCCTGAACTACACCGGCGGCATCGCCCAGGCGCTGTGGGCCGAGAAGCTGTTCCACATCGACCTCAACGGACAGAAGTCCATCAAGTACGACCAGGACCTCGTGTTCGGCCACGGTGACCTGTTCTCCGCCTTCGGCACCGTCGACCTGCTGGTCAACGGCTTCCCGAGCGGCGGCCCGCGGTACGACGGCCCGGTGCACTTCGACTACAAGCCGTCGCGCACCGAGGACTTCGAGGGCGTGTGGGCCTCAGCCGCGGCGAACATGTCGACGTACATCCTGCTCGCCGAGCGCGCGAAGGCGTTCCGCGCCGACCCCGAGGTGCAGGCAGCCCTCGAGGCGTCCGGCGTCTACGAGCTGGCGACGCCGACCCTCGGCGAGGGCGAGACGCTCACCGACCTGCTCGCCGACCCGTCGGCCTACGAGGAGCTCGACATCGAGGCGGTCGCCCAGCGAGGCTTCCACTTCGTGCGGCTCAACCAGCTCGCGCTCGAGCACGCCCTGGGCGCCCGCTGACCCAGGTCGACCGCCCGCCCCGCCCGGCTCGCCCCGGGCGGGGCGAACCACGGTGAGCACGCGGACAGCACGCACAGCACGCACAGGCACGTCGTGAGCACGGCAGACAAGGAGAAGCGATGACACTGGTCGCAGGGGTGGACTCCTCCACCCAGTCCTGCAAGGTCGTCATCCGCGATGCCGCGACGGGTGCGCTGGTCCGCTCAGGGCGGGCCGCGCACCCGGACGGCACCGAGGTCGCGCCCCGGCACTGGTGGGACGCGCTGCAGACGGCCATCGCCGACGCCGGCGGGCTCGACGACGTCGCAGCCCTCGCTGTCGGTGGTCAGCAGCACGGCATGGTGACCCTCGACGCTGCCGGCGAGATCGTGCGGGACGCCCTGCTGTGGAACGACACCCGCTCGGCCGACGCCGCCAGGGCCCTGGTCGCCGAGCTCGGCGACGGTGACGTGGCGGCGGGTGCGGCGGCCTGGGCCCGCGCGATCGGCTCCGTGCCGGTCGCCTCGCTCACGGTCACCAAGCTGCGCTGGCTGCGCGACGCCGAGCCCGCCGCTGCGGCCCGGGTGGCGGCCGTGTGCCTGCCGCACGACTGGCTGACCTGGCGCCTGGCCGGCTACGGCCCCGGCCGGGGCGGCCTCGACCGGCTGACGACCGACCGGTCCGACGTCTCGGGCACCGGCTACTGGTCGCCGGAGACCGAGGACTACCGCCTCGACCTGCTCCGGATGGCACTGGGGCGCGAGGTCGCGCTCCCCCGCGTCCTCGGCCCGGCCGACATCGCGCACACGGTCGAGCGACCCGGGGGCACGCCCCTGCTGCTGGGCCCGGGCGCGGGCGACAACGCGGCTGCCGCCCTCGGCCTCGGCATGCGGACCGGTGACGTCGCGATCTCGATCGGCACCTCGGGTGTCGTCTCGGCCATCTCCGCGGCACCGACGGCCGACGCGTCAGGCCTGGTCACCGGCTTCGCCGACGCGACCGGTGCCTTCCTGCCGCTGGCCTGCACCCTGAACGCGTCGCGCGTCCTGGACGCCGCCGCCCGCATGCTCGGCGTCGACCATGCCGGCCTTTCGGAGCTCGCGCTGGCCGCACCGGCGGGCGCGGACGGACTGGTGCTCGTGCCCTATCTCGAGGGTGAGCGGACCCCCAACAAGCCCGATGCCACCGGTGCGCTGCACGGGCTCCGGCTGGCCAACACCACCCCCGCCCACCTGGCACGGGCCGCTGTCGAGGGCATGCTCTGCGCCCTGGCCGACGGCCTCGACGCGCTGCGGGCCCAGGGGGTCCCGGTCGAGCGGGTCCAGCTCATCGGCGGCGGCGCGCAGTCCGAGGCGGTCCGCCGGATCGCGCCGGTGGTCCTGGGTCTGGACGTGAGCGTCCCCGAGCCGGGCGAGTACGTGGCGGACGGCGCCGCGCGCCAGGCGGCCTGGGTGCTCGCCCGCAGCACCGGCGACGGCGAGACGCCGCCGGCATGGGCGGCATCCTCGACCCGGACCTACTCCGCCGCGGCGGCTCCCGCGGTGCGCGAGCAGTACGCAGCGGTCCGCGAGCTCACCGGGACCCGGCCGCCGGCCTGAGACGTACGGGACCGGGCCGCCCGCCTGAGCCTCCTGACCCGACCCGACCACCGCACGACGAAGGGCCCTGCACCTGGGCGGGTTCCAGGGGTCGCTGCAACACCGCTGGTTGGTTAGGCGGACAGTAGTTCACCGAGGCGCTCGGCTGGGTTCTTCCAGCCGAGCGTCTTGCGTGGGCGGCCGTTGAGCTCCTGGGCGACGTGCTCGAGGTCCTCGGGCCCGAAGACCGACAGGTCGGTGCCTTTGGGGAAGTACTGGCGCAGCAGGCCGTTGGTGTTCTCGTTCGAGCCGCGCTGCCAGGGGCTGGCCGGGTCGCAGAAGTAGACCTGGATGTCGGTGGCTAGGGAGAACGAGCGGTGGGCGGCCATCTCGGCACCCTGGTCCCAGGTCAGCGAACCGCGCAGGTGCGCGGGCAGGGTCGCCATGGTCGTGACCAGCCCGTCGCGGACCTGCTCGGCGGTGCGCCCATGGGGCAGGTGGACCAGCATCACGTAGCGGGTGGTCCGCTCGACCAGGGTCCCGATCGCCGAGCCGCCGTCCGCGCCGATGATCAGGTCACCTTCCCAGTGCCCAGGGACCGCCCGGTCGGCGACCTCGGACGGGCGCTCGGAGATCATGACCATCGGGTCAACGAACCGGCTGGTGCGCGTGTTCGGGTCACGTCGGGGGCGCCGACGCGCCCGCCCGGTGCGCAGCGCGGCCGCGACCTCGCGGCGCAACCCGCCGCGGGCCTGCAGGTAGAGCGCCTGGTAGATCGTTTCGTGACTCACGCGCATCTCGAGATCGTCAGGGAAGTCGGTCACCAGAGCGTGGCAGATCTGCTCCGGTGACCACCGCAACGCGAGCTTGCCGCGCAGGTAGGCGCGCAACGGCCCGTCAACGGTCAACTTGGCGGTCTTGGGGCGGGGTCGACGAGCCGCCGCAGCCCGGTGCGCAGCGAACGGCGCATAGCGTCCATCAGCGCAGGCGTTGCGGCGGATCTCCCGGCTGACGGTCGAGGGCGCCCGACCCAGCCGGGCCGCGACCGCCCGCACCGACAGCCCCGATCGACGCAGGTCCGCGATCTGCTCACGCTCGCTCAGCGACACGAACCGAGCGTCGAGCACCCGCTCGACGTGTACGAGGTTCAGCGGCGTCGCAACATCGATGATCGTGGTCACGCCCCGTGCATAGTCGACCAACCGACCATCGGGATACAGGCGTCGACCATTGCTCTTGCGCACCCCGCGGTCCCAGTCCCTCGCGGTGCGCCCGCTCACCCCGACGATCTCGGACGCACGACCACGCGACACGCCCTCTGCTCGCAGCCTGTCGTACTCCGCCCGACCCGGGTGCGGCGCCCGGCCCGGGCGAGCCGGCACAACCGAACGTCGCCCCGCCGCCCGCGCCCAGCCGAACGCCGTGTTCGGGTTCACCCCGACCGCACGCGCGGCCAACGTCACCGAACCCACACGATCCAGCTCGACGAAGAACAGATCCCGCAGATGCCCAGAAACGACCACGGTCGCTGCAACTCCTCAGATCGAGGTGTTGCACCGACCGCGTGAACCCGCCCAGGTGCAGGGCCCTTCGTCGTGAGCGTGCTGTCGTGAGCGTGCTCTGGTGCGCGCGTCGGACCGCGCGCGGGTGCTGCGCGTCAGCGAGCGTCGAACGCAGCCTTGACCTCGGCCGGGATGCGACCGCGCTCGTTGACCGTGAAGCCGTTCGCCCGGGCCCACTCGCGGATCGTCGCGCTCTGGCCGCCGGCGGCACGAGCCGTGCCGGTGCCGCGACGGACCGTCCGGGTGCGGCCGCCGACGCGACGGGCGTGTCCCACCCAGGCCGCAAAGGCCTCACGCAGCTGCGCGGCATTCGCTGTGCTGAGATCGATCTCGTACGAGACGCCGTCGACGGCGAACGTGATCGTCTCGTCGGCCTTGCCACCATCAAGATCATCCACCAGGACGACCTGGACCTTCTGAGCCATTGCATTCTTCTTTCAGCCGGAGAGCCGGGGCTGGACAAGGCACAAGAGTACAGCCGGATTCGGCCCGGTGCGCACCGCAATGCGATTCCTGGGGATTACGGGGATTCCGTGGACGTCGCCGGACCGGCGCGTACCGAATCCTGCGCATCGAGCCGCGCAAGGGCAATGCGCTCGCGCCGGTCCGCCTGGATGATCGATCGCAGGGCGAGCCAGAACAGCAGCCCGACGCCGACGGACGGCACGAGGGCGGCCAGGGCCTGGACGAGAGGATGCACAGCCCGATCCTACGTCCGCCGCCCGGGTGCTCCGTGGCGCCGGACGACGGACGTCGCACGGCTCAGGAGAGCGGCTTGACCAGCGGGAAGAGAATGGTCTCGCGAATACCGAGGCCGGTGAGCGCCATGAGCAGCCGGTCGATGCCCATTCCCATGCCACCGGCCGGCGGCATGGCGTGCTCCATCGCCACGAGAAAGTCCTCGTCCACATGCATGGCCTCGTCGTCGCCGGCCGCAATGAGCGCGGCCTGTGCCTCGAACCGCTGCCGCTGGATCACCGGGTCGACGAGCTCCGAATAGGCGGTGCCGAGCTCGAGGCCCCGGATGTAGAGGTCCCACTTCTCGACCACGCCGGGAACCGTGCGGTGGTCGCGGGTCAGCGGGCTCGTGTCGACCGGGAAGTCCCGCACGAATGTCGGGGCGACCAGGTGGTCACCGACGTGGTGCTCCCACAGCTCCTCGACGAGCTTGCCGTGGTTCTGCTTCTTCGCGTCGACCGTGAGGTCGAACCGCTCGACGAGCGCCATGAGCCGCTCGAACGGCGTCTGCGGGGTGATCTCCTCGCCGAGCGCCTCGGAGAGCGACCCGTACAGGCTGAGCGAGGTCCACTGCCCGCCCACGTCGTACCGGGAGCCGTCCACCAGGGTCACCGTGGTCGAGCCGAGCGCCTCGACAGCGGCGGTCTGCACGAGATCCTGGGTCAGGGCCGCCATGGTGTCGTAGTCGCCGTAGGCCTCATAGGCCTCGAGCGTCGCGAACTCCGGTGAGTGCGTGGAGTCGACCCCCTCGTTGCGGAAGCTCCGGTTGATCTCGAAGACCCGCTCGACACCGCCGACCACCGCCCGCTTGAGGAACAGCTCCGGCGCGATCCGCAGGTACAGCTCGAGGTCGAAGGCGTTCATGTGGGTCGTGAAGGGGCGCGCCGTCGCACCGCCGTGCTGGGTCTGCAGCATCGGCGTCTCGACCTCGAGGTAGCCGCGCCGGTGGAAGTTGTCCCGCAACGAGCGCACGACGGCGGCCCGCAGCCGCACCGCGTCCCGGGCCGCCGGGCGCACGATCAGGTCGACGTACCGCTGGCGGACACGCGCCTCCTCGGAGAGCTCGCTGCCCTCGAAGATGTTCGGCAGCGGTCGCAGGGCCTTGGCTGCCATCCGCCACTCGTCGGCGAGCACGCTCAGCTCGCCGCGGCGCGAGCTGATCACGGTGCCGTGCGCGAAGAGGTGGTCGCCCAGGTCGACGTCGGCCTTGAAGCTGCTCAGCGACTCCTCGCCGACCGCCGCCAGGCTGAGCATCACCTGGAGCCGGTGGCCCTCGCCGTCCTGCAGGGTCACGAAGCAGAGCTTGCCGGTGTTGCGCAGGTGGATGACCCGGCCGGCGATCCCGACCACGACCTCGGTCTCCTGCCCGGCGACCAGATCGGCGTGGTCGGCGCGGACCTGGGCGATCGCATGCGTCACCGGAACCCCGACGGGGTAGGCCCCGCGGCCGTCGGCGATCAGCCGGTCGCGCTTCTCCCGGCGGACCCGGATCTGCTCGGGCAGGTCATCGGTCACCTGGTCAGCGGCGGGGGTCTGCGGGGAGCTCACCGCGCGATCCTACCGAGGCCGTGCGGGTCAGCCGCGCTCGACGAGGTCGAGGGCGAGGTCGAGCACCGGCGAGGAGTGCGTCAGCGCTCCGACCGACAGGTAGTCCACCCCGGTGGCCGCCACCTCCGCGGCCCGCTCGAGGGTCAGGTTGCCGGTCGCCTCGAGCTCGACCCTGCCGCTGACCGGCTCCCGGGCCCGCACCGCGCGCACCACCTCGCGCAGCACCGTCGGGGCCATGTTGTCCAGGAGCAGGAAGCGCGCGCCGGCGTCGACCGCCTCGAGCGCCTGCTCCGCGGTGTCCGCCTCGACCTGGATCGGGACCTCCGGGAAGCGGCTCATGACCGCGTGCACGGCCGCCGTCACCGAGCCCGCGGCAACCACGTGGTTGTCCTTGACCATCGCGACGTCGTACAGACCCATCCGCTTGTTGGTCCCGCCGCCGCAGCGGACCGCGTACTTCTCCAGGTCCCGCAGACCGGGGGTCGTCTTGCGGGTGTCGAGCACCGTCGCACCGGTGCCGGCCAGGGCATCGGCCCAGCGACGGGTGTGCGTGGCGACCCCCGAGGCGCGACCGGTCAGGTTGAGCAGGGTCCGTTCGGCCATCAGGATGACCTGAAGCGGGCCGGCGAGCACCGCGAGCACCTGGCCCCGCGTCACTGCTGCCCCGTCGGTCACGCGCTGCTCGATCGCCACGTGCCCGAGTCCGGTGCGCTCGGCGACCTGGTCGAGGACCTCGCCGACCACGACGAGCCCGGCCACCACGCCGTCCTGCCGCGCGACCAGGTCGGCCCGTCCGGTGGCGTCGACCGGGATCGTGGCCTGCGTGGTGACGTCCCGCCCCGGTGCGCGGCCCAGGTCCTCGTCGAGCGCTGTCGCCACGACGCGCCGGACGGCGTCCCGGTCAGGTCCGGTGACAGTGGCCGGCAAGGGCAGAGCTGAGGCGTCCATCTGCCCAACGGTAGTCGGAGTGATACCCCCTGGGGTATCCTGAGGGTCGACGAGAGGACCACCATGCCCACCGCTTCGCTCCGCGCCGTGATCGACCGCCTCCTGCACCGCGATCCGGACGCCCTGCCCAAGTCGGTGCGCGTCGACCGCGCGCTGAGCCTGCTCGAGGGCGGCGCCGTGCTGGTCGACGTCCGGGAGCCCGCCGAGTGGCGCACCGGTCACGCCCGCCGCGCGAAGCACATCCCCCTCGGCCGCCTCGAGAACGAGGCCCGGCGCCTGCCCAAGGACGCGACGGTCGTGGTCATGTGCGCCTCGGGCATGCGGTCACGTGGCGCCGCCGCGCAGCTGCGTGCGCAGGGATTCCGTGCCACCAGCCTGTCCGGTGGGCTAGCCTCATGGCGATCGGCCGGCGGGGACGTGACCCGATGAGCACGCCGACGGACGGCAGGAGGCCCGCCATGCAGCTCGACCCCCAGGAGATGACGGCCGTCATCAACCGGCTGCGGCGCGCCCAGGGACAGATCGGCGGCGTGCTCAAGATGCTCGAGGCAGGTGCCGACTGCGCCGACGTCGTGACCCAGCTCTCCGCCGCGTCCAAGGCGCTCGACCGGGCCGGCTTCGCGATCATCGCCACCGGCCTCGAGCAGTGCATCACGCAGGGCGAGGACGCGGCCGGGATCGACCGCGCGAAGCTGCAGAAGCTCTTCCTGTCCCTGGCCTGAGATGGCGTCCGACGCCCGTGAGTGGGACGCGCGCTACGCCGGGTCGGACCCGTGGGGCAGCGAGCCGAACCGCTGGATCCGTGAGCACACCGAGAGCCTGACACCTGGCCGCGCGCTCGACGTCGCGGCGGGTGACGGCCGGCACGCCCTGTGGCTGGCCGCCCGCGGCTGGCAGGTCGACGCGGTCGACTTCTCGGCCGTCGCCGTCGAGCACGGACGCGAGGCGGGCACCCGGCTGCCCGCCGGCAGCGGGGCGGTCGACTGGCACGTCGCCGACGCCACGACGTTCGAGCCACGACCGGGCGGTGCCGACCTGGTGGTCGTCGCCTACCTCCAGCTCCCCACGCCGCAGCTGGCGCGTGCGCTGACCCTGTCGGCGACGGCCCTGGCACCGGGCGGCACGTTCGTGCTCGTCGGGCACGACCGGACCAACCTGCACGACGGCGTCGGCGGCCCCCGGGACCCCGACGTGCTCACCGACCTGGCGGCGGTCGAGGCGGTCCTGGTCCGGTCCGGCCTCGAGGTGCGGCTCGCCGAGGTCGCACGACGACCCGTCGACGGCTCCGCGCGCCCGGCGCTCGACGCGGTCGTCGTGGCCCGGCGGGGACCTTCGTCCGGCCTGGAATAGATACCCCCGGGGGTATCATTCCGACGACGGACGGGTGCCGACGGAGTCGCCCCACACGGACCGGGTCCAGCTCGGATACGGTCACAACCTGTGAGGAACGCATCCATGAAGATCGTCATCGTCGGCGGGGTCGCCGGCGGGATGAGCGCCGCGGCCCGCGCGCGCCGTCTCGCCGAGGACGCGCAGATCGTCGTCCTCGAGCGCGGCGAGTTCGTCTCGTTCGCCAACTGCGGCCTGCCGTACCACCTCGGCGAGGAGATCACGGACCGCTCGGCGCTCCTCGTGCAGACCCCCGAGTCGCTCGCCGCGGCCCTCGCCCTCGACGTGCGGACGGGCCACGAGGTGACGTCGATCGATCGCGTGGCCCGCACGGTGACCGTCCGCTCGGCCGGCGGGACCGAGGTCATCTCCTACGACGCCCTCGTCCTGGCCCCCGGCGCGACGGCGATCCGGCCGCCGATCACGGGCCTCGACCTGCCCCAGGTGCACACCCTGCGGACGATCCCTGACGTCGACGCGCTCCGCGCACTGGTGACGGACGGGGCCCGTCGAGCCGTCGTGCTCGGCGCCGGCTTCATCGGTCTCGAGGCCGCCGAGGCGCTGCGCCTGCGTGGCCTGGCGGTCGACCTCGTCGACCTCGCCCCGCACGTCCTGCCGCCGCTGGACGCCGAGCTCGCCCAGCTGCTCGACGACGAGCTGGTCGCCGCCGGTGTCCGGACCTACGTCGGCGTGGCCGCCACGACCATCGAGCCGACACCAGGTGTGGGGCACGCCGTCGAGGTGACCCTCTCCGACGGCACCCGCCTGCCGGGCGACATCGTCGTGCTCTCCGTCGGGGTGCGCCCCGACAGCCACCTGGCCACCACCGCCGGGCTCGACCTCGGCCCGGGCGGCTCGATCATGGTGGACGGCACGCAGCAGACCTCCGACCCGCACATCTGGGCCGTCGGGGACGCGACAGCCGTCCGCCAGGCCGTGACCGGGGCCGTCGCCCCGGTCCCCCTGGCGGGACCGGCCAACCGGCAGGGCCGCCGTGCCGCCGACGCGATCCTGGGCCACCTCGACACCGGCTCCCCCCGCGCAGCCCGGCCCGTGCTCGGCACGGCGGTCGTCCGGGTCTTCGGCCTGACGGCAGCCGTCACCGGAGCGAGCCGGCGCACGCTCCAGCAGGCCGGCATCGAGCACCACACCGTGCACCTGCACCCCGGCCACCACGCGGGCTACTTCCCCGGTGCCGAACAGCTGCACCTGACCGTCTCCTTCTCCCCCGACGGCCGGCTGCTGGGCGCCCAGGCGGTGGGTTGCGCCGGTGCCGACAAGCGCATCGACGTGCTCGCGACCGCCCTGTCCGCCGGGCTCACCATGGACGACGTCGCCGAGCTCGAGCTCGCCTACGCCCCGCCGTACGGATCGGCCAAGGACCCGGTCAACATGGCCGGGTTCATCGCCCAGAACGTCCTGGACGGCACCCTGCGCCTGTGGCACGCCGAGGACGTCGAGAAGGTCCTGGACACCTGTCTTGTGCTCGACGTGCGCTCGGCGTCCGAGTACGCGCGCGGTCACCTCCCGGGTGCGCTCAACGTCCCGCACACCGAGCTGCGTGCCCGGCTCGACGAGGTTCGTGCCGCCGCCGGCGACCGGCCCGTCCGGGTGCACTGCGCGAGCGGGTTCCGCTCCTACCTGGCGCACCGGGTGCTCGACCAGGCCGGCCTGGACTCGGCCCACCTGTCGGGCGGCATGCTCACGCTCGCCGCGGCCCGTCGGGACATCGTCCTGGCGACCGGGCGCGCCTAGGTCACCGGCCGCGCGGCCTACGCCACCGGCGTCGTCGGCCGGCTCCCCGGACGGCTCGCGCCGACCGGTGTGCGTTCCGGCTCGAGCCGGCCGTCGGGGTCGAGCCGGACCACCAGACGCTCGCGCCAGGCCTCGTCCTGCTCGGGGAAGTCCTCGCGGAAGTGCCCACCGCGGCTCTCGGCGCGCAGCTGCGCGACGGCCGTGAGCAGGGTCGCCACCTGGTGCAGGTTCGTGGTCTCCCACTCCGCGGCCTGCGGGGCGGCCACGACGCCCGGCACCAGGTGGGCGCGCGTCGACACGGCTGCCAGCGCGACCGCGGCATCGGCGAGCCCGTCCGCGTTGCGGATCACACCCGGGCCTCGCTGGGCGATCCGCTGCAGCCGGGTGCGCACCGCGGCGGCGACCAGGGCCTGCTCGCCGGGCCGCTCGACGGGGTCCCGGTGCGGCAGGGCGCCGGCTGCGACCCGCGCCGCCAGGTCGTCGGCCGCGAGGTGCGCGAAGACGAGACCCTCGAGCAACGAGTTCGAGGCCAGCCGGTTGGCGCCGTGCACACCCGTGCAGGCGACCTCGCCGATCGCGTAGAGACCATCGACGCTCGCCCGGCCGGCCAGGTCGGTGACCACGCCCCCCGAGTGGTAGTGCTGCGCGGGCGCGACCGGCACCAGGTCGGTCGTCAGGTCGATCCCCTCGCCCATCAGCCGCTCGTGGATCGTCGGGAAGCGGCGACGCAGGAAGGCCGCGTCCAGGTGACGCGCGTCCAGGTACACGTGGTCCGAGCCGGTCGCGGCCATCCGGCGGACGATCGCGTGCGCGACCACGTCCCGCGGCGCGAGCTCGGCCAGCGGGTGCACGTCGGGCATGAACCGCACGCCGTCGGTGTCCAGCAGCATGGCGCCCTCGCCGCGCACCGCCTCCGACACCAGCGGCAGCTGGCCCTTGACCCCGGAACCGAGCCACAGCACCGTCGGGTGGAACTGCACGAACTCCACGTCCCCGACGTCGGCACCTGCCCGCAGCGCGGCGGCGAGCCCGTCGCCGGTCGCCTGCGCCGGGTTGGTCGACGACTGGTACACCTGCCCGATGCCGCCGGTGGCGAGCACGACCGCCCGGCCGAGCGCAGCGCCGACCCCGTCCCGCGAGCCCTCGCCGATCACGTGCAGGGTCACGCCGCAGACCGGTCCCGGGCGTCCGTCCGGCCCGGGGGCCGCGGTCAGCAGGTCGAGCACGAGGGCGTGCTCGATGACCTCGATACCGGGGTCGGCGCGCACCGCCTCGAGCTGCGCGACCAGGGCGCGGGAGATCTCCGCACCGGTGGCGTCCCCGCCGGCGTGCGCGACCCGGTCCGCGCCGTGGCCGCCCTCGCGGGTCAGCGACAGCCGGCCGTCCGGGTCGGTGTCGAACCGGGCGCCGTGCGCCACCAGCTCGCGGACCCGTCCCGGGCCCTGCGTGACCAGGACCTGGACCGCGGCCGGGTCGCACAGACCCGCCCCGGCGGTCAGCGTGTCCGCGAGGTGGGCACCCGGGGAGTCCTGCGGGTCGAGCGCTGCCGCGATCCCGCCCTGGGCCCAGACGGTCGAGCCGGAGGCGAGCACCCCCTTGGTCACGAGCAGGACCCGTGGGACACGGCTGCGCAGCTGCAGGGCGGCGGTCAGCCCAGCGATGCCCGAGCCGACGACCACGACGTCCGCCTGCACGGTCCAGCCCGGCACCGGTGCCGCCAGGCGCGGCGCGAGCCTCATCGGGCCGTCGCCCAGCCGATGGCAGCGGTGCGCAGGCCGTCCGGCGCCGCACCGGGGTCCTCGATCGTCCTGGTGATCCGGTTGGCCCCGTCGACGTGCACGACCCTGGGGCGGTACGTCCTGGCGTCCGCGTCGGGCAGCAGGCCGTAGGCGATCACGATCACGACGTCACCCGCGTGCACGAGGTGGGCCGCCGCACCGTTGACGCACACGACGCCCGAACCCGCCTCGCCGGCGATCGCGTAGGTCGTCAGTCGGGCCCCGTTGGTCACGTCCACGACGTCCACCTGCTGCCCGGGCAGCAGGTCGGCCGCTGCCAGCAGCTCCTGGTCGATCGTGATCGACCCGACGTAGTCGAGGTCCGCGGCGGTCACCGTCGCCCGGTGGATCTTGCCGACCATCATCGGACGAAGCCAGCTGCTCGTGCTCATCGGTCCTCCTCGGGAGCCGGTCCGCGAAGATCCAGCACCACGTTGTCGATCAACCGCGTCGCACCGAGCCGCGCGGCCACTGCCAGGACAGCCGGGCCCTGGTGGTCGTCGGCGACCTCGTCCGCCGTCGAGGCGTCGACCAGCGCGAGGTAGTCCACCACGACCGCCGGCTCGGCCGCCAGGACGTCCATCGCCGCGGAGCGGATCCGGGGGGCTGCGAGCCCGGCACCGGCGGCCGCCCGCCCTGCCGCCAGTGCTCTGCTCAACGCGCGCGCGGCAGCGCGTTGTTCCGGGTCGAGATAGGCGTTGCGCGACGAGAGCGCGACACCGTCGTGGTCACGGACGGTCGGCACGGCGACGATCTCGACGTCGAGGTCGAGGTCGTGGACCATCTGCCGCACGGCCATCAGCTGCTGGGCGTCCTTCTGCCCGAACAGCGCGACGTCGGGGTGCACCAGGTGCAGGAGCTTGAGCACGACCGTCAGGACGCCGTCGAAGTGGCCGGGTCGGACGGCACCCTCGAGCCGCTCGCCCAGGACGCCGGCGCTGACCCGGACCACCGGCGGACCGCCCGGGTACACCTCGCCGACCTCGGGCGCGAAGACGATGTCGGCGCCGGCAGCGGCGAGCAGGTCCACGTCGCGCCCGAGGTCGCGCGGGTACCGGTCGAGGTCCTCACCCGCACCGAACTGCAGCGGGTTCACGAAGATCGTGACGACCACCTGGTCCGCGTGGTCCCGGGCGGTCCGGACGAGCGCCAGGTGGCCCTCGTGCAGCGCGCCCATGGTCATCACGACAGCGCGACGAACCGTCGTGGTGCCGTGCGGTCCGAGCGCGGCGGCCAGCTCGACCCGCGTGCGCAGCACCTGGGGGCCGGCCGTCATCGCGACTCCTCGCCGAGAGCCGGACCGGCACCGGGACCGTCACGCCGGCCGGTGGCGGGGCGCGCGGCATCGAGCACGTCGAGCAGGTCCTGGGCCTGGGCCGCGCTGATCCGGCCACCGGCCAGCGCGCGCGTCGTCGCGGCCCGGGACAGGACCCGGTAGGACTCCGGCAGGTCGACGGTCCCGGCGTCACGCGCGGCGAGCCGGGCCAGCTCGGCCAGGTGCGTCGCGACCGTCCCGGCGTCCCCGCGGACCACCGGCCCGGTCAACCCGGCGACACCGCTCGCACCCGCTGGGGAGCCCGCCGACGAGGCCCTGCTCACCGCACCGTCGAGAGCAGCCGAGAGCAGCGGCCCGAGCACCTTGTCCGGGCTCGGCACACCGGCGGCGGCGAGCGCCTGCGCGGCCTGGGCGACGAGCACGACCAGGTGGTTCGCGCCATGGGCCAGCGCCGCGTGGTAGAGCGGACGGGCAGCCTCCTCGACGACGACCGGCTCGCCACCGATCTCGACGACCAGCGCCTGACCGATCGGCAGCACCGGCGTCGGACCGGTCACCGCGAACGAGCAGCCGACCAGCCGCGCGACGTCCATGGAGGTGCCGGTGAAGGTCATCGCCGGGTGGATCGCCAACGGGATCGCCCCGGCGGCCCGCGCCGGGGCCAGGACGTCGGTGCCGAAGGCCCCGGCGGTGTGCACGACGATCTGCCCGGCGTGCCAGGCGCCGATCTGCGCGAGGCCCGCCACCAGGTCCGCGAGCGCGTCGTCCGGCACCGTCAGGAGCACGAGCTCCGCGCGCTCGACGACCTGCTCGACCTCGAGCGCCGGGACGCCCGGCAGCATCGTGGCGATGCGCTCGCGGCTCTGCTCGGAGATCCCGCTCGCACCGACGACCGCGTGGCCGGCCGCCCGGAGCGCGCTGCCGAGCGCCGCGCCGACCCGGCCGGCGCCGACCACCCCGACCCCGAGCCGCCCCGGCTGTGCCGGACCGCTCACGAGGACGCTGCCTGGCTGCCGGTCGCGACCCGGCCCGGTCCGGTACGGAGCTCCTGCATCCACCGCTCGGGCCCGGCGCTCGCGCGGGCGGTCCGGGCCCGTGCCGCCTGCTCGCCGAGGAGGGCTCCCGCGGCCGCCGCGTCCAGGTGGACCACCGTCGGCCTGACGGGTCCCGGGGTCGAGTGCAGCACGACGGACGCCAGGCCGAGGCGGCGCTGCAGCGGGCCCTGCCGCAGACCGATGGACTGGGTGCGCTCGTGCGGGACGACGACCAGCTCACGCAGGAAGCGGCCACGACGCACCAGGAGCGCCCGGCCGGTCAGGGCATAGCCGTTGCGTCGCCAGGCCAGCGGGTCCAGCCAGCGTGCCCGCCGTGGGCTCGTCACGAAGCTGCCGGAGTCGCCGGCGCCGGACAGGGCGTCGTCGAGCAGGGCGCGCGGGTCGGCCGAGCCGAGGTCGGGCAGGACGAGCCACAGGGCCAGGAGCGCCTCGTCGCGGTCCCCCACCGGCAGCAGGACGCTCTCGGTCTGCTGCTGGTCGGCCTGACCGTAGCCTGCGACGTTGATCTGGACACGCCACCAGTCCTTGCCACGCCACAGCACCGCCTGGCTGATCCGGACGGCCTGCACCCGACCGGGCGGAAGGGTCTGCGAGCGGGCCTCGAGCAGGCCGTGACGGAGCCGGATGCCGTCCGGGGACTGCGCGGCGCGGAAGCCGAACTCCCCGGCGAACCGCTGCCAGAGGTACCCGCCGGCCCCCAGGACGGCCGGCAGCAGGCCGAAGACCGCCCCGAACTCGCGCGACACGACGACGACCACCACGACGGCGACCAGCCCGAGGAGCAGGACGACGACAGTGACCGAGCGCACCAGCGAGCCGATCAGCCGGCCCGGGCTCACCGAGATGAGCTCGCGCTCGGGAGCGACCGGGGCCTCGGGCTGCTCCTGCGTGCCGAACTCCACACCTGCGGCGCGGGCGAGCAGCTCGTTGCGCAGCCGCTGCGCAGCGTCCTCCTTGAGGTAGGAGAGCCGTACTGCGGAGTCGGTGCCGCCGGCCACCTCGATCTTCAGCTCGGCCAGGCCGAGGATCCGGGCCAGCAGGGGCTGGACGAGGTCGATCGCCTGCACACGGTCGAGACGCGCGGTGCGCTGCTGACGGAACAGCACACCGGTCTGCAGGTACACCGCCTCGGCGTCGATCGCGTAGCGCGTCATCCGCCAGGCGATCGCGGCGTACGCGAAGCCGATGACCAGGGCGGCGGCCGCCACCGCGACCACCGGACCCCAGCCGACCTTCCCGACCATGTCCTGGGCGCTGCTCAGGGAGGTCCCGACCTGCTGCGCCGCGATCGCGAGCAGCACGGCGAGCACCTTCCAGCCCTTGACCGCCGGGGTGACCGGGTGGACCCGGTTCCAGCGCAGACCGGTGTCCACGACCCCGGTGCTCACAACCCCGCCAGCTGGGCCTCGCCGCGCGCCGCGAGGCGGTCCCGCAGCCTGGCGGCCTCGGTCGGCACGAGCCCGGGGATGGCGGCATCGGTGCCCGGCGATGCGGTGTGCAGCTGGACGCGGGCTATCCCGCCCCACCGGTCGAGCGGACCTGCCCCGACGTCGACGAACTGCATCCGCCCGTAGGGCACGACGACGAGCGAGCGCATCATGACGCCCTTGCGGATGAGCAGGTCGTCGTCACGCTCCGCATAGCCGATGGCCCGGACCTGCCGCGGGATGACGATCGCGACCCACACGCCGAACGCCGCGACGACGGCCGGGATCACCCAGAGCCCGGCCTCGCCGCTGAGCACAGCGGCGACCACGCCACCGGCGAGCGGGGGCAGGAGCCAGAGGCCGACGGAGATCAGCCGCACCGTCGTCAACCTCGGCGAGACCGGCTGCCAGCGCACACCGGCCGGGTCGAACGGGCCGGCGGCCGTCACGGCTGCGGCAGAGGGGCCGGCGCCTGCCAGGTCGGGTCGGGGCAGGTCGGGTCGGGACAGGTCTGCGCCGGGCGGGGTGGCGGACGGGCTGAGCTCACTCATGGCGCCCATCCTTCCACTCAGGGCGAGGTGCCCGTTGCCGCCGAGGCGCCCGGCGGGCCGACGTCGTCATCGTCGTCGCCGGGGCGCACCTCGCACCAGCGCTCGACCACCAGGCCGACGACCGCGAGCAGGACCGTGCCGACGAGGGCTGCTCCGGCGGACACCGCCAGGCCCCGGCGGGCCTCGATGCCGAGGTCACCGAGCACCAGCAGGACCTGGCCGGCGTACCAGCCGGAGAGCAGTGCGCCGGTGTAGGCCGACGCGGTCGCCAGCACGACGCTCCGGGCCGCGAGCAGCGGGTCCAGCCCCGGCCGCTTGCCCTTCGTGTACTGACGGACGGCCCACCCGAGGGTCAGCACGACGGCGGCGATCAGCAGCACCACGAGCGACGACAGGAGCGGGACCGGCAGGAGTGCAGCACCTCGGCTCTCCGCGATCCGGAAGGCGCCGAACGAGAACCCCGTGCTCAGGACGGCGATCAGCAGCAGACGGGTCCACGGCGTCCGGCGCATCAGGCTCCGGCCCCCGTCGGGCCCCACCAGTCGAGCGCCATCCACCGGATCCCTTCACGGTCGGGCGCGGTCTGCGCCAGCGCGGCGACCGGGCCACCGCCCAGACCCGGGAGCTCGGCCAGCGGGTCGACCTGCGCCCACGGCTCGAGCACGAAGGCCCGCTGATGGGCGCGCGGGTGCGGCAGCTCGAGGTCGTCGGCCACCGCCTGCAGCGTGCCGTACGTGATCAGGTCGATGTCGACGGTGCGCGGACCCCAGCGCACCTCGCGCTCACGGCCGTGGTCGAGCTCGATCCGCTGGCAGGCGTGCAGCAGCGCCCGCGGGCTGAGCGAGGTGCGCGCCAGCACGATCGTGTTGAGGTAGTCGGGCTGCTCGGGGCCGCCGACGGCGCCGGTGCGGGCCAGCGGGGCGACAGCGGTCACCTCCAGCCCGAGCACGGCCCCGAGGTCGAGCACTGTCTGCCGCAAGGTCTCGTGGCTCGCACCGACGTTGGAGCCGATGGCCAGGACGACGTCGACCGGCTGGTCGGGTCGGAGGTCGAGCCGGTCGCGCGGTTCGGTGACCGTCGGGGCGGTCGACGGTCCGGCTGCGGCGGCGACCGTGCCGGTGCTCGCGGACCCGGCGGGCCCGGGAGCGGTGACGAGGGCCGGTACCGCCGGCTCCCCCGGGGCGGGCACGGGGAGCGACGGAGCGGCGAGGACGCTGGCTGCCATCGCGGGCAGCAGGTTCTCGACGGTCGCCGGTCGGCCGTCGGCCACGAGCCGACCCGGTCCTGCGACGACCGGTGCTGCGGCGGCCGGTGCGACGACCGGTGCGGTGACGACCGGCATCCGCACGAGGTCCCGGTGGATCTCGACGGTGACGTCACCCACCGGCACGGTGACCGGCGCCTGCGGCTTGTGCACCGTGACATCGACGGCCAGCACACCGTGGTGGGTCAGCGCGACGGCGGCGATGCGCTCGGCGACCGTCTCGATGAGGTCCGCGGGGGTCCCGGAGAGCACACCGGCGACCTGCTCGGCCAGGACGCCGTAGTCCGCCGTGAGGTCGAGGCGGTCGGCCGCGGCCGCCGGCCGGGTGTCGACGTGCAGCACGACGTCGGCCACGAAGGTCTGCCCGTCGCGTCGCTCGTGCTCGAACACCCCGTGGTGACCTGTCGCCGTGATGCCGGTGACCCGGATCCGATCGGTGGCCCGTTCCGTCGCGCGTGCCTCAGACACCTGGCTCTCCGTCCTGCGTTGTGCTCGTGCTGCTCCTGGCGTCCCGGCCGATCACGTGCGGGCGATCCTCGGGTCGGTGCTCGGCGCGCGCAGCGGCCCACGCTGCCGCGACCCGGACCGCGTCCGCCGAGCCTGTCACGTCGTGGACCCGCACGCACCAGACCCCCGCGGCCGCGCACAGGGCGCTGACCGCGGCGGTCGCCAGGTCCCGCCCTGCAGGCGGGACCGGCTCGGCACCCGGCGGGGCGAGCAGGCGACCGAGGAAGCGCTTGCGCGAGGCCCCGACCAGGACCGGCCGACCGAGGCCCTGCAGCACCTCGAGGTGGGCGAGCAGCGGCCAGTTGTCCGAGCCCGGCTTCGCGAAGCCCAGCCCGGGGTCCAGCACGACCTGCTCGGGCCGGCCGCCGGCGGCCAGCACACCGGCCAGCCGCTGCGCCAGCTCGTCCCGGACGTCCGTCACGACGTCGTCGTAGACGGCGAGGGAGTCCATCACGTCGGCGTGGCCCCGCCAGTGCATCGCCACGTAGACCGCGCCGGTACCTGCCACGACGTCGTACATCGCCGGGTCGGCCAGCCCACCCGAGACGTCGTTGACGATGTGTGCACCGGCCTCGACCGCCTCGGCGGCGACCACGGCACGGGTCGTGTCGACGCTCACGACCGCACCGGTCGCTGCGAGCTCACGGATGACCGGCAGGACCCTGCGGCGTTCCTCGTCGACCGGCACCCGCCGCGCGCCGGGTCGGGTGGACTCCCCGCCGACGTCGAGGATGTCCGCGCCCTGGGCGACGAGCTCGAGGCCGTGCGCGACCGCGGACCGGGGCTCGAACCATCGGCCGCCGTCGCTGAAGGAGTCAGGGGTCACGTTGACCACGCCCATCACCAACGTGCGGTCGAGGGCGGTCAGCGCAGCAGGAAGCGGCTCGGGGTGACGCTGCGGGCTCACGCGGTCAGCCTAGGCCGGTGCCGGTGCCGGTCAGCGGCCGAGGATGAGGCTCATCGCCTCGGCGCGGGTCGTCCCGTCACGCATCTGACCGCGCACCGCAGAGGTGACCGTCCGGGAGCCGGGCTTGCGCACCCCGCGCATCGACATGCACAGGTGCTCGCACTCGATCACGACCAGGACGCCACGGGGTGCCAGGATCTCCACGAGGGCATCGGCGACCTGCGAGGTGAGCCGCTCCTGGACCTGGGGGCGCCGGGCGAACAGGTCGACCAGCCGGGCGATCTTGGACAACCCGGTGATCCGCCCGTCGGCGCCCGGGATGTACCCGACGTGCGCGACGCCGTGGAAGGGCACGAGGTGGTGCTCGCAGGTGGAGTACACGGCGATGTCCTTGACCAGGATCATCTCCTCGTGGCCCTCGTCGAAGGTCGTCGACAGCACCTCGCGAGGGTCCTGGTGGAGGCCTGCGAAGGTCTCGGCATAGGCCCGCGCGACCCGCGCCGGCGTCTCCCGCAGACCCTCCCGGTCCGGGTCCTCCCCCACGGCGATGAGCAGCTCCCGCACGGCACGCTCGGCCCGCGCGTGGTCGTAGGCCACCGCGGGCACCACGAGGTCCTCGTCCACGAACGGGACGTCGTCGGCCATGTGGGTCATCTCAGCCCTTCTGGCCCGGGTCGACGCGGCCGCCCGGCGGCACCTCGCCGACGGGCGCCACCGGGTGCTCGCCCTTGGCCGCCGCGACCTCGTCCTGCGGGACGACCGGCTCGCCGTTGGACGCTGCCTTCTCGCGCAGCGTCTGCACCGGCGGGATGTCCGAGACACCGCGGTCGGGGCTGGACAGCCAGACGTCGCGCGGCTCGCGCTTGACGATCGGCGCGAAGATCTCCGCGAGCTCGGCCTGGTTGAGCGTCTCGCGCTCGAGGAGCTCGCCGACCAGGGTGTCGAGCACGTCGCGGTAGGTGTTGAGGATGTCCCACGCCTCGTCGTGCCCGGCATCGACCAGCCGTCGGACCTCGACGTCGACGAGGTGCGCGACCTCCTCGGAGTAGTCCCGCCCGTGCCCGACGTCACGCCCGAGGAAGACCTCGCCGCTGTCCTGGCCGAGCTTGACCGCGCCGATGCGCTCGCTCATCCCGTACTGCGTGACCATCTTGCGGGCCACCGCGGTGGCCTTCTCGATGTCGTTGGACGCACCCGTCGTCGGGTCGTGGAAGACGACCTCCTCGGCGACCCGGCCGCCCATCGCGTACGCGAGCTGGTCGAGCAGCTCGTTGCGGGTCGTGGAGTACCGGTCCTCGGCCGGCATGACCATCGTGTAGCCGAGGGCCCGGCCGCGCGGCAGGATCGTCACCTTGGTCACCGGGTCGGTGTACCGCAGTGCCGTCGCGACCAGCGCGTGACCACCCTCGTGGTACGCGGTGATCTTCTTCTCCTTGTCGTTCATCAGCCGGGTCCGCTTCTGCGGGCCCGCGATGACGCGGTCGATCGCCTCGTCGAGCTCGTGGTTGCCGACCACCTGACCGCCGGTGCGGGCGGTCAGCAGCGCGGCCTCGTTGAGCACGTTCGCCAGGTCGGCACCGGTGAAGCCGGGCGTGCGCTTGGCGACCGCGTGCAGGTCGACGTCGGGCGCCATCGGCTTGCCCTTGGCATGCACCTGCAGGATCCGTTCCCGGCCACGCAGGTCTGGGGCGTCGACCGAGACCTGCCGGTCGAACCGGCCGGGACGCAGCAGGGCGGGGTCGAGGATGTCCGGCCGGTTGGTCGCCGCGATCAGGATGACGTTGGCGTTGACGTCGAAGCCGTCCATCTCGACGAGCATCTGGTTGAGGGTCTGCTCGCGCTCGTCGTGCCCGCCGCCGAGGCCGGCGCCACGGTGCCGACCGACCGCGTCGATCTCGTCGATGAAGATGATCGCCGGCGCGTTCTGCTTGGCCTGGTCGAACAGGTCACGCACGCGCGAGGCGCCGACGCCGACGAACATCTCGACGAAGTCGGAGCCGGAGATCGAGTAGAAGGGCACCCCGGCCTCGCCGGCCACGGCCCGGGCGAGCAGCGTCTTGCCGGTGCCGGGCTGGCCGTAGAGCAGGACGCCCTTGGGGATCTTCGCGCCGACGGCCTGGAACTTGGCCGGGTCAGCGAGGAAGTCCTTGATCTCCTCGAGCTCCTCGACCGCCTCGTCGACACCTGCGACGTCGGCGAAGCTGACCTGCGGGGTCTCCTTGGTCACGAGCTTGGCCTTGGACTTGCCGAACTGCATGACGCGCGAGCCGCCACCCTGCATGCGCGACATCAGGAACCAGAACAGGCCGAGGATGATGACGAACGGCAGCAGCAGGCCGAGCAGGCTGGCCCACCACGACGTGCGCACGACCTCGGAGTTGTAGCCACCGTCCGGGTCGGCGGCGACGATCGCCGCGACGACGGCCTCGCCCTGCGGCACGGAGTAGAAGAACTGGACGTTCCGGCCCTTGTCGTCGAAGTCCTCGGTCAGGGTCAGGTCCACCCGCTGTGCGCCGTCCGAGATCCGGACCTGCTCGACGGTGTCACCCTTGAGCAGCTCGAGGCCGTCGGACGTGTCGACGCGCTGGACGCCGGAGGTCATGAACGATGACGCACCGAGCCACAGGATCATCACTGCCACGGCGATCCAGATGGCAGGTCCACGGGTGAGGCGTTTGAGGTTCATCGGCGCAGGGCGCGTGCCCCGTCCCTCCTGGTCGTTGTGGCGGGTCTGACGTGCACGGTACCCGCTGGACCTCGATGTTCCGTCCGGTGTTCGCCCAGGGCGCGAAGCGACCGTCAGTCGCCGTAGACGTGCGGGGCCAGCGTCCCGACGAACGGCAGGTTGCGGTACTTCTCGGCGTAGTCGAGCCCGTAGCCGACGACGAAGTCGGTCGGGATGTCGAAGCCGACGTAGCGCACGTCGACGTCGACCTTCGCCGCCTCGGGCTTGCGGAGCATGGTCGCGATCTCGACGGTGGCCGGTCCGCGGCTGCGCAGGTTGGACAGCAGCCAGGACAGGGTCAGGCCCGAGTCGATGATGTCCTCGACGATGAGCACGTGGCGGCCGGTCAGATCGGCGTCGAGGTCCTTGAGGATCCGCACCACGCCGGACGACGTCGTGCCGGCCCCGTAGGAGGACACCGCCATCCAGTCCATCTCGACCGGCGTGTGCAGGCGTCGCGCCAGGTCGGCCATGACCATCACAGCGCCCTTGAGCACGCCGACCATGAGCAGGTCACGGCCGGCATAGTCGGCGTCGATCCTGGTCGCGAGCTCGTCGAGCCGGCCCTGGAGCTGCTTCTCCGTGAGCAGGACGCGCTCCAGGTCGTCACCCATGTCCGAAGGATCCACCGCTGCCTGCTCCTCGTTCTCGGTCGTTGATGACCGTCAGCCTGCCATACCGGCGCTGCACCTGGCCGCCGCCCGGGACGGCCACCCCGGCCTGACCGTGCCAATCGGTCACCAAGGCGTCGACCGCCTCGATGTGCACCCGGTGCAGCGCTCCGGCGGGCACACCCGCCGCCAGCAGGGCGGCCCGCAGCACCCGGTGCCGCAGCGCGGGCGGTGCGGCGGCCAGCACGACGACGTCGAGACCGTCGGCCGGATCCGCGCCCGAGTCACCCGCCGGGCCGGCGCTGCGTGCGGCGAGGAGCACCTGCCCGGCGAGCTCGTCGAGCAGGTCACCGTCCTGGCGCAGCTGCTCGGCGGTGCGTGCGAGGGCCTCGGCCACACCCGGACCGAGCACCCGCTCGAGCACCGGCAGCACCTCGTGGCGGACCTGGCTGCGCAGCGGCCCGGCCGCGTCCGACACCAGGTTGGTCGGGTCGTGCCACGGTTCGAGGCCCAGCACCCGGCAGGCCCGCTCGGTCTGGTCCCGGCGCACCGCGAGGAACGGGCGACGCAGCCGCCCGCGCCGGCGCGCCATCCCGGACAGGGAGCGTGCGCCCGAGCCGCGTGCCAGGCCGAGCAGCACCGACTCGGCCTGGTCGTCGAGCGTGTGCCCGAGCAGGACGACGGCGTCACCGTGCCGGGTCGCCGCCTCGCGCAGGGCGTCGTAGCGGGCGGTGCGGGCGGCCGCCTCGGGTCCACCACCGGGCCCCGCCGGCCCGACCTCGACCGTGATCACCTCGACCGGGTCGAGGCCCAGGCCACGGCACTGCTCGGCGGCCCGACGCGCCACCCCGGCGCTGCCCGGCTGCAGACCGTGGTCCACGACGACGGCGCCGGCCAGCAGCCCGGCCCGCGCGGCGACGAAGGCCGTGGCCGCAGCGAGCGCCAGGGAGTCGGCTCCGCCGGAGCAGGCCACGAGCACGACGACGCCCGGCGGGAGGTCGGCCAGCTCGGCGCGCACGGCGCTGCGCTGCGCGGCGACCGCGGGGTCAGGGCCGCTCATCCCGGCTCATCCGTGCACCCGGCTCATCCGTGCACCCGGCTCATCCGTGCACCCGGCGCACCCAGGCCCGGGGATCGGCGATCTCGCGCGGCGTCGGCAGGGCCGCGGGCCCCGACCACACGGCATCGAGCGCGTTCCGGCCGCCGACCCGGCGCACGGTCCGCACGAACGCCGCACCCCGGCGGTACTGGGCCATCTTCGCGTCCATGCCGAGCAGCCTGCGCAGCACCCGGTCGATGCCGGTGGCGGTGCGCCGACGGGCCTCGAACCGCGAGCGGAGCCGCTTGACCGACGGGATCACCGACGGCCCCACCGCGTCCATCGAGACGTCCGCATGGCCCTCGAGCACCGACATCACAGCGGTGATCCGCTCGACGCGGTCGCGCTGCCCGGGATCGAGGAACAGCTCGAGCAGCCCGAGGGCCGCGTCGTCGTCCGCGTCCAGGTTCGCGTCGTCGCCGGCGCCCCGCGCGCGCAACAGCCGGGTGAGCGCACCGGTGAGCTCGCCGCCCGTCAGCTCGCCGGCCAGGTCACCGACCAGCGCGGCCACCTCGGCACGCAGGTGGTCGGCGAGCCACGGGGCGGCCGCGAACTGCAGCGCATGGGTCTGCTCGTGCACGCACACCCAGAGCCGGAAGTCCGACGGCTCGGCCCCGAGCGCCCGTTCGACCTTGAGCACGTTCGGCGCGACGACCAGCAGGCGCCCGGCGGGTGGGGCCTGCGCGGCGAACGGGTCGAACTGGCCCAGGATCCGCCCCGCGAGCAGTCCCAGCAGCCCTGCCACCTGCGCCGTCGCCGTCGCCGGGCCGGTGCCGGATCGGCCGTCGGTCGGCAGTCCCGTCATCCCGGCGAAGGACTGCGCCGCGGCCCGGGCCCAGCCGGCGCGGTCGACGACCAGGACCTGGGCGGTCGCCCCCGCCGTCCCGGCCGCCTCGACGGCGGTACCGAGCCGGGCTGCCCGGAGCGCGAGCGGCACGGCCCGTCGCGCGGCGTCGTGCAGGTCGGCGACGAGGTGATCCAGCTCCGCGCGCGACCCGGCCGGTCCGGGTGAGGCCAGCCGCCCACCCCAGCGCCCCGCGGCGTCCCAGTCCACGTCGATCGATGCAGCGGACGTCGTCGTCGTGCGCCGATGGCGCAGGAGGGTTGCCCGAAGGTCGGTGGAGGTCATCGCCTCACGGTACTTGGCAGCCGCACCCGGCGAGACCCTGGACGAACTCGTCGATCGCGGCTCGCGGTCCGAGCTGGCCCCCGGCCGGCGTGGCGTCGGCCAGCACGGCGAAGACGAGCTGGCGACCGTCCTGGGTCAGCACGGTCCCTGCGAGCGAGGTCACCCCCGGCAGGCTGCCGGTCTTCGCGCGCACCAGACCGCGGGCGGGCTCGCTCAGGTAGCGGTCCGCGAGGGTGCCCTGCCAGCCGCCGATCGGCAGGTCGGTGACCACCGGGAGGAGATCGACGTGCGCCGGGTCGGTCGCCATCAGGAGCAGGTCCACCAGCAGCGCGGCGGGCAGCGCCGACCCCGATGCCAGGCCGCTGCAGTCGGCGAGCGTCGCGCCCGTGGTGGTGGCGCCCTGGGTGGCGACCTCGGCGAGCACTGCCGACGCCGCGCCCTGGAAGCTGCCGGGCAGGCCTCGCTCGATCGCGACGAGCCGGCCGAGCACCTCGGTGATCGTGTTGTCGGAGGTGTGCACCGCGTACCGGACGATCTCCTGGACCGGCGCCGACTCGACCCGCGCGAGCTCGAGCGCCCCGGCCGGCGCGGCCACCCGCACCGGGCTGCCCGTCACCACGACGCCCTGCTCGACGAGCAGCGCGGCGAAGGTCTGCGCCGCGTTCATGGCCGGGTCGCCGAACCGGGGCGGGTAGGGCTCGTCAGCGGTCTTGGCGACGTTCACGGCGAGCGGTGCGACGGCGGCGACGTAGCCCGCTCCGATGTCGCTCGGCTTCCAGCCCGGGTGCAGGCCGGGGCCGGAGAACAGGGTGTCGTCCAGGCCGAGGCGCACCTCGTTCGTCCCCGCCAGACGCAGCTCCCGGCCCGTCGCGACCGCGAGGTCGGCGAGGCCCGCACGCCCGTTGACCGCGTCCGGCCGGCCGGCGCCGGCCGCGAGCATCATGTCCCCGCCACCGACGAGCACGATCTCGCCGGGCACCGGCTGGACCACGACGGTCGGCAGGGTCCGGTCGAGGCCGAGGGCCGTGACCGCGGCGAGCGCTGTGATCAGCTTGGCGGTCGACGCCGGCACCCGGGCGCGCGCGCCGTCGACGTCGGCCAGGACCTCGCCGGTCAGGACGTCGGCGACGACGACGCCGGTCGACCCACCCATCCGCGGGTCGGCGACGAGGGCCGACGCCGCGGCCGCGATCACCTCCGGTGCAGGCACGGGCGCAGCCGGGTCGGCCTCGGCGACCGCAGGGGCCACCGACGGTGCCGCGACCGCACCGGGGGCACTGGGGAACGGGCTGGGCGGCGCGGGTTCGGGCTCGAGCGTCAGGATGCCGGGCGCCAGGTCGTACGCGTCCGCGGCGACGTACCCGCCGGCTCCGAGCAGGAGGGTCGTCACGAGGACGCCGACGAATCGACCCGCCCTGCTGCGCCTGCCCATCGGTCCTCTTTCGCCGTTGCCGCCGGCCTCGACGCGGAAGCCGGATGACGTCGTCGGCTCCGGGTGGGCCGCCGGTGCGTCACACTAGTCACAGTCCCGCGCGGAATGCCGCCGACCGGCCAAGGGAGAGCTGTGGAGTTCGACGTCACGATCGAGATCCCCAAGGGGCAGCGCAACAAGTACGAGGTCGACCACGCGTCCGGGCGCATCCGCCTGGACCGCATGCTCTTCACCTCGACCCGCTACCCCGACGACTACGGCTTCATCGAGGGCACCCTCGGCGAGGACGGCGACCCGCTCGACGCGCTCGTCCTGCTCGAGGAGCCGACCTTCCCCGGGTGCCTGATCCGCTGCCGGGCGCTCGGCATGTTCCGCATGCGCGACGAGGCCGGCGGCGACGACAAGGTGCTGTGCGTGCCGACCGGCGACCAGCGAGCCTCCTGGCGCCAGGACATCGACGACGTCAGCGAGTTCCACCGCCTGGAGATCCAGCACTTCTTCGAGGTCTACAAGGACCTCGAGCCCGGCAAGTCCGTCGAGGGCGCCCACTGGGTCGACCGGGTCGCCGCCGAGACCGAGATCCAGACGTCACGCCAGCGCGCGATCGACACCGGCTACTACGACAAGCACTGAGTCATCGGTCACCGGGCGCCGGGCGAGGCGTCAGGGCCGACCGGCGAACGGCATCGTGCCCGACCACCGGATCGACGTCACACGCACGGCGACGTCCGGCCGCGGCGCCTCGACCATCTGACCGTTCCCGACGAACATCGCGACGTGCGTGATGCTGCCCGGGTCCGTGCCGACGCTGCCGTAGAAGATCAGGTCGCCGGGGCGCATCTCGGCATAGGTGATCTTGAGGACCTGGCGGTACTGGTCGCGTGAGGTGCGGTTGATGCCCACGCCGGCGGCCTTCCATGCCTGCGACGTCAGACCCGAGCAGTCGAAGCTGTCCGGTCCGGTGGCACCGAGCGCATAGGCCTTGCCGACCTGCTGCACGGCCCACGCGACGGCCGCATCACCCTGCGCGGCCGAGCCACGCTGGGACCCCGTCCCGAGGCCGTACCGGTCGGGGGACGCGGGCGGTGCCGGCGTCGCCTGGACGGCCGTGGGCGTCGTGGGCGCGGGCGGCGGGTCGGCCGCAGGCGGGGTCGTCGCAGGCGGGTCGGCCGTCACCGGGGTGGTCGGTGGTGTCACGGGCGTCGTCGCGGGTGGCACATCGGGCGGCACAGTGGGCGACGGCCCGGTGGTCGTCACGCCGGCCTCGGCTGCGGCCGCGGCCTCGGCGCGTGCCGTCCGCTCGGCCTCGAGGGTCGCCTGGCGGGCCCGCTCGACCTCGATCGAGGTCTGGCGGTACTCGGCGAGCCGGCTGATCAGCTGCTCGCGCTCGCGTGCGATCTGGGCGACCTTCGCCTCGGCCTGCGCCTGGAGGGCCTCGGCGTCGGCGAGGGCACCCTCGGCAGCCTCGGCGGTGGTCGCCGCGGTCTGCGCTGCCTCGTCGGCCCGGCGGCCCATCGTCGAGGCGACCAGGTCGGCCGCCTCGAACTGCTGGACGAGGCGTTCGGCCTGCGAGCCGAGGCGGTCCATGGCGTCGGTGCGGTCGACGAGGTCCTCGAACCCGTCCGCCGAGAGCATCGCGCCGAGGCCGTCCATCGATCCGCCGGAACGGTAGGCCTGCATCGCGATGGCGCCGAGCTCGGACCGAGCCGCCTCGACCGCCTCTGCCGCCGATGCCTCCCGCTCCGCTGCATCGGCCGCCTCGAGCGCGGCGGCGTCCCTGGTGACCGTCGCCTGGGCGTAGTCCTCGGCGGCCGCCGCCACGGCACCCCATGCGGTGTCGAGGGTTGCCGACTGGGCCGCCAGCTCCAGCTCGATCGCGGCGACCTCGGATGCCGTGCCGCGCACTGCCGCCTGGGCGGCGCGCACGTCGTCGTCCGTGACATCCGGCTCGGCATACGAGGCGGTTGACGTCGCCATCGCCCCCACGAGGGCGAGCACGACGACCGCCGAGCAACGCCGACGTCCAGCTCGCCGTGCGGTCACCGTCGTCCTCTCCTTGCTCACCGGCGCGCACCGGCCCTGAGGCGGCGACACGTCCTGGGCCGGCAGGCTGCTCGGTCCTGGCCCGACCGTACTCACTCCAGCATCAAAAGGGAACACACGCACCACTGTTCACTCACGTCACATGAGTCACAGAGGTCACACGAATCACAGCCTGCGCCCTCGCACCCCTCGCATCGACACCCGGGGCGGCCGCCTTGAGGATGCGGATGGCGTGCCGGGTCAGCACGCTGTCTCACATCGCAAGACCGTCGTATCGCCATGGGGACGGCCGGCCGTACGCTCCTGCCATGACCTGCCGAATGTGCCGCTGACCCGAGCACGTTCGGTGGTGTGCCCACTGACCGGTAGGACCGTCTCGCCCTCGCGGCGCTGACCCTGGCTACCGCTGCGGCACCGAACCCTCCGTGCACACCTGTCCCCAGTCCCTCGCGGGCCGGCCAGGGTCAGTGCGCTGGCAATGGTCGATCCGCGGCACCCCCAGAGGAGTCCGCCATGAGCAACGAGAACTGGTCCTTCGAGACCCGCCAGATCCACGCCGGCCAGAGCCCCGACCCGACGACCGGCGCCCGGGCGCTGCCGATCTACCAGACCACGTCCTTCGTCTTCCCCGACGCCGCCACCGCCGGCGCCCGCTTCGCCCTGCAGGACCTGGGCCCGATCTACACCCGGATCGGCAACCCGACCCAGCAGGCCGTCGAGGACCGCATCGCCTCGCTCGAGGGCGGGGTCGGCGCCCTCCTGCTGTCCTCCGGCCAGGCCGCCGAGACCTTCGCCTTCCTCAACATCGCCGAGGCGGGCGACCACATCGTCGCGAGCCCGAGCCTGTACGGCGGCACCTACAACCTGCTGCACTACACGCTGCCGAAGCTCGGCATCACCACGACCTTCGTCACCGACCCGCACGACCCGCAGTCCTGGCGGGACGCCGTGCAGCCCAACACCAAGCTGTTCTTCGGCGAGACCATCCCCAACCCGCAGGCGGACATCCTCGACATCGAGGCCGTGGCCGCCGTCGCGCACGAGGTCGGGGTCCCGCTCGTCGTCGACAACACGGTGGCCACGCCGTACCTGATCCGCCCGATCGAGTTCGGCGCGGACATCGTCGTGCACTCGGCGACGAAGTACCTCGGTGGGCACGGCACGGCGATCGGCGGCGTGATCGTGGACGCCGGCACCTTCGACTACGCCAAGTACCCGGAGCGCTTCCCGAACTACAACACCCCCGACCCGAGCTACAACGGCCTGGTCTACGCCCGCGACCTGGGCGTCGGCGGGCTCTTCGGGGTCAACCTGTCGTTCATCCTCAAGGCGCGCGTCCAGCTGCTGCGCGACCTCGGATCGGCCATCTCCCCGTTCAACGCGTTCCTCATCGCGCAGGGCATCGAGACGCTGTCGCTGCGGGTCGAGCGGCACGTGGCGAACGCGCAGACCGTCGCCGCGTGGCTCGAGGCGCGCGAGGACGTCACCACGGTGCACTACGCGGGTCTCCCGTCGAGCCGCTGGTACGCCAACGCCCAGAAGTACGCCCCGCGCGGGCCGGGTGCCATCGTGGCGTTCGAGATCGAGGGCGGCGCGGAGGCCGGCAAGGCGTTCGTCGACGCGCTCGAGCTGCACTCGAACGTCGCGAACATCGGCGACGTCCGGTCCCTGGTCATCCACCCGGCCTCGACCACCCACAGCCAGCTCACGCCCGAGGAGCAGCTGCTGTCCGGGATCACGCCCGGGCTGGTGCGCCTGTCGGTCGGGATCGAGCACATCGACGACATCCTGGCCGACCTGGACGCCGGCTTCCGCGCGGCCAAGGCCGTGTGATGCCGACGCCCTCCCGCCTGGACGTGGACATGTCGGGACACGCACGCACCGGGGCCGTAGGTTTGCACATCGTGCAGACCGACGAGAACGACCCGGCAGCGCGCCCCGGCGTGCCACCGGGCGCGGGCCCTCGGACGTCCCCGTCCGCACCGGGTCCGGCCTGGGCGACCGCAGGCACCCCGGTGCCCGCGAGCGCTGCCTGGCGGGAGGGCGACCCCGTCGGTCGCCGGCAGTTCTGCGACATCGGCCCGCTCGATCTCGAGGTGGGGGGTTCGCTCCCCCGGGTCCGCATCGCCTACGAGACCTGGGGCACGCTGTCGCCGAGCGGCGACAACGCCGTCCTGGTGCTGCACGCCCTGACCGGCGACTCGCACGTGACCGGTCCGGCCGGCCCGGGGCACCCGACGGCCGGCTGGTGGGACTCCCTGGTCGGCACCGGGCGTCCGATCGACACCGACCGCTTCTTCGTGGTGGCGCCCAACGTGCTCGGCGGCTGTCAGGGCAGCACCGGCCCGTCGTCCACCGCGCCGGACGGTCGACCGTGGGGCGGCCGCTTCCCCTACGTCACCATCCGGGACCAGGTCCGCGCCGAGCTGGCGCTGACCGACGCGATCGGTGTGCAGAGCTGGGCCCTGGTCATCGGGGCGTCGATGGGCGGGATGCGCGTGCTCGAGTGGGGCGCGATCGCCCCGGCCCGGGTCCGCGGCCTCGCGCCGATCGCCACCACCGCACGCACCACGGGCGACCAGATCGCCTGGGCGCACGCGCAGCTCGCTGCCATCCGGGGTGACGCCGCCTGGCGCGGCGGCGACTACTACGACGTCGGCGACGGTCAGGGCCCGCACGTCGGGCTCGGCGTCGCCCGGCAGATCGCGCACACGACCTACCGCAGCGCGATCGAGCTCGACGAACGCTTCGGCCGTGCGCCGCAGGTCGACGAGGAGCCCCTCGGTGGCGGCGGCCGCTTCGCCGTGCAGTCCTACCTCGACCACCACGCCGGCAAGCTCGCACGGCGCTTCGACGCCAACTCCTACCTCGTGCTGACCGACTCGATCCTCTCCCACGACATCGGGCGCGGTCGCGGCGGGGTCCAGGCTGCCCTGGCCACGATCCCCGGTCGCGCCCTGGTGATCGCCGTGGACAGCGACCGGCTCTACCTGCCGGCCCAGTCGGCGGAGCTCGCCGCGGGGCTCCCCGGCGCCGACGGCGTGCACCTGGTGCGGTCCGACTTCGGGCACGACGGCTTCCTGATCGAGTCCGACCAGGTCGGCACCATGGTCCGGGACTTCCTGGCCTGACCGACGGCCGTCCCCTGCCGCTACCTAGGGTGGGCCCATGGGTGGAGCGCAGAGCGCGACCGAGCTGGGCCGGATCGAGGACGTGCTGCGCGCGCAGTGGCTGCGCCTGCGCCCCTGGGTGCACGGGCTCGAGGAGGACGCCCGCGAGCTGCCGAGCGTGCTGGGTGGCTGGACCGTCGAGGATCTCGTCGCGCACCTCGGCCGGGCCATGGACGCGCTGACCCATGCCCGACCGAGCGCCCCGGGGACCGTTCCGCTGACCCTCGGCGAGTACGTGGGCAGCTACCCCGAGCGCGCGGTCGAGATCGCTGCGACCACCCGCGAGCTGGCGGCCGAGATCCGCGACGACCCGCTCCCGGCGGTCGACCGGAGGGTCGAGGCCGCCCTGGCGCAGCTCGCGGTGCTGCGCGACCTCGGCCCGGACCCCGTGGTCCAGGCTCGGCGCGGGCCCATCCTGCTCTCGGAGATGGTCCTGTCGCGGCTCATCGAGCTCGTCGTGCACGCCGACGACCTCGCCCGTTCCACCCACCGCGACGGCCCGGGACCGGTGCTGCCCGAGGCGCTGGCCCTCGTCGCCGACGCCCTGCTCGAGATCGCCGTCGACCGCGGCGGCTGGAACCTCGAGATCGTCGACCCGATCGCCTGGGTCCGGCTCGCCTGCGGCCGCGTCCCGCTGACCGTCGACGCCCTCGCCGCCGCGCTGCAGCCGACGTACGCCTCCGACTCGCTGCCCGACCTCGGTACGGTGCTTCCGCTGCTCTGACCGATCGGCGCGGCCTAGGTTGGTCCCATGCTCGCCGCCTACGCCGCCCGGACGGACCCCGACCATCCGCTCGCGGCCCTCGAGGTCGGTCAGCGGCCCGCGGCCCGGGCTCCCGACGGACGCCCGGACTGGTCCGTCGTCGACGTGCGGGCCGCGAGCCTCAACCACCACGACCTGTGGTCGCTGCGCGGCGTCGGCCTGTCGGCCGAGCGGCTGCCGATGATCCTCGGCACCGACGGCGCCGGCGTCACCGCCGACGGCACCGCGGTCGTCCTGCACTCGGTGGTCGGGGCCACCGGTCACGGCGTCGGGCCCGACGAGGGTCGCTCGCTGCTCTCCGAGCGGTACCAGGGCACCCTCGCCGAGCAGGTCGCCGTACCCACCTGGAACCTGGTGCCCAAGCCGGCCGAGCTGTCCTTCGAGGCGGCGGCCTGCGTGCCCACCGCGTGGCTCACCGCCTATCGGATGCTCTTCACCACGGCGAGGCTGCGACCCGGCGACCGGGTCCTCGTCCAGGGCGCGAGCGGTGGCGTGGCGACCGCGGCCGTGCTGCTCGGTGCCGCGACCGGCCTCGAGGTCGTCGTCACGAGCCGTGACGAGGCCAAGCGCGAACGGGCCGTCGCCCTCGGCGCGGCCCTCGCGGTCGAGCCCGGCACCCGGCTGCCGTTCCGGGTCGACGCCGTCCTGGAGACCGTCGGCGCGGCCACCTGGGCGCACTCGATCCGCTCGCTGCGCCCGGGCGGCACCGTCGTCGTGGCCGGTGCGACCAGCGGGGACCAGCCCGGTGCGGACCTGACCCGGATGTTCTTCACCGAGCTGTCGGTGGTGGGCGCGACGATGGGCTCGAAGGAGGATCTCGTGGCGCTGCTCCGGTTCCTGGCACGCAGCGGGGTGCGTCCGGTGATCGACCGGGCCTACCCGCTGCGGCATGCTGCGGACGCCGTCGCCAGGATGCTCACCGGAGAGCACTTCGGCAAGATCGTCGTCACGGTCTGACGCGGGTCCGCGCACGCATGGGAGCCAAGCCGGCGTGGCAGACCGACGTCCTCGGTCCCGACTTCCAGGCCCGGACGGTCGACCTGGCCGACGACGACGAGGGCCAGGTCGTCGCGACCCTCGTCCGGCTCCGCCCGCCGTCCGACGAACCCGTACGGCCGGCGCGCGCCGTGCTCTACGTGCACGGCTGGAACGACTACTTCTTCCAGACCGGCCTCGCCCGGTACTGGCATGCCCAGGGCGCCGCCTTCTACGCGCTCGACCTGCGCAAGTACGGTCGCAGCCTGCGCCCGCACCAGACCCCGAACTACATCGACGACCTGGCGACCTACGACGAGGAGCTCGATGCTGCGGTCGCCCTGATCCGGCGCGACCTCGGCCAGCGCGCACGGATCATGGTGATGGGCCACTCCACGGGCGGTCTGATCGGGGTGCTGTGGGCCGAGCGCCGACCGGACGAGGTGTCCGCCCTGGTGCTCAACAGCCCGTGGCTCGAGCTCACCGGCTCCTCGGTGATGCGGACCTTGAGCACACCGGTCGTCCAGCGGCTCGCGGCGGTCCAGCCGAAGAACCCGATGATCACGATCGACCCGGGCTTCTACACCCGGACGATCCTGGCCGGCCAGGGCGGCGAGTGGGAGTACGACACCGCGTGGCGGCCGACGCCGTACTTCCCGATCCGGCCGGGCTGGCTGCGGGCGGTCCTCGTCGGGCACGCCCACGTCGCCCGGGGCATGAACCTGCCGATGCCGATCCTGATGGCGGCCTCGGCGCGCAGCGTGATCGCCCCGCGCTGGCGCGCCGCGATGCTGGAGGCGGACACCGTGCTCGACGTCGACCTGCTGGCCCGGCGGGCCGTTCTCCTCGGCCCGGTCGTGACAGTCGTCCGGATCGAGGGCGGGCTGCACGACCTGACCCTGTCCCCCGCACCGGTGCGGGAGCACTTCTACGCCGAGGTCACCCGCTGGACGGCGGCCTACGGCTGGGGCTGACCAGCCGGCCCCACCAGGTGCAGACCCCGGCTCACCAGGTGCAGACCTCGGCCAGCGTCGGTCCGGTCGGCGTGTCGAGGCGCCAGACCTGCCAGCCGTCGACCGGCACCTCGGCGCCGCACGCCGCCTCGGCCGCGAGGTCGGGGTGGGTGTGCCGGGAACCGTCCGGCAGCTCGATGAACCCGTCCAGGTGCAGCAGGGCCTCGTAGAACTCACCGCTGCGCTGCCGGTGCCACACCAGGACGGTCGTCGCGCCGAGCTTGCCGGCCAGGACGACCAGGAGCGGGTCCGGGACGGCCTGGTCGCTCGGGGGGACGCCGGTGAACGCGTACGGGAGGCCCGGTGCCGGTCGATCGGTCGGCTCGAGGGACCACACGACCTGGTGCGCGTCGTCGGGCCGGCCGACCTGCTCGTCGTCCTGCTCGTCAACCGGCCGGGCGCGCGGGGGGTCCTGAGCGGGAGGCGTCCCGAACCGGACGGCGAACGGCGGCGGCGTGATGGCGGGCATCCGGCGGGTCGCGTCGGCGTCGTCCGACGCGCGCTGCCCGGTGAGGTCACGATGCAGCGCCGACGTCCGCAGGGGTGCGGCGCCGCCGACCGGGCGGGCGCCGGCCGCGGACATCAGGGGCATCGTGCGCGCGGACGAGAACAGGGGCGTCGGGGAGCCGCCCGGAGGGGTCAGCCGGCCCGGCGTCCCGTGCGGTGGGGTCGGCGGCGCACCGGGGACGTCGGACGAGCGGACCAGGCGCAGTGACGTCGGTTCCATCGCCCGTCGCGGGGGCGGCGTCCTGGTCAGCGGTGAGACGTCGACGATCCGGGATCCGTCGGCTCCGGAGCTGACACCGACCTGGAGCACCTCGACCTGCCAGGCCGGCTGCAGCAGGAACTCGACGACGTCGTCCATCCCCTCGTCGATCCCGGAGCACACCAGGAGCAGGCGCGAACCTCCGCGCACCGTGGTGGACAGCAGCGAGGTCGCCGGCACGGTCTCCCGGAAGGCCGCGAGGTGGGACGCGAAACGGTCCGGACCGCCCTGGTACGCGCTGGCGAGGGCCTGCGTGCTGAGCCGGGCGGCTCGGCCCGCGTACCGCAGCGCGCGCAGCACAGCGACCTCGTCCAGCAGCGCCACGACCTCGACGACCACGGGCTGGCCGGAGGCGTCGACGGCGAGCAGGTACGGCTCGTCCTCGTTGCCGTGGCGGATCCGCAGCGGCAGGAGGTGCTCACCGAGCAGGGTGTCGAGGTGGTCGGCGACCATGCCCGACGTCTCACCGCCGAACGGTGTGCGGTCAGGGTCGGGCGGGTGCACAGCAACCGATCGTGCTTCGTCGGCCTGGAACATAGGCATGGTTCTTCCCAACGCGCTCTGCATCGCCATCAATCGCCATCAACCGTGGACACGCCGAGCCTAGGGGGTCAGGGTCCTGCCCGGTATGACCCGTTCGGTGGAAAAATGTACCCCGGCCCGTATCCACGGTCAGCCGAGCCGCGCAGCGGGTCAGCCGAGCCTCGCAGCGAGCAGCTGGGCGAGGTGGGTGCCCTGCTCACCGGCGAGCTGGTCGGCCTGGGTCCGGCAGGAGAACCCGTCCGCGAGGAAGACCGTCCCGGGCGCGGCGTCGCGCAGCGCCGGGAGCAACGCGTGCTCGGCGACGGCGACGGACACCTCGTAGTGGCCCTTCTCCATCCCGAAGTTGCCGGCCAGCCCGCAGCACCCGGCCAGGAGCGTCACGTGCGCCCCAGCCTGCTCCAGGAGGGCGAGATCGGCCTCGTAGCCCATCACCGAGTGCTGGTGGCAGTGCGGCTGGGCCACGACCGTCACCCCGTCGAGGCTCGGCGGCGTCCACCCGTCCGGTCCGAGCGGCATCGGTGCCGTGAGCAGCTCGGCGAGCGTGCGGGTCTCGTTGGCGACCGCGACCGCACGCGGGTCGTCCGGGACCAGGTCGAGCAGGTCCGAGCGCAGCACCGCCGTGCAGGACGGCTCGACCCCGATGATCGGGATGCCGTTCACGGCGTACGGGCCCAGGACGCCCAGCAGGGCGGTCAACCGCGTGCGCGCGCCGTCGAGCTGGCCGGTGCTGATCCAGGTCAGACCGCAGCAGGCGTCCTCGTCGGGGACGATCACCTCGTAGCCGGCGGCCTGCAGCACCTGGATCATCGCGCGCGGGACGTCGGGGTCGAAGGCGTCGCTGAAGGAGTCCGTCCAGAGGACCACCCGGCGTACCGGATCCGTGTGGCCGGTGGGGTGCGAACCGGCCGACATGGCCTCCCCGACACCCTCGGTGCTGTGCATCGACACGTTCGCACCCTGGTGCGCCCACCAGGACCGGAAGGACGTCGTGGCGAACGACGGGATCGAGCGGCGGGTGTCCATGCCGCCGATCCGCAGCACGAGCTTGCCCAGCGGGCGGAAGCCGAGAGCCGCGTTGGCGAGCCTCGGCAGGTGCAGGGCCGTGACCAGCCGGGTCCAGCGCGGCAGCCAGCCCAGCGCGTAGTGGTTCATCGGGCGCAGGCGGCCCCGGTACGCGCGGTGCAGGACCTCGGCCTTGAGCTGGGCCATGTCGACGCCGGCCGGGCAGTCGCTCGAGCAGGCCTTGCAGCTCAGGCACAGGTCGAGGACCTCGCGGACCTCCGGCGCCCGCCAGCCGCCGGTGACGAGCGTGCCGTTGGCCATCTCCTGGAGCACCCGCGAACGTCCGCGGGTCGAGTCCTTCTCGTCGCGCGTCGCGAGGTACGACGGGCACATGAACCCGCCGGACTCCGAGGAGTCGGAGCGGCACTTGCCCACGCCGACGCACCGGTGCGCGGCCCTCGTGACGTCGCCGCCGTCGTGCTCGAACGCGAAACCGGACGACCGGCCGAGCGGGCGGGCGTGCGGCCGGCGCAGGTCCGCGTCGAGCGGACGGGGCTCGACGAGCACGCCGGGGTTGAGGATGTCGGCCGGGTCGAAGAGGTGCTTGACCGCCCCGAACAAGCCCATCACCTCGGGCGAGTACATGATCGGGAGCAGCTCGGAGCGAGCCCGACCGTCACCGTGCTCGCCGGACAGCGAGCCGCCGTGCGCCGCGACCAGGTGGGCCGATGCCGTCATGAACGCCCGGAAGGCCGGGACGTCGGACGCGCGCTCGAGCGGGATGCCGATCCGCACGTGCACGCACCCGTCGCCGAAGTGCCCGTAGGGCAGCCCGTCGACACCGTGCTCGGCCATCAGGGCCTCGAAGTCGCGCAGGTAGGCACCCAGCCGCGCGGGCGGCACCGCGGCATCCTCCCAGCCGGGCCAGGCCTGCGACCCGTCGGGGGTCCGCCCGGCCAGCCCCGCGCCGTCGGCCCTGATCTGCCACATCGAGGCGGCCTCCGGCCCGGGCGGCACGACGAGCGCAGCCGTCGTCCCCGAGTCCTCGACCATCGCGCGGGCGCGCTCCAGGGCCTGGTCCCGGGTGTCGCCACCCATCTCGACCATCAGCCAGCCCGCACCAGGCGGCAGCTCCGGGACGTGCGCCGCGCCGCGGTGCCGGCGCACGACGTCGACCAGGCGGGCGTCGAGGCCCTCGACGGCCAGCGGGGAGTGGGTCAGCAGAGCAGGCACGGCGTCGGCGGCACTGGGCATGTCCGGGTAGCCGAGGACGACCAGCACGGCGGCGTCGGCGATCGGCACCAGGGTGACGGTCGCCCCGAGGACCGTCACGAGGGTGCCCTCGGTGCCGACCAGCATCTTGGCGAGGTCGCCGTCCCGCTCGGGCAGCAGGTGCTCGAGGGAGTAGCCCGAGACCTGGCGACTGAACCGACCGAGGTCGGTGCGCAGCGTGGTCAGGTTCGCCGCGACGAGCGCCCCGAGCCCCGGCACCGCGTCGAGCGACCCGGCGCCGCGGCTCGCGGTGAACCGGCGGCCCTGACCGTCGACCACGTCGAGGCTCACGACGTTGTCGGCGGTCCGGCCGTAGGCGACGGCGTGCGGTCCGCACGCGTTGTTGCCGATCATCCCGCCGAGGGTCGCCCGGTTCTGCGTCGAGGGGTCCGGACCGAAGCGGAGCCCGTGCGGGCGCGCGGCGGACTGCAGGTCGCTCATGATCACGCCGGGCTGGACGACGGCGGTGCGGGCCTGCGGGTCGATCACGCCGATCCCGCGCAGGTGCTTGGAGGTGTCCACGACGATGCCCGGGCCGACGGCGTTGCCGGCGACCGACGTGCCGCCGCCGCGCATGGTCAGCGGCGTGCCGGTGGTCCGCGCGACCTCGACGACCGCGAGCACGTCGTCCACGTCCCGCGGGAACACCACGACCTGCGGCACGACGCGGTAGTTCGACGCGTCGGTCGTGTACTCGGCCCGGCGCCGCGAGGTGTGGTCGACCTCCCCCGAGACGGCGGCTCTCAGCAGGTGGACGAGGTCCTTCGTCGCGGTCGTCCCGCCGGGTGCGGCGGGCGCACCGGGCGCAGCGGCGCCGTGGGAGTCTGAGATCGCAGTCGACACGGCCCGATCCTGCCACGCGGGACCCCCGCAGCGACCGGGACGTCCGCCCCGGCGTGCGGAAGCCTGCCCCGGTGTGCGGACCCGCGCCCCGGCGTACGGACCTCTGCCCCGGCGTGCGGACGGCCGGTACCGGGTCCAGCCTGGAGGCAGCAACCGGGAGGAGACCGGTGTGTGCAGGGCCAGCCGGCAGCCGGGTCAGACGAGCGCGGCGTCCAGGGAGATCGCCACGCCGGTCAGGGCCTTGCTCACCGGGCAGGTCTCCTTGGCCGACTGGGCCGCCGCGGCGAAGCCGGCCGCGTCGAGACCCTCGACCTCGGCGCGCACCGTGAGCAGGATCCCGCTCAGGTGGAACCCGCCTGCCGGGTCCGGGCCGAACGACACGTCAGCGGTGATCTCGAGGCTGTGCGGCGTACCGCCCGCCTCACCGATCAGGGCGGACAGCTGCATCGCGAAGCAGGACGAGTGCGCGGCCGCGATGAGCTCCTCGGGGCTCGTGCTGGCGTCGGCGTCCTGGGAGACCCGCTTGGGCCAGGACACGTCGAAGGTGCCGAGCCTCGAGCTCGACAGCTCGACCTGGCCGCCGCCGTCGGCGAGCGTGCCGTTCCAGGCGGTGCGAGCTGAGCGTGTTGCCATGGTGGACCTCCAGGTGGGCGGCTCGTCCGGGACCGCGGCAGGCGCCGCGGCGGACGTCCCGACGGTATCCCGATGGTCAGCGGACGGCATCCGGGTGCGCTGCGGCCGGGCGGACGGCGGCCTGGCGGACGGCGGCCGGTCACGATGAGCCGGACGCTGCCGCCCAGGGACCGCGTCGACGAGGCGTTCGACGCCCTGCCGCGGCGGCTGTTCCTGCCGGCCCGTGAGCGTGCCCACGCGCACGAGGACCGGCCGATCGTCATCGGGCACGGCCAGACGAGCTCCCAGCCGAGCACCGTCGCCACGATGCTCCGGCTGCTCGACGTGCACCGCGGGGCGAAGGTGCTCGACGTCGGTGCCGGGTCGGGGTGGACGACGGCGCTCCTCGCGCACCTGGTCGGGCCCACGGGCACGGTGCTCGGCGTCGAGCTCGAGCCCGAGCTCGCTTCCTGGGGGGAGGCCAACCTCGCGGCGACCGACCAGCCATGGGCGAGCATCGAGCCGGTGCCGCCCGGTGTCCTCGGCGCACCGCAGGCTGCCCCGTTCGACCGGGTCCTGGTCTCGGCCGAGGCCCGGGAGGTGCCCGCCGAGCTCGTCGGACAGCTCACCGGCGACGGGCGCATGGTCGCGCCCGTCGCCGGTGGCCTGTCAGTGGTCCAGCGGGGTCCGGACCGCGTCACCGTGACGCGGTTCGAGGGCTACCAGTTCGTACCGCTCCGGTGAGCCACGTCCGCCGACCTCGTCCGCCGGGTCTCAGCGGGTGTCGCTCCCCAACCCGCTGACCGACGCACGACCCGCCTCGAGCCGGGCGACCGGGACGCGGAACGGCGAGCAGGACACGTAGTCGAGGCCCACCTCGTGGAAGAAGTGGATCGACTCCGGGTCGCCACCGTGCTCCCCGCACACGCCGAGGACGATGTCGGGGCGCGCTGCCCGACCCTCCTCGACGGCGATCCGCACCAGGCGGCCGACGCCGCTGCGGTCGACCGTCTCGAACGGCGACACCGAGATCACGCCGCGCTCGGTGTACTCGGGGAAGAAGGCGCTCTCGACGTCGTCCCGCGAGAAGCCCCACGTGGTCTGCGTCAGGTCGTTGGTCCCGAAGGAGAAGAACTCCGCGACCCCTGCCATCCGGTCGGCCGTCAGGGCCGCCCTGGGCAGCTCGATCATCGCGCCGATCGGGATGTGCAGCTCGACGCCCTCGGCGGCCGAGACCTCGGCGAGGATCTCCTCCGCCTCGTCCCGGATCAGGTGCAGCTCCATGACCGACGCAGCCAGCGGGATCATGATCTCCGCGTGCGGCTTGCCGCCGTCCCGCAGGCGCTGGGCTGCCGCCTCGGCGACGGCCCGGATCTGCAGGGCGAACAGGCCCGGCACCACGATGCCCAGACGCACGCCACGCAGACCGAGCATCGGGTTGGCCTCGTGCATGCGCTGCACCGCGGCGAGCATCACCTTGTCCCGCTCGACGTCGGCACCCGTCTCGCCCCGCTCGGCCGCGAGCGCGACCTTGACCGACATCTCCGTGAGGTCGGGCAGGAACTCGTGCAGCGGCGGGTCGATCAGCCGGATGGTGGTCGGCAGCCCGTCCATCTGCTCGAGGATGTCGATGAAGTCGGCACGCTGCAGCGGCAGGAGCGCCGCGAGCGCGGCCTCTCGCTCCGCGTCCTCGTTGGCGAGGATCAGCCGCTCGATGAGCACCCGGCGCTCGCCGAGGAACATGTGCTCGGTGCGGCACAGACCGATGCCCTGGGCGCCCCAGATCCGTGCCCGGTGCGCGTCCTCCGCGGTGTCGGCGTTGGCGTGCACGCGCAGCCGGCGGACGCCGTCCGCGTGGGTCAGGATGCGGTCCACGGCCTCCACCAGGTCGCGGGTGTCCTCGTCCGCGGCGTGCGCGAGCGCGACCTCGAGACCCTCCTCGAGGTACTCCACGACGGGCGACGGCACCACGGGGACGTCCCCGAGGAAGATGTCGCCGGTCGACCCGTCGATCGCGATGACCTCACCCTCGCCGATGACCCGCTTGCCGACCTTGATCTCCTTGGCCTTGACGTTGACGTCGAGCTTCTCGGCGCCGACGACGCACGTGGTGCCCATCCCGCGGGCCACGACGGCGGCGTGCGACGTCTTGCCACCGCGCGAGGTGAGCACGCCGACCGCGGCGATCATGCCGCCGAGGTCGTCGGGGTTCGTCTCGCGGCGCACCAGGATGACTGCCTTGCCCTCGGCGGCCCACGCCTGCGCGGTGACCGAGTCGAACACGACCTGCCCGACGGCGGCCCCCGGCGACGCGGCCATGCCCGTCGCGAGCAGGGTGCGCTTCGCCTCGCTGTCGAACTGCGGGAACATCAGCTTGCTGAGCTGGGCACCGGTGACCCGCTCGAGCGCCTCGTCGAGCGTGATCAGGTGCTCGTCGACGAGCTGCGTCGCGATCCGGAACGCTGCCGCGGCGGTCCGCTTGCCGACCCGGGTCTGCAGCATCCACAGCTTGCCGCGCTCGACGGTGAACTCGATGTCGCACAGGTCGCGGTAGTGCGTCTCGAGCCGGCGCATGGCCTGCCGCAGGTCCGCGAAGGACGTCGGGTCGAGCTTCTCGAAGTCCGCGAGGCTCAGGGTGTTGCGGATGCCCGCGACGACGTCCTCGCCCTGGGCGTTCGGCAGGTAGTCGCCGTAGTCGCCGGTCATGCCGGTCGAGGGGTCACGCGTGAAGCAGACGCCGGTGCCCGAGTCGGAGCCCAGGTTGCCGAACACCATGGTGACCACGTTGACCGCGGTGCCCAGGTCGTTGGGGATGCGCTCGCGGCGGCGGTAGAGGCGGGCCCGGTCGGTGTTCCAGGAGTTGAACACCGCGGTGATCGCGAGGTCGAGCTGCTCGCGCGGGTGCTGCGGGAACTCGCGACCGGTCTCGTCACGGACGATCGTCTTGAACTGCTCGACCAGCTCTTCGAGGTCCTTCGCGTTCAGGTCGGTGTCGGCGGCCGCGCCCCGCACGTGCTTCATCGCGTCGAGCGCGTGGGCGAACTTGTCGCCGTCGATGTCCAGGACCGTCTTGCCGAACATCTGGATGAGCCGGCGGTAGGAGTCCCACGCGAAGCGCTCGTCGTCGGAGAACTTGGCCAGACCCTGCACCGATGCGTCGTTGAGGCCGATGTTCAGGACCGTGTCCATCATGCCCGGCATGGAGAACTTGGCACCCGAGCGCACGGAGACGAGCAGCGGGTCGTGGAAGTCGCCGAGCGAGCGGCCGACGGCGTCCTCGAGGCGCCGCAGGGCCATCGTGACCTCGACCCGGACCTCGGCCGGCAGCGCACCGCTCGTCATGTACTCACGGCACGCCTCGGTCGTGATGATGAACCCGGGCGGAACCGGAAGACCCAGGCGGGTCATCTCGGCGAGGTTGGCCCCCTTGCCACCGAGCAGATCCTTCTGGTCCTTGTTGCCCTCGCTGAAGTCGTAGACGTACTTGGCCACGATGCGCCTCTCTACGCGGGACGCCTGCCCCGTTGCCGGCGTCACGTCCCCTTAGGGTGCGCCAAGACCGCAATTGGCTTGGGGGACCTTGGGCCCCTGAGTCATCAGATGGTCACGGCCTGGTCAGCCTGAGCCGAAAGTCACAGGTTCGGGACCCCTGGCAGTCCTAGCGTCTGAGGAGACAGCAGTGTCGCTTCTCACCCACGCCCGAGGCAACCGTGAGCATTGTTCCGACCGAGGGGCGCGGCATCACCACCGCGTCCGAAGCCACCTCCGACCTTCGTCGGCACGCTCCCGGCCTCAGCGCCGGCGACGGTCCGCAGCCCCCGGGACGCCGACGGCGGACGTCCGCCGTGCTGCGCGCGACCGGTCTCGTGGGTGCTGCGGTGCTCGCGCTCGCCGGCTGCTCCGCATCGTCGGAGAACGGTGAGAGCACCGTCGGTGGCGGTGAGGCGAACCTCGCCCTGCCCGACCTCGGCACGGTGACCGTCGTGGGCGGCGGCTCCGGCCGTAGCCTGCTGCTCATCGGCCTCCTGGTGTGCGCGCTCGGGCTCGGCTTCGGCCTGATCACCTACGTCCAGCTCCGCCGGATGCCGGTGCACCCGTCGATGCGCGAGGTCTCCGAGCTCATCTACTCGACCTGCAAGGCGTACCTCATCCAGCAGGGCCGCTTCCTGCTCGTGCTGTGGGTGTTCATCGCGACGATCATCGTCGTCTACTACGGCGTCCTCGTCGGCTTCCCGTGGGGCAAGGTCGCGATCGTCATCGCGTTCAGCCTCATCGGCATGGCCGGCTCGTACTCGGTCGCCTGGTTCGGCATCCGGGTCAACACCTTCGCCAACTCGCGCGTCGCGTTCGCCTCGCTGGCCGGGCGTCCGCTGCCGATGCACCGCATCCCGATGAAGTCCGGCATGTCGATCGGCATGGTCCTGATCAGCCTCGAGCTGGTCATGATGCTCGTCATCCTGCTGTTCCTGCCGCGGGACATCGCCGGTGCGTGCTTCATCGGCTTCGCCATCGGCGAGTCCCTCGGCGCCGCCGCACTGCGGATCGCCGGCGGCATCTTCACCAAGATCGCCGACATCGGCGCCGACCTCATGAAGATCGCGTTCAAGATCAAGGAGGACGACGCCCGCAACCCCGGTGTCATCGCGGACTGCACCGGTGACAACGCCGGCGACTCGGTCGGCCCCAGCGCCGACGGCTTCGAGACCTACGGCGTCACCGGCGTCGCGCTCATCACGTTCATCCTGCTCGGCGTCAACGACGCGACGATGCAGGCGAACCTGCTCGTGTGGCTCTTCGTCGTCCGGTCCGTCATGGTCATCGCCTCGGGGGTGTCCTACCTCGTCAACGACGCCTGGGCGCGCGCCCGCTACGCCAAGGCCGAGCGGTTCGACTTCGAGGCGCCGCTCAGCTCGCTGGTGTGGATCACCTCGGCCGTCTGCATCGCGGCGACCTTCGTCACGACGTACTTCGTCCTCGGCGAGTCCACCACCGACGGCATCTGGTGGAAGCTCTCCACGATCATCTCCTTCGGCACGATCGCCGGCGCCCTGATCCCCGAGCTGGTCAAGGCGTTCACGTCGACCAAGAGCAAGCACGTCCGTGAGGTCGTCAAGAGCTCGCGGCAGGGCGGGGCCTCGCTCAACATCCTGTCCGGCCTGGTCGCGGGCAACTTCGCGGCCTTCTGGCTCGGCATCGCGATCGTCAGCCTCATGGGCGGCGCTTTCCTGCTCAGCGAGCAGGGCCTCGACTCCCTCATGATCGCCCCCGCCGTGTTCGCCTTCGGCCTGGTCGCCTTCGGCTTCCTCGGCATGGGCCCGGTGACCATCGCCGTCGACTCCTACGGCCCGGTCACCGACAACGCCCAGAGCATCTACGAGCTGTCGTTGATCGAAGACGTCGACGGCATCGACGAGGAGCTCAGGCGCGAGCACGGCATCGACGTCCAGTGGGACAAGGCCAAGACGATGCTCGAGGAGAACGACGGCGCCGGCAACACCTTCAAGGCGACCGCCAAGCCGGTGCTCATCGGGACTGCCGTCGTCGGTGCCACCACGATGATCTTCTCGATCATCATGAGCCTCACCGAGGGCCTGACCACGGGGCTGGAGAACCTCTCCCTGCTGCACCCGCCCTTCCTGCTCGGCCTGATCACCGGCGGCGCGATCATCTACTGGTTCACCGGCGCCTCGATCCAGGCCGTCACCACGGGTGCCTACCGCGCCGTGGAGTTCATCAAGAACACGATCCGCCTCGACGGTGCGACGAAGGCCAGCGAGGCCGACTCGCGCCGGGTCGTCGAGATCTGCACCCAGTACGCCCAGCAGGGCATGATCAACATGTTCCTCGGGGTGTTCTTCGCAACCCTCGCCTTCGCGTTCGTCGAGCCGTACTTCTTCATCGGCTACCTGATCTCGATCGCGGTGTTCGGCCTCTACCAGGCGAACTTCATGGCCAACGCGGGCGGCGCCTGGGACAACGCCAAGAAGATCGTCGAGGTCGACCTGAACGCCAAGGGCACCGCGCTGCACGAGGCGACCATCGTCGGCGACACCGTCGGTGACCCGTACAAGGACACCTCGTCCGTCGCGCTCAACCCGGTGATCAAGTTCACGACGCTCTTCGGCCTGCTCGCCGTCGAGCTCGCGGTCAGCCTCAACGCCCAGGGCCAGCACGTCCTGGTCCTGTGCCTCGCGGCCGTGTTCTTCCTGGTCATGACGTACTTCGTGCACCGGTCGTTCTACGGGATGCGGATCAAGACGACGCTCACCGACGACGACGAGCCGGCGGACGAGGGCCACGGCCCGGACGACGCCGACAGCGGACGCGCCGGTCTCAGCCGACCGGACAGTGCCCGGCAGACCGATGCCGAGCACCCGGCCGCATCCGGCGCGACGGCGGGAGCCGCCGCGACCCGAGCCAGGAACCGCACATCCGAGCTTGTCGAGACGGGAGCAGGTGACGAGCGATGAAGGTCGCAGTGCGGTACGCGGCAGCACACGTTGATGCCGATGGTCATGTCACGGAGCACGACGCCGGCGCCACCCTGGTCCGGCGGCTGCTCCGGGTCTTCCCGGGCGCGCTGCTGATCGGGCCCGGCGCCCGGCAGTGCGCCGGGTTCGAGATGATCCCGCTCGAGTTCGTCGACGGTGCGACGACGGTCGTGATCAACATGGACGTCATCGACTCGGTCGGCGTCTGGCAGACGCTCAAGGCCGGCTGCGACGAGCCGCACCTGATGAACTTCGTGTGGTGGAACACCTCGCAGTTCACCCACACGGTGCAGCGGACCGCCCTCGCGCTGTCCTGTGCCCTGTTCCCGACCTTCGCGAACTCGGCGCGCACCGCGAGCGAGGTCCGCGAGATCGTCTCGGCGTGGACCATCCAGTCGCTCGCCGAGAAGGCCCAGATCGCCTGGGTGAACCTCGGCATCCGCCTCGAGCACGTGCAGCCCCGTCAGGAGCCGTCCGTCCCCGTGGTGCTCTACCCGGCGATCTACCTGTCGGAGCGCAAGCAGCCACAGCTGTTCCTCGACGTGGTCGAGCGCGTGGTCAGGCGCACGCCGATCAAGGTGGAGGCCAGGCTGCACGAGTCGCACCTGATCTCCGAGAAGGCGATGGGCCTCTCCCGGCACGACTGGTCCTGGGTCGGTCCGCTGACGGCGAGCCGGGACAGCTACTGGGAGGCGCTCGCGCGCACGACGGCGTTCCTCGCGACCGCCACCGAGGAGTCCTACGGCCTGGAGTACATCGAGGCCCTGGTCGCCGGCGCCGTCGGCATCTTCCCGGACCGCCCGTGGGTGCACGCGATCCTGCCTGCGGGGTACCCGTTCATCTTCCGGACGCCCGCGGAGGCCGAGGAGATGCTCTACCGCGCGGTCACCGACACCGCCGCGTGCCGCCGCGAGCTCGACGCTGCTGCCGGTGGCAGCTTCGCCGAGTGGCTGCGCACCCGGCATGACGACGACCTGTTCGAGAAGGCCATCGCCGACCAGGTCAGTGCCTGGTTCGGCCGCTGACCCACCGACGTCGCGCCCGGTCGCAGATCGCCCTGCGGCCGGGCGCGTCCGTGTCTCCGCCCGGTGCAGGCGCTGGGGGGACCGCGCCGGTCAGGCGTGCAGCGGGTCCGTGGGGCCGTAGGGCACCATGCGCAGGGTCCGGGCGTCGTTGACGATGATGTCGTACGCACGGGCGGCGAGCTCGGCGACGGTGTCGCTGCCCGCCCGCAGGTACCGCCCCGACAGTGCGTCCAGGGTGCCGTCGCCGATGGCCAGGAGCAGCTCGAGGCTCGCCTCGGCCGGGGTCCACTCGGTCCGGTCGCCGTGCGTGGGCATGGTGGCGGTCATGTCGGTGGCGACGACGCCGGGTGCGAGGTCGAACACCCGCAGACCCTCGTCGCGGTACTGGGTGTCGAGCAGGGTCGTCAGGCGGAACAGGGCGCCCTTGCTGATCGCGTACCCCGTGTAGCCGGGCATCCCCCGATGGCCGGCGCCGGAGTTGATGTTCACGATCCGCCCTCCGCCACGGGCGAGCATCCCGGGCAGCAGGGCGCGGCTGACCAGCATCGGACCCCGCACGTTGGTCTCGATCACCCGCCAGGAGTCCTCGACGTCGTCCTGCGCGAACGGCACCTCGCGCTGCTCGACCACGCCGGCGTTGTTCACCAGCAGACCGACACCGCCGGCCGGCTCGAGTCCCGACTCGATCTCCTCGACCGCCGCCCGCACACCCGGGCCGTCCGTGACGTCGACGGCCACCACCAGCGTCCTGGGCGTCGGCCCGGCCGCGTCGCGGGCGCGGGCGGCGATCTCCGCGGCGACCGCGTCCAGGTGGCTCCGGGTGCGCCCCACCAGGGCGAGCTGATAGCCGTTCGCGGCCAACCCGATGGCCAGGCCCCGGCCGATGCCCCGGCCGGCTCCGGTGACGACAGCGGTTCGCGGTGCCTCGACGAACGGACCTGCATGCTGGCTCGGGACGGGGTTGACGGGTGGCTCACGGTCGGCGTCGCTCATGGCTCCATCCTGGAGCCTCTGGTCCCGCGGAACCAGCCGGAGAGTCCTGGAGAACTGAGCCGGTGGCGCCGGGGGTCAGGTCGTCGGAGGCACCGTCGATCGGCGCATGGCGAGCAGGACCAGGTCGGCCCGGTGCGGGACGCCGTAGCGCTCGTCGCCGTAGGGGAAGTCGTACCGCTCACCGGTGAGCACGAAACCCCGTCGCTCGTACCAGGCGATCAGCTCGGGGCGCTGGGCCAGGACGGTGATCTCGAGCTCGGACCCTCCCCAGGTCACGTCCGCCCACGACTGGGCCGCATCGAGGACCGTCCGACCGATCCCGCGGCCCTGCAGACCGGGGCGGACCGCGAGCATGCCGAGGTACGCGCCCGACTCCCGCCGCTCGAGGTGGCAGCAGGCGAGGATCGGCGCGCTCGGCGCACCGTCGGGCTCGTCGGCCACGGCACCGTCCGGACCGTCGACGGCCCGACCCTGCAGGCCGGGGGTCTCGGCGTGCCGGGCGAGCAGGACGACACTCCCCGACCGACCGAGGAGGTCGCGGACCATGGCGGCGTCGACGCGCTGGCCGCCGAGCAGATCAGCCTCCGTCGTCCAGCCCGAGCGGCTCTCCTCGGCCCGGTAGGCCGAGTGGACGAGCGCCGCGACGGCCGCGGCGTCATCGACGGTCGCCGCCCGGACGGCCACGACCGGCTGGCTGCGGGTGAGGTCCGGCACGGGCCCATCATGCCCGACCACGGAGGGCGGGTGAGGGCAGGTGAGGGCAGGTGAGGGCAGAGCGGTCAGAGACCCTCGGCGACGGCAGCCGTGACCGTCAGCCACGCCTCGCGGGTGGTGTCGGCGAGCGCCTCGTACTCGAGCGGGCTGCCGGCGACCAGCGACGGGTCGTACGGCACGTCGAGCACCGTCCGGGTCAGCCTGCCGAAGTGCTCGTGCAGCCGCTGCGCGAGCTTGTCGTCGCGCTTCGGCGCAGGAGCGGAGAGCACTGTCACCGCACGCCGGACGACGTCCTCATGGCCCGTTGCGCGCAGGGCGTCGACCGCCCAGGCCGCCGACTGCGCAGTGTCCTCGCGAACCGTCGAGACGATCACGACCTGGTCGGCGGCCGTGATGGCGGCCTGCCAGTTCGAGGCGCGCATGTTGTTGCCGGTGTCGATGACCATGACCCGGTAGAAGCGCGACAGCGTCCGGTGCAGCGCCCGGAACGCGAAGTCGTCGATCGAGGCGGCCGACGCAGCGTCCTCGTCCGATGCGAGCACGTCGAACTGTGCGGAGCCCTGCGAGCGCACGTAGTTGTCCAGGTCGCCGACCCGTGCCGACCCGGGGTCCGTGAAGCGGTCCAGATCCTGCAGCAGGTTGACGGCAGTGTTGTGGTGGCGCGACTGGTGCGACCGCCAGCCCAGCGTCCCACGGGTCTCGTTGTTGTCCCAGGCGAGCGTGTACCCGCCGCGGTGCAGGCCGAAGGTCGCCGCGATCAGCAGCGTGGCAGTCGTCTTGTGCGCGCCGCCCTTCGGGTTGATCACCACGATCGTCTTGGGTCCGGCAAGGCTGCGCTGCACCGACCCGACGGCCACCCGGTGCCGCTGCTCGGCCCGGCCCGGGCCGGGGGCGAGGAGCCCACCGGTCATCCGGCGCAGCGTGCTCTGCCAACCGAGCTCGGCCGGACCCTCCGGTGGCGCGGGCCGGGCGGCGAGCAGATCGTTCAGGGTCGGCAGCTGCCCTGCGCCGGCGGACGCCGGGCCGACGGTCCCGATGACCAGCGGGAAGGACACCGGCGGGCCGGCCGGCGCGGCCGACCACGGCTGCTGCACGGATCCGTCCGTCGTCGCGCCCGGCACCGTTGCCGGTTCGTGCGTGGTGCGCTCGCCGGACATCTCGTCGAACCACTCGGTCGTCCCCCCCGTGGGCGTGTCCGGCGGGTGGTCGGCCGGGCCGGCGTCGCCGGCGGGCTGCGCTCTCGTCACCGGCTCGCCCCAGCCGGACGGGGCAGGTGCTCCCTCGACCGCGGGCCAGCGCCCCGCCACCGGGATCCGCGCGGGTGCACCGTCGGCCACCACGACGGGATCCCACCGGACGTCGTCCACCTCGGGCTCAGGCGGGAGCTGACGGGGCAGCTCGTTGTGCAGCGACCAGTCGACGGCGAGGCCCCAGGCATCGGCGGTCGGCTCGACGTGCTCGTCCGCGAGCGCCTGCTCGTCGGCCAGGGCATGCTCCTCCGCGAGCGCCTGCTCGTCGGCCAGCGCCTGCTCGTCGGCCAGGGCCCGCTCGTCAGCCAGGGCCCGCTCGTCAGCCAGAGCGTGCTCGTCCGGACGGTCGGCCGGCTCGGCCCACTGGCCGGTCCCGGTCCGGCGTTCGCGGAGCTCGCGTCGCGTCAGCGGGCGCTCCTCGCCGTCGACGGACCGGGCCGCTGCGGTCTCGCCGGCGACCGTCGCGTCCCACACATCACGCTCGTCCACGCGCACACTCCCCAGCTACGGCGCCCACCCGGTCGCCCGACGGGCTGCGCTCGGTGCGACGCCATCGTGCGGCACCGAACCTACGCTGCTCGACCCGGGTCCGCATGGTCACAGCCTGCCGCACCCGGGGCTCCTGCGCCGCACTCAACACGGCCGCGACCCACCCAGATCATCACAAACAGGTCGGCGCGGGCCCCGTGGGCCGGCGCCGACCTGTCTGCTGTCGGGTCCGATATCTCGTGCGTCAGATGCCGCGGATCTCGTGCGTCAGATGCCGCGCGGTTGCACGACCCGCGCCTTGCGGTGGGCCAGGAGGATCGCCCTGCGGTGGAGCAGGGCCATCCTTCTCAGCTCACGGTCGAGCCGGTCAGGCTGACGGACGTGGCGCTGGGCTCGTGACTCCGCGACCGGTCGGTCCACGGCTCAGCGCCCCGAGGAGAAGTCGAGGTGGGCATCGGCCACGGCGAGCATCGACCAGATCCCGCCGTCCGCGGAGACGAGCTCGTACGTCGGGAGCAGCAGCGTCGCGCCGTCAGCCTGGGTGTGCATCGCGAGGCCGAGCCGAGCCTCGACGATGGTGACCTCGTCGACCGGCCAGCTGATCGCGCTGCCCGGCGTCACCGTCGCAGGCAGGGTGGGCTCGACGGGCATCTCCGACGTCGCCGCCAGGTCACCGGCGGGCTCTGCGCCCGCCGCGTAGGCGATGGGCCCTCCCCAGCCGGACCCGAACCGCGGGTCGGCGAACCGCGCGACGGCGGCTGCCGGGCTGATGACCTCGTACTCGCCGAGCGACACGGCCGGGGCGAGCGACCCGTACAGGGACTGCAGGCCGGCGCCGGTGAAGGATCCGCTCCACGTGACACCGGTGCGCTGCCCGTCGATCACCTGGTACGCCGTGACATAGACCCAACTCGCGTCACCCCAGTTCTCCGCGACCAGCTCGTAGCCGGCGACGTCGATCCCGAGGGCGGTCAGCACGTCGGACAGCTGGGCCTGGGCGGCATCGGCCGCCGGCGCCGGACCGACGTCCCGCTGGGTGCACGGGTCGGGCTCCGGCGCGACGATCCCGATCGACGGGTCGGCGCTCTGCTCGAGCGTCGTCGCCGCGTCGTCCGTCCCGCTGCCCTGCGCCGCGTCGCCCTTGGTCGCGCTCTCCTCGAGCGTGGCGACGCAGGTCCACGGGTCCTTGCCCGGGTCGTAGTAGCTCAGGGAGGCCGCGCCGTCCGGGTACAGGCTGATGTTCGGCCCGCTGCCGTCCGTCGGCCCGACGAGCCAGTAGCCGTCCTGGAACGTCGGTGTCCCGGCGACCCCGAGCGCCGCCGCAGCCGCGGTCACCGACTGCTCGGTGAACACCTGCGCCGGGTCGAGGGCCCACGCCTGCGCGGTGCCCCCGGCGTCGGACAGGCCCGATGCCGTGAAGATCGTCCGGCCGCTGTAGCCGGGCCAGTACATGTCGCTGGCGACGCGGCTGGACTCGCCCATCGCCGCCTCGGGCGCGCTGCCCGGCCCGGCGACGTCCGGCGCGACGGCCGACGAACCCGTGCCGGAGTCGAGCGTGATCTCCCGGCCGGCGCCGGTCGCGAGGGGCTCCTCGTCACCACTGGCGGCACCGATCGCGTAGCCACCGCCACCGCCGATCACCAGGGCGGCGGCGGCGACGGCCGCGACCCGTGCGGGCCAGGTGGTCCAGCGTCGGGCGCGAGCGGCGGCGAGCTCGTCGGTGGCTGCGAGGGCCGGGGCGTCGCCGGGCTGGGCGCGACGCGCCTCGACGATCGCGCGGAGCACCGTGGCATCCGGCTCGACCGTCGCGGCGGGGTCAGCGGCACGCAGGCGTGCCACGAGCGCGTCGTCGGACGTCGCAGGGATCCTGGCGTCGCTCGTCGGCTCGTCGGGGAAGTTCTCGTTCACGGTGACCTCCTGGGCCCGACCTGCGGTGCAGGTCCTCACCGTGCCTGTGTCGCACCGGCCGCGTTGCTTGCACCGGGCACGTCGCCGACGGCGTCCCGCTCGGCCCACACCTGTCGCAGCCGGGCCCGCGCGCGGGACAAGGCCGCGTCCGCGCCACCACGGCTGATGCCGAGCGCAGCGGCGAGCTGGTCGCCGTCCAGACCCTCCCAGGCGTGCAGGAGCAGGATCCGGCGATCGCGCGGCGAGAGCGCCGCGAGCACGCCGCGCACCTCCTCGTCGGCGAGCGTGAGGTCGGCCGGGTCGGCGTCGTCCGGCTCGTCGGGCACGACCTCGACCGGGACGGGCCGGCCCTTGCGCCGATGGTTGGCCAGCACGTACCCGGCGGTGCGGTAGAGCCACGGCAGCTCGGCACCCTCCGGCACGTCCTCGCGGCGTCGCCACGCGGTCGCCAGGACGTCGGCGGTGAGGTCCTGGGCGTCGTCGAGGGCGGCTCGGCGTGCGAAGTACCTGTACACCGCTGTCGAGTGCGCGCGGAAGAGCCCGTCGAACCACGCGTCGTCACGCACGGGCTGCTCCCGGGTCTCGTACGGCTACCTACCGGAACTGTGTCGCGGTCCGGCCCTTCCTTGCACCCCGACGCGCGGGACTTTCGCGGGTTCACGGCCACCGGCCCCGTCAGGCCCGGACGCACGAACGCCCCGGTCCGAGGACCGGGGCGTTCGGAGTGGATCGTGGGTGAGCTTCAGCTCACCGGAGAGATCCGGTTGATCGTGAGATCAGAGCGGGCGGATGTTGTCGGCCTGGGGGCCCTTGGGGCCCTGCTTGACCTCGAACTCGACCTTCTGGTTCTCCTCGAGCGAGCGGTAGCCGCTCGTCGCGATCGCAGAGTAGTGGGCGAAGACGTCGGCGCCGCCGTCGTCGGGGGCGATGAAGCCGAAGCCCTTTTCAGCGTTGAACCACTTCACGGTGCCAGTAGCCATGGCGGGTCTCCTTCAGGAGTATTCGCACGAACCCGCTTGTCGGGTTCGTTCAATCGCGGTGTTCGTCGTCCGCTCCTGGTAAGGAAAATGCGCCTGGCCGAGGGGCCGGGCGCACTCGAGACGTGCAAGCACAGCAACTTCACGAGCAACGGTACGGCAATTCGGCCCGCGACGCCAGGGGCAGTGCCAACGAGCTCGTGCGGGTTGCTCGCCGGGCCCGCGACCGCGCCGCGCGCCGGGCCCTCCCGCGGGCCGTCGGCCACCTCGCCACGGAGCCGTGCACACCGCCGGCCCGCGGCGCATAGGGTCACGATCGTGAAGCCGTTCCTGCTCCTGGCCACCCGGTCCGACGACGATGCGGCGCTCGGCGAGTACGAGGCCGTGCGGCTGTTCGGTGGTCTCGATCGTGACCAGCTGCACCGCGTCCGCCTCGAGGCCGGTCCCCTGCCGGCGATCGACCTCGACGCGTACTCGGGCGTGATCGTCGGCGGGAGCCCGTTCAACGCGAGCGACCCGGTCGCCGAGAAGTCCACCGTCCAGCTCCGGGTCGAGGCCGAGCTCGCGGCCCTGCTCGACGAGGTCGTGGCCCGCGACGTCCCGTTCCTCGGCGCCTGCTACGGCGTCGGGACGCTCGGCGTGCACCAGGGCGGCGTGGTCGACCGCACCTACGGCGAGCCGGTCGGGGCGGTCCCGGTCACGTTGACCGACGCCGGACGCCGGGACCCGCTGTTCGCAGGCATGCCTGCGGTCTTCGACGCGTTCGTCGGGCACAAGGAGGCCGTGCAGACACCGCCGCCGGGCGCCGTCGTCCTGGCGACGTCACCGGCGTGCCCGGTCCAGGCCTTCCGGATCAGGGACAACCTCTACGCGACCCAGTTCCACCCCGAGCTGGACGTGCCGGGGATCGTGGCGCGGGTGCAGATCTACCAGCACGCCGGGTACTTCCGGCCGGAGGACCTGGACCACGTGATCGCGAAGGTCAGCGGGGCGGTCGTCGACGAACCACCCCGGATCCTCGCCAACTTCGTGCGGCGTTACGCCCGCTGACCGGCAACCGTCCCGGCAGGTTCGTGCCCAGCGTGGTCTCCCGGCCGGTGCCGCGGGACAGCACTCACGCGCTGAGCGCTCCGCGGATCAGCACGAGCGCCTGCTCGTCCTCGACCCCGAGCTCCCGGACCCTTCGGACATACGCCTGGGCGGCCAGGCGCGCCTCGCGCTCACGGTCCGACCCGCGTACCGCGACGAACGTCCCGTGCCGGCCACGGGTCGCGACGACCCCGGCCTGCTCGAGCTCGCGATAGGCGCGTGCGACAGTGTTGGCCGCGAGGCCGAGATCGTCGGCGAGCCGGCGCACGGTCGGCAGCCGGTGCCCGGCCGGCAGCGCACCGCCGGCGACGAGCGCCTCGATCTGGCTGCGCACCTGTTCGTACGGCGGCACGTGCGATGCCGGGTCCACGACGAGCATCATCGGCCGGCCTGCCACCGGGCCGGCTGCCCGGCGCCGTCGGCTGCCACCACCCCGGCGGACGCCGTCGGCCACAACCGCCGGCGGAAGTGCCGCGCCGGGTTGAGCGCGTAGCTGATCGTCGCCATGGCGACGAGCCCGACGGTCACCAGCGGGAAGAGCGCGGCGGCGACACCGACCGCGGGGTTGGCGGGCCAGCCACCCTCGAGCTGGTCGCCGACCGTGCCGATCAGTGCGAGGGGTGCGTAGCAGCCGACGACCAACGAGACGGTCACCATGTCGCGCAGGGTGCGCGCACGCAGCGCGTCGTCCCAGGCGAGCTCGAGCTGGGTCGTGGCCACCTGCCGCTGCCGGAGCAGCCGGCCGGCGAGCAGCTCGTAGACGACCACGGTGACCGGCGGTCCGACGATCGAGAGGGTGACCAGGCTCCACGGCAGCGCATCGAGGTCGACCTGCCCCGTGCGGTCCACGACGACCACGACCAGGCCGAGGAGCACGGACCCGCCCGCCACCACCCATGCGCCGTAGCGCTCGTGCCGGGCGACGTAGTCACCGTGCGTCGGCGTCGAGGCACGTGCGATCCGCGCCGCGCCCGACGACACCGGCCGGGTCGACTCGTACCAGGCCACGCCGCCGTACCCGGCCGCGTGACCGCCGAAGAAGCCGAGGACCACGACCATCGGGAGATACGGGCTCCGGTCCAGCACGTCCGTGCCGAGGTAGAGCCAGCCGGCGACGATCCAGCACCCCACGAGGGCGCCGACCGCGCCGACCCGCTCGCGCAGGGCGAGCCGCGCCGCGACGGCGAGCTCGGTCCGGTCGTCCAGGGCCAGGTCGATCTTCCGGGCACAGGCATGGGCGGCGCGCGAGCGCGGGCCGGGACGGCCGTAGCGACCGAACGTCGAGATCGCGACGACCGTCAGCAGGATGACGACGACTGTGGTGGCCGGCATGGCGCCCTCCGATGTTTGTAGCGGACTTGTAGCAATGTATCACTACAGAGTTGCGACAGACGTCAGAGGTGCGACAGACGCCGGTGGTGCGACCGGCAGACGGTGCTACGACAGACCGTCAGACGGTGCCGGTCCCGCTCAGGACCGGTGGGCCTGCGCGATCCACTCCTCCTCGAGCACGGCATACACGTACGCGTCGTGCCAGAACGGGATCCCGGCGTCGTCGGAGCGGAACGTCGCGGCACGCACGTGGTGCGCCTCACGGCGCATGCCGAGCCGCTCGAGCAGCGCCCAGGACGCCGTGTTGCGCGGGTCGCAGGAGGCCGTCACGCGGTGCGCACCGAGCTCGAAGAAGACCCGGTCGAGCAGCCCCCGGCAGGCCTCGGTCGCATAGCCGTTGTTCCACCACTGCTTGCCGAAGACGTAGCCGAGCTCCCAGGTCCGGGCCATCAGCGGGTCCGTCCGGTGCAGCCAGAGGTTGCCGATGAGCTCACCCTCTGCGGGACCGGACGGATCGTTGCGCCGCAGGCACACCGCCCAGAAGTCGCCGTCCTCGACCCGGCGCACCGCCTCGTGCTCGCACTGCCGCTGGTCGAAGGGCGGGTACGGCTCGTAGCGCAGCACCTCGGGGTCGCCGAGATAGCCGTACATCGCGTCGGCGTCGGTGGCCGCGAACGGGCGCAGCACCAGGCGGTCGACGAGGATTTTGGTCACCCTCCAGTCTGACCAACGCTGGAGCCGCCCGTCCGGGCACAAGGTCCGGCGCGGGCGCCGGTCGTGCGGTATGCGGCACACTCGGTCCGCACGCCGGAGCGCGCCCCTGGCCGCGCTCCGCGGAGCCCCGTCGATCGACGACGCCGCTCCCACCGTGCCGACCGACCGGAGGCCCATGACGTCCGCATCGTCGCCGCGCGGAACGCCCGCCGGTGCCCGGAAGCCCGCGCCGGCGACCTCGCCGTTCGCCCCGGCGTACCGGTCGGTGATGATCGGGATGCTGACGCTCATCGCGCTCAACGCCTTCGAGTCGCTCGCCGTGACCACGACGATGCCCGCGGTCGTCGATGCGCTCGGCGGACTGAGCCTGTACGCGATGGCCTTCGCGGCGCCGGTCGCATCCGGGATCGTCGGCATGGTCGCGGCCGGCGGCTGGGCAGACCGGCGCGGGCCGGCCCGGCCGCTGCTGACCGGCGTCGGCCTGTTCGTCGTCGGCCTGGTCATCGCCGGCACCGCCACCGGGATGGGAACCGTCGTGACCGGACGGCTGGTCCAGGGACTGGGCTCCGGCCTGATCTCGGTCGCGCTCTACGTCCTGGTGGCCCGGGTCTTCCCGGACCACGTCCAGCCCCGGGTGTTCGCGGCCTTCGCGGCGGCCTGGGTCGTGCCGTCGGTGGTCGGCCCGGCGCTCGCCGGACTGATCGCCGAGCACCTGGGCTGGCGGTGGGTCTTCCTGGCGATCCCGCTGCTCACGGTGCCCGCGCTGCTCGCGCTGCGGCCCGCCCTCGCGCAGGCAGCTGCGCACGACGCCGACGCTGATGCCGCCGATGCCGACACGACTGCCGCGCCGGCCACCCCCGCGATCAGCGAGCACCGCCGCATCGCCCGGGCGCTCGGCGCAGGCGCCGGCGCGATGGCCCTGCACTGGGGCGGCGAGCAGGGCGGAGGCGTCGGCCTGGCGGTCGTCGGCCTCGGGCTCGTCCTGCTCGGCGCGACGGTGCCGCACCTGTTCCCGCCGGGGACGCTGCGGGTCGCCCGCGGCCTGCCGGCCGTGATCGTGCTGCGCGGGCTCGTCGCGGCGGCGTTCTTCGGTGCCGAGGTCTACCTGCCGCTGCTGTTCATCACGCAGCGGGGCCTGCGTCCCGCCCAGGCCGGCCTGGCCCTGACGGTCGCGGCGATCTGCTGGTCGACCGGGTCCTGGCTCCGTGGGCGCAACGAGGGCCGGTGGCACGACGCCACCGTGCTGCGCGCGGGCAGCGTCGCGGTCGCTGCGGGGATCGCCCTTGCGGCCCTCGCGGTGTCGTCGGCGGTACCCGTCGCGATCAGCCTGGTCGGCTGGGGCGTCGCCGGTCTGGGCATGGGCCTGTGCTACCCGACCCTCTCGTTGCTGACCCTGCGGCTGTCGACCAGGGCCGACCAGGGCAGCAACTCCTCGGCCCTGCAGGTCAACGAGTCCCTGACGGTCGCCGTCGTCCTGGCGGTCAGCGGCCCGCTCTTCGCGGCCCTCGTCACGACGCACCCGACGGCGGCGTTCCTCGCGTGCTTCGTGCTCGCCGCCGCCCTCGCCACCGCGGCAGCGGCCCTCGCCGGACGGGTGAGCCCGCGCCCGTGATCCCCGGTCCACGGGGCACGAGGTCCCGGGTGAGGTTGCGGCTGACATGCGACACGCCGGGCCGGATCTGCCAGGTCGGTAGGTGTCCGGGGGGCAGCATGGATGGGTGTTCACGACGACGCAGGCACGCGAGCCCTACGCGTCCGTGCCCATGCTCGCCCGGTCGATCGACGGCATCGACGGCATCGACGCGACAACGGCCGACCCGGCCGTGCCGTGCGCCGCGCGCCCGTCCACCGGGTTCGTGCACCTCGACGGCCCCTGCCGCTGCTTCTTCGGTGGCCCGGCTCCCGAGTTCGCGCCGCTCTCCGACCTCGCCGCGCTGCCCCACGCGTCCTGACGGTCGCCGCGGGCCGGCGGGCGCCCGTGCCGGTCGGGCGCCGGTGCCGTCAGTGTGCTGCGGCCGGCGGCTGCGCCGACGGGATCCAGGTGGCCCGTGGCTGCTCGTTGGGGATCGCGATCCACAGGATCGGGTAGACCAGCAGCTGGCTGCCCGGCAGCACCATGAGGACCAGGACGAACAGCGCTCGCGCGGCCCAGGGGTCGAGGCCGAATCGACGGCCCAGCCCGGCGCACACCCCCGCGAGCACCCGGCCGTCACGCGGTCGCACCAGGTCAGGCTGCTGGTGGTGGTCGTACATGCTCACGATCGTCCCTTCGACAGGCGGTGCGTCGACCGGGCTCTCCGACCGGCCGGGGAAGCCGTCTGCGGCTCCTGTCGTCCACTGTCCCGTGGCTCCGGCCGGCGCACCATCAGGGGCCGCCCTGATCCGCCCCTGAGAACCCGCTGTGGCGCCTCGGGGTCGGCCCGGGGACGCGCGTCGCGGGGTCGACGACGGCGCACGTCCCCGGCGGACGACGGCGTCGAGGCGCCGCCGAACCGGCGGTACCACCGATCTCGAGGTCACGTCCGTCAAGACTCATCATGACGAGGGACTTCACCCAGGACTTCACCCACTAATAGGGTGCGTCCCAGCGAGGGTGCGGCCGCGGGTCCTGGCGCACTGTCGTGCCAGTCCTGTGCGCGGCCCTCGTGGGCGCGTCGGACGTTCCACCAGTCGCGACAAGAGGAAGAGCGCCATGAGCCGTCGAACCGTCCTCGCAGCCCTCACCAGCGCCGTGCTGGCCTTGCCACTGACGTTGGGCGCCGCCTCAGCGGCGACCCCGGTGAGCACGGACCCGCCGCCCACACCGCCGGACGGCTCGGCGCTGCCGGTCGTCGACGGTCGGGACCTGGTCCGGCCCGGAACCGACGACGAGAGCGGCGCCGCGGCAACCGTCGCGCCCTCGCTCGTCGAGGCCGTCGGCGACGTGACAGCCTTCGTCCAGCTCGACGCGCCGTCCGGCACGCAGACCGCCGAGGCGGGTGGCGATACGGCCGACGTCGCCGCCGCGGCCGCGGAGATCGAGCAGATCGCGCAGGAGGTCGTGCCGGACCAGAGCACCGCGCGGTCCGCCACCCCGGCCCCCGAGGCGGTCGCCGTCACCACGAACCTGGTCGCGGGCGTCGTCGTCACCGGTGACGCAGAGAAGATCCGGGCCCTGGCTACCGACCCTGCCGTGGTCGCCGTACACCTGATCGTGCCCAAGGAGCCTGCGAACAAGGGCACCGACGTGTTCACCCGTGCGCTCGACGCGTGGACGGCCACCGGCCAGACCGGCGAGGGCGTCACGATCGGCGTGATCGACACCGGGGTGGACTACACCCACGCCGACTTCGGCGGACCGGGTACCCCCGAGGCGTTCGCCGCGGCGTACGGCACCGACGGGACCGGCCCCGTGCCGGACGGCGTCGTCGACCCGCTGAAGTACCTCGGCGGCCACGACTTCGCGGGCCTCAGCTACGACGCGGACCCGGCCTCCACCACACCCGGTGCGACCACGACCCCGACCGAGGACGACAACCCGATCGACGCACCGGACACCGGCCCCAACGGCGGCCACGGCACGCACGTCGCGGGCAGCGCCGCCGGGTACGGCGTGCTCCCCGACGGCACGACCTTCACCGGGGACCACACGACCCTGACGAGCATCGCCGACTGGCAGATCGGTCCGGGCACCGCCCCGGCGGCCGGGATCTACGCCCTGAAGGTCTTCGGTGACAACGGCGGCAGCACCGGCCTCGTCATCAACGCCCTCGAGTGGGCCGCCGACCCGAACGGCGACTTCGACTTCAACGACCACCTCGACATCGTCAACCTCTCGCTCGGCTCCGACGCGAGCGCAGCGGACGACCCGGAGAATCTCTTCATCGACCAGCTCACCGACCTCGGCGTGCTCTCGGTGATCGCCTCGGGGAACGCCGGCGACGTCACCGACATCGGCGGCAGCCCGGGCAACGCCCGCAGCGCGCTGACCGTCGCCAACTCGGTCGCGAGCACGCAGACGTACGACGCCGTCGACATCACCGCGGCACCCGAACCTGCACTCGTCGGCCTGCACGCGGCGCAGAACAGCGTCAACTACACCGGCACCGCCGACGTCACGGCACCCGTCGCGTTCCTGGGCGACACCGTGAGCGGCTGCACCTCGCTCGCCGAGCACGCCGGTGCGCTGGCCGGCAAGATCGCGTGGCTCTACTGGGACGACAACGACGCCACCCGCGCGTGCGGCAGCGCCACCCGCTGGAACAACGCCCAGGCCGCAGGCGCAGTAGGCGTCCTGATCGGCTCCGAGCTCCCGGTGTTCAACGCCGGGATCGCGGGCAACGCCGGGATCCCCGGCGCACAGCTCACGGCCGCCTCGACCGACGCCCTGCTCCCGGCGATCCAGACCGGCACCGTCGTGGCGCACGTCGGACCGTCCCTGGCCAACGCGGCCTTCGCGACCGATCCGAGCGTGGGTGACACCCTCAGCTCGGGCTCCTCACGGGGCGTGCACGGCTCGCTCGGCATCGTCAAGCCCGACGTGGCAGCGCCGGGGACGCTGATCTCCTCCGCCGCCTCGGGCACCGGCAACGCCGCCAGCACCAAGTCGGGCACCTCGATGGCGACCCCGCACGTCGCGGGCATCGCCGCCCTGGTCGCCGCCGCGCACCCGGGCTGGACCGCGACGGAGCTCAAGGCCGCGGTGATGAACACCGCGACCCACGACGTCTTCAGCGAGCTCGGCCAGACCGGTCCCGTCTACGGCCCCGAGCGGGTCGGCTCCGGCCGGGTGGACGCGCTGGACGCCACGCAGGCCGACGTGATCGCCTTCGCCACCGACGACCCCGACCTGGTGTCGGTGACGTTCGGCGTCGTGCCGGTCGGCGACCAGACGGTCGTCGAGCACCGGACGGTCTCGGTGCACAACACCGGGACCGACCCGCAGACCTACGCGACCGCGTTCTCGGCGGCCACCACGGCGGGCGGTGCGACGATCACGACGACGCCGTCCAGCCTGACCGTGCCGGCCGGCGGAACCGGTCTGGTGACCGTGACGCTGACCGCCGACCCGGCCACCCTGGCCCGTGACCTGGACCCGACGTCCGTCCCGAGCTACGACCTGGGCATCCCGGTCCCGCGCGAGTACGTCACGAGCATCTCGGGTCGTCTCGTGCTCACCCCCGCCGACGGCCCCGAGCTCCGGGTCCCGGTTCAGGCAGCACCCCGGCTGGTCAGCGACCTGTCGGCCGAGCCCGTCGCCTTCGCGGACGCCGCGACGACGACGACGCCACTGACCCTCGCCGGACGCGGCGTCGACTCCGGCGGCTGGACCTCGCTCGTCGCTCCGTTCGAGCTGGTCGCGTCGAGCCCACAGCTCGACGCGACGCCCGGGACGGGGACGTCGGAGTCCTCCGTCGAAGCCGGTGACCTGCGGTACGTCGGGTTCGCCTCGACCGCCCCGCAGCTCGCCGCAGCCGGCGCGGACCCTGCCGTCGACGGCCACGGCACGCTCGGCATCGGCATCGCGACCGAAGGCCAGTGGGCGAGCCTCGGCAACAACGTCATCCCGATCATCGACACGGACATCGACGGGGACGGCATCTGGGACCTCGAGACCTACGTGTGGAAGTACAGCCCCGACCTGGACTTCACGACTGTCGAGACCTACGCGCTCGACTACACGCCGGCGGACGGCTACTCCGTCGGCGACCTGCTCGACCTCGCGCCGGTCAACGGCCTGTGGGCGAGCCTCGACACCACTGTCTTCGACAGCGACGTCGTGGTGGCGCCGATGAACCTCGACGCCGTCGGCATCGCGCCGGGGAGCACGCCGACGTTCCTCGTGGCGACCTACTCGCCGTACGCACCGTCCGCGACCGGGATCGTCGACGAGGCCGAGCCGTTCACCGCCGACCCGTACGCTCCGGCGTACTGGTTCGACGGTGGCCCGGGCAGCGAGGACTCGCTGTGGTACCTCGGGGCAGCCGGCACCCCGTTCACGGTCCAGCGGACGGCCACGACCGGTGACGGTCAGCTGCTGCTCCTGCACACGCAGAACGCCGACGGCGCGCGGGCGCAGGTCGTGGACGTGACCGCTCCGGTGGCCACCACCACGACGACGACGCTCGCCGTCGACGGGGCGCTCACCGAGGGCTCCGAGCAGGAGCTCACGGCCACCGTCGCACCGGCCGAGGCCACCGGCATCGTCCGGTTCCTCGACGGCACGACGGACCTCGGCACGGCACCGGTCACTGCCGGCAGCGCAGCACTGACCGTCACCCTGGCCGTCGGTGCGCACGCCCTGCAGGCGGTCTTCGAGCCGGACGACCCGGCCTGGTCGGGCTCGTCCTCCGAGGTCGTCCCGGTCGACGTCACGGCGCGGTACACGTCGAGGATCACCACCCACGTGCCACGCACGGCGCAGTACGGCGCGCGGGTCGACGTCCCGGTCACCGTCCGGTCCCAGGGCGCGAGCCCGTCCGGCCGGGTCGAGATCAGCGAGGGCGGCACCGTCCTGGCGTCGGCACGCCTCCTGGTCCACGGACGCACGGGAGCCACGATCGTGCGGCTGCCGCGCAACCTCGCCGTCGGGCAGCACCACCTGACGATCACCTACACGGGCAACGAGCAGGTCGCTCCGTCGTCCGTCGACCGTGATCTGCGGATCCAGCGGGGCCACGGCCGCTCCTAGGGCCGAGCTGACGAGGGGCCCGGCGCCGTGTGCGCCGGGCCCCTCGTCACGTCCCGATCGGTCGGCCGGGACTGTGCTGGGGTGTGCGTGCTCGGCGAGATCCGCCAGGTCGGGCGGTCAGGTCTCGGTCGTGGCCGCGTCCGCCGCACGGTCGCGCCGCACCCGGGTGGTCACCGCATGGATGGCCCCCGCGAGCACGAAGGCACCGAGGAAGAGCGCGAGCGCAGTCAGCGGGTTCTCCATCAGGGCCGGGTCGAGGACCATCGCGGACGCCAGGGCCAGCATCGTGACCCCGGCGACGAGCTTGAGCAGCTCCCCGTGCTTCTCCTGCATCTTGGTGGCTCGCATCGTGACGACGGCGATGCCGAAGACGATCATCTCGTCGAGCAGGAACGGGACCATGTAGACGACGAAGAGGCCGGCGGCCTCGGCGAACCCGACCCCGTTGGCCTGGAGCAGGCCGGTCCAGAGCACCGGGAACCCGGCGGTGCACGGCGTCTCGATCAGGGACACCGCCACCCCCAGCACGACCGTCGCGGCCAACGCCGGGATCAGTGCCCGCTGCCCGGCGGCCTCCCGGACCCGCCGGTAGATCCCCGGCTTGGCCGAGTCCTTGATCGTGAAGGACAGCCCCTTCTTGAAGGCGAAGTAGTCCTTGACGCTCACCAGCCCGAAGACGCCGGCCGCGACCGCGACGATCACCTGGATCGCGCCGATGTAGCCGACGACCGTCAGCGCCGAGTAGATGCCGGCCATGTAGAGCGCGTACATCGCGGCCGTCACGACCAGGAACGTCGTGCCGATGACGACCACGCGACGACGCGACGCGGTCCGCACGACGATGGTGAGCAGCACCGAGATGACCCACAGCGAGCACGGGTTGACGCCGTCGACGAACCCGATGATCACGGTGGAGAGCAGCAGGGACCGACCGCCGAGGGAGACCTCACCGACCAGCGGGACGTCGATCGTGACGGCATCGTCCTGCGCGCTGCACTCGGCGGAGTCCTGCGAGCAGGTCCCGGCACCCGGGGTCCCGTAGACCCCTGGCGGGACGGTCTGACCCGTCGTGACGAGGTCGATGGCCTCGGCGACGTCCTCGGCGATCGGGTCGGTCCAGCCGATCCAGACCCGCTCGCCGATGATGGTGGTGGGCACCGAGGACGCGGTGAAGCCCAGTTCGTCGCCGGCCGCCGTGAACAGCTCACGGTTGTCGGTGTCGAACCAGACCTCGTACTGGGTGACCGTCAGATCGGGGTGGTCAGCCACCACGTCGGCCAGCCACTCGCGTTCGGTCTCGCACCGCGGACAGCCGTCGCCCCAGAACAGGACGACGTCCGCCGTCGCGCCGAGGCTCGCGGAGCCGTCCGCGTCGTCGTCCGCGGCGCTCGTGGTGTCGGCGACCGCTCGCGGCGGACCGCCGGCCGCGGACGGCGCGGTGCTCGCCGACGACGGTGCCGCACCGCCGAGGAGCGTCGCGGCCAGGACGAGTGCTCCGAGGAGCCAGGCGAGGGGGGCCGGGACGGGGTGTCGTCGGAGGCGCGCACCGTTGCTCATGGCGTGGCCTCCGGGATCGTCCGTCGTGGTCGGTCCATTGTCATCGGGCTCCCGCACGACGCCGGTGGGCACAACGTCCCGCGGCGGAACGGTCAGAAGTCGGCGAGGTCGAGCTCGAACCAGACGGTCTTGCCACCGCCGCTGTGCGCCTGGACACCCCATCGGGTCGACATCGCCTCGACGATCGCCATCCCCCGGCCGTTCGGCGCCGTCGGCTCGTTGTGCAGCACGACGGGCTCCGTGGTGCCGCCGTCGCTGACCGAGACCCGCACGACGACGTCGTCGTGCCGGATCTGGACGCCGATGGCCGTGCCGGTCGTGCCGTGCAGCACGGCGTTGGCCAACAGCTCGCTGGACAGCAGCTCGACGACCTGGTTCGCCATCCCCGTCACACCGCGCTCGACGGCCTCCGCGACGACCCAGTGCCGACCTACCGCGACCGACTGCCGCTGGCCGGGCAGCACGATGCTCGCCAGGTTCGCTCCCGCGTCGTCGGGGCCCCCCTCCGGAGGATCGTCCCCGCCCGGGGGGTGGGTGCCCCCACCCGGGACGGCGTCCACGGCGGCGTCGGCGGGCCCGACCAGGCGCAGCATGCTGCCGGTCGGGGTACGGCGGGCCCGGTCGTTGCTCATGCGCCCTCCCTACCTCCGGCTCGACGTTCCGGTGCAGATCGCTGACCCCTGCAACGGGCCAAGATCTTCCCGACACTGCAGCACACTCCCAGGGTCCTGCATCTCGGCGCGCACGGCGCGCCGAGCCTCGGGCGAACTCATCAGGTTGTGCCGGTCTGCACCGGTTCGGCCATGCCCGACCGGACCGGCGACCGTCGCGGACACCTCAGCGGAGCCTGACGCGGACACCGTCGGGCGCGATCTCCAGACGTACGGCGGAGAGATCGGCCACCATGAGGTCCCCGGCCACCGAGCCCGGCGCACTCGTCGTGGCCAGCGCGATCGTGGTCGCGCCAGCAGCCCGGGCCGATGCGACACCCGCCGTCGCGTCCTCCACGACGAGGCAGTCCTGGGCGCTGTGACCGAGCCGCGCGGCGCCGAGCAGGTAGGGCGTCGGGTCCGGCTTCCCGGCGTCGACGTCGTCGGCCGTCACGAGGACGTCCGGGACCGGGAGACCGGACGCGCCGAGGCGTGCGCGGGCGAGCCTGCGGCTGCCCGAGGTCACGATCGCACCCCGGCCGACCGCCATGGCGGTGGCGAGCGCCTCACGGGCACCCGGCAGGACCTCGATCCCGGCGGTGTCCTCGACCTCGATCTGCTCGATGCGCAGCAGAGCCCGTGCACGCTCCCCCGGCGAACGGTCCGGCATCAGGATCTCGAGCAGCCGACGCGCCGGGACGCCGTGGAAGTCGCCGAACCGGTCGGCCGGGATCTCGTACTCCTGCGCGAGGCGTGTCCAGGACCGCTCGACGGACCCGATGGAGGCGATCAGGGTGCCGTCCAGGTCGAACAGGACAGCGGCGTACGTCCGGTCGAGCGGCAGGTGGCTCGGGTGCAGGCTCACCCGGTCAGGATGCCACGACGGGACCCCGGATCCGGAACCCGCTGCGGCCGGCGGCGTCGAACCGTGGCATGGTCCGCCCGGCCCGGACCGGGCGGACCGGCGGGTGGTCTCAGCGCGGCAGGTCGATGAGCCGCGGGATGCCGGGCGGCGCCGCGGCGGACAGCTCGAGGTACTTGGCCTCCGCGCGGTGCAGCCGCACGTGCTCGTCGAGGGTCCAGGTCGGGCCGTTGCGGAGCACGGTGCCGCACGAGCACTCGAGCCAGACGGTGCCGTCCGGGTCGGACTGCAGCGTCCCGACCGTGTAGTGGGTGGACCGCGCGCGGGCCTTCGCGTCGCGCAGCGCGGCGCTCACGGGCTCTTCGATGCTCACGCCACCAGTGTGGACCACGCCACCCGCCGGCCGTGCTCCCGCGGGGTGACGCGGCAGCCCGGCCCGAGCCCGCCGGACCACGACACCGCCCCTGAGCCGGCGGCTCCACGGTTCAGGGACAACCCAGGGGAAGCCCGGATACCCCCGACGGCTCCGCGGCGCGAGGCTCGGAGTGCCGGCCCGCAAGGCATCGAGCCGGGATCGAGCCGGCACCGAGCACACCCCGCCCACGCATCGACCATCGGACAGGAACCACCATGCTCCGCAGGACCCCGACCCTCGTCCTGACCGCTGTCGCAGCGAGCGCAGCCCTCGCAGGCTGCGGCGGCGTCGCCATCGGCACCGGCGACCTGGTGACCCAGGACCGTGAGATCACGGCCGTCACGGCCGTCACGCTCGCCACGGCCGGACGGCTCACCGTGAGCACCGGCGACGAGCCGGGCCTGACCGTGACCGCAGGTGAGCAGGTGATCGACCGGCTGACCAGCGAGGTCCGCGACGGCGTCCTGGTGCTCGACCTGCCGGGACGGTGGGTCAACCTCGGCCCGATCGAGTACGACCTGGTCCTGCCGCGGGTCGAGCGCATCGCCGTGGACGGCGCCGGGGACGTCCGCGGGGAGGTCGCGCCGACCGATGCGTTCGAGCTGACCATCGAGGGTGCGGCCGACGTCGACCTGGACGGGCTGGACGTCGACGATCTCACGGTCCGGATCGACGGCACCGGCACTGTCACCCTGACCGGGACCGCCGACAGCCAGGACGTCCGCCTGGACGGTGCCGGGAGCTACTCGGCCGTCGACCTCGAGACCCGCGAGGCCGTCGTCGCCCTCTCCGGGGTCGGCGAGGTCGAGGTGCACGTGACGGAGCTGCTCGACGCCCAGATCGATGGTGCGGGCCGGATCGGCTACCGCGGCGACCCGGAGGTGACCCGCAGCATCGACGGGGTGGGCAGCATCAGCGGAGCGTGACGCAGGTCCGACCGGTGGAGCCGCCGGTTCACCTGAACCGGCGTCAGCCGACCCGACCCGCTGCCGCGCGGTAGTCGGCGAGCACCTCGTCGACGACCCGGGCCGTGCGCAGTGCGCTCGTCCCCGTGCTCGGGCACTCGCCGCGGCCCAGCAGGGCATCGACGACGGTCTGGATCAGCGGGAGCTGCACGGTGGCCGGGTAGGGCGCCTCGACGAGCCGCTCACCGGCGGCAGTGGTCAGCCGCAACGGCTCCTGCCCGAAGGACGAGAACAGCAGGGAGCCGCCGGTCCCGACGACCTCGACCTCGTCGACACGGGTCGCCGCGTCGAAGCACCAGGTGCCGACGCCCTGCACGCCGGAGGCGAAGGTGAACGCGGCCGTCACGACGTCCTCGGCCGGGTAGTGCCCGCCCCGGTTGCCGGCCGTCCCGCTGACCTGGGTCACCGGACCGAGCAGATGGTCGAGCAGGTCGAGGGTGTGCGAGCCCAGGTCGACGAACAGCCCGCCACCCGAGATCTCGGGCAGCACCCGCCACGGCAGGTGGTCCGGCTGCCACCTGCCGGGCGGGCTCTGGGTGCGGACGGCGACCGTGCGCAGCTCGCCGATCGCGCCGCCGTCCAACAGGTCCTTGACGGTCACGAAACGCGGCATCGCGCGCCGGTAGTAGGCCACGAAGAGCGGCACCCCGGCCGCATCGCACGCGTCGATCATGTCCTGGCACTCGACGGCGGTCCGCGCCATCGGCTTCTCGACATAGACCGGCTTGCCCGCTGCGGCCGCCCGCAGGGCGTGCTCCCGGTGGGAGTCCGGCGGGGTGGCGACGTACACCGCGTCGACGTCGGGGTCGGCCACCAGGGCGTCGGCGTCGTCGTACCACCGAGGGACGCCGTGCCGGCGCGCGTAGTCGGCCGCCTTCGCACCGTCGCGCCGCATGACCGCGACAAGCTGTGAACCGTCGGCCTGCTGGAAGCCGGGTCCGCTCTTGGCCTCGGTGACGTCGCCGACGCCGACGATCCCCCACCGCACCACCGAACGGTCCGCGGTCGGTGGGCCCGTCGTCGGCTGCGCTGTCGTGGTCACCCGCGCGACGGTACCGTCGCGCCGAGCAACGCCGCCTCGGTGTCCGAGCCGGCCGGCACGAGGAGGTCGACAGACGCCGCCGCGAGGTGCAGGCTGACCACCCGCACTCCGGCGTACCTGTCGTGGTCGCGGGCCGTCACGCCGTCGAGCCGGGACCGCGGGACGACCGTCCGGGCCACCGAGCTCACCGGCCGACGTCCGCGCACCAGCGCGTTCTTGCGGTGCACGACCTGGATCTCGCGGTCGTCGCCACAGACCACTGCCGCCTGCAACGTCATCGGCCAGAGCCTGTGCATGATCGTGAGCGCCACGCCCGCCACACCCGGTTCGGCCACGGGGACCACGACGCGCCGCCGATGGGTCGCCAGGACCTGTCCCGCCGGGTCGTGGGCGAGCAGCCCGCGTTGGGTCGTGACCAGCGCGACGTCGGACTCGCCGAGCTCGAGCAGGGCGAGCGGGGGTGCCATCGCGGCCCTCGACCCGCGAACGGCCTCGTCGGCCGGCGGCAGGTAGCGCTCCCTGAGCAGCTCGATGAGCTGTTCGATGACGTCGTGCGACGAGCCGTTGTAGCTGACTGTCAGGGGGCCTCGGGCCGCGGCGTCGGAGCCCGCCGCCGCCGTGTGCAGGACGAGTCGGCCCTCGAGCATGTCGAGCCTGAACTGGATCGCGAGGATCTGGTCGTACGGGACCACCCGCGTCGCGTGTCCCCCGGCGCCGCGGCTCAGGATCGTCAGCGCGTCCTGGCCGACCGCGATCAGGTGGTCGTAGAGGTCCATCGAGGGGTCGGCGTCGCGGCGCAGGATGTCCCGCGGGACCTTGAGCACGAGCGTCGCCGACGCGAGGTCGAGGGGATGGTCCCGGTAGAGCCGCGGGACGTCCTCCGGCGTGCGCACCTCGTGGATCCACGGACCGAAGGCGTCGTACTCGCTGGTCATGCTCCGACGCTACGCCGGGTGCCATCGTGCGGCGAGCGGGCCCCGGGGACGAGCCGATGGTCGCGGCCTCGGCCTCGGCCTCGGGGGTCAGTCGACCCGCACGTCGAGCCCGAGACCCTCCACCACCTCGACCGCCTGGGCGAGCGTGATGATCGCGCCGCGCAGGTCGACGGTGAGCGGGTCGATCCCGACCAGGGTGCTGCCACGCAGGTCGCAGCCGCTCAGGTCCGCACCGTCGAGGGTGGCCCCGGACAGGTCGACCTCGCGCAGCGTCCCGTCGTGGCAGCGCAGACCGGCCAGGTCGGCCTCGCGCATCCGGGGGCCGACGACTGTCGCCGACGTCAGGTCGGCCCGTGCGAGACCGACGAAGGACCAGTTGCCGCCGGTCACCCGGGTGATGTCGAAGGCGCACGAGTCGAACACGGAGCCGATGAGCTTGCACCGCTCGAACCGCGCGTCGAAGAAGCTGCACCGGGTGAAGGTGCAGTTCGTGAAGGCCGCATCGGTGTGCACCGAGACGTTGAAGCGCACGTTGCTGAAGGTGCACTCCTCGAAGAGGCCACCGGTGTCGGTCACCTCGGTCAGGTCGACGTCGACGAAGGCGACCCGGCGGTACTGCACGCCGGAGAGGTCGCGCCCGTACCAGTCCTCGCCGACCACCCTGCTGGTCGTGGGCTGCGCGGGCGGGCCGTACCGGCGTTCAGCCACGGCGCTGGGCGAGGTCGACAGGGCGCACCGGCTCATCCTCCCATCGCTGCCGCACGCCGCACCCAGTCCATGGCCGGCAGCTCAGTCGATGGCCCGCAGCGCCCACACGATGAGCGCCGCGTCCATCCCCAGGCCGATCAGCCACCACGGCGTGAAGGTCAGGACCATGAGGAGTGCGGAGACGCCCGCTCCGACGACGACGGCCCACGGCCACCACCCGACGCCGGCCAGGTGCGTGACGCCTGCGACCACCAGGACCACCGTCGCGGCGACCGCCAGGACGATCGTCAGCGGGCGGATCTCGCCGAGCAGCCACGAGTGCCCGACGCGGGGCGCGTCGTCGGCCGTGCGCGCACCTGTCGGGCGTGCGCGCCGACGTCGAACGTGCGCGCACCTGTCGGGCGTGCGCACGGCCGTCGTAGCCTCGAGCCATGTGCCGCAACATCCACGTCCTGTACAACATCGAGCCCGCCACGACCGATGACGAGGTGCACGCTGCCGCCCTGCAGTACGTCCGCAAGGTCAGCGGGACCACCAGACCGTCCCAGGCCAACCGCGAGGCGTTCGACCGCGCGGTCCACGAGGTCGCCCACGCGACGCAGCACCTGCTCGAGTCCCTGGTCACGGCTGCGCCGCCCAAGGATCGCGAGGTCGAGGCCGCCAAGGCGCGGGCCCGCAGCGCACAGCGCTTCGCGTCCGCCTGACCGACTTTCTTCGGCGGCTTCCGGAATCCGTCGCCGGTTGCGGTTCCGCGCAGGCCGAAACGGGAGGACACTGGTAGCAATGTCCTCCCCATCAACCGGCAAGCGCCGGTACCTCGCGACCAGTCCCTTCAACGCTGCTCGAGAACGCGCCAACATCAAGGCCGAGGCGATCCCGGTCGGCGCTCGGGTCTCGCACGACCGCCACGGCCTCGGCCGGGTCGTCGCCCTCGACGGCGAGGTGGCAGTCATCGTCGACTTCGGCGGTGGCGAGATCCTGCGCGTCGCTCTCGACAGCCCTCGCCTCGAGCGTCTCTGACCCTCGGGGTTCTGCGACCTTCGAGCTGGAGACCCTCTCCGGTCTCCGGGCGACGAACGCTTCCGGCGTTCGCGGGTCCTCGGCGTCGGCGCTCCCGGCGCCTCGAGCGCCTCTCGACGTCGAGAGGCCGTCGACAGGGCCGTCGAGAGACCGTCGAGAGGCAGCGACCCGGCAGGCGCCTAAGGCACCTCAGACCTGGTCCGCACGACGCCGGTCCGACCAACCGGTCAACTGACCGATCCGCTCCCCCGTGCCTCACGTGCACGGTAGGGATCACGCAGGCAGCACGCCTCGTGTGACCAGGGAGCACAGCATGAGCATCATGTGGGGACCGGCCCTCGACGCCGAGATGGCCTACCGGGCCGAGCAGATCAGAGCAGCGGCCGTGCCCGGGCCCGCCGCTGGACCCGGCGCCCGAGCAGGGTCGCACGCCACACCGTCCCGTCCCTCGCGACGGCGCCGGCCATGGTCCCGGACGCTGTCCCGGACGTCGTGACGGGCGAGGCGCCGATCGAGGTACCGGCCGGCGCGGGCCCGACCCGCACCGAGCCTTCCGGGCGTCAGTGGGCGCTGTCAGGATCGGGGGCATGGCCCGCAGCCCGATGACGACACCCTTCGTCGCCCGAGAAGCCGAGATCGCCGCCTTCGACGATGCCCTGGTGCGCGCAGCGGCCGGTCAGCCGTCGGCCGTCCTGCTCGGGGCGGACGCCGGCGTCGGCAAGACGCGACTCGTCACCGAGGCCGCCGCCGGGGCCGCCACGGCCGGTGCGACGGCGATCACCGTGCACTGCGTCGACCTGGGCGAGGTCGGCCTGCCCTACCTGCCGTTCGCCGAGGCGATCGCCCAGCTCCGCGCGCTGCCCGCGATGGCGGACGTGGTCGAGCGGGTGGTCGAGGCACGGCCGGCCCTGGCGCGGCTGCTGCCCGGCTCGTCGGTCGCCCAGGTCGCCGGTGAGGACACCGGCGGCCGCCTGCAGATCTTCGACGGCATCGCCACCCTGCTGGCCGCGGTCGGCCGTCCGGGTGCACCGCTCGTCCTGATCATCGAGGACCTGCACTGGGCGGACTCGTCGAGCCGCGACGTGCTGCGCTTCCTGGTCGCCCGCCTGCGGGACGAGCACCTGCTCCTGATCGGTACCTACCGCACCGACGACCTGCACCGGCGGCACCCGCTCCGACCGGTCCTCGCCGAGCTGTGGCGCCACCCCCGGGTCGAGCGGATGGACCTGATGCCGTTCACCGACGACGAGCTGCGCCGGTTCGCCGCGGCCGTCCTGGGCGAACCGCCGGACGAGGCGTCGTACCGCAGCGTGCTCGAGAGGTCGGAGGGCAACGCGTACTTCGCCGAGGAGCTGCTGGAGGGAGGCGGCGACGGCGAGGCCCTGCCCTGGACCCTCGCAGATGTCCTGCGCGCACGGATCGAGCAGCTCGACCCGCAGGTGCAGCACCTGCTGCGGATCGCCGCGGTGGCCGGACGACAGGTCGACGAGCCGCTGCTGCGCGCCGTCGCGCGCGCAGCGGAGGGCGGCGACGGCGGCAGCCCCTGGTTCGACGGGCCGGCCGCCTTCGACACGGCGCTCCGGGACGCGATCACCCACCACGCCCTGGTCGCCGAGGACGGACGCCTGGCCTTCCGGCACGCCCTGCTCGCCGAGGTCATCTACGCCGATCTCCTCCCGGGCGAGCAGACCGCCCTGCACCGCGCCTATCTCACGGCGATGAGTGCGGACCCGGCACTCGGCCCGGCCTCGAGCCTGGCCGTGCACGCCATGCGAGCACACGAGCTCCCGGCTGCGCTGCGCGCCTCGCACGACGCAGCGCTCAAGGCCGGAGTCGTCCTGGCCCCGGCCGAGGAGCTGCGCCACCTCGAGACGGTCCTGCGCCTGTGGGACGCCGTACCAGGCGCAGCCGACCTGCTCGGCCAGGACCGCGCCGCCGTCCTGCACCACGCCGCAGGAGCAGCGAGCAGGGCCGGTGAGCTCGACCGTGCCGTCGCTCTGGCGCGCGACGCCGTGCACGCGGCCGAGGCGGACCCGGCGCGCGCGGCGACCCTGCGCACGGCCCTCGCGCGATACCTGCTGGGTACCGACCGGGGCGAGGACGCGCTGACCGAGTCGACCCGGGCGCTGGCCGACCTGGCCCCGGACGCCCCGTCGGCGCACCGTGCCTGGGCGCTCGCCACGCATGCGCGCGCCCTGCTCGTCGCCGACCGGGACGACGAGGCGCGCGCGTGGGCCACCGAGACGATCGAGACCGCCCGGGCGGCGGGAGCCGCGGCCGCGGAGGCCGATGCGCTCGCGACCCTCGCCGTGCTGGTCGTCGACGACCCCGACCACTCGGCCGAGCTCCTCGCGACGGCGCGCCTGCGCGCGCGGGAGGCGGGCGACCCGGTCACCGAGCAGCGCTGCGCGTACAACCTCGCGACGACGCTCTACTACGCCGGCAGGCTCGCGGAGTGCGCCGCTGCGCTCGACTCCGTGGCCGAGCGCAGCCGGGAGACGGGTCTGGCCTGGAGCGAGTTCGGCCTGTCGGCCCACTTCTTCGTCGAGCTCGTCCGGTACACGCGGGGCGACCTGACCCGCCCGGAGCGGTCGATCGAGAGCCTGCCGGAGTCGCAGGCGATCCTCTTCGCCGCGGTCCGGCTCTACGCCGCCGTCGCACGCGGGGACGAGGACGTCATCGACCGCGGGCGCGCGCTCGAGACGTTCTGGCCCCTCGACGCGCAGGTCGCCCTGATCGCCGGTGGCTGCACGATCGACGCTCTGACCTGGGCGGCGGACCTCGATGCCGCCGTCGAGCTGGGCACCGGCCTGCTCGAGCACCTCGGCCGCACCTGGTCCGACTACTTCCTCGGCGGGATCTGGCTGGCCGCCCTCGTCATCGCCGCCCTGGCCGACGGCGCCGCGCGGGACCGGCTCGTCGGCATCGACCCTGCGCTCAAGGAGCGGCGCGGCACCGAGCTCCTCGAGCACGCCGTCGCGACAGCAGAACGTGGGCGACCCCGCGGTGGGCGGCTCGGGCCCGAGGGTCGTGCCTGGCTGGCCCGGGCGCACGCCGAGCACAGCCGGCTGATCGGCGTGAACGACCCCGAGCTCTGGCGCACCGCGACCGAGACCTTCGGCTACGGGTATCGCTACGAGGAGGCCCGGAGCCGGTGGCGCTGGGCCCAGGCCCGGCTCGCGGCCGGCGACCGGCCCGGTGCTCAGGCGCAGGTGGCAGCAGCGGCGCGCGCAGCCGCCGAGATGGGGGCGGCGCCGCTGACCGCCGCGGTGCAGGCCCTCGCACGGCGCGGGCGGCTGGACGTCCCCGGATCGCGCAGCAGCGGCGTCGGGCTGCTGACCGAGCGGGAGTCGGAGGTCTTGGCGCTGGTGGCCGAGGGCCTGAGCAACCGGCAGATCGGCGAGCAGCTGTTCATCAGCGGCAAGACGGTCAGCGTCCACGTGTCGAACGTGCTCGCCAAGCTCGGGGTCGCGGGACGCACCGAGGCCGTGACCGTCGCCCACCGCCGGGGTCTGATCGCGGACGAGGCCTGAGTCCCCGCCGCGCGGCCTGACCCCGGGCCACGGTCTGGCCCTGCGCCGCACGGTCTGACCCGGCGCCACGTGGCCTGACCCGGCGCCACGAGGCCTGAGGTGAGCCAACCCTCGCCACGTCGCGACCGGCCGTCTACGGTGGCCCCATGGCGCGCGCGACCACGCCGGCGGTCGAGCTCGAGGTCAGGGGCCGTACCGTCCGGGTGACAAGTCCGGACCGGGTGGTCTTCGCCGAGCGCGGGCTGACCAAGCTCGACGTCGTGCAGTACTTCCTGTCGGTCGGGGACGGCATCCTTGGGGCGCTGCGCGACCGGCCGACGACGCTCGAGCGCTGGCCCAAGGGCGTCTTCGAGGGCGCCAGGCTCGCCACCCGGGCCGACTCCTCGGGCGACGCCTTCTACCAGAAGCGGGTCCCGCAGGGTGCCCCCGACTACGTGCGGACCGCGACCATCGGCTTCCCGAGCGGACGGACGGCCGACGAGGTCTGCCCGAGCGAGCTCGCGGTCGTCGCCTGGGCAGCCAACCTCGGGACGATCACGTTCCACCCGTGGCCGGTGCGCTCCGCCGACGTCGACTCCCCCGACCAGCTGCGGATCGACCTGGACCCCCAGCCGGGCACCGACTTCAGCGACGCCGCCCGGGTCGCGCCCGAGGTCCGCGCCCTGCTGCACGAGCTCGGCATGGAGGGCTGGCCGAAGACGTCCGGCGGACGGGGGCTGCACATCTTCGTGCCGATCGAGCCCCGCTGGACGTTCACGCAGGCCAGGCGGGCCACGATCGCCCTGGGCCGCGAGATCGAGCGACGGATGCCCGAGCAGGTGACCATGAAGTGGTGGAAGGAGGAACGTGGGCGCAAGATCTTCGTCGACTACAACCAGATGGCCCGCGACCGGACCATCGCCTCGGCGTACTCGGTGCGCGCCAACCCCCGCGCGACCGTCTCTGCACCGCTCCGCTGGGACGAGGTCGGCGAGGTCCGTCCCGACGACTTCGACGTGACGACCGTGCCGGCCAGGTTCGCCGAGGTCGGTGACCTCTTCGCACCGCTGGTGGCCGGGGCCGGGGCGGCGTACTCGATCGAGCCCCTGCTCGAGCTCGCCGACCGGGACGAGCGGGACCACGGGCAGGCGGACCTGCCCTACCCACCGGAGTACCCGAAGATGCCGGGCGAGCCCACCCGCGTCCAGCCGAGCCGCGCCCGTCGCGCCCCCGACCCGATCGAGTGAGGTTCCTGGGGCGCGCCACCCCCAGAACCTCGCCCGATCGACGGCCCGGTCGACGGCTCAGAAGTGGCGGGCCAGCGTCTGGGCCCAACGGTTCGCGGGCAGCGCAGCGTCGAGTGCGGCGAGGCCGACGCAGTACTTGCTGATCCGGCTGGGTCGGTGGCCGGCCGTCCACAGCCAGTGGTCCGCCGCCGAGGCACGTCCGGTGGACTTGGTCTCGAGCACGACCTGGTCGGTCAGCCGGACGGACGCACTGTCCGGCGTCGAGACGACGAGGTCGGCGTCGACGGTCAGCCGGGTGCCGGCGACGAGGTCGACGACGGTGCTGCGCCGGTAGGCCGTCGTCGCAGCCGGACGGAGGCTCGCGACATCGACCGCGCGGTCCGAGCGGGTCGGTCCGCTCCGCGCGAGGCAGTCGAGCACGAAGGCCTGCCCCGCCGGGGTGAGGATCATCCGGTCCTCGATGTCGTAGTCCATCCGCTGCTTGACGGTCTGGTCACGTCCGCCGCTGGTCTTGACCTCGAGCACGCATGCGTCGGTGTCCAGGTAGGCCCGGGTCCTGACCTTGAACCGCAGACGACGACCGTGGGCCGCGTCGCGGTACGCGGTCAGGTCGGGGGTGTCGAAGTAGACCGACTCGTAGCGGAAGCTCGTTCGACCGTCGATCGTCAGGACGCTCGCGTCGGTCAGGACCTCGGTCACGAGCCGCTCGACGACCTCCGGCCCGACGACGTACTTGCGGTCCACCCGCGTTTGCAGGTCGGCCAGCACCTGGACCTCGGCGAGCGAGACCGGTTCGAGGCGCGCGAGCGCCCCGTGCGCACCGTCGAGCGCGAGCGCGGTCCGGTCCTGCACGGCTGCCCCGCTCATCGGACCGGCTCCGCCGTCGCCCGGACCGACCGCACGGACCCGGCGGCGTCGTCGCCCGCCCATGCCTGGACCCGCGGGGCAGCGTCCGGCAGCTGGTACCGGACGTCGACGACCATCGAGTCGCGGACGAGGTCCGTCGACTGCACGATCGCGACCATCACGGTGGCGCCGAGCAGGCGTTCCAGGTGGGCCGCGAGCTCGGCCTCGTCGGTCACGACGGTGTCCAGGACGATGATCTGGCGGCGGGCCCGGGCATGGATGGGCGCATGGTCGACGACCAGGACGACGACGACGATCAGTGCGCCGAGCACGAGGGCGAGCCAGCGCGGCTCGGGGGCGAGGCCGAAGATCAGGCCCAGGGCGAGTGCGGCGAAGTAGTAGGCGACCTCCTCCTGGCTGATCTCCGAGGAGCGCAGCCGGATGATCGAGAGCACACCGAACAGCCCGAGCCCCAGCCCGAGGCCCACGGCCGAGCCGGTCAGGACCGTCGAGACCGCGAGCACGCCGACGTTCAGGCCCATGTACGCCAGGAGCATGTCGCGACGACGGTGCTTGCGGAAGTACGAGACGTAGGTCAGGACCGTGATCGCCACGAGGTCGGTGGCGAGGAGAAGGATGTCGGGCACGTGGGCTCCAGGTGGTCGACGGCGCGGGGTGCCGGTGGTGTTCACAGTCCGTTCGGCCTGCATTCACCGTTCTAGGCAGGGCGCCTGGCCACCGCCTGTGCCGTGCCTGTGCACCACCTGAGAGAGTCCTCTCAGGTGGCTCACAGCCGGAGCACACGACCGGCCAAGGTCGTAGCGGTTGGCTGTCCACCATGAGTCACACACCCCTGCCCCGGCGGCACTGGTCCCGTGCGACAGCAGTCGTGCTCGCCACGACCGTGTCCCTCGGCGCACTCACGTCGTGCACCACGAGCCCGAGCCCAGGAGACGCCGCCGCGACGGACGGCTCGGCCGTCACGACGACCGCCGGCTCGCTGTTCGACAGCTCCCAGGTGCATGACGTCGCGGTGACCTTCGACGAGGCCGACTACACCGCGATGATCGAGGCGTACACGTCGACCGGAGACAAGTCGTGGATCTCCGCGACGGTCACGGTCGACGGCGTGGTCTTCGAGGAGGTCGGTCTCCGGCTCAAGGGCAACTCCTCGCTGCGCGGCGTCAGCGCCGACGCCGACCCGACGACCATGCCGTGGCTCGTTCGCCTGGACAAGTACGTCGACGGGCAGGAGCTCGACGGTGTGACGTCCTTCGTCGTGCGCTCGAGCACCACGACCACGGCGCTGAACGAGGCAGTGGCGCTCGAGCTCATCGGGCTCAGCGGCCTCGCCACCCAGCGGGCGACCCCCACGCGGTTCAGCATCAACGGCGGCGACGCCGTGCTGCGCCTGGTGATCGAGAACCCGGACGACACCTGGGCCGAGGCGGTCTTCGACACCGACGGCGTGCTCTACAAGTCGGAGGCCGAGGGCAGCTGGGCCTACCAGGGCGACGACCCGGAGTCGTACGCGGAGTCCTTCGACCAGGAGACCGGCGACGAGGAGGACCTCACGCCGTTGATCGGCTTCCTGGAGTGGCTCGACACGTCCGACGACGCGACGTTCGCCGCCGAGCTCACCGACCACCTCGACGTCGATGCGTTCGCCACCTACCTCGCGGTGCAGGACCTCGTCGACAACTTCGACGACATCTCCGGGCCGGGCAACAACTCGTACCTGCGCTACGACGCCGAGACCGGGGTGTTCACAGTGGTCAGCTGGGACCAGAACCTGTCCTTCGGCACGATGGGCGGCGGCGGCATGCCGGGCGAGGCAGGGGCGGGTCGGGAGATGCCCGAGGGCATGACCTTCCCCGAGGGCGCGACCCCGCCGGAGGGCTTCGACCCGCCAGACGCCACCGCTGTGCCCGACGGCGTCGCCCCGACCGACGGCATCGTCCCGACCGACGGCCCGACCCTCCCCGGTGGCGGAGGCGAGCCCCCGGCCGGCTTCGAGCCGGGCGGGCGGATGGGTCAGGACGGCGGCCTCGGCGGCAACGTCCTGGCGGAGCGCTTCATGGCGGACGACGGCTTCGCCGCGCTGTACGACGCGGCGCTCGCCGGGCTGACCGCGAGCCTGTACGACAGCGGCACGGCGGCGGACGTCCTGGCGACGTGGACCGAGGTGCTCACGAGCCAGGCGAGCGACCTGGTCGATGCCGGGACGATCACCCAGGAGGCTGCGGCGATCGCGACGTACTGGGAGTGACGTCACCGACCGAGGACCCACGCACGATCGGGCCCGAGGTCAGTACGACGGTGCGAATGCGACGAGGCGGTGCCAGCGTGCTCCGTAGCGACGGCTGAGGCTCGGCGCGCTGACGTCCGCGAGGGTCGTGACTGTCGCCCGGACGCGCCGCGCGATGTCGAGGGCGTCGTCGTTGTGGTCTGCCGTGAAGCGCACCGTGACCCGGGCCTCGCCGCGGACGACCGCGACGTCGTACGCCTCGACGATCGTGCGCTCGCGCGCGGCGGCGGCGGCCGCCGGCAGGACGGCGGCCGGTTCGACGCCGGGCCTCAGGAGCCCGATCGTCAGGCTGATCCGGTAGGAGGACACCGCGCGACGCTACGGCCGCAGGGCGCTGCGGTCGGGTGCCGGGCCGGTGGACTCCCGCACGACGAGCTCGGTCGGCACGACGATGTGCTCCGGCTCGGCGAGCGAGCCGGTCCGGGCGCGCTCGATCGCCGTCGTCAGGGCCAGCGCGGCCGCGCGACCCTTGGCCGCGAGGTCCTGCCGCACGGTCGTCAGCGCCGGACGCACCCTGCCGGCCAGTGCACTGTCGTCGAAGCCGACGACCGACACGTCGTCGGGCACCTGCAGGCCGAGGTCCTGCGCGGCGTGCAGCACGCCCCAGGCGATGACGTCGGAGAAGCACAGCACGGCCGTCGGGTGCTCGGGCGCATCGAGCACCAGGCGAGCGGCGGCGTAGGCCTCCTGCTCGGAGTTGACCGGCAGGTCGACAGCGGTGATCCGGACGCCGTCGACAGCGAGCACGTCGAGCCAGCCCATGACCCGCTCCCGCGAGACGTAGCCGGTGCCGGCGTCCGCAGGGTCGGCCACGACACCACGGCGCCCGTCTGCGAACGCTAACAGCGCGATGCTGCGGTGTCCGAGGTCGAGCACGTGCTTGGCGGCTGCGCGGGATCCGACGCGGTCGTCGAGCAGCACGCTCGCACTGCCCGGCACCGGCGGCTGGTCGACGAAGACCAGCGGGAGGCGCCGCCGGACCAGCCAGTCGATCGCCGTCGTGTCGGCAGCGCACGCATAGACCAGGGCGCCGTCCATCGGGATGTCCCGGGCCGGGATGGTCTCGCCCGACGACGACGGCAGCAGCGACAGGGCCAGCCCGGTGGGCGCGAGCTCCTCGGCGACGGACCCGAAGAACCCTGCGGCGATCGGGTCGGAGAACGCCGACCCGACGGAGTCGGTGAGCAGGACGCCGACGGCGCCGGTGGTGCCGCGGGCCAGGGCGCGCGCGGACGGGTCCGGGCCGACGTAGCCGACCTCCTCGGCTGCCGCGAGGATCGTGCGGCGCAGCTCGGCCGAGAGCTGGTCGGGCTTGGAGAACGCGTTCGAGACCGTCATGCGGCTGACGCCGACCTTGTCGGCGATCGTCTGCAGGGTCACCCGCGCCACGACGCCACCCTGTTCTGCTCCATGCGGGACAGGGTAGGCCGTGGGCGCGGGTGCCGGTGTCACGCCGTGCCTCGTCGCGAGTGCCCGCAGCCGGTCAGTGAGCCGGGCTGCAGATGTCGCGTGCCGGTGTCGGTGTGACCGCGTCGGCGACCCGGTGCAGGGCCGAGGCGAGGGCGCGACGGGTGCGGCGGGCATACGGTCCGTGCCGTGGGCGTGACGGCACGACGGGCGCCCAGGGCCGGGCGCTGTCGGCCTCCTGCGTCACGGCTGCGCGCGACAGGAGCAGGGCGAGGTGGACGGAATCCATGGTGCTCTCCTTGTCGGTCTCGATCTTCTGTACCGCTACAGTAACTCGGATCTCTGTACCGGTCAAGCGTCCGAGGCAGGTCGTTCGTTCCCGGTCTCGGCAGACCCGCGCGGACGGGGCTCAGGGCCGCCGGTAGCGCTCAGTGGTCCTGGCAGCGCTCAGCGGTCAGCGCTCAGCGGTCCTGGTAGACCTGCGGGCAGGCCGTCGCGACGTCGGCGGCGACGGATGCCTCGGCCAGCACGCCTGCGGCACGGGACCGGCCGAGGTTCCAGTCCGCCAGACCCTCCGACGGCCCGACGTCGACGGATGCGAGCAGGCAGGACCTCAGCGGCTCCTCGAGGTCGTCCATCGCCGGAACGGCGTCGGCCGAGAGACCTTGCAGGTAGGAGACGTCCAGCGCGACGTCGAGGTCGGCCGTGGTGTTGTGCCGCACGATCAGCGCGTCCGGGTTGACCACGGCCAGGCCGAGCATCGCCACCGCGACGACCTGCACCACGGCCCGCGGCAGCCAGCTGCCGCGCCAGCGCACGCCCGCGACCATCACCAGGACGAGGATCGCAGCGAGGACGACCTCGACCGCGACGACGTACAGCCGCAACCGGGTCAGCCCGAACGCCTCGACGTACAGGTCCATCCGGCGCAGCGCCGAGGCGACGACACCGAGCGTCCCGACGCACAGGACCACCAGCGCAGCGCGCGAGATCGCCCGGTCGGTGTCGGTCACGCGAGGTGCCCGCCGGACGGCGACCGCCACCACGAGGAGAGTCAGGGCGGTCACTGCCACCAGCTGCGCGAAACCCTCCCGCGCGTACTCGGCATAGCTCAGGCCAGCGGTCTCGAGCACGTGCCGGTGCCCACCGAGCAGCGCCCCGATCTGCACGAGGACGAAGCCCAGCACCATCGCGTCGAGGGCCAGGATCGGCAGCAGCCACTCCCCACGGCGAGCGGGTCGGCCGGCGCGGACGGTGAGGCTCGACCATCCCGGCGGGGCTAGCGCCAGGTGGGCCAGCGTCGCGGCGGTGAGGGCGACCAGGATGCCGATCACGGTCTGGGCGGGGAGCAGATCGGCGTCGAGCCGTGGCAGGTAGCTGGCGAAGACCCGGTCGGCGCTGGCGAACAGCAGTCCGAAGACCACCAGCAGGACGCCGGTCACCGCGACGCTGCGCAGGGCGACGAGCAGCTGGCCACGGCGCGATCCGGCGAGCGTCCCGGCAGCCCGGGTCAGCCACGGCAGCGCGCGCACGACGCCGAACGCCCAGCTGATCCCGCTGAGTGCCACGGCGGGCGCCGAGCGCGCCGACGTCGCAGCGACCGCGCCGGCCCACGCCGCGGTCGCCAGGCACAGCGCGACGACCCAGTCGGCGTCACTGACGGCGACGACCCCGAGCAGCGCGACCGACAGCGCCGCAGTCACGAGGTCCCCGACCGCACGCCGGCGGACCAGCGCCGGCACGGCGGCGGCCCAGGCCAGCAGACCGACGAGCGCGGCGCCGAGTCCCAGCCGGTGCCCGACCACCAGCCCGCCGCCCGCAACACCCGCCACCACGACGGTGACGAGCACCCCGGTCGGCACGGTCCGGTGACGCTCACCCCAGAACGCCGTCAGCGACCGCGCGAACGGGCTCCGCTCGCGGGGCGCCAGCGCCGTCGTCGGCCCCGTGCGCGGGAGCGCGGCCGATGGCGCGGGAGCCTGCCAGGCGGACGGCGCGACGAGCGGGACGTCGGCGAGCGCAGGGACCGGCAGCGGTGCGGCCGTCGACGCTGACGACGACGTGGACGATGACGGGGAAGGCAGCGGAGGCGGGGGTCCGTCATGATCGGTCACGATCGTCACGCTAGGACCGGCGCGCAACCGTGTCCGCCTCTTCAGCGGTGGATCCCGTGCAGGTTCTGTGCAGGGGCGTGCAGGTCCGGTGAGCACGAGTCGCGCCGATGCGCCGCGGGCCGGACCGAACCGAACCGACCGGACAGAACCGCCGGACCGGCCGCTCGTGTCGAGCCTTCGAGCTGGAGCCGCCTATCAGAATCGAACTGATGACCTTCTCGTTGCGAGTGACGCGCACAACGCGCTGACCAGGAGGTTTGCGCTGTGCATGGGGTGCAAGGGGCGCGGTTGGCGTGCTCAGCGCTAGGGCTGCAGCGATTCTGCATGCCATATGCAGGCCACGCCGGCCGAAGCTGGTCGGGCTTCCTCCACCTCCTCCTATCAGCCACTCGTGCTGGCGCGCCTGAGCTACGCCAGCGCCGGCGCGACGACCCTGTGGGCGGACCCCTCGACGTCGTACTACTCCGGGGCGCAGGAGACGTTCTCGACGAACACGACGTCCTTCACCAACACGTACCCGCAGACCAACGGGATCATGTACTGATGCGAGTCCTTTCCGGAGCCGCGGTCGTCGGCGTGACCTTGGTCGTGCTGGCCACCGCGGGGTGCACCGACTCCGCTGGTCCAGGTCCCGAGCCTTCTCCGGACGACCGGGCGAACGCGGGCATCACCCGTCTGGACCAGCCGGACGCGGGCCCGATCGCCGTGTCCTGGGCGGACGGGACGCCGGTCGACCCGACCGCCGTTGACGTCGCCGCCGCGCGTTCTGCTGTGGAGGGGGTCGACTACGACCCGGTGCTGCAGACGCCCGCTGGGCTGAACATGTTCACGTTGGCATTGACCCCCGGCGGTGACCTGGTCAGCGTGATGATCCCCGAAGGCCAGTACGACGGCGGGGATGTCATTCTGAAGTCCTCGCAGCTCGGAACCTACGACGGCGAGTTCGTTCGGTGGCCCAGCACCGCGGACCTGATTCCTGACGACAACCCACGCCAGATCTTCGCCGCAACCGAAGACGAGGGGACCGTCACCTGGGCTGAGACCGCCAGCATCGCACTGGACTCCTCGAACTGGCGGATCTTCGCCCGCGAGGACGGCGGCGAGCCCGTGCTGGTCGCCGCATCGGAGGAGGTGTACCCCGGGCGGATGCCGATCCTCACCGGGGACGTGGCACCGCTGGTTCACGACGGACGGGTCTATTGGGCAACGCCTGCACCGAGCGCAGCAGATGGCGCCTCGTTCCACATGCAGGTCATGTCCCGGCCCGCTGACGGTTCTGGCTCGCTGACCGTCGAGGCCCAAGGGGTGGCTCAGCCGGCAGTCAACGACCATGGCCTGTATGTCGCCCGGACGTTGCGGGACGACCCGACATTGGCGGGCGGGACGGCGACGGTCGAGATCGTCGATGGGGCCGGCGGCAGCTTGCCGGTCCTGGTCGTCGCCGGTGACCAGGGTGTGACGATCGTGTCCCTGGTGGCCGATCGGGAGCGCATCGCGTTCGTTGCCATCGGCCCCGGCGTGACCGGGGGCACGGTGTACGTCGTGGACCCCGTGGCCGGGGCGGTCACCGCTGTCGCGACGCCCGACTCGGCCTTCCTGCCGGCGCTGGCGTTGTGTGGGGACCGCCTGGTGATGACCTCCGCGGACGGCTCGGGCGCCGGGGACGAACCTGTGTACGTCCTGGACGTACCCAGCAGCGACCTCGCCCGCGTCGATGTGCCGCTGAACTACTCCGAGGTCAAGTGCGCCGGAGACATGATCGCTTGGCGGACACTGCCCGACCTCCAGGGCACCGCGCTGACCACCGTGGTCAGTTGGAACGCCGAGAGCCCGTGAGACTCGGGGACCGCGCCTCGCCCCTGCGCGCGGGCACCACACCGGCGGGGTAGCGATCCAGCCTCCCCGGGGCGTGCCACAGTTACGTCCGGCGAGCCCATCCGATGCAGGGGAGTCCCATGGGAACGGAACCGTCAATCGCGACTGAAGGCATCCGCTGGCGGATTCCAGCGAACGACGCAACACCTTGAGGTGATTGAGGTGTCGAAGTGGCTGGTCGAGGCAAGCCTGGTCGGGAGCCGGACGGGGCGAAGCGGGAGATGTTCGCGGCGCTGATTGCCAGGGGTGAGTCCTCGGCGCAGGCGTCGAGGATCGTGGGGATCAACCCGCGCACGGGCAAGCGGTGGCGCAACGGACGCAAGGTCGTCTCTTCCAGCGGGCGGGTGCTGGAGTATGCGCCGGTGATCGCAACACGCTCCCGGCCTGAGCCCTCGGTCCGCTGCTTGTCCCAGGACGAACGGATCAGGATCGCCGACCTGCGCCGCGAGGGGCTCTCGGTCCGGCAGGTCGCGGCACGGCTGGGTCGGGCGCCTTCGACGGTCAGCCGCGAGCTGCGCCGCCACGCCCGAGAGGACGGGTCCTACCGGCCGTTCGAGGCGCACCGGCAGGCGCTCAAGGCACTGGCTCGCCCGCGCCGCTCGCGTCTGGCCGGCGATGAGCAGCTGTGCGAGTACGTGACCTGCAAGCTCAAGGCGCACTGGAGCCCGGAGCAGATCGCGCACGAGCTGCGCGTGGTCTTCCCCGACGACCCGTCGCGGTGGGTGTGCACCGAGACGATCTACCAGGCCGTCTACCGCCCCGACCTCGGCGGCCTGCCGCGTGAGCTGCCCGGGCGGGTGCTGCGCCGCCGACGCCGTCAGCGTGTCGCACGCCGCCATGCTCAGGCCCGCCGACCGCGGTCGATGGGGCAGATGGTCTCGATCAGTCATCGGCCCGCGACGGTGCTCGAGCGGGTCGAGCCCGGCCATTGGGAAGGTGACCTGATCGTCGGGTCCGCCAACAAGTCAGCGATCGTCACGCTCGTCGAGCGCACCACCCGGTTCACGCTCCTGGGTCACCTGCCGGGCCGGTTCCACGGCGCCGAACCGGTGCGTGAGGCCGTCGTCGCGGCACTCGCCCAGCTGCCGGCGCACCTGCGCCGGACCCTGACGTGGGACCAGGGCAGCGAGATGGCGTTGCACGAGAAGATCACCACGGTCCTGGACCTGCCGGTCTACTTCGCTGACCCGCACTCCCCGTGGCAGAGACCAACGAACGAGAACACCAACGGGCTGCTGCGCGACTGGTTCCCCAAGGGCTCCGACCTGTCCGTGCACCCCGCCTCGCATCTGGAACTCGTGGCCGCCGAGCTCAACACCCGACCACGCAAGACACTCGGCTGGGACACCCCCACCGCCCGCCTCGCTACGCTCATCTCGACATAGGCCGTGTTGCGTCGACCGCTGGAATCCGCCGCTTCGCTTTTGGCCCCTGCGGCAATACCCGCCAGGAGTGCCGCCGATGCGAAGGTTCCGGGGTCTGCGCGGACCCGACACGGACCCGGCTTGCCGCTCTGAGTGGAGCCAGGTCTACGGTGCTAGCCCCGTGAGGCGACTCGACCCGACCGCGAGCGCGGTCCCGGTCGGCAACGCGTACTGGCTGGTCCCGTCGGCGGGGTCCCAGGGTTCGGCCCAGGAAAGCGCCCCGGTCGTGAGGGTGCGCGCGACCAGGTTCGTCTGTCCGGAGTTGCTCTCGATGGTGATGATGTTCTCGCCGTCGGTGAGGGGTGTCACCGCCCCGCCGTCCGGCACGTGAACCTGCTGGCGCCAGATGACGTCGCCGGTACGCGCGTCGAGGACGTTGAGGTCGCCGCTGTTGTTCCATGTGACCAGCCGTCCATCGATGATCGCGACGGGAGTTCCGGTCCGGGACCATAGTTCGTTCCCGGTCTGGACGTCGATGGCCCGCACGGTGCTGTCTTGCGGGGCGTTCTCCACCAGGAGCAGGCCCGGCACGCTCCCGTCGTCGACCTGGGGCGTGCGGAGGATCCCCGGGGTCGTCAGCAACGCTGTGCCGTCAGCTGCCACGACTCGCACGACGTAGGTGCCGGGCGGTTCGGAGCCCTCCTGGATGACGGTCACCCCGCCGGCGAGCGCGGCCGACCAGAGGTCCATCGAGGTGCCCGGCGAGACCTCGGCACCGCTGGCGATGTCCAGGCGTACCGAGGCGGAGTCCGAGACGAGCTGCACTGCCGCGAGCTGGACCACCATCCCGACGCCCTGGTCGGCGCCGGGCATCGGCACGTGACCGCGGTAGCTCCAGACCACGGCACCCGTCTCGGCGTCCCACCGGCGCGCGACGACACGGCCCTGGTCGTCGACCCCGCCCGCGATGACGTCCGCGTCGATCATGTGAGCCTGCCATTGTGGCCAGTCCACGGTGACGGTTGTCAGCACGTCGCCGGAGGCGATATCGCGCACCTGCAGCGTACCCGCCGCCGTGTCAGCGCACAGGGCCCGTTCCGGCCCGTCGCCGCTGGCGGCGCCGGGCATGACCCGCGAGGCGCCGAGCATGACCCGCGAATCGGGAGCCGACAGCCTGCACCACCAACGAGCGGTATCGACACTGACCGTCCAACGCGCATCGCCGGTCTTCGGATCCAGGGCTGTGTACCCGTCAGCGCCCTCGAGCAGGATCGTCCCGCTCGGCGTGGACACACCCGCGAGTTGCCCGTCAGCCTGCCAGGCCACGTGCAACGGCGCTCCGAGGTCGTGGACGACCCCGTCGACCTGCGCCATGCGGGCCTCACGCGCGGCCGCGGCCATCCGGTGCCCCAGGTCCAGCAGGGGCGGACCCGCGAGCACCACTGCCGCGAGAGACGCCGCAGCCACGAGCGAGGAGACGGTCGTACGACGGCGCCGTGCGCGCCGGCTGCCGGTCAGCACGACCTCCGGGTTCAGACCGGAGTGCAGGTCGTCAAGGCTCAGGCGCTGCCGGAGTTCTCCGACGAACCGATCGGTGTCAGTACTCACCGTGTCTCCCCTCCCGCCGTGTCCATGGTTTCTCTCAGCCGAGCCAGTGCCCGCGAGGCGGTCGACTTCACGGTGCCGACCGGCAGGCCCAGCTCGGCCGCAACGTCTGCTTCGCTCAGGTCGAGCAGGTGACGTAGCACCACCACCCGGCGCTGCTTGATCGGCAGCGTCAGCAGGGCCCGCACCACCAGGTCGCGCCCATCGACGGCGCGCTCACCGCTGTTGGCGGCGTGAACCTGCGGGTCCGTGCCGGTCAGCACTTCCCGCCTGGTGCGCCGCCAGTTGTCGATCCGCAGGTTCGCCAGGATCCGCCGCGACCACGCCAGTGGGTCACCGCGTCGCGCCGAGCGCCAAGAGCGCCAGGTCCGTTCGAAGGTCTGCTGTACGAGGTCTTCTGCGCGATGCGGATCGCCACTGAGCAGGTAGGCCATGCGGTACAGCGGATCCTTCGCCGACCGGACGAAGTCCACGAACTCCCGCTCGAAGCTCTCGCCATCCGCCAGGACGATCTCGACGTCGTCGCCGACCACGGGCGTCCCCTGCTCGCTCGTCGACAGCTCCGACCTGAACACATTCACGCTCCTAACACGCACCACCCCACCACGACGTTCCATCGTGAACGGACCACTTTCGGAGCAGTCTTCCGGGATTCGGTACGAACCGGCTGAGTCGATGGTGGCGTTCGGGCTCGGGTCGGTGGCCACGAAGGCACGTCGGGGCGGGGGTTGACCGCGATGGCCGGGAGAGTACATTGTACATAGAACATGCTCAATGCTCTCCGAGAGGCTCGCAATGGTTCTGCCGACTGTGATCGCGCTTGTCGTCGTGGCGCTGCTCGGCGTGGCGGTGCTGGTCTGGGACCGACGACGCACGCCCTTGCCGGCCGCCTCCGCGGGTGCCGCGAACCGGCATGCGGCACTCACCGCAGCAGTCGGGTGGGCGAGCCTGATCGGGGGCCTCGTGGTGGGTGCGATCGGGGTGATGATGGGCAATCTCAACCTGGGAGGTCGGACGATAGCGCTCATCCCCTGCGCCGCAGGCATCGTCTTCCTCGCGGTGCACACCGCCGGGGAGCTCACCTGGCCGCGCCCACGCGGTGAGGTTCGCGTGGCTCGACTCGCCGTGCGAGACACCGGCGACGTCGCACCCAGCTGGCTGCGCGCGGCGCCCTGGGCGTGGGCCAGCCTGCTGACGGTCGCGCTGGTCGCGTTCGGCGCCATGGCCTACGGCCCGCGAACCATCGCCGCGACGGTGCCTGCGGGCGCCCTCGTCGGAGCCGGGCGGGCCTATGAGGTCGGGCCGTTCCCAGGGTGGTGGTACGGCGTGCCGCTGCTCATCGGGACCGCCGCGATGCTGCTTTCCACGGAGTTGGTGCTTCGGCTGATCACGTTGCGACCCGCCCTGACCGACATCCCCGCCGACTGGGACATGGCCCTGCGCCGCCGATCCGCCCGCCGCGTCCTGCGCGGCGGGCAAGCCCCGCTGGCAATGACCACGTCCGGAGTGCTCTGGGTCGCCCACCAAGCCATCGCCAGAGGCACGTCGCCCTCGGACCTGCTCGCGGGCACCTGCCTGGTGCTCGCCTGGATGGCCGCCGTCGGCGGCATCGTCGTCATGGCACTCCCCGGCCGCGACTTCCGCGCCCACCGGGCGCCGGGCCTCGCGCGCGCGCACACGGAAATGGCCGCGTGAGCCACACGCTGCGGATCGACCTGAGCAGTCCGATCCCGCACTACGAGCAGATCAGGGCGCAGATCACGGCCGGCCTCGCCGCCGGGGCTCTGCGCCCCGGCGACCGGCTGCCCACCGTCAGAGTCCTGGCCGCCGACCTCGGCATCGCGGCCGGCACCATCGCCCGGGCCTACCGCGAGCTGGAAGTCGCCGGCCTGCTCACCACCCGTCGACGCCATGGGACGGTGATCGCCCAACGCGGACCGGCACACCACCCCGACGTCGGCACCGCGACGCTGCACCTCGTCGCGGCAGCCAGAGCAGACAACATGACCGACCAAGAAGTCCTCGACCTCGTCACCGGCGCACTGCTGACTCACCCCCGACCAGGACATACCAACCACGTGTCCAGAACGAGCCCGACGTGACACCACCGAGCACTGGGGTGCGCCGGCCGAGAGCCGTTGTCAAGGGCCATTGAGTTCTGCCCAGTGCTGACCATCACAGCCGGGGTGCTCAGCTCAAGGGGCTCACCCCTTGGCCCGCGAGGGCTTGGGCCCGGCTCACGCTCTCGCCGCTGGGGCGACCGGCGAGCTCCTCGCAATGGAGAACATCCTCCACGGACCGTGGATCCTCGGCTCCACGAGCACCGTCGTCGACTACGTCACCTACCTCGCGAACACACGAACGTCGGCGCTCCCCGAGTGTGGCGACATCGGATGCGCGACGATTCCGCCACCTGGCTGACTCCAAGCGCCAGGCACTGGCCTCCGTGCTGCCCACATGCATGCCACGGACCGTGCCCGGCCAGCGAACGAGAAGGGCCCCTGACCCGCGTTTATGCAGGTCAAGGGCCTTTTCCTACTGGAGCCGCCTATCAGAATCGAACTGATGACCTTCTCATTACGAGTGAGACGCTCTACCGACTGAGCTAAGGCGGCGGTGCCGGCCGCGCGCCGGCGGGCGCGTGGCAAGCGGGGCCCACTGTACCGATTGCCCGGCGTGGCTCCAAAGCGACGACATCTTGCGGCTCCCGACGCGCGCGATGAGACTCGGGCTGACCGCGCGAACCGGCCGCGAACCATCCGAGGAGCATGCGATGACTGTGCACACCGGGCCACGCCCCACCGGCACGCCGACCTGGGTCGATCTGATGGTTCCCGACCTCGGGGCAGCCACCACCTTCTACGGCGCCGTCCTGGGCTGGGAGTTCCCGCCGGCCGGGGCCCGGGCCCTGCCCGGTGGCCTGACGTATCTGTCGGCGACGCGCGACGGCCACGTCGTGGCCGGCATCGGCGCCGTCGCTGCCGGTATCGGCGCCGACGACACCCCGCAGGAGGGTCCGGCACCCGCATGGGCCACCTACCTGGCCACCGACGACGTCGAGGCCACCACGGCAGCCGCAGTGGCCGCGGGCGCGACGGTCCTCGTGCCGCCGGACTCGGTCGGCTCGACGGGCTCCTTCGCCTGGCTGCTCGACCCCACCGGCGCCGTCTTCTGCCTGTGGCAGGCCGGCGAGCACACCGGGGCAGGTCTGACCGACGAACCCGGGTCGATGGCCTGGAACGAGCTGCTGACGAACGACGTCGAGGCGGCGAAGGGCTTCTACGCGACCGTCTTCGGCTGGACCTACGACGACATCTCCGAGCCGGACTTCTCCTACGCGACCTTCGCGGTCGGTGGCCAGCTGGCCGGTGGCCTCGGCGCCCTGGACAGCATGCGTGCCGCCGGGGACCAGCCGCGTTGGCTGGTCTACTTCAAGGTGGCTGATGCCGACGACGCCGCAGCCTCTGCTGCGGCGAACGGCGGCACCGTCGTCGCCGATCCGTGGGACTCGGAGTACGGACGCCTCGCCGTGCTCGGTGGGCCGGCCGGCGAGACCTTCGCGATCATCGCCGACGCGGCCCTCGACGACGCGACCCTCGAGGACGGCGTCGTCGGGACGACCTGAGCCCGAGCCTGAGCGCGGGTCTTGGCCCCGACCTGCGTCAGGCTGCCCTGGCCTGCGTCAGCAGACCAGGCCGTCGGCCGGGACCACGCCCTGCACGAGATAGGCGTCGACCGCGTCGTTGAGGCAGTCGTTGGCGCGCCCGTACGCGGTGTGGCCCTCGCCCTCCCAGGACAGCAGGGTCCCGGACTCGAGCTGTTCGGCGAGCGCGACGCTCCATTCGTACGGCGTCGCCGGGTCACCTGTGGTGCCGACGACCAGGATGGGTTCGGCACCCGGCGCCGTGATCCGCTCACGCTCGACGGTCGACTGGAAGGGCCAGGTCTCGCAGCCGATCGCGAGCCCGAAGTCCTTGCCGAAGGTCGGCGCAACCGCCTCGACCTCCGCAGCGAACGCCGCGAGCTCGTCGTAGTCACGCACGGGCATCGGGTAGTCGAGGCAGTTGATCGAGTTGAACGCGATCATGGAGTTCGACAGGTACGCGCCGTCGTCCGTGCGGTCGAGGTAGAAGTTCGCGAGGTAGAGCAACATCTCGCCGATGTTGTCCCGGATCGCCTCGTCGAGCGCCTGGGTCAGGAACGTCCACGAGCCGTCGTCGTACAGGGTCACGACGATCCCGTAGAACGCCATCGTCCCGTTGACCTTGAGGTCGCCGCCGGCGTCGATCGGCTTGGCCTCGATCCGCGCGACGAGGTCGGCGATCTGCTGCATGCCGGCGTCGACACCACCGGTCAGCGGGCAGTCGGCCCCGGCCTGGCAGTCCTTGACGTAGGCACGCAGCGCGTTCTCGAAGCCGATGGCCTGGCCGATCACGAGGTCGTCGTTGCTCATCGAGGGGTCGAGCGCCCCGTCGAGGAGGAGCCGTCCGACGTTCTCGGGGTACAGCCCGGCGTACGTCGCACCGAGGAAGGTGCCGTAGGAGAAGCCTGCGTAGTAGAGCTTCTCGTCACCGAGGACCGCACGGAGCAGGTCCATGTCCCGCGCCGCACTGACGGTGTCGACCTCGCCGAGCAGCGGCCCGGTGGCGGCGAGGCACCCCTCACCGAAGACGCGTACCGCCTCGCGGGCGGCCTCGACGTCGGCCTGGCTCTCGATCGGGAGGTCCGCGGTGAAGAACGCGTCGACGACCGAGTCGTCCCCGCAGTCGACCGCGGAGGACTCGCCGACCCCGCGCGGGTCGAAGGCCACGATGTCGTAGGCGTCGAGGACGCTCTGCCCGAACATCCCGTTCACCGCGGAGTCGAGGAACTCGATCCCGGAACCACCGGGTCCACCCGGGTTGATCAGGAGCGACCCGACGCGCGCGCCGGCGGGGCCGGTGGCGGCCGACCTCTTGATGGCCAGCTCGATGGCACCGGTCTCCGGCACGTCCCAGTCGAGGGGCGCCTGGACGGTCGCGCACTCGTAGCCGTCGCCGCAGTCGCTCCACGCGATGGCCTGGTCGTAGTAGGCGTCGATCCCCGCGCCGGCGAGGTCCGGACCCTGCTCGACCGGGTCGTCGGCCTGGTCGTCCGGGGCCGAGGTCGTCTCGGGCGACGTGCGATCGGGCTTGGTCTGCTCCTTGGGGGCGACACAGCCCGCGAGCACGACGCCCACGAGCGCACTCATCGCGACCAGTCGCAGGGCTAGCGTGCGCGACGGCTCGGTGCTGAGGTGGGCGGTCCTACGGGCATTCGACACAGGGCAACGGTAACGAACCTCTCGCCGTGCTCGGTGCCACACGTGTGCGGATCGGGTGTGGATCGCGACACCTACGGTCGGCTCGGCTCCGAGGCCGAGCCTCAGCCCTGCGGCCGCAGGGCGACAGTCATGGCCTCGATCGCCAGCAGGGGCGCGACGTTGCCGGCCAGCCGCGTGCGGGCCTCACCGATCGCGTCCATCCGGCGGATGGTCTGCTCGGGCGAGCTGTCGGCCGCCAGCCGGCGCACGTCGTCCTCCTGGGCTGCGTTGACCAGGTCCACCTCGGCACCGAGCTGCACGACGAGCACGTCGCGGTACAGCGAGAGCAGGTCCAGCAGCGAGCGGTCGAGCACATCGCGCTGGGCACGGGTCGCGCGCCGCTTCTGGTCGTCCTCGAGCTGGCGGACCTGCGCCCGCAGGCTCGGCGGCAGCGTCTGGCCGGCCTCGGCGCCCAGGGTGTGCAGCAGCGCCGCCTTCTCGGCGGCGTCACGGTCCTCGGTCGCCGCCTTGGACTCGGCCGACGCGACCTCGACCAGGTCGCCTGCGGCCAGCACGGCGTCGCCGACGCCCCGGATCGTGGCAGCCAGGTGCAGCGTCCGAGCCCGCCGCTCGCGCGCCTGCGGGTCGCGTGCCAGACGGCGTGCCAGGCCGATGTGGCTCTGGGCGGCCCGGGCGGCGATGTCGGCCACCTCGGGGTCCGCACCGTCCCGCGAGACGAGCAGCGCCGCGACGTCGGCCACCGGCGGGATGCGCAGCGCGACGCCGCGGCACCGTGAGCGGATCGTCACGACGACGTCCTGCGGGCTCGGTGCGCACAGCAGCCAGACGGTGCGGGGCGGCGGCTCCTCGATGGCCTTGAGCAGCACGTTCGAGGTGCGCTCCACCATCCGGTCGGCATCCTCGAGCACGATCACGCGCCATCGGCCCTGGGAGGGCGAGCGCTGGGCGAGGCCGATCAGGTCGCGCACCTCCTCGATGCTGATCGTGACCTTCTCGGTCGCGATGACCGTCACGTCGGCATGGGTGCCGGCGAGCACGGTCGAGCACGCCTGGCAGTGTCCGCACCCGCCCTGCTCGCACTGCAGCGCGGCGGCGAACGCCCGGGCGGCGTTGGAGCGGCCGGAGCCGGGCGGGCCGGTGATCAGCCACGCGTGGGTCATCGCCCCGACGTCCTGCGTCGCGGCCCGGAGCACGTTCACGGCGGCGGCCTGCCCGACGACGTCGTCCCAGACGCTCATGCGGTGCCCCCTGCGGTCCCAGAGATGTCGAGGAGCTCGGCGACGCGTCCGCGGATCGCCGCCTGGAGGTCCTCGGCGGTCCCTGATGCGTCCAGCACGAGCCACCGCGGACCGCCCGTCGCTGCGCGGTCGAGGAAGGCCTGCCGGGTCCTGGCGTGGAAGTCGGAGCCGGCCCGCTCGAGACGATCCGGCGCGCCGGTCAGGCGGGTCAGGCCGACGGACGGGTCCAGGTCGAGCAGCACCGTCAGCTGCGGCAGCAAACCCTCGGTCGCCCACAACGAGAGCCGCTCGACCTCGTCGGCACCCAGGTCCCGGCCGTTGCCCTGGTAGGCCACGGAGGAGTCGAGGTAGCGATCGGTGAGCACGACGGCGCCCCGCGCCAGGGCCGGCCGGACCACGGTGTCGACGTGGTGCGCCCGGTCGGTCGCGTAGAGCAGGGCCTCGGTGCGCGCGCTCACGTGGTCGCCGTGCAGGACGGCGTCGCGCAGCGCGGAACCGAGGACGGTGCCGCCCGGCTCGCGGGTCGTGACGACCTCCCGGCCACCGGCCGAGAGCCACTGGGCCAGCAGCCGCAGCTGGGTCGACTTGCCGACGCCGTCGCCACCCTCGAAGGAGATGAAGACACCTGGCTGGCTCGACTCGGTCACGGCGTCAGGCTAGCCGGGCCGGGCGACACGTGGTCGCCGCGGTGGTCGGGCGCCGGCGACACGTGGTCGCCGTGGTGGTCCGGCGTCGGGCGCCTACCGCTGCTCGCCGGGGTAGACCACCCCGGCCTGCCGACGGACCTCGTCCATCGTGCGCATGACCTCGAGGGTGTTGTCCAAGGACATCCGCGGGCTCTCGGTCGCGCCCTCGGCGACCCGCCGGGCGACCTCGGCCGCCTGGTACTGGAAGCCGCCGTCGATCTCGCGGTCGTAGCCCCACCACGAGCCGTCGTCGCGGATCACGGTGAACGTCGTCGGCCGGTAGAAGTCGGACGCGACCTCGATCCGGCCCTCGGTCCCGCCGATCACCGCGGTGGTGGACGTGTGCGACCACAGGGTGGTGTGCAGCGACGCCTGGACGCGCTCGCCGTAGCCCAGCACCATGCTGATCTGCCCGTCGACACCCGTCGGCGTCAGGGAGCCGGTCGCGTGCACGGTGTCCGGGACGCCCAGCAGGTCGTGCGCGAACGAGACCGGGTAGACGCCCAGGTCGAGCAGCGCACCGCCGGCCAGCTCGGGGTTGTGCAGACGGTGCGTGGCCGGCAGGTGCCCGAAGGACTGGCCGTGGTCCGCGATGAGGCTGACGACCTCGCCGATCTCGCCCCGTTCGATGACGGACCGCAGGGCCAGGACGTGCGGCAGGAAGCGCGTCCACATGGCCTCCATGACGAAGACCCCGGCCGCGCGGGCAGCGTCGACGACCTCCTGGGCCTCGGCGGCGTTGCGCGCGAAGGACTTCTCGACCAGCACGTGCTTGCCGGCCGCGATCGCCAGCAGGGCGTGCGCGCGGTGCTCGGAGTGCGGAGAGGCCACGTAGACGGCGTCGACCTGCGGGTCGGCGACCAGGGCCTCGTACCCGACATGGACCGTCGGGATGCCGTGGTGCCCGGCGAAGTGCTCCGCGCGGTCGCGGCTGCGGGAGCCGACGGCGACGAGCTGTGCCCGGGTGTGGTGGTTGACGGCCTCGGCGAAGGTGGCCGCGATGCCACCTGGACCGAGGATGCCCCAACGGATCGACGGGGCGGTGCGCGGGTCCTCGGCGTAGGTCATGAGGTTCACCGTAGCGCCGGCCGCCCGCCTAGGCTCGCCGCATGCCCGACGTCGTCCCGGCACGTCACCCTGGCCTGCTGCTCGCCTGCGGACTGACCACGCTGGACGTCGTCCAGACGGTCGAGCACGTGCCGTCGGCGGACGAGAAGGTCGTCGCGACCGGGCTGTCGGTCGGTGCCGGCGGACCGGCGGCCAACGCCGCGGTCACCTGCGTCGCGCTGGGGACACCCGCCCGGCTGGTGACCCGGATCGGCGGCGGTGCGCTCGGGCGTGCCGTGGCCGCCGACCTGCTCGAGCACGGGGTCGAGGTCGCGGACCGCGCGGGCGCCTCGGCAGTGCCGGCGGTGTCGACGGTGCTGGTGACACGGGCCACGGGCCAGCGGGCGGTCGTGTCGGTCAATGCGACGCTCGGTGCTGGGGCTGGGGCTGGGGCTGGGGCTGGGGTTGGGGCTGGTGCTGGGGCTGGGGCTGGGCTGTCCGGGGCGGAGCTCGAGCGTCTGCTGGACGACGTCGGCGTGGTGCTCGTGGACGGGCACAACCTTGACCTCGCGGTAGCGGTCGCCTCGGCCGCGCGTGACCGCGGCGTACCCGTCGTGCTCGACGGCGGGTCGTGGAAGCCAGGACTCGAGCAGCTGCTCCGCGTCGTGAACATGGCCGTGCTCTCCGCGGACTTCCGGGTGCCGGGCGGTGGGGTGCCGGGCGGTGCGGTGGCTGACGGCGCGCCCGGCGGCGCGGCGGCTGACGGCGGCGTGCGCGCGCTCGATCCCGTGGGCGCCCTCGATCGTGCTGACGCGCTCGCGACGCTGCTCGCCGTGGCCGACGCGGGTCCGTCGTTCGTGGCCCGGTCGCAGGGTGGCGGACCGATCCAGGCCCTGCGAGCGGGCTCGATCGAGACCATCGCGGTCCCGGCGGTGCGGGTGGCGGACACTCTCGGCGCGGGTGACGTCCTGCACGGTGCGTTGTGCGCGTGGGTCGCTGTGCACGGTGTCGGGGCTGTGGATGGCGGTGCGGGTGGCGGTGGGCGGGGCCTGCCGGATCCCGCTCCATGGTGGCCGACGGCCCTGGCGTTCGCGGCCGAGGTGGCGTCGGCGTCGTGCGCGGCGCCCGGTGCGCGCGGTTGGCTGGCCGATCGCGCCCGGGTAGGCGCACTGCGGAGCCTGCTCACCGGGGTCTGACCGCGCATCACCCGGGGCCGCTCGACGCCCCGGGCCGTTCGACACCCCTGGCCGTTCGACGCCCGGGGCCGGAGTGGCGCGATTCCGACGCCGGGTCGGTGCGACGTTCGCCCCCCGCCCCCCGATGTCGGACCCCTCCCCTACTGTGTACATACGTATTGGGTATCTGCTTGAGTCCAGTAGATTCTGGGGTATGGACGAGCGGATTCCGGTGGCAGGGGTGGACTACCCGCGCACCCATCAGCAGTTGGTGGCGTGGTTCTCCACGGAGGCGGACTGCCTGGCGTACCTGGCCCGGTTGCGCTGGCCGGGCGGGTTCGTGTGTCCGGGGTGCGGGTCGGACCGGGCGTGGCGCACCGCCCGGCGGGGGATGTGGATGTGCTCGGGGTGCGGGCGTCAGACGTCGGTCACGGCGGGCACGATCTTCCACCGGTCCCACACACCGTTGACGACGTGGTTCGCGGCGATCTGGTTCGTCTGCGCGTCGAAGAACGGGGTCTCGGCCAGCACGTTGCAGCAGGTCCTGGGGTTCGGGTCCTATGAGACCGCCTGGGCGTGGATGCACAAGCTGCGCCGGGCGATGGTCCGCCCCGAGCGTGAGCTGCTGGCCGGGGTCGTCGAGCTGGACGAGACGATGGTCGGTGGGCGCGCGAAGAAGGCGTCGAGCGTGGTGATCACCAAGGTCCCGGTGATGGTCGCGGTCGAGACCCCCGGGGGCCGCAAGATCGGCCGGATCCGTCTGGCCAGGGCCGATGCACGCAACTCCAACCAGCTCGTGGACTTCGCCCACCGGGTGATAGCCCCCGGCGCGCACATCCGCACCGACGGCGCCCGCAACCTGCGCCAGCTCGGCGAGCAGGGCTTCACCCACGAGTACCGGGTCCTGATCTCCTCGGTCGAGCCGGCCCACGAGTACCTGCCCGGGGTCCACCTGGTTGCCTCGCTGCTCAAACGCTGGGTCGCCGGGACCCTGCACCACGGGATCTCCAAGCGCCAGCTGGACTACTACCTCGACGAGTTCACCTTCCGGTTCAACCGTCGCTCCTCACGCTCACGCGGCCTGCTGTTCTACCGCCTGCTCCAACAAGCCGTCGCCACCGACCCCCACCCCCTGACTAGCCTCATCGGCGGCACCGAAAACAGCGTCTGACCTGCACACTTGACTCAAGCAGATACCCAATACATATGTTCGAATCGTCCCCCTCGGGACCCGCTCGGCCGCCGGGCGGTGGTGCGGTTCTGAGAGCTGCACCCACCGCGGTGGCGGCGTCGGCCGCGGACTCGTCGGCCGCGGAGTCGTCGGCAGTCGGCCCGGACGGACCGAGCCCCCTCGAGGCAACGCTCGGCAGGCTCGTGCAGCTCTTCCTGGCGGGTCGAGAGGCGGCGGACCGGCGGCCGATCGGGGACAGCTCCGGCCGCGTGCTCGCGGACTCCTCCGATCGGGTGTCGGACAGCCCGGCGGGTCATCCTGCTGGCCGCAGCTCCGGAGGCCCGGCCGATCCGGCGACCGATCAACCGTCCGATCACCCTGGCGCACCGACCGGCCCGGACCCGCGCGCTGTCGGCCCCGGCGCTGTCGGCCCGCGCACTGTCGGCCCGCGCACTGTCGGCCCGCGCGCTGTCGGCCCGCGCGCTGTCGGCCCCGGCGCTGTCGGCCCGCGCACTGTCGGCCCGCGCACTGTCGGCCCGGGCGGCTGGGCCCACACCCACCCGCTGGCCGCGCACCTCGAAGGTCAGGAGCCGGGCGTCGAGCTGGCCGCGCTGGTCGCATCCCTCGACTCCGCAGACATCGACGATGCGGCGCTTCTTGAGGCTGTCGCAGCCTGGGAGCGGGTCATGTCGTGGGCCGCTGCCCGCCAGGCCCACGTCGTCGCCGAGCTACGCCGCCGACGCGAGGCCCAGCGATGCGACGGCTTTCTCGGCGACGAGCTCTCAGCCCGGCTCGGCACCACCCGCGCGATCGGCGAGAGCAAGGTCGGCCTCGCCATCGCCCTCGAACGGCTGCCGGGCGTGGCCGGCGCGCTCGTCCGTGGCGACCTCGACGTCCGCAAGGCCGTCGTGGTCACCGAGGAGGTCATGCACCTGCCGGACGACGTGGCCGCGACCGCCACCGACGCGGTCCTTCCCGACGCGCAGGGGTTGACCGCGCCGCAGCTGCGGGCCAGGCTCCGCAGGTTGGAGATCAGTCGCGACCCCGAAGGCGCACACGACCGCCATGAGCGCGCCAGGGCAGATCGCTACGTCAGCATCAGTCCCACGCAGGACGCCATGGCCTGGCTCACCGCTCTGCTGCCCGCACCGGATGCGGTGGCCGTCTACACGACGCTCACCGCACTGGCAGATGCCGCCGACCCGGCGGACGACCGGTCCATGGGCGCCCGCCGGGCCGACGCGCTGGTCGATCTCGCGACGCGGCACCTCGATGCGGGCATCGGCCCGGACGGTCCCCTGCCGATGCGCCATCGCCGCTACCCGCACCTGGACATCACGGCCTCGGCCGCCTCCTTGCTCGGACTGGACAACGAGCCGGCGGAGCTGGCCGGCTACGGTCCGATCCCCGCCCCGATGGCTCGCGCGATCGCCGACCGCGCGACGTGGCGCCCGTTGCTCATCGATGCGCGGTCCGGCGAGCCGATCGCCCATGCGACGCGGACCTACCGGCCGAGCGCCGAGCTCACCGGCGCGATCCTCGATCGCGACCGGGAGTGCACCTTCCCCGGGTGTCGCGTCGTCGCGGTCCGCTGCGACCTGGACCACATCGAACCGTTCGACACCGCCCGACCAGCCGGCGACCAGACCACGGCCGACAACCTCCATCCCCTGTGCCGACATCACCACCTGGTCAAGACCCACGGCGGATGGGCAGTGGCGCGCGACCCGGCAATCGGCATCACCACGTGGCAGTCGCCGACGGGGCATCGCTACCTGCGCGACCCTGCGCGATGCGGTTCACGCGCGACCGAGCTGACCGCTCTCGAGGGACTGAGCCCGTCAAGGCCGACCGGGCCGACCGGGGTCGTCGGACCTGCCGGGCCTACCGTGTCGCCGTGACCCCGGAACTCTCACTACCCGACCGCTCGCTGCTCGTCGCCGCGTCCTACGTCATCCTGAGGCGCGGGAACGAGGTGCTGCTCCACCTCCGCCGAGGTACCGGCTACCTCGACGACCACTGGGCGACCCTGGCCGGGCACGTCGATCCTGGCGAGTCCGCCGCCGAGGCGGCCTCCCGCGAGGCGATGGAAGAGGCGGGGGTGAGGGTCGACCAGCTGGACCTGCATCCGCTGACCACGCTGCACCGCTTCGAGGTGGGCGGCCCGCAACGAGAGCAGCGCGCGGACTTCTTCTTCGAGGTGCGCGACTGGTCGGGCGACCCGCACATCGTTGAACCGGAGAAGTGCGCCGACATGCGGTGGTTCCGGCTGGACGCGCTGCCCCACCCCGTCGTCCCGCACGAGCTCGAGATCCTCAATCGCCTCGAGCGCCCCGGGCACCCCGGCGACATGCCGGCAATACTCGTCGTGCGCTCCACAGGTCAGGCCGGGGAGCCCTGCTAGCTCGGACCAACATGGCCCAGACCCGCATCACCCAGCAGCTCAGGCCTTCTTGGTGCCGGCCTTGCTCGTCGCGGCCTTCTTCGCTGGAGCCTTCTTGACGGTCGTCCGCGTCGTCGTGCGGCGCTTGACCGGGCCGCGCGCGCGCTTCTCGGCCAGCAGCTCCGCGGCACGCTCGATGGTCACGGTCTCCACCGAGTCCTCCTTGCGCAACGTCGCGTTCGACTCGCCGTCCGTCACGTACGCACCGAACCGGCCCTCCTTGACCACCACCGGCTTGCCGGAGACGGGGTCGACGCCGAGCTCGCGCAGCGGCGCCGTCGCCGACGTCCCGCGTCCGCGCTTGGGCTGCTCGTAGATCGCCAGCGCCTCCTCGAGGGTGACGTCGAACATCGCTTCCTCGCTCGGCAGGGTCCGCGAGTCGGTCCCCTTCTTCAGGTAGGGCCCGTACCGACCGTTCTGCGCGGTGATCTCGACGCCGGTCTCCGGGTCGACGCCGACCACACGCGGCAACGACAGCAGGCGCAACGCGTCGTCGAGCGTGACGGCGTACAGCTCCATGGACTTGAGCAGGGACGCGGTCCTCGGCTTCGGCAGTGCTGCCAGCGCCTTCTTGCGCGCGGCCGCAGAGAGCCCCTCGTCGAGCTCGGGCTCGGGCAGCAGCTCGGTGACGTACGGCCCGTAGCGACCGTTCTTGGCGACGATCGTCGTCCCGGTGCTCGGGTCCTGGCCCAGCACGATGTCGCCGTCCGGCATCGTCTCGAGCAGCTCGCGCGCCTTGGCGACCGTCAGCTCGTCCGGCGCCAGGTCTTCGGGCACGGACGCCCGCCGCGGTGGCGTCGGCACGGCCCCCGCGCCGTCGGCTGTCGCTGCGCCGTCGGCTGTCGCTGCGGTCGCCTCTGCGCCACCGCCGACCCCGGCCTCCTCGAGATACGGCCCGTACCTGCCGACGCGCAGCGTGATGCCGTCACCGATGTCGATCGAGTTGACCTCGCGCGCGTCGATCTCGCCGAGGTTCGCGACGAGGTCGCGCAACCCCTCCCCCTCGGTGCGACCGGTGCCGTCACCGAAGTAGAACCGGGTCAGCCAAGCGACGCGGTCCTTCTCGCCGGCCGCGATGGCGTCGAGGTCCAGCTCCATCTCCGCGGTGAAGTCGTAGTCCACCAACCAGTCGAAGTTCTCCTCCAGCAGCCGCGTGACGGCGAACGCCAGCCAGCTCGGCACGAGGGCCTGACCTCGGTTTGTCACGTACCCGCGGTCCTGGATGACCGAGATCGTCGCGGCGTACGTCGAGGGCCGCCCGATGCCGCGCTCCTCGAGGGCCTTGATCAGGCTCGCCTCGGTGAATCGCGGCGGCGGCGACGTGTGGTGCCCGTCGGCCACCAGGTCCGACCCTGCCATCGCGTCACCCTCGGCCATCTGCGGCAGCCGGGCCTCGGCGCCCGCCCCGCCGGCCTTCGTCGAGCGCTCGCCGGTGGCAGCTCCCCCGGCAGGGCCGCCGGCAGCACCGTCAGCCGAAGAACCGTCAGCCGCCGCACCGTCGTCGTCGGCGTACCGGTCGAGGTCGCGCCCCTCCTCGTACGCCGCCATGAACCCGCGGAACGTGATGACCGTGCCGGACGCCGCGAACACGGCCTCGGCCGCAGAGCCGTCGACCCCCGCAGCGGTCGCCGTCGCACCGAGCCGGACGGACGCCGTCGAGCCGCGCGCGTCGGCCATCTGCGACGCGACAGTGCGCTTCCAGATCAGCTCGTACAGCTTGAACTGGTCGCCGGACAGCTCCCGCGCGACCTGTGCCGGAGTCCGGAAGTGGTCACCGGCGGGCCGGATGGCCTCGTGCGCCTCCTGGGCGCCCTTGCTCTTGGACGCGTAGACCCGGGCGGACGCCGGCACGTACTCCGGCCCGTAGAGCTCGGCGGCCTGGCGACGCGCGGCGTCGATCGCCTGGCTCGACAGCGCAGGTGAGTCGGTACGCATGTAGGTGATGTAGCCGTTCTCGTACAGGCCCTGCGCCGTGCGCATGGTCTGCCGCGACCCCATCCGCAGCTTGCGCGAGGCCTCCTGCTGCAGCGTCGAGGTCGTGAACGGCGCCGCCGGACGGCGTGTGTAGGGCTTGGTCTCCAGGCTCACGACGGCGAACGGCGCCGAGCGCAGACCCTCGGCCAGTGCGATCGCGCGCTGCTCGTCCAGGTGCACCACCTGGGAGCTCTTGAGCATGCCCCGGTCGTCGAAGTCCCGACCGCTGGCCACGCGCTGACCATCGACCTGGACCAGCCGCGCGGTGAAGCTCCCGTGCTCGGCCTCGACCGACGGTGCCGCCTGGGCGAACGTCCCCGTGACGTCCCAGTAGTCGGCGGCGCGGAACGCCATCCGCTCGCGCTCACGCTCGACGACGAGCCTCGTCGCGACGGACTGCACGCGTCCGGCGGACAGGCCCTGCCGCACCTTGCGCCACAGCACCGGGGAGACCTCGTAGCCGTAGAGGCGGTCGAGGATGCGCCGCGTCTCCTGCGCGTCGACGAGGAACTGGTCGAGCGGGCGGGTGTTCTCCAGCGCTCGCTGGATCGCCTCACGCGTGATCTCGTGGAAGACCATCCGCTTGACCGGGACCGTCGGCTTGAGCTCGGAGAGCAGGTGCCACGCGATGGCCTCGCCCTCGCGGTCCTCGTCTGTTGCGAGGTAGAGCTCGTCGGCGCCCTTGAGTGCCCGCTTGAGGTCGGCGACCTTCTTCTTCTTGTCCGCGTCGACGACGTAGTAGGGCTCGAACCCGTTGTCGACGTCGACCGCGAACTTGCCGAACGGGCCCTTCTTCATCTCCACCGGCAGCTCGGACGGCTGAGGCAGGTCGCGGATGTGCCCGACGGACGCCTCGACGGTGAACCCCTCGCCGAGGTAGCCGGCGATCGTGCGCGCCTTCGCCGGCGACTCCACGATCACGAGCTTGCGACCTGCGGCCATGCGGACCTGCTTCCTGGGTTGCACCGGTCCGGACGTCCGGACCGCGCGACGGTTCACCGTCGATCGGGCACTCTACGACCTCTGGTCAAGCCGGACCCACCGGGCGTCCGCCTCCTGAGCTCGGCCACGCCACCTCCTGAGCTCAGCCACGCCTCGGCTCGGCGGCCCGACGGAGCAGCAGGAGCGCCCCGAACGCGGCGCACGAGAACGCGACGACGGCCAGCGCACCGCCGCCGTACGCGGTGAGCAGCTCAGCCTTCGAGTCGAGACCGCCGTCGAGCCCGGCGAGGCTGCGCTGCAGCGCGAGCGCAGCACCGGCACCGCTGACCAGGCCCGCCACCAGCAGCAGCGCAGCGACGGCGGCCGTCTCGCGCGGGTGCTCGACGCCTGGGACCACCGGGCCGTGCGAGCCGAGCGCGCCCGCGAGCGCACCCCAGGCCAGCACGACCAGCAGGGCGGCGACGACATCGCTCGGCCGGTGCCACTTGCCGACCAGCGTCGACACCCCGGTCGCCGCGGTGTAGACGGCACCGAGGACGGCGGCGGCCGGCCGGAGCCGACGGGGCACCACGAAGACGAGGGCCGCGGAGACCGACGCGGCAGCCGTGGTGTGGCCGCTCGGCAGCGAGTTGCGCAGCGGGTCGTCGATGCCGAGGTCCGGCCGGTCCAGCACGCCCAGCTTGAGCACCTGGCTGGTCAGGTTGGCGCCGCCCATGAGGACGGCAACCTGCAGGGCCAGCAGCGTCCGTCGGCGCAGGACCGCGAGCAGCATCGTCGCGACCAGCACGACGGCGATGAACGGCACGGAGATCACGTCGAGGACCGGTTCAGCGATCTGCCAGAGCCGGTTCTGACCGAACTCGGCTCCGTCGAACGCCGCCTGCTCGAGCAGTCGGCCGGTCCGGCTCAGCACGAAGTACGACCAGGTGGCCCAGACGCCGACCCCTGCGAGCGCCGCCACCACGAGCGCCGGACCGCGATGCCCGGCCCGCAGGGTCGGGGGGGCGGCGGGGTCGGCGCAGCGTCCGTCGGCACCGCGTGAGCGGCAGCCGGGGGGAAGCTCGGGGGACCAACCATCCGACCACGGTAGGTGACGCCGCGGCGCGAGGCCCACCCCGCCCGGCTGTGAGATGGCCGGGCGAGCCGGTGACTCACCCCTTTGCACAGGCACCTCACAGGTTTCACCCAGGTGGTGCGCAGCCACCAGGGGCACGATGGATGCCATGAGCACACCGACGACCGTCCGCTCGATCAGCGCTGCCCGCGAACACCTCACCAGGCCCGACGGCAGCCCGATCCGCGCCCTGGTGGTCGACGACGAGCCCTCCCTCGGCGACCTGCTCGCCACCGCCCTGCGCTATGAGGGGTGGCAGGTCGAGACCGCGCTGACCGGCCACGCAGCCATCAAGGCGGCGAAGGCGATGGCGCCCGACGTGATCCTGCTCGACGTCATGCTCCCCGACATGTCCGGCCTCGAGGTCCTGCGCCGGGTTCGCGCCACCCGGTCGGACGTGCCCGTCCTGTTCCTCACCGCACGCGATGCCGTCGAGGACCGGATCGCGGGCCTGACCGCCGGTGGCGACGACTACGTCACGAAGCCGTTCAGCCTCGAGGAGGTCGTCGCCCGGCTGCGTGCCCTGCTGCGCCGGTCCGGAGCCACCGCCGTGCACGAGGACGCCCGGCTCGTCGTCGGCGACCTGACCATGGACGAGGACAGCCACGAGGTGACCCGGGACGGTACGGACATCCACCTCACAGCGACCGAGTTCGAGCTGCTGCGCTACCTCATGCGCAACCCCCGACGCGTCCTGTCCAAGGCCCAGATCCTCGACCGCGTCTGGCAGTACGACTTCGGCGGGCAGGCGAACATCGTCGAGCTCTACATCTCCTACCTGCGCCGCAAGATCGACGCCGGTCGGACGCCGATGATCCACACGCTGCGTGGCGTCGGCTACCAGCTCAAGGCGGCCGAGCCCCGGCCCGACGAGCGCTGATGCCGCGGTTCGCCCTCGGAGCACGACGACGATCTCGGACGCCGCAGGCCGGCGACCCGCAGGCCGGCGACCCGCAGGCACCGGTCGCGGCCCGGCCGGCGGGTGGACGCGGGCCCCAGCACCGGACCCTGCGTCGTCGGCTCGTCGCCGTGCTCCTGGGCCTGCTCATCGGTGTGGCCGGTGCGATGGGTGTGGTCTCGAGCCTCGCACTCCGCGGCTCTCTCGTCGCACAGCTCGACGACCGACTGTTCGCATCGAGCGAGCGTGCCGCGGCGGCCGAGCGTGGCTTCGGACCGGTGCCGGACGATCACACCGACGACCTGGCGGCGGCCCCGGACGGCCCGCCGCCAGCCCTCGACGCCCCCGGGCAGGGCACCGGCACGGTCACCCTGTCCGTCCAGGGCGACGCCGTCCGCTCGGGCTACATCGACGACAACGGAGCCTTCCAGGCACTGACCGACGAGCAGGAGTCCCTGCTCGAGGCCGTCAGCCCGAGCGATGTGCCGCGGACCGTCCATCTGGCCGAGCTCGGTGAGTACCGCGTGCTCGCGACCACGACGGCGGACGGCGGCCTCCTGGTCACCGGCCTGTCCACCGCCGACGCGACCGCGACCGTGCAGGACTACCTCGTGGTCGAGGCTCTGGTCGCCGCTGCCGGCATCGTCATCGCCGCCCTGGCCGGCACGGCACTGGTGCGCCGCGAGCTCGAGCCGCTCGAGCGGGTCGCCGCGACCGCCACCCGGGTCTCCGAGCTCCCCCTCGACCGCGGCGAGGTCAGCCTCACGCGCGTGCCGGAGGCCGACACCGACCCCGGCACGGAGGTCGGTCAGGTCGGCGCGGCCCTCAACCGGATGCTCGGCCACATCGAGGCCGCCCTGACCGCGCGGCACGAGAGCGAGACCCAGGTGCGCCAGTTCGTCGCGGATGCGAGCCACGAGCTGCGGACCCCGCTCGCCTCGATCCGCGGCTACGCCGAGCTCGTCCGGCGCCTGCCGGCCGGGCTCCCGGATGACGCGCTGCGCGCGATGGAACGCGTCGAGTCCGAGGCCGAGCGGATGACATCCCTGGTCGAGGACCTGCTGCTGCTCGCCCGGCTCGATGCCGGGCGCACCCTGGACCGCGTCGAGGTCGACCTCACGGCCCTGGCGATCGACGCGGTCGCCGATGCGCACGTCGCCGGCCCCGACCACGTGTGGCGGCTCGACCTGCCGCCCGACGGCGACCCCACGGACGGACCCCACCCCACGGACGGAGCCGACGGCGAGGACGCGGACCTCGACGAGACCGGCGCGGCGCCCTGTGTCGTCGCCGGCGACGAGCACCGCCTCCGTCAGGTCCTGGCGAACCTGCTCTCCAACGCCCGTGCGCACACGCCACCGGGGACGACAGTCGTGACCTCGGTGCGGTGCGACGGCGAGACCGTCACCGTCCAGGTGCAGGACGACGGCCCAGGCATCCCCGACACCCTGCGCGGACGACTGTTCCAGCGGTTCACGCGGGGTGAGGAGGGTCGCTCGCGGGGCGCGGGGTCGACCGGTCTCGGCCTCGCCATCGTCGACGCCGTCGTCGCGGCCCACGGGGGACGCATCGAGGTCGACGGGCAGGCAGGCGCCACGACGTTCACGGTGACCCTGCCGGTCGCGCCGGCTGGATGATCTGCTCGGACTGATCTGCTCGGGCGCGATGATGTGCTCGGAGGCAGTGGCTGCGCCCGGACGCACGTGATCTGCTCAGACGCACCCGGCCCCCGACCGCCAGCGCGAAGCGATCGGGGGCGGGATCCTGGGCCGATCAGGGGGTCTCGGCGCTCAGGAGCTCATCTGCTGACCAAGGTCAGCTGCTCACCAACAGAGCCACCCTCTCCGGTCCGGCTGGACGGTTGCCCTGTGCAGGCTGTGCGTCCGCTGTGGGGTGAGCACCATCAGCCGTCCGACTGCCGCGGCACCCCAGCCCCGGGCGCGCCGCCGCGTGCAGGCACGCCGCCGGTCGGCACCTGCCCCGACGTCGATCCGCTCAGGCCGCTCAGCCCGCTCTCGGCTGAGTCGTCGTCGACCGCCAGCGGCTCCAGCAGGTCGGCGAGCACGATCTCGTCGCCGACCGTGAGCCCGGAAGCGATCTCGGTGAGCTCCGTACCCACCACCCCGGTCGTCACCTGCACGTCACTGACGACGTCGTCAGCCAGGACCTGGACCGTCGCGACGGAGCCGTCGACGTGCACCGCGGACGTCGGCACCGTGACGGCGCTCTCGTTCGCTCCCACCGTGATGGTCAGCTGCGCCGCGGCCCCGTCGAACAACGGCTGATCCGTGCTGTCCACCGCGACGACCACGGTGTACGACGGGTCCGAGCTCGTGGTCGAGGCGTTGAGGATGCCGATGCTGCTGACCACTCCGGTGAGCACGCCTGCGGCGCTGGCCACGGTGAGGGTCGTCGACTGCCCGACCTCGACCGTGTCGATGTCGGAGACCGCGATCGTCGTCTCCACGACGTAGCCGTCCACGCCGATGACGGTGATCACCGCGCTGGTGGATGACGCGGGCACGGTGTCGCCGGCGGCCATCGACACCGCGGCGACCGTGCCGACGACGGGACTGGTCAGGCTGACCCTGCCGAGCGCCGCCGTCGCGATCGCGACCTCCGCCTCGGCCACGTCGATCGCAGCCCGATCGGCCAGGATGTCCGCCGCGGACGCGACCTGTGTCGTCTCCGAGCCCCCGGCCTGGCTCGCGACCGGGACGACCGGTGCGGTCGCTGAGGTCGACGGCGTCATGACGGTGGACGGGGCCGGTCCCGTCCCCGCTGGTCCGGTCGAGGCTGGTTCGGTCGAGCCGCCCGACGACGTGGCCGCTGCGGCGACCGCCACCCGGACGGCCTCCTGGGCCGCGGTGACGGCGTGGTCGAGCGCCACGGCCAGGTCGAGGAGCGCCGTCTGGCCCGCGGCGACGGCCTCCTGGTCGGTCGCGACCTGTCCGATCGCCGCCTGGCAAGCGAGCAACGCATCGGCCACAGGCACGGTCGGGTCGGGGTCGGCCGGGTCCACGGGGTCCGCCGGGTCCACCGGATCGGCCGGGTCTGCGGGGTCCGCCGGGTCCACCGGGTCCGCCGGGTCCACCGGGTCCGCGGGGTCCACCGGGTCCACCGGATCGCTCGTCTCGACTGTCGCCGCGCTCGCGGTGACGAATGCGTTGCACACCGACTCCGAGGTCGCGAGGCTCGACGCGCTCTGCTCGAGCGCGGCGGAGACGACCTCGTACTGAGCGATCAGGTCGTCCTGGGCCCGGCGCACCGCCGCGAGCGCTGCCACGACACCCGGATCCTGCATCGGGTCCGACGACGCGTCGACGCCCGCAGGGTCGGCTGGATCGCTCGCCTGCGTGCCGGTCGCCTGCGTGCCGGGCGCCGTGGCCGACACACTCGTAGCCGACACGCTCGTAGCCGACACGCTCGCCGACGAGGTCTCGCTCACCGCAGTCTGCGACTCCAGGTCGTCCTCGAGCTCCTGCTCCGCGTCGGCCAGGGCGGCCTCGGCCTCCTCGAGGGCATCCTCGAGCGCGGTCGTGTCGAGCGTTGCCAGCACGTCACCCGGCCCGACGACATCGCCGACGGCGACGTCGACGGTCGCGACCGTGCCCGCCACCGGGAACGCGGCGTCGCGCAACGTCGCCGAGGCGATCGTGCCCACCGCATCGATGGTCTGCTCGACCTGACCGGTGCTCGCGATCGCTGTCCGGTAGCGCGGCCCGGCCTCCCGTCCCGAGGCGATCGCCACGCCGCCGCCCACCAGGCAGACCACCAGCGCACCTGCGCCCACGGCGGGCCACCTGCTGTGCCTGCGCCGCGAGTGCCCGGACCCACCGCGAGGCGGGTCGACCGCCTCACGGTGCCGGTCGGTCGCCCTGTCACTCATCACTACCTCCCGGTGCAGGCATCCCGCTGCCGAAGCCGTCGGTGCAGCCGTCCGCGACCGGTTCGGTGAGCGTCAGCGTCGTCGAGGCCATCCCTCCGCGGTCGTCGGTCTCGCCCCGCGCGGAGGCGCACAGGCCGACGACGATCGCTGAGGCGTCCGTCGCAACGCTCGCGGTGTAGGTCGTATCCGGGTCGACCTCGACCGTCGTCGTCGTCACGGCATCGTCGGCGCCGGTCACCTGAACGGTGATGCCCGTCGCCGACACGGCGGTGACCAGACCGGACGTGACCTGCCCGAAGCCGCCGCGCTCCTGGCGACCGGCCGGTGCCGTGCCGTCACCAGGCTCGGTCACGCCGGGCTCGGTCACGTCGAGCTCGGTCACGTCGGGCTCGGTCACGTCGAGCTCGGTCACGTCGGGCTGGGCGGGCGTGTCCGCCGTGGGTTCCAGCTCCTCGACGGACGACAGCGCCCCGCCGGATGGCAGATCGTCGGAGGATCCCGCCGCGTCCGACGGCACGGTGCCGCCGTCCGGCATCTCCGGTCGCGTCCCGCCGGCACCGAGACCGCTCGCCGAGCACTCACCATCCACAGCCGCGCTGATCGCCACGGTCGTCACCGCACCGGAGGATGCGTCGACGGAGCCGTCAGTCCCGGAAGCCTCGTCCACGCCGTCCGAACCGACCACGTCCCCCATCGCGACCGCGACGACACACGCGCCCACCGTGACCTGGTCGAGGCCCGCGCCGGCGATGCGGGTGATCACCGTCTCGTCCGTCCAGCTCACTGCGGTCTGCGAGTCGGTCGACTGCACCTGCATGACGCCGTCGGCCACCGACGCGATCAGCCCGGAGACACCACCGCGTCCCGCGCCGCCGGTGATGCTCTCCTCTGCCTGTGCGACGTCTGCCTGTGCAACGTCTGTCTGTGCGACGTCTGTCTGTGCGACGTCGCCGGCCGCCTCCGGGTCGGCGGCACACCCGACGACCAGCAGGCAGACGGCCGCCGCGAGTGCAGCCGCCGGTCCGACCTTGTGGACGTGTCGGCGGTCCAGGTACGGACAGCGGTCCAGGTGCGGACCCGGGGTCAGGCTGGCGAGCATCGTTCCTCCTCATGGGACACGGCACAGCGGGCAGCACGGCACAGGGGGCAGCACGGCACGGGGACAGCACGGCACAGCGGGCAGCACGGCACAGGGGCAGCACGGCGCTACTCGCTGCGCAGCGCATCGATGGGCGCCAGTCGCGCAGCCCTGGTCGCGGGGTAGACGCCGAAGACGAGGCCGATGCCGATCGCGACGACGATCGAGCCGGCCACCGCGGCGCCGGAGACGACGATGGACGAGCCGAGCAGGTCGGGCAGCACCGTGGCCGAGGCGATCCCCGACCCCGCGCCGAGCACGCCCCCGGCGAGACCGAGCACGGTGGCCTCGACGAGGAACTGGCGACGGATCGCCCACGGCGGCGCGCCGAGGGCCTTGCGCAGGCCGATCTCGCGGGTCCGTTCGGTGACCGAGACGAGCATGATGTTCATCACCCCGATCCCGCCGACCAGCAGGGAGAGGCCCGCGATGCCGGTGAGCAGCACGGTCAGCGTCCGGTAGACCGCCGTGGCCGTGCTGACCAGGGAGTCCTGGCTGTTGATCGTGAAGTCGGCGTCCTCGACACTGCCGATCGCGTGCAGGTTGAGCAGGAGCGTCTCGGTCTCCTGGTGGGCCGCCGAGAGCTGGTCGGCCGATGCGGCCTGGACGTAGACGGTCGAGACCGCATTGCGGTCGCGCCCACCGATCACCTGGTCCGCCGCGGTCGACAACGGGATCACCGCCAGGTCGTCGAGGTTCGTCGACGAGGAGGCACCCTCGGTGGTGAGCACCCCGACCACCGTGAAGGGTGTGTCGGCGATCGTGACGATCTGACCGACGACGTCGGTCGACCCGAACAGCTCGGTCGCGGTCTCGGCGCCGAGCACGACGACTGTCGCACCAGCCACCTCGTCCTCGGCGGTGAAGAAGGACCCGGCGGCGATCTCCCGGGACCGCACGTCGAGCCAGTCCTGCGTCGTCCCGACGACTGTCGTCGTCCAGTTCGTCGAGCTGTTCGCGATCGACAGGGAGCTCGACTTCTCCGGTGCCACGCCGGCCACGTCGGGTGCGTTGACCTCCGAGGCCAGCGCCTGGGCGTCGGACCTCGTCAGGGTCGCGCTCGAGCCGAAGCCGCCGCGCATCCCCTCGGCGTCGGTGCTGCTGCCGGGGGTGACGATGAGCAAGTTGCTGCCGAGCGCGCTGATCTGTTCGCTGACGTCCTTCTGGGTCCCCAGGCCCAGCCCGACGGTCAGGATCACCGCGGCGATGCCGATCAGGATCCCCAGGACGGTCAGGGTCGACCGCAGGCTGTGCGACCGCACCGCGGCAAGTCCGGTGCGCAGGGTCTCGGTCCAGCTCACGAAGCATTCACCTCGTCCGCGTGGATCTGACCGTCGCGCACCCGGACGATCCGGCGGGCATGCTGCGCGACGTCGTGCTCGTGCGTGATCAGCACGATCGTGCGCCCGTGCCCGTGCAGCTCGTCGAGCAGCGAGAGCACGTCCCTGGTCGAGCCGGAGTCGAGGTTGCCGGTCGGCTCGTCCGCCAGGATCAACGCCGGTTCGCCGACCAGCGCCCGAGCCACGGCCACGCGCTGCTGCTGGCCACCGGACAGCTCCCCCGGCCGGTTGGCGAGCTTGTCGCCCAGACCCACCCGGGCCAGCGCCGCCTCCGCCCGCTCCTTGCGCCGGTGGCCGGGTACCCGTCCGTACACCAGCGGCAGCTCGACGTTGCGCCAGGCAGACAGCGAGGACAACAGGTTGAACTGCTGGAAGACGAACCCGATCCGGCGGTTGCGGATCGCGGCGAGGTCCACCTCGTCCAGCTCGCTGACGTCGTCGCCGGCCAGGTGGTAGCTGCCGGCCGTCAGCGTGTCGAGGCAGCCGATGACGTTCATCAAGGTCGACTTGCCGGAGCCGGACGGACCCATCACGGCCACGTACTCCCCCTCGTCGATGCGCAGGTCGATGCCGCGCAGCGCCTCGTACTCGATGCTCCCGGTCCGGTACGTCTTGCCTGCGCCGCGGAGCTCGATGACCGGCTCAGCCACCGGTCGGCCCACCCGGCATCTGCCCGTCGGTCGGCATCTGCTCCGGGTCGAAACCCTCGGGCAGCTGGCCCGGGTCGAACTCGCCGCCGGGGAGTCCGGTGCCGCCCTCCTCGGTGGTCTCGCCGTCCGTGCCCGTCCCCTGCTGGTCGGTCTGCGCGACGACGGACACCACGACCTCGTCCCCCTCGACGAGGCCCGAGGTGATCTCGGTCAGGTCACCCATCGTCTGGCCGACGGTGACGACGGTCGAGACGGCCTCGCCGTCCGACCCGGACTGCGTGACCACCGACTCGCCGTCGACGGTCCGCACCGCGGCCGACGGGACGGTCAGCGCGTCGGAACGCCGCTCGTAGATGATCTCCACATCCGCCGAGACGCCGTCGTGGACGCCCTCCGGCCGACCGGTCACCGCGATGACGACCGGGTAGGCCGCCACGCCGGACGTGCTCGTCGAGATCAGCCCGATCTCCGTGACGACCCCGAAGATCGTGCTCGTCGCGTCCTCGACGGTGATCTCTGCCTGGTCTCCCACGGCGATCAGTGCGACGTCGCCGTCGTCGACCGCGACGTCCAGCTCCCAGCTGTCCGTGCCGACGACGACGAGCTGCGCGGACGACGTCGCCGACGCGGTGGTCGTGGCGGCGCCGGTCACCGAGGAGCCGCCCTGGTCGGTCACGCCGCCGGTCACAGACGACCCGGACGACCCGGTGACCACCTGACCGACCGTCAGAGCCACCGCGGTGAGCAGTCCGCCCACCGGCGAGATGAGCGTCGCCCCGGACATCGCCTCGGTGGCGGTGTCCACGCCAGCCTGCGCCACCTCGACCTGGGCCTCGTCGGCCGCGATCTGCGCTTCGGCGGCATCCGAGCCGTCGTCGGCGTCCTCGTCGTCGGCGAGCCGCGCCTCCGCACTCGCCAGCGTCGCCTTCGCGCCGAGCAGCTCGGCGTTGAGGGTGAGGGTGTCGATGGTCGCGAGCTGCTGGCCCGCGACGACGGTCTGACCGACGGCGACGTCGACCGACGTCACCGTCCCGCTCGCCGCGAAGCTGATCTCCTCCTGGACCGTCGGCGTCAGCGTGCCGGTCGCGGACACGCTCTGCTCGAGCGTCGCGAGGCTCGCCGCCACCACCTGACCGGTCACGGCCGGACCGGTGTCGGCCACCGCGGCGTCCCGCACGACGAACCAGTACGTGCCGCCCGCGACGGCGACGAGAACCACCACGGCCCCGGCGATCACCCGGGCACGGATCGTCGTCCGCCTGACCCTCTGCACCATCATCGTCCTCACGTCACGGGCGAGCTCGACCGTTGCCGAACGTAGGACGACGACCTGGACCGCAGGCAGGCGCACGCTGTGGGGGCACTGTGAGCGCGGGCCCAGGAGGGCCCAGGACCCGCGCGGCTCGGACCGGACGCTCAGCCGAGCTGCAGGAACCCGTCCGCCACGAGGTCGCGGACCTGCGGCAGCAGCTCGGCGCCCAGGCGATCGGCCGGAGCCTCGAGCAGGTCGGCCAACGCACCCACGATCTGCCCGATCCGCAGCTCCCCGTCACACGCCCCGACCAGGCCCGCGAGCGCCGTCCCGGCCTGCACGGTGCGTCCGAAGCCGTCGCCCTGCCGCAGCAGCACGAGGGTCGGATCGATCGCGCCGGGTGTCAGGTGGCGTTCCTCGGTCACGTCCGGGGCGACGACCAGGCGTTCGGCGGCGAGCGCGTCGTCGTCGCGCACGGCGAGCCAGTCGTGGGCCGCGAGCGCGCCGGCGAGGTGGGCACCGAGCGGCTGCCGGACCGGCCCGGTCCGCTCCTCGATCCGCCGCAGCGTCGGCCGACCGTCGAGCGGCTTGCGCAGGACCACGAGACCGAAGCCCACCGCCTCGACGTCCCGCGACGCGAGGTCGTCGAGCCAGGCCACGTAGCCGGAGCGCCAGCCGTCCGGATCGCGGTCCGCCGTCGTCCCGCCGTCCCGGAGCCACGTCTCGGCGTACTGTGCCGGGTCCTGGACCTCGCGCTGCACGATCCAGGCATCGAGACCCGAGCGCTCGACCCACTCCCCGACGCGCTCACGCCAGCTCTGTCCCGAGCGGTGCTCCCAGTTGCCGAGCATCTGCGCGACGCCGCCCGGTGCGAGGACGTCACCGACCTCCACGATCAGGTCGCGGACGAGGTCGTCCCCCGCGCGCCCGCCGTCCCGGTACTCGTACCGCGGCATCGTCCGTGGCGTGATCACGAACGGCGGGTTTGACACCACCAGGTCGAACAGCTCGACCGGGCTGTCCGGCCTGACTGTCCTGTCCGGCCTGACTGTCCTGACTGTCCTGACCGGCTCGAGCATCGACCCGCGGCGCAGGTCGAGCTCGACACCCGCCAGTGCGGCGTTGAACGCTGCGAAGCCCAGCGCCCGCTCGGAGACGTCGGTGGCCACGACCGACCGGCTGTGCCGAGCAGCGTGCAGCGCCTGGATCCCGCATCCGGTCCCGAGGTCGAGCGTGCGCTCACGCGGCGTCCGGACCGTCACCTGGACCAGGGTCATGGACGCCCCGCCGACGCCGAGCACGTGGTCGGTCCGCAGCGCGGCGCCGGTCGCCGTCTCACCGAGGTCCGAGGCGATCCACCAGTCGACCGGGCCCGCTGCATCGACGGCTCGGTACGGCCGCAGATCGACGAGCGGCCGGACGGCGCCGTCGGGCCCGTGCCCGGCCGCGGCGACCAGCCCGAGCCGGACGGCGCCGTCGGTCCGGGTGCCGGGGAGCGCCCGGTCGAGCGCGGAGCGGGTCACGGGCAGGCCGAGCACGAGGAGTCGGAACAGCGTCGAGAGCGAGGTCGCGGGAGCTCGGTCGAGAACCCGGACGGCAGGCACGGACTGCTCGCGGTGCAGCGCGGCGGACGCGACCGGTCCCAGCAGGTCGTCGATCGCCGCAACCGTGAGGTCCGCCCGCACGAGGTCCGCGCGAAGGACGTCGACGGCCTGGCGGTCGGGAGCCCAGCGGCCCCGGCCGACGTCGCCGACGCCGACGCGTGCAGAGCCGACACCCGAAGAGCCGACACCCGCAGTGCCGGAACCCGCAGGGCTGGTACCTGGCGTCGTCACGTCGCCCATCCTTCCCTGCCGATGGCGTCGCGGCACTCAGCCCGCGTCGCGGCACTCAGCCCGCGTCGCGCCGCTCAGACAGCCGTGCTCAGCCAGTACCGCCGCTTGGTCCCGCACGAACCAGGCGCCGGCACGACGTCCTGCAGGACGCCACCACACCGTTCGATGACTGCGGCGGACGCGACGTTGTCGTCGTCGCAGGTCACCAACGCCTCGGCAAGGCCCAACGTGCGGGCCACCGCCAGGGCCTGGCGCAGCATGGCTGTGGCATGTCCCCGGTTCCGGAACGCCGGTCGCACCGCATAGCCGATGTGGCCACCGACCTGCGCGAGGGAGTCGTTCAGCCGGTGCCGGACGGACACGCACCCGACGATGACGCCGTCGACGTCGCCGACCAGGTAGGTGGACGGGACCCGACCCTCGTGCAGGCCGACACCCGCCTGCTCCTGTGCGAGACGTTCGAGGTAGGTGCGCCAGTCCTCGCCCCGACGGACGCCCGACAGGAACGTGTACCGGTCCCGTTCGAGCTCCTCGTGCGCAGCCAGCGCCTGCTCCTCGTCGTCTGCCATGAGCGGACGCAGGATCACGCGGCCACGAGTGCGGTAGACCCCCATGGCGCCATGCTCGCAGGTGCTGGGCCCGCAGGTGCTGGGCTCGCAGGTGCTGGGCTCGCAGGTGCTGGGCCCGCAGGTGCTGGGCTCGCAGGTACCGGTCCCGCAGGTACCGGTCCCGCAGGCGCCATGCTCGCAGGTACTGGACCGTTCGTGGCTGCGGGGCTCACGTCAGGCCGAGCTCGACCACGACGGCACAGTGGTCGCTCGCCCGTGCGGCCGTCTCGCCGACGACGACGTGCGCGCCGTCGCCGGTCAGCCCGCTCGTGGCCAGGACGGCATCGATCCGGTGGACCGGAGCCTTCGCCGGGTAGGTCGGTCCTGCGCCACCCGTGAGGTCGTGCAGGTGCAGGCCGAGCCGACGACGAGCCGGGCCCCCCGGCTTCTCGTTCAGGTCGCCGGCCACGACGCACGCATCACCCGATCGGACGACGAGCAGAAGCCGGTCGAGGTGCCGTGCTCGCTCGGCCGGGTCGAGGCTCAGGTGGACGCTGACGACCCGCACACCCGCCACGTCGGCGACGGCCAGGCCGCGCCGGGTCCGCCCAGGACGCCAGCTGAGTCGCACGGCGCGGGTGCCCGTGACCCGAAGACCCTGTCGCACGAGCAGCGCCGTCGTCCTGGCGCCCGAGCCGACCACGACCGCGTCGAGACCGGCGTCGGCGGCGAGCCTTCGCAGACGCGTGCGGGCGAACGGTCCGCGTGGGGGCTCCTGGACCGCGACGACGTCGGGCACAGCGGCGCGTAGGACCGCGAGCACAGCGGCTCGATCGTCCTTGAGCTGTCGGACGTTGTACGTCATGACCCGCAGAGAGCTCCGCACCTGACCATTGTGCGCACGCACGGCCGACCCCGGACGCCGGAACACCCGGCGAGATCCACGATCGGAGCCCTCGTCGTGACGGCTGTGACGTGGGACGATGTGCCCACCGGCCACACCCGATGACATCTCGGAGCACCTCCATGCGTCTGAACCGAACCCTGGTCACCCCGCTCGCGCTGGGCAGCCTGCTGCTGCTGACCGCCTGCTCCTCCGGCACGACCACCGACGAGGGCGAGAAGGACGACCGCACCTCGGCCGTCGAGGAGACCAAGGACTCGGCGACCGCCGACCCGACGAAGGAGGCGGCTGCGGACGAGGACACCGACGCCGCCGACGTCACCTCGGAGGGTCCCGCGTGCCTGGTCGGGTCGTGGGAGGTCGACATCGACGCCCTGCGCGAGAACACCCTCGGCGGCCCCGAGATGGCCGGCCTCGGCGCGGAGATCACCGTCAGCGGGGAGTCCTGGGTCGAGATCGACGCCTCGACCATGAACACCGAGTACCGCGACCAGCTGACCGAGGTCTCGATGACCATCGAGGAGCAGACGATCCTCAGCCGGACGACGTACAACGGAGTCTCGACGTCCTCCTACACCGCCACCGACACCGCGCTCACCGTGAGCGACGTCGACATCTCCGCCCTGGAGATCTCGAGCACCTCGATCGTCAACGGCGAGGAGATGGAGGTCCCCGGCCTGGGCGACGCGGAGTCCCTGGGGATCGAGCTGGGCGGGGTCTCGACGTACACCTGCAACGGTGACGAGCTGCGCATCACCCCGCAGGTCGAGGGCATGGACGTCTCGTCGTTCGTCCAGGTGCTGCACCGCCGCTGACCCGCCCGATCCGCTGACCCGCTGACCCACTGAACCTCAGAGCCCGGCGAGCACCGCTCACACCAGGTGCGCCTCGTGCTCGAACCGGCCCTCACGGTCGACCTTCGCAGCCCGCAGCCGGGAGACCAGGACAGCTCCGAACGCGACCAGCGCTGCTCCGGTCGCGATGGCGACCCGCAGCCCGTGGTTGGCGCCGTCGCCGACGCTGATCTGCACGACCGCCGGGGCGATGAGCAGCGCGACCAGGTTCATCACCTTGATCAGCGGGTTGATCGCCGGACCTGCGGTGTCCTTGAACGGGTCCCCCACGGTGTCGCCGATGACGACTGCGGCATGCGCCTCGGAGTTCTTGCCGCCGTACCTGCCGTCCTCGACGATCTTCTTCGCGTTGTCCCAGGCACCACCGGCATTGGCCAGGAACACCGCCATCAGGACCCCGGTGCCGATCGCACCTGCGAGGAACCCGGCGAGCGGGCCCACGCCCAGGCCGAAGCCGACGGCGATCGGTGCGAACGCCGCGAGCAGACCGGGTGTCGCGAGCTCGCGCAACGAGTCGCGCGTGCAGATGTCGACGACCTTGCCGTACTCGGGCCGCACCTCGCCGGTCATGATCCCGGGGTGCTCGCGGAACTGGCGACGCACCTCGAAGACGATCGCGCCGGCCGCCCGGGTCACCGCGTCGATCGCCAGGCCGGAGAACAGGAAGACAGTCGCCCCGCCGAGGATCACGCCGACGAGCGTGATCGGGGAGATGATCGAGTAGTTGAGCATGGCCGTGACCAGCGCGCTGTTCGCGGCCGTGTCCCCGACCTCGGCGAGCGCCTTGCCGACCGCGTCCGCGTAGGAGCCGAACAGCGCCGTCGCCGCGAGCACGGCGGTCGCGATCGCGATCCCCTTGGTGATCGCCTTCGTGGTGTTCCCGACCGCGTCCAGGTCCGTCAGGATCTGCGCACCCTCCGCCGTCACGTCGCCCGACATCTCGGCGATCCCCTGCGCGTTGTCGCTGACCGGGCCGAAGGTGTCCATGGCGACGATCACGCCGACGGTCGTCAGCAGTCCGCAGCCGGCGAGCGCGATGAGGAACAGGGCCAGCCACACGGAGCCACCGGCCAGCAGGAACGCGCCGCAGATCGCCGCCGCGATGATGCCGGCGGTGTAGACCGCCGACTCGAGGCCGACGCCGATCCCGGAGAGGACGACCGTCGCCGCCCCGGTCAGCGAGGTCCGCGCGACGTGCAGGGTCGGCTTGGACGTGGTGCCCGTGAAGTAGCCGGTGACCCACAGGATGATGCCGGCCAGGACCACACCGATCGCGACCGCCCCGGCCGCGACCAGGCGCGGGTCGCCGGGGTGGCTCTCCAGCCCGGCGGTGCCGCCGGCGAGCTCGGCGAAGGTGGCCGGCAGGTAGACGTAGGCAGCGGTGGCGGCGAGCACCGCTCCGACCAGGGCAGAGGTGTAGAAGCCGCGGTTGATCGCCGCCAGCCCGCTCTCCGAGCCGCGCACCCGGGTGATCAGCACGCCCATCACGGCGACGAAGGCACCGACGGCCGTGACGATGAGCGGGAAGACGAGCCCGCGCTCCCCGAAGGCGGCCTTGCCGAGGATGAGCGCTGCCACGAGCGTCACCGCGTAGGACTCGAAGAGGTCGGCAGCCATGCCGGCGCAGTCACCGACGTTGTCACCGACGTTGTCGGCGATCGTCGCGGCGTTGCGGGGGTCGTCCTCCGGGATGTTGTGCTCGACCTTGCCCACCAGGTCGGCACCGACGTCCGCCGCCTTGGTGAAGATGCCGCCACCGACGCGCATGAACATCGCCAGGAGCGCCGCGCCGAAGCCGAAGCCCTCGAGCACGACGGGTGCGTCGCCCTTGTAGATCAGGACGACGGACGAGGCACCGAGCAGGCCGAGCCCGACGACGGACATGCCGACGACCCCACCGGTACGGAACGCGATGCGCGAGCCCTCGGCCCGCCCGCCCGGCAGCGAGGCAGCCGCGGCGACCCGCACGTTCGCGCGGGTCGCGAGCCACATCCCGAGGTACCCGATCGCCGCGGAGAAGCCCGCACCGAGCAGGAAGAAGACCGAGCGTCCCACCTTGATGCCGGCATCACCGGGCAGCAGGAACAGGAGCGCGAAGACCAGGACGGCGAACAGGACGAGGGTCTTGAACATCCGGTTCAGGTAGGCGTGCGCGCCCTCCTGGACGGCCTGGGCGATCTCCTGCATGCGTGGCGTGCCCTCGCCTGCCGCGAGCACCTGTCGGCGCAGGACCAGGGCGAAGACGAGCGAGACGACCGCGATGGCGGCGATCACGCTCACGATGGTGAGGCTCGAGGTTCCGAGCGAGGGCATCCGTCCTCCTTGACCTAGGTGCGGACGGCGACTCTGCCGTCCGCATGCGACCCCCCTGAGCCGCAGACGGGCGCAGTCTACGGGTGTCGTGCCCCAACGTTCCCGCGGCCCCGGACGTCATGATGATCGAGGGCGGGGAGCGGTGACGCGTCGACGCGTGACCGCCGGTCGAGAGGACACCGATGGCGGCGTGGGAGAGCTCCCTCGACGAGCTGGTCCGGTCCCGCGGGTCGGCCCTCGTCGGGTACGCGTACCTGCTCTGCGGTGACCGGCGTGAGGCCGAGGACCTCGTCCAGGACGCCCTTGTCAAGACCTTCTCGCGCGGACGGAGCGGCTTCGAGCCGGCCAGCGTCGAGGGATACGTCCGGCGGGCCGTGCTGACCACCTACGTCGACGGCTTCCGTCGACGGCGGCGCTGGGCTGCCGTGCGCCATCTCGTGGCACCGGACGACGTCGGGCCCGGGCCGGAGGCGTCCACCGCCGACCGGATCGACGTCCGGTCCGCGCTCGCGGCGCTCAGCCCGCGGGAACGGGCCTGCATCGTGCTGCGCTTCTACGAGGACCTGACCGTCCCGGCGATCGCCGAGGCCCTCGCGCTGAGCCAGGGGTCGGTCAAGCGGTACCTCTCCGACGGGGTGCACCGCATGGAAGGGCTGCTCGGACCCATGCCGAAGGCCCACGCCGCCGCAACCGAACAGGGCGCGGACGGTATCGACGTCGTCGAGATCGTGACCGGAGGGAGGACCCGATGAACATCGACCTGGAGGACTCGCTGGCCGAGCTGGCCCGGTCTGTCGGCGACGGCGCCACCGCGCGGATGACCGGTCAGGTGCACCGCATGGTGAGCCAGGTCCGGCGGCGACGGGCGACGCGGTACGCGGCGCAGGGCGCCGTGGGCATCGGCGCGGCAGCGGCAGTGGCCTTCGGCGGGATCCAGCTCGCCGGACGGACCGGGACGCCCGACCCGGCAGCCACCACCGATCCGTTCGACGTGGACGACGTGGACACGGTGCGGTCGCTCTGTGGTGAGCCGGCACCCACCACACCGGCGGTCACCGCCGAGGCCTCCGCCACCTGGCACCTCACCGGCGAGCTCTCGTCGCCGGTGCCCGCCGGCGCGGCGGTCGAGGTCTCGACGACGCTCGTCGACGGCGAGTCCCGGCTCGTGACCCAGGGCGAGGCGACGACCGTCTCGCTCACGCTCATGGTGGTCGCGGACGGGGTCGTCGTCGCCCAGACGACGACCGCCTACCCGGACGACCCGGCCGAGCGGCCCGGATCCGACCCTCAGGACTACGTGATCTCGAGGGACGTCCACGACTTCATCGCGTGCGGTTCGGGCTCCGCAGGCGACGCGCTGCCGGCCGGTGAGTACACGCTCGTCGCCGAGCAGGCGCTCCTGCTCGCCGACGGCACGACACCCGTCGAGGTGACCGGGGGCCCGTGGCCGTTCACGATCACCGAGGCGGACCCGGACGCCGTCGCCGAGGCCGAGGCCGCCGCCGCGCAGCGGGCGGTCGAGGCGATGCTCGCCCAGGACCAGCTCCGGGCGCAGCAGGCGGTCGACGCGATCCTGGCCGAAGCAGCCACCTGGGGCGTCGAGTCCCCCGGCTGCGGCTGGGCGGTCGAAGCCGACCCGGCCTCGCCGCTGGCCCTGACGATCGTCAGCGACGCCACCACGTCCGTCGGCGGCGCCTTCCTCCAGCTCGAGGCCGACCTGACGACGATCGACGGCGCCCACGTGATCGGCAACGCAGGCAGTCGGGTGGCGCGTCTCGTGCTGGCCCGCAACGGCGTCGTCGTCGGAGCGACCTACTGGGACCCGGCGGACTCCACCCCGGTCGACGTCGGCCCGGACTCGCCGATGACCCTGCCCCTGGTCGGCCACCTCGACGTCTGCAGCCGGCACCTGACCCAGCCGACCGACAACACCGCCGGCCCGGCTCTGCCGCCGGGGACGTACCAGGCCCACGCGGTTCTGGACGTGATGCTCAAGGAGGTCACCACCGCCGACGGCGAGGCGACGTCGCGCAGCGACCTGGTGCGGGCCGTGAGCGAGCCGTTCGACGTCACGGTGACCGCACCGACCGCACCGTGACCCTCCTGCCGGTCGGCGCGCGCCTGGGCCTCGCTCGGTCGCTCAGGCTCGCTCGCTGACGTCACCGCCCCAACGTTCCGGGGTCCTGCGGTGTCTCGAGGGTGAAGGATGTGACCGGTCGGACGGACGGGGGCGCCGGTGGCGGGCGACGACAGGCTCGAGACGCTCGCTCGCGAGCGCGGCCCTGCCCTCGTCGGGTACGCCTACCTGCTGACTCGTGACCTGCACTCCGCGCAGGACCTCGTCCAGGAGTCGATGGTCCGCACGTTCTCGCGGACCCACCGGGGCCAGGACGTCGTGTCGCTCGAGGCGTACGTGCGGCGCGCGATCCTCAACGCGTACCTCAACACCCACCGGTCCCGCGGTCGCTGGGCCCTCGTCAGGCACCTGGCCGTCGACTCGCGGCGCCCCGAGGCGCCCGAGACCGTCGCGACGGACCGGGTCGACGTCCTGGCAGCGCTCAGCCGGCTGTCACCCCGCGAGCGCGCCTGCATCGTCCTGCGGCACGTCGAGGACCTGACCGTGCCGGAGATAGCCGCGCGGCTGAGCGTCAGCGAGGGCGCCGTCAAGCGCTACCTCTCCGACGCACGCACACGGCTCGCGCCGCTGCTGGCGACCGACGACGCGGCCCTCGAGGACGTCGTCACGACACGAGAGGCGAAGCGATGAGCGACGACGTCGCCGACGGGCTCCGCGAGCTCGCCGCAGATGCCGGCACAGCCCACGCGGCCGGCGGCGGCTTCCCGACGGCGGCGATGGCCCGGCGCGCGCGACGCAACCGCCGTGTGCGCGGCACGGCCACCGCGGTCGCGGCGACGCTGACCACCACCGGTGTGGTGCTGGCTGGCGTCGCCGTCGCCGGTCTGCGCCACGACGACAGCCTGGTCGCCGACCCGTGGGTCGCCGACCAGTGGGACGTCGACTACTCGGCCTGCGGGCTGTCGCTCGACGAGCTCGGCTGGCGCTCGCAGGCGCAGGGACCGGCCGTCCTCGCGGCGACCTCGTCCGGCGACGGCACCGACTGGGGCGCCCGGTCGGACGCCGCCGGGAACCTCACCGTGACAACCGTCCTGGTGTCCTCGGCGACCGACGCCCGGCTCACACTCGTCGCTCCCCGGCCGGACTTCGTCATCCAGTCGGCCGGCGGAGGCGTCGTCGTCGGTGTCCTGGGCGCGCCGGCAGGGCAGGAGCCTGCCGAGGGGCTCGTCCCGCCGGCCACGACCCCGCACGTCACCGCGGCGCCGATGTACTCGTGCGCAGCCGCCGACGGCCGCACGGCGCTCGAGGCCGGTGACTACGTGCTGGCCGGGTCGCAGCAGGCCGTGTTCGAGGACCCGGACGGGACGGAGCGCACGTACCTCGCCCAGTCGCAGCAGCGGCTTGACGTGCCCTCGGCGACGCCGTCCGAGGGGCCGAGCGTCGCGGCACCACCCATCGCGGCACCAACTGTCGAGGTCACCGCCGGGCCGGGCCCGACCCTCGCCGACCTCCCGGTCGAGGTCCCGCTCGTGGTCGAGCGCCTGCTCCGGATCGAGGCGGTCGACGACGCGACGTGGCAGGTCACTGTGGAGTTCGACGACCGCGACGGGTACGCCCGGGCCCGCGCGGCGCTCGTCGATGCGGGGTTCGCGGTGGACGGCGAGGAGACCTCGGCCGACCGGCCCTTCTGGTCGTTCGGAACGTTCAGCAGCCCGCGGTACACGGTGACCCTCGACGTCTCCAACGAGACCGGTGGCGGCTTCCTGGGGGACTACCTGATCACGACCCGGTGACGTCCATGTCCCGGGCCTGTGCTCCCGGGCCTGTGCTCCTGGGCCCGTGCTCCTGGGCCCGTGCTCCTGGGCCCGTGCTCCTGGGCCCGTGCTCCGGGGACTCTTCCCCGGGCCGCACGGCATCGCGCGCCGCTACAACGTTCTGGCACCGTCGCCCGTCAGTGCGGTAGATGATCAGTGCGGTAGCTGATCAGGGCAGGTCGGAGACTGGGGGCGGGATGGCACAGAGCGGGGACCACGGTCTCGCGGAGCTGGTCAGCGCGCGGGGCCGGGACCTGACGGCCTACGCCTACCTGCTCTGCGGCGACCGCGCCGCGGCCCAGGACCTCGTCCAGGATGCGATCGTCAAGGTGTTCGGGCGCACCCGCGCGGGCTTCGTGCCCGATGTCGCCGAGGCGTACGTGCGGCGCACGATGCTGACCCTCTACATCGACGGGTACCGCCGTCGGCGCACCTGGGCCGGGGTGCGGCACCTCGTCGCCGAGCACCACGTCTACGGCTCGCCCGAGGCATCGGTCGTCGACCGGGTCGACCTGCGCGCGGCCCTGCGAACCCTGGCCCCGCAGGAGCGCGCCACCGTCGTGCTGCGGTTCTACGAGGACCTGACCGTCCCTGAGATCGCCGAGCGGATGGGCCTCGCCCCCGGCTCGGTCAAGCGCTACCTGAGCAACGCGCTCCACAGGCTCGAGGCGCAGCTCGGCCCCATGCCGGACCTGCAGCTCGACGACACGATCGTCGTCGACGTGCCGCGGCGCGTCTCCGTCATCGCTGACCCCGAAGGAGGGCGACTGTGAACCACGACCTGCGGCGGGACCTGCACGACCTCAGCCAGAGCGAGCGCCCGTTCCTCGACGACCTGCCGATCGTGCTGCTGCAGAAGCGGGCGCACCGGTCCCGCGTGCGGCGCACGGCGACGTACTCGGCCGTCGGTGCAGGCGCAGCGGCCGCCGTCGTCTTCGGTGGGATCGCCGGCGCCGCAGCCCTGCGCGACCGCGACGCCCGGCCGGAGCCCCCGGTCGCGCCGCAGCCGACCCCGACCGAGACCAGCCTGCCCGGTCCGACCGCGGCGCCGACCCTCACGCCCACGCCCACCCTCACACCGACCGAGGCGGCCTGGCAGCCAGGGTGGGAGGCGTGCGGCGAGATCCTCACCTATGACTCGTTCGACGTCGTCGACGACGACGACACCTCCTGGTACGTCTGGTCGGACACGTACCCGATCACGTCCGCGGTCGGCGAGCCGTTCCCAGCCGAGCTGCTCCTGGGGTCGAGCAACACGCAGGACGAGACTGTCGAGGCGCGGGTCGTCGACGTCGCGGCGGCCAGGTTCGACGAGGCCACCTACAGCTACGAGGTCGTCGGCATCGCGGCGCACGCTCTGAGCAGCAGGACGCAGGGACTGGTCCCATCGAGCCGAGGCGACGACGCATGGCTGCCCCTCGAGCCGTTCGAGGAGCGGATCACCTCGTGCGAGGCGTCGCCGCTCGCGGGTGGCGACGGCTGGCTCGACGTGCCCCTGCCGGACGACGCGTACACCCTGCTGGTCACCGTCGAGGTGACCAAGGCCGACGGCGAGGTCGTCATGGTCAGGTACCCCGCCGGGGAGATCGGGGAGCCTGACGCCGTCGAGGAGCCAGAGCCCTCAGGTCCGGTGACCCTGGTGCCGGGCCCGGAGGTCATCGCCGTGGGTACGCCCACGCGCTTCGGCTGGGACATGACCAGGAACAGCCGGTCCTTGTCCGCGGCAGAGCAGGCCACCTGGTGCGGCAAGAGCGCCGCCGAGACGGGCATCATCCAGGAGAACCCTGGGGAGGTCGTCGGCATGCCGCTGTCGTCGACGAGCACCGCGTTCATCGAGAACGGCGAGCTGATCCTCCGGACGGCGGTGACGAACAACGGGCTCGCGGAGTCCGGCGGCACCCTCACGTACGCGATCGCCCACGTGCTCCGCGACGGCCGCATCGTCGCCTGGGCGGAACCCGGGCTACTGGCCACCCCGGTCGCGGAGTGGCCCACCGGCGCGACGGTGGAGCTCGACATGTCGGTCGGGCCCTGGACATGCACCTTCATGGGCGGGGAGGTGTGGCCGGCCGGGACGTATGAGGTCCACTCGGCAGCGACCTTCGTGCTGCCCACCAGTCCGCGGAGCGACGGCTACCCGCCGATGTACGGCATCTCCAACGACGTCTTCACCTTCACCATCGAGTGACGCAGGACCCACCGAGCGCAGGCGCACAACGTTCGGCCGTGACCGGTCGTCCTTGACTGCAGGAGGCGGGCACCGGATCCGCCGGCAAGGGGGCACGCGCGATGGCGGACCGGTGGCGGCAACGGGCCGACGACGACGAACCACCTCGCCGTCGGCGGACCCTTCCCGACCGTCTGGGAGGACGCCGGCCGGGTGGAGCGGGTCGACTTCCTCACACCCGGGCCGCGCACCAGCGGCGGTGTCGGGGTGGGCTCGACGCTCGACGAGCCGCTCGCGGCAGACCCGGAGGCGCGGCTCCTGGCCGGCCCCGAGGGCGAGCCCCTGGAGCTGTGGGGCTTCTCCGACACCTCCGGCACTGTGGTCTTCGAGGTGCTGACCGACGCGTTCGAGTCCGACGTGGCACCCGGCACGATCGTCTCGGTCGCGATCCTTGCGGCGGACCACCCCTACGGCCTGCCGACCGACTACCCGCTCGGCTACTCCCCGGCCTACGAAGGCGACGTGTGCGGCTGATCAGGCTCACAGCGCCCGACGGCGTCGCAGACCAGGAAGCCGTCACGGGCCGGTAGGCCGTCACGGGCCAGTGGGTCGTCACAGACCCGTAGGCCGACGCCCCACAACCTCCCGCACCGTTCGAGCGTCAAGGCAGTAGGTGCACCGCGAGGATGGTGCACAGGGGCGACGGTCGAGGGTGGGACACCGTGAGCAGGGCAGGCGCAGCATGAACAGGCGGGACGAGGTCGTGGCAACCCTCGCGCGCGAGCGCTGGGGGGCGCTGGTGGGGTACGCCTACCTGCTGACCGGGAGCGTCGGCGATGCGGAGGACCTTGTCCAGGACGCACTGGTCAAGGTCGTCGTCCGCGGCCGCGACGGCACGGACGTGCAGGCCGTCGAGGCCTACGTGCGGCAGGCGGTGATGTCGACCTTCCTCGACGGGTACCGCAGACGCGTCCGCTGGGCGCGGGTCCGGACGCTCGTCGCCGCCGAGGGCCGCGACCGGACCGGCCGTGACCCCGCCCTGGCCACCGCGAACCAGGTCGATGTGCGAGCCGCGCTGGCCGGGCTGTCGCCCCGCGAACGGGCCTGCGTCGTGCTGCGGCACATGGACGACCTCTCGGTCGCCGAGACGGCCGAGCGGCTCGGCGTGAGCGTCGGGGCGGTCAAGCGGTACACGAGCGACGGCATGACGCGGCTCGAGGGAGTGCTCGGCCCGATCGCCGACCCGCACCCGAACGCTTCGGCGGGCACGAGCACGACGACTGTCGAGAGGACGGTGACCCGATGATCGATCTGCGCGACGCCCTGTCGGGCATCCAGGACGCAGCAGGCGACGCCGGCGGGCCCGCCCCGACCGAGGCGATCCTCGCGCGCCGGCGACGTCGCCGGGCCGCCAGGGCGATCGGCGGGACTCTCGTCGGCGCGGCGGTGATCGGTGCCGTCGTGCTCGTCGCCCCGTCCCTCCTCGGCCCGGTCGAGGTGCTGCCGCCGGTCGTCACCGAGAGCCCGTCGCCCTCCCCCGAGCCCAGCACGACGCCCGATCCGACACCCGGCACACCCGAGACACCCGAGACACCGAGCCCGGATGCCGAACCCGCCACCGACCCGACGACGTCGACCATGCCGCTCAAGGACCCGTCGACGCGGTTCGACGGCGCCGTCTCGATCGTCTCCGCCATCCCGGACTCCGAGGACTCCCTGGCGGACGGCGACTACTTCGGGTTCCTGCACGGGGCCGACGCCGCTGCCCGGACCGTCTCGGTCGACATCGGGATCTTCTACGGCGGCGAGGCGGCCGACGAGTACGTCCGGGTGAACGAGCCCGAGTTCTGGGCGGCGGAGGGTGGCACCGTCCCGAACGGCTACTTCATCGTCAACGACGTCGAGCGCGTCCGCGAGATCCCGGTGTCCCCCGACGTGACGGTGGCCAACTGGTGCTTCAGCGACGGGCTCGACGTCATCAGCCGCGACTTCGCGCAGTGGGCGACGGCGACCCGCGTCGACATGCAGACCTGCGACGACCCCGACCCGACCGTCTGGCAGGGCAACGACCTGTACTGGTTCGACGTCCGGGACGGCGTCGTCATGCAGATCGTCGGGCAGTACGTGCCATGAGTCCCGTGCGCCTCCGCACCGCTACAACGATCCGGGGTCGGTGAGCGTTAGGTCAGTGAGATGTCGGTGCGGAGCCACAGCTGACCCCGCGCCTGAGCCGCGAAGGGCCGGACGATGCCGGAGCACCAGCGCGATCGCACAGTGGCCGACCTGGCACGTGATCGGGGGCCCGCTCTGACGAGCTACGCCTACCTGCTCACCGGGGACGTGGCCGCAGCACAGGACCTCGTCCAGGACGCCTTCGTCAAGGTCTTCGTCCGATCCCGGTCGGGTCTCGGCCAGGGCGTGGCGGAGGCGTATGTCCGGCGGACCATCCTGACCCTGTTCGTCGACGGCTACCGGCGTCGTCGGCGCTGGGCCTCGGTCCGCCACCTCGTGGCCACCGAGGATCTGGGCGCCGACCCGGAGGCGTCCGTCGCGGACCGCATCGACCTGCGGGCCGCCCTGGCGACGCTCGCCCCGCAGGAGAGGGCGAGCGTCGTGCTGCGCTTCTACGAGGACCTGACCGTCCCGGAGATCGCCGAGCAGATGCAGGTCTCGGCCGGATCGATCAAGCGGTATCTCAGCAACGCCGTGCACAAGCTCGAGGTGGTCCTGGGCCCGGTCGAGGCGCCGGCCGACGACGTGGAGGTTGCCGTGCTCGCCCGGGCCCCTGCACTGCCCCCGACGTCCGCGCCGCCCGAGCGCACGACCCCCGGCACGACCACGACGACCAGGAGCCGACCATGAGCTTCAACCTCGAGCAGGGTCTGCACGACCTCGGCGACGCACCGGACGTGCGCTCGGCGACTGTCGCTGTCGACACCGTGCTCCACCGGGTGCACCGGCAGCGCGTCGTGCGCGGAACCACCTACGGCGTCGTCGGGACGGGTGCCGTGACGGCCATGGCCTTCGGGGGCCTCGCTCTCGCGCAGCACGACCGTCAGACTCCGGTCGAGCCGGTCGTCGTGCCCACGCCGACGGTCACCGTGACACCGACGCCGACGACCACGCCGACGCCCGGCCCGAGCCCGACGCCCTCCACCACACCCTCCACCGCAGCGGGCTCGTGGCAGCTGGAATGGGACCGGTGCGGCGTCGACATGAAGGACGCCCCGCTGCTGTGGGACCGGTCCGACTACTACTGGCGGCCGGCGGCCGAGGGAGCCGAGGCCGCTGTCGGTGGGCCGGCCACCGGGACGATCGCGCTCCTGAAGTCCGGCTGGTCCGAGCACGTCGACGCGCGCGTCGTCAACGGCTTCGTCGTGCAGACCGACAAGGCCACCGGGGCACGACCCGTCGTCGGCGTCGTCTCCGCGGCACCGCAGGGTCAGGCCAGCGGCGAGACCGACGTCGACGGCTTGCCGGTCGACGTGAAGGTCCGCCTGGCGTCGTGCGCAGGGCAGCCGGAGCGGACGTCGCTCGACGACGGCTTCTACGACATCTACCTCGAGACGGAGATCACCACCGCCGAGGGGACCGTCGTCACGACCTACGGGCGGCTCCCGCTGGTGGTGGGCGACCCGTACGTCGCACCGACCCTGACCACCGGCGACCCGTGGCCGACGGACTTCGGCTGGTCCACGCTGGACACCCTCCCCGCATGCGGTGCGGAGTACTGGGGGCAGAGCTCGTCGTTCGACCTCTTCCGGATCTCGGCCCACGCCCGCTACGACGGCTCGTCGGTGATCGCCGACGTGACCGGCTACAACACGGCCGGCTACGCACGCGAGGCCGCTGTGGGCGAGCCGATCCTCGTCGTGATGAAGGACGGGGTCATCGTCGCGAAGACGACCACGCGGCCGGGCGCCTTCGCCCTCGCCGACTGGACCGAGGGCGACTCCGTCACCCGGACCGTGTCGGTGCCTGCGGTGACCTGCACCGCGATCGGGGACCTGCCGGCCGGATCGCCGCTGCCCCCCGGGACGTACGGGATCACCGTGTTCCAGGACCTGTACTACCTGCCGAACCTGGACTGGACCGGGGCCATCTACGGCGGGAGCCCCCTGCTCGTCATCCCCGGGGCGCCCGATCCCGTCGTCACGGGTCCCGAGGCGACGCCGACCGCGGCACCGACCCCTGAGGTCGGTCCGACGCCCCTGGTCACCGGCCCCTGAGCGAGGCCCGTGCGACTCAGGTCGCGAGCGCCTCGTCCACTGTCGAGTGGATGGAGAAGACCTGGGTCAGGGCGGTGATCCGGAAGACCTTGAGGATCTTCTCCTGGTCGATCACGAGCTGGAGGTCACCGCCGAGCGTGCGCACCTTCTTCAGCGCACCGACGAGGACGCCGAGACCGGTCGAGTCCATGAACTTGACCTGGGTCAGGTCCACGACGAGGTCCGTGTGATCGCCGTCGATCAGCGACGCGAGCTCCTCGCGCAGTGCCGGCGCCGTGTACACATCGATCTCACCCGTGACGTCGACCACGGTCCGGTCGCCGCTCGCGCGGCTCGTGACAGACACGTCCACACCGGCCTCCTCGTCGTCTCGGGCTCCGAGAGCCCGCTCATTGAAACCAACCACGCCTGAACCCCACCACGCGGTGCCCGGTGCGTCACCCGGCCCCGCCCGTACGAATGATCGCACCTGGGCAGGCCCTGCGGGACACCAACCCGCGTGGCGTCAGGCGGATCCGGGCACCGTGGGCTCGACGGCGTCGACCACCACGTGGTCACGGACGCCCATGATGGCCAGGTTCTCCCGCAGGCGGGTGATGTCGTCGTCGGTCAGCACGGAGCGGTCGACGGTCGTGCGGACCTGCAGCTCGACGCCCGAGTCCAGCGCGAGGCGCAGGCTGGCGAAGGCCTTGTGCGCGCTGGATGCGACGCCGGTGATCGCCTTGTAGAGAGTCGCAGGGGCCTTGATCTCGAGCACGACCCGGTCCGCGAGGGAGAGCACCGCCGCGAGTCGCTGCGGGTAGGAGCCCGAGGTGTGCAGCGCGACCGGGAGCCCGATCTCGCGCATCTGCTCCATCGCGTCGGCGAGACCGTCCTGCCTGGTCGGCTCGCCACCGGAGAACACGACGCCGTCGAGCCCGCTGCGCGAGCGCATCACGACCGCGCGCACGTCCCGCCACGGGATGACGCCGGGCTGCATCGGGCTGCGCAGCTCCGGGGTCTCGCAGTAGGTGCACTCCCAGGGGCAGCCCTGGAGCAGCACCGTCAGGACGGTGCGTCCGGGCCAGTCGACCACCGACGACGCGGTCCAGCCGGCGATCTGCAGACGGTCGGCCGACCAGAGCACCTCGGGCGAGATCGAACGGAGCGGAGGCGTGGTCATGGTCCGGGGGTCCCCTCGTGAGCCGGGCAGCGCGCAGCGCGGGCTGCTCCTCCAGTGTCACGAGGGTCAGGCCGCGCGCCGCGGACCAACGTCCCTGCGGAGGCCCTCCCAGGTGTCTCATCCACGCGGTGTCTCATCCACGCGGTGTCTCATCGACGTGGTGTCTCATCGACGTGCCAGGCAATCCCAGCATGCGGAACTGGCGGGGTCGCTGGGCCGGCTGCGGCCGTCGGGGCCGCTGGGCCCGCTGCGGTCGTCGGGGCCGCCGGGCCCGGACCGGACCGGTGTGCGGTGAGTGCAGCCGCGTAGTCCGATCGGGTGCCCTCGGGCCGGACCTCCTGGAGCACGTGGTCGCGGACCCCGAGGTCACGCAGCGTCGCACCCAGACGTGCGACGTCGTCATCGTCCAGGACTGTCGGGTCCACCGTCGTGCGCACCTGGACGTCGACGCCGGAGTCCAGCACGAGGCGCAGCGAGGCGGACGCACGCTGCGCGCTCGAGCCGACGCCGGTCACCGCCCGGTACAGGTCGGCGGGCGCCTTGACGTCGAACCCGATCCAGTCCACCAGGGGCAGGATCGCGGCCAGCCGCCCGGGGTACGCGCCGCCGGTGTGCAGGCCGACGGCGAAGCCCGCCGTCCGGACCTCCGTCATCGCGTCGGCGAGCCCGGCCTGGCGGGTCGGCTCGCCACCGGAGAACACGACGCCGTCGAGCAGACCGCTGCGCCGGGCGAGCAGCCCTCGGATCGCCGACCAGGCCACGACGCCCGCGGTGCGCGGGTCGATCAGGTCCGGGTTGTGGCAGTAGGTGCACCGCCACGGGCAACCCTGCAGGAAGACCGTCGCCACCAGCCGACCCGGCCAGTCGCAGGTCGACAACGGCGTGAGTCCGGCGATCTGCAGGGTGTCCGCAGGCCTGGCCATGGTCAGCCCTCCATCCTCAGGCCCCGTCCCTGGACCGCGCTCGGCACCGGCACGAGGGCCGGGCGGACCGCGTCCTCACGGAAGGGCCGCCGCTCGGCATGCTCACCCAGCTTCCCGACGTTGAAGGAGGTCACCGGCCGGTGGTAGCCCATCACGCGGGTCCACACCTCGCAGGCGACCGGCGCAGACGAAGGATCGGCCGCCGCGCACTCGGGGCAGGTGGGCTGCTCGCCGGCGAGGTAGCCGTGCGTCGGGCAGATCGAGAAGGTCGGCGTGATCGTGATGTACGGCAGCCGGAACGCCGTCAGCGCCCGCCTGACCAGCTCACGGCAGGCGCGCGCGCTGGACATCTGCTCCGACATGTACAGGTGCAGCACGGTGCCCCCGGTGTACTTGGTCTGCAGCTCGTCCTGCCGCTCAAGGGCCTCGAACGGATCGTCCGTGAAGCCGACCGGCAGCTGGGAGGAGTTGGTGTAGTACGGGTTGGTGTCGGTGCCCGCCTGCAGGATGTCGCTGAACCTCTTGCGGTCCTCCTTGGCGAACCGGTAGGTCGTGCCCTCGGCCGGCGTCGCCTCGAGGTTGTACAGGTGGCCCGTCGCCTCCTGGAACTCCACCATCCGGGCGCGGACGTGGTCGAGCACCCGGACGGCCAGGGCATGGCCCGACGCGGTGCTGATGTCGTGCTCGTCGCCGGTGTGGTTGCGGATCATCTCGTTGAGGCCGTTGACGCCGATCGTCGAGAAGTGGTTGCGCAGGGTGCCGAGGTACCGCTTCGTGTACGGGAAGAGCCCCTCGTCGATGTACCGCTGGATGACCTTCCGCTTGACCTCGAGGGAGTCCCTCGCCAGCTCGAGGAGCCGGTCGAGCGCCCGCAGCAGAGCAGCCTCGCCGGCAGTGTCGCCGGCTGCCTCGGCGCGGGGGTGCAGGTAGCCCAGCCGGGCGCAGTTGATGGTGACGACGCCGAGCGAACCGGTCTGCTCGGCCGAGCCGAACAGGCCGTTGCCGCGCTTGAGCAGCTCCCGCAGGTCCAGCTGCAGCCGGCAGCACATCGAGCGGATCTGGTTCGGCTCGAGCTCGGAGCTGATGAAGTTCTGGAAGTACGGCAGCCCGTAGCGGGCCGTCATCTCGAAGAGCCGCTCGCTGTTCGCGCTCTCCCAGTCGAAGTCCTTCGTGATGTTGTACGTCGGGATCGGGAAGGTGAAGACGCGTCCGCTGGCGTCCCCGGCGGTCATCACGTCGATGTAGGCACGGTTGACCAGGTCCATCTCGGTCTGCAGGTCGCCGTAGGTGAACGCCTGCTCGACCCCGCCGATCACCGGGACCTGGTCCCGCAGGTCCGCCGGGCAGGTCCAGTCGAACGTCAGATTCGTGAAGGGTGTCTGGGTGCCCCATCGGGACGGCACGTTGAGGTTGTACACGAGCTCCTGGACGGCCTGCCGCACCTGGTCGTAGCCGAGCCCGTCGACCCGGACGAAGGGTGCCATGTAGGTGTCGAACGAGCTGAAGGCCTGCGCTCCGGCCCACTCGTTCTGCATGGTGCCGAGGAAGTTGACGATCTGTCCGACGGCCGAGCTGAGGTGCCGGGGCGGCCCGGCCTCGACCTTGCCCGGGACGCCGTTGAGACCCTCGGTCAGCAGCATGCGCAGCGACCATCCGGCGCAGTAGCCGGCGAGCATGTCCAGGTCGTGGATGTGCAGGTCGCCCTCCCGGTGCGCGCGCCCCACCTCGGGGTCGTAGACGTGCGAGAGCCAGTAGTTGGCGGTGACCTTGCCCGACGTGTTCAGGATCAGGCCGCCGAGCGAGTAGCCCTGGTTCGCGTTGGCGTTGACCCGCCAGTCACTGCGGTCCAGGTACTCGTTGATCGAGCTGCCCACCTCGACGACGGTGCGGGCGTCGCTGCGCAGCCGGGCGTGCTGCTCGCGATAGGCGATGTAGGCGCGGGCCGTGGTCGTCCAGCCACCCGCGAGCAGGGCCTCTTCGACCGCGTCCTGGACGTGCTCGACCTGCGGGTAGTCGGCCTCCTCCTGGACGAGCCGCGCCGTCACGCGCGCTCCGAGCGCCGCGGCCGCTGCGGCATCGACCTCACCGGTCGCGGCACCGGCCCGGGCGACAGCGGCCACGATCCGGTCGACGTCGAAGGCTGCGGTGGCGCCGGACCGCTTGATGACGCCGGTCGGTGCGGCCTGTGGCAGCGTCTGATCGGGCAGCACGTCGTCGGGCATGGCTCTCCTCTGTCGGTTACTGGTCTGTCGGTTACTGGTCTGTCGGTTACTGGTCTGCCTGTTGCTGCTCTGCCTGTTGCTGCTCTGCCTGTTGCTGCTCTGCCGGCTACTGCGTGGGGCGCGGACTACATCTAGTATCTGCCGGTCAATCCGGCTACTAGATGTGCCAATCTTGGCGCGGACGCTGGACTGGGCGAGGGACCTTCGTCCTCGCAACCGTGGGGCGCGCGGATCGTGGGCCGATCGTCTGCGGATCGCCCGCGAGTCCCTGCGGATCGCCGGGTGGGAGGATCGACGGGTGCCCGGCTCCGATGCGCTGCTCGAGGTTCTGCTCGCCGGCGGACGCCGTGCGGACCGGCTCACCCACGTCCGGCACATCCCTGCGCGGGCGGGGCGGACCGCGGACTGGCCGTCGTGGGCCGACCCGGCGCTCGTGCGGGGCTACCGCGCGCTCGGCGTCGACCGGCCCTGGGCGCACCAGGTCGAGGCAGCCGATGCCGCATGGTCCGGCCGGCACACCGTGCTGGCCACGTCGACCGGGTCGGGCAAGTCGCTGGCCTTCTGGCTGCCCGCCCTGAGCGCGGTCCGCGCCGACTCCGCCGCCGGGCTGCTCGACCCGGGCCGCATCGAGTCGACGCAGCGGCGCGGTTCGGTCCTCTACCTGTGCCCGACCAAGGCACTCGCGGCCGACCAGCTCGCCGGGCTCGCGCGCCTCCTGGCAGCGGCCGGTGCGACCGACCTGCGGCCCGCGACCTGCGACGGGGACTCCGACGCCGTCGAACGCCGGTGGGCGCAGGAGTACGCCGACGTCGTCCTGACGAACCCCGACTTCCTGCACTTCGCCCTGCTGCCGGGTCACCGCCGCTGGGCCCGGCTGCTGCGCTCGCTACGCTACGTCGTCGTCGACGAGAGCCACGCCTTCCGCGGGGTCTTCGGTGCGCACGTGGCCGCCGTGCTGCGTCGGCTGCGTCGGCTCGCGGCCCACCATGGTGCCGACCCGACCTTCATCCTGGCGTCCGCGACGACGTCCGACCCGGCCCAGAGCGCAGCCCGTCTGCTGGGCATCACGCCCGACGACGTCGTGGCTGTCACCGAGGACACCTCCCCGCGCGGGCGCAAGACCTTCGCCCTGTGGCAGCCACCGGTGATCCCCGGCCTCGACCCACTGCTCGGGCTGCCGCCGGACGACGACCTCGGCCCGGACGGTCCCCCGCGCGACGTGGCGCCGACCGCACCCGTGCACCGGACCGCCACCGCCGAGATGGCCGACCTGCTCACCGACCTGACCCTCGCCGGGGCGCGGACCCTGGCTTTCACGCGTTCGCGTCGCGCTGCCGAGTCGGTTGCCGCGACCACCCGCGGCCACCTCGACGAGGTGCGGCGCGGCCTCGGCGCCTCGGTCGCCGCCTATCGCGGTGGCTACCTGCCCGAGGAGCGCCGGGCCCTCGAGCGAGGGATCCGCGAGGGTGCCCTCCGGGCGCTCGCCACGACCAACGCCCTGGAGCTCGGTGTCGACATCTCCGGGCTCGACGCGGTCCTCATCGCGGGCTGGCCCGGCACCCGGGTGTCGCTGTGGCAGCAGGCGGGCCGCGCGGGCCGCGCGGGCACCGAAGGGCTGGTGGCGCTCATCGCGCGCGAAGACCCGCTCGACACGTACCTGGTCAACCACCCCGAGGCGATCTTCGACGCCCCCGTCGAGGCGACCGTCTTCGACCCGACGAACCCCTACGTGCTCGGGCCCCACCTGTGCGCAGCCGCCTCCGAGGTACCCCTGCGGGCCGACGACGTCGCCCTGTTCGGTCCGGGCACGGCACAGCTGCTGGACGTGCTCGTCGAGCGGGGCGCCCTGCGCCGGCGGAGCTCCGGGTGGTACTGGACGCACGCCGAGTCGGCCGCGGGCATGACGGACCTGCGCGGCTCCGGCGGCCAGCCCGTGCGGGTGGTCGAGGAAGGTACCGGCCGCATGCTGGGGACCGTCGACGCCGCAGCCGCCGACGCGACGGTCCACCCCGGAGCCGTCTACGTGCACCAGGGCGCGACGTTCGTCGTCCAGGACCTCGACCTCGAGGGCTCGGTGGCGATCGTCCGGGCACGGACGGTCGACTACGGCACCTGGTCCCGGTGGCTCACCTCGATCGAGATCGACGGCGTCCGCCAGGAACGCACGGCAGGGCCGGTGACCTGGGGCTTCGGGTCGGTGGACGTGACGACCCAGGTGATCAGCTATCAGAAGCGCCGGCTCCCGGAGATGACGGCCATCGGTGGCGAGATCCTCGACCTGCCCGCCAGGACCCTGGCGACCACAGCCGTGTGGTGGACGGCGCCGATGTCGCTGCTCGCCGAGGCGGGGCTCGAGGACGGCGACGTCCCGGGCTCCCTGCACGCGGCCGAGCACGCCGCCATCGGTCTCCTGCCGCTCCTGGCGACCTGCGACCGCTGGGACCTGGGTGGGGTGTCGACCGCCCTGCACGTCGACACCGAGTGCGCGACGGTCTTCGTCTACGACGGCTACCCGGGTGGGGCAGGGTTCGCGGAACGCGGCTTCCACCTCGGTGCGACCTGGCTGCGCGCGACTCGGGACGCCATCGTGGGCTGCGGCTGCTCGGCGGGCTGCCCGGCCTGCGTGCAGTCGCCCAAGTGCGGCAACGGCAACAACCCGCTGGACAAGGCCGGCGCGATCCGGCTGCTCGACGCCGTGCTGGCGCACGAGGGCTGACGAGCACACCCGCCACCGCCTGCCGACCTGGCCGGGCACCGAGCGGGCCGCGACGCGCCGGTCGGTCACCGACGCGCCGGTCGGTCACCGACGCCCACCGGCCCCCCACCATCACCGACCCGCGCCCCGGGCACTGGCCGGCCCGGCCCGGGCGATCGCGGTGGCCGTGCCGAAGCCGGCCGACCGGGACGCGATGACCTGGACGACACCGTCCGGCAGGAGCACGCACCGGACCACCACCGCCCCGTTGCGCTCGATCACCTGCCCGGCGAGGTCGCACGGACTGCCTCGATCCGCGGCTCCCGGCGCAAGGACGACCCCCGGCGGAAGAGCGATCGAGCTTGCCGCGGCGATGGCCGCCAGATCGGCAGCGGCCTGGGCAGCCGACCGCGCCGACTGGGCGCGACCGAGGACGCCCAGCGCGGCCGCCAGGACGAGGACGACCGCCAGGAGCCCGATGGCGAGGACGGAGCCGGAGCCCTGATCGTCCGCCGCGCACCGGGACGACCGACGACGCCCGACACTCGCGACCCGCAGCACCGTCACGGCTCCAGCCAGGCTGTGGAGTGCGCCGTCAGACCCAGATCGGCTGTCGTCAGCCAGGACGCCGGGACCGCTGCCGAGACCCTGACCTCGACCCAGGGCGGATCGCGGACGACCTCGACGCGCGAGGCACCGCCGGCGATCCGACGCACGACGTCGGCCACCTCCGCGTCGGACTGACCGAGTGCAGCGACCCGGGCACCGGTCCGCGCCCCGTCCGCGCACCGCAGCTGGACCGCTGTCGCCGTTGCCGTCACCAGCAGGACGGCGACGACGAGCACGACCGCAGGCAGCGCCAGCGCGAGCTCGACCGTCACAGCACCGTGGTCGCGGGGCCGGGCCGCACAGGCCGCAGGAGGTGTGCCCCGCACGCGAGATGCTTCCCTCGCGCGGTCAGCACCCCTCGGACGGACAGCAGCCCTCACACGGACAGCGCCCCTCGGACGGACAGCGGCCCTCACACGGACAGCGCCCCTCGGACGATGCCCAGCAGCAGGCCCCGCACCTCGTCACTGCGCAGGATGACCAGGAGCAGGCCTGCGAACCCCGCCGCCGCCACCGTCGCTATGGCGTACTCCGCCGTGGCCATCCCCGCGTCGGGCTCTGCGCGGACCAGGTGGAGCAGACGTGGGCGCCTGCCCGCCGATCGGATCGGGGTCACCGTGCCGGGAGCCGGTCGCCTCGGAGCCGTACCGGGGACTTCCGGCGCCGGGGCCGCGACGCGGTGGCCCGGTCGGGACGCGGTGGCCGACCGCGGCTGGGTGGTGGCGGGCTGGGCCGTGGCCAACCCGGTCGAGGCCAGCTCGGTGGCGACCGGCTCGGGCATGGCCGGCTCGGGCATGACCGGCTCGGGCATGACCGGCTCGGGCATGACCGGCTCGGGCATGACCGGCTCGGGCATGGCCGGCTCGGGCATGGCCGGCTCGGCCCGCTGGAACGCCGTCGCCCGGCATGCGGCGGCAGCGCTCGGCTGGTTCGTGGTCGTCATCGTGATCACCCTTCGTCATCGCCCTGCATGCCGCGGGCCGCGGACGACGACCCGGTGTGCCGTCGTGGAGCAACGCTCTCTGCGACGCGTCGCCGGCGCCGCTCGAGCCCCTCGACCCGGTGGACGTCAGTCGACCGACTGAGGCTGTGGACGACCAGCGACCGACGACCGACGGTGCCGACGGGCAGTCATCCGCCGAGCGCTCCCGCTGCCATCGACAGCAGGACCGGCACCAGCCCCACGAGCACGAACGCCGGCAGGTAGCACAGGCCGAGCGGCAGGACGAGGCGCACCCCCAGCCGACCGGCCGCCTCGAGCGCTCTGGCGTGCCGGTCACGGCGGACGGCCTCCGCGGCAGCGCGCAGCCCGCTCGCGGGTGCCACCCCGTCCTCCCAGCTCGGCCGGAGCGCTTCCCCGAGGGCCCGGAGCGCAGGGTGACCGGCCTCCCACGCCTCCGGCCACGGAGCACCGAGCCCGAGCGCCACCGCCACGTCGACGAGCGACGCCCCACGCTCGCCTCCGATGGCGTGCCCGACAGCCGTCAGGGCGCGCGGCACGCTCACTCCGGCAGCGCACGCGGCGTCGAGCAGGTCGAGAGCCACCGCGACGTCGACCTCGAGCTCGACCTCGACCGAGGGCACCGGGACCGGAGCGCCGCACGCCTGCCGCAGCCGCGGCAGGCGTCGGCCGACCACGCTCATCGTTCTCGACCGGCCGCTGCGGCTGCCCGGACGTGGCGCGCGGTCCATCGTCGGCCCAGCACGGTCAGACCGGTGCCGAGCAGCAGCAGCGCGGTCCCTCGCCCTCCGTCCAGGAGCACCTGCGCCGGGTTGGCGCCGAGCAGGAAGCCGAGGGCCAGACCCAGCGCCGGCAACCAGGCCAGGACGCGCGCTGTGGCCTGTGGCCCGGCGAGGGCGGCCCGACGCTGGGCAGCCGCCTCGGCCTCCCGCGCGAGGGAACCGACGACCCGGTCCAACACCTCGGCAGGAGCCGCGCCGACCTCGACGGCGAGGCGCGCGGCTGCGAGCACGGCGCGGGCGGAGGCAGGGTCGTCCGGGCAGTGCGCGACGAGATCCGGCCAGACCGGGACGCCGGCCACGGTCCGCACACCGAGGCCACGCTCCCAGGCCGCCGCCGGGCTCGCGCCGCTGCGCAAGGCCCCGGAGACAGTGGTCACCGCAGCCGCGAAGCTCGTCGGCGGCGCCGCTGCCGCACGACGCAGCGCGACACGGCCTGCCGCGATGCGGTCCCGCTCGGCGCCACCCCGGTGGGCCCGCACCTGGGCTCCGGCAGACCCACCACCTCCGGGGCGACCCCCGGGACCGCGGGCCTGGGCGATGCGGCCCGCGCGCGTCACGATCCCCACGGCGGGGCGAGGTCCCACCGGGACGCCAGCCGCTCCCACCCCGGTCCGACCCGCAGCCCGCCGTCGCGCCCTTGCTCGACGGCGGCCTCGACGGCGAGCCCGCCGTGGGCGTCGCGCAGGACGACGCCCACCTGGGCCACGTACCGCAGGCCCGCGTCCCGACGGAGGTGGATCACGGCGTGCAACGCGCTGGACGCCTGCGCCGCGACGGCGTCGCGCGACATCCCTGCCAGGGCAGCGAGCGCCTCGAGTCGCGCGGGCACGTCCTCGACGGTGTTGGCGTGCACCGTCGCGCAACCACCCTCGTGACCGGTGTTCAACGCGGTCAGGACCTCCCGGACCTCAGCCCCCCGGCACTCGCCGAGCACGATCCGGTCCGGCCGCATCCGTAGCGCGTGCCGCACGAGGTCGGCGAGATCCACCTCACCGGCGCCTTCGACGTTGCGGTGGCGCGTGACGAGCCGCACCACGTGCGGGTGGTCGGGCTCGAGCTCACCGGCCTCCTCGATGCACACGATCCGCTCCGTCGCCGGGACGAGCGAGAGGAGGGACGCGAGCAGCGTCGTCTTGCCCGTGCCGGTCGCACCGGAGACCAGGATGTTCGCGCGCCGGGCGATCAGGGCGCGGAGCACCGGAGCAAGGCCGGGTGCGACACTGCCCGCCTCGACCAGCTCCTCGAGGCTGAAGGCACGCCGGCGCAGGACCCGCAGGCTGATCAGTGCGCCGCGCGCCGCGACCGGCGGCAGGACGGCGTGCAGCCGGGTTCCGTCCGGCAGCCGGGCATCGGCGACCGGTGCCGCATCGTCCAGACGCTGGCCGCCGGCCGCGGCGAGCCGCACCGCGAGCGCACGGACCTGCGTGGCCCCGCCCAGGTCGACGTCGACCCGCTGCAGCCCGGCGCCCCGGTCGACCCACACCGAGCGAGGTCCGTTGACCAGGACGTCGCTGACCTCGGGCGTGTCCAGCAGGGCCTGCAGCACCCCGGCACCGTGCACCTCGGCCCGCACCGCGGCGGTCAGTGCCGACAGGTCCTCCTGACCGAGCACCGCACCGAGGTCGCGGACCATCACGGCGAGGGCCGCGGCGTCGAGCGGGTCGCCGCCGGCGACCGCGCGTCGGCGCACCTTCGCCAGGAGCACCGGGTCGACCGGTCGATCAGCCACGGGCACGGTGCGCCCTGCCCGGCCCCGGGCCCGGCCCCTCGGCGAGTCGGCGCACCGCCCGACCCAGCCGCGACCACCGGCCCGGCACGGGGCCGAACCCGCGGTCCACGCCGTCGGCGAGCTGCCGGTCGGTCGGCAGCAGGGTGCCGAGCGGGAGGTCGAGCAGGTCCGCTGCCTCCGACGGAGACACCCGGGCCCGGGACCGACGCCGCAGCACGAGCCGAACCGCGCCGTCACCGAGGGCGGGTCGCACCGTGAGCGCCCCGGCGACGCCGAGCACGTCCTGGCCGGTGAGGAGCACCACCTCCGACCGCGGGCCGCACAGCCGCTGGACCACGGTGGGGAGCACGGGGCAGTGGCCCGGCAGGTCGACGACGACGGCCGCGCAACCCCGGACGAGAGCATCCCAGACGGCGTCCAGGGCCTGGGTACCCGGAGGCGCCCCCGACCGGTCCCCGCTGAGCACCTCGACGCCGCGCCAGCGCGGCAGCAGCCCGGCCAGGTCCTCGACCGCGACCGTGCCACGCACCTGAAGCAGATCGGACCACCGTGCGCCGGGGACGTCCTCGATGCCGAGCAGGACCTCGATCCCGCCGGCGCCGTGGTCGAGGTCGACGAGAGCCACCCGCCCGCCCGCCAGCGCGAGCTCGCGGGCGAGCAGGGCCGCGAGGGTCGAGGCACCCGCGCCGCCGACTGCGCCGACCACCACGTGCACCACGGCCCGCACCCCGGCACGCGCCCCGTCCCACGCCCCGTCCCGCACCTGGGCGCACACGTCTGCACCTGCCTCACGACGGGTCACTACGGACATCGAACCTCCCGGTTCACCCACGGCTTCGCGGTTGCCCGCCACTCTCCGCCGTGCTCCTGGGCGGCCCGGCCGGGGGCCTCGCCAGAGGTGGAGGACGACGCGCGGGCCGAGCCTGTGGACGAGGACACAGCAGCCCGTCGACGAACGCGAACGACGCGCGACCGCCATCGGGCACCCCGGCTCGATAGCCTCGGACACGTGCGTCGTGCCGGCGCCATGTCCTGCACGACCAGCACGCCCAGCACGAGCCACAGCGGTGACCACGAAGGAGGGCCAGGGGTGACACGTGCTGCCGCCTTCTTCGACCTGGACAAGACGATCATCGCGACGTCGTCGGCCACCGCGTTCTCGCGGCCGTTCTTCGCCGGCGGACTGATCACCCGCCGGGACGTGCTCCGGACCGCCTACGCGCAGTTCCTCTTCCTGGTGGGCGGTGCGGACGCCGACCAGACCGAGCGTCTGCGCGCGCACCTGTCGTCGCTGGTCGCCGGCTGGGACGTCGCCCAGGTCTCCTCCATCGTCTCCGAGACGCTGCACCTGCACATCGAGCCCTCGGTCTATGCCGAGGCGGTGGCCCTGATCGACGAGCACCACGCAGCGGGGCGCGACGTCGTGATCGTCTCCGCCTCGGGTGCCGAGGTCGTCGAGCCGATCGCCGCACTGCTCGGCGCCGACCACGTGATCGCGACGAGGATGGAGATCGTGGACGGCCGCTACACCGGCGAGATCGCCTTCTACGCCTACGGCGAGAACAAGGCGACGGCTGTCCGCGAGCTCGCCGAGCAGCAGGGCTACGACCTGGCGGAGAGCTACGCGTACTCCGACTCCGGCACCGACCTGCCGATGCTCGAGACCGTCGGCCACGCCACCGTCGTCAACCCGGACCGTGCGCTGCGACGCCTGGCGGTGGAGCACGGGTGGGACGCCCGGAGGTTCGTGCGACCGGTGGCTCTGCGCCCCGCGTTCCCACCACCCCAGCGGACGGTGCCGGTGCTGGCGCTCGTCGTCGTCGCGGCAGCGCTCGTCGTCATCCTGGTCCGCCGGCGCGGACGGCCGCGCAGCAGCTGAGCCGCGCGTGCCGTGAACCGCCGCCGGATGCGGCCGGGCGTCCGCCGGCTGAGCCGGCAGGATCCACGTCCCGGATGCACCGGGTGGAATTCCCGCTCAGAGCCGGGACAAAGAGGGCAACGTGCGGCGGGTCTCTTCCCCTGCCGATCCCAGAGGCGTACAAAGGAAGAACAACAGCACAGCGGGCAGCGAGAACCCACGCGCGACCAGTCCGCGAGAGGACCTGCCGACCGGGCTAGCCCCGTTGCGGCAGATTTCGTGAAGCGCCTGATACCTCGCTACCCGCCCTGTCGATGACGGCGTCCCTCACGGGGCGCCGTCGTCGTGCGTCAGGGGCTCGTCGTGTGTCAGGGGCCCGTCGTGCGTCAGGGGCTCGTCCGACAGCCGGCCCGCGAGCACCGCATCAGCCACCGCCCGGCCCGTGGCAGCTCCGCTGACCACCGACTGGGCGCAGTACCGGAGCCAGTGCGCCAGCCCCTCGGCGGTGCCCGTCGCGAAGCCGGCCGCGGCGGCGAGGTACACGTTCGGCTCCCCCGCCCACCGCGCCTCCGGCACGACGACGCCGACCGGGTCGACGCCGCCCGCGGTCAGCAGGTGTCGGAACACCGCCCTGGCGACCGGACCGTTCCCGCGATCGAACGGCCGGAGCGCGAGCAGCTCGCCGTGCGCCACGGCCGCCAGGACCAGGGCAGGGACCTGCGGCGGGAGCGGCTCGGCGATCAGGTCGGCGAGCAGGGTCAGCCGCGCAGCGAGCTCGGCGCCGGACGGCGCGCCGCCCAGCCCGCGCAGGTCCTGGGGCGCACCGTCGGCTCGCGGCCGCCCGGCCGTGTCATCCGATGCGGGTGCCCCGCCGGAGCCGGCGGTCCCGCCGGAGCGGGCTGCCGCGCGAGAGCCTGCCGCCCCGATCGCCGTCGCGGCGACGTGCAGGCGAGCCAGCAGCTGGTTGAACGGGACGGGGCCGGTGGCCCGGACCGCACCGGGGGCCGCCATCAGCCGCTCGACCTCGGCCTGCACCCGGAGTGCTGCGAGCACCGCGACGACGTCGGGCCCCGATGGTGTCCCGACGGCCCCGCGGGCCAGGTCACGCACCACGTCGAGCGGCAGCCGGACGCCGTCGACGACAGCGCCGGCGTGCGCGCACCGCACGCCCGCCTCCGTCCTCGCCACGAGCCACTGCCGGCGCAGCGCGCGGTGCCAGCGCAGCTCCTCGCACGCGGTGCGCGCCTGCGCGACGGCATCCGCCACACCGTCCATCGAGGTCAGGGCATCGAGCGGGTGGCTGGGCACCGGCCCAGCGTAGGCGGGTCGACTGTCGGCTCCGGTCGCCCGCACGTGCGCCGGTCTGGGCACAATGGCTGCCATGAGCTCAACGCCGAGTGTCTCGTCGTCCATCACCATCCGCCTCGAGGTCCAGGCCCGGCCGACGGCGGTCAGCGAGCTCACCACCGCGATCGAGCATGCCGGCGGGATCGTCACGGCGCTGGACGTCACGACGTCGGGACACGAGCGCATCGGCGTCGACGTGACCTGCGCGACCCGCGGCGAGGAGCACGCGGCGGAGATCGTCGAAGGGCTGCGCCTCCTGACCGGGGTCACCGTCGGCCGGGTCAGCGACCGGACGTTCCTGATGCACCTGGGCGGCAAGCTCTCGATCGAGTCGAAGGTGCCGATCCGCAACCGGGACGACCTGTCGATGATCTACACGCCCGGCGTCGCGCGGATCTGCGAAGCCATCGCGGCGCGGCCCGCCGACGCGCGCAACCTGACGATCAAGCGCAACACGATCGCAGTGGTCACCGACGGCACAGCGGTCCTGGGGCTCGGCGACATCGGGCCGCTGGCGGCGCTCCCGGTGATGGAGGGCAAGGCGGCCCTCTTCAAGCGCTTCGCGGACATCGACGCGTTCCCGATCGCGCTGGACACCACCGACGTCGACCGGATCGTCGACACGGTGTGCGCGATCGCGCCGGTCTTCGCCGGGATCAACCTCGAGGACATCTCCGCGCCCCGCTGCTTCGAGATCGAGCGACGGCTGCGCGAGCGCCTCGACATCCCGGTCTTCCACGACGATCAGCACGGCACGGCGATCGTCGTGCTCGCCGCCCTGACGAACGCGCTCAAGGTCGTCGGCAAGGATCTGGGGACGGTGCGCATCGTGCTCTCCGGTGCGGGGGCAGCCGGCACCGCCGTCCTGAAGCTGCTGCTGGCCGCCGGGGCGAAGGACGTCGTGGTCACCGACATCGCCGGGGTCGTGCACCTGGCGCGCCCGGGTCTGCACGAGTCGCTGCGGTGGACCGCCGAGCACACCAACCCGCGCGGTGCGACGGGCACCCTGCCCGAGGCGCTCGCCGGGGCCGACGTGTTCATCGGCGTGTCCGCGCCGGACATCCTGACCGGGGACGACATCGCGACCATGGCGCCGGACTCGATCGTCTTCGCGATGGCCAACCCGCGCCCGGAGGTGGACGCGGACGACGCCGCGCAGCACGCTGCGATCGTCGGCACCGGCCGGTCGGACTTCGCCAACCAGATCAACAACGTGCTCGCGTTCCCCGGGGTGTTCCGCGGGCTGCTCAACGCGCAGTCCCACCGCGTGACGACGGACCTGCTGCTGGCCGCCGCCAGGGCACTGGCCTCGGTGGTCAGCGACGACGAGCTCAACCCGACCTACATCGTGCCGAGCGTCTTCAACCCGGAGGTGACCCCGAGGGTCGCTGCGGCCGTCGAGAAGGCGGCCAGGGCAGCCGCCGGCCCGCCACCTGCCGAGCCCGTGGCACCGGCGGTCTGACCTCGCTGCCCGCCCCGCGCGTCGCCCCGGTCAGCGCGTCGCCTAGGTCAGTGCCAGGCGCCGCGGACGTACTGCGGCTGCCACGGCGCGCTGCCGCTGGTCGCGACGGGCAGCCCCAGGTCGTGCGCCGCGCGCAGCGGCCACCGCGGGTCGCGCAGGGCGGCCCGACCCATCATCACGACGTCCGCGTCGCCGGCGGCAAGGATCTGCTCGGCCTGCTCGGCCGAGGTGATCAGTCCGACGGCCGACACCGGCACCCGGGCTCCCGTCCGCACGGCCCTGGCGGCCGGCACCTGGTAGCCCGGTCCGAAGGCGATCGGGGCCGGCACGTTCCCACCGGTGGACACGTCGACCAGGTCGACGCCGTGCGCCGCGAGGTCCGCGGCGACCCGGGTGCTCTCCGCCACCGTCAGTCCGCCGTCGGTCCAGTCCGTCGCCGAGATCCTGGTGAGCAGCGGACGGTCGTCCGGCCAGACGGCCCGCACCGCGTCGACGACCTCGAGGAGCAGCCGTGCGCGGTTCTCCAGCGGCCCCCCGTACCCGTCGGTACGCAGGTTGGACAGCGGCGAGAGGAACTGGTGCAGCAGGTACCCGTGGGCGGCGTGGATCTCGACGACGTCGAACCCTGCCCGCAGGGCGCGGGCGGCGGCAGCGGCGAAGTCGCCAGGGACCCGGGCGATCTGCTCGCGGGTGAGCTCGGTGGGCGCCGCAAGACCCGGGAAGGCAACGGCCGACGGCGCCACGCTCACCCAGCCGCCGTCGTCGACCGGCACGCTGCCCTGGGTCGGCGACCACGGTCGATACGTGGCGGCCTTCCGGCCCGCATGCGCGAGCTGGACGCCGATCGGCGTCCCCCGCTCGTGCACGAAGTCGGTGATCCGTCGCCAGGCGTCGACCTGGACGTCGTCCCACAACCCCACGTCCTGCGGGGTGATCCTGCCCTCGGGGACGACGGCCGTGGCCTCGGCGAGCATCAGGCCGAACCCCCCGGAGGCCAGGCCGCCCAGGTGCACGAGGTGCCAGTCGCCCGGCACACCGTCGACGGCCGAGTACTGGCACATCGGGGCGAGCCAGATCCGGTTGGCGAACGTCGCCCCGCGCAGCGTCAGGGGTTCGAAGAGGTGTGGGGTCACGGATGGTCCCAACCCGCCGGGCCGGGCCGATGTTCCGGCCCGGCCACGACAGGTGTCAGGAGAAGAGCGACGCGGCCTTGATGGCCGTCATGACGATCCCGTAGCTGAGCAGGCCGCCGACGATGCCCCACAGGCTGAGGGCCATGATCCGCACCGGCACGGCGGGGCGCACGGCAATCGTCCGCTCGGCCGTCACGGTGCCGTCCTCGACGGCTTCAGTCAGGGTCACAGCCATGGTCAGGACTCCTTCGTAGCGGTGCCGACGAGAACGAGCGCCTCGGCCGGCGTGGCGATGGTGGCGCCCGCATCGGGCTCGTGGTGATCCTCGTGGACCGGCTTGACCAGCATGTTGGCGACGAAGCCGACGAGCAGGAGGCAGGCCATGACGACCATGGACGGGATGTAGAGCGCCGAGCCGTCGAGCCCCGCCTCACGGCGGCCGTCGACCATCGTGTTGACGATCAGCGGTCCTGCGACACCTGCTGCCGACCAGGCCGTCAGCAGCCGGCCGTGGATGGCGCCGACCTCGAGCTTGCCGAACAGGTCCTTGAGGTAGGCGGGGATCGTCGCGAACCCACCGCCGTAGAAGGAGACGATGAAGAAGGTCACCGTGACGAACAGGGCAGTGGCGGTGTCACCGGCTACCGCGAGCAGCGTGTAGAGCATCGCGCCGACACCCAGGTACATGGCGTACGCCTGCTTGCGGCCGATCCGGTCGGACAGGGTGGACCAGCCGAACCGCCCACCCATGTTCGCCAGCGAGAGCAGGCCGACGAAGCCGGTCGCGGTCGCCTCGGTCACGGTGTTCGGGAAGAAGTCCTGGATCATCGGCTTGGCGTCCTCGAGGATGCCGATGCCGGCTGTCACGTTGACGAACAGCACGATCCACAGCAGGTAGAACTGGGGCGTCCGGACGGCGTTGCGGACCCGCACGTCGGCGTGAGTCTGCATCGACCCCTTCTTGATCGACGGTACCCAGCCCGCCGGCGCCCAGCCCGGGGCGGGCAGCCGGATCACCGTGGCGCCGGCCGCCATCAGCACGCCGTAGATGGCGGCGAGGGTCAGCAGGGTCGGCACGAGGGCGTCGACCGGGTCGGCGCCGTAGCTGTCGAGGAGCTTCTGGGTCAGCGGGGCTGCGACGAGCGCGCCACCGCCGAAGCCCATGATCGCCAGGCCGGTCGCGAGACCCGGGCGGTCGGGGAACCACTTGATGAGGGTCGAGACCGGGGAGATGTACCCGATGCCAAGACCCATGCCGCCGATCACGCCGTAGCCCAGGTAGACGAGCCAGAGCTGGCCCAGGTGGACGCCGAGCGCGGCGACCAGGAAGCCCGTGACCCAGAAGAACGCCGACAGGACCATCGCCTTGCGCGGACCGTTGCGCTCCATCCACACGCCGCCGAAGGCAGCCGAGAGGCCGAGCATGACGATCGCGATCGAGAAGATGACGGCGATCGGCGTGCCGACCCCGGTCTCCGGGAAGAACTTCTGGATCAGTGGGTCCTTGAGGACCGAGAAGGAGTAGACCTGTCCGATCGACAGGTGGACGGCCAACGCTGCCGGCGGGACGAGCCAGCGGTTGAAGCCGGGCGGGGCAATCGTGCGGCTTCGATCCAGCAAGTTCATCAGGGGTCCTTCCAGGTGGGGGGCCCATGGTGGCCGTCGCTGGTCAATGGTCGCGGGGCGAGGCGACGAGGGTGCAGGACCTTGGTCTGCCGGGCTGGTCACGGCGGGTGGATCCGCGCTCCGCTGGGCGCGCGCCCGCAGAGCGGCGGCGCTACCTTGGCAGTCAGGTCCCGGCGCCGCCAGGGAGCAGCTGGAAGTGACAGGAGCCTGACATGTCAACGCCTACGTCCCGTGAGCCCGACGAGCGCGACACCTCGGTGCCCCCGCTCGCGGAGCCGTCGCGAGACGGGCCTCTGCACACCGGGCAGCCGAGCCCCGCGGCCCCACCGGCTCCACCCCTGCAGGCCCCGTCCGGGTCGCCGGCCCCGCCGACCCAGGGCCCGCCGCCCCCGCCCACGCAGGCCGAGCACGTCGCGCCGCGGCCGTACCCCGCGACACCGAGCGCCTACGTCACGCCGACCTCAGCCCTGCCCGGGACGCCGCCCACGGCGGCCCCCGCACAGGTACCCACCGCGGCTGCACCGGCGGCCCCCGCCGCAGCACCGGCCGGCGCCCTTCCCGTCGTCCCGCCCGCCGTGCCGGAGACGCGCCGGAACCTGCGGGCCGACCACGCCACCGGTGCGCACGAGCACGGCGACGAGGCGGTCCCTGAGCTGCCCGAGCCACCCGGCAAGCCCGGCATCGCCCGCCACCTCGTGGGCTTCCTGCTCGGTCTGGTCCTGACCCCGGTGGCCCTGCTCCTGACCGGGATCGGCACGGCGCGGATGGCAGATCTCGTCGGGACCGACAGCCCGCTCACCGACGCCCTGGGCCTGACGCTGCTCGTCGTCGGCGCCCTGCTGCTCGCGGTCATCGTGCTGCTCGGTGTCTGGTCGCCGACGGTCCCGATCACTGGCGGTCTCGTCTGGGGAGTCTGCCTCGGCGTGGCCTACCTCGTCGTGCCGGCTGCCCTCGACGACACGGTCGAGGCGCTGTCTGCCGACCGGGTCGTGCCCGCTGCCGTCGACCAGCTGACCGAGGGCGCCATGAGTGGCCAGCTCGTCGTCACGGGCATCCTGCTGCTCACGGCCGGTCTCGCCACGGCCATCGCGCGGCGGATCGGCCGTCGGTGGGCCGAGGGCGTCGCGACAGCTGAGGCAGCCCAGGCGGACGCCGCCCGCGCCGAGGCCGCTCGCGCCGAAGCAGCTCGCGCCGAGGCAGCCCGGACCGCCGCCGGACCGACGTCCGGCCCAGGTCACACGGCCCCCTGACGCGTGGTCACCACGGACCAAGGTCCCGCCTGAGCCGAGTTGTGCCTACGATCCGAGGGCACCGACGACACCGGTGCGACCGCCCGCACCACTGACGCTGCGCCCGGAGGACTCGTGAACGCGATCACGCACGGAGAACCGAACCCGCTGGAGAGCCCGGTCGGCGCGGGCCGCCGGTTCCCGCCGAGCGCCGAGTTCACGGCGCAGGCCAACGCGCACCCGGAGCTGCAGGCGTGGGCCGCCGCCGACCGGTTGGGCTTCTGGGCCGACCAGGCGCGTCAGCTGCTCTCCTGGGGCACCGACTTCACCGAGGTGCTCGACTGGTCCGCCGCACCCGTGGCCCACTGGTTCGGCGACGGACGCCTCAACGCCTGCTACAACGCCGTCGACCGGCACGTCGAGGCCGGCCACGGCGACCGCGTCGCACTGCACTTCGAGGGCGAGCCGGGCGACACCCGGACGATCACCTACGCCGAGCTGCAGCGCGAGGTGTCGCGCGCGGCGAACGCGCTGGTCGCCCTCGGCGTGCAGACCGGTGACCGGGTCGCGATCTACCTCCCGATGATCCCTGAGGCGGTCATCGCGATGCTCGCCTGCGCGCGCATCGGCGCCGTGCACTCGGTGGTCTTCGGCGGCTTCTCCGCCGAGGCCCTGCGCACGCGCATCGCCGACGCGCAGGCCGTCCTGGTCATCACGGCGGACGGCGGGTTCCGCCGCGGGTCCGCCACCGCCCTCAAGCCTGCCGTCGACGAGGCGGTCGGCTCGCCGGCCGGCGCGGTCGGACCGGTCGACGGGGCCGACCACCGGGGCACGACGGCACGCAACGTCCTGGTCGTGCGTCGCACCGGCCAGGACATCGCCTGGACGCCGGGGCGGGACGTCTGGTGGCACGAGGCCCTCGAGGCGGCATCGGACGTGCACGAGCCCGTGCTGGTCGGCTCCGAGCACCCGCTGTTCATCCTCTACACCTCGGGCACGACCGGGAAGCCGAAGGGGATCTTCCACACGACCGGTGGGTACCTGACGCAGTGCGCGTACACGCACCTGAACGTCTTCGACCTCAAGGCCGAGACGGACGTCTTCTGGTGCACTGCCGACGTCGGCTGGGTCACCGGGCACAGCTACGTCGTCTACGGACCCCTGGTCAACGGCGCCACGCAGGTGATCTACGAGGGCACGCCGGACACCCCGACCAAGGGCCGCTGGTGGGACATCGTCTCGAAATACGGCGTGACGATCCTGTACACCGCGCCGACGGCCATCCGCACCTGCATGAAGTGGGGCGAGGACATCCCGGGCGGGTACGACCTGTCGTCGCTGCGCCTGCTGGGCAGCGTCGGCGAGCCGATCAACCCGGAGGCCTGGACCTGGTACCGCAGGGTGATCGGCGGTGACCGGACCCCGGTCGTCGACACCTGGTGGCAGACCGAGACCGGCGCCATCATGATCTCCCCGCTGCCCGGGATCTCCTCGGGCAAGCCCGGCTCGGCGCAGACGCCGCTGCCGGGTATCGCGGCCGACGTCGTCGACGAGGAGGCGCACCCGGTGGCCAACGGCTCAGGCGGCTACCTGGTCCTGACCGAGCCGTGGCCCGCGATGCTGCGCGGCATCTGGGGCGACCCGCAGCGCTACGCCGACACCTACTGGTCCCGCTTCCCGGGCATCTACTTCGCCGGCGACGGCGCCAAGAAGGACGCGGACGGCGACATCTGGCTGCTCGGCCGGGTCGACGACGTGATGAACGTCTCCGGCCACCGGCTGTCCACCACCGAGATCGAGTCCGCCCTGGTCTCCCACCCGATGGTCGCCGAGGCCGCCGTCGTCGGGGCGAGCGACGAGACCACAGGTCAGGCGGTCGTTGCCTTCGTGATCCTGCGCGCCGAGTACCTGGACCGGGCGGACGAGATCGGCGAGGGGGCCGACGTCGCGGCGACCCTGCGCGCCCACGTGACCAAGGAGATCGGGCCGATCGCCAAGCCACGCACGATCCTGGTGGTCAACGAGCTGCCCAAGACCCGGTCCGGCAAGATCATGCGGCGGCTGCTGCGCGACGTGGCCGAGCACCGCACGGTCGGCGACGTCACGACGCTCGCGGACTCCTCCGTGATGGACCTGATCTCCGAGGGCCTGCACACCCCACCGCCCACCTGACCGTCCCGCACTCCGCCTCCCCCGGTGTGTCGCACCGGGGTCGCCGACCGCGTCACGGTGTCGGTCAGAAGGCGCGTCACGGTGTCGGTCAGAAGGCGCGTCACGGTGTCGGTCAGAAGGCGCGTCACGGTGTCGGTCAGAAGTCGAGCAGGCGGCGGAGGTTGCGGACCGCCTGACGGCCGGACCGGTTGGCTCCGACGACGCTCGCGCTCGGCCCGTAGCCGACGAGCTGGATGCGGGCGTCGGCGACGACCTGCGGCCCGTCCATCACGATCCCGCCGCCGCGCGCCCGCAGCCGCAGCGGCGCCAGGTGGTCCAGCCCCGGCCGGAACCCGGTCGCCCACAGCAGCACGTCCGCCGCGAGGTGCTCGGGAGCCGGCGGCACGTCGCGCGGCGCCCACGTGACGCCGTCCGGCACGATCCGCTCGAACATCGGCAGCCGGTCGAGGACGCCACCGGCCAGCCCGGTCCGGGTCTCCGGGGTCATCGGCAGGCCGGTCACCGAGACGACGCTCTGCGGCGGCAGGCCGGCCCTGGTGCGCGCGTCGACCTCGGCCACCGCGTCCCGCCGCGCGTCCTCGTCGAGCTCGGCGTGGACGAACGCCGGTGGCCGCCGGGTGACCCAGGTCGTGCTCGTGACCGCGGCGATCTGCAGCAGCAGCTGGACGGCCGACGTCCCGCCACCGACGACGACGACGTGCTGCCCCGTGAAGTCCGCCGCGGTCCGGAAGTCGCGCACGTGCAGCTGTCGGCCACGGAAGGCCGCCCGTCCCGGGTAGGCGGGCCAGAACGGCTTGCGCCACGTCCCGGTCGCGTTGACCACGGCCCTGGTGAACCACGTCCCCCGGTCCGCCTCGACCGCCAGCAACCCGCCGTGGGGGCCGCCCGGCGTCGGTGCACCGTCGTCGTCGGCGTCGGCCTCACCCGGCTCCGCCTCGCGTACCGAGACCACCCGTACGGGTCGCTCGACCGGGAGGCCGAAGGCACGCTCGTGATCGGCGAAGTACGCGCTGACCGCGACGGACGCCCGCTCGTCCGGGTCGAGCCGGGGGATCGGCAGGCCGGGCAGCGCGCTCAGGCCGTGCGCGCGTGCCATCGTCAAGGAGTCCCAACGGTGCTGCCAGGCACCGCCGGGGCCCGGGGCGTCGTCCAGGACGACGAACCCGGTGTACGGGGCGAGGCCGGCGCGCCCGAGATGGTAGGCCGCCGAGAGCCCTGCCTGCCCAGCCCCGACGACGACGACATCCACCCGCACAGCACCCAGCTCCCTCCGGCGCCCCGGCATCGGGCAGGCCCTGTGTCAGGAAGCGCACATCTCTCCTGAGTGCATCGACCACCGGTCGCCGGACCTCAAGGCGGCGATCGGGTGACCCGCGCGCGGACACGTCGTGATGGGATGGGCCCATGGCCGAGTCGGACGCCGCACCGGGGACCCGTCAGATCACCCGTCGCGGCCTGCTTCCCGCCGTGACGGCGGACGCCGTGCGCGCGCTGGCCGTCGAGGTCGCACGCGCCGACGGCGTCGAGGCCTTCGGCGAGCAGACCCTGCTCAACCTGCTCGACCCGCAGGTCACGGTCGTGCACGTGCTGGTCACCGACGCGGGCGCGGAACCGGGTCTCGAACCGGGCGCCCAGCCGGCCGAGCTGGTCGGCTACGCCCAGGTGGACCTGTCGGTGACCGGGACGTGCACAGCCGAGCTGGCCGTCGCGCCGCGTGCCCGGGGCCGCGGTCTCGGCGCTGCGCTGCTCACCGCCGTGCTCGACGCCGCCCGGGCGAACGGCGTCGAGCGACCGGCGATCTGGGCGCACGGCCACCTCCCCGGCGCGACGGCGCTGGCGACCAGGGCCGGCCTGGCGGTGACGCGCGAGCTGTGGCAGATGTCCCTCGACCTGCCGGGCAGCCCCACGGGCGACGACCCCACCGGCGATCGTCCCGTGCCGAGCCCCGCACCGGTGCCGGTGCCGGACGACATCGTGCTGCGCCCGTTCGTCGTGGGCCAGGACGAGGCGGCCTGGCTGACGGTCAACGCGCGGGCCTTCGCCGACCACCCCGAGCAGGGCCGGCTGACCCGCGACGACCTGGCGGCCCGCGAGCGCGAACCGTGGTTCTCCGCCGACGACCTGCTCCTCGCCGAGCGCGCCGGGCGGCTGGTGGCGTCGGTGTGGATGAAGGTCGAGCCGGGCAGCGACACCGGCGAGCTCTACGTTCTCGGCGTCGATCCCGACGCCCAGGGCCGCGGGCTCGGGCGGCTGCTGACCGCTGCGACGGTCGACCATCTCGCCGCCAGAGGGCTGCGGCGCGTGGTGCTGTACACGTCGCCGCAGAACGCCGGCGCCGTCCGGACCTACCTCGCGGCTGGCTTCGAGACCTCCCGGGTCGACGTCCAGTACCGGTGACCCACCCCACCGGTCGAGCCCGCCCGACTCCCGGTGTTCGCCTTCTGGTGCAACGATGCTTCCCATGACCACCGACGCCCGAACGAGCGCCGCCACGACCGCGCCCCCCGACCAGGAGCCGACGGTGCCGGACGACGTGGCCGCCGTGGACCCCTCGACGGCGGTGCTGGACGGCGACGTCGAGCCCCTGGACGCACTGCGGGACGAGCGGGCGGACGTGCCTGACAGCGCGCCGAGCGACGGCGAGGCAGCGCCGGGCGAGCCCGTCGAGCCGTTGCCCGAGGACCGCTTCAGCGACCGCGAGCTCTCGTGGCTCGCCTTCAACGAGCGCGTGCTGGCGCTCGCGCAGGACGAGTCGCTGCCCCTGCTGGAGCGCGTGCGGTTCCTGGCGATCTTCGCCTCGAACCTCGACGAGTTCTTCATGGTCCGGGTGGCCGGCCTCAAGCGACGGATCGCGACCGGGATGGCCGTCACCGCCGCCTCGGGCCTGAGCCCGCGTCAGGTCCTCGAGGCCATCGACAGCCGCGCGCAGGAGCTGATGGACGCGCACTCCGAGGTGTTCACGGGGTCCGTTCAGCCGGCTCTCGTCGCCGAGGGCATCACCCTGGTGCACTGGGACGACCTGGGCGCCGACGAGCAGGAGCGGCTGCACAAGTTCTACCGCAAGCAGATCTTCCCGGTCCTGACGCCGCTGGCCGTCGACCCGGCACACCCGTTCCCGTACATCTCCGGGCTGTCCCTGAACCTCGCCGTCGTGGTGGTCAACCCGACGACGGGCAAGGAGCACTTCGCGCGGGTCAAGGTCCCCCCGCTGCTGCCTCGGTTCATCGCGGTCGACGCACGTGGCCGGCCGAGCGCGCCGGGCACCCAGACCGCCGACCTGGAGCGCGGCCCGACGTCGTTCGTCCCGCTCGAGGACGTCATCGCGGTGCACCTCGACTCGTTGTTCCCCGGCATGGAGGTGCGCGAGCACCACACCTTCCGGGTCACCCGCAACGAGGACGTCGAGGTCGAGGAGGACGACGCCGAGAACATCCTCCAGGCGATGGAGAAGGAGCTGCTGCGCCGCCGCTTCGGCCCGCCGGTGCGCCTCGAGCTCGCGGAGAACACCGCCCCGCGCGTGCGCCAGCTCCTGATCCGCGAGCTCGGCGTCACCGAGTCCGAGGTCTACGAGCTGCCGGCGCCGCTCGACCTGACCGGTCTGAACCTGATCGCCGACCTCGACCGGGCCGACCTGCACTACCCGCGGTTCATCGGCGGCACCCACCGGCACCTCGCCGAGGTGGAGAGTGCGTCGCCCACCGACATCTTCGCTGCCATCCGGGCGCGCGACATCCTGCTGCACCACCCGTACGACTCGTTCGCGACGTCGGTGCAGGCCTTCCTCGCGCAGGCCGCCGCCGACCCCAAGGTGCTCGCGATCAAGCAGACGCTCTACCGGACCTCCGGCGACTCGCCGATCGTCGACGCCCTGATCGACGCGGCCGAGGCCGGCAAGCAGGTGCTGGCGCTGGTCGAGATCAAGGCCCGGTTCGACGAGCAGGCCAACATCTCGTGGGCGCGCAAGCTCGAGCAGTCGGGCGTGCACGTCGTGTACGGCATCGTCGGCCTCAAGACGCACTGCAAGCTCTCGCTCGTCGTGCGCCAGGAGATGGACGGGCTGCGCCGCTACTGCCACGTCGGGACCGGCAACTACAACCCCAAGACCGCCCGGCTGTACGAGGACTACGGCCTGCTCACGGCCGACCCCGAGGTCGGCCAGGACCTGACCCGGCTGTTCAACCAGCTCTCCGGCTACGCGCCCAAGGCCCGGTTCCAGCGGCTCCTGGTCGCGCCGCGCTCACTGCGCTCGGGCCTGCTCGAGCGGATCGAGCGGGAGACCGCCGCACACCGCGCCGGACGACCGGCCTGGATCCGGATCAAGGTCAACTCGGTGGTCGACGAGACGACCATCGACGCCCTGTACCGCGCCTCGCAGGCGGGCGTACCGATCGACCTGCTCGTCCGCGGCATCTGCGCCGTGCGGGCGGGCGTCCCGGGGCTGAGCGAGACGATCCGGGTGCGCTCGATCCTCGGTCGCTTCCTCGAGCACGCGCGGATCTTCGCGTTCGCGAACGACGGCGAGCCGGAGGTCTTCATCGGGTCGGCCGACCTGATGCACCGCAACCTCGACCGCCGGATGGAGACGCTCGTGCGGATCGGCGACCCGGATCACGTCGCCGAGCTCATCGAGCTCATCACGATGTCGATGGACGACCGCACGTCGTCCTGGCACCTCGGTCCCGACGGCGACTGGACACGCCACCACGTCGGCCCGGACGGCGAGCACCTCCGCGACCTGCAGGAGCTGCTCATCGCCCGGCAGCGGCGTCGTCCCGCGCGCGACCGTTGAGCCAGGTGCTCGCCACGCACGAGGGCACGTCCCTCGGCGTCGTGCACGCGGCCGGCGCGGTCGTGTGGCGCGAACAGTCCGGCCGCCTCGAGGTGGCGCTGGTGCACCGCCCCCGCTACCAGGACTGGTCCTGGCCGAAGGGCAAGCTGGACCCCGGCGAGGGGGTGGCCGCCGCCGCCGTGCGCGAGGTCGCCGAGGAGATCGGCGTCCCGGTCGTGCTCGGCGTCCCCCTCCCCGGGCTGCGCTACCGGACGCCCGACGGCCGCGGCAAGGCCGTGCGCTACTGGTCCGCGCGGATCGCCGAGGAGCGCGACGCCGTGGCGGTCGAGGCGCGCGGCACCGTCCGACCCGCCGAGCTCACCGAGATCGACGACGTCGTGTGGGTCAGCACCTCGACGGCAGCGGACCTCCTGACCCGCCGGACCGACCGCGCCCCGCTCAAGGTCGTGGAGAGCCTCTGGGCGGCCGATCGGCTCCGGACCCGGGTGCTCGCCGTCGTGCGGCACGGACAGGCACGTCCGCGCGCCCGATGGTCGGGCGGGGAGGCCTCCCGTCCGCTGACGCCGCTGGGCCGCGCGCAGTCCGAGGCGCTGGTGCCCGCGCTGGCGGCCTTCGGGGTCCGCGAGATCGTCACGAGCCCCTGGGACCGGTGCGTGCGGACCGTCGAGCCGTACGCGAGCGCCACCGGGCTCCCCGTCACCACCCTCGAGGCGCTGACCGAGTCCGCGCACGCGAGCGACCGCGCCACGGTGGTCGCCGTCCTGACCGACCACCTGGCCCACGCGCGCGACGTCCTGGTCTCGACCCACCGGCCGGTGCTCGGCACCGTCCTGGACGTGATCGGCGAGTCGACCCGGCGGTGGACCGTGGGCGTCCTGCCCACCGCCGACCCCTACCTGCGCACCGGTGAGGTCCTGGTCGCCCATGTCGCCGGCGCGGGGAGGTCCGCCCGGGTCGTGGCGCTCGAGCACCACCGCCCACCGCACGTCTGACGGCCCACCCCTGCGCGGGCGGTCGTGCGGGCCAGGCAAAAGACGTCGGTGGCTCAGCCGAAGAAGTAGGTGATGGTCAGGTAGACGCCGGCTGCCACGGCTCCGGCGGCCGGGATGGTCAGCACCCACGCGATGGCGATGTTGCCGGCGACCCCCCAGCGGACCGCTGACAGGCGCTTGGTCGCACCGACGCCCATGATCGCCGAGGTGATCGTCTGGGTGGTCGAGATCGGCGCCTGGAACACGAAGGCCGTGATGTAGAGCACCGAGGCGGCGACGGACTCCGCCACGAACCCGCGCGCCGGGTCGAGCTCGATGACCTTGCGGCCGAGGGTGCGCATGATGCGCCAGCCACCCGAGTACGTGCCGAGCGAGATCGCCAGCGCCGCGGAGATCTTCACCCAGACCGGGATCTCGTCGCCGGTGTGGAAACCCCCCGCGACCAGGGCGAGGACGATCACGCCCATCGTCTTCTGCGCGTCCTGCAGACCGTGGCCCAGGGCCATCGCGGCCGCCGACGCGGTCTGTGCGATGCGGAAGCGACGGGTCACCTTGTGCGGGTTCGCGTTCTTGAAGAGCCACAGGACCCCGACCATCAGCACGAAGGCGAGGCTGAAGCCAACGACCGGCGAGACGAGCATCGGGATGATGACCTTGCTGAGGATGACGTCCCAGTGCACGGTGATCCCGGCGGCGAGGCCGACCCCCGTCAGCGCCCCGATCAGCGCGTGCGACGACGACGACGGCATGCCGAACCACCAGGTGACCAGGTTCCACACGATCGCACCCATGACCGCGGACAGCACCATGATCATGCCCTGCTGGCCGGAGCTCTCGTCGATGTGGATGATCCCGCTGCCGATGGTGTGCGCGACGTCCGTCCCGAGGAACGCACCGAGCATGTTGAACACCGCCGCCATGATCAGTGCGGCGCGCGGGGTCAGTGCCCGGGTGGACACCGACGTCGCGATGGCGTTGGCGGCGTCGTGGAAGCCGTTGGTGTAGTCGAAGCCGAGCGAGAAGGCGACGACGACGATGACGAGCGCAAGTTCCACCGCGCTCAGGACTCCTTGAGCGCGATGGTCTCGACGAGGTTCGCGACCTTCTCGAACGCGTCGGCACCGGCCTCGAGCGCGTCGACGACCTCCTTGAGCTTCATCAGCTCGATGGCGTCGGTCCCGTCGTTGAACATCTCAGCCAGCAGCTTGCGGTACGTGCGGTCGGCCTGGTTCTCGAGCCGGTTGATCTCGACCCAGTACTCGGCGAGGTCCTTCATCGAGCGCAGCCGCGGCATCGCGTCGGCCGTGAGCTCGGCGCAGCGGCGCAGCACCTCGACCTGGTCGGCGACCAGGGGCGGCAGGACGTCGAGCTTGTAGAGCACGATGAGGTCGCCGGCCTCCTCCATGTAGTCCATGCAGTCGTCGAGGCCCGAGGCCAGCCCGTAGATGTCGTGCCGGTCGAACGGTGTGACGAACGTCTGGTTGAGCCGGCGCATGATCATGTGCGTGGACTCGTCGGCGGCGTGCTCCGCCTCGCGCAGCTGCACCGCGTAGGCCTTCCGCTCCCTGCGCTCGGCGCCGAGCAGCTGGCTGAGCAGGTCGGCTCCGACCACGAGGTGGCGCGCCGAGTCTCCGAGCAGGTCGAAGAAGGATGTGTTGCGCGGGGTCAGGCGCACGGCAGATCTCCGTAGGGAGAGGGGGGCGGTCCTGCAAAGGCTAGGGCAGCCTGGACGTGAACGCACAACTGTCCGGGTGTCGCTCAGGCCACACTGCGGTGACGCCCGCGTGAACGGCGGCCCACGGAGACCGGCGAGGCGATGGCGCAGGCCGGCGAGGCCATGACGAGGTGGTGATGACGAGGTGGCGACGTCGGGCCGCAGAGCGCCTGTCGGCGCGGAGGCCGCTCGAAGCGGCTGTGTGTGGAGCCCGGGGCTACCGCGACCCGACGTCGTGCGTCATTTTAGCCGGGTGCGGCCGGTGCGGGGGACGAACCGTCCGACGGACGAGCTCCGGCCGGGACGCCGGGCAGCCCCGCAGGCCGGTCAGTCCAGGCGGTTCGCACGCCAGAGGCCGGCGGCGACCTCGAGCTCCTCGGCGGTGCGGACGAGCCCCGAGGCGCCACGGGTGAGGCGGCCCGCGAGGTCGGCGTCGCGGTCCTCGAGGGCGTCGGCGTCGAAGGCCGCGCCGGTGGCCAGGACACGGCAGAAGGCGGCGCCGCGCTCGAGCGCGACGGCGAGGTCGCCGGCGAACACGCCGGACAGGACGGCGTCGACCACCTCGGAGACCTCCTCGGGGCCCGGTGGGCTCGCGACCCCCGCCACGGCGTCGTGCACCTCGGCGCGGACGACGCCCAGCCGGTAGCGCTCGGCGATCGTGCGCGGGTCACGCCGGACCCACTCGCGCAGCACGTACAGCCGCCACAAGGCCCCTGGCAGGGTCGTCGGCGGGCTGTCCGCCCACATGCCCGCAACGGTGTCCAGGCCCTCGGCCTCGACCAGGCCGACGAGCCGCGCGACGACCTCCGGGTCCTCGGCGGCCCGGCCCTGGTGCACGATCGCGTTCGCCGTCGTGTGCGCGACCTCGGAACGCAGCGCGGGATCGATGTCGCCCGGCAGCTCGTCCGCCGCCTTCGGGTCGAGCATCGCCGGTCGACGTGGCCGTCGGCTCCGCTCGGTCATCGGACGACCCGCATCAGGCCGGGCCGTCGACCGGGTCGAAGGTCAGCGAGACCGAGTTCATGCAGAACCGGTCGCCGGTCGGGGTCTGCGGCGCGTCGTCGAACAGGTGGCCCAGGTGGGAGCCGCAGCGCGCACAGCGGACCTCGGTGCGGACCGTGCCGAGGGAGCGGTCCTCGATGAGCTCGACCGCGTCCTGCGCGGTGGGGGCGTAGAAGCTCGGCCAGCCGCAGTGCGAGTCGAACTTCGTCTCGGCGGTGAACAGGACGGCTCCGCAGGCCCGGCAGCCGTAGGTGCCCCGGCGCTTCTCCTCGAGGAGCTCACCGGTCCACGGGCGTTCGGTCGCGGCCTCGCGCAGGACCGCGTACTCCTGCTCGGACAGCTCGGAGCGCCACTGCTCCTGCGGCTTGGTCACCTCGTACGTCATCGCTCTGCTCCGTTCGCTCGACGCCCGTTCGCTGGACCCCGCCCAGGTCAACGCGGTCCGGGGTCGGTCTCTTCCCCGGTCGCGTGGGTCTCTTCCCCGGCCGTACCGCTGCCCTGCGCATCGTCCTCGCCGCGCAGGCGGGGCGTGCTGCCGCGGCCTGGCCGCACACCGTGCTTGTCGGCGTAGAACGGCCGGATCCGGTCCATGTCGGCCCGCATGTCCCCGGTGACGTGGATCGTGGGGCCGACACCCGCTGTCCGGGTCGGCCCGTCGAGGAACCCGAGCGTGACAGTCAGGCCGGTCGCCTGCGCGAGCCGGTAGAAGCCCGACTTCCAGTGGTCGGTCCTGTGCCGGGTGCCGTCGGGCGCGATGACCAGGGCGAACGAGCGATCGGCCTGCGCCTCGGCGACGAGCCGCTCGACGAGCCCGCGGTGCCCGCTGCGGTCCGTCGGGATCCCCCCGAGGGCACGCAGGAGCGGGCCGAGCGGCCACCAGAAGGCCTCGCGCTTGACCAGCAGCCGGGGCGGGATGCCGTCCGTCCACAGCACCATCAGGGTCAGGACGAAGTCCCAGTTCGACGTGTGCGGTGCACCGATGAAGATGCCGGTGCGCGGGAGCGTGCCGACCTTGCGCCAGCCGATCAGCCGGAACAGGACAGCGGCGACGGTACGACGGACCGGCATCGGGTGCCGGCCCGACGCGGCCTCAGCGGCCACGGCGCCGGCCGCCACCGCCGACCGACATCTCCACGGCGCCGCCACGGCGGGCGCCGCCGGAGCCGGGCTGGGTCGGGAACTGCGAGTTGGCGCTGCGACCCTGCGAGCCCGCTCCACGGCCGACGGGTGCGGCCTTGGCGGTGGTCGTCGAACCGGTGCGGCGACCCCGGCCACCGGCCGTCGGGGCGGCGTCCTTCGGCGCACCGCCGGCGCCACGGCCCGGGCCGTCCGTCCGGCCGGCGCCGCGGCCCGTGCTGCGTCCACGACCCGATCCCGAGCCGGAGCGCGCAGCACCCGACGGAGCCTGGCCGGTCCGGACCGAGACCGGCGGTGCGGTGGGCATCACGACGGCTGCGACCTCGCCGACCAGCTGGGCGAGGGCGGGCGTGCCGACCCGGACGGCCTGCGGTGTCGCGCGGATCTTCGCCAGCCGGGCGAGCGTGCGCATGTCCCCGGTCTCCTCGGGCAGCACGACCGTGACCACGTCGCCACCCGACCCGGCGCGCGCGGTGCGGCCGGAGCGGTGCAGGTAGGCCTTGTGCTCGGCCGGCGGGTCGACGTGCACGACGAGCTCGATGTCGTCGACGTGGATGCCGCGCGCCGCGATGTCCGTCGCGACGAGCACCCGGACCGAGCCGCAGGTGAACGCCTCGAGGTTGCGCTCACGGGCGTTCTGGCTCAGGTTGCCGTGCAGCTCGACGGCGGGGATGCCCGCAGCGGTGAGCTGCTTGGCGAGCTTCTTGGCCTGGTGCTTGGTGCGGGTGAAGAGCAGCCGCCGTCCGACGCCGGAGGCCAGGTGCTGCACGACGGCGCGCTTGGTCTCGACACCGTCGACGGTGAAGACGTGGTGGGTCATCGCCGCGACCGGCGACTCGGCCGAGTCCACCGAGTGCGTCGTGGGCCGGTCGAGGAACCGCTGCACGATCTGGTCGACCCCGTTGTCGAGGGTCGCGGAGAAGAGCAGCCGCTGACCACGGGCCGGCGTCGCGGAGAGCAGGCGCCGGACGCCGGGCAGGAAGCCGAGGTCCGCCATGTGGTCGGCCTCGTCGAGGACGGTGATCTCGATGCCGTCGAGGGTCAGCACCTTCTGGCCGAGGAGGTCCTCGAGGCGGCCGGGGCACGCGACGACGATGTCGACACCCGCGTCGAGCGCCATCACCTGACGGTGCTGGGACACGCCGCCGAAGATCGTGGTCACGCGCAGGCCGAAGGCCTCGGCCAGCGGCTCGAGCGTCGCGGCGATCTGGGTCGCCAGCTCGCGGGTCGGCGCCAGGACCAGGCCACGGGGCCGACGGGCCCGACGGCGCGCCGGGTCCGAGGTCCCCGAGCCGGCGAGCCGGACCACCATCGGGATGGCGAAGGCGAGCGTCTTGCCGGAGCCGGTGCGGCCCCGGCCGAGCACGTCCCGCCCGGCGAGGGTGTCGGCCAGGGTCGCCGTCTGGATCGGGAACGGCTCGGTGATCCCACGCTCCGCGAGCGAGCGGACCAGGATCTCGGGCACACCGAGGGAAGCAAAAGTGAGCATGTGAAGGGCGCCTTTCCGGCGGTGGATGGTCGGGGCTCGCGGCGGCGATGCGGGCATTCGCCCGCCGGTGCTCCACGACGTAGGACGCGCAGGATGCGCACTCCTGGGACCTATTGTGCACCATCGACGTGCTCAGCGGCAGTTCAGGCCCTGTGACCTGCGTCGCGATGGTCGGTCCCGATGGTTCAGAGTCGTGCCGTTCCGGCCGATAGACCGTGTGCAGGACCCCGGTCGTGCCACCGGCGCGCGCCCGCTCGCCGGTCGCGCCGGCCCGCGTCGCGAAGGAGGTGGCAGTGCGCAGTCCACTGACCCTCCTCGTGCTCTCGCCGAGCACCGGCGGCTACTACTTCGGCGCCATCCTGACCGGGATCGCCCGGGAGGTCGCCTCGGTCGACGGTCGGCTCATCCTGGTCCAGACCCTCGAGCCCGGGGTACGCAGCGACGAGATCGGCGAGGCACCGGACTTCTCGATCCCGGTCGCCTGGGGCGAGGTCGACGGTGTCGTCTCGATCACCTCCGCGGCACCGACCGCCTACCTGCAGGCCGTCCAGGACGCGGGCCGGCCCGTCGTCGTCGCCAGCAACCTGCTCGCGGGCCTCACGGCACCGACAGCCCGGCCCGACAACCACCACGGCACCGTCGCGGCGGTCGAGCACCTGATCGCACACGGGCACACCCGGATCGGGTTCGCCGGGAACCTCGCCCAGCGGGACATCATCGACCGGTACGCGGCGTTCGCGCAGACGCTCGCGGAGCACGGGCTCCCGATCGACCCGACGCACGTGCTCGGCACGGGCGACAACGCCGAGAGCGGGGGCATCGAGGCCGCCAACGCCCTCCTGGCCTGCGCGTCGCGGCCCAGCGCGCTCATGGTCGCCACCGACCGCAACGCGATCGGCCTCATGGCGACCATGATCGCCGCAGGGGTCGACATCCCCGGCGAGCTGGCCGTCGTCGGCTTCGACAACATCGAGGCGTCGGCCTACACGGCCCCGGCCCTGACGACTGTCGACCAGCCGTTCGACGAGGTCGGGGCGCTCGCGGCCCGACTGGTCCTCGCGCAGATCCGGGGCGAGGACGTGCCGGCCGTCCCGCACACGTCACCTGCGACAGTCGTCATCCGGGGCTCGTGCGGCTGCGACCTGACGCCTCCCGGCGTCGAGCCGGCCGGGCAGCGGGCGCTCCCCGGGCAGGGGCATCGGTCGGCCGCCGATGCCGCTGCGCTGCGCCGCGAGTGCGTCACACACATCCGGCGCCCGCTGATGACCGGACGGGAGGCGCTGGACGGACCGCTGCGCCGACAGATCGACGACCTGATGACCCAGGTGGACGCCCTTGCCGCGACGGATGCGACGACGGCCCGGGCAGCCGTCCCGGACCTCGCGTCCCAGGTGCGCCGCCTCGCGCACGGTCCGCGGACGCTGCGCCACGTCGGCGGCACCCTGACCGACTACGTCCGGGCGGTGGCCGCACCGGATGCTGCCGATGCCCTCGCCGCCGGCCTGTGGCCCCTGCGGGCCGCGGGCTTCGTCGACCAGGCCGGCGCGTTCGAGCTGACCCTCGACGAGCAGTTCGGGGTCGACTCCGCCCTGCTCGACCCCGACGGCAAGGACCCGCGGGACCTGGCGTGGCTGCGCCGCACGCACGTCACCGGCGGCGTGCTCGCACTGTGGGAGGGCGGCCAGGAGGACGACCCGGCCTCGCGGACCCTGCGGATCAGCGGTGTCCACGACCCCGGAGGGCTGCTCGGCGACCTCGTCGGCACGGTGATCGATGTCGAGCAGTTTCCGCCGGCCGCCCTCGTCGCCGACGCGACCGCCGCGCAGCGGCGGGTGTGCGTCGTGGTCCCGGTCCGCGGCCGGGAGCACGCCTGGGGACTGCTCGCCGTCGTCACCGAGATCGAGACGACGTCGGCCCGCGAGACCTACCACTACTGGGCGGGCCTGCTCGCGTCGGCGCTCGAGGAGCGGGCCCTGCAGGCGGCGGTCCGGGCGAGCGAGCGGCGGTACGCGTTCGCCGCGAGGGCCGCCAACGACGGCCTGTGGGAGCTCGACCCCGAGACCGACGGGTTCTACGTCTCCGAACGCGGCCGCGACCTGATCGGCCTGACCGGGCCCGCCGAGTCCGAGGCGCTGGCCCGCGCCGCGTGGGAGGCGATGATCCACCCCGAGGACCTCGCCCTCGTGCGCGCGGCGCTGTCTGCCGCGCAGGCGCGCCGCGACGAGCTGATCGAGATCGAGTACCGGGCCGGCAGCCCGGCGCGCGGGTACCGGTGGTTGCTGTGCCGCGGTCTGAGCGTCGGGCCGACCGACGGTCCGGTCGAGCGCCTGGTGGGTTCGTTCTCCGACATCGACCAGCGCAAGGAGCTCGAGGAGCAGCTAAGGCTCGGGGCGCTGTACGACTCCGTCACCGGGCTGCCGAACCGGCGGCTGTTCCTCGACCGGCTGGCGGCGGCCGTCAGGCAGCTCGAGCGACACCCGACCAGCCGGTTCGCCGTGGTGTTCCTCGACCTGGACGGGTTCAAGCTGGTCAACGACTCGCTGGGCCACCTGATGGGTGACGAGCTGCTGCGCACCGTGGCCGAACGGCTGAGCGCCGATCTGCGCTCGGTGGACACCGCCGCGCGGTTCGGCGGCGACGAGTTCGCCGTCCTGCTGGTCGACCCGATCCCCGACGAGGTGCTCGTGATCGCCCAGCGCATCCAGCGGCGGATCGCCGCACCGGTGCGCCTGGACGGCCAGGACGTGTTCGTCACCGCCAGCGTCGGCATCACGACCTCCGAGAGCGGCTACGGCGACGCGGAGGACGTGCTGCGCGACGCGGACCTGGCGATGTACCACTCCAAGGAGACCGAGCGGGGCACGGCCAGCGTCTTCGACCCGACGATGCACGCCCGGGCCACCGGCCGGCTCAAGGTCCGCGGCGAGCTGCGCACCGCACTGGCCGAGCACCAGTTCGTCGTGCACTACCAGCCGATCGTCGCCCTCGACGGCTCGGGCGTCGCCCGGTTCGAGGCGCTGGTGCGCTGGCAGCACCCCGACCGGGGCCTCCTGCTGCCCGGGGAGTTCCTGCCCGCCATGGAGGACAACACGACCATCGTGAGCCTCGGCACCTGGGTCATCGACGAGGTCTGCGCCCAGCTGGCGACCTGGCGCGAGACCTACCCCGGACCGGTGACGGTCGCGGTCAACCTCTCGCACCGGGAGTTCTGGTCCACCGACCTGCTCGACGTCCTGACCCTGGCCCTCGACCGCCACCACGTCCCTGCCCACAGCCTGGTCCTGGAGATCACCGAATCGGTGATCATGACGGACGTCGACCACGCCCACCGCGTCATGGCGGCGCTGCACGACCTGGGCATCCGCCTGCACATCGACGACTTCGGCACCGGCCAGTCCTCATTGCACGCCCTGCGCACCCTGCCGGTCGACGCGCTGAAGATCGACGGCTCGTTCATCCGCGAGCTCACCGAGATCGACCGCACCGCCGAGCTCGTCGGGGTCATCCTCACGATGGGACGGGCCCTCGGCCTCGAGGTGATCGCCGAGTGCGTCGAGACCCGCGAGCAGGCCGACCGGCTCAGCGCCCTGGGCTGCACCGACGCCCAGGGCTGGCTCTACGCCCGGGCCCTGTCCGGCCACGACGCCGGCACCCTGCTCGGAACCACCCTCGACCCCGCGGCCCTCGACCCCACAGCCCGCATCGGGCGCCCTCAAGTGCGTAGGTGAACGGCCGATGACCAGAGGGAGGGTCGTATCCGTCCGACAGCGACCCCGGAGGATCCCGTGTCGCACCAGATGACGGTGCTCGCCCTTGCCCGCAGCACTGGCGGGTTCTATCACGGTGCCCTCCTCGCGGGCCTGACGCGCGAGGTCGCTGCGGCCGGCGGACGCGTCGTCGTCGTGCAGACCGTCGACCCGGACGACCGGCCGGACGAGCTGGACCGCGTCCCCGGCTACGACCTGCCGGTGGCCTGGGACGAGATCGACGGCGTGGTCTCCGTCTCGCTCGCCGCCGGCGGTCCGTACCTCGCGCGCATCCGTGCCGCCGGGAAGCCGGTCGTGCTGGCGAGCAGCCGCGTCGAGGGCTTCGACGCACCCGTCGCCCTGCCCAACAACCACGGCGGCACGTTCGCCGCCGTGGAGCACCTCATCGCGCACGGGCACACCCGGATCGGCTTCGCCGGGGCGTTGACCCAGAGCGACATGCAGGAGCGGTACGCCGCCTATCTCGAGGCCCTGGCGATCCATGAGCTGGAGTCCGGTCCGCACCTGCTGTTCGAGGCCGGCGACCCCACCGAGACCGGCGGGGTCACGGCCGCGCGCGCTTTCCTCGACGCCCCGATCCGGCCGACGGCCCTGATGGTCGCCACCGACCGCACCGCCCTCCGCATGCTCACCACCCTGGCCGATGCCGGGGTGGCGGTGCCGCAGGACGTCGCCGTCGTCGCGTTCGACAACACCGAGGCCGGCGCGTTCAGCACACCGACCCTGTCCAGCGTGAGCCAGCGCTTCGACGAGGTGGGAGCGCTCGCGGGCCGGCTCGTCGTCTCGTGCATCCACGGCGAGCCGGTGCCGCCGATCACCTTCAGCTCACCGGCCGTGGTGGTCGCGGCGCGCGGTTCGTGCGGGTGCGTGACGGACCTGCTCGGCTCGGCGGACCACCGCTCGGTGCGTGGCACCGACACGACGCGGCACACCCTGCGCGACGAGCTCAAGGACCTGCTGCGTGGCACCCTGCTGGCCGGACGCGAGGCGATCGGCGTCGCGCCCACCGACGACCGGGTCCGCCAGGCCGTCGACGACGTGGAGCGGGTGCTGGCGCAGGACCGCGACCCGTCCACCGAGCAGGTCCAGCGGCTGCTCACCACGCTGCACCGGCTGGCGCCCCGGCCGGAGATGCTGCACCCGGTGGCGAACGCCATCAATGAGTACGTGCAGGTCCTGACCTCGTGGGAGGCGCGCCCCGGCAGCCGGGCGGCGTGCGGCGCCGCCCAGGTCACCGCCGGCCTGTGGCAGATGCAGGCCGGCGCGTACCTGCGCAGGTCGCAGAGCCTCGAGAGCGCGCTCGAGGAGCAGTTCGCCGTCGACGCGGCGCTGCTCGACGCCCGCGGCACAGATCCGCGCCGACTGCGCTGGGTGGCCGCGACGCATGTCCGATCGGCAGTGCTCGGGCTCTGGGACGGCGCCGCCGACGGGCACGTGCGGATCGTCGGACAGTTCGACGCGAGCGGCGACGCCGCCGATCTCGTGGGCTCCGAGCTGCCGGTCGAGAGCTTCCCGCCGACCGCGATGATCGCCAAGGCGGCGAGCCGGCACCGCGAGGTGTGCCTCGTCGTGCCGGTCCGCAGCCGGGACCGCGACTGGGGCCTGCTCGCGGTGATCGCCGAGATCGACACGTCGTCCGCCCGGGACACCTACCGGCACTGGGCCACGCTGCTGTGCTCGGCCTTCGAGGACGAGGAGCTCCACGCCGCCGTCCGGATGAGCGAGGAGCGATATGCCTTCGCCGCGAAGGCCGCCAACGACGGGCTCTGGGAGTGGGACCTCACCACCGACCTGCTGTTCCTGTCCGCCCGGTGCCGCGACCTGCTCGGCCTGCCCGAGGGCGGCCAGGAGGACGACCTGACCGACAGCGACGCGTGGCGGTGCGTGCACCCTGCGGACGAGCCGACCGTGCGCGAGGCGATGGCCAAGGCGATGTCGTGGCGCGACCAGCCCATCGAGGCCGAGTTCCGCGTCGCGCTCGCGGGCGGGTGCGAACGCTGGGTCCTGCTCCGCGGGCTGGGCGTCACCTCGGGAGCCGGGCCGGTCGATCGCCTCGTCGGGTCGCTGTCGGACATCAACCCGCGCAAGGAGCTCGAGGCGCAGCTGCGCCAGGGCGCCCTGTACGACGAGCTGACCGGGCTGCCCAACCGGCGGTTGTTCCTCGACCGGCTGGCCCTGGCGGTCGCTCAGCCACGGCGCCGGCGGGGGGCCAACTTCGCGGTGATCTTCCTGGACCTGGACGGCTTCAAGCTGGTCAACGACTCGCTGGGCCACCTCATGGGTGACGAGCTGCTCACGGTGGTCGCGGATCGGCTGCGCGCCGATCTGCGCTCGGTCGACACGGCCGCGCGGTTCGGCGGCGACGAGTTCGCCGTGCTCCTGGTCGACCCGGTCCCCGACGAGGTGCTCGTGATCGCCCGGCGCATCCACGAGGGGATCGCCGCACCCGTCGTCCTGGGCGGCCACGAGGTCTCGGTCACGGCCAGCATCGGCATCGCGACCTCCGAGAGCGGCTACACGTGCGCCGAGGACGTGCTGCGGGACGCCGACATCGCGATGTACCACGCGAAGGAGGCCGAGCGCGGGACCGCCCGGGTCTTCGACGCCTCGATGCACGCCCGGGCGACCGGGCGGCTGCGGGAGCGTGGCGAGCTGCGCACCGCCCTGGCCGAGCACCAGTTCGTCGTGCACTACCAGCCGATCGTCGCCCTCGACGGCTCGGCCCTGGCCCGGTTCGAGGCGCTGGTGCGCTGGCAGCACCCCGACCGGGGCCTCCTGCCACCGATCGAGTTCCTGCCCGTGATGGCGGAGAACCACACGATCGTCGCCCTCGGCAGCTGGATCATCGACGAGGTGTGTCGCCAGATCGCCGAGTGGCGGCTGGCCTACGGCGGCGACATCGCGGTGGCGGTCAACCTCTCGCACCGCGAGTTCTGGGCCGCAGACCTCCTGGAGACCGTGGCGGGCGCCCTGGCGCGACACGCGGTCCCGCCGCGCTGTCTCGTCCTGGAGATCACCGAGTCCGTCGTCATGACCGAGCCCGATGCGGCCAGGGAGCTGATGGCGGCGCTGCACGCGACGGGCGTGCAGCTGCACATCGACGACTTCGGCACCGGCCAGTCCTCGCTGCACGCGCTGCGCACCCTGCCGGTCGACGCGCTGAAGATCGACGGCTCCTTCATCCGCGAGCTGCACGTCTCGCAGCAGACGGCCGAGCTGGTCCGGATCATCCTCGAGATCGGCACCGCGCTCGGGCTCGACGTCGTCGCCGAGTGCGTGGAGACCCGGCAGCAGGCCGACCATCTCCGGGCGCTCGGCTGCGCGAACGCCCAGGGATGGCTGTACGCCAAGGCTCTGCCCGGCGGTGCGGCCGGCGCGCTGCTCGGCACGACGCTGGACGCCACGGACGACCCCGTCCCGGCTCCCTCGGCCGTCCTGGTCGGGACCTGTGAACGATGATCCACATCGGCGTGCTGTCGCCGGTCACCGGCGGCTTCTACTTCGGCGAGGTCCTGGCCGGCGTCGTCCAGGAGGTGGCGGCTGCGGGTGGTCGGGTCACCCTCATCCAGACCCTCGACGCCGGCCGCACCGGTGACGAGTTCGTCCCGGCCCCGACGATCGACGCCCCGGTCGGCGCCGGGTGCATCGACGCCTTCATCGCCGTCGCGCAGGCCTCGGACGCCTCCTACCTGCGCACGCTGCGTGCGGCCGGCACGCCCGTCGTGCTCGTCAGCAACGACCTCGACGTCGACGCAGCCACCGTCATGGCCGACAACAAGGAGGGCGTGCGGGCCGCCGTCGAGCACCTCGTCGAGCACGGGCACCGTCGGATCGCCTTCGTCGGGAACCTGGCCCAGACGGACATGCGCGAGCGGCACGACGCCTACCTGGCAGCGATGGCCGACCACGGCTTCGACCCGGACGGGCTCTACTTCTCGACCAAGGACCACGTCGAGCCGGGTGGGCGCGGCGCCGCGTCGGCGGTCGCGGCGGCCCGACCGGCGATCACCGCTGTCGTCACCACGACCGACCGGATCGCCCTCGGCCTGATCGCTGAGCTCGCAGCCCACGGGCTGCGGGTGCCGCAGGACCTCGCGGTGATCGGTTTCGACGACGTCGAGGCGGGCTGGCACAGCTCACCTCCGCTGGCGACCGTCGACCAGAAGATCACCGAGCTGGGCGCGCGCGCCGCGGCACTGGCGCTCGCCGAGCTTCGCGGTGAGCCCGTCGAGCACCGGCGGCACACCGTCCCGTCCACGTTCGTCCCGCGTCGGTCCTGCGGCTGCGGCGGCAGCACGGCGGAGGCCGGGCTGCAGGGCGCCGAGGCCGGGGCCGCACTGGTCCGGACGGTCCTCGAGCACCTCGGGCTGCCGGGTGACGCCACGGCTCCGCACGAGCACGGACTGGTCATGACCGACATCGACGTCACCGCGCTCGACGAGCTCATCGCGGCGCGGCTGCGCGCCCTGTTCCCGTCCACACCGTCCCCGGAGACTGTCGAACGGTTCACCGGAGCGGTGATCACAGCGCTCGATGGGCACGCCGGCGTGCTGCGCGCGGCGCACCTGCCCGGGGACGAGGCGCTCATCCACTGCCTGACCCGGATCGTGACGAGCCTGGGGCGCCTGCAGGCGATGGCCGGGGTCGCACGGGCCGATCAGCTGGTGGTCTCGCTCGTCGAGCAGTACGACGTCGGGATGGGGCTGCTCGGGCGCGTCGGCAGCGATCCCGGCGACCTCGCGTGGCTGAGCAGGGTCTCGGTCCGCGTCGGCTGCCTCGCCCTGTGGGACGGACCGCGCGAGGACGGCCTGATGCGGATCGCCGGCGTCTACGACCCGCACGGCGCCCTCACCTCAGAGGTCGAGGGCCGGCTGCGGGTCGAGGACTTCCCGCCCAGCGCCGTCGTCGCGCAGGCGGATCCCGCGAACAACGAGGTCACCTTCGTGATCCCGATCCGTGGCGCCAGCGGCGACCACGGCCTGCTGTGCGTGGTCGGGCCGGTCGACACGCAGGCCGGGACCGGTCGCGCGACCTACAACCACTGGGCGTCCCTGCTCGGCGTCGCCCTCAAGCAGGAGATCCTGCTCGAGGGCGTACGGCTGAGCGAGGAGCGCTACGCGCTCGCCACGGCCGCGACCCACGACGGGCTGTGGGACTGGGACGTCGCCAACGGTGAGTGCTTCTACTCCGAGCGGTGCCAGGCCATGCTCGGGATCACGACCGCCCGGGTGACCGACGACCGCCCGGACCGCTCGGACCCGGTAGCCCGCCAGGACGCCCCCGAGCTCCTGCCCTGGGGCTCACGCGTGCACCCGGACGACCGCGCCGTGCTCCGCGCCGCGCTCGTGCGGGCCGTCCTGGACCACGAGCCGTTCGACGTCGAGCACCGGGTCCAGGGGCCGGACGAGAAGTACCGGTGGACGTTGTGCCGGGGGCTGCCGGTCGGTGAGCCCGGTCAGCGCGCACGGCGGCTCGTCGGCTCGTTGTCGGACATCGACGACCGCAAGGAGCTCGAGGAGCGGCTGCGCGAGGCCGCGCTGTACGACACCGTGACCGGCCTGCCCAACCGCCGGCTCTTCCTCGAACGGCTGGAGTGGGCGATCGACCAGTCGCACCGGAGCGACGCGACCCGGTTCGCCGTGGTCTTCCTCGACCTGGACGGCTTCAAGCTGATCAACGACTCGCTCGGTCACCTGATGGGCGACGAGCTGCTCAAGACGATCGCGGAGCGGTTGCGGCGGGACCTCCGCTCGGTCGACACGGCCGCGCGGTTCGGCGGCGACGAGTTCGCGGTGCTCCTGTTCGACCTCAAGCACGAGGCCGTCCTCTCGATCGTCGAGCGCCTCCAGGAGCGCATCGCCGCGCCGGTCGTCCTCGCCGGGCACGAGGTCTCGGTCACGGCCAGCGTCGGCATCACCACCTCGGAGACCAGCTACGACGGCGCCGAGGAGGTGCTCCGCGACGCGGACATCGCGATGTACCACGCCAAGGAGGCGGAGCGCGGCACGGCCAGCGTCTTCGACCCCACGATGCACGCCCGGGCCACCGGACGTCTGCAGGCCCAGTCCGAGGTCCGCGCCGCACTGGTCGGGCACCAGTTCCTCGTGCACTACCAGCCTGTCATCTCGCTCGACGGGGAGGCGGTGACCCAGTTCGAGGCCCTGGTCCGCTGGGAGCACCCCGAGCGCGGGATCCTGCTGCCGATGGACTTCCTGCCGGTGATGTCGGAGTCCGGGATGATCGTGCCCCTGGGGCAGTGGATCATCGACACGGTCTGCGAGCAGATCGCCGCCTGGCGGGTGGGCTACGGCGGACCGGTGACGGTCTCGGTCAACCTCTCGCACCGCGAGTTCTGGTCCGAGGCCCTGCTGCTCATCGTGACCCAGGCGCTGTCCCGGCACGGGGTCCCTCCGCGGTGCCTGGTCCTGGAGATCACCGAGTCCGTGATCATGGCCGACCCCGAGGCGGCACGCCAGATCATGGCCGACCTGCACGCGGCCGGGGTCCGGCTGCACATCGACGACTTCGGCACGGGCCAGTCCTCCCTCAACGCCTTGCGCGCCTTCCCGGTCGACGCCCTCAAGATCGACCAGTCGTTCGTCCGGCAGCTCGACCTCGACGTCCAGACCAACGAGCTGGTCCGGATCATCGTCGCGATGGGCCGCACCCTGGGCATGGACGTGGTCGCCGAGGGCGTCGAGACGCAGTCGCAGGCCGACCAGCTGCGGAGCATGGGCTGCGCCACCGCACAGGGCTGGCTGTACGCGCCCGCGATGCCCGGGGCCGAGGCGGGCGCACTGCTCGGCACCCCCGTCGCAGCCCTCGCGACGACCCACGCCCCGGAGCGCTGACGGCGGTTCCCGGAGCGCGCTGGTATGGGGTGAAATTCGGCGTTGTACCCCAGATGGGTCTTGAGCCCCCACTTCGGCGGACATAGCGTCACAGATTGCAGTCCATGATCGCGGCCATCCCCCCAGAGCAGCCGCGTTCGTCCCGACCGGTCGCCCCCCCACGACCCGGTCCCTCCCCGCACCTGCCGCTGCCCCACACCAAAGGCCCCCGATGCCCCCGTCAGCCGTCCCCGCGACCCCGCGCGCAGGCAGAGGGCTCTCCCTGACCAGGCGCTTCGCCCTGATCAGCCTGACGGGGACGGCCGTGCTCGGGGTCGCACTCGTCGCTGCCACCTCCCAGGCCCTGGACGACCAGGCGCTCGCCCACGACGTCGCGACCGCGGAGGCGGTCGCCGGCTGGACCACCTCGGTCGTGCCCCTCGACGCCTACGGCACGGGGCTGCTGGACCCGGACGCCGCCGGCGAGGTCACCGCGGTGATCGACCAGGTCGATCCACGGCTCCTGGGCGTCCGGCTCTGGACGGCGGACGGCACCCTCCTGCTCGACACCACCGGCGGGACCGCGACCGGCGCGCCGATCGGCTTCGCGGACACCGCCCGCCTCGACGCCGCGGTGCTGCGTGGCGTCCCGGCGCCCGAGGTCCTGACCCAGGTCGAGGTGCTCGGTGTGGGGCACACGGCAGTGGCCGGCACCAGCGTGGCCGCCACCAGCGCTGCCGGCGCCGGCGCCGGCGGGGCCACGCCGCCCGGTGGGGTGAGCACCGATCCGGTGATGGACGTGTACGTCCCGGTCACCTACAGCGGTCAGCTCGTCGGTGCGGCCGAGGTCATGCTGGACCACACGCCGACCGCAGCGACCCAGGCGACGGCCGTGCGGACGCTCGGACTGGTCGCCGGCGGCGGCCTGCTGCTGCTCTGGCTGGTCCTGTACCGGACCGTCCACACGGCCTCCGACCGGCTCCAGCGCAGCGCGATGGACAACGCCCGGATGGCTCTGCTCGACGCGCTCACCGGTCTGCCCAACCGGCGGATGCTGCTCGACCGCCTGGACCGGGCCGTGGCCGCCGCCCGGCTGGACCGGCACGGCGTCGGGATCCTGCTGCTCGACATCGACCGGTTCAAGGACATCAACGACTCGCTCGGCCACGACCGCGGGGACGAGCTCCTGGTCCAGGTCGCCGAGCGCCTGATGGACACCTTCCGCGGCCGCGACCTGGTCGCACGGCTGGGCGGCGACGAGTTCGCCGTGCTCCTGCCGGGCCTCGCCTCGGTCGCCGACGCCGAGCGGCTCGCCCACCGGGCACGCGCGGTCTTCACCGCGCCGTTCCGGCTCGGCGAGATGAACGTGCACGTCGCGACGTCGATCGGCGTCGCCGCGCTCCCCGAGCACGCCGACGACGCGAGCGACCTGATGCGCAAGGCCGACGTCGCGATGTACACCGCCAAGCAGCACCGGCTCGGGGTGGCCGTCTACGACCTCGCCGACGACGACTCGAGCCCGGCCCGTCTGGTGCTCCAGGCCGAGCTGCACCGGGCCCTGACCCGTCCCGGCGAGCTGTCGATGCACTACCAGCCCAAGATCGACCTGGTCACCGGCGCGACCGTCGGGCTCGAGGCGTTGATGCGCTGGCAGCACCCGACCCGGGGCGCGGTGGAACCCTCGACCTTCATCCCGCTCGCCGAGCAGTCCGGGCTGATCGACGACCTCACGCAGTTCGCCCTGCGGACCGTGACCCGACAGCTCTCCCGGTGGGCCTCGGACGAGCGCCTGCCGGTCGCGGTCAACCTCTCGGGGCACGCGGTCGCGTCCACCGAGATCGTGGACACGATCACCCGGCTGCTCCTGGAGCACGACGTCGGTCCGGAGTGGCTCGAGGTCGAGATCACCGAGACGGTCCTGGTGACCGACCCCGGGCGCGTCGTACCCGTCCTGCAGCGGCTCGTCGACGCCGGGATCCGGGTCGCGATCGACGACTTCGGCATCGGCAGCACCTCGATCTCCCAGCTGCGCGACCTGCCGGTCGAGACCCTGAAGATCGATCGGCTCTTCATCGAGGACCTGCGCACCGACGCCGATGCGCGCCGGGCCGCCAGCGTCGTCAAGGCGATGGTCGACCTCGCGCACTCCTTCGGCATGCAGGTGATCGCCGAGGGGGTCGAGGACGGTCGGACCGCGGCGACGCTGCTGTCCCTCGACGTCGACCAGGCCCAGGGCTTCTGGTACTCCCACGCGGTCCCGGCTGCCGAGGCGGTCGGTCAGCGCGGACCGGTGCGCACCTGACCACCCGACCGGGGCCGGCCCGGCCCGCGCCCATCCGACCCATCCGACCCACCGACCACCCATCCCCCGTACGGCCCACACCGGAGGACCCGCCATGGACGACCTGATCCGAGAGATGATCGACCCACCCCGCACCACCCGCGTCGACCCGGCCCGACGGGCCCGGCTGATCGCGACGACGGTGACGGTCGCCCTCGCCGCAGCGGGGGTGACGTCGTTGACCACCGGCGCGCTGTTCACCGACACCCAGACGATGCCCTCGGACTTCACCACCGGGACCGTCGACATCGCCGCGGTCATGTCACCGACGGTCACCCTGGGGGCCGGGAACATGGCGCCGGGTGACTCCTCGTACGGGTCCGTCACGGTGTCCAACGCCGGGAGCCTCGAGCTGCGCTACTCGATCTCGCTCGTCGCGACGAACGACCAGGTCGCGGACCTGGCCGGCGAGCTGGACCTCGCGGTCTACGCCGACCCCGCCTGCGCCGCCGGGGTCGAGGCTGGCACCGCGATCGGGACCGACGAGGGCCTGCCGCTGGTCTCGACGGGTCTGGTCGGGAGCTCGGCGACCGGGGCCAACCTCGGTGACCGCCCGCTGGGTGCCGGCTCCACCGAGACCCTCTGCTTCGTCGTGCACCTGCCCGCCGCGACGACCAACGCCTTCCAGGGCACGACGGCGGACCTGACCCTCACGTTCGACGCCGAGCAGACAGTCAACAACTGACAGCCCGCCGTGCCGACCACACCAGCGGGACCGGTCTCCCTCGATGCGCCTCCCGGTGCACCGAGGGTGATCCACCGCGTCCACCCGGGGCTGGCGCTCCCGGGGCGCAGCCGGCCGGTCCGCCTGCTGCGTGGGCTCGTGTGGGCGGTCATCGGTGCGTGCCTCGCCGCCTTCGTGACGAGCCTTGCCGTGCCGCTGTGGTTCGGCGCCCAGGGCCAACGGCTGCTGATCGTCACGTCCGGCTCGATGGCGCCCTACGTGCAGGCCGGGGACGCCGTGGTGATCCAGGCGGTCACCGACCCGAGCCAGCTCCGGGTCGGTCAGGTCGCCTCGTTCTGGCCGCCCGGCGCCGAGCACATGGTCACCCACCGGATCGTCGACATGGTCATGCTGCCCGCCATGATCCAGAACTCGGCGACCGGTGAGATGGTGCCCCAGCACGACCCCGCGACGGGGGAGCCGGTCGAACGGGCGTTCATCCTGACCAAGGGCGATGCGAACCAGACCAACGACCCCAACGCGACCCCGCTGACCCGGGTGCGGGGCGTGGTGCTGGAGGCCCACCACGGATGGGGCTCGCGGATCGGCTGGGCGCACTCACCGACCGGCCGGTGGGTGATGCTCGCCCCACCGCTGATCCTGCTCGCCCTGCTCGAGCTCGTCGACTCGTGGTCCGAGCGCCGGCGACGAGAGCCTGCCGCTGCGACCGGCCCGGACTCCCCGGAGGGCCGCCTCGATGCGCTGCTCCTCGACTGACCGCGGGCCCTGCGCCGGTGCGCACCGCCGGCCGAGCGGCCGCGCGGTCCTGGTCGTCCTCCTGGGTGGCGCCCTGGGCGCACTCGCCGGCCCTGTCCTGCCCGTGCCGGGAACGACGACGGCCGCCCTCACCGGTGCAGCAGACGTCACCGCCACGGTCACTGTCGGTCCGTGCGACCCGATCGACTGGAGCCAGGCCGTCGCGGCTCTCGGGCCCGTGCTCGAGTGGCGCTTCGAGCCGGCCAGCCTGCGGGTCGGCGACCTGCAGGCGCCCGGGCTCCTCGCGTGCGACCCGGCGAGCGCAGCCTGGGACCTGGCCGGGACCCTCGAGGGCGGGCTGACGTCCGGTCCGGTGCCGCTGACCACTCCGGAGGACGCCACTGTCGCCCTGCTGGTCGACGCCACCGCGGGTGCGGCCGCCGACGGTGAGCTGGTGGCCGTGCACGGGTACGGCGGGGAGGCCTTCCGGCTGGTCGTCGTCGCGGGCGGCGCGCTCGAGCTGCGCTACGACGACGCCGGGGGCGCCCCGGTGGTCCTGGCCGCGCCCGCCCTGGCTCCGCGCGCCACCGCCCATCTCGTCGTCCTGACCTCGGGCGCCACCGGCCCGACCCTGTACGTCGACGGCATCGCGGTCGCTGCCGGTCCGCCGGGCCCGGTCGTCGTCGCGCCGATGACCCTGACGGTCGGTGCAGCTGTCGGCTCCGGCCTGGCGGGCGCGGACCTGGTCGTCGACGAGGTGCTCGTCCTGGACCAGGTGCTCGACGCGGCGGCGGTCGCCGGACTCGCCCTGGCCGACACCTGGTGAGCGCAACCCGTCGCACCTGACACCATGAGCGCGTGCCGCCGGAGATCTGGGACCGCCTGACCACGCCTCAACCGCTGCCGTCGACCGGTGTCGTGCTGGCCACCGCGCTGGCCGCCCTGGCCCTCGTGCTGCTGCCGGGCGTGTGGCCGGTCGCGCGGCACGTCGTGACTGTCGCGCACGAGGGCGGCCACGCCGTCATCGCGGTGCTCACCGGACGGCGGTTGACCGGGATCCGGCTGCACTCGGACACCTCCGGGCTGACCGTGTCCCGTGGCAGGCCACGGGGTGCCGGCATGGTGCTGACGCTCTTCGCCGGGTACACCGGCCCGGCGTTCGTCGGGCTCGCCGCCGCCGCGGTCCTCGCCGGCGGGCGTCCCCTGGCCCTGCTCTGGGGAGTCCTGGTGCTCCTGGCGCTGCTGCTCCTGCAGATCCGCAACCTCTTCGGGTTGTGGGTCGTGCTGGCCTGCGGTGCGGTGGCCTTCGCGGTGACCTGGTGGGGGCCGCCCACCACCCAGTCGGCTGTCGCCTACACCGCGACCTGGTTCCTGCTGCTCGCGGCGCCGCGCACCGTCGCCGAGCTGGCGCACTCCCGCCGGCGTGGCGGCGCGCGGACCTCCGACGCCGACCAGCTCGCCGGGCTGACGCACGTCCCGGGCGCCGTCTGGGTCGCGGTCCTCGGGCTGGTCACAGTGGCCGCCGCCGCCGCCGGCGCCGCCCTCCTGCTGCCTGACGTCGTGGAGCGACTCACCGCCGGATGACAGCCCGCCCGCCGGGTCAGGTGACGGCGAGCGCGTCGAGCGCGGCCCGAACCTTGATCATCGTCCTCAGGTTCCGGTCGGTCACGGCCGATCGGTGGCGCGACCTCGACGCGACTGTCGAGCGCACGCTGCTGAGCGTCGCGCCCACCGGTGCGAGCCACGCCACGGCCTCCGGACCGAGCCGTGTCTCCTCGGCCTCGGGATCCACCGCGCTCACCGCCGCGGCCAGCCCGTCCAGGGCCAGGGGGTCGTTCGTCACCGTGACGTAGGTGTGGGTGTCGGGCGAGTCGGCCGGGTACGGGCAGCCGTCGAGCAGCTCGCCGAGCCGCTCGGCAGTGAGCACGACGACCCAGGCGTCGTAGCCGAACCCGTCGCGCAGGGCGCGCTCGACCATCTCCTTGAGGTCGGCGGACGACCCGGCGAAGGTGCACACCACGTTCCCGGAGGCGAGCAGGGTGCTGACCTGCCCGAGCGGGAGGTCGGCCAGCACCCGCCTGAGATCGGCCATCGTGACGGCGACGCCGCCGACGTTGACGCCCCGGAGGAACACCGCGTATCTCGTCATCCGCCCACGCTAGGCGCAGCGGCCGACGCCGGCGAGGATTCACCCCTCCCGGAGGGCGATCGGCACTGGCGCGAGGGCCAGATTCGTGGACACTGTGGTCACATGACAGCTCTCGTGGTGTTCGAGTCCATGTACGGCAGCACCAAGGCCGTCGCCGAGGCCATCGGAGCGGGGCTCGCGGGCTCCGGCCCGGTGCGCGTCATCGAGGTCGGCACCTTCGCGGCGGCGCCCGGCAGCCGCAAGCTCTCCGACGACATCACGCTCCTGGTCGTCGGCGGGCCGACGCACGCGTTCGGCCTCAGCCGGTCCTCGACCCGCGCCGACGCGGCCAAGGAGGCCAAGGCCGGCGTCGTGTCGACCGGCAAGGGGATCCGGGAGTGGCTCGGCGACCTGACCATGCCGACCGGCGGCCTGCCCGTCGCCACCTTCGACACCAAGGTGCTCAAGCCCAACCTGCCCGGATCGGCGGCCAAAGGAGCTGAGAAGGCGCTGCGCCAGCTCGGCGGACGGCCGGTCGCGCCGCCCCGCAGCTTCCGCGTGCACGGCAAGAGCGACGGTCTCGTCGACGGCGAGCTCGAGGCCGCGCGCGCCTGGGGTCAGCAGCTCGGGGCGTCCCGGATCCGCGAGCGCTGAGTCACAGGTCGGCGGTCGGCCCGGGCGTCACAGGGCGGCGAAGGACGCCAGGAGCCGGCTGACGCTCGACGTGAGTCCCGAGCGAGCCGCGAGCGCGACCAGACCGTCCGGGTCGGGCGGCTCGGGCGGCAGCAGGTCGTCGGCCTCGGCGACCGGGGCGTCCCGTGCCACCGTCACGACCCGCGGCGCGACCGCGAGGTAGGGCAGCGCGTCCGTCAGTCGCCGCCGTTGCGCCGGGGTGAGACCACCGTCGCCGTCGCGCAGCGCCTCGAGCACGGCGTCGAGCGACCCGTAACGGCCGATCAGCGCGGCGGCGGTCTTCTCCCCGATGCCTGCGACGCCGGGCAGGCCGTCGCTGCTGTCCCCGCGCAGCACTGCCATGTCCGCGTAGGCCGCGCCGGAGCGCACGTCGTACCGCTCGGTGAGCCGCGCCTGGTCCACGACGTCCAGGTCGTTGATCCCGCGTGCGGTGTAGAGCACCCGGACCGCGGCCTCGTCGTCGACCAGCTGGAACAGGTCGCGGTCACCGGTCACGACCTCGACCGGCACCCGCTCGGCGGGCGGGCGGGCCACCTCGCGTGCGGTCAGGGTCCCGATCACGTCGTCCGCCTCGTAGCCCGGCGCACCGACCCGCGCGATGCCGAGCGCGCCGAGCACCGCGATGATCAGCGGGATCTGTGCGGTCAGGTCGGGGGGCACCTCCTCACCGCCGTCCGCCGCGACGCGGTGCGCCTTGTAGCCCGGGATCGCCTCGACCCGGAACGCCGGGCGCCAGTCGTCGTCCCAGCACGCCACGAGCCGGCTCGGGCGTCGCGCCGTGACCAGCCGGGCGGTCATGTCGAGCAGACCGCGGACGGCGTTCACGGGTGTGCCGTCAGGCGCCCGCACCGAGTCCGGCACGCCGTAGAACGCGCGGAAGTACAGCGAGGCGGTGTCGAGCAGCAGCAGAGGTCCGGCAGTCCGTCCGACGTCGAGGCTCATCCCCGCATCCTTGCGCGGGCGCCGATCCGGCGCGCGGTGGCGCGGCGGCGAGGTTTGCGGGGTTGCGGGGTTGCGGGGTGAACGGGATCAGTCGTGGATCCGCGCCGGGCGACCGGTCGAGTCCTCGATCAGCTCCTCGGCCGTGTCGATCAGCCGGTCCGCGAGGTGGTGCAGCGCGCGTGCGACGGCGATCTCGTCGCCGATCACGGGCGTCGCAGGGTCGTGCGGGTTGCGCCGGGCACGCCCCGACGCGCCCACATGGTCCGGGTCGCCGGTGACGAGCACCGCCTGGGCCGTGGTCTCGGGGCCGTCGTGGTCGACGATCACCTGGACCCGCCAGGTCGCGGCCGTCGGGACGACGGGCTTGCCGCCGGGGACCGGCGCCTGGCCGGGGGGTGCGAGGCCGACATCGGCCTCGACGTGCGCGTCCGGGCCCGGGAAGACCAGCGTGCGCTCACCGGTGTCGAGCCACTGCACCAGGTACGGCGGAGAACCGTCGCTGTGCCGGACCTCCACGATCCTGCCGTCGCGGACGGTACCGTCCACCACGCTCGACGCCAGGACCAACCTGTCACCAACGGTTGCCTTCATCGCTGCACTCCCCTCACGGGTGGTCCCCTCCATCATGCGCCTGCCGGGGCCCTCTGTGCAGGGCGTTGCGGCAGGTCCTGGCGGCGGTTCCCGGCGGCGCGTCCGGCGAGGTGATCAGCCGCGGTCGGGATCCGCCACGGGCTCGGCGCCCGGCTCGTCCTGGCCGGCGCGCAGGCGCTCCTCGCGCTCGCGTAGCTGCGCCTCCCAGGCCCGCAGGATGGCCTGCTGCTCGGGGTCCGGCGCGTTCAGCTCGGCGAGGAAGTGCGGGTCGTCGTCGGGCCCGCGGGCCGGCCGGGGCCGCTCGTACTCCGGGAACCCTGCCGTCTGGGTCGACGGCCACGGGACCGAGCGCCGGCGCTGCCCGGCGGCCGGTCGGCCGGCGACGAGCCACGCGACCGGGCCGACGATCGGCACCAGGATCACGAGCAGGACCCACACCGTCTTCGAGAGGTTGCGCACGGCCGCCGAGTCGGTCTGGATGCAGTCGATCAGGGCGAAGACCAGCAGCGCGAGCTCGATCAGGTAGGGCAGGTAGTAACGAAGCATCGGATCCCCCTCGCGCCCGAGCACAGTGCCCCGGTCTGCGTCCTGGCCGGGCCTGCAGACAACCTAGGGCAGAGCGGGCGCCCGCGGACAGGATCGAGGACCTGCTCGTGCGGATCGCGTCGCAGGTCACCCGGATGCCGTAGCGTCCGCCGGCCGCACCCGCCGGACGCAGCGGTCTGCCCCGGGCCCTCAGTTCGCCGGGACGGTCCGCTCCGCGGCCCACGCCCGCAGCGCCGCGACCCGCTCGGCCATCACGACGCTCAGCGGTCGCGTCGCGCGGAGCTCGGCCAGGACGTGCGACGGCCCGACCGGGCCACCGTCCGCGTGCGCCGCATAGGCGGCCGAGACGACCGCCTGCTCGAGCTCGGCGCCGGAGAACCCGCCCGACTGCTGCGCCAGGATGCGCAGGTCGCCGTCGGTCAGGGCGACCTCGCGGCGGTCGGCGTGGATGCGCAGCACGTCGGCGCGCGTCGCCTCGTCCGGCAGGTCGACGAAGAAGATCTCGTCGAACCGGCCCTTGCGGATGAGCTCGGGCGGCAGCTGGGCGATGTCGTTGGCGGTCGCGACGACGAACACCCGGCCGCGCTTCTCGGCGAGCCAGGTCAGGAACATGCCGAGCAGCCGCTGCGAGGACCCGGTGTCGCTGTCCGACGTCGCCAGACCCTTCTCGATCTCGTCGATCCAGACCACGCACGGCGCCATGACGTCCGCGGTGGCGAGGCTCTCGCGGAGCTTGCGCTCGGACTCCCCGACGTACTTGTCGTGCACAGCGGCCAGGTCCAGGCGCAGCAGCGGCACCCCGAACGTCCCGGCGGCCACCTTGGCGGCGAGGCTCTTCCCGCAGCCCTGGACGCCGAGCAGCAAGACCCCGCGCGGCGGGTCGAGATCCTGCGCGGTCCCGTCGAACGCGGGCCGCCGCCGGACGAGCCAGGCCTTGAGCCGCGCCATCCCACCGAGGTCGGCCATGCTGGCGGTGTCGTACTCGAAGCCGAGCACCCCGCCACGGTTGAGCAGCTCGTACTTCGCCTTCATCACGGCCGGGACGTCGCGTGCGGTCACCGCGCCGTCGTCGTAGACGGCGGTCCGGGCCAGCCGCCGGGTGTCGCTGACCGAGAGGCCCGCGAGGTTCTCGACCAGCAGCCCGATCGACGCCTCGTCGGCGGTCACCGGCACGCGGTTCTCGCGCGCCCACTGCGCGGCGACCTCGTCGACGATGGCGCGCCGCTCCCGCGGGTCGGGGAACGCGAGCTCGAAGCGCGCCGACAGGTGCTCCAGCTCGGTCGGCACCTCCAGGTCGTGGCTGATCAGGACGACCGTGCGGGGAACCTTGTCGTAGCCCTGACCGATGTCCTTGAGCATCCGGACGTTCAGCGGCTCGTCCAGGTACGGGTGGAAGTCGAGCAGCACGTAGATCCCCGGCATGCCGCCGTCCCGGATCGTCGCCAGCACCTGGGCCGGGTCGGCGTTGAAGCGCTGCGGCCCGCCGAGGTCGACGTCGGCCCGGCGCAGGCCCTCGGTGACCTGCCACTCGAACACCGCCGTCGGGGCGTCGTCCGACCGGCCAGGGACAGGATCAGGGCCCGCGCACTCGCCTCGTCACGCGTCTCGACGACGACCAGCGGTATCCGGCTGCGGAGCAGCGCATCGAGGTCGCGTCGCGAGTCGGCCGAGGTCATGGCGGGAACGTAGCAGCGCGGGTCGCCGTCCCGCCGGGACCGCCACGACCAGCCCGCACCCACAGCCGGCGCACCCGGCCGGCGGCGCACCGGGATCGCTCCGGGCCACGCCCGGCACCCTCGGCTACCGTGATCGCAGGAACCGGTCCAGGGTTCACCTCGCAGAGATCGGTGTGCGGATGTCTCCTGACGACGGCTCGACAGCGCTGCCCGACGTACCCGGGCTGCCCGACCTACCCGGCCCGCGCGCCGGGGCCCTGCGGATCGCGACCTTCAACATCCTGCACGGCCGGGCTCCGGTCGACGGCGAGGTGGACCTCGCGCGGTACGCCGCGGCGATCACCGCGCTCGACGCCGACGTGCTCGCCCTGCAGGAGGTCGACCGCGACCAGCCGCGATCGCACGGCATGGACCTGACGGCCCTCGCCGCCGACGCGATGGGCGCCCGCGAGCACCGGTTCGTCGCGACCATGTCCGGCCTGCCGGTGGTGTGGACTGTCGTGCGGGGCGATCCACCACCCGATGCCCCGAGCTACGGGATCGCGCTGCTGAGCCGCTTCCCGGTGCGCTCGTGGCGCACGCTGGCGCTGCCGCACCTGCCCGGTCTGGTCCCGGCCGTCTTCCCCGGCAGCCACCGACCACGGCTCGTGCTCGACGAGCCGCGGGTCGCGGTCGTCGCGGTGATCGAGGTCCCGGGTGGGCCGTTGACCGTCGTCGCCACCCACCTCAGCCACATCCCGTGGTGGAGTGCGGTGCAGCTCCGTCACCTGGTGCGCCTGCTACGACCCGAGCCGAGGCCCGTCGTCCTGCTCGGCGACCTCAACCTCCCCGGCGCCCGACCGGCCAGGATCACCGGCTGGCGGCCGCTGGCCGCCGCGCCGACGTTCCCGGCGACCGAGCCGCGCCGCCAGCTGGACCATGTGCTCGCGTCCGGCGACGTCACGGCCCAGGCCGACGGCAGGGCCATGGACCTCGGGCTGTCCGACCACCGCGCCGTCGCCGTGGACGTCCAGGTGGGCCCACGGGTGGCGGTCAACCGCTGACCGGCTGCCTCTAGCCGAGGGCGTTCTGCCACAGGCCAACGACGTTGCCCTCGGTGTCCTTGACGTAGGCCGTGAAGCCCATGTCCGCGACGGCGGCCTTGCCCTGGACCGTGCTGCCGCCCAGCGACTCGACGGTGGCGAGCGTGGCATCGATGTCCTCGACGTCGACGACGACGACGGGGCTGCCGCTGAGCGAGTCCCGTCGGGGCATCATGCCGCCGTTGATGAACCCCGGCTCCGTCGGCGGACCCTGCTCGGGCGTCGGGCCGGTCATGACGAGCAGGTAGTCCATCTCGGGCATGGCCGTCACGGCCCACCCGAAGGCCGTGGCGTAGAACGCCTGTGCTCGCTCGCCGTCGTCGAACGGGAGCTCGAAGTGCACGACACGACCGCCCATGGCGGTCACCTCCCTCGCTGGTCACCCGGTGGCGCCGGCACCCGACGCCGTCCGTCCGGTCTACCGCGTCGCGTCGGGCCCGACAAGGGGAACCGGGCGGACATCGCGTCGGACGGCATGTCGTCCGACGACGTGTCAGTGGCCGTGGCTACCGTCGAGCCATGACCAGCACCCGAAACCACACCTGCGTCTTCTTCGACGACGGCGAGCTGGAGCACCACGTCTGCGCGTGCGGCAGGCGCGCCCTGTACCTGCTCGACGACGACGGCTCGGACGGCGTCCTGGTCGCCCTGCTCGACGACGAGGTCGCGGCCGTGACGTCCGGGCGAACCGGCCCGCTCGCCGACCTTGCAGCCTCCGCGTAGTCACCGGTCGCGGCCCGTGGCAGCCCAGGTGCGCAGCGTCGGCGGGGCACCGTGACCGCAGGCGCGGCACCGTGACCGCAGGCGCGGCGCCGTGACCGCCGGGGAGCGCGAGATCCTCGAGCCGGTGGACCTGTGCCGGCCGGACGGCCGCCTGGATCCGCGGGCCGTCGGGTGGACCCGGCACCCGGTGCACCGGACGGCCCTGCCGCCCACCCCGTGGCCCCGATCACCCCTGCGCGGCTGGGGCCGGGCCAAGCGCTGGGAGTACTGGGCCACCGTCACCCCGACCCACGTGATCGCACTGACGGTGGCGAACCTGGACTACGCAGCGCAGCACCAGGTGTGGGTGCTGGACCGGTCGACCGGGCTCGAGGTCGACACGGTCGCCGTCGTCCCGCTGGCCCGGGGGACGACCCTGCCGGACAACCTGGGCGACGGGCCGACCCGCGCCCTCGCGCGCAACCTCGCGATCGCCTTCGACCCGGTCCCCGCCGGCACCCGGTTGCGGGCCCGCACCGATCGCGTGAGCGTCGACGTCGTCGCCGTCGAGCCGCCGGGGCACGAGTCCCTCGGTGTCGTCGTGCCCTGGGGCGACCGGCTGTTCCAGTACACGGTCAAGGACGTCGCGCGTCCGGCCCGGGGCACCGTGACCGTGGACGGCACCGTGCACCCGGTGCCGGACGACGGTTCATGGGCGGTGCTCGATCTCGGTCGCGGGCGGTGGCCGTACTCGATGCGCTGGAACTGGGGGGCCGGCAGCGGGGTCGTCGACGGGCACGTCGTCGGCGTCCAGATCGGTGGCGCCTGGACGGACGGGACGGGCTCGACCGAGAACGCCCTGCTCGTCGACGGTCGGCTGCACAAGATCAGCGCCGACCTGGTGTGGACCTACGACCGCTCCGACTGGCTCGCCCCGTGGCGGGTGCACGATCCCGCACGGGCATCGGTCGACCTCACCTTCACCCCGTTCCACGAGCGCGCGGCGCGGACCGACCTCCTGCTGATCGCCGCGGAGACGCACCAGTGCTTCGGGACCTGGTCGGGTGCGATGGCCGACGACGCCGGCACCTGGGTCGGCGTCGACGGAGCCGTCGGCTGGGCCGAGGAGGCGCGCAACCGCTGGTGATCGCCGACATCGCACGAGCCGTGCGCCGGCCGGAGCTCCTCGAGCCGAGCGAGGCACCGTTCCGGGACGACCCCTACATCGCCGGTCGGCTGCTGGCGGCGCACCTGGACGACAGCGTCGACGCCGCCAGCCGGCCCGCCCCGGTCATCCGCCGCAGGCCTAGCACTCACTGCAGCAGGACGGCTCCCGATCCCGGACGCACCGACAGCCCGACCAGGTCACCGACGGCCAGGCCGTCCGCCGACTCGCCGAGGAGGTCGGCGGTGATCAGGTCGTGCGTGGGGTGGTCGAGGGTCACGCGGGTGAGCGCGCCGAGGAACGACAGCCCGACCACCCGGGCGCCGCGGCCCACGACGGTGCGGCTGAGGCCGATCTGCTCGGGTCGGACGACCGCCGTGAGACCCGCCGCGGAGGCCGCCGTCGCAGTCTCGGCACGGCCCGCCGCGGTCTCGGCACGAGCCGCCGCAGTCTTGGTACCGGCGACCTCGACCGGCGACCCGAGCACGTGCCACACACCGTCGTTGCCCCGATCGGCCGGCAGCCGGTTCACCGTACCGACGAAACCGGCGACGAAGGCGGACGCCGGCCGGCTGTAGAGCACCCGCGGCGGGTCGATCTGTTCCAGGACGCCGTCGCGCATGACCGCGACCCGATCGGCGACCGCCATCGCCTCGTGCTGGTCGTGGGTGACGAAGACAGTGGTGACGCCCACCTCCTGCTGCAGCCGGCGGATCTCGTCGCGCAGGTGCTCGCGGACCTGGGCGTCCAGCGCCGAGAGCGGCTCGTCGAGCAGCAGCAGCCGTGGGGCGGTGGCGATCGCCCTGGCCAGCGCCACGCGCTGCTTCTGGCCGCCCGACATCTGGTGCGGGTACTTGGCGGCGTGCTTCTCCAGGCGGGTCACCGCCAGCAGCCGGTCGACGGTCGCGGCGATCTCGACCTTGCCCGCGCGGCGCACCCTGAGCCCGAACTCGATGTTCTGCCGTGCGGTGAGGTTCGGGAACAGGCTGTACTCCTGGAAGACCATGCCGAACCGCCGGCGCTGCGGCGGGACGGTCGTCACGTCGGACCCGTCGACCAGGATGCGTCCGGCGTCCGGCTGCTCGAACCCCGCCAGCAGGCGCAGCGCTGTCGTCTTGCCGCAGCCGGACGGGCCGAGCAGGCAGACCAGCTCGCCGGACTCGATCCGCAGGTGCAGGTCGGCGAGCGCGACGGTGCTGCCGAACTCCTTGCGCACGCCGGTCATCTCGATGGTGGCCATGGTGATCCTTCCGGTTTCGGGACGTCAGATGCCGGGTGTGGCGACGCCCAGGCCGCGCCGCCGCAGCAGGTGGACCACGCCGCCCAGCGTGAGGGCGGTGAGCACCATGAGGGCGAGCGCCAGGGCCATGCCCGCCTGTGGCGCACCGCGCTGGTAGCTCACCAGGTAGGTCGGCAGCGTGTCCTTGAGCAGCAGCGACGCGAAGGCGAACTCGCCCAGCACGAGCGCGCCGGTCAGCCCGCAGGCGGCGACGACCGATGCGCTCAGGTTGGGCGCCAGGACGCGCACGAGCACCGTCGACCAGGACGCACCGAGGCTCCGGGCCGCCTCGACGAGGGTGCGGGCATGGATGCTCCGCAACCCGGCGTCCAGCGCCCGATAGGTGAACGGCATGGCCCACAGCGCATAGAACGGGACGAGACTCAGCGGGCTGGCCAGGAACCACGGCGCGACCGCCCGGAAGGTCGCCGCGACGCCGACGACGAGCGCGATCGGTGGCACGACCCAAGGCAGCAGGGTCACGCCGGCGAGCACGGCGCGCAGCCGCGGCACCCGGATCTCGGCGAGCACGGCCAGCGGGAGCAGGAGCGCGAGGTTGAGCACGATCGCGAGCCCGGCGAGCAGCAGGCTGACCCGGGCGGCCGCCCACAGGTCGGGCTCGGCCAGCGCCTCACCGAGGCGGGCCAGCGACCAGCCCGTGCCCAGCGTCGTCCGGTCGAGCAGGGCGACCGGGACGTTCTGGAACGCGAACCGGGCCATCGCCAGCTGCGGCACGGCGAAGAAGAGCCCGAGCGCGACGAGGTAGGTCCAGCGGAACCAGTGCACCGGTGAGCGGCGGACGGCGGGTCGGCGGGCCGTACCTCGACCCGCGGGGCGGTTCGGCACACTCATCCGCGGGACCATCGTGCGGCCCGGCGCTGCAGCAGGCCCATCAGCCCGAGGCCCGCCAGCAGAACCACGATGGTCCAGGTCACCAGCGCGTAGCCGAGGTCCTGCTCACCGGTGATGACGTTGCCCTGCAGCACGAACCGGATCTGCAGCGGGACGATCTGCCCGCTCGCGTTCAGCACGTACGCCGTGGCGTAGGCGCTGAACGCGTTGACGAACAGCAGCAGCATCCCGCCGAGGGCCGACGGCGCCAGGATCGGCGCAGCCACGGTGCGCCAGTAGCGCACCGGCGAGGCACCCATGAGCGTGGCCGCCTCGCGCCAGGTGTCCCGCAGACCGGACACGGCCGGCATCACGACCAGGAACATCAGCGGCACCTGGAAGTACAGGTACACGATCGCCATCCCGGCCAGGGTGGACAGCGAGAACCCGGCACCGATGATGTCGATCCCCATGGCGGCGAGCGCCTTGGTCACGACGCCCTGCGTGCCGAGGGCCGCGACGAAGGCGAAGGCGAGCGGCACCCCGCCGAGCTGGGACGCGACCGAGCACCACGCATCGAGCGCCGGGCGCAGCCAGCGCGGACGGTCCATTCCGCGCACGGCGAGCGCGAGGAGCAGACCGAGGACCCCGCCGACCACGGCGGTCGTCGCGGACAGGCTCAGGGAGTTGCGGAACGCGCTGCGGTAGGGCCCGGAGATCGCGCGCAGCACGGCGCTGAACCCTGGCTGCCCGTCCGGCGTCAGCGCGCTGACGACGACGCTGGCCGTCGGCCAGAGCAGGAACACGGCGACGAAGGCCAGGAACGGCGCGACGGCGAGCGCGGTGCCGCTCGGTCGGTGCGAGCGCAGCCAGGTCAGCAGCCCGACCGGCCCGGCGCCCACCTGGGACACCGGACCGGCCGCACCTGCGGCAAGGTCGAGACCTGTCACTTGTCGGCGACCAGCGGACCCCACTGCTCGGCCAGGACGGCCTTCGCAGTCTCGATCTGGGCCTGGCTCGGGAACTCGATCGCCTCGATCGTGGCAGCGTCCGGCAGGTTCGCGGCCAGCTCGTCGTCGACCAGTCCGGCCTCGACCAGCGACGCGTAACGGGCCGGGATCGCGCCACCCTCGAGGTAGCCCAGAGCGCCGTCGTCCCCGACGACGTGCTCGAGCCACAGCCGCGCGGCGCACGGGTGCGGGGCGTCGGTGATCACGGACTGCGCGTAGTAGCCGGCGTACACGCCGTCGTCCGGCACGGTGACCTGGAGGTCGAACCCGGCGTCGTCGAGCACGGGCACGAGCGCCGGGAAGTTGTACGTCCAGTCGAGGGCGATCGGCACCTCGCCGGAGACCAGGGTGGCCTCGGTGACGTCGATCGACTGCAGGTTGCCCAGCGCCTTGAGCTCGGCGAAGTACTCGATGCCGGGCAGGATGTCGTCGAAGCTGCCGCCGTTGGCGAGCGATGCCGCCATGACGGCGGCGAAGGCCGCGCCGGCCTCGCGCGGGTCACCGTTGAGCGTGACCATCCCGCTGTACTGCGGCTCCGCGAGCTCGGCGAAGGTCGTCGGCGCGTCCGGCACCAGGGTCGTGTTGGTCGCGATCGACATCACGCCGTAGTAGGCCGCGACCCAGCGCCCCTCGGGGTCCTTGAGGGCGTCCGGGATCTCGTCCCACACGACCGGCTCGTACGCCTCGGCGTAGCCCTCGTCGATCAGCTGCTGGGTGAAGGAGGCGCCGACGTCGACGACCTCGGGCATGTCCGCCTGGCCACGCAGGGTCGCGATCGCGGTGATCTCGTCCGCCGAGGACGCGTCCGGGCTGGCGACCTGGGCGTCGATCCCATAGGTGTCCCGGAACGAGGCGAGGATGCCGCCGTAGTTGGCCCAGGTGTCCGGCAGCGCGATCAGGTTCACCGACCCCTCGGTGGCGGCCGCGTCGGCGATCTCGTCGATCGTCGTGCCGCAGTCGACGCCTGCGGCGGCATCGGCCGTCGGGCTCGTGGTCGGACCTGGTGCGGGTGAGCTGCAGGCGGTCAGCGTGACCGCGGTCAGGACGAGCGGGGCGAACAGGCTCAGCTTGCGCATCGGTGTCCCTTGGTAGAAGGCACGCCGACCGGGGTTGTCGGCACGGGACAGGTTGTACGCAGGCCAGGCGACGGCTCCGGGTGCACTCGGTGAACACCGAGGCCACGTCGGATGAAGAACCTCCCGCGCCGGGTCCGGGGACGGCCTCGACCCCCCGACCGGCTAGGCCAGATGGCGTCTTTACCGAATCGATGTGAACGTTGTCCATAGTTCGAAACAAAAATGTGCTAATCATGGACATCGATATTCCGCCACAGGCGGCTGCGGCGACGACTCCCTGGCCGCAGGCGCACCAGAGGAAGAGGTTCGGGGATGACATCCGTCTCCAGGTACGGCCGCCGCACGCTGATCGCCACGGCCGGCATCGCAGTCACGGCACTGGCTCTCACCGCCTGCACCGGGGGCGGTGACAGCGAAGGCACCAGCGACACCGACGACACCACGACCGGCGGGACCCTGACGATCGGGACCACCGACAAGATCACGACGATCGACCCCGCGGGCTCCTACGACAACGGCTCGTTCGCCGTCATGAACCAGGTCTTCCCGTTCCTGCTGAACACGCCGTACGGCAGCCCGGACGTCGAGCCGGACATCGCCGTGTCGGCGGAGTTCACCGCGCCGACCGAGTACACGGTCGTCCTCAAGGACGGGCTGACCTTCGCGAACGGCAACGAGCTCACCGCCTCGGACGTCAAGTTCACGTTCGACCGGCAGCTCGCGATCGCCGACCCGAACGGGCCGTCGTCGCTGCTGTACAACCTCGACAGCACCGAGGCGGTCGACGACACGACAGTCGTGTTCCACCTCAAGTCGGAGAACGACCAGGTCTTCCCGCAGATCCTGTCCAGCCCGGCCGGCCCGATCGTCGACGAGGACGTCTTCTCGGCCGACGCCCTGACCCCGGACGCCGACATCGTCGAGGGCAACGCGTTCGCCGGCCCGTATGTGATCACGAACTACGACATGAACAACCTCGTGTCGTACGTGGCCAACCCTGACTACCAGGGCCTGCTCGGCGCACCGAAGACCGAGACGATCAACGTCAAGTACTACGCGGAGTCCTCCAACCTCAAGCTGGACATCCAGGAGGCGAACATCGACGTCGCGTTCCGGAGCCTGTCCGCGACCGACATCGAGGACCTGCGGTCCGACGACGGCGTCAAGGTCGTCGACGGTCCCGGCGGCGAGATCCGGTACATCGTCTTCAACTTCGACACCCAGCCCTACGGAGCCGGGACCGCCGAGGCCGACCCGGCCAAGGCGCTGGCCGTCCGCCAGGCCGTCGCCGACCTGATCGACCGCGACGAGATCGCCGAGCAGGTCTACAAGGGCACCTTCACGCCGCTGTACTCCTACGTCCCGGCGGGCCTGACCGGCGCGACCGAGGTCCTCAAGGACCTCTACGGCGACGGCACCGGTGGGCCGGACGCCGACAAGGCCGCGGGTCGGCTGGCGGATGCCGGTGTCACCACACCGGTCGAGCTGAGCCTGCAGTACTCGAACGACCACTACGGTCCGTCCTCAGGCGACGAGTACGCGCTGATCAAGGATCAGCTCGAGTCGACCGGCCTGTTCTCGGTCAACCTGCAGACCACCGAGTGGGTCCAGTACTCCAAGGACCGCAGCTCGGACGTCTACCCGGCCTACCAGCTCGGCTGGTTCCCGGACTACTCCGACGCCGACAACTACCTGACGCCGTTCTTCCTCAAGGAGAACTTCCTGGCGAACCACTACGACAACCCGGCGGTCAACGACATGATCCTGCAGCAGGCGAGCACGCCCGACGCCGCAGAGCGGACCGGGCTGATCGAGGACATCCAGGCAGGTGTCGCCGCTGACCTGTCGACGGTGCCGTTCCTGCAGGGTGCCCAGGTGGCCGTCGTCGGACCGGACGTCTCGGGGGCCGAGGACACGCTCGACGCGTCCTTCAAGTTCCGCTACGGCGCCCTGTCCAAGGGCTGACCCGAACGGAACCGCAGGCTCCCGGTGGTCCGCCCGCTCGAGGCGGACCACCGGGAGCCCCCGCGCGCGGGCAGGTCACCAGGCCTGACCGCAGCCACGACGGAGAGACATGACCACCACGACGGACCTCACCGATACCGTGCCGGACACCGCACCCGACCCCGCACCCGCGCGACGACGGCGCACCGGAGGCGGTCTCGGTCGCTACATCCTGATCCGGTTCATGCTCATCTTCCCGACGATCTTCATCCTGGTGACCACCGTCTTCGCCCTCATGCGCACGACCGGCGACCCGATCACCGCGGCGCTGGGCGGCCGTCTCACACCTGACCAGCTCGCCGAGCGGATCGCGGAGGCCGGCTACGACCGGCCGCTGCACGTGCAGTACCTGGAGTACCTGGGCGGCATCCTGCACGGCGACTTCGGCACGACCCTCAGCGACCACCGGCTGGTCACCGAGGTCCTGACGACCTACGGCGCGGCGACCGTCGAGCTCGCCTTCTACGCCCTGGTGGTCGCCTTCGTCGTCGGCATCCCGCTCGGCCAGGTCGCTGCCTACTACCGCGACAAGGCCCCGGACGCCGTCCTGCGGATCTTCGCGATCCTCTGCTACGCGACCCCCGTCTTCTTCTCCGGCCTGCTGTTCAAGCTCGTGTTCTCCCGTTGGCTCGGCTGGCTGCCGGTCGCCGGGCGCGCCTCGACCGGGACCGAGATCCAGATGCAGGGCCTCGACAACCCGACCGGCATCTACCTCATCGACGCCCTGCGCAGCGGGAACGGCGAGATCATCTCCGACGTGCTGCAGCACGCCGTCCTGCCGGCCCTGGCTCTCGGCCTGCTCACCGGCGGGATCTTCCTGCGGCTGGTGCGCACGAACGTCATCGGGACCCTCGGCACGGGCTACATCGAGGCCGCCCGCTCGCGGGGGGTCTCCGAGTCCCGCCTGCTGCGCAAGCACGCGTACCGCCCCGCGCTCATCCCGATCATCACGGTCATGGGCATGCAGATCGCGGTGCTGCTCGGCGGCGCGGTGCTGACCGAGTCGACCTTCGAGTGGAAGGGGCTCGGCTTCCAGCTCGCCGAGTACCTGCAGGCCCGGGACTTCGTGGCCGTGCAGGGTCTGGTCGCGATGCTCGCCGTGATCGTCGCCGTGACGAACTTCGTCGTCGACATCCTCGCCGCGCTGATCGACCCGAGGGTGAGGTATTGACATGACCGACGCCACGATCCCCGCCGGCGCCCCCGCGGTGCCGGAGCCGACTCCCCCGCCCGCGCCGCGCCCCCCGCGCTGGCAGCGCCTGCCCGTCGTGCGTCAGCTGCGCCAGAGCATCGGCCTGCAGCGCGGCATGCTCGTCGCCGGCCTCGTGCTGAGCGGGATCTTCCTCCTGACAGCCCTGCTCGCCCCGCTGCTCGCGCCGTACGGCTTCGGCCAGCTGCGCAACGCCGACGGGCCGTTCGGGGCCCAGCTCCCACCGTCGGCCGGGCACCTGCTCGGCACGACCGTCGGCGGCTACGACGTGCTCTCCCGGGTGATCTGGGGCTCGCGCACCGCGCTGCTGGTGATCGTCGTCGCGGTCGCGCTGTCGATCGTCGCCGGCGTGCTGCTCGGCCTGGTCTCCGGCTACTTCGGCGGCTGGCTGGACCGGGTGCTCATCGTGATCGCCGACGCGGTCTACGCGTTCCCGTCCCTGCTGCTCGCGATCGTCATGGCGATCGTCATCAGCGGCGGCCAGTCGAGCCTGTACGGCGGCATCCTCGCGGCGGCGATCTCGATCACCGTGATCTTCATCCCGCAGTACTTCCGGGTGGTGCGCGCCGAGGTCGTCCGGATCAAGAACGAGGCGTTCGTCGAGTCCGCGCGGGTGATCGGCGCGGGGCACATGCGGATCATGGTCCAGCACGTGCTGCGCAACGCGACCCGCACGCTGCCGCTGATCCTGACGCTGAACGCCTCCGAGGCCATCCTCACGCTCGCCGGCCTCGGCTTCCTCGGGTTCGGCATCGAGCCGACCGCGGCCGCCGAGTGGGGCTACGACCTGAACAAGGCGCTGTCGGACGTGACCAGCGGCATCTGGTGGACCTCGATGTTCCCGGGCCTGGCCATCGTCCTGGTCGTGCTCGGCCTCACGCTCGTCGGCGAGAGCCTGAACGACCTCGCCGACCCGCGTCTGCGCAGCCGCCGTGCGGTCGCCAACGAGCCGCTCGAGGTCGGCGAGGTGCCGGTCGTGCCGGGCGGCCCGATCAGCGCCGGACCTGCGGGGTTCGGCGGACTCGAAGAGCCCGACCCCACGGGAGGGGCCCGATGACAGTCGTCGACATCCGCGACCTGCAGGTCGCCTTCGCCACCGACCAGGGGCGGGTCACCGCCGTCGACGGTGTGAGCCTGTCGGTCCACGCCGGTGAGGTGCTCGCGATCGTCGGCGAGAGCGGCAGCGGCAAGACCGTCACCGCCAAGACGATCCTCGGCCTGCTGCCCGAGACCGCGACCGCGCGGGGCGCCGTCGTGCTCACGAGCAAGGACGGCACGACCGACGGCGACGTCATCCAGCTCTCCGGCGCGCAGCTGCGGGCGGTGCGCGGCCGGGACGCGGCGATGGTCTTCCAGGAGCCGTCCACCGCGCTGAACCCGGTCTTCCCCGTCGGGTGGCAGATCGCCGAGGGCCTGCGGGCGCACGGCAGGTACACCCGGGCCGAGGCGCTGGCCAAGGCGGTCGACGTGCTGCGCCGGGTCGGCATCCCCGACCCGGAGGCGCGCGTCCACCACTACCCGCACCAGTTCTCCGGCGGGCAGAAGCAGCGGATCGTCATCGCACAGGCCCTCGTGCTCGACCCGGGGGTGATCGTCGCGGACGAGCCGACGACGGCGCTCGACGTCACCGTCCAGGCCGAGATCCTCGACCTGCTGCGCCGCTGCCGTGACGAGTTCGGCACCGCCGTCGTGCTCATCACGCACAACATGGGCATCGTGGCCGACCTCGCCGACCGCGTCGCGGTGATGTACGAGGGCAGGATCGTCGAGCAGGCCGACGTGCGGACGCTGTTCAACGCGCCGCACGAGGCCTACACCAAGGAGCTGCTCGCCGCCGTCCCCCGGCTCGGCGTCGGCCTCGCCCGTGCCCAGGAGCGGGCCGAGCGGCGGGCACCGGGCTGGGCCGAGAAGACTCCCGTCGTGGAGGCCCGTGACCTGCGCGTCGTCTACCCGGGCCGGTTCCGCAAGCCCGACTTCACGGCGGTCGACGGCGTCGACCTGGTGATCCGTCCGGGCGAGGTCCTCGGCCTGGTCGGCGAGAGCGGGAGCGGCAAGACGACGATCGGGCGGGCGATCGCCGGCCTGACCCGGGTCAGCGGCGGTTCGCTGCGGGTGCTGGGTGTCGAGATGAACGGCCGGCACGAGCGCGCCTTCCGTCCGGTGCGCAGCCGCATCGGCTTCGTGTTCCAGGACCCGGCCACGAGCTTCAACCCGCTCCTGACGATCGCCCAGTGCGTCGCCGAGCCGCTCGTCGTGCACGGTCGGGCACCGAGCTGGCACGACGCCCGCGGGCGGGTCGACGACCTGCTCGAGGCCGTCCAGCTGCCGCGGGCCTTCGGCGACCGGTTCCCGCACGAGCTCAGCGGCGGCCAGCGCCAGCGCGCGAGCCTCGCCCGGGCGCTCGCCCTCGACCCCGAACTGCTGATCGCCGACGAGCCGACGTCGGCCCTGGACGTCTCGGTGCAGGCCAAGGTGCTCGACCTGTTCGACGAGCTGCAGCGTGAGCTCGGCTTCGCCGCGCTGTTCATCAGCCACGACCTCGCCGTCGTCGACATGCTCGCCGACCGGATCGCGGTGCTCTACCGCGGCCGGCTCGTCGAGGAGGGCACCGGTGCGCAGGTGCTGGGCGCGCCGAAGGACCCGTACACCCAGCGGCTGCTCGCCTCGCTGCCGGTCCCCGACCCCGACGAGCAGGCCCTGCGCCGGGCGGAGTGGAACCGGCTGCGGGCGGCAGACGAGGCGACGGCCCACTGACGACGGCCGGGCCTCACGCGGACGGGTCGTTCACGACCCCGAGGAACAGCGGCGAGCGCGTCGCGGTGTCGGTCAGGAGCAGCAGGAACGGCCGGTCGAAGACGACGAGGTCGCGGGCCGCCGGAAGTGCGGTCACGCCGACCCCGACACCGGTCGCCGCAGCGGCCTCGGTGCCGTCCTCGTCGACCGCGAGGAACGTCTTCTGCACGACCTGGGAGATCTCCAGCCCGTCCCCGCCCAACGCCGAGTAGTCACCGATGGCCGGTAGGCCGAGACCCGTCAGCAGCGACAACAACTGGTGCGTCTGCTCGATCTTCAGCTGCGGCAGGGCGCCGTCCACCTCGGTCGTCGAGGCGTCGTCGAGCGCTGCGAGGGTTGCCCCGTCGACGGTGCACGGATCGGTGCCCGACGGCGGGAGCATCGCGACGGCCGTCAGCGTGCCGTCCCGGTAGGGCAGCTCGACGGCCACCCACCCGCCCGCCGTGCGACCGGCACCGGACCCACCGCTCATCAGCTGCACTGTCACCGCACCGCCGGGCGCCGCGAAGTCCGCGGGCCGGGTGTCGGTGAACGGACGGAGCCACCTGGCCTTCAGGTCCAGCGCGTTGGTCAGCACGACGACGGTGCTGTCCGGCAACGCGTCGTCGAACAGCCGCTCGATGATCCCGGCGGTGTCGTCGCTCACCGACTCGTTGATCGTGTCCGTCGCCCCGCTGGGGTCACCGGCGAAGTCCAGGGACTGCACCTGCGCATCGAACGCCGTCGCGACGTCGTCCAGGTACTGCTGCTCCGGCTCGAGGCCGGTCAGGGTCCAGATCCGGTTGCTGACCCGGAGGCTGTCCGGGGCGTCGTCGGCCTCGAGGTCGCCGTCGTACCCGAGGCCGGCGAGCGCGTCGGTGTGCTCGCGGATCGCCGCCACCAGGTCGGGTGACCACGCGGGCAGGTGCAGCACCTGTCGGACGTCCGTCGCCGTCTGCCCGCCGGCAGCGGGGTAGAGGAGGCCGAGCGCCTCCGCTGCGGACGTCGGGGACAGCAGCAGGTTCTCGCCGGGCTGCTGCCCGCACACGGCGTGCAGCAGGTCCAGACCGAACGCGGTCTGGGCGGCCGCGACGTCGGCAGTGGTCAACGAGCCGGCCTGGACAGGCTGGACCTGCCCGCGGTGCACGATCGTGTCAGCGGCGCCGCCTGCACCGCCGCAGGCGGCAAGAGCGGCGACCGCGAGCGCGGTGGCCGCGATCCGCAGCGAGGTGGCTGCGATCCGCAGCGACCCTGCCGGACACCCACGGACCTGGACCATGTCACCCTCTGCCGTCCCACACGATTGCCGTCCCACACGATGACCACGGCCGTGCGGCCACCTGCTCCGCATGTGTCCGGGCGCGCCGCAGGCTTGCACCGCGGCCGGTGGCTCGCCGTCGGTGGGTCGGTCGGGCCGGCTCAGCCGCCCAGGAGGCTGCCGAGCCCGCCGCTCTTGCTCTGGGTCGCCTGGTGCCCGCCCGAGACCACGGACTCGCTCGGCTGCACGAGCACGTAGCCCTGCCCGCCGAAGGCCATCTGGAGAAGCTCACCGGTCCCGCCACGGATCATCGACTTCAGTCCCCCGGTGTCGACCCGGATGTCCATGCTCACGCCCGCGGTCCACAGGACGACAGCCTGGGCGTCGGCGAAGGTCGGTGCGCTCGCGACGTCCAGGGCCACCGGCTCGCCCACCGTCGTGACCGCGACATATCCGGTGCCGCGCATGGCGACGTTGAACAAGCCACCGGCCATCATGCTGCCGCGGGCCTGCACGCGGTGGATGTCCCACTCGATCGAGGACGAGAAGGCGAGCACGTTGTTGCCGTTGACCGAGATCGCGTCGTTCTCCAGGTACATGACCTGGATCTCGGAGGCCTGGTCGGCGACGAAGAGCTCGCCCTGCCCCACGCACTGCATCATGTCGACGCCCTCGCCCGTGAGCTTGGACTTGAGGAACTTGTCCAGGCCGCCGGAGCCCTTGTTCTCGAAGCGGACGTCGCCCTGGTACGCAACCATCGAGCCGGTCTTGGCCCACACCGGGCCATAGCCCATCTGGATCTTCAGGAGCTTCTTGTTCTGCAGCGAGAACGGATCCTGGGAAGCGTTCTCGCGGAAGTCGGTGAAGAGCGATCCGTGGATGGCCATGACTCTCGTCCCCTCGTACGTCGTCGTCGTCCTGGTCCGTCGGCCGGGCTCGCTGAAACTCTAACGAGACGGGCGGGCCGTGCGTAGGCTTTCGCGTGAGTGGGCCAGATGAACTCCGCAGGCCCGGTGGAGGAGCTGACATGGGATTCCTGGACAAGGCAAAGGCCGCCGCGAGCGATCTGGCGGCGAAGGCAGACACGGCGCTGGGCAGCTCGGGCCTGACCGGTGGTCCGAAGCCGGCCGGGGCCGGTGACGTGGACAGGTACTTCCACGACCTCGGGGTCCTGACCTACCTCGAGGCGAGCGGACGCCCGGCAGACCCCGCTGACCGCGCGCGCGTCATGACGAACCTCCAGGAGCTGGACTCGAGCGGTGCGATCCGCTCGTTCGCCCTGCACACCGCACCACCGCCCGCACCGGGGATGGCCGGCGCCGTCCCGCCGCCACCAGGGATGGCCGGCACGACGCCACCACCCCCCGGGATGGCCGGCACGACGCCACCGCCGCCGTTCGGCGCCGGCGGACCGCCGAGCCCCGAGCCACCGCAGGCTCCGGCACCTGTGCCGCAGGCACCCCCGGCCGCTCCGGTCGCCGCGCCCCCGCCGCCGTCCTGGATGACGACGGACGACAGCGGCGATCGCTGATCACGAGCGCCCGGGCCGGCTGACCGGCGGCCCCCGTCGCCGGTGCGAGCCACGCCCGGACGTCGATCAGGCCACCGGACGCCGGTGGGTCTCGTACATCCGGACGGCGACGACCAGCCCGGAGACCGCCGTGAGCACTGCGACCGTCCACACCGCGGCGCGGACTCCCAGGAGGTCGGCGACGACACCGGCGAGCAGTGCGCCGACGGCGAACCCGCCGTCCCGCCAGAGCCGGTAGACGCCGACCGACCGGGCGCGCCAGGCCGGGTGGGCGACGTCGCCGACGGCCGCCAGCAGGGTCGGGTAGACCATCGCGGTCCCGGCACCGAGCAGGGCCGCCGCCACCGCCCACCACCCGAAGCTGTCGCTGACCGCGACCAGCGCCAGACCGACGGCCTGCACCCACATGCCGGCGGCGATGAACCACTTGCGGCCCCACCGGTCCGACAGCGCCCCCGTGAGCAGCTGCCCGACGCCCCAGACCGCCGGATACAGCGCGGCAAGCATGCCGATGCGCGCGATCGAGAGCCCGGCCGCCGCGAAGAGCACCGGGAAGAGGCCCCAGGCGAGGCCGTCGTTGAGGTTGTTGACCAGCCCGGCCTGGCTCGCCGAGGACAGCGCGGGCTCGCGGAAGCTGGTCTGGACGAACACCTGCCGGTCGGTCAGCGCGTCGTGCAGGTGGTCATGGCGTCCGTCGTCCCGGGCGACGTGGGTCGTTGCCTCGAGGTGGGCGTGACCGCGGGTCTCACGGACCACGAGGGTCGACAGGCCGAGCCCGAGCCCGGCGAAGGCGATGCCCAGGAAGAACGGGGCCGGCCGGAGCCCGTACGCCTCGGCGAGGTAGCCGGTGGCGAGCGCCGTAGCGGCCACGGCGACGTACCCGGCCGCCTCGTTCATTCCCATCGCGGTACCCCGCCGGGCCGGGCCGACAAGATCGATCTTCATGATCACGGTGGTGGACCAGGTCAGGCCCTGGCTCACGCCGAGGAGCACGTTGGCGACCACGATCCAGGTCCAGGTCGGCGCCCAGATCAGCAGCAGCGGCACCGGCACCGCGACGAGCCACCCGACGATCAGCACCGGCTTGCGGCCGTACCGGTCGGACCAGGTCCCGGCGAGGTAGTTGGTCACGGCCTTGGCCAGGCCGAAGGCGAGGATGTACGTCAGGGTCGCCGTGTAGGCGCGCAGCCCGAACTCGGCCTCGGCGAGCAGCGGGAGCACCGTCCGTTCCTGGCCCAGCATCCCGCCGACCAAAGCGTTGACCGCGACGAGCAGGCTGAACTGCGCGACGTTCGCACGCAGGCCGAGAACGGGTGGGCGGCCGACGCGCATCGTCAGATCGCCGCAGCCCGGATCGCCGCGGCCCGGAACGCCGTACCGAGCGCCGCCGCGGCTCGCGCGACGTGGTCGGCGGTCGTGTGCCGCCCCAGGGACAGCCGGACCGCGCCGCTCGCGGTGCGCGGGTCGACACCCATGGCCAGGACGGCCCCGGATCCCGACCCCTGCCCCGTGTGGCAGGCCGATCCGGTCGCAGCCGCAACGGTGGGGCAGCCGGCCAGGACGTCCCACCCGGCGGCGCCGGGGAGCGAGACGAGCAGGGTGTTCGGCACGATGCGTTCGACCGGGGTGAGGCGCACGAGGCCGGGCACGAGCCCGGACAACGTCGCCCACAGCAGCTCACGCAGGCCGGCGACCCGCTCGCCCTCGCTCACCAGGTCGCGACCCAGCAGGGCGCTCGCGGCGCCCAGCCCGACGATGCTCGCGACGTTCTCGGTACCGGGCCGCAACCCGTGCTCCTGGGACGCCCCGCGCAGGACGGGCCGCACGGCGGTGCCCCGACGGACGTACAGCGCGCCGACACCCTTCGGGGCGTAGCACTTGTGGCCGGCGATCGAGAGCAGGTCGACGCCGAGCGCACCGACGTCGATCGGGACCTTCCCGAACGCCTGCGCGGCATCGGTGTGCGCGACGGCGCCGACCGCCCGGGCCGCGGCGGCCATCTCGGCCACCGGCATCAGAGCCCCGGTCTCGTTCTGCCCGAGCATGACGGTGGCCAGGGCGACGTCAGGCCCGATCGCGGCGACGAGGTCGGCGGCGGCGATGTGACCGGTCGCCGTGACCGGGACGGTCGTGACGTGCCAGCCCTCGGCGCGCAGCTGCTCCACGGGCTGCACCGTGGCGGGATGCTCGACAGCGGAGGTCACGATCCGGCGCCGCACGGGGTCGGCGGCCGCGGCTGCCCCGCGGATGGCGAGGTTGTTGGCCTCGGTGCCGCCGGAGGTGAAGACGACCTCGTCCGGCCGGGCACCGAGGAGCTCGGCGACCTGCGCGCGAGCCTGCGCGACGGCGTCGGCCGCCTGTCGACCGAGTGCGTGACCGCTCGAGGGGTTGCCGAAGTGCCGGGTCAGGTACGGCAGCATCGCCTCGAGCACCTCAGGCAGGACCGGTGTCGTCGCGTTGTGGTCGAGATAGACGACGTCGTCACCCATCAGAACACCAGGACCTTGTCGGCCGCGAGGGTGAGCGTGGCGAGCTCCTCCATCGTGGAGCGATGGGCGTCCTCGACGAGCAGCTCCTGGCTGACTCCCCGCGCGTCCATGCAGGTCCCGCAGCACAGGACCTGACCACCGTTGCGCGGGACGGCGGAGAGCATGCGGTCGAGCCGGTAGTAGCCGTCCGGGGTCTTCTGGTTCCGGATGGCGACTGTCACGCCGTCGCCCATGAGGAACACCTGCATCGTGACCTCGTCGCGCTTGGCCAGCGCCGCCGCGAGCCGCACGGCGTTGTAGGTGGCGTCGGCGCCATAGGCGGGGCCGTTGATGATCATCAGGACGTTCATGGCGTGATCCAGTCCTTCGAGGTGGCTGCCGGGGCGGGAGCCCCGGTCCGTTCGGTCGATGGTGCGGGTGCGGACGGGGTGGTCAACCAGCGCAGGTGCTCGCGACCGGCCAGGAGGTCGAGGCGTCGCCAGAGCACGCTGCCGGGCACCGCCTGGCTCGCGTGACAGGTCACGGCGCGCAGCTGCCGGGTGCGGTCGACCGGGACGACCAGGTCGATCGCGTCGTCGTCGTGGCCGGCGAAGGATGACCCGAGCTCGACGTTGAGCGTGTCTGCGACGGTGCGCGGGAGGGTCCAGCCCAGGACGGGCAGGTCCAGGACGGCCGCGGCTGCGAGTGCGGCCTCGGTGGCCCGCACGTGATCCTGGTGACCGGTCACCCCGGTCGAGTCGAAGGCCACGATCCCGTCCGCGTCCGCCGCGCGGGCCGCCTCCCGGGCCTCGGCCGCGAGCGCGTCGAGGGCCACGGCCGCCAGCCCACCGTCGGGGTACGAGCGCAGGAGGACGCCGACGAGGCCGATCTCCTTCGCAGCGTCGACGAGCTCGCGTTCCCGCACGGCGTCGAGGTCGCCCGGGACCCCGTGCAGCGTCGATGCCTCGCCGCGGGTCAGGCACAGCACCCGGACCGCTGTGCCCTGCTCGACGAACGCGCTGAGCACGGCGCCGAGCCCGAACGACTCGTCGTCGGGATGCGCGACGACCGCCAGCACCGAACGCCAGGGCGGCAGGGCCGGACCGCTCATGATGCTGCACCGAGCTCGACGGTGCGGCCGGCCCGGCGCCACTCGTCGATTCCCGCATCGAGCCGGAGCGCGTGGACCCCGGCCGCCCGCAGCTGCCGGACCGCCTCGGCGGAGAGCACGCAGTACGGCCCGCGGCAGTACGCCACGACTGTCGACCCGGTGGGAACCTCGGCGATCCGGCCGGAGAGCTCGGCCAGCGGGACGCTCAGCGCCCCGGCGATGTGGCCGGCCTCGAACTCCTCCGGCGGGCGCACGTCGACGACGACGACGACGACGTCGCCCTGACCGCTCCGCTCGAGCAGCTGCGCGATGTCGAGCGGCTCGACCCCGTCGACCTCACCGAAGAACGCCTCTGCCAGGTAGCGGACCTCGGCGATCCGCACCTCGGCCACCTCGCGCAGCGCCCGGAACCCGGCCAGGACCGTGGGATCCGCGACCCGGTAGACCACGTGGCGGGCGTCCCGCGACGACGTGACCAGCCCGGCACTGCGGAGCACCTGCAGGTGCCGGGAGGTGTTCGCCACCGTCATCGACGTCTGCTGGGCGATCGACTCGACCGACCGCGGACCCTGCGCGAGCAGGTCGACCACCTCGAGCCGCCTGGGGCTTGCGAACGCCGACGCGACGCGGGCGAACTGCTCGTACACCGCGTCCTTGAACTCCCTGGCGCGCATGGGTGTCCTCCCGATCAATGGATCAAGCGATTCGTTGAATATACCGGAGGATCCGTCCGGGTGGACGGGCGGGGACAGCTGCGGGATCCCCTGCGCGCAGGGCCCTGGTGTGCGACCGTTGAGGGGTGGCCCCGTTCCGGCTCGAGTTCCGTCGGGAGGGCGTGCGGCTTGTCGCTCCCGATGACTTCGCGGTGCCCGCGGCCGCCCCGCTCGAGCCCGACCACCACTGGTTCCTCACCGCCTCCCAGCGCGGCAACCGGTCCACCGGGATGCGGACCTGGACCGAGGGCAACACCGTCCGGCCGCTCGTGCACGGACGCCCGTACTTCGCCGCGCTCGCGGATGCCGTCGACCGCACGCGACCGGGCGACGCGGTCTTCCTGGCCGGCTGGCGGGTGGACCCCGACGAGCTCGTCCGGGACGACGGCACGACGGTGACCCAGCTGCTCGCCGCGGCCGCGCGTCGCGGCGTGATCGTCAGGGGGCTCGTGTGGCGCTCCCAGATGGACCGGATGCGCTTCTCCCGTCGGCAGAACCGGCTGTTCTCGGAGGCGGTCAACGACGCCGGTGGCGAGGTGCTGCTGGACCACCGGGTCCGGCCCTTCGGCAGCCACCACCAGAAGTTCGTCGTCCTGCTCCACCCGGGCCGGCCCGACCAGGACGTCGTCTTCCTCGGCGGGATCGACGTCGCGCACAGCAGGCGCGACGACATCGAGCACCTCGGGGACCCCCAGCGCATGCCGTTCGCCCGGTGGTACGGCGGCGAGCCCGCGTGGCACGACGTGCAGATCGAGGTGCGCGGGCCGGCGGTCCGGGACGTCGAGGAGGTGTTCCGGGAGCGGTGGGGGGACCCTGCCCAGCTGTCGAGGAGCCCGTGGCGCATCCTCCAGCGCCTGCTGGACCTGCCCGAACGGCACCCGAGCCCGCTGCCGGAGCCACTGCCGGACCCGCCGGCCACGGGCACCTGCTCGGTCCAGCTGCTGCGGACCTACCCGAACCGCTGGCCCGGCTACCCGTTCGCCCCGCACGGCGAGCGGAGCATCGCGCGGGGGTATGCCAAGGCGCTGCGGCGGGCCCGGCGGCTGATCTACATCGAGGACCAGTACCTGTGGTCGACCAGCGTCGCGCGCGTGTTCGCGGAGGCCCTGCGCAAGGAGCCCCGGATGCACCTGGTCGTCGTCGTCCCGCGCTTCCCGGACCAGGACGCGGAGCTGACGATCCCGGTCGCCATGCACGGGCACACCCAGGCCCTGGACATCGTGCGGGAGGCCGGCCGGGACCGGGTGCTGATCCTCGACCTGGAGAACGACGACGGCCGGCCCGTCTACGTGCACTCGAAGGTCTGCATCGTCGACGACGTGTGGGCGACGGTCGGCAGCGACAACTTCAACCGCCGGTCCTGGACCCACGACTCCGAGCTCACCGCAGCCGTCGTCGACGAGGCGCCGGACCTCCGTGAGCCCCCGGACCCGGCCGGGCTCGGCGACGGCGCGCGGACGTTCGCGCGGGGCCTGCGCCTCGAGCTGTGGCGTGAGCACCTGGAGCTTCCCGACGACGACGCTCTCCTCGACCCCCACGAGGCCGTCGCGACCCTGCGTCGGAGCGTCGCGGCGCTGGACGCCTGGTACGCGGGCGGCTGCGCAGGTCCGCGTCCGCCCGGACGGTTGCGCACGCACGTCATGGCGGTCCCCACGCCGTGGCAGCGCCGGCTCGCCGTTCCGGCCTACCGCACGATCGTCGACCCGGACGGCCGACCGCCGCGGATGAAGGTGCGCGGGCACCACTGAGGCCCGTCCGCACCTCCTGCGCCGACCCGCGCTAGCGTGTGCGGACACGTCGGCAATCGACCGAGAGGCTCACCATGTCGTTCCAGGCATACCTCGACGCCATCGAGGACCGGACGGGGTTGACCCCACGCACGCTCGTCGAGATCGCCCGGAGCAAGGGTTTCGATGCCCCAGAGACGAAGGCCGGCGACGTCGTCGCATGGCTCAAGGCGGACTACGACCTCGGTCGCGGTCACGCGATGGCCCTGTGGCACGTGATCAAGAACGGTCCGGGGATCGCCACCAAGCACGTCGGGACCACCGGCACGCACCGCGACGAGTCCGACACCCTCTGGCTCGACGGCAAGGCGACCCGACCGAAGCCGTAGGGGTCACCACGGGTGCAGCGTGGGTGCGTCCTCGAGGAAGGTCTCGTACGCGGCGCGCTCGTCGGGTGTGAAGGCTCGGGACAGGTGCGTGTCCTTGTCCAGCTGCACCATCCGCGACCTCGCGCGCAGGTAGGCGGTGCCGGTGTCGTCCGCGTCGACGATCTCGTAGCCGAAGTCCACCGACGACCGCCCGATGCGGGACACCCACACCTCCACCGCGAACGGCGCCGGGGTGAAGGTCAGCGGCGCGAGGTAGTCGATCTCGTGCTTGACCACGACGAGCATCGACGCCGTCAGCGCCCCGTCCTCGTCGACCCCCATCGACGGGAACAGCGTGAAGCGGGCGTCGTCGAGGTAGCGCAGGTAGGCGGCGTTGTTGACGTGGCCGAACAGGTCGACGTCGGACCATCGGACGGGCATGACGACGCGGCCACGGCCGGTCCGTGGCAGCTGCTGGTTCACGTCGTCACCCTAGGCCGGTGCGGGAGGCGTGCGGCGGTCATGGCGGCGTCGATGGTCAACTTCCCCGGCCGTCGTGCCGATGAGTCTCCCGGTGCGCCGACTGCGCCATCGATCGTCTCTGCCCGTCACGCAGGGACCGACCGCGAGACGGAGTGCGCATGAGCCCGCAGGCAGGCTGGTACGCCGCTCCCGGCGAGCCAGGGATGACGCGCTTCTGGGACGGGCAGAGGTGGACCGAGTACCGGCAGTCGCTTCCCTCGACCGGTCCGCCGGGAACCCCGGCGCTGGAGCTGCTGTCCAAGCTCACCACCGCGCAGCAGTACCTCGGCAGTGAGCCGGTCAGAGCGACCGGGATCGCGGTCCGGATGATCGTCGTCGGGGTGGCCGTCCTGCTCTTCAGCGCGTTCATCACCAGAACGATGCACTGGGACGACGGGCGCGTCGGCGCCGGCGAGGTCACCGTCCAGGGAACGGTCGTGGCGCAGAACCGGCACCTGAGCGCCAAGGGCCTGTGGCGCTGCGCCCCGGACGTCGCCTACGAGGTCGACGGGAGCTCGTACGTCGCCGGGTCGTCCGGCTCGTCGAGCGACTGCCCGGCCGTCGGCGACTCGGCGCGGGTCGTCTACCCGGCCACCGACCCGGCCGCCGGGCGGGTCGCGCCGTCGAGCACCACGACGCTCCTCGCCGCGGTCTTGCCGGCGGCCGGCATCCTCTCCCTCGTCGGTGGGATCGGGACGTTCGTCTGGCGGGTGCTGCCGGTCGGAGCGAGCGTCAGGCGGTTCGTCAGAGGGCTGGTCGGACGCGAGCGGATCGAGGGAGCACGGTGAGCACGCCGGTCCTGATCGGTGTCGAGCGATTCACCGTCAAGCACCGGATCACGCTGACCGAGAACCTCTACGAGCTCCGGACCCTGGGTCCGAACGACGAGCACGGCGAGATCTTCGCGTTCGCGCGGATGGAGCAGATGACGCTCTCGGAGGAGTTCCGCTTCTTCGCGGACAAGGAACGGCGCGCACCGCTCTTCTCGTTCCGGGCCCAGACCCGCATGAACCTCGGCCACGCGACGTATGACGTGCTGGACGCCGGCGGCATGCGGATCGGGTACCTGCAGCACCAGTTCTTCGCGTCCAAGGTTCGCGAGACGTGGCGTCTGGGCGCGCCAGGCGTCGAGGCGGTCGGGCACCAGCGGAGCGAGGCCGTCGGGGTCCTGCGGCGCACGTGGCGGCCGGCAGGGCCGCACTACCCCTCGCGGGTCGGTCCCTTGGCGGCCGCGTGCCGGCCGCCGATGTACCCGAAGGTCATGGCCGGACCGATGGTGGAGCCCGGACCGGGGTAGGTGTTGCCCATCACGGAGGCCGAGGTGTTGCCGGCCGCGTAGAGACCTTCGATCATCGATCCGTCCGCACGCAGCACGCGGGCGTGCTCGTCGGTGAGCAGGCCGCCCTTCGTGCCGAGGTCGCCCGGCCAGATCTTGACGGCGTAGAACGGCGGCCTGCTCACGGCGCCCAGGTTGGGGTTCGGCTTGACCCTGGGGTCGCTGTACACCCGGTCGTACGCGCTGTCGCCGCGGTGGAAGTCCTCGTCGACGCCGCGCCGGGCGAACTCGGCGAAGCGGCCGGCGGTGCGGCGCAGACCTGCCGGGTCCACCCCGATCTTCCCGGCCAGCTCCTCGAGGGAGTCGGCCTTGGTGAAGAACCCGGACTCGATCAGCTTCTTCGGCGTCATGCCCGGCAGGGCCATGCCGAAGGGGTACCAGCGGCGGTGGTGCGAGTCGATGATGAGGTAGGCGGGGATGGCGCCGACGGTCGCGTTGCGGGCGTACTGGTGGTGACCGGCGTCGACGTACGACTCGGACTCGTTCATGAAGCGCTCGCCACTCGCGTCGACGATGAAGCCGTGCGGCAGCGAGCGCTCGGCGAGGAGGAACTGGGCGGCGCCGCTCGGGTTGATGACCGACGGGCCCCACCAGGCGTCGTCCATCAGGGCGAGCGCGGCGCCGACGTCGATGCCGGCGTTGACGGCGGTGCCGATGTCACCGGGGTTGGCGCTGGTCCACGTCGTGGTGATCGGGTGCGGGTGGTACTTCTGCCGCATCTCGTCGTTCTGCGCGAAGCCACCGGCCGCGAGCATGACGCCCTGCCGGGCACCGATCCGGATCCGCTTGCCCGCCTTCTCGACGACGACCCCGACGACGGCGTCACCCTCGGTGACCAGCTCGACCATCGGAGAGCTGAGCCAGACCGGGATGTCGCGCTGCAGCGCGATATGCAGCATCTGGCCCATCAGGCTGTTGCCCAGGCCGACCTTCTTCTGGCCGATCAGGAGCGGGAGGATCGTCTGGACACCGACGACGTTCGCGGCGGTGAGGAAGCCCTTGAGGGTGCGGAACGACAGGTTGATCGCGCCGACCTCGTAGGTGTGCGCGGCCATCGGGATGAGGCCGCGGACCTTCGCGGCCCACGGTCCGAGCTTCTTGACGTTCCAGCGCTCGCCCTCGATGGCGCGACCGATGGGCGTGCCGCCCGGCTTCTCCGGGTAGTAGTCCGAGTAGCCCCTGGCATAGACGAACTTCATGCCGAGACCGCGCAGGAAGGTGACCATCTCCGGGCCCTGGCGGAGGAACGCGTCGCGCCGTTCGGGCGAGCTCGCCGGGCCGACGTCGCCGATCACCGTGTCCAGGTAGGTGCGCGCCTTCTCGAGCGAGTCGTCGACGCCCGCTTCCCGCATGACGGGGTTGTTCGGGATCCACAGGCCGCCACCGGACATCGCCGACGAGCCGCCGTACAGCTCGGTGCTCTCGAGCACGAGCGGCTGCTTGCCGGCCTCCTTCACCGCGAGCGCCGCGGTCATCGCCGCCGAGCCTGTCCCGACGATCACCACATCAACGACGTCATCGAAGTCGGCCATCAGCACCTCTCCTGCGAGCTCCCGTGCGCGACCGAGCTGCCGTGCGCGACGAGAACCGGACACCGGTGTCCGGTTCGGCGAGCCTAACCTGCCCAGCCCCCGTCCACCAGGGCGGGCTTCCGGGCGCGACGCCCGGCTACGCTCGTCGGGTGATCCAGCGGCGGGACGCCCGGCACAACCGGGCCAGGATCGTCGCTGCTGCCGCCGAGGTCTTCCGCGAGGACGGTGCGGCGGCCCCGCTGCAGCGGATCGCCCGACGCGCGGGCGTCGGGCACGGAACCCTGTACCGGCACTTCCCTGACCGCGGCGCGCTGATCGCCGCCGTGCTGGAGATGCGGCTCGACGCACTCGAGCGGGACGCCCGCGACCACCCCGACGCCGACGTCCTGGAGCACCTCCTGGTGGAGATCTGTGCGTTCCAGCTCGACGCACCCGGTCTCATGACCGCCGTGCGCAGGTCCACCCCCGCCCACGCGCGGGTCGACGCCGTGGTCGAGCGTGCACAGACGCTGCTGTCGGTGGCGCTCGATGCGGCGCACCGGAGCGGTGCTGTCCGCGCGGACGTCACCCTGACGGACGTGTTCCTCGCCATCGCGATGATCGACGGCGTGATCGCCGCCCGGCCGGCCGCGCCCGGGGCCGTGCCCGTCGAACGGGCCCTGACGCTGGTCCTGCGCTCGCTGCGCCGCGAAGACCGGGCGGGGTTGCCGGTCCCGCGACCGGAGCTGCACCTGCCGACGCCCGAGGAGCTGGGCACCGAACCCTGAGACCTCCCGACCCCCTCGCTCGCCTGGACCGCGTGGTTGCTGTGCGGTGTCGCGATGGCCAAGATTCGGTCCCGAAACGATCACGAAGCTCGGGTACTGGTCCCGAATCCATCACGATGCCCCGATGTCCCCACGCGCCTTGATCATCCCCCCTAGCCTGACGCCATGCGAACCCCAAGGATGTGGATGGTCGTGGCCTTTGCCGCGACGATGACGCTCACCGGCTGCAGCGCCGGCGCCGGTGACGAGGCGGGGTCCGCCGACTCCGGCGTCGAGTCTCCGCAGGATGCACCAGCCGGCGAGACCGACGGCGCCCTCGAGGACCTCGGCAGCGAGAACGACGGTGCGACCGCGGCTCAGGAGCCGAGCGCAGACGGGGAGTCCGCCGGCCTGGACGAGACCGCTGCCGAAGCCCCGACGTCGGACCGGAACCTGGCCGAGGCCGGGCTGACCTTCGTCACCACGGCCGTCGTGGGCGTTCTGGTGGACGACCCCTACCCGGCCCTGGACCGGATCGCCGACTACGCCGTGGACGCCGGCGGCGGGGAGGTGGATCGCCAGTTCCAGGCGGCGACCGAGCACGAGGGCGCGCGCGGGAGCATCACGGTGAAGCTGCCACCGACCACGATGAACGCGGCGATCGAGCACCTCTCCACCTACGGTGAGGTGCAGAGCGTGAACCTGCACCGCGAGGACATCACCGTGGGCGTCACGGACCTGGCGGCGCGGATCAGGGTCGCGCAGATGTCCGCCGACCGGACGGAGCAGTGGCTCGCCACCGCGACCTCCCGCGACGAGGCCTTCGAGCTGGAGCAGATGTTCAACCAGCGCCTGGTCGAGCTCGAGAACCTGCTCTCCCAGCAGCGCGCGGACACCCACGACACCGTGCTGTCGACGCTGACCGTCCAGGTCTACAGCCCCGAGGCCGCCCCGCCGCCGCCGCCGGCGCCCGAGCCCGAGCCCGAGACGGGCTTCATCGCCGGTCTGACCCGCGGCTGGGACGCCTTCTACGCCTGGGGTTCGGACGCGCTCCAGGTCGTCGGAGTGCTGCTCCCCTGGCTTGTCTTCTTCGGACTGCTGACGGTGGCCGGGTACTACATCGCCAAGCCGATCCGGACGCGGCAGGGCTCCCGGTCGCCTCGGCCCGACGGCCCCGCCGGCCCGACGACGGCCCTGCCACCCATGGTGGACCGCACGGGGCCCGGTCAGCCCGCTCCGAGGAACCATGCAGCGCAGGGCCCGCAGCGACCGACGCTGGCACAGCTGCTCCCACCGGCCGCGGCACCCACACCGCCGGCGAGCACACCGCCGGCGAGCACAACCACGTCGGAGCCGCCGCCGCCGGCCTGATCCTCGGCCGCTCCGGTTCCAGGGCTCCAGTTCCAGGGCTCTGGGACCGGAGCGGCGAGCACCGCCCGAAGGCGCGCCGTCGTCGTGTCGACAGGTATCTCGCATGGATGCCCTCGCGGGCGTCACTCCGTCGCGGTCGACCCTTCGTAGAGCCCGATCTCGTTGCCGTCCAGGTCCTCGATGGATGCCCACCAGCTGGTCGGATCGATCTGACGCTTCGGCGCCTTCACCTGACCGCCGAGCTCGACGACCCGCGCGAGGGTGTCGTCGATCGACTCCACCTCGACATAGCTGCGGGGCGCGGTGAAGCCCTCCTCGCGCGGGGCGAGGCCCCCGCCGCTGACGCCGTTCGGTGCGCGCCACATCGGGTAGCCCTCGAAGCCGGGGAACGCTTGGATGTCCCAGCCGAAGAGGCCGTTGTAGAACGACGTCGCGCGACCGAGGTCCGCGACAGGGATGTCGATGTGAGTGATGTCTCCGTGCGCCATGGAACCCTCCTCCACCAGGGCCGGCCACCGGCAGCCGACCAGAGACCTCGCAGGCTAGGCGCATCCACCGACATGCGACCGACCCGGCAGCCCTCGCGCGGCGGCGCCCCGCGTGAGCTGTGGCGGGAGCCCTCAGGTCCGCTCAGCCCGCCGCTCGTTGACGGCGACGGCGATCTGGGCACACGATGGGACATAGGTCCCTGGTCGCGTACCGTGACCTGGGTGTATGGGGCGACGGAGGGTGCGGCGTGGAGCAGGTAGTCGCACCGCCGGCGACGTCGACCGTCGCCGCCGAGCTGATGTCGGCGATCCTTGCCCTGGCCGGCGACCTGGACACCCCGAGTCTGCTCGAGCGGTTCGTCGCAGCCAGCACCTCCCTGACCGGCGCCCGGTTCGGTGCGATCAACATCGTCGACGAGGACGGGGCGTCGACCACGTTCGTGCAGAGCGGCGTCGACCCCCGGACCGCGGCGGCGCTGGGGCACCCACCACATGCACGAGGAGTGCTCGGCCAGATCCCGGACGAGGGCGTGCTGCGGCTCGCCGACCTGCGCTCGCATCCTGCCTTCCAGGGGCTGCCCGCCGGGCACCCTCCGATGGGCTCCTTCCTGGGTGCCGCCGTGCGGGTGCGCGGCGAGCGGTACGGGACGCTGTACCTCTCGGAGAAGGACGGCGGGTTCGACGACCAGGACGAGTCGGTGGTCCTCTCCCTCGCGGCCGCGGCCGCCGTCGCCGTCCAGAACTCCCAGCTGTACGCCCTCGAGCGCCGCCAGCAGCAGTGGCAGGCCGCCGGCCAGGCGATCACGACCATGCTCCTGGAGGGCGCCGACCAGGAGGACGTCCTGGAACGCATCGCCGCAGCCGCCCAGGACATCGACGGCGCCGACAGTGCCGCCCTCGCACTGCCCGGGCCCGAGGGCGAGCTTCTGCTGGAGATCGTGACCGGTACCGGGCAGCAGGCTCTGCTCGGCCTGGACGTGTCCGCCGACGCCTGCGTGCGTGCGGCGTTCGACGTGGGGGCGGGGCAGATCGTCGCGTCGCTGACCACCACGGCCGTGAGCGGACCACTCGGGCGTTACGGGCCGGCCCTGTTCGCCCCGATGCATGCCGCGGGTCAGGGGATCGGCGTGCTCCTGCTGCTCCGGCCCCCCGGCGCGGCGCCCTTCACCGCGGACGACCTCGCGATGTCGCAGACGTTCGCCTCCCAGGCCGCCCTGGCGTTCGTCCTGGCCGACGCCCAACGGTTGCGCGGGCGGGCCGTCCTGCACGACGAACGCACCCGGATCGCGCGGGACCTGCACGACATGGCGATCCAGCAGCTGTTCGCCGCAGGCATGCAGCTGGAGGGCGCACGCCGCAGCGCCCAGGACCCGGTCTCGCCGGCCATGGCCAAGGTGCTCGAGTCCGCGGTCGATCACGTGGACGCGGGCATCCGCCAGATCCGGGTGATCGTGCGCACCCTGGACGACCCCGGGGCAACGATCCCCCTGGTCGAACGGGTGCAGGCCGAGGTGGAGCTCGCGCACAGCTCACTGGGCTTCGCCCCCACGATGACCATCAGCGTCGACGGCCGGCTCGTGCACACCGACGACGCCGACCCGGCCGAGTGGCGCACGATCGACGACCTCGTCGCGCCGGGCCGCGCGAACAACGTCGTCGCGGTCGTCCGTGAAGGTCTGTCGAACGTGGCTCGGCACGCCCGGTCCGGGTCCGTCGCCGTCCGGCTCCTGGTGACCTCGGGCCCGCTGGGGTCGATCGCGGTCGAGGTGGAGGACGACGGTGTCGGTGTTCCGCCGGCGCCCACGCGGGCGTCCGGCACGAAGAACCTCGCCGAGCGGGCGCACGAGTCGGGCGGGACGTTCTCGCTGCTGCGACCGGCGTCGGGCCGTGGCGCACTGCTGCGCTGGACCGCAGCCCTCGACTGACGGCACGACGTCCGGGGGGAGCCCTCAGATCCGGTCGGGCCGACCGTCGCCCGCCGCTCTGCGCGAGTGACGCTCGAGGAACGCGGACACCTCGTTCTCGTCCGCCGCCGGGTCTCGGGCGCGCCTGCTCGCCGACGAGTGCAACGTTTCGGCCGCGCTTCCCGTCCTTGGGGGTGGAAGGTATGCACCACCACCGGTGAGAGGGCCACATGGATGACATGCGTCAGCGCAGCGACGACGTCATGGCGGTCCTGGCGCATGAGCGCGGCCGGGCGCTCAACGCCTACGCGTACCTGCTGACCGGTGACCTGCGGGACGCCGAGGACCTGGTGCAGGACGCCCTGGTCAAGACGTTCGTCCGCGGTCGGCACTTCGAGATCTCGTCGGCCGAGGGGTATGTGCGGACGGCGATCCTCACCACGTGGATCGACGCGTATCGCCGGCGCCGGCAGTGGGAGCGGGTGCGGCACCTGCTGGTCCGGGGCGAGCGTCAGGACGGACCGGCCGACGAGGTGGGTGTGCGCAGCGACGTCCGTGCGGCGCTCGGTCGGCTGGCGCCCCAGCAGCGCGCATGCGTGGTGCTGCGCTACTACGACGACCTCACGGTCGGTGAGATCGCGGACCTGCTGGGCCTCGCGGACGGGACCGTGAAGCGCTACCTCAGCCTCGCCGTCGGACGCCTGGAGACCCTGCTCGGACCGCTCGCCCCACCTGTCACCGACCAGCCCGTCCTCGTGAACGAGGGAGACGTGCGATGAGCATGGACTTCGGACAAGCCCTGCGGGACATCACGGCGGGCGCGGCTGACGCAACCCGCCCGGTCGACGTGGACCGCGCACGGTCGAAGGTGCGCCGGCGCCGCACACAGGCTGTCGTCTTCCGCTCCGCAGGCGGGCTGGCGGCGCTCGGCGCGGTCGTCACGGCCGTGGCTCTGGTGGGCGGTCACGCCCCGGCAGACGTCTCACCCGTCGCACCCGTGGTCACCGCGACCCCGGCGCCGACGGGCTCCTCGACGTCCGACGGGACGCTGTGCGGAACCGTCTACGCGCTGGACGAGACGGACGCCCCGGACATCGAGGTGCAGGGCGCGGTCGTCGTCGGCACGCTGGACCCGGAGACCGCCGGGTTCGAGTGGGGCAACAACGTCGGGTCGACGCTGTTGGTCAACGTGGTCACCACGTCGGACGTGCCCGGAGGCGAGTTCGACGGGGGTGACCGCTCCGGGGTGACGACGATGCTGGTGGGTCCGGACGGGACGGTGGCGTTCTGGACCGATCCCGCGAACCAGCTGCAGGTCGAGGCCACGGACGGCAGCGGGGGGATCTCGCCGGACGGGCTCTTCGACGCAGTGGACTGCCGGACGGGACGTCCGCTGACCGGCACGTACCGCGCGTACGCCACCACGACCACCGACGGCACAGACGGCGGGGAGACGCTGGAGCTGGCGCCGGTCAGCTTCGAGCCGGGCAGTGGCCAGATGGCGGGGCAGTGGCCCGACCTGGTGCCCGCGTGCGGCCGCCCGGCGCCGGCCGATCTGCTCGCCGGAGATGTGGACGCCGACTTCGACGTCACGCTCGACCCGGGCATCGACCTCGACGACGTCGAGCGGGGCCTTCACGTGGACGTGACCGTGACGGCCACCGGTCCTGGCCGGCTGACGGGACTAGTGCCGCAGACCCTGCACGCCATGCTCGTCGACCGCGACGGCATGGTCGTGAGCCGGCTGTACGACCCCACCCGGGAGGAGTTCGACTCGGGCGCCACGTTCGACGTCGGCCAGGGCGAGTCGTTCTCCGCCGAGGTCTACCAGTGGTTTGCGTCCTGCCCCGACGCCGACAGGTACGGGAACGTCCGTGGCGGCACGTACGACCTGTACGTCTACGCGGTGATCCTCGCCTCCGCCGGCCCCGACCTTTCCCCGGCGCCCAGGGTCGCGATCGGAGGGCCGTTCCCGATCACGCTCCCGTAGCCGCGCGAGGACGCGACTCGGGCGACACGGGCGCTGTCCCGGACCCTCCGGATCGCGCCAGACCCGAGTCGGGCGTGATCACCCTGGTGACTGCACCGCCCCAGCGAGGCGGTACCTTCGATCTCGTCGGCAGCAGCGGGCCCGCGTGCAGCTGCGAACGACAAGGGTGTTGTCCGGAGCATTCCACGAGTGAATCCACTCATCACCCGGGCCTCTAGCTCAATCGGTAGAGCTGCGGACTTTTAATCCGTAGGTTGTGGGTTCGAGCCCCACGGGGCCCACCTGACCTGCACTAACGCTCGCCCTCGGCACTTCGAGCGCGCGCTTCCCTGGTGTAGTCACTAGTAGCGTGTCGCCTCTAATCTGATGGGTATGTGTGGTCCGCTGTTCCGGTTGGTACTCGACCAGAAGGAGTTGACAGCGTGCCTCGTCCAAAGGAGTTCACGGTCTCCTTGAGTGCTGGGGATCGTGCGAAGCTGACCAAGGTGGTCTCGTCGGGGAAACATCCTGCCCGGATGATCACCCGGGCCCGGGTGTTGCTGGCCTTGGACGAGTCGGGCGGGCCGGCGCCGGAGCGTCGGGTGGTGGCCGAACGGGTCGGTGCGTCGGAGAGCACGGTGTATCTGGTCGCGAAGGCGTTCACGACGCATGCCGGTCGGGTCGAGGAGGTGATCACGCGCAAGAAGCGGACCACGCCGCCGGTGGAGCCGAAGGTGACCGGTGACGTCGAGGCCCGGGTGATCGCGTTGGCGTGCAGCCAGCCGCCGGCGGGACGTCAGCGGTGGACGCTGCGGTTGCTGGAGAGACAGGTGGCCTTGACCGAGGGGATACCGCCGATGGACCACTCCACGATCGGGCGGGTCCTACAAAGGGGGCGCATAAGCCTCATCTGAAGGCGTGCTGGGCGTCTACGCCCGCCCCTACGACCGGGCCTACCCCGTGGTTGTCATGGACGAGAAGCCACTGCAGCCGCTCGACGACGCCAGGCCCGGCACGCCGGCTGCGCCCGGGCGGATGGCCCGGCAGGACTCCGAGTACATCCGCTGCGGCACCTGCTCGATCTTCGTGTGGGTCGAACCGCTGCGCGGTTGGCGCCGCGCCTACGCCGAGTCCACCCGCACCCGAGTCGACTGGGCCGACGGCGTCGACCATCTCCTGAACGTCGACTACCCCGAGGCGGACAAGGTCGTACTCGTCATGGACAACCTCAATACCCACTCGATCGCCTCCCTCTACCAGGCATTCCCGCCGGAGAAGGCCTACGCCCTGGCAGGCAGGTTGGAGATCCACCACACCCCCAAGCACGGGTCATGGCTCAACATCGCCGAGATCGAACTGTCCTGCTTGACCAAGCAATGCCTCGGCCGACGCATCGCCGACCTCGATGTCCTCAACGACGAACTCACCGCCTGGGCCAGCGCCACCAACGCCGACGAGCGCCAAGTGGACTGGAGGTTCACCACCAGCGACGCCCGCATCAAACTCCGGCACCTATACCCAACCCTTTAGAAGCGACAGTCTACTAGGCGGCCCGCCTCGTCGTCCGTCTCGGCTCTCGCTATCTCGGTGACCTCGAGCCCTGGGCCATCAGACGGCGGGCGCCCGGCCCTCGCCCCTGGCGCGCGCCCGGTAGCCGCGCGCCTTGGCGAGGTTCCCGCAGTCGGCCATCGCGCACCAGACCCGTGACCGGTTGCGTGAGCGATCGAAGAAGGCCTGCTGGCAGTCGTCAGCGGGGCAGAGCCTGAGCCGATCCCATGACCCGGTCAGGACAAGCGCTGCGCCCGCTGCCAGGACCGCCTCGACCACGGTCACCGGTGCTGGGCGTGGACCTTCGCCGGCGGCCAGGACGACCGGGACCCGCGACGCGAAGGTCGGCGCCGCCACGCCCAGGAGGCTCGCCCGGACGGCCGCCCGCAGCGCTCCGGCCTCGGCCGCGCTACCGGGGTCGAGGCATCGCGCACGGCCCCAACCGGCGTAGGCAGCACGGTCGTCGAGCAGATCCGCCCCGTGCTCCACGTCGAGGGTGTTGAGGAAGTCCACCAGGAGCGTCACCTGCTCCGTCATCTGCCCCATCCCGGACCTCTCACCGACCGGTGTGCACTGCCGGCACCCGATGTCACCAGTGTACGCGATATGGTGGTTACCATGCTGCTGGTCGTCCTGATCTCCGTCGCCTCGAGCCTGCTCTACGGGGTGTCCGACTTCCTCGGCGCGCTCGCCGCCCGGCGGTCACCGGTACTGGTCGTCACAGCACTCGCCTACCTGTTCGCCACGCTTGCCCTGACCGCGGGCGTCCTCATCGTGCCGGGAGCGTGGACGTCGGCCAGTATCCTCGCCGGCGTCGCGGCCGGAGTCAGCGCCCTTGTCGGGTTCACGACCTTCTACGCCGCGATGGCCGCCGGACCCATCAGCCTCCTCTCGCCCCCCATCGCGATGCTGGAGTCCGCCGTGCCCATCGCCGTCGCGCTGGCCCTCGGCGAACGGCTGACGGGTGTCGGCTGGCTGGGCGTGACGGCCGCGATCGGCGCCGCCCTGCTCCTCGGCGTCCCGCGTGAGGCGCGCCAGCAGGGCGTCGACCTCCGCGCGCTCGCTCTCTCCACGGTCGCCGGTGTGAGCCTCGGGCTGTCCATCATCGCCCTGGATGCGGCCCCGGCCGGATCGGGTCTCGGCCCTGTGCTCGTGGAGGTCGTCAGCGGTCTGCTGCTGCTTGGGCTCGCCCTGCTGGTCCTCGTCCTGCTCCGCGGGACGAGGGTCCGGGTCACCTGGCTGGACGGTCACGGGGCCTCAGTCGATTCCCGGCACCACCGGTCGCGCACTGCGCTTCTCGCCGCGAGTGCCGGTCTGGTGCTCGGCGTCGCGAATGCGCTCCTCATGCTCGCCCTGCGGGACGGCGAGCTCAGCGTCGTCGCCGTCGTCGCCGGCCTCTACCCCTTGGCCACGATCGTGCTGGCCCGCGTGGTGCTCCGCGAGCGACTGTCGCGCAGCCAGGGTGTCGGGATCGCGCTGGCCCTGGCCGCGTGCGGCCTGCTCACGGCCGGCTGATCGGTGCGGCGCCGCTAGCTGTGCGGGCTGCGTGACGCCGCAGCGCTGCGGTCACGCGCGACGACACGTTCCCGCGCGCCGGCGTCGGCGCGAGCGGTTGCCGGTCGCAGTCGGGCCAGCGCGTCGTCGTGGTTCTGGGTGGATTGGGCTGTACGCCTTGTTGTCATGATCACGGCAGACCTGCAGTTCGACCACGGTCGTGTCCGCTTGGACTTCGACGATGTGCACCTCATCCGAGGCATTGGGGTGCACGCGCTCTCGCTGTCGTATCGGTCATCGGCTGATTGGCTCCCGATGGCCGACGGCACGCGTACACAAGCAGCGATGCTCACCGGGTACGTGCGCGCGGGCGCGACAGTCGCGTGGCTGGGCGCCATCGCCCCGACCGCAGTTGTGCTGCGCGAACGCGGCGGAACCGGATCGGTTCTGGTCACGCTCAGCGAAGAGCAGATCGACGCCCTCGGCCGCGAACCCGGCCGGGACGTCGAGCTCCGGTTCACGCTCCAGCTCTCGTTGGTCAGACCCCCTCCGGGCGTGCACCCGGTAGCAGAGACCGAGGTCGGCTACCGGATCCCGGCTCATCGGTGGTCCGCAATGCTCGACGAGCTCGGGACTGCTCTCGCGATCTACCTTCGCGTGCCGGCTCCGTTAGGCGCGAGAGCAACGACAGACCTCGGCGAAGCGCCTTCGCTCACGCGGGCGACGACTCGACTGCGTGAGGCGCATGACCGGGCCCGCGACCAGCAATGGGCGGGCGCGGTGTCCACCTGTAGATCTGCGCTCGAAGAACTGCGCAGGCTCATCGACCTGCCGGCCGAGAGCCGCACGCACGAGACCAAGCCGCGAAACCGGGCCGAGGATGAGCGGTGGGCGGCGCTCTACTACGCGGTCAAGGGCTTGGCGGACGCGGCGAGTCACAACGATGCCATCACCAGTGAGTTCCGGTGGAGCCGAGCGGGCGCGGACGCGGTCATCGCTTCGACGGGCGCGTTGCTCGCGCACTACAGCGATCCCACCGTGGCGGTCGGACCGCGCGGTGGTTCACCGGCCGCCGACACCTCGACCGCCGGAGGAGCTACTAGCTAGGGGTCGGCGCCTATCGCGCTGGGCGTGGAGCGGTCCCGGGAGGAGGGGCCGTGGCTACTCGGGGTCGGTGACGTCCGTGATGAGGTCGGCGAGCTCGGCGCTGCTGGGCAGGGCGGCGCGCAGGTCGGCGGGCAGGGTGCGGTCGGTGGTGTAGGTGGCGACGGCCAGGGCCGCGTCGACGGTGCGTAGGGCGTACTCGACGACGACGTCATCGCGGTGGCCGGCGAGCAGGATGCCGATCGTGGGGCCGTCGCCGTGCTCGGGTCGACGCAGTTGCTCGTCGACGGCGGTGACGTAGAAGGAGAGCTTGCCGAGGTGCTCGGGCTCGACCGGGCCGACCTTGAGCTCGAAGACGATGAACCGGCGCAGGCCGAGGTGGAAGAAGATCAGATCGGCGAAGAACTCCCGGTCGCCGACCGGGAGGCGGTACTGGCGGCCGACGAACGCGAATCCCTGGCCGAGCTCGGTGAGAAACGCACTGAGCTTGGCGACGAGGGCGTTCTCGAGCTGGCGTTCGGAATGGGCGGGGTCGAGGGCGAGGAACTCCAGGTCGTAGGGGTCGGCGAGCACCTCGCGGACGAGATCCTGTTCGCCAACTGGCACCGTGGCGGTGAAGTTGTCCGGCGCCTGCCCGACCCGCTGGAAGCGGTCAGCGCCGATGTGGTGGGTGAGCACGGAGCGGGACCACCCGTATCGGGTGGCCTGTTCGACGTACCAGGCCCGCGCTGCGGGGTCGGGGACCTGGCACATCAGGACGGTGAGGTGACCTCAGGGGAGTCCTGCAACAGCTGTTGCACGATCGCGGGTGGGGTAGGCCTCGGCCAGGGCCCGCATGTACCAGAGGTTGCGTGGGGACCAGCCGCGCATACCGGGGAACTGGGCGGCGAGGTCGGCGGCGAGCCGGTCGATGATCGTGGCGCCCCAGCCCTCCTGCTGTTGACGTTCCAGGATGAGCTGGCCGATACGCCAGTAGAGCAGCGTGCGCTCGGCGTTGACCGCCCGACCGGCCCGGATCCGCGCCGCGCGGACCTCCGCCAGGACCTCCTCGAGCAGTTGCCGGTAGTCGGTCATCGACCGGTCGCGGCCGGGCGTCAGGCTCAGGCGCGGGGCTCCGGCTGTCCGCCGGCGGTGATCGGCTCGGCGGGTCGTGGTGGCAGGTGGCGGTAGAGGGTGGCGCGGGTGATGCCGGTCTTGGCCGCGATCTCGCTCATCGTGAGCCCTTCGGTGTCGCGCAGGTAGACGGCGTAGGTGAGCCTGTCGGGGTCCACCACGCTGGGGCGCCCGGTGCGCCGGCCGTTGCGGGCAGCCACGGCCCGGGCAAGCGCGGCACGCTCGAACATGTAGGTGCGTTCCATCTGCGCGAACAGCGCCAGCAGCACCAGGGCGAGCTGGCCCATCGGGTCGGCGGGGTTCGAGGAGTCGACCTTGATCGGGTCGGCGAGATTGCGCAGCCCGACGCCGCGTTCGGTCAGGTCGTGGATGAGGTTGAGGGTGTCGCGCACGGTGCGCCCAAGCCGGTCCAGGGTGTGCACGACGATCACGTCACCCTCGCGCGCGTACTCCAGCAGCGCGTTCAGGCCGGGGCGGTCGGTGTGGGCGCCGGACTTCTTGTCCACAAAGATCCGCTCCGGCGCGATGCCGACCGCGGTGAGCGCGTCGAGCTGACGTTCGAGGTCCTGCTTGACGGTCGAGACCCGCGCGTACCCCAGCTCCGTGCTGCGACCGTACCGGAAGTTACCGACGTGACCGCGTTCCGCGATGTGTGTTTAGCGAGGGTTTGTGGAACACGACGCGCCGTGCCCGGCTGTGATCTTCAGAGCTTTATGGCGTTGAGTCTTGGCCGGTAGATGGCGGGTTCTCGGGCTGGAGCAGGCCCTTGGTCGCTGGCACCGCCGTCCCGAGCCTCGTGCGAGGCCGGGTAACCACAGCGGACTCGCCGATGCAGACGAGACGTCTGGCGACTTCTAGGGGCTGCGACAGGGCAATGGCGTGGCCTCCCGGCATGACGACCGGCTCAATGCCAAGCCGGGCGCGGCACAGCCCGACCTGGAAGGCTGCGGGGAAGAACCGGTCGTCCGCTCCCAGGAGCACGTGGATCGGGACCGCCGGCCACGAGTCGTAACGGCAGGGGGACGCGAACACAGTCGCGCTCTGGCTTCGCTGGCGCCCGGCCAAGGTTGCGGCGACGGCCGGGGGCAGGTCGTGGGTGAAAACATCCGGGTCGGCTGCCGGCGAGCCTTGCGCCTGGTCATGACCCGATCGCGACCACCAGTCGCCGGGCGTCTCACCGGGTAACGGGATCATCGGATTCACCAGGGCGACCGACGCGACCGGAAGCCGGTTTGCGACCAGTGGCGCAGTGAAGGCGCCGAGCGACTGGGCGACCACCACGATGTCCTCCATCCCGGCGGCGGCTGCGACGGCGATGTCCGTGTATCGGTCGAGGTCGGCGGTCTCGTCGTCCGCGGGCAGGTCGACCGCGGTCGCCTGGTGCCCCTGCCTGACGAGCTCGCCTACGACGAGGTGCCAGTACCACGGGTCACCCCCTGCGCCCGGAAGGAGAAGGAACGACGTCATAGCCATGCCACGGGACGGCCGGGCGGGGCCAGCATCACCGCCCTCGCTTGTCGAAGTCCTCTGCGGAGACGCCGCCAGGCATCCTCGTCACGAAGTCGAGCAGCCCGACCCAGGCCGGGCGCAGGCCGATGCGCGCCATGCGGACCCCGGGATGGTCGACGGCCGCGACGTTGGCGTCGCCCTGCTGCTGTCCTGCATAGCGCCGGTGGGCGAGGCGATACTCCGGCAGGATCCCGTCGCCCTCGCGCACGGTCGCCCGGCCGCGCAGGAGCAACACCTTGGGCGGCGTGGTGGCGGCGTCGATCGTGACGGCGACAGACGGGTTGGCGCGGATCGCGGCGATCTTCCGGGCGCCGGCGAAGGTGCACAGAACCAGCTCGTCGCCCGTCCAGTGGAACAGCATCGGGAACACGCGCGGAGTGCCGTCCGACGCAACGTAGGCGATCCTGGCCAGTTCAGTAGAGGCCAGTAGTTGCCGGGCCGCCAGTGCGTCGAGCAGACCCAGGTCGCCTTGCGGCAGGAGCGCCTGATCGGCTGGCTGCGCGTCCGGGCGCGGCCTTGTCACTGGCGCCTGCCGAGGTGAGCAGTGAGGCAGTCGAAGGAGGAGTCCCATCCGTCGCGCAGGGACTTGTTGCCGTCACCGGTGGGCAGGTCTTCGACGGCGAAGGTCATCTCCGTCCTGTTCCCGACGTCGCGGAAGACGACGGTGACCCGCACCTCCTGCTCCGTACCGTCCGGGCCGGTGGTGGAGGTCGTGAGGACCAGGCGGGCCGGAGGTTCGATCTCCTCGTACCGGAACGCAACGGGGTACTCCGCGCCGTCGTCGTTGGAGACCATCGTCAGCGTCCACGAGCCGCCAGTGCGGACGTCCATGGACAGTCGCTCCGGTGGGACGGTCAGGCCGCGGGGTCCGAACCAAGCCGCGACCTGCTCCGGGTCGGTCCAGGCCGCGAAGACGTCCTTGGGAGAGGCGTCGAAGGTGCGGGTGATGGTGAAGCTGCAGCGGCCGAGCGCGGCGGTGGTGGCTCCGGCGTTACTGAGTTCAGGCATCGCGCTGCTCCTCTCGAGTTGGGGTCGGGTCGTTCGCAGTTGGCATCCGGGGCGGTCCCGAGTCGCTGAGGTGCTCGGTGAGCCGGTCGAAAGAGGCGTCCCAGAAGCGTCGGTACTGGTCGAGCCAGCCAGCCGCGGACTGCAGCGGCTCGCTGCGGAGCTCGCACGGTCTCCACTGCGCGCTCCTTCCCCGGCTGATCAGGCCCGCGTGTTCGAGGATCTGGAGGTGACGGGACACGCCCTGCGGCGTCATGTCCAACGGTGCCGCCAGCTCCTTCAGCGTGGCTGCCCCGTCATTGAGCCGCTCCAACAGACCCCGGCGGGTGGGGTCGGACAGAGCCGCAAAGGTCAAGCTCAACTCATCTCGCACAAGGACTCCAGTGATAAATGGAATACTTGAGTATGGGGCCGCTGTCGGCCACTTGGCAAGCGCAGGTGGCCTCTTCCTGATCGACGTGCGCTGGCTGACCACCCCGAGCTGGTCGACGCCGCGAGGCAGTGGAGCGGCACAAACGACGTCTCGGTAGCCGAACCCCTATCGGACGGCAGGTCGCCATCCAGATCTGCGAATCCGAGCTGACCGTGACACCGTTCTCACCATGAGCGGCGATCACCTCGGCTACGCGAGGGTCCCGACCCAGAAGGAGTCCCTGGAGCTCCAACTCGATGCCCTTCGTGCCGCGGGATGCGCTCGCGTCTGGAGCGACGTCGGCAACGGCCAGTACGCCACGTCCAGCCTGACCGAGGTTCTGGACTGCTTGCGGCCCGGCGACATCCTGATCGTCTGGCGCCTGGACCGGATCGGGCGGCGTACCGGAGAGCTCATCCAACTCGTCATCGATTTTGCAGCGCGTGACATCGGCGTCCGCTCGCTGACCGAGCCGATCGACACGAGCACCACCGCCGGGCGGACGATCCTCGATGTTCTCGCTGCCTTCGCCCAGACAGAGGCCAACCTCGTCAGAGAGAGCACTCATGCCGGCCTCGCCGCCGCCCGGGCCTTTGGACGACTCGGGGCCGGCCCACCGTCGTCACCCCCGCCCACCTCGCGGAAGCCCGCCGGCTCCGCGAGTCCGGATCCAGCCTCAGCGAGATCGCCCAGGCCCTGGCCATCAGCAGGACCACGGTGCGGCGAGCCCTCACTGCAGTTCCAGCACTCGACTCCAAGGCGACCGATCAGCGCTGAGTAGGGGAACCGGAGACCCAAACGTGAGCGGCAGCCGCGCGCTGGACAGCGCCAAATACCGCTGAAGAAACCACGCCACTTACCGCTGAAGGTCACACCCGGCAGCCCGGGCGAGCGGGGGTCGGGGAGCGTCTCACTTCCAAGGAACTGATACGGCGGTGCCGGACCTCTTCCGCTGCCACCATGAGGACTCATGAACGATAGCCAGGCCGTGGTCGCCCTAACGGCGGCGGTCATCGGCGTGAGCGGTGGTGTGCTCGCCGCACTCATCGCCGCGGTGATCGCGTACCTCGGATCGGTCCGTGGTGTACGTGCGAGCTACAACCTCCAGGCGATCGAGCACGAGCGTAAGTACGCAGGAGAGGCCGTGAGCGCCGCCGAGTCGCAGTACGTGCTCCTCGCGAACCTCATGGCCGACATCGACACGACCATCACCAAGGCGAACGCCGTCGTCGCGGCCGGGGGAAAGCCGAACACGTGGCATGCGCACAACCTCGCCCTCATCGAGCGGCTGGGAGCTGCAACGGCAGACTGGCGGAGCGTTCTCGCTCGCCGGAACCTGTACGGCCACGGAGACATGGGGCTCGCGCTGATCGCCTACGACCGCAAGCGCGCCGACGTCATCGAGGCGGCAAACCGCGCCGACCTCGCCAGTGCTCGACACCACCTGACCGCGTTGCAGGCGAAGGCACTCCCGGTCGTGCACCTCGCGGTGTCGCTCACAGCCGCGCGCTCGAACACGCTCATTGCGTCGAGCCTTCTCGTCGGCCGTGAGCGTCGACGAGCCGTGAAGCAGCACATCCGGGCCGCCGAGAGCTTCGAGCAGAAGCTGGGCGACGCGCTCAAAGCCCTCGAGGCAGGCGTCGCTTCCGACGCGGCAGCCAACGACGCGACCGAGGCCCCTGAGTAGGTCGCCCCGCCCTTCCCTCGTGGGTGCTCACCGGTACACCGATCGCCATGTCGAGCACACCACCACCTGACCCCACCACCCCGTCGTCGTCACCGTCCGCCGGGGACGAGACGTCCGAGAGGATCAACGACACGAGCGGGCGCCGCGCGTTGCCGGCTGCTGCGTCGTACGGCGGGTACGCGATTGCGCACCTCAGGGAAGCGGGCGGGCATTCCGCTGGCAGCGCGGGCGATCGTAACGGCGCGACTGCCCCGGGGGGCCGGGTCGGGCTTCCTGACGCCGAGGGCAGGCTTGGCCTGGCGCGGTGACCCACAGTGGACAGGGTCGGGTCCCCCGTCCACAGGAGTGACCATCAGGGCAGACAACCGGGCGTGAAGACGGAAGGCCGCAGCCATGACGTTCGACGTACCGACGCAGCCGGTTCCCGTCCATATCCGCCAGGCTCTCGACCCGCTCGTGGCGATCTCCGCCGATGACCCGGACCTCGATCTGGCGTTCCGCGCCATCGAGGCCGTAGCGACGCTGCGGACCGTCAGGCCGATCTATCCGCCGCCGATACCCGCGACTGCCTGGATCCCTGCCGAGAGGGCGGTCGAGCTCGCCTCGGCGGCGCTCGACCGGGCGATCGTCAACGCCTCGAGCGCTGAGGAGGCCATCCGTGCTGGTGCTGGTGCTGCCGCCGCCGCTCTTGCCGGCCGCCCGGTGGACGGGTTCCTGTGACCTTCGAGATCTCGATGAGCGAGGTCGGCCGCCACCCCGCGCTGCTTGTGCAAGAGCACAGTCCGATGCCGGAGTCAGACGCCGTCGATCATGCGTTGGCTGGCAGGGAGAGCGCTCACCTTCTTCTGGATGCCTTGCACCACGAGAACGCACTGGGCCGTGGCGTCCCTTGTGTGTCACTGATGTGCTCCGTGAACGCGCGTGACGCGAGGTGGTGTCCGCTGACGTGAAGGCGCAGGCCAGACGTGATTTCTGATGGTCGATGATGCTCCGCTCTGATGCCCTACCTGTTAATCCGTAGGTTGTGGGTTCGAGCCCCACGGGGCCCACTGTGTTTGCGCTGGTCAGGGGGTTGCGGCCCGCAAGCCATCTAGGGTGCAAGGCCTCACTGGCAGCCATCTGGCGGCCTTCTGGACGCCGAGGGCTGTGTGGGCGACGCCGGTTCGCATTGGACGCTGAGGCGCCTACGGCACGCTGCGCCCGCGAAATCTCGGGGCTAGGAGCATGGAGCCTCGGGCCCTCCCGGACCTTGATCCCATCACCCCGCCGAATACCAACTAGTGCCGCGCGTCTGATGTGGTCTGACGGTTGGCCTTCTTGAGGATGTCGTCGGCGGTCTTGGTCCAGACGAAGGGGTGGGCGCGGTCGTTCCAGCCGTCGATGAACTGGCGGATCTTGGCGTTGAGGTCTTTGACCGATCGGTAGGTGCCGCGGTGGATGGCCTGGCGTTCGATGATCGAGAACCAGACCTCGACGAGGTTCATCCAGGAGGCGTGGGTCGGGGTGAAGTGGACCGTCACCCTCGGGTTGGCCTCCAGCCAGGCTTTGATCTCTGGGTCTTGTGGGCGGCGTAGTTGTCCATCACCAGGTGCAGCTCGCGCTCGGGGTAGGCCCGGGCGACCTGACGCAAGAACGCAAGGAACTCCTGTCGGCGGTGGCGCGACTTGAGGGCGCCGGTGACCTTGCCGGTGGCGATCTCCAACGCGGCGAACAACGTCGTGGTCCCGTGGCGTACGTAGTCCGAGGAGCGGCGCTCGATCAGGTGCGGCTGGGTCGGCAGGACCGGTGCGGTGCGGTCCAACGCCTGGATCTGGGACTTCTCATCCACGCACAGCACGACAGCGTTCTCCGGCGGGGCCAGGTAGAGCCCCACGACGTCGGTGACCTTGGCGACCAGCTCGGGGTCGGTGGAGAACCGGAACGAGCCGGCCCGCCAGGGCTGGATCCCCGCCTCCCGCCAGATCGCCGCGACCGTGGCGTCCCCGATGCCCAGGTGCTTGCCCAGCAGCCGCGTGGACCAGTGCGTGACCCCGTACTTCTTCGGCGGCCGGCGCAGCGTGGTCGCGATGACCTTGGCCCGGTCCACACGGCGCGGCCGCCCAGAACGGGGCTCATCCGCCAGGCCCGCCAGCCCCTTGCCGGCGAACCTGCTCCGCCACGCGAGCACCGTCGGACGGCTGACCCCGACCCGCCCGGCGATCGCCGTGTTCGACAACCCCTGCCCGGCCAGCAGCACGATCCTGGCCCGTTGCGCCAGACCCGCCGACACTGACGAGGACCGCGTCAGCCGCTCCAGCTCCACACGATCCGCATCACCGATCACCAAACCCGGGGCAGGACGATTCGCCATACCCCATCGTCCCAACCCGTCAACCGTAAACCAACTAACCACGCGCCGCGCTAGTCGCTCCGTACCGGAAGCCCGACGGGCCGACACGCCCGCCTATACCCGCGCTGCAACCGCTTCCATCCTCTCGATCGCGTGAGCCGGGCCGGGCATCGACGCAATCTCGGCGGCGACTCGGTGCGCGGCCCGGCGGTAACGCGCTTCTGTCGCGACGCGAACGGCAGACGAGACGACCTCGTCGGCGTTCCAGCTGGCGGCCTCCCCCGCACCAGACCGGACAACCAGCCTGGCGACGTCAAAGTGGTCGGACCCAATCGGGACGCAGACTACTGGCACCGCGTGCCGAAGGGCGGTCAGCACGGTATTGCGGCCGCCGTGGCAGACAACCACGGCGCAATTCTCCATCGCGGGAGTCTGGGGGACGTACGGATGGGACGCCACTCCGCTGTGGTTCGACCGTACATCCACCGCGACTACAGACCCGAGGGAGGCTGCGAGCGTCTCTACGACCGAGAGCACGACATCGGCGGGCGCCCGATACACGCTGCCAAACGCGACGTACGCATGTCCGGTGAGCCCCGGGTCCAGTTGAACAAAGCCCGCGTGGCCTTCGAAGAATGCAGGTGCAAGGTCGATCGTGTTGAGCGGAAGACTGATTTCGGGGTCGCGGAGAGACCTCGGGCCATTGCTCAGGTGCAGGTAGCGAAAGAGCGTTGCAGCCGGGCCCGCAGCGGACGTCGCGAGGCCCGCGTGCGTGCGAAGTTCTGTCAATGCTCCACCAACCTCAGCGTTCCACCGTCGCCGGGGCCAGTGCGAACTCACTTCGAACGATACGTCGGGTAGGCCCTTACCCTCGGCGACGACCCACGCGGCAAGCTCGGTCTCGTCACGGAGCAGGAGATCAGGCTCCCACCGGTCGACCAACAGCGGGAGCGCGTCAACGAGCGCGAAGGCGCGCGTCCGAATCCCGACATGCGCGCGTACATGGGCCAAGCGCTGCGGTGCCGGCGCGAGGCGCAGCTCCGGCACCGCGTCCAGCGTCTCTTGCGAGTCCGACCCGGGCGGCTCACTTACGAGCACTTCGCCGGCCACCCCGGCACGACCGAACGCCGCGATGACGCTGGGGGCGCCCGCGGCCAGTACCTCATGCCCGCGCTCCCGCAGCGCCAGCGAGAGGGAGATTATTCCGTTGAGATGGCCGAGACCGGGCTGCGACGTCACGAGGACGCGCATGTCACACTCCGCCCGGACGCACGAGGACCGGATCTACGAGCCTCTGGTCTGTGTCCTGGGAAGCCTCACGGTGGTATGCCTCCCGCAGGATCTGGCCGACCACCCCCCCTTGCGCCCTCGGCTGGGTATCCACGGTCGCGATGACGAGATCATGCTCCAGCGCGATAAGACGCCCGTCGACCGCACGTGCGCCGTCGTATCCGACGAGTTCAACCCTCCCGGCCCAGGCCCTGCGTGGTGCGCACTCACGCTGAAGTGCCACCGCAATGCGATCGTCTCCACAGAAGACCACAACGCGGGCCAGGCGCCTAGCAAGGAGTGATTCGAGCGGACCGGCCAGGTGAGTGACCGCCTCGGCTACATCCCACGAGCCGAGCTCGGCAGCCTGCATGCGACCCGACATGCCCCGACGAGCGAGCTCGTAGAGAACCTGGCTTGAGCGGGCCACCCCCGGCCCAGACTCTCCCGGGCCAAGGGCGACGAGGGCACGAGAATGTGGGTCCGCCGCAAGCCGATCCGCGATAATTTCTCCCACAAGCCGACCGCCCATGACGAAATCGGAGGCAACGTAGGGCGGCGGCTGCAGGCCCGCGTCGAGGAATAGTGCCCTTCGCGGATGCCGGTCAACGGCGACCACCGTCACTCCGCGGCGTATGTGACGAGCGAGAGCATTCCATAGTCCGGAATCGTCGCTAGCCGGCACAATCACCAATGCGTCGGCCGACGCTGCAGCGGCGCTCTCGATCTGCCGGGTTTGCCATGCGCTGGGCGTCTTCTCCAGCGCGCCCGGGGAGAGAATCTTCAACTCAAAGGGCACCGAACCCATTAGTTCCTCGCGCAGGCCTTCAACGACGTTGGTCATGAAGGCGACGTCGTCGATTCCCACGATCACTATCGACTTGGTCGGAGCGTCTCGCGTGCGAATCTCCGCAAGCACGAGAGCGGCTACGCCATAAGCGACAGCGCCGATAGCAAGCGCCCGATCGAATCCGGCGCCAATGAGGAGCGATGCACCGGCAATGCAGACGAGCACCGATAGCGGGAGCAGGACGACGGCCATACGCGATACCTGTGGCTTGCGCATGCGAGAGCGCACATTGTGGATCACGGTTATGGCGCCGTGTCGGCTGGTGCCTTGCCCGCGTCCGTCAAAGCCGAGCCCGCCAAGTAACGCTTCATCGTCTCACCGGCGACCGACCAGCCGACTGCCTGATAGAAGCTCGTGGCATCGGCGGATCCGCTTGCGAGCTGCACCTTGTACGCGCTGGCGGCACGCGCTAGTTCGGTCGCTCGGTCGAGCAACGCACGTCCCGCACCGAGGCGCCGCTGCGACTCCTCAACGACAACGTTCTCGACGAGCCCGAACGGTCGCGCCCCGCGGGTGAGGTTTTCAGTAATCGTGATCTCAGCGGTCCCGACGATGTGACCGCTATCGTTCTCGGCCACAAGCACCGTGCGGCCCGGCTGCGCGAGGATGGCGTCCCAGACGGCACACGCGTGCGGTAGCGGAACGGCAGGGTCTTCAGAATGGAGCTCGCGCAAGAGCGCAAGCACGGCGGCCAGGTCGTCGCTGCAGGCGGCGCGGACTCGCACGGACATGAGGCGATGATAACCGCAGTAACCTCACGGTGCGTACACGCACACCCGGACTGAGGACGGATCATGGCGCTCGAGCCAGTACCCTTCACACGTCCCGCACTCCCACCGATCGAGAAGGTCGTTGAACTAGTACGGGGCATCTGGGAGCGCGGTGTCGTTACCAACGGCGGCCCTGTTCAGAGCCGTTTCGAGCGCGCGTTCGTCGAACGCCTCGCCTGGCCGAGCACCGCAGTGGTCCGCAACGGTACCGCGGCGATCCAGCTCCTCCTCACAGCCGTTGGAGTGGGCGCACGGCCAGATCGCGACGAGGTGATCGTGGGCAGCTTCACCCACGCCGCGACGGTGCAGGCCGTCCGGAGTGCCGGTGGAAGGGCCGTCTTTGCGGACGTCGAGGACGCGACACTCACGGCAGATCCAGTTATCGTCGACCGACTAGTAACCCCGCGCACCGCAGCACTTCTGGTAACCCACCCTTTCGGCTTCGCGGCGGATGTTGAGGGACTCGAGCGGGTCTCTCGGCTGCACGGCATACCACTCGTCTTCGACGCTGCGGCAGCGGTCGGCGTGGATTGGCGTGGGCGCCCCCTGAGCTGGGCCGGAGACGGAAGCGCCTTCAGTTTCCATGCGACGAAACTTCTCTGCGCCGTAGAGGCAGGCGCCGTGTCATCCCGTCACTATGACGTGATTGAGCGGGTCCGCCGGCTCCGCAATTTCGGCATGGGCGAGTGGGAGGCCGACCCCGCGGGGACCAATGGAAAGGCGGACGAGTTCGTCAGCGCTGTCGGCCTCGTCGCACTCGATCATCTAGACGAGGAGATCGCCGCGCGGAAACGGCACATCGAGTCCTACTCCGCGCTCCTCGACGAGCCGTGGGTGATGCCGCTCATCCAGCGGGCGGACGCGACGAGCAATGCCGCAGCGTTCGCCGTGCGATTGAGGACCACTGACGGCCGGCCTCTGGCGGTCGACGTTTCGAGAGCCTTGGGCGGGGAGGGAATCGAGTCGCGCCGATACTTCGCAGGCCGATTCGCGGTCGCCTCGCAGCCGACCGACGCTCCCACACCTTTGGCGGACCGCGCACGCGATGACGTACTTTGCCTGCCCCTGTGGGGCTCGATGCCTGACTCGACGGTCGCCCGCGTCGCGCATGCTGTGAGACGGGCTGCCAATGGAGTCTGACGATCTCAGCTGACGCATTCGGCGACCGCTCCGGGGGGTGCCAAGAGACCCTGTCAGCGTCAGGCCCGAATCGAGGCGATGCGGCCCGAGCGTCCCACCCCGACGAGCGCCCAGCGCCTTTCTGGCGGTCCGGCGCTCGTCGGGCCTGACTCGTGCCACTCGCTTAGCCTCGATCTTTCGCGGTGCGGCTGAGGTCGGTGGGGCGGCCGTCGGTGGCGTCGCTGGGGTCTGATTGTTGCGGTTGGGTGTGACAGGTTCCCGGGTCTCGCCTCGGGTGGGCGCCGGTTCCATGGCCGGGGGTCGGGCGGGGTCGTGGGGACGAGTTCGCGGGGTTCAGCCCGGGGCGAGTTCGGCCAGGCGGCTCAGGCCGGTCAGGGTCGGGTGGGCCCAGGGGGATCGGGCCGACAGGTGCAGCCGGACGCGTCGTCCGGTGCGGGCCAGTGTCGCGGGGATGGTGAAGATCCGGTAGCGCAGCTTCTTGGGTTCCCAGCGGCGGGCCGCGGTGTCGGCGAACGCGAGCATCTGCATCCAGGCGGTGATGTCGGCGGCCAACGCGACGACGGCGCACCAGATCCGGTTGGCGGCGAAGGAGGCCAGGGGCAGGTTGGCCAGGCCGGTGTCCTTGGCGATGCGGATCCGGTCTTCGCAGCGGGCCCGGCGCCGGTGGCGCAGCTCCAGGTCGGGCAGCTGGCCGCGGACGGTGTTGGTCGCGAACGCGGTGATCCGCATCCCCTCAACGTCGTCGAACCGCAGCTGGGCTCCGGGGTGGGGCCGTTCCTTGCGGGCGATCACGCGCATCCCGGGCGGCCAGCCGGTCAGGTCCAGCAGGTGCGTAAGCTCGGCGACCCATGCCCCGTCCCGGACGGCGTCGTGGGCGTCACACGCCTCGGTCCACACGTGCTCGGGGATGAGTCGTAGCAGGTCAGGGGTGTTCTCGGGCAGGGTGAACCCGACCGAGTAGGACAACCGGCGACCGGTGAGCCAGTCGATGACCTTGTGGGTGGACCCCGCCCCGTCGATGCGCACCAGCACCGACTTCCCGCGCCGGGCTCCGGGCAGTTGACGCAACGCGGCGCTGATCACGGTGATGTGGTCGGCGGCGGTGTTCGACCCGGCGTTCCCGGGCCGCAGCATGATGGCCAACGGTTCACCGGTCCCGGCGGGCCCGTGGTCGACGAACGCGCACAACGGGTGGAACCCGAAGCCCTTCTTGAACGTCGGGCGGGCGTTCTCCTTCTCCGAGTGCGCGATCACCAGGGTCGCGTCGACATCCACGACCAGCGGGGCGTCGGCGCTGACGTCATGGTCCGGGGCGCCGGCCCCGGCCCGCTCCCAGACCCGCGCTCGGGCCGTGGCCCTGGCCCGGTCGATCGCGGCCAGCGCCCGGTCGGCGTCGCCGGCAAGGGTCGCGATCGTGCGCGAGAGCGTCGGGTCGGAGGCCACCGCCCCGAAGACCGCCGGCTCGGCGCGGACCACCGCCAGGTCTGAGCAGGTGTCCCCACCCAGGGCCAAGGTGATCGCCAGGTCCAGCAGGACCTTGGCCGGGTCATGCCTGGCCGTCGGCCGCCGCCACCTGGCCAGCTCGCCCGACAGGGCCACGTCCAGACCCGCAGCCCGGACCGTGGAGCACAACAGCACCCCACCGGCCTGGCCCACCGCTGTCCGCCCGCTCGTGTCGACCGTCAGCCGCGGATAGAACCCGGTAGTCTGCTTCACCTGAAAGGTGCTCCTCGAACTGGACTGACACGGCCCTCGACAAGCCACATCATCCCAGGTCAGGAGCACTTTTCACGTCACGCCACGACCCCAACGCCCCCTGCCATGAAAGCGCGAGGTTAGTGACCCGTTTCGAGCCGCGTGAGCATGGCGCGGACGGTGCCGGTGAGGTTGGGGTCGAGGGTGAGTCGTTGGCCGTTGATCTCGATGGTCGCTGAGCGTGCGGTGCGTAGGGCCTGGACGATCTTCTTGATGCTGGTGCCGGTGGCGTCTTGCAGGTGGCGGGCGACGGCCAGGGCGGCGAACACGACGGTCAGGTGGGCCTCGATGGCCTGGCGTTGGTGGTGGAACACGGGCCGGGCTCGCAGGTCGCCCTTGGTCATCCGGAACGACTGCTCGACGTGCCACAGGTCGTGGTAGGCAGCGATCACCGCTGCGCCGTCCATCGTCGAGGTGGGCAGGTTGGTGACGTAGCCCTTCAAGCCGGCCAGCTGGCGTGCCCGGTCGATCGTGGCCTGGTCGAGTTCCTTGGTGGCGCCGGTGACCTTCAGGAACCGGGCCTTCTTCAACGGGGCGCGCCCGTCGGCGATCTCCTCGGCCCGGGCGATCATCGCGTTGATGGCCTTGTTGTCGTGCTGCTCACGCTTGAACTTCCACTGGTAGACCACCCGCCTGCCCCGGGCCGCCTTGCCGGTGCCCATGTCGCGGACCGACTCCAGAACCTGCCCGTCGGTGAAGAAGTTCCCGTGCCGGGCGAAGTGATCGGCCAGGTCGTAGGGGGCCTTGGTGATCCTCGAGCCCACGATGAAGGAGAACCCGGCGTCCTCCAGGGCGTTCAGGTGGCCCGCCGAGAGCATCCCGGCATCAGCGACCACGACCAGGTCCGTCACGTCGTGCCGCTCGCCGAAGGCGGTCAGGACGGGGATCAGGGTGGTGGTCTCGGCTTTGTTGCCCTCGAACAGGTGCACCTCGAGGGGGAACCCGCCCGGGTCCACCAGCAGCCCGACCTGGACCTGCGGGTCGACGCGGTGCTCCTTGCTCATGCCGACCTTGCGCAGCTCGTCCTCGTCGGGGCGCTCGAAGTGCAGGGTCGTCACGTCGTAGAGGACCAGGGCCGCGGTCCCGCCCGTGTGGACCGAGTGCGCCCACGCCGCGGTGGCCAGCTGCCCGCGGTAGTCCTGTTCCTGGCAGCGGGCCAGCGACCGGAACAGGGTGCGCAGACCGACCGCCGGTGCGCCGATCTCGTCCAGGACGCGGACGACCTCGGCCTTGGACGTCGGCTCCACGATCCGCGCCAGCACCATCGCGCGGAAACCGTCATCACCCAGCACGTCGAACCCGAGACGGGCATATGCGCTGGTCAGGACCTTCCACAACAGGTCGGCGGATGTCCCCACGACCCGCCCACCCGCAGCGACCGAGGCAGGACGCCCACCGGGCATCGCTGTCGCCGGTTCCAGGGGAAGTGTCGCTTCGGTGGTCCAGTCCGCGACGTCGTCCATCCGCACCGCCACCACCGGCAGGTCCCCCAGGTCCAGGACGTCCTGCCCCGGGGACAAGCGCTCACGCGCGGCAGTCAGTAGCAACGCAAGCTCGGCATCGGTATACGCAGACCCCACGTGCTCGACCTGCTCGACCTGCCGGCCCCGGCGCGTGACGATCTGCACCGCGACCGCCCCCGAGGCGGTGCGGACCTTGCGCACGAACCGCGAGACCACCCCCGAAGGCTTCCACGACGAGGTTCTTAGTGACATCACCACCGACCGCGGAGCGAATCACCAGGTCAGCGGCCTGCGATCACAGTCGAGGACCGAGGGTGGCACGAGTCAGGTCCTACGACGAGCTGCCGGGATACCCAGGTGTGCAGCAGGCCACCGACTGCCGAGGGTGGGGGTGGCCCGAACCCTTCACCCCGGACACCAACGGCGACGTCCACATCGACCTGTCGGTATTCGCGGCTTGCCCGGACCCTGCAGTGACCATCTCCTCGACCGACCCGCGCGCGGCAAACGGCCCGATCCACGTCGACTACGACGTGACGGCTCGCCCGGCCGACACCGGCACGGTGATCGAGGACACTAGGCGGGCTCGGGGTGAACTTCCGCATCAACAGCGGCTCCGACCTCAATCGCGCTTTGACACCGGCCGAGTGGCGTCCCGCAGAGTGGTGTGCGAGCTCGGCCTTGATCGGGGCGTCGTTGTAGACGTGTAGGCGGTCACCGCGTGATTCTTCGAGAGACCTACCAAGTCGACTCGAGAGAAGGACCCGCGATGACCGCTGCATCTAGTTTGGACCCTGCCCGCTTCTTGCACGAGCACCTGACCACCGCCAGCCCTGACCTGCTGCGTGACCTGTTGGCCACGTTCATCGAAACGCTGATGGGCGCCGAGGCCGACGCGATCTGCGGGGCCGACTACGCCGCGCGGACCCCGGAGCGGGCCAACACACGCAACGGCTACCGGCACCGCGATTTCGACACCCGGGTCGGCACGATGGACGTGGCGATCCCCAAGCTGCGGTCCGGGACCTACTTTCCGGACTGGTTGCTGGAGCGCCGCCGGCGCGCCGAGGCGGCCCTGACCAGCGTGGTTGCGACCTGCTACCTGCTCGGGGTCTCCACCAGGCGGATGGACAAGCTCGTCGAGTCCCTGGGGATCACGAGGCTGTCGAAGTCCCAGGTCTCGCGGATGGCCCAAGATCTCGATGAGCAGGTCGCCGCGTTCCGGACCCGACCGCTGGATGCCGGCCCCTACACGTTCTGCGCCGCCGACGCGTTGGCCGTCAAGGTCCGTGAGGGCGGGCGGGTCGTGAACATCGCGGTGATGGTCGCCACCGGCGTCAACGCCGACGGGCACCGCGAGATCCTGGGGATCGACGTCTCGACCGCCGAGGACGGGGCGGGGTGGTTGACGTTCTTCCGGGACCTGACCGCACGCGGCCTGACCGGGGTCAAGCTGGTGACCTCTGACGCGCACTCCGGGCTGGTCGCCGCGATCGGCGCGACCCTGCCCGGGGCGTCATGGCAGAGGTGTCGGACCCACTACACGGTCAACCTCAAGGCCACCTGCCCCACGGCGTCTTGGCCGTGGGTCAAGACGATGCTGCACTCGGTCTTCGACCAGGTCGACGCGGACGCCGTCGCAGCCCAGTTCGACCGGCTCCTGGACACCGTCGCAGACAAGCTGCCCAAGGTCGCCGACCACCTGGAGACCGCCCGGGCGGACCTGCTGGCCTTCACCGCCTTCCCCAAGGAGGTCTGGCGCCAGATCTGGTCGAACAACCCGAACGAGCGCCTCAACCGCGAGATCCGCCGGCGTACCGACGTCGTGGGGATCTTCCCCGACCGCACCGCCATCATCCGCCTCGTCGGAGCCGTCCTTGCCGAGCAGCACGACGAATGGGCCGAAGGACGCCGCTACCTCGCCCTGGACGTCCTGGGCCGAGCACGACTCACCGCCGTCCCCGACACTCAGGAGGTCAGCCCGCCCCAGCTCCCGGCGCTCAGCGCCTGAACCCGAAGATCACGCGCAACCGTCACACACCACGTCCGGGGACTTGACCGCCGGACCCTGCGACAGGCCGTCGCGAGCGCGCTCCGGTCGGAGCTCCCCGAGCAAGGGCGGCTTGTAATCGTTGGTAATCGCTCGACACCATGCTTGCCTGAACCCGTGCTGTCGTGCGACTCTTTGCAAAGATTGCAAAGGAGTCTTCACGGATGGCGCGGAACCCGTTCAGGCCGACTGCTGGCGCGACGCCGCCGTTGTTGGTCGGCCGTGACGAGGTGCTCGAGGAGTTTGTCGAGTCGCTTGAGGATGGCCCTGGCGCGCCGGGTCGCCTCGCGCTCTTCACCGGCACGCGGGGTGTCGGCAAGACGGTGATGCTCACCGAGGTGGGGGACCAGGCGCTGCGCCACGGCTGGGTGACGCTCGCCGAGACCGCCACACCGGGGCTCGTGGGCCGCTTGCAGCACGCGGTCACCCGCGCCCTCCATGAAGCCGATCCGACCACCGCGCCGACCCGGACCCTCACGGGCGTTTCGTTGCCGGTGATCGGTGGGGGCGTGACGGTCTCGACTCGTCCCGCGGAGGTCGTCGAGTGGCGCCACGAGCTGGGTCGCCTCCTCGACGTCATGGAGAGCCGCGGCGCAGGCCTCCTCATCACGGTCGACGAGGTCCACAAGGGCGGACGAGACGACCTGCGCGACCTCGCCGCGACCGTGCAGCACCTCATCAGGGAAGACCGGGACATCGCCCTGGCGATGGCGGGCCTTCCCTCAGCGGTCTCGGACCTGCTCAGCGACGACGTCCTGACCTTCTTGCGCCGCGCCACCCGCTTCGAGCTGGAGGACGTCCCGCTCGACGCCGTCCGCGATGCCCTGCACACCACGATCACCCACGAGGGGCGCACGATCGCCGACGACGCCCTCGACGAGGCGACGCAGGCCACTGGCGGCTACCCGTTCATGATCCAGCTCGTCGGCTACCACGTGTGGCGCAAGGCCAATGGGGACGTCATCGACCTGCCCGCCGTCCGGGCCGGCGTGCCGGCCGCACGCAAGCGCCTCGGGGCGACGGTGCACGCGACGGCACTGGCGGACCTGTCTGCCGTCGACCGCACCTATCTCCTGGCGATGTCGCAGGACCCAGGGGAGTCCTCGACCGGCGAGATCGCCCGCCGACTCGGTGAGACCCCGTACTACGCCTCCACCTACCGCGCCCGCCTCATCGCCGCGGGCGTCATCGAGCCCACCCGGCGCGGCTACGTCGACTTCGCCATCCCCTACCTGCGCGAATACCTGCGCGAGCACGCGGCCCGCTACGAGATGGCCTCCCGCGGCACCCGACGCCAGACATAACGGCGGAGGACGGCCACCGGAAGCAGGGGCTCGCCATGGGATCGCGTCGTCGGCTACGGCTCGCCGTGTGCGGAGCAGTCCTCGTCGGCGTTCTCGGTGGCTGCTTCGTCTACGACGCCGCCAACCCACAGATCTGGTACCACAACCTCACCGATCAGAAGCTGGTGGTGACCATCGAACGCCCTGACGGCCCTGGACCCAGGCCGTGGGACCGCACGGAGGCATCGAGGTGGTCATGGACGGGTGCCACGGTACGGCGCTCGTCGTGGAAAACCGAGGAAGGCGAACCGATCGGCAGGGTTGACGAGCCCGCGTGCGCTGGCTGGTCCCTCACGATCAACGAGGACTACTCCTTGACCTGCGAGAGGGCCTAAGCGCTCCCAGGCGAGCATGCGGCCGACCTCGAGCCGAGCCACAAGAGTCCATGCCCTGACCCCACAGGGGAGCAACCACGAGCGGCCGGATCAACGCAATCCCGGCGGACTGGCAACCACCGGTATCGCTGTGGGTGATATCGGGCTCGAGATCACTTGGCCGCGGGCAAGTCCAACCCTCCTCAGGCAGCCAGCTCCAGCGTTCCACGGGCACGGCCGACCCGGACGACTTGTGCGAAGCCGAGGGCGGCGACCACGAACCATCCCGCCCCTACTGCAGCCTCCAGCGCCAGCTGCGCCGCGATCTCAGCCGCGGGGCCGCCGTCCAGCAACGTCCTCACGGCCGTCAGACCGTGCGTCAGTGGCAGTACCTGGGCAACGGCCTGGACCGGGCCGGGCCAGAAGTCCACGGGCACGTTCACGCCGGCGAACGCAAGAAGCACCAGGTAGCTGAGGTTCATCGCAGTCCATCGACGGCCGGGCTTGTGCAGCACCAGGCACGAGACCGCGGCTCCGTAGCCGTACGCGGCCAGGCCGATCAGCACGATCATCGGGAGAGCGAGAAGCGCTTGTGGCATCGGCAGGCTGATCCCGAAGAGGGGCGGCAACGTGAACAGGGCGATCGACGAGGTCAGGAGCCCCGATGTGAGGTAGTGCACCCCGCGGCCCAGGTAGACGGTTAGGTGCGTTGCCGGGGCTGCGACCATCAGCGGTAGCGTCCCGGCGCGTCGTTCGCTGACGGTGGCCAGGACAACGATGCAGGCCTCCATCGCCACGATGTAGACGGCGTTGCCGACCACTAGGTACTCGACCTGCTGCTGCGAGCCGAGCAGCCGGCCGACAAGGGCGTAGAACGATGCCTGCATCAGCAGCCGCAGCAGCCAGCCGACGAGCCACGACTGCCAGGTGTAGAACGCGCGGTACTCGGCAAAGGCACCGATCGCAGTGTGCTTGAGCACCCGCAGCTGCTCACGCACTGCTGACCGTCCCAAGCTCACGGACCCGGCGGAGAGCCAGCCGCACGAGCCCCTGCCCCGCGGCCAGGCCGACGAGTCCCAACCCGACCACGACCGCCAGTCGCAGTCCGACGTCGGACACAGGGCCGGGCTCCAGGCTGTCTCGCAGCAGCTCGGCACCCCAGGTGAGGAAGACCAGCCGCGACAGCGGCTCGATCCAGTCGGGCAGGAACGCCACGGGCACCATCACGCCGCTGAGGATGTACACCGGATAGCTCAGGAAGTTCGCGAACATGCCGCCTCCTCGCGCCAGCACGAACCAGGCTGAGATGAGCGTGCTCGTGCCAGCCATGGCAAAGGTGGTCGCCAGGGCGGCCACGGTGAAGACTCCGGGATGCGGCACCTCGACCTCGACCCTGAAGAGCAGCCGCGCGACGAGGTAGGTCTCGACCATCGGCAGCAGACCCAGCATCGTCACCGAACCGATGCGTCCGAGCACGACCCAGAGCAGCGAGGTCGGCGAGCTGATCGCCAGTTCGAGGGTGCCGCCGCCCTTCTCCTCGAGCAGCACGTCCCCGGCGAGGGCAATGCTGAACATCCAGAGCCCCATCAGTACCGGCGCCAGAAGCGCATGCCCCAGCAGGTCGTCGCGTCCTGCCGCCAGCGTCATGCCGAGCAGCACGATGGCGAAGAACGGCGTCGTGAACAGGATCTGCAGGTCGTCGGGTGAGCGCCGTGCCCGCCACAGCTGCATCCGGGCGCCAGCGAGTGCCGCCCTCACCGGACGTCCATGCCGCGAGCGCCGACCAGCTCGATGTACACGTCTTCCAGCCGCGGTTTGAGCGTCCGGAGCGACCTGACTCCCGACTCCACGAGGAGCTCCAGCACGGCGGCTGACGCATCCTCCCCGTCAACCCGCGCCGACATCACTCCGTCGCGTACGACGACGTCGAGCACGCCCTCACGTCGGCGGACGCGGTCAACCACCTCGACCGGCACGTCGTCGGCCTCCACGCGCAACGCCCGGGTGGCGCGGCGTGCCAGGCCACGAGGGGTCTCGGTGGCGATCACCCGACCGCCGTCAATGAGAGTCACGCGGTCGCAGACCTCTTCGGCCTCGGCCATGTCGTGCGTCGTCAGCAGGACCGTTCGACCCTCGGCCCGCAGCTCGCCGACGAGCGCTCGGAAGTCGTGCGCGGCGACCGGATCCATGCCGGTGGTCGGCTCGTCGAGCAACACGACCTTCGGCTCGCCGATCAGTCCGCGTGCCAGGTGCAGTCGCTGCTTCATGCCACGTGAGAAGGTCTCAACCGGCGTATCTGCCTTGTCTGCGAGGCCCACTCGGTCGAGCAGCGCCTGCGCACGACGAGACGCGGCGGCATCGGAGAGCTTGTAGAGGGCCGCCCAGTAACGCAGGTTCTGCCGAGCCGTCAGCCGGTAGTACAGGCCACGCTCGCCCCCGTAGACAATGCCGACGAGGGGACGGACGACCCCCGTCTCTCTGACCACGTCGTGGCCGAGCACCTTCGCGGAACCCGACGACGGCAGCAGGCTCGTCGAGAGGACACGGCACAGCGTCGTCTTGCCGGCACCGTTGGGGCCTAGGAGGCCGTGCACCTCGCCCTGGGGGACAGTCAGGTCAAGACCCGCGAGCGCCGTGACCTCTGGTCCCTTCGGCCGCCAGCCCTTGCCGGTGCGGTACGTGCGGACGAGACCCACGACCTCCACAGCCGGCGCGTCCATGCGAGCCCCCCGTCCGATCCCTTGATTCCGTTCGACCCGTAGCACGAGTTGCGGTCGCCGAAGGCTACCGGGAGTATCTTGCCGACATGCTGCTCAAGAGTTCCGCGGCGGCGCTCACGAGACTCTCGTTGTCCTCTACGGTGAGCAGGTCACACCGTTCGACGAGGGCTACGAGGGCGATCCTCATCATGACCTCGTCGGTAGACTGGACGGATGGGACTGGCCTACAGCGTGAGCAACGACGTGAGCGCGCTTCACGACCTGCGTCGGTCTTGCCTTGGCGAACTGGCCACCTTTCGGTCCGCATCTAGTCCGCAACCAGCCAAGAACATGGCCTAACCGATGAGAAGTGTCGGAAGGCATCGCCGCAGGTCAGGCCAGTTTTCGGCACCCTGACCAGGCGCCCCATCTCCCACCACAAGCGACTTTCAATCCGTAGGTTGTGGGTTCGAGCCCCACGGGGCCCACTTGATGCGATGACCTGCAACGACACTGCTCTTGGTGCGTCCCATGTCGGGCTGTCACTCACGTGTGTTGCTAGACGCTCGCCCCAGGCCGGTCCGAGAGGGGACGGCGGACGGCCTGGAGCGCGAGGCACCGCTCGCGGGCATCGACGCCCTGGAGGCTGTGCAAGGCGCTCCTGTACGGGGTCGCATCGGACGTGTCCGATGCGCGTGAGCGTGTCCGCGGCGTCGCTCAGCCGCCGATCCAGAGTCAGCTCTGGGCACCTCGCTGCGCCTTCGAGATCAGCGGCTGGTCCTGTCGCCCTACCTTGGCTGCAGCCCGACGATGGGCCCGGGATACTGCGCGTGGATGTCGCCGTCGACCAGGCGCCAGCAGAAGTCGTTCATCTGGGCCGCAGCGGGAGCGTGACGGGCGAGGATGCCCGCCACTGCCGCCGGCACGTCCAGCGGGATGTCGCCGCTCGCGCACCGACTCACGTATGCGTTGCGTGCAGCAGGACCACCGCTGGTCGGCACCGGCACCCCACACACCGTGGTGACCAGCCAGTTGACCAGTCGCATCGCCGCGTAGTCCGCATCGTGGTCGATGTTGTGCGCGACGAAGTCGCGCTCGGCGTCGGACAGATCGAACTGAGGCGATGTGGCCAGCCCAAGGTCAACGAGGTAGATCCGATCGTCGTCTGCCCGCATGTTGGCGAAGTGTCCATCCATGTGCAGCACCTCGCGGCTACGCAGGAAGGCGACGGCCTCGAAGAGCTGCCGCTCGAACGTCTCGGCACTGCCCACCGGGTCGTTCAGCCTGTCGAGCAGCCGATCGGGAAGGTACTCGAGAAGGAGCACGAGGCTGGAGCCCGCGTCGGCCAGTTCCTCGAAGCGGATCCGCACCGCCGGGTCGCCTCCGAACTGGGCAACGACCGCCTCGATGTCCCGGTGCTCGGACGCGACAGGTGGGCGGCCCGGTGGCACCCGCCAGTGGTGCAGCAGGGCGAAGGACTCGGACTCACCGCCGAGGACTCCCTCGGTGACGGTGATGTTCGCGGCCAGCTCGCGCCACGCGCCGAAGCCCGGGCCGGCGAGGCGGTGCATGCCGTACTGGCAGGAGGTCGGCAGTTCGAAGAGGTTCGCTGTGCTGTGCGGATGCGCCAGTTCCCGGTCGGTGATCGGAATCCGCTTGGCGAACACCATGATGCCGTCGACGTCGAGCACCGAGGAGCCACCGCCCACGCCCACAGCGCTGGTGGGTGCGGCGTGGAGGAACGCCGCCAGCTCGTCGTCGTCGCGGGCTGCGAGCGAGGCCGACACGAGGTCGTGACGGACACGTCGGGTGGTGAGGATCACGCCATTCTGCCCGCCACTGAGGATCCGGACACGAACGTGAGACAGCGGCCGCCTCACGTTCGTGTCCGCGACCTTCGGCCGCTCCGCGCCGACATGCCAACTCCCCCTCAAGCCGTGCCCGGTGACTCGTGCAGGGAACTTCCAGAGCTGACAGTCACCACGCGCCAGGTTGACGGCGTTCTTGCATATGCAGGTAAACCCCTGCATGATTGATCCATGACAGAGGAGTGGACCCTCGACCCGGTGTTCAAGGCCCTGGCCGATCCGACCCGTCGCCTGCTTCTCGACCGCCTCCGTCACCACGACGGTCAGACGCTCACCGAGCTCTGCCGCAGCCTCGAGATGGTGCGTCAGTCGGCGACGCAGCATCTCGACCAGCTGGTGCAGGCCAACCTCGTCACCGTCGTACGACGAGGGCGAGAGCGACTGCACTACCTCAACCCCACCCCGATCCACGAGATCGGGGAGCGCTGGATCGCGGCGTACGACGCGCCCCGGCTGGCCGCCCTGAGCAGCATCAAGCATCAAGCAGAGGAGTACGCCATGACCGAGACCACGACGACCCCGACGGCGACCGGAGCGGCGACAGCCGTGCCGACGTACGTCTACGTGACCTACATCCAGGCAAGCGCAGAGCAGGTGTGGCAGGCCCTGACCGACGCGGACCTGACAGCACGCTACTGGGGGCACGCCAACGTCTCCGACTGGCAGGTCGGTTCGCCTTGGGAGCACCGCCGAGTGGATGGCTCCAACGCCGTCGATGTCGCGGGAACCGTACTCGAAGCCGAACCGCCGACCCGGCTCACGATCACGTTCGAGGACTCCGACAAGGAGCGGGCCGGCGGACCGTCGGTGGTCAGGTTCGTCGTCGAACCACACGAGGGCATCGTCCGGCTGACGGTGACCCACGAGAACCTCCCCAACGTCGAGATGCTCAACGGAATCTCGCGCGGGTGGCCCGCGGTGCTCGCCAACCTCAAGTCCCTGCTGGAGACCGGTGACGTGCTGGGGACCGCGCCATGGGACGTACCGCAGGTCGAGACCGCATGAGCCTCGAGTTGCTTCGCCGGGCAATGGAGTACGCCGAGACGGTCGTCTGCGATCTCACGAGCGACGACCTGCGGCTGCCCACACCATGCGATGAGTGGGACGCCGGCAGGGTCGTTCTCCATCTCGCCGATGTCGCCGACGGGCTCATCGCCTTGGTGGAGACCGGAGACCTGGCCCTGCCGGAACCGGCACGGGCCGACGACCCCGATCCGGTGTCCATCGTCGGCGAGTCCCTGACACGCCTGGCCGCCACGCTGTCCACGACGAGTGAGAAAGAACGTGCACAGGCCGCGGCTCGAGCAGGGGCCATCGAGTTCACCATGCACGGCTGGGACATCGGGGTCGCCCGGGACAGCGACCATCTGACCCCGGCGGACCTGGCGAACGACGTTTGGGCGCTCGCGTCGTCGCTGATCACCGACGACGCGCGCGGCTCGAACTTCGCCTCTGCCGTCGATGTTCCCGCCACCGCGACGCCCAGCGACCGACTGGCCGGGTTCCTCGGACGTCAGACGGTGCCCGTGTCGGCACCGAGCAGCTGGGGCGTGTCTCCCAAGTCGCGCCTTGAGGGACGGAGGTAGCCATGCCGGGGGTCGCTCGAGCGGACTTCGTCGCCGGACTCGCCGAGACGATCCTCGGCGAGTTGCCACCCACGCGCGCACTGGTGGCGATCGACGGGATCGGCGCCAGCGGCAAGACCACCCTGCTCGCCGAGCTTGCCCAGTCCATCACGTCGCGTCCTACCGTCCTCGTGCACGCCGACGACTTCTTCAACCCCGCTGAGATCCGGCACGCCCGCGCCGCTACTCGCCCGAGGGGTTCTGGCTCGACACGTACGACTACGCAGGGCTTGTCGCGCACGTGCTTGCGCCGCTGCGAGCGCGAGGGTCGGGCATCTACCGGCCCGGCACCTTCGATCGCTCATCTGGGCGCCCGCTCCTCGCCGAGGCCCGTCAGGCGGCCCCCGACGCGGTCGTACCGGTGGAGGGGACGTTCCTGCATCGCGACGAACTCCGAGCCGTCTGGGACTACTCGATCTTCCATGCGATCCCCTTCAGCGAAGCGGAGCGGCGCATGGCGGCACGCGCCGGCGCACCACTTGAGCCGTCGTTGCTCGAGCGGTACCTCGGCGCGCATCGGATCTACTTCCGGGAAGCCGAGCCGTGGCGACGCGCCCGGCTCGTCGTCGACAACACGAACCCAGAGACAACCGTGCATCGTCGAGCCGAACGCCGCCTCGGCCCTCGACCCTCGACCCCTCGACCCTCGACCCTCGACGATCTCAAGTTCCCCTCGGCCAGGGACTTGGGAGACACGCCCTAGCTGCACCCCGGCAGGTCCCCGCGGCCCGTCAGGTCGCTCGCTCACGAGGGTCAGCCAGAGGCCCGCACGATGGGTTCCTTGGCGGGCCCAATTCTCGATCTTGTCCAGGTGGTCGCCGCGGGCGTCGACGCCATGACGCACCGCCCGGATGAGCTGAACCTCGACTGCTACGCCCGAACACGGTGCCACTCGGGTCGGCCGGCTTCCAGCAGCCGGGAACGACGGGGCGCCTCGGGGTAGACCCCGCGAGCGCTACGGGGCCGCGTCGCCTGGCGGCAGGCCGCCCGGCCGTCCCTTGGGTGTCACTGATGTGCACCGTGAACGCGTGTGACGCGAGATGGTCTGCGCTGATGCAAAGGCGCAGGCCAGAAGTGCGTCTGATGGTCGGCGATGGCTCGGTCTGATGCCCTACCTGCCAGTCCGTGGGTTGTGGGTTCGAGCCCCACGGGGCCCACTGTGTTTGTGCTGGTCAGAGGCCCGAGGAGTTCGGGCGAGCAACTCTGCGGGCCCTGACGGTCCGCAGCAGGTCGACACGTCGAAGGTCGACAGATCCGGACGAACATGGACGTCGACGGCCCCTGCGTGGATACGCTCCCCCTCCTTGACCTCGGGGTGGGCGGTTCCGGGTCAGGGGACGAGAACCACGGTGCCGCGCTTGTGCCGGGAGTCGACGAGCCGGTGGGCCTCCGCGGCGTCGGCAAGGGGGTAGGTGCGGTCCACGACGGGCCGGATGCGGCCCTCCACCGCCAGTCCGATCAGGACGGTCATGTCGGCCGCCTTGTCCGCCTGGGGCCGCAGGCCGGTGAAGGCGAGTCGCACGCGCCGCCTGGCCCCTCGCGTCAGCAGGCTCTGCACCGCTGCCACCGGGCTGGGCGCGGTCGTCAGGTACACGCCGCCGGGGCGAAGTGCCCGCCGGCAGCGCCGGAAGGAACTGGTCGCCACCGTGTCGAAGACGACGTCGTACGCGCCGCGTGCAGCCGTGAAGTCCTCGGCCGTGTAGTCGATCACCTCGGTGGCCCCGAGCGATCGCACCAGCTCGGCGCTGCGGCCACTGCACACCCCCACCACCTCGGCACCGAGGTCCGCCGCAAGCTGCACCGCGGCGGCCCCCACGCACCCGGACGCACCGTTGATGAGAACGCGCTGACCGGGCAACAGCCGCGCCTGGTCCCGCAGGAACGGGAGCGCAGTGAGGCCGCCCTCGGTGACCCCGACCGCGTCGGGCAGCGTGAGGCCGTCCGGCACCCGGGCGATGCCAACGGCCCGCAGACAGACGCACTCGGCGTACCCCCCCATCCGGGCGCCGGTCGCGCCGACGACCCGCTCCCCTACGGCGACAGCTGTGACGCCCTCCCCGAGCGCGACGACGACGCCGGCCACCTCGCTGCCCAGGATCGGGTTCCTCGGGTGCAGCAGCCCGCCCGCGAGGCGCGCGATGGCCGGCCGCGCAGCGCGCAGGGCTGCGTCGGCGGCGCTCGCGGCGACCGCTCCGACGCGTACGAGCACCTCGCCGGGCCGCGGGGCCGGTACGGGCACCTGCTCGGGGTGCAGCACCTCGGGCGGGCCGTAGCGGCGGTGCACGGAGGCTGTCATCGTGCGCGGGAGGGGTTCGGTGGTCATGACGGGCTCCTTGCCGAGGGTGTGCGGGATCACGGCCGCGAGGTGCTCCTCGCGTGCCGGGCGTTGCGGAGGTGGGTTCGGGTGGATGCAGTCAGGCGGGTGCGGTCAGTGCTCGCCGACCTCGGGGTAGGCGAAGACCTGGTCGAGCCCGACGCCGAAGACGCGGGCGATCTGGAACGCCACCTCCAGCGACGGGGAGTACCTGCCCTGCTCGATAGCGATGACGGTCTGGCGGGTGACGCCGATGCGGCGGGCCAGCTCGGCCTGGGTCATCTCGCCGTGCGCTGCCCGGAGGTCGCGGACGGTGTTCGTGACCCGGGTGGGCTTGACCACGTCAGAAGCCCCGGCGGTACGTCACGAGCTTGACCGCGGTGCCGACCACAGCGGCGAGCGCGGACACCGCGTAGATGGAGTTCGCGATCCAGAAGTGGTCGGCCTCGATCAGGGCCAGGGCGAGTGGCAGGAGCACCCCGAAGCCCACAACCATGCCCGTCACGTTGTCCCCGGACCGGGCGATCTCCTTGTCCCGCACATCGGCAGTGGTGCCGTCGCCCGGCCGGACGATCTCCAGCACGATGCGCCCGATGATGGTGACGGCGATCGAGATGCCGAGGGACCACAGCAGCGGGGCGACGTAGTCGGCATCGGCCGGCGCACCCCCGCCCGCACGGCCGAGGACCACGGCGACGTAGCCGGCGAACGTCGCGACAACGGCGACGAGGTAGACCCAGGCGCCTCGCTCCTCGTACGACACCGTGACCGCCTCGTCCTGGAAGTCGAAAATCTTTGACATCACGACAGTAGGGCGTGTGGCGATGGATGTCAAGAATTTGTGACATCCATCGCGAGCCGTCACCCGTGGTCGCCGCCCCGACACACCGAAGCCCTCGCCGTCGCGCGGGTGCGCCATGCGTGGGCACACCCGCGAGGCCTCGTGCCGTCTCGGGTGAAACCCCGCGAGTTCTACGGGCCGCGTCCCCTGCCCGAAGGCGGCGCGGCCGTCCCTTGTGTGTCACTGATGTGCACTGTGAACGCGCGTGACGCGAGATGGTCTTCGCTGATGCGAAGGCGCAGGCCAGCAGTGTGTCTCATAGTCGGCGATGGCCCGTTCTGATGCCCTACCTGCTAATCCGTAGGTTGTGGGTTCGAGCCCCACGGGGCCCACTGTGTTTTTGCTGGTCAGGGGGTTGTCGGGCAGGCTCGACCGGCCGGCTGGGGCGGCTCTGGCAGCCATCTGGCAGCCTTCTCGATGTCGATCATGCGCCAGGCTCGTCTCTGGTGACCCCCACCGCGACGTCGCGACCATGGTAGAGAAGCTGACGACCCACGCGCCTTGGTGGACTAGCAGGCGCCCGGCATCAGAAGTTGAGGCCCGCGGCGGGCGGCGGGCGGCAGAGGTCGGTCGCGCATCACGGCCCCGCGAGCGCGCCGTCGGCGGCTGTGACCGCGCGTCGCCCAAGGCAGCAGACTTGCGGGGTGACGTTCACCCCGATGCCGACCGAGCTCGCGACCGAGCGGTTCATCTTGACGCGCGAGACGCTCGCCGACGCGGCGTGGCTCGCCGATCTGTTCACCGCACGGGGCGGCGGCACCGTCACTGAGGCCGAGGCTCGTTCACGAGTCGCCGCCATGCACGAGCTCACCAGCGCCCACGGCATCGGCGCCTACGTCCTGCGGCCCAGGGCCGGGGGCGCACCGGCGGGCTACGCCGCAATCATCATCGGTCGCGGCACCGTCGAGGAGCCCGAGATCGCCTACGAGCTTCTGGCCGACGCACACGGCAACGGGTATGCCACCGAAGCGGCGAGCGCCGTGCTCCCGGCCGCGTTCGCAACGGGCCGCCGACAAGTCTGGGCAACCATCCGGCCCTGGAACGCGGCATCCTTGCGGGTCCTCGACAAGCTCGGCGGCTTCCACCGGATACGCGCGACGTCCGACGAGCAGGGGCAACTTCTCTGGTTCGCATGCGAGAGGCCGGCCGGCTGATCCTCGACGACCGTCATCGATGCGAGCGAGCCGGACCATCGTCAACGCGGCTTGAGCGTGCGTCAGGTCGGGGTCGATGAGGCGTCGTAGCGGGCGAGTTCCTCGCTGTCCGGCGCCTCGAAGAGTCCTCTCCACGCACGTAGGTCAGGGCGCTGCACGGGAGGGTCCTCGAGCCCTCTGCCCTGGATCCGTTTCCAGAGCTCGTCGTCGTCGACATCGAGGTAGACCAGCTCTGTGGCGGCGCCCAACGCAACAGCCTCGGCGCGCAGTGCCTCACGTTCCCCTCGACCCCACGTCCCCCATTCGATGATCACCGACCCGCCGAGCGCCATCAGCTCCTTGGCCACCGACCACTGCAGCGCCTCGACCCGCGCCCTGACGTCGGTGTCCCAGAGGTTGACGCCCAAGGCATCCATCCACTCGTCCGGCCCGAACCGGATTGCGGGCATCTCGGCCGCGAGGGTCTTCGCCAGCGTCGTCTTGCCGCTCCCGGGCAAACCGCAGACGATCACGAGCCGCCCACCCGAGCGGTGATCCCGGACTACTTGAACGACCGCCACGGCTTCATCGCCGTCCCCAGCACGTGGGCTCAGCATGCCTGAAGCATGCCCCGGAAGGACGGCGTCTCCGCCCCAATTTCGGCTACCGCTGTTCGGCACAGGTGCGGGCAGCGGCTGTGTGATGCTCGGGTGCTGGCTGGCCGGTCCGTCTCGGGTAGGTGCCCGGGGCGGGTCGCTCTGATTGCGGCTGCATGACTGGTCGTGCAGCGCGGTCGACCTCGTGTGATCGCTTGCGCATCCCGGAGCGGTCCGGTTCGCTGATGGAGTGGGCACCCTGGCGGACCTCGTTCCCGCGGCGACAGCCGCCTGTGTCTCGGCGCTGGAGCCCCACACGGACCTCGACTGGCGCGCGGCCCGAGCAGGCGACCTCGACTGGAGCTGCTGGGACACCGCGCTGCACATCGCCGATGATCTGTACTTCTACGCCGTGCAGCTCGTCTACGGCCGCGCAGGCCCGGACTACCTGAGTACCGAGCTCGCCCTCGATTCTGAGGCGACCGTCCCGCGCCTGCTCGACGCCATCGTGGTCCATGGGGAGCTGCTTCGCCGGGCGGCCGTTGGCGCCGACGCGAAAGATCGCGGCTACCACATCTACGGGGTCTCCGACTCTGAAGGGTTCGCAGCCATGGGGATCGCCGAGACTCTCGTCCACACCTACGACATCATCCGTGGGCTCGTCCCCACCACCACCTGGCGTCCACCCGCCGAACTCGCTGATCACGTCCTTCGTCGCCTCTTCCCCGCCGCTCCCTCCGGGGATCCATCCGACGTGCTGCTCTACTCGTGCGGTCGCATGCCGCTGGGCGACCGACCTCGGCAGGACCGTTGGCGCTGGGACGGGAGCGTGCCGACGGAAGCGGGCCGATGATGGCGGATCCACCCGACCGCCCGAAGGCGGCGTCGCGCGTCGCACAGCGGCACCGTCCCGCCGACAGCAGCCGCCCGCCACCCGGACATCGGCAGGGCCGCGCGAATCGCGGCAGATCCGGGCTCCCAGGGCCCACGCGGGCGGTGACGGCCAGGGGATGAGCGCCGGCTATGACTGTGGTGCGACGCGTTGGTCTGGCGGGATCTTCTTGCGTACATGATCGAGAAGTCGCCCAGCCGTCGCGCCAGGAGCCTCCCCGTCAGTGATCACGACGAGTGTTGCCACCCGTCGGCTGGCCTTGTCGTCGAGCCACTCGGCAAGAAAGTCATGTCCAGAGGCGACCCAATCGGTACCTTTCGTCGCGAGCGATCGCCTGCGCAGCTCGACGAGTGCGTCGTCGCGATCCAGCGACGGCAAGATGAGCGCGACGTGCGGCACCGCTGAGAGCGCACGGCTGACCTTGCCCGCCATGCGGGGATCGGTGAAGCTCGTATGCCCAGCGCCGAGCGCGACCACTGCACCCGGGTGGTCGTCGAGCACACGACGCACCGCATGGGCTCGCGCGGGCTCCCACTCTCGCTCCGCGGCGACGCGACCTACAGCCGTGGCCCGCTCCACGAGCCGGTCGATGCTCCATCCGACCTCGACGTAGTACTGGTCACCCAACTCGTCGACGTCGACGAAAGGAACCCCCAGGCGATCGGCGACCAGCGCCCCCAGAGTCGACTTACCGACCGCAGCCGGTCCGACCAGCACCAAGACAGGCACGCCATCCACGCCGCCATCGTCGCACGGAGGCACCTACGGCCGGCGAAGCCGTCGGGCAGCCGGCGGCTTCGCCGAGGGGCTGGACGTCCACTCTTCGGCACGAGCGCGGAGTGCGGCAGATCCGGGCGAGCGTAGCCGCCCTCAACGCGCATGAGCGTGCATCGGTCAGCCCGGCGAGGTGTGCGGGCGCTCACCGCCCCAACCTGCCAAACAGATCAGGCATCCGGGGCAGGATGTAGGCGTGAGTCCGGACGAGTTCGTTTCAGCGCTGGTCTTGACCGTCTTCGACTCCACGGTGCAGGGAGTCGTTTCTGCGCTCGAGTCTCCACCTGGGCGGAGCCCCCATGCGCGGACGGTGACCCTCCACGAGTGGTTCGCGCGCCTTCCGGCGGCGGACCAGCGATTCGTGGTTGAGGTAGTCCGTGATGCGAGTCACAGCGCGCTCTTCGGCGTGCTGTCGGTGCTCGACGGAGTGCGCGCAATCGACGGGCCTCCGCATGCCGACCTGGCCCTGACTGCAACCGACGGACAGGGCAGCCGCATCCTGAACGAGGGCGGCGACCTACACGACCTACTCAACGCCCTCGTGCACCCGCCGTCGGAACCTTTGGCCGGCGAGTAAGGCTGGACGCGGCTCCGGTGAAGCAACGCCGTCGAAGGCTGCCCGAGGCGCACGCACATCGGCAGGAGCGCGGACGGCGGCATGTCCGCGTGCCACCTGGGGCTGTTGACTATCGGGGTGACGTTCACCCCGATGCCGCCCGAACTCGCGACCGGGCGGTTCATCCTGACGCGCGAGACGCTCGCCGACGCGGCGTGGCTCGCCGATCTGTTCACCGCACGGGGCGGCAGCACCGTCACTGAGGCCGAGGCTCGTTCACGAGTCGCCGCCATGCACGAGCTCACCAGCACCCACGGCATCGGCGCCTACGTCCTGCGGCCCAGGGCCGGGGGCGCACCGGCGGGCTACGTCGCCATCATCATCGGTCGCGGCACCGTCGAGGAATCCGAGATCACCGTCGCGTCGCGCCACCAGCGCATCCGCCCGCACACCCCGCGGCACAACGGCAAAGTGGAGAGATACAACCGGATCCTGGCCGAGGAGCTCCTCTACGCCCGCATCTGGACCAGCGAGGCCGAACGCGCCGCAGCGATCAAGATCTGGAACGTCCACTACAACTACCATCGGCCCCACACCGCCGCCGGCGACCAGCCCCCGGCCTCACGCCTCCACGCAGGCGTCACCAACGTCATGAGCCAGAACACCTGATATGGAGGGACCCGCTGTCAAGTGGGCAGGGTGAGGCGCCGCCCGGATGGGTTCTGGGCGGCGCCTCCTTGTTGACTCTGTGGCCCCGGGGTCCGGTGAGCGTGTCGTTGGCGACGCGCGGTCAGACTGATATGCGCGGGTTGGCTACCGCAGGACGGGCTGTTCGGCAGGAGCGGATCGCGGGTCTAGAGTCGGGCGTCGCGAGCCTGGGGGCTCGTTGCTCATAGGAGTTTCGCGGGTCGCTCCACGCGCTGCTACCGGTCTGGGGTCAGGAGTCAGATCGTGGGCCTGGTGGTTCAGCGGGCCGTCGTGTGGTCCTCGAGGGTGGCCAGTGACCAGCACCAGCCGGCGAGCTCGCGGGCGATGGCGACGTTGGCGATCACGGGTCGCTTGTGGTGTTCGTCGAACCGGACCCAGCGGGCGTGCAGACGCCGGTTCCCCTCGTCACCGCGGGCGCGGGCAGCCGGTGAGGCCAGGTCCCAGCGGGCCAACATGGTCGCACCGGGTCGGTAGCGGGCCCGGTGGTGCCAGGCTGCTTCGACCAGCAGCCGACGGGCGTGGGTGTTGCCGGTCTTGGTGATCGAGCCCTGCACCCGGCGGGCCCCCGAGGAGTGCTCGCTGGGGACCAGACCGACGAAGGAGCCGATGGTGTTGCCGGTGAACCGGTGCCAGTCACCGATCTCGACCGCCAGGGCGAACGACGTCAACGTCGAGACACCCCGCAGGCAGCTCAACCGCCGCACGACCGGGGTGAACTCGCTGTCCGTGGCCATCGCGGTGATCGCAGCGTCGAGCCGGTCGCGGCGCGCATCGGTGGCGAGCACGGCGTCGTAGTCGGACTCGAAGGCCATCTGCACCGCCGGGGCCTCGAAGTGCTGGCGTCGTAGCCACCCGTCGTGGGTCCCGGTCCACGCCTGCCCGCCGTCGTAGACGATCCCGTGGCGCAGCAGCAGCTTCGAGAGCCGGTGCCGGGCTCGCATCAAGTCCCCGCGGCAGTCCTCTCGCGCCCGGACCAGGTCCCGGGCCGCCTCCTGGTCCTCGGAGGGAATGACCACGGCGGTGATCTCGTCCAGCCGCAACAGCCGGGCGAGGTGCACCGCGTCCCTGGCGTCGGTCTTGACCCGATCCCCCGACGGTCGCTGCAACTTCGAGGGAGCCGCGACCACGCACCGAATCCCGTCCGCCTTCAGTGCCCGCGCGAGCCCGAAGCCGGTCGGCCCGGCCTCATACGTCGCCGCGACCGGACCCGGCAACGCGCCTATCCACCCGCGGATGTGCTCGTGCGAGGGCGTCAACCTCGCCTGGAACAGCTCGCCCGTCACGCCATCGATCGCAGCCGCCGCGACCGACCGTGCGTGCACGTCGAGCCCCACACTCGTACGCTCAGAGAACACCGGGGCCTCCCACACATGTCGGATAGGCCGAGCAGGCAGCCCCTACTCGGTAACCCACGAGATTGCGTGAGTGAGGCCCCGGCCCGCAACCACCCACACCCGGGCGGTCACTCCATACCGTCTAGTCCGGTCTCGGCGAGTTCCTCGGCGAGCTCCACGCCCCCCGCCGTACGGACGCGTGGCGACGAGGGTCACCCGCCGGCTCGTGGGCGGTGCCCGGGTGTCCTGATGGTCGATGCCGGCACGGGCCAGCTGGTGCCAGAGGCGGACACGCGCGTCCTCCTGCGGTGGCCTGCCGCCCGCTGTGGTTGTCCTGAGGGCCAAGCAGCCACCGGCCGATCAGGCGGACTCGCGCACCACCAGCGTGAGGCCGATGCGACGGCGTTCACGCGAACCGGCAGGCGCCCGGCCGGAGAGGATGTTGTCAACGAGCTCGATGGCATGCTGTGCGAGTGCCGTCTTGTCGATCGAGAGACTTGTGAGCTCCGGTGTGACAAGGGTCCCGATATCCAAGCCGTCCGTGCCCACCACCGCGATGTCACCGGGAACGGCAGTCCCGGCCCGCGCGAACCCCTTCAACGCGCCGATCGCCATGACGTCGTTGTACACAAGGACCGCGTCCGCCTCCGGGTAGTGACCGAGCAGCTCTTGAGCTGCGCGGACTCCGCCCTCATGGGTTTCGTCTGCGCGGAACTCGGATCGACTGGTCCAGGGCAGCCCGTGCTCGTGCAGGTAGTCGCGGTACGACTCGCGCCGCGACGAGGCAATGTGGCTCGAATCGATCATGGCGATCCGGCAACGTCCGCTCGCCGTCAAGTGATCGAGGGCCGCACGGACGCCTGCCTGGTAGTCGATCTCGACAATGGCATCCACCTGATCGTCCGACGAACCATCCAAGATGACGATGGGAATGCCGAGAGCTTTTCCGCGAAGGGCATCCTCGGGAAGTAGTCCAATGGTATCCGTACGGCAGCCTGTGAGCACGAGCGCGTCAACACGTTGCACCATCGACTCGAGCCGAGCGCGAGCCTTTTCTTCCTCGTCTCCGATGTCGCACAGGATGACACTCCAACCTTGCTCCGAAGCGATGCGGCTCAGTGCCGATGCGAGCTCGGGATAGTACGGATTGCGAAGGTCTTCCATGACCAGGCCGATGGTCACATCGCGACCACGCACCAAGCCTTGCGCGGCGCGATTGGGGCGGTAGTTCAGCTGACGGGCAACCCGAACAACCCGTTCGCGCGTTGCGGCGCTGACATCGGGAAGACCGTTGAGGGCTCGGGTCACGGTCTGTCGGGAGACGCCGGCGACCCGGGCCACGTCAAGGATGGTGGTCGCTGCAACGCTGATTGCCATGAACTGACAGTACTGGTAGCGTCGCCGTGAACGTTCACGGTCGCGCCGCGACGCAGGTCACATCGCCGTGAACGTTCACGACGATCGCGCCGGTCACGCTGGTGCGTACGGACGCGTAAGGGCTTCCTCGTGCCCTCGGTTGTCTCCAGCGGGACGGGTAGCAGCCAGCCACGTCAACTATTCAAGAAGGAACCTTCCGCGTGATGACCTCCACGACGACTCCAGTTCAGCGACCACCCCGGGAGGCTGTCCGCGCCCGCGCCGGCGTGGCGATGCTGTTCTTCACCAACGGCGCCATCTTCGCCAACCTCCTGCCGAGGTACCCCGAGGTCAAGGCCGGCCTCCACCTCAGCAACGCCGCGTTCGGCCTCGCTGTCGCCGCGTTCCCCCTCGGCGCACTTCTCGCCGGTTTGACGGCCGGGATGCTGGTGCGCAGGTTCCGCTCGGCCAGGGTGGCGATCGTTGCAGCCGTGTTGTCGGCGGTCGGAATCCTGATCGCCGGGGTGGCGCCCGCCTGGATCGCACTGGCCGGAGGGCTCTTCCTCGCCGGAGCGATGGATTCGATCACCGACGTCGCTCAGAACTCGCACGGGCTACGCGTCCAAAGGCTCTACAAACGGTCGATCCTGAACTCCTTCCACGCGGTGTGGAGCGTCGGGGCGGTCCTTGGCGGGGTTCTCGGCGCGGTCGCCGCGCAGCTCGCCGTGCCCGTGGCGCTGCAGCTCGCCGGCTCGGCCGTGCTCTTCAGCCTCATGGCCGTGGCCGCCAACTGGTTCTTGTTGCCCGGTGCAGAGCCCGTCGACCTCGAGCCCGCCTTGGCTCCTGACGTCGGGTCGCCTCGCTCGAGGCATAGGCCGGAACTGCTCGCCAGGTACGGGGTTCTCGCCGCGCTCGTGGTAATCGCCGCGTCGGGTGCCATCGTGGAGGACGCGGGAAGCTCCTGGTCGGCCATCTACCTGTCGGGTTCCCTGAAGGCATCGGCGTTCGTCGCCGGCGTCGGCTTCATTGCCCTCCAGGGGATGCAGTTCGTCGGGCGGATCTGCGGCGACCGGCTCGTCGACCGCTTCGGCCAGCGCCCGGTGGCACGCACGGGTGGGTTGGTCGTCTTCGTCGGGATGGGCGTTGCCCTGGCCGTCCCCACGGTCCTCGGGACGGTGGTCGGATTCGGTCTCGCCGGCCTCGGTGTCGCGACTCTCATCCCGGCGGCAATGCACGCTGCCGACGAACTTCCAGGATTTCGACGTGGCACGGGACTCACCATCGTCAGCTGGCTGCTGCGGGTCGGCTTTCTTGTGTCGCCCCCCGTCGTCGGCGCGATAGCCGATGCGTCCTCCCTCCGCCTCGGCCTGCTCGTCGTGCCCGCCGCCGGACTGCTCGTCATGGTGTCCTCACGCGTGCTCTCCGGCAGAGTGACACGGTCCGCCAACAACGAGTCCGCGGACCAATCGGCAGCGGGTCATGTGTATTCGTAATGCGCCGGCCGGAGTGCCGTTCGACAGGTGGACCACCGGCGCGGCCGCGACCCCGACGGCAACGCCGTCAGCTGGTCACTTCCACGTGAGCCGCGACGACTGAGCCCGAACGCAGGCGTGAGCGCGGGTGACGGGGATCAGGTGGGTCATCTCGCTCACCCGTGCACTCATCTGCTCCACCCGGGCTCGGAACCCGGCGTTGCGCGCCGCCGACCCGCGAAGACCTGGTGGGGAGGCTCTCCGCCCGGGCCGCCTCCCCACCAGGTCGGTCTCACGCGGTCGGCCGCCAGGGCCCCCAGGGACTTGCAGCGGGCTCCTGGTTGCGGGTCCACCACTGCGCCACGTACCTGACGCCGTCGTGGAGCACCTCGTCGCCCCCGCCGAAGATGCGCGACGGGGTCCAGACCGCGGTGCCGTCCGGCGCGGTGACGATCTCCTGCCACGGCCCCCACGGGTTGCCCGGCTCCTGGTTGCGGGTCCACCACGACGCCAGAAACTCCGCGCCCTGGTACGACACCAGGTCACCCGCGAGGTAGGTGGCGCCCGGATCCCACTCCGGTGCCGGCGGGGCCGGCACCAGCCGGACAGCGTTGAACAGGGACGGGTCCTTCGATCTGACGATGCCGCCGCCCCACTCTGCCCACGTCCGGCCCGCCCCGTCGTTCTCGTTGATCGCGAGCGACGAGCCGAACAGGCCGTCGCCCGGGTCCCAGCCGCCGAGGCTCGACCACGGCAGGGCGACCTCGTAGACAGTCAGGGATGCGGCATCGTCCCGCGTCACCGCCACCTGGGCGCCGGGAATCGACCCGGTGCCGCCGGCCGGTAGCCACCGGTACAGCTCCGACCCTTCGGGGGTCAGCGCGACGCCGATCTCGTTGTAGGTCCGCAGCTCTTCGCCTGGCGCACCGGCGACGAACGTCAGCTGCAGGGAGTCGCCCTGCCAGATGTTCCCACCGGTCGCCCGCTGGTGGTGCACGTCGTCGGTCACGGCCGCACTGAGGTACAGGGCGTCGGCGTCCCACGTGTACCAGGCCGTCGCCTCGAGCACACCCTCGTCGAGGCCGAAGGTGACGGAGCTGAGGCCGGCGAGGTCGTCGAGCACCCCGTCGACCGCGATCCGCCGTTCGCCGGCGTCGGTGACGTCGCCGACCGGCGCCACGACGCCGGCCGCCGTGAGGTCGTCGTGCCCCGCCACGCGCGCGGTGGCGCTCCAGGTGACCCGCTCGGCCAGGTCGCCGAGCGGTACGTCGACGACGAGCGCCGACCCTCCCACGACTTCGGCCCCGGTGCCGTCCTGCCCGGCGGCATCGCCGATCGTCCAGTCGATCCCGTCGACGGTGAACGAGCCCGCCGCACGGTTCGAGAGGCGCAGGCGCAGGGTCTGGGCACCGTCCTGGTCGATCGTGTGCGTGCCGGTCAGGGCCAGCGCCTTCTGGACATCGACCTCGGCGCTGAGCACACCCCGCGGGTCGCCGTCGACCGACAGCTCCCCCACCACCCGCACGGGCCCGGCAGCGGCTGGTGCGGCGAGGGTGAAGGCAAGGGTCCCGGTCTCGCCGGCGGCGACCGTCTGGACCACGGGCTCGGCCAGCCCGTCGACGGTCAGCACGTACTCCTGCCCGGCGGTCCCGGCGGTGTTGTCCGCCGTCCATCGCACGGTGATCGGCTGTCCGACGAACGCCTCGTCGATCGTCAGCGCCGACGCGTCCGCGGCCACCGCCTCGACGACGCCGGAGACGTACACCGGTTCGTCGTCGAGCTGGAGGACCACCGCACCGTCGCCCGTGGCGGGGTACGCCGTGGCGGCCCCGTACTGAGTGGTCACCGTGAACGGTGCGCCCGAGCGGATGCCGACGGATTCGTCCTGCTCGGCCCACAGCACGCGCAGGTCGGGGTCTCCTGCGCCGGAGGCGTACGTCAGCTGCCAGACCGAGTCGATCGTCTGGTCTCGCCCGACGAACGTGACGTCGTCGAGGAAGGAGGTCGCGGTCGCGTAGGCGACGTACGCAGGCTTGGGTGTCAGGCCACCGAGCTCGTCGTCCGGGTGATGGATCAGCCCGAAGTTGTTCTCGGTGTTCGCGTCGTCGACGCCGTCGTTCTGCAGGTCATACCAGACGTACCGGCCGACGCCGTGGGCGGCCGCGATCGCCGCCGACTTGGTCAGGTTGCTCGCCTGGCCGGCCTCCGTGATCGCCCGGACGTTGCTGCCCGTCGGCCAGCCGTGCTCGGTCACCCACAGCGGGATCGGCTCGCCGTCGTTGTACTGGCGCACCAGTGCGTCGACCGCTGTCAGGGTTGCGTCCAGCGCCTCGGCCGGCGCCGGGTAGCTGTAGGCGTGCAGCACGATGCCGTCGACGTAGTCCAGCGCACCGAGCTGGAAGGTCCGCTCCAGCCAGTCGGTGGAGAGCATCGCCACGGCAGGCCCGATGATCGGGAGGCCCGGCGCGACGTCGCGCACCGCCGGCGCGGCCGCGCGCAACAGCTCGACGTAGGCCTCCGGGCTGCCCGCGGTCGTGTTGCCGATGCTCAGGTCCCACTCGTTCCAGATCTCGATGCCCGCAGACACGTCCTGGTACCGCTCGGCGAGCGCTGCGGCGTACGCCGAGTAGGCCGCGATCGCCTCCGGGCTCGTCGGCTTGTCGCCGCCGTCGTAGTGCGGGTTGCCGTACCCCGGGATGAGCAAGAGGTCCAGGCCAGCGCCGGTCGGCACGTCCGTCCAGGCCGCGACGCTCCAGTCGTAGACGCCGCGCTGCTGCTCGAGGGAGCTCCAGGAGACCTCGTCACGCACGGTGCCCAGCCCGGCGGCGGTGACCAGCGGCACAGAGTCGGTGGTCCACGAGTCCCAGGCGTAGTGGGTCGCGACGCCGAAGGGGCTGTCCTCGGCGGCGGTGTGACCGGCCACCTTCGCCAGGGTCGTCGATTCGGTGGCGATGACCGCGCCGTCCGCAAGGGCCTGCACCGTCAGCGAGTACCAGCCCGGCCCGACGTCGAGCGGCAGCACGCCGTCGGGACCCGGATCGGCAAGCTCACCGGCACCGACCGTGGTGCCCGACGCGTCGCGCAGGGTCCAGCGCAGCGCGTCGCCGGTCGTCGAGTAGCCGATGGTCACCGGCGCGTCGCCGACGACGACGTTGCCCACGGTCGTCTGGCTGAGAGTGAGCGGACCGGTAGGTACGGCGGGTGAGACGACGCGCACGTCGTCCACCTGGATGGTGGCCTGGGCGGGACGGGGGTCGCGCACCCACCGGGTGTCGACGAGCAGACTCAGCTGGACGGCCGGGTCCTGCCAGCCCGCGCCGTCGACACCGCCCCAGGCGATGTACGCGTCGCCTGCGGTCGGGTCGCTCATCGTGACGACCTGCCAGTCCTCGGTCGCGTCCAGGATGTGCTCGGTCTGGTGCGCCCGTCCCGTGGCGTCGATCAGGCGGACGACGATCCGCTCGAGATCAGGTGCCTTGATGGCGAAGGACAGCGAGCCGACCGCCAGCGGGAGCGGTCGGACGATCTCGTACAGCCCGCTGACGGTGTCAGTCAGCTGGACCTGACCCACCTGCGACCCCTCCGGGGCGTCGGCCGCCGGGACCCGCGCGAAGCTCGCGGCAGCGGTCCCGGTGGCCCACCAGCGCTCGGCATCGGACTCGAACCCACCGACCAGCGTGCTGGTACCTGCCGCCGTCGCAGGCGTGGCGACGATCGCGATCGCCGCCACGCCCATCGCCGTTGCCACTGCCGCGATCGCGGCCACCAACCGTCGTCGCCGTGTGGCGGCCACTGCCGTTGTCCTTCTCATCTCGTCCTCCTCGTCGAGTGCGAATGGCGGAGTCGTGCGGCGCCGGCTCGGCGGCGCCCGTCTGCGATGACGGTCAGCCCCGATCGGGTACCAACCACCACGTCGTGTCGGGGGGCAGGGTCGCGGTCGGGGACTCGAGCGGCGCGCCGGTGTGCTCGCCGGTCGAGTCGAGAAGCCGGCGGGAGCCCGCCAGTACCGGCACCTGGATCGCCTCGGAGCCCGTGTTCGTCAGGACAGTGACGGGACCGCGGCGGACACCGAGGACGTCCGGTGGCGTCTCGAGCCACACCACGTCGCCGTGACCGAGCCCGAGCTCGCGGCGCAGCCGCAGAGCGAGCCGGTAGAGCTCGAGGGTGGATCCCGCGAGCCCGCGCTGGACGTCGACGGCGTGGTGCACGAACCAGGCGGGTTGCGGCAGCCAGCTCATCGGGCCCGGCCCGAACCCGAACGACGGGGCGTCGTGCACCCAGGGAAGCGGCACCCGGCAGCCGTCCCGGCCCCGGCTCGTCCCGCCGCTGGCGAACCAGATGTAGTCGGTCCGCGACTCGTCGGGCAGGTCGGTCACCTCCGGCAAGCCCAACTCTTCGCCCTGATAGAGGTAGGCCCCTCCCGGAAGCGCGAGCATGAGCGTGGTCGCGGCTCGGGCGCGGCGCAGCCCGAACGCGCGGTCCGGCTGCGGGTCCCCGAGGCCGATGCCGCCAGCAGGCGCGGAGTCGGCCGAGTAGCCCAGGCGCGATGCGTGGCGGACGACGTCGTGGTTGGACAGCACCCACGTCGTCGGCGCGCCGACCGAGCCGTCCGCCGCGAGGCTCACGTCGATCGTCGTCCGCAGGTCTATGGCCCGCCACGGGGTGACCAGGTAGGCGAAGTTGAAGGACTGGTGCATCTCGTCGGGCCGCACGTAGAGCATGCCGCGTCGCGCGTCCAGCCACGCCTCGGCGACGAGGACGCGGCCGTCGTACTCGTCGACGACCTTCCGCCAGCGGCGATGGATCTCGTGCACACCGTCCTGGTCCCACATCGGAGGGCGCGTCGCGGGGTCCACCGTCGGGATCACCTGGTTCCAGGACCGCGGCCCCATGTCCGGCAGCCCAGGCGCCTTGACCATGCCGTGCGAGACGTCCACCCGGAACCCGTCGACACCGCGGTCGAGCCAGAACCGCAGCACCTCGTCGAACATGTCGGCGACGGCCGGGTTCTCCCAGTTCCAGTCCGGCTGCGCCGCGTCGAACAGATGGAGGTACCACTGCTCGGGGGCGCCGTCGGGCGCCGCGACGCGCGTCCAGGCAGTGCCGGCGTCGGTACCGGGCCAGTCGTTGGGCGGCTGCGACCCATCGGCGCCGCGGCCCTCCCGGAAGACGAACCACTCCCGTTCCGGCGACCCTGGTCCGGCCACCAGCGCCGCGGCGAACTTCGGGTGGGCCGACGAGCAGTGGTTCGGCACGATGTCGACGATCACCCGCAGGCCCAGCCCGTGGGCCCGCGCCAGCAGCGCGTCGACGTCGGAGAGCGTGCCGAAGAGCGGGTCGACGTTGCAGTAGTCGGCGACGTCGTAGCCCATGTCGACCTGCGGCGACGGGTAGAACGGCGTCAGCCACAGCGCGTCGACCCCGAGATCAGCCAGGTGGTCGAGGCGCGCCGTGATCCCCGGCAGGTCGCCGACGCCGTCGCCGTCGGAGTCGGCGAACGACCGTGGATAGATCTGGTAGATCACCGCGTCGCGCCACCACTCGGCAGTGGTCACGGCTCGGTCGGCCACGGCTCGTTCGCTCACGGCTCGGTCGGTCGGCATCACGTCCGCTCCTCCGTACCCGCCGCCCGCGCGCCGGAGAAGCGCAGGGTGCGGATCTCGAATGCGCGCAGCGCGACCTCCACCCGGCCCGTTCGCCCGTCGGCACTGACCTCAGCCTGCGGTCGCTCCAGCAGGTCGGTCGCCACCACCGCCTCCCACTCGAAGGCGGTGGTCAGCGTCCCCGCCCGGGCTGCCCCGCGCGCTTCGTACAGGCGCACGACGAGGTCCCCTGATCGATCCTCCGCGAGCTTGACCGCCTCCACGACGATCGCCGGGTCGTCCACGGCGAGCAGCGGAGCGCTCGGACCCGCGCCGAGGATCGCGCGCGGCGGGACGTTGAGCCGGTAACCCTCGGCGACGGCGTCCATGACGTCCGCGCCGACGACGAGCGAGCACGCCAACGCGTGCCGACCCTGATCCGCCTCGGGGTCGGGGAAGAGCGGCGCCCGCAGCAGGCTGAGGCGGATCACCGTCGCCTCGTCGCCCGAACCGGTGCGCTCGCGGCGCACGTCGTGCCCGTAGGTCGAGTCGTTCGCGACCCCGACGCCGAAGCCGGGCTCCGCGACGTGCACCCAGCGGTGCGCGCAGACCTCGAACCTGGCGGCCTCCCATGACGTGTTGGTGTGCGTGGGCCGGAACACGTGCCCGAACTGGGTCTCGGCCGCGAACCGGTCGGCGTGCACGGCGACGGGGAAGGTGAGCTTCAGCAGCTTCTGCCGCTCGTGCCAGTCGATGTCGAAGGTCAGGTCGACCGACGTGGAGCCTGGCCGCAGCGCGATCCGCTGCACCACGCTCGACGCGCCGAACATCCGGCGAACCTCGACGCACGCGCCGTCGGCGCCGTCGATGACGGCGACGGACTGCGCCTCGGTGAGGTCCTCGTGCACCCGCCGGTACGCCGCGTCGATGTCCCAGGCATCCCACTTGTTCGGCGTGTCCCGGTGCAGCTGGAGCAGGCCCGCGGCGGCGCCGGCGGCCACGACCTCGCGCCCGGTCGCCACGTGGCGGACGGACCGGATCAGGCCGTCCCGGTCGACGACCACCCGCAGCAGGCCGTTGTCCAGCGTGGCTCCACCCTCCGGGGTGGCGGTGACCGTCGGGGCGGCACCGTCGGACAGCGCCGGCGCCACGCCCAGGGCCGGGGCGTCGGCCACCGCGAGCGGGCCGGCGTTCGCGCACAGGGGCGACGACCCGGCGCCGACGAGGGTGGAGAGCGCGTCGTCGATCAGGGGTTCGAGCCGCTGTGCGAGCTCGTCGTACCTGCGCTCCGCCTCGCGGTGCACCCAGGCGATCGATGAGCCGGGGAGGATGTCGTGGAACTGCTGCAGCAGCACGGTGTGCCATGCGCTCTCGAGCTCGTCGTACGGGTACGAGGCGCCCGTGCGCACCGCGGCCGCCGCCGCCCACAGCTCGGCCTCGCGCAGCAGGTGCTCGCTGCGCCGGTTGCCCCGCTTGGTGCGCGCCTGGGACGTGTACGTGCCGCGGTGGAGCTCGAGGTAGAGCTCGCCCGACCACACCGGCGGATCGGCGTAGTCGGCCTCGGCCGCCTCGAAGAAGCTCTGTGCAGATCCGAGTCGCACCCGCGGCAAACCCTCCAAGTCGCCCGCTCGCCGCGCGGCGGCGAGCATCTCCCGGGTCGGGCCGCCGCCGCCGTCCCCGAAGCCGAACGGCACGAGCGAGACGTTCGTCGCCCCCTTGTCCGCGAACTGGCGTTCGGCGCGGTCGAGCTCGACCGCGGACAGCTCGGAGTTGTACGTGTCCACCGGCGGGAAGTGGGTGAAGATCCGCGTGCCGTCGATGCCCTCCCACCGGAAGGTGTGGTGCGGCATCGTGTTGGTGTCGTTCCACGACATCTTCTGGGTCAGGAACCACCGGTTGCCCGCGCCGACGGCGATCTGCGGCAGCGCGGCGGAGTACCCGAACGAGTCGGGCAGCCACACCTCCTGCGACTCCAGCCCGAACTCCTCGAGGAAGAACCGCTTGCCTGCGACGAACTGGCGGACCATCGCCTCGCCGCCGGGCATGTTGGTGTCCGACTCGACCCACATGCCGCCGACCGGGACGAAGCGACCCTCCGCAACCCTGGCCCGGACCCGTTCGAACAGCGCCGGGTACCGTTCCTTCACCCAGGCGTACTGCTGGGCCGACGAGCAGGCGAAGACGAAGTCGGGATCTTCGTCCATCAGGTCGAGCACGTTGGCGAACGTCCGTGCGCACTTGCGCACGGTCTCCCGCACCGGCCACAGCCACGCCGAGTCGATGTGCGCGTGCCCGACCGCGACGACGGTGTGCGCGGTCGCGTTGGCTGGGCTGGCGAGCACGGGTGCGAGCAGGTCGCGCGCCTGCTCGGCGGTGCCCGGCACGTCGTCCGGGTCGATCACGTCGAGCATCTGCTCCAACGCACGCAGAACGGTGGCGTATCGCGGCCGGTCCCTCGGCAGCACGTCGAGGAGCCCGTGGAGCGTACGGACGTCTTGGACCAGGTCCCAGACCCTGACGTCGCGGATCGCCAGCTCTAGGCGGCGCAGCCGGTACAGCGGCTGGTCGCCTGCGGTCTCCTTGTCGCCGAGCGGTGTCGGCAGGAAGGCACGCCCACCCTGGGCGATGTCGGGGTTCGACGCCGCCTCGAGGTAGAGCTCCACGGGCTCGCCGGGCCGCTGAGGGAGCGTCACGTGGGCGTTGCGCGGCTCGATCCCCTTCAGGATCCGCCCGTCGGGCCGGTAGGCCAGCGCTTCCGCCTGGAAGCCGGGGCTTGAATCCGTGAACCCGAGGTCGACGAGCAGCTCGAGGCTGTCCTTCCCGACCCGCCAGTCTTCGGGCACGCGGGCCCGCAGGTGGAACCAGGTGGTACCCCACGGCCTGCCCCATGCATCGCCGACCGCCAGCGGTCGGTATGCCGCCGCGACGGCCTCCTCGAATGCGACTGGCTCGTCCGGGACCTCCCACGCCTCGACGTCCACCCGGGCGCGCGCGCGGTGGACAGCGGGCAGGAGCTGCTCGTCGAGAGTCCGGTGCGATCGCTCCGTGACGTGCTGGTCGTTGTGGTGCATCGAGGTACGTCGAGCCCTTCGTTCGGTCCGCCCGCGGTTGATGTCCGCGGCCGGAGGGGGTTGCGGTCACTCCTTGATCGCGCCCTGGCTGCTGGCCGCGCTGAGGAAGTGCTTCTGGAAGAGCACGAAGAACAGGACTGGGATGGCGAGCGCGAGGAAGAGCGCAGCCAGGTACACCGACAGCTCGGTGGTCTGCTCGAGCCGGGGCAAGGCGACGGACAGGGGCTGCTTGCCCGCGTCCGGCAGGACGAGCAGCGGCCAGAGGAACTCCTTGTAGCCCGCGACGACGATGAGGAGGGAGACGACGCCGAGGATCGGCCTCGACATCGGCAGCACGATCGACCAGAACACGCGGAGCTTGCCCGCGCCGTCGATGCGGGCAGCCTCGAACACGTCCCGTGGCAGCGCCGCGAAGGACCGCTCGACGAGCAGCACGTTGAACGCCGAGGCCGCCGCCGGGAGCCAGACCGCCCAGAAGGAGTTGAGCAGGTTGACGCCGACCAGCGGGACGTCGATGACGGTGAGGTAAAGGGGCACCAGCGACACGACGCCCGGGATGAACAGGGTCGCCAGGAGCATCGCCGAGATCACCTTGGCGTACGCGGGCCGCAGGATTGCCAGGAAGTACCCGCCGCTGGTCGCGACGAGGATCCCGAGGAGCCAGTTGCCCAGGCAGATCCAGAGCGTGTTCGCCAGGTAGGTGCCGAACCTGACCCGCTGGAAGGCCTCGACGAAGTTGTCCCAGTGGAGTCCGGAGGGCCACAGCGCGAACGGCTGGGCCAGAGTCTCGGTCGAGGTGGAGGTCGCCGCCTTGAAGAGCCAGGCCAACGGCCCGACGCTGGTGAGCACCAGGCCGACGAGGACCAGGACGCCCACCACCGCGAGCGCCAGTCGGACCCGGGGCGCCTTGCGGTCCTGGAAGGAGACGATGCTGAGCTCGCCGTCCGACTCCCTCGGCGTGCGGGAGCGCCAGATGCGGCGGACCCGCTCGCGGGTCGCTCCATCGGCAGGTCCGGTCCTCACGCCGAGCTCGGACACCGGCGCGCTCACGACTGGCTCCAGCGGCGGGTCGCCCACAGGTAGGCCGCCGACAGCACGGCCAGCGCGGCGGCGAGGAGCAGGCTCAATGCCGTGGCACGCCCGTAGTCGCCGGACACGAAGGCGTACCGGTAGATGAGCATCATCACCGTCACCGTCCGGTTCTCCGGACCGCCCCCGGTCATGATGTAGGGCTCGGTGAACAGCTGGAACACGCCGATCACCTGCAGCAGGAACATGATGAGCAAGGTCCCCCGCATCTGCGGCAGCGTGATGTGCCAGAACCTGCGCAGGATCGAGGCACCGTCGATCTCCGCCGCCTCGTACAGCTCCGTGCGGATCGTCATGAGGGTCGCCAGGTAGATGACGGTCGCGGTGCCGAAGCCCGCCCAGGTCGCCTCGACGATGATCGCCGGGACGGCCAGGTCGCCGTCGTTCAGCCATGCCAACGGCCCCACCCCGAGCCACCCGAGGACGGTGTTGAACAGGCCCGACTCGCTCGGGTGGTAGAAGTTCTTCCACAGCAGGACCGCCACCACCGGCGGCACGATGACCGGCAGGTACGCGAGCACCGACGCGAACGCTCTCGTGCGCCGCAGCTCGGCGATGAAGACCGCCAGCAGGATCGGCGTCGGGAAGCCGATGGCAACCGACCACAGGATGAACTGCACCGTGTTCCAGGCTGCCCGGCCGAGCAGCGGGTCGGCCAGCACCCGCGCGAAGTTCTCCACGCCGACCCATTCGGTGACGATGAAGTTCGTCTGCTGGAGGCTCATCACCACGCTGCGCAGGATCGGCCACCACGAGAACAGCGCGAACACGAGCACCATCGGCAGCCCGAAGGCGAGGGTGCTCAGTCCACCGCGCCGCACCCAGACTGCCGGCGTCACCGACCTTTGCGACGGGGGCGCTGGTGCAACAGCCCCGTCGACGCTCGAGCTTGCCGCGCGCATCTCGCTCCTTCCCGTCCCGGCGCTTCACCGGGCACCCGACCAACGGTCCCCCCGGCCGGGTCCGCGGGCACGGATCCGGCCGGGGCGCCTACCTCACCTTGCGGCGTCGAGGATGCCCTGGACGGTGCCCTGTGCGTCGCCGAGCAGCTGGTCGATGTCGGCGTCCTGCCGGGTGAGGACCGCCTGTACCACCGGGTCGAGTGCCGCGTAGATCTCCTGACCGCTGGGTGCGGGCTCCGGTACCAGCGCCACGTCCTCGACGGTCGAGAGGAACAGCTCGAAGTGGTCGCGGGGAACGTTGACGAGGTCTGCCACCCAGCCGAGCCACTGGTCGTACTCCTCGGCTCCCACGATCCGGATCTCCGGCACACCGACCGCCTGACCATTGGCGACGTCGGCCTCGGCCTGCGCGACCGCGACCTCCTCATCGAGGAACCGCCCGAAGCGGAAGAACTCGATCCACGTCACCGCGGCGGAGATCTCCTCCGGTGTCGCCGTCGGATTGACCACCGCGACGTTGCCGCCACCCAGTGTGCCGAGCCCATCAGAGTCCTGCGGGAGCGGAGCCACACCGAAGTCGTCCGGGTCCATGCCGAGGTTGACGACTGCGTTCCGATACAGGTCGGCACCCTGGACGAACATGCCCACCTGGCCGGCTGCGAACGCGTTGTTCGCGTCGCCGTAGTTGACCAGGAAGTTGGTGCCGAACGTGTTGTCGTCCCAACGCAACGACCGGTAGAACTCCAGAGCCTGCTGGGTCGCCTCGTTGTCGATGGTCGCGGCGCCCTCCTCGTCGATCAGCGTGCCGCCGAACGCGTAGGACATCGTGGTGAGCACCCACCCCCCGGTGTTGTCCGCCGTCATCGCCTGGAAGCCCTGGGCGTCCGTGTTCTCCTCGATCGCCTTGGCCGCCTCGCGCACGTCGTCCCACGTCTGCGGTGGGTCGTCCGGGTCAAGACCCGCCTTCTCGAACAGGGTGCGGTTGTAGATCAGGCCCATCGGGTACGCCGCGATCGGCACACCGCGGACCTTCCCGTCCGAGTCGGTGGCGAGGGTGGCCAGGGCGGGGTTGAGGTGGGCCAGCACCTCCGAGTCGGCGATGTAGTCGGTGATGTCGGCCACCTGGTCGCGCTCGATGAGCGAGGCGATGTCCGTGAAGGGGACGGACATCACGGTTGGCATCGTCCCGCCGGCGAGCATCGCCTGGAAGGTGTCGGCCGTCCAGACGGTCTCGGTCGCCTCCACCGTGATGTCCGGGTACAGGTCCTCGAACGCGGCGACCTGCGCCAGCAGCGCGTCCCGGGCCTCCTGGTTCTCGGTGGTCGGCAGGTCGCTGATCGAGATCGTCACCGGGACGTTCTCCGCCGGCGCCGCACCGTCGGACGTGTCCGGGGAGTCAGTATCGGTGGTGCATCCGACCAGGAGGAGCGCCGCGGCGGCGATGACCGCCCCCGCGCCCATGTGCAAAGACTTCCGTCTCATCATCGAAACTCCTTCACGAAGTGGCCCGATCGCCTGCGACCGGGCGGGACACGGCTGGAACCGGGACGCGACCCGCAGGTCGAACCACCCACCCTCGTTGCCGCACGCGGGCCACGTGGGCCAGCGCGCACCAACGAGCCGTAGACTAAGTCCGGCAATCAGAATTAGTCAAGACCCGGGATGACCCGGGTCGCACGCCGTCCCGGCTAGAGTGGCGGGGCCCGGTCGTGGCGTCGGCACGGTGAGGACTCAGGGAGTGATGGCGCAGATGGCGTCCGGCCGGAATTCGCTCGAGGTGACGAATCGCGGTTCGGCGCCCACCGCACGGCGGCCGGGCCTGCGACGAGGGTCGAACCTCACGCACGTCGCCGACTTCAACCATTCTGTCGTCCTGGACGCCATCCGACGCTCCCGCGCGGGCGTCTCCCGCGCCGAGCTGACCGCCGGCACCGGGCTCGCCGCGCAGACGGTATCCGACATCTGCCAGCGCCTGCTCGACCAAGGGCTGATCGCCGAGACCGGCACCAGCTCGACCGGGCTCGGCCGGCCCCGCCGGACCCTGGAGCTGGTACCCGGCAGCCGGCACGCTCTGGGCCTGCACATCGATCCGGCGACGATCACCTACGTCCTGCTCGACCTGGGCGGCAGCCTCGTCGCGCACGCGAGCCATGAGACGAGGGTGACCACCGAGCCCGACCGCATCCTTGCTGAGATGTCGCGCTCGCTGGACGACCTCATCACGCGTTCCGGCGTTGATGCGACAAGCATCGTCGGGCTGGGCATCGCCTCACCCGGACCGATCGACACGGAGGGCGGGATCGTCGTCGACCCGCCCCATCTGCCCGGCTGGCACCGGGTCAAGCTCCGCGACCGCCTCGGGGAGGCCACCGGACTCCCCGTCGTCCTCGACAAGGACGTCACGGCCGCCGCAGTCGCCGAGCGCTGGGCGGGAGCCGCCGTGGGCGCCAGCGACTTCGCACTGCTGTACCTGGGCACCGGCGTGGGCGTCGGGATCGTCACCGACGACATCGTCGTGCGCGGGCACTCCGGCAACGCGGGCGACATCGGTCACCTCATCGTCGACGTCGACGGCCCGCCGTGCCCGTGCGGCCAGCGCGGTTGCCTCGGTGTGACCGTCTCCCCGTTGACCCTGGCCCGGGAGGCCGAGGCAGCCGGCGTCCTCGGGGCCAGCCCCGACGAGGACAACTGGATGGGGGCGATCCGACGGTTCTCTCTGGTCTGTCGCGCTGCCGACGATGGCGATGAGCGCGCACTGGCGATCCTGCACCGTTGCGCGCGGCGGCTCGCCCGCGCGATCGCCACGGTTGCCGACCTGACCGACGCGAACCTATTCGTCGTCGGTGGCCCGGCCTGGGAACCGGCCGCGCGCCACTACCTGCCGACGCTGGAGTCGCAGGTCTCTGCGCAGTTCGTGATGCGGGACATCCACGACGTCCGGGTCGTCGGCACCTCGCTCGGTGCCGACGTCGGCGCGCTCGGCGCGGCCAGCCTCGTGCTCGACGGCACGTTCGCCGCCCGGCCTTCGGCCCTGCTGCTCGGCTGAGTCAGGGCGCTACCCGCGCACGTAGCCAGTCCAGCTTCGCCTGCTCGTGCGGTGCCTGACCGCCCTCGTGATCGTTGTACGGGTACACGACGATCTCCTTGTCGTCGCAGTGATAGCGGTTGTACGCGGCGAACACGGTCCGCGGCGGGCAGGTGAGGTCCATCAGCCCGACGGAGAACAGAGCGGGAGCATTCGCGCGCACGGCGTGATTGGCTGCATCCACGTACGACAGGGTCCGCAGCACGACCGGCTCCTCCTCGCGGTGCGCCCGCAGGAAGCGCACGATCTCCTGGTACGGGTCACGGTCGGTCAGGGTGATCGCGCGCTCGATGTGACACAGGAACGGGACGTCGACCATTGCCGCCGCGAGATCCCGTACGAGACCGGCGACCGCGAGCGCGATGCCGCCGCCCTGGCTGACGCCGGTGACGACGACCCGGGCCGGATCCACGCCGGGAAGGGTGCGGGCGGCTTCCACCGCACGCACGGCGTCGGTGAAGACCCGCCGGTAGTAGGCCGTCTCAGGGGCGCGGATCCCCCGTGTCATCCACCCCGTCGGCTCTCCTGCGTCGCCCGGCTCCGGGTCGGGCGTGGCGCTCCGCTGCCGCCCCGCACCCTGGCCCCGCGTGTCGACGGACAGGTGGGCGTAGCCGGCGAGCGGCCACATGACCGGGTCGATCGCCCACCCGCGGCCGCCGCCGTAGCCGTGGTACTCGATGACGACCGGCGCCTGCCCTCCTCGGCGGTCGGCCGGTACGCGCAGCCAGGCACGGATCGGGTGGCCACCGAACCCGGCGAATCGCACGTCGTACGTCTCGATCGCGGCGAACCCGGTGTCGACGAGCGCCGCGCTGACACCGAGGTCGTGGCGTCGCGCCTCTGTGAGGGTGCCTGCCCAGAACCCGTCGAAGTCCTCGGGCACCGCGATCTCGGGCCGGTACTGGCGCAGCTGGTCGAGCGGCAGGTCGAAGTGCATGGTCTCCTCGTCTCGTACCGGTGACATCCCGGGCTCGGCTCGTTCGGGCGCCTTCGGGTGCGAAGGTCGCCTCGGTCGCGGCGCTGTGCACTCGGACTGCGCGGTCAGTGGGCTTCGAGGCGGGCGACGAAGCCGCCGCCAGCGGCCATCGGCGGACTTCGGAAGCCGGCGAACTCCGGCTGGTCGTCGATCCGCACCTCCCGCGTCAAGACACTGTCGCGCCCGGCCCCGTCGTGCACGATGCACCACGTGCCACGCAACGGCCCGAGCCGGGTGAGGTCGAGGTCGGCCCCCGGGTTCGCGTTGGGGCCGTTGATGCCCGCGACCCACCACGTGTCGCCGTTGCGCCGGGCCATCACGGCGTGATCGCCCGGCTCCCCCGCCAGGCCCACAGTGTCGTCCCACGCTACGGGCACGCGGCGGAGGACGTCGAGCACGGCCGGGTCCTGATTGCGGTACGACTCGGCAGAGTCGGCGAAGTGCAGGATCCCGGTCTCGAAGACGACGGCGAGCGCAAGCTCGTGCGCCGCGGTGGTGCGCCGCGCCCGGAAGGTGTCGCTGAAGGTCACAGGCGTGTAGTCCATGGGCCCGATGACGTTGCGGGTGAAGGGCAGCACCGTGTTGTGCCACACGGCGTCGTCGGCGAAGGCCAGGTTGATCAGGTACCACTCAGCGCCACGCACCGCTTCCATCGTCATGAGGTGCGGCCAGGTCCGCTCCCAGCCGCGGGGGACGGTGCAGCCGTGGAAGTTGACCATCAGCCGGGCCTCGGCTGCGTCTTCCAGGATGCCGAGGTAGCGGCCGATGCCATCCTGCTTGTCGGAGTGAAAGAAGTCGACCTTGAGCCCGACGACCCCCCACGCCGCGATCCGGGCCATCTCGCGCCGACGGACGACCTGCTCGTGCATGAGGTCCCGAGGTTCCCCGGCAACGTCGTTGTGCGGGCCCCCGGAGTTGTACCAGAGCCAGATGCCCACCGCGCGGGCGGCGGCGTAGCGGACGAGCTGACGCATCTCCGCTTCAGAGTGGACCGTCCAGTTGGCGTCGATGAGCGAGTACTCCCACCCCATCTCGGCTGCGAGATCGACGAACCGGCGTAGCGTGGCGAGGTCACGCGGACTGGACACGTCCGACCACCAGCTCCACGAGGCGCGGCCTGGGCGGATCCACGAGGTGTCAGCAAGGCGGCTCGGCCGGGCCAGGTCCGTCACGACGGTGGACTCCAGCAACGCCGCCGCGGTGTCCGCGAACCCGATGAACCGCCACGGCAACGTCCACGGCAGGGTCGACGACGCCTGCGCCGCCCCCAGGCCGCGCCCTTCCCAGGAGTCGGGCCCGACCACGGCGTACGAGCGCCCGTGCGGCGCACCGGCCAGCCGGGCGCCGTGGTAGCCCGCGTCCAGGTCGGCCTCGCCGACCAGCAGCCAATGGCCTTCGACCTCGAACGTCGCGGGGAGGTCCCACGCGTGCGACGGTGACGGCGTGCCGATCGGGACGCCGTTGGCGTAGAGGTTCTCGTGCGCGTGGTCGGGACTGTCGGACGGTGACACGGGCTGGAGCCACGCCCGCCCGTCCGCCGGGAGTCTGAAGGTCGTCATCTCGCCAGTGACCGTCCGAAGCCGGCCGTCGTCGTCGTTCTCCGGAAAGCGGTACCGGAACGCGATGGCGGTGTCATACACCCGCAGGTCGAGGTCGAGCCGATCGCCCGCCGCGTTGCACACGGCGACGGTCGCCGTGGTGGCGTGATGATGGAGCCGGCTGCGCTTCCCGTGACGCATCTCGTACGCCTCGTCGACGGCCCCGACCACCGGCGCGCCCAGCGCGGCCAGCCCGGCGTCGAACGAGGCGTCTGCCCGCTCGATGCCCAGCAGCACAGTCACCTGGTCGGCGCCTCGCCGCGCCGCGTCGCATGACAGGCGCCCAGCGCCGTCGAGCCCCACCGTCAGAGCGACGTCGCCCCCCGGCGAAGCAAACGTCCACCGCATCGTCAGTCCCCTCTGCATCGCCGCCTGCTCGGTCGGCACGACTCTTGGCCGGACCCGCCGTCGTACATTATTCTGTTTGTCGGAGTAATGTCCAGGCACGATCCCCGGACGAGGACGGAGCACACCGGTGGCCAGGACGGACGCATGGCGCCACGCTCGTTCTCCGAGGCCGCCGATCCACATTGCCTTCGCCAACCGCCTCCTCGGCGGCCCGAGTCAAGGAGAGCCCGAATGACAACCGCCGACACGACTCCTCGCCGGTTCGCGATAGTGGGGACCGGAAACCGCGCGGGAATGTACGTCGACGCGCTGCTAGGTCCGTTCCGCCGGGCGGGGTCGATCGTCGCCTGGTGCGAGCCCAACCCGGCCCGGTCCGGCTACTACGACGAGGTCGTCGACGCCGCGGGAGCCTCGCCGGTGGCGACGTATGCGCCCCCTGAGCTTGAGACGATGATCCGCACCGAGGCAGTCGATGTCGTGGTGGTGGCCAGCCCGGACAGCACTCACGGCGACGTGGTGGCACGCGCACTGCACGCCGGCGCTGAGGTGATCCTGGAGAAGCCCATGGCCATGTCCGTCGCCGGCTGCCGGCAGATCCAGGCCGCAGCCGAGGCGACCGGCCGCGAGCCCGTCGTGACCTTCAACTACCGGTACTCGCCGCGCAACAGCGCCCTGAAGCAGGTGATCGCCTCCGGCGCGATCGGCGAGGTGACGGCGGTGCATTTCGAGTGGTTGCTGGACACCGGGCACGGGGCCGACTACTTCCGTCGCTGGCACCGCGCCAAGGCCAACAGCGGTGGCCTGCTGGTGCACAAGGCCACCCATCACTTCGACCTGGTCAACTGGTGGCTCGCCGACTGGCCGGACAGCATCTACGCCCAGGGTGCGCTGCGGTTCTACGGGCCCGATGGCGCCGGCCTCGGCGAGGCGGGTCTGCCTCGGCCTGAGCGCGGCACACCCGGCGCCCCCGGCGGCCCGAGCCTGCAGGCGCCGGTCGACCCGTGGGCCATGGACCTGCGCAGCTCGGAGCCGTTCCGGCGGATGTACCTCGACGGTGAGCGCTTCGACGGGTACCGGCGCGACCAGGACGTCTTCGCACCGGGAGTCACCATCGAGGACACCATGTCGGTGATGGTCCGCTACACCCGCGGCGTCCAGCTGACCTACTCCCTGATCGCCTACAGCCCTTGGGAGGGATACCGCGTCTCGGTCACCGGAACCCGTGGACGCGCCGAGCTCGACGTCGTGGAGCGCGCCGCCCACCTGCCCGACAGCGAGGTCGTCGACCCCTCCGCTAGGCGTGACCACGGCGGGACCCGCCTTGGTGCTGCACGCCTCGACGGTGAACGTCTCGTGGTGCAGCGGCACTTCGAAGAGGCGTACGAAGTGCCGATCCCCAGCGGCGAGGGCGCCCACGGCGGCGGGGACGCCCTGCTGCTGCGTGACGTGCTCCTCGGCCCGGGCGACGACCCGCTCGGCCGGCCGGCCGGATGGCGCGACGGCATCGCCTCAGCCGTCGTCGGGCTCGCGGCCAACCGATCGTTGGCCACGGGTCAGCCGGTGACCGTGGCGGATCTCGGGCTCGAACCGTGATCACGCCCTCAGGCGCCGTGACCGACTCGACGACTCTCGTCCCTGCCGCGGGCGAACCCATCGGCGGCGTCCTCGTGCTGCCCGGCGGAGGCTACGAACGCCACGCCCCCCATGAGGCCGAGCCCTACGCCGAATGGCTCGCTGCTCTCGGGTACGACGCCTACGTCCTGCGCTACCCCGTCGGGCCGCACGCATGGCCTGCCGCGCTCATCGGCGCCCGCGCCGCACTACGGCACGTGCGCAGCCGAACACCGGTCCACCTTCCCGTCGGAGTCATCGGCTCGTCCGCCGGAGGGCATCTCGCCGCCGCGCTGTCCACCGCCGGCGGCCAGGTGACCGGCGATGGAGCGGGTCAGCGGCCCGACTTCGCGATCCTTGCCTACCCCGTCATCAGCTTCGAGGTCCACCCCCACCCCGGCAGTACCCACAACATCCTCGGCACGAACCCGTCACGCGGAACACGAGTGCAGGTGTCCTTCGACCGCCACGTCGACCGCGCCACGCCACCAACCTTCGTCTGGACCACGGCCGACGACGCCACTGTTCCGGCCACACACTCTCTGCGTTACGCGCAGGCACTCATCGAGGCGGGAGTGTCGGTCGAGCTGCACGTCTTCCCGCACGGTCGGCACGGGCTGGGCCTTGGTCGGGACAACTCAACGATTCGACAGTGGACGGACCTGTGCGAGGGATGGCTGAGACGCGGCTGCTTCGAGCCGAGCGGACTCCGCTAGCTCGACGAACACGATCGACGGGACGCCCGGAGCTGAATCGCCCCGGGTTCCGTGGAGGGCTGCAAGCCACGGAGGATGAGGGTCATGGCAGCACCGAGGAAGTATCCGCAGTGTGGGACTCCGGGAGATGGTGGACACCCCGGTTCAGGTCCCTGGCTGGCAGGTCGCGGACGCGGTTCCTGTTGCCGGGCGACAGTGGTTCCGGTGGGTCAGGTGTCCGGGAAGCCGGGTCACGCTCCCGGGCGCCCCGATCGAACGCAGGTGCCGAGCACCATCGAGCGAGTGCAGCCCGGTGTCCGAGATCTCCGCCGCGTAGACGATAGGCGAGCCGCTCGTCAGGAGCCAGAGCTTCAGGCCCGTGCGCCCCGATCCGAGCGCCGTCAGGATCCGGCGAGCGCGATCGCCTCGAACTCCTGGGCGGCGGCGTTCGAGAGGTCGTCGTCGAGGAGCTTCGCGGCGAGTTCGGGGCCGACGGTGAATGAAGGCACACCGGCCGCCGCGAGCGCAATCACCGCCTCAACGTCCTTGATGCTCGCGACGAGGATCTCCAGGGTGGTTTCGGTCAGGATCCGCCGCATGGCGAGAATCTCTTCGTAGCCGGATCGGCCGGCAGCAGTCATCCGGCCGAGGTAGGGGGCTATGTACTGCGCGCCGGCGGCCTGGGCAAGGAGCGCCTGAGATGCCCGGTAGACCGCGGTGACCAAGAGGGGTACCCCGGAGTCCGCGAGCCTCCGGGTCGCGGTCAGCCCGGCCCGGGTCGCGGGGACCTTGACGACGACACGCTCGCTCAACGCCCTCAGATTCTCGCCCTCGCGAACAATCTGGTCGACGTCGGTGCCGAGCGTCTGAAGGAAGACGGTGCGAGCGCCGTGGGCGACGGCCCAGTCGTGCAGCGCCGGAAGATCGGCGCTGGTCAGCCCTGCTCGCGCGAGCAGGAGCGGGTTCGTGGTGACCCCGGCGAACAGACCTGTCGCGAGGAGCGGAGCGAGTGCGTCGCGGTCCGCGGAGTCGAGGTAGAGAGTCATGCGATCCCTTCGTTGTCGAACGTGCGATCCTCCGCCAACGCGAGGTAGCGCTCGCGAACGGCATCAGGGACCGCGGCACGAGGGATCGTGGTGCTCGTGGTGGGCGGCGTCCAGGAGTCGCGCACCGTCCCGATGTCAGCCCGGCTGAGCACTGCGGCAGCCTGGATGCACGCTCCACGGGCGGTCGCTTCGGGTGCGTCGCGGGTGTAGACCGGCGCTCCGAGCAGATCGGCGAGGACCTGGCGATACGCGGCGGACCGCGCACCGCCCCCCGCGACGAGTACGGCCCCGTCGGCCGTCGCGCCTGCGGCACGGATGGCGTCGTGGCCACGGAGAAGGCCGAGGAGCACACCCTCGTAGGCGGACAGGGCAAGGCCCTCGCGGGTTGTTGCGGTGGTGAGCCCACCGAGAAGGCCGGTGGCACGGGGGCGGTCGGGGGAGCGCTCACCGTCGAGGAATGCGGCGAGGGTCGGTCGTTCTTCGTCGACCGGCGCGGCCAGGGCGAGGCGTGCGAGCTCCGTGTGGTCGACCCCGAGGATGCGCCCGATGGTGTCCGTGACCTTGGTGGCATTGAGGGTGCAGACCAGAGGCAGGTAGCCGCCTGCGGCGTCCGCGACTCCGTCGACCCAGCCGGTCGGGTCGTGCACCGGGTCTGGCGAGACGCTGATGACGACTCCCGAGGTACCCAGGCTGTAGAGCACCTCGCCCGGCGCCATACCGATGCCCAGGGCTCCGGCGTGCTGATCACCCGCGCCTGGACCGACGACGACGTCGGGGCGCAGCCCCAAGACTTCAGCCGCGGCTCGCGTGACCTGCCCGGCAGGCTCGCCGGGCTCGAGGACCACGGGCAGGACCGCGGGCCAGTCGACGTCCGGGGAGACCAGCCGATCGAGCAGGTCGTAGCGCCAACGACCCTCGTGGGCGGCGTAGTACCCGGTTCCCGATGCCTCGGAGCGGTCGGTGACCGCCCGTCCCGTGAGGCGGAAGGTGAGGTAGTCGTGCGGGAGCATGACCTGCGCGAGGCGGGTGAGCAGGTGCGGCTCACGCTCGGCGACCCAGGCAAGCTTCGTGATCGTGAACGCGGCGGTCGGGACCGAGCCGACAGCGTCAGCCCAGGTGGCAGCACCCAGCAGCTCGACCATCGCAGTCGCTTGCGGCGCCGAGGTCGTGTCGTTCCAGAGCTTCACGTCGCGCAGCAGCTCGCCCGAGGCGTCAAGCATCACCAGGCCGTGGCACTGCGCTGCGACGCTCACCGCGTCGATCTCCCGGCCGCTGATCCCGGCGGCGCTGACCGCGGCCCCCAGAGCGACGACCAGCGCCTGCCACCACGCGTGCGCAGGCTGCTCGCTGATCGGCGGGTAGGTCGGCGGGTGCGGTGCTCGGCCCTGGCCTATCAGCACTCCGGTGAGTGCATCCCGCAGCTCGACGGTGCAGGACTGGGTCGAGCTGTCGATGCCGGCGACGACGCCCACGCTCACTCCTCCGGGTGCGCCGCGCCCGTGCCGGACAACGACGGCAGGGAGTCGGGGAGCTCGGCGATCTGCCCGACCGCACCGGCCGGGTGGGTCTCCAGGACCTGCTCCCAACCGTAGCGACTGCGCCGCATCAGGACGTAGGCCAGTGCATCACCCCAGACGGCGACCATCAGGGTGCTGCCCATTGCGATGACTCCACCGGGGTCGACGTCCTCGTCGGACAGCACGACGGTGATGTCGCCGAGCTGGGCGAGAGTGGACTCGGGGGCGGAGGTCAGGGACACGATCGGGACGGTGCGGGCACGCACGCGCCGGGCGAGCTCGTTGACCTCGTTGGACTCGCCGCCATGGGAGATGGCGATGAGGATGTCGCCCTCGACGATCGCACCCATCGACCCGTGCAGCGCGTCCATCGGCTGGGCGTACACAGCGGGCGTGCCGCAGACCGAGAGCAGGTGCGCCATCCGCCGGGCTACTGCCCCTGACGTCCCTGAGCCAGTGACGAAGACCTTTCCGGTGCACCCGGCCAGCAGTTCGACGGTCTGGACGAAGCTCTCGTCGAGATGCTCGGCGACAGCGAGCACCCCGGCCGCTTCAGTCTCAATGGCCTCACGGGCGGCCGCGAGGATCGTGGCGGGCTCTGGGTCGGGCATGGTGCTCCTCATGGTGGTGGGGGTCCGTGCGGCGGGCTCGATGAGAGCCGCCTGGGCACGACGTCAGGCCGCGTTCCATGCGGCGTGGCGCAGCTGGGACGGGCTGAGGGCGGCGGCGGGCAGCAGCTCACCGGTGCAGCGCCCATGGGCGAAGATCACGACGTCGTCGGAGACTTCGAGGATCTCGTCCTCCTCGCTGGAGACCAGGACGACCGTCAGGCCCTCGTCGTGGGCGAGCGCACGGATGATCCGGTGGATCTCCGCCTTGACCCCCAGATCCACGCCCTTGGTGGGTTCGTCGAGGAGCAGGACCGTCGGCTCCTGGGCAAGCGCCCGAGCGAGCAGGACCTTCTGCTGGTTGCCCCCAGAGAGGCTGACGACGGGGGCGTTGCGATTGCCCAGCACACGGAGCTGGTCGAGGTAGGAGCTGGCGCCTCGTCGCATCGCACGGTGGTCGAGGAACCCGAGCCGGGTGAAGGACCCCAGGATGGGCAGGGCGACATTGGTGGCCGAGTCCAGCCCGGGGACGATCCCGTCGATCTTGCGTTCCTCGGTGAGGTACACGAGCCCGGCCCGCTGGGCAGCTGCGGGATTGCGCGGGTGGTACGGGCAGCCGCGGAGCTCGATGTCGCCGGAAGCAGCCGCGTCCAGGCCGACCAGCGCCCGCAGGAACTCTGTGCGCCCGGAGCCGACAAGGCCGTAGAGACCCAGTACCCGACCCGGATGGGCCCGGAGGCTGACGCCCTGAAGCACGGGCGTGCGCAGTTCGCGCACCTCCAGTGCCGCCGGGCGGTCGTCGACCGGGTTGCGGGTCGCATCGGGAGCCTCCGGTACGGAGGAAGCGCCGCGACCCGCTAGCGGGCGGTGGTCCGGACCTGCGATCGCCTGCACCACGTCGGCGCGGCTGACTGCGTCGACGCAGCCGCTGATCCGGACCTCACCATCGACCAGGGCCACGATGTCGCTGGCCACGGAGTACAGCTCGTCGAGCTTGTGATCAACGAACAGGATTCCCAGGCCCTCGTCGTTCGCCAACGACCGGACCTTGGCCAGGAAACGCTCGACCTGGTCGCCCTCCAGGCTGGTGGTCGGCTCGTCGAGCAACAGGTACTTCGCGTCGCGGTGCGTCGCGATCGCGATCTCGAGGAGCTGGCGGGTGGCGACCGGGTAGTCACCCAACCGACGGTCGACGTCGAGCTTCAGCTCGAACCGCTCGATCAGGTCCTGTGCCCGGCGGCGCATGTCCTCACGGAGCATGATGCCCGCCCGCGCCGACTCGGTGCCGAGGAAGACGTTCTGCGTCACCGTGAGGTTCGGCAGGAGCGAGAGCTCCTGGTAGACAGTCGCGATCCCTGCCTCGAGGGCGTCGGCCGGTGAGGCGAGGGCCAGGGCCTGGCCGTCGACCTCGAGCCGTCCACCGTCCGGGTTGGTCGCTCCGGCGAGGATCCGCAGGAGGGTGGACTTGCCGGCGCCGTTGTGGCCGACCAGTCCGACGACCTGGCCGGGCCGGACGGCGACCGACACACCCTTGAGCACCGGGACGCCCGAGTACCGCTTGATCACGTCGTGCGCGCGCAGGCCTCCGTCCACCTGGGTGTGATCCGTCGCCGCCGGCCCGTTCACGTCAGCCCACCTCGCCCGGTGCCGGCGTGTCGCCGTCGAGGAACATCTTCAGCGGCCGCAGGATGACCGGCTCGGGGGTCGCCCCGTCGACCCAGGCACGCACCTGCTCGACAACTCGCTTGCCGTAGTCGGCGGGCTCCTGGGCCACGCAGGCCGGGTAGATGCCCGTCAGTGGCTCTTCCGAGGCGCAGAAGCCGTACACCTTGACGTTGTCGTTGCCCTGGAGGGCCTGCAGTGCGCCGTAGGTGGCCGGACCGGTGCTCGCGAACAGGACCGTGACACCCGGGTTGCCGGAGAGCAGCTCGGTGGTGGCCTGCAGGCTGTCGTCGGGCTTGACGTTGCCGTCGACCTTGGCCACGACGGTGGCGTTCGGGTTGACCGCGATGGCCTCCTCGAAGCCTTCGTCACGCATCAGGACCGGGACCTCGTCGGGCTCCGTGATGAACCCGATCTCGAACGTCGCGTCCGCACCGAGGTCCGCGAGAACCTGCTCGGCCATCTGTGCACCACCAGCAGCGTTGTCCGCACCGAGGTACTGCATGATCTCGGCACCCTGATCGGTCAAGGCCTCCTCGGAGACGATGACGTTGACCGTGAACACCGGGACGCCCGCATCGTTCGCGGCCTTGACGATGGCGGCCGCCGGTTCGGACTTGACCGCGTTGAGCGCCAGAGCGCAGGGCTCCTTCTGGAGCATGGACTGGACCTGAGCGAGCTGGGCGGCGTCGTCGTCGTTGGCGATCTGGACCTCGACCTCGAAGCCGTTCGCCTCTGCGGCGTCCTCGAACCCCTGCTTCATCGCGACGTAGTAGGGGTTGGTGAGGTTCGGCAGTGCGACTGCAAGGTACGGGGTCTCCTCGTCACAGGCGGCCGGGCGCCCCGAGTCCGTGGTTGCCGTTCCGGTGTCCTCGGTGGGCTCCGCGTCCTGGCCGGTGTCGACCGCGCCGCTGCACGCGGCAAGGGTGAGGGCTGCCGCAGCGAGACCTGCTGCAAGGGTCATGCGTCGTTGCATCGAACTACCTCCTGGTGGTGGTGTGGCTCGTGGTGGCGCCGTCGGCGGCCACGGCCTCGCTGAGTGGGGGGGCTTGGGGCGCGACCGGGACGGCGCCACGGCTGCGAAGGCGCTGCAGGACCTCGCTGAACGAGACCCGGCGGCGGTAGGTGTCGAGGATGATGCCGAGCAGGATGATCAGGCCGATGACGAGGGGCTGCCAGTAGCTCTGCACGCCCACGACATTCATCCCGTTCGAGACCTCGGCGATGAGGACGGCACCGAGCAGTGCTCCGGGGATCGAACCGATGCCGCCGAAGAGACTGACGCCGCCGACCACGGCGGCTGCGATGGAGAAGAACAGCTCGTTGCCCGAGCCCGCGCTCGGGTAGCCGACCATGAGGCGGCTGGTGACGATGAGGCCACCCATCGCGGCGCACAGTCCGCTGATCGCGTAGACGAGCATCGTCGTGCGACCGATCCGGATGCCGGCCAAGCGGCTTGTCTCGGCGTTCCCGCCGACCGCGTAGATGTGGACACCCGTCGGGGTCAGGCGCAGCAGCACCGTCAGGATGACCGCAGCGACGGCGACCAGGACAACGGGCATCGGCACGCCGAACAGGGCACCACGGCCAACGATCGCGAACGCGGGGTCCTTGACCGAGACCGAGCTGGCGCCAGTGAGGATGAGCGGGATGCTCGCGGCGACACCGAAGCTGGCGAACGTCACGATGAAGGGCGGCAGCCCGAGGAAGTGCACGAGCGCCCCGTTGAACAGGCCCACGACAACTCCGGCGGCCAGCGCAGCGAGCGCCGCGAGCGTCCAGGGCAAGCCGCTCTGCATGAGGAGCGCCGCGATCATCCCGGTCATCGCGACGTTGGATCCGGTCGACAGGTCGATGCCTCCGGTGAGCAGCACGAACGTCTGCCCCAGCGCGAGGAAGGCGATCACCGCCCCGTTCAGCAGCAGGATCTGAAGGTTGTCGACGGTACGGAACTGCGCGGACATCGCACTGAGGATGCCGCCGACGAGGACGACGACGACGGCGATGCCGAGCTCTTCAGGGACGCGACGTCGCGTCATCTTCTGCCTCCTTGCAGACCGGCGACCCTCGCCGGCTTCTGACCTGCCGATGCGGCGGACCACCGGGCGGCCCGCACGCCGCGACCGCTTGCCTGACCGCTCAGATGAGCATATGCTGCGCTCATGCGATTGAGACTACGGGCGGAAACGGAAGCGGGCAAGGAGGGCTCATGTCACGGTCTGATAACAGAATGAGCGAGACTGACGCTCAAACGAGCAGCGAACTCAGCTCTGTGGAACGATCCCGCCTCGTGACCGTGGCGCGACGGTTCTTCCTCGAGGACCGCAGCAAGGTCGAGATCGCCCAGGAGCTGGGCTACTCACGGTTCAAGGTGGCTCGAATGCTCGAGCAGGCAAGGGCCCTGGGAATCGTGACGATCACCCTGCACGACCACGGCACCATCGATGCGGACCTCTCCGCGCGGTTGGCGGCTCACCTGGGCCTGCAGGACGCCATTGTTGTGGAGAGTGACGACGACGAGTCCCGGCAGCGCGTCGGGACCGCTGCGGCCGAGCTTCTCGGTGCCACCTTGCGCCCCGGGGAGGTCGTCGGCATGGCCTGGGGGCGCACCCTGTCGGCGATGGTGGAGTCGATGCCTTCGCTCCCCCGGGTCTCCGTGGTACAGCTCACGGGCGCGGTCGGGTCCAACCTCGAGGACTCGCCCGTCGAGATCGTCCGGAGAGTCGCACTCAACTCCGGCGGTACCGCCCAGCCGATCTTCGCCCCCCTCGTCGTGGACGACGCCGCGACCGCAACCGCCCTGCGCCGGCAACCCGACGTCGCCCAGGCCCTGCGCATGTTCGACGACATCACCACGGCGGTGGTCGCCGTCGGATCATGGGACCCGCCCGCCTCGCAGCTGCGCGCAACGATGAATGCCGAGGATCGTGACGACTTGTTCGCCCGGGGGGTACGTGCGGAGATCGCCGCGATCCTGCTCGGCGCGGACGGATCACGCATCGCCCCCGACTTCGCCGAGCGGTGCATCTCCATCACCGCCGACCAGCTCTCGCGGATCCCCCGGGTCGTCGGCGTCGCCGGCGGTGCGGTGAAGGCCGGTGCCGTCCTGGCTGTGGCGCGTGCGGGCCTGTTCACCGAACTCGTCACGGACCGTCAGCTCGCTGAGGTGATCCTGGCCGGGCCCGCCGTCGAGAACGCTCCCGCCCAGCGGGCAGAGCGCCGTGAGGCCACGTGAGCGCGCGAAGCGGCAGGCCGATCGCCGTGCCGTCATCGCCATCGAGGCGTCGCCTGCGGGTGGCCGCCTCGCTCTGGTCGGTGGCGGACGACCTCCTGACCACCGAGGCGATCCGCCTCGGTGACGCCGGACTGGACCTGCTCCACTGGGACACCACCGACGGCGAGTTCGCTCGAGACGGCGGGTTCACGCCCGCTCGCGCCGAGGCGGTCACCGCTGCCGCTGGCCTACGCGCCGAGGCACACCTCATGGTCCGCGATCCCCTCCGGCACGTGGATGCCTGGACAGGCTTCTGCGAAGTCGTCACCGTCCATGTCGAAGCCGCGGGCTGGCGATTCGCCGTCGAGCGCATCGCGGCGCGCGGTGCGACGCCGGCTGTCGCGTTCTCTCCCGACACGGTGATCGGTTCCGACGTCCCTCCGGGACTCGGCGCGTTGGTCATGAGCGTTCATCCCGGGCAGGGCGGGGAGGCCTTCGCCGAGACCGCGTTGGCACGGATCAGCACCCTGCGCGGTCGGGCACTCCTTGGCGTGGACGGCGGTGTCACGCACAGCGCAGCGCTCAACGCACAGCAGCACGGTGCGACCTGGATCGTCAGCGGGACCGATATCCTCTCGGCCGCCAGTCCGCGTGCGTGGCTGAACGCGGTCCGCGGATCGGCGCACGACGACGCACCTCTAGTCAGCTGACCGACCACGCCACCATGCTCGGCAGAGGAACTCCTTGGGGGAGCGGCCGTCCGACACACCCGCCGCCCGACCCCGGGCTAGCGTCAGACCATGCCTGAGCCAACCGGCGTGCCGATCGGGCCTGTTCCCCCTGCGCCGTTGCTCACCGGGTCGGAGTCCTTCGTCGGTCTCGACGGCTCGACCGTCTCGGACTTCTGGCGATGGGGCATGTCGGACCTGCGGACAAACACCCTTCGCGGCGTCGTGGCCGAGTTCCTCGTCAGCCGCGCCGTCGGAGCGCCTTCGCCGCAGAGGGTCGAGAGCCAGCAGACGACCCGGACATCCCGCCAGCGCGGCTGTAGAGTCACCGCCCATCGAGGCGGGGATGCGCGTGATCGTCGGATGCGCCCGCCGCGCCGAGACGGCGCCCGCCGAGACCGTGCCCCACTACCGCCGCACGGTGACCGAGACACACTCAACCATCGGACGCGGCCGCTACCTCGCAGCGGCACGCCTGCCCGTGCGCCTGCGCCGTGTGCGCCGCCACGGGGACCACTGCCGAGTTCGTCGAGTTCATGGCCGCCACCGCCGAGGCCGATCGGTGACGCCCGACCCGCATCGACGAGCTCGTCCGCGCCGGCCTGATCCGACGCGACAGGAGCGTGGTCGAGGACTGAGGTGCGTCTCGCCCCGACGCCCGCGGCGTCCACTACGTCGCAGTTTACTTTGCCCCTCCATAGTATGCTTGACCCAACTGAACTCGGAAGGGTGTCAGATGTCTGACTTCGTGGGACGGACAGTCGAGCTCGACCGGCTCACCCGGCTGCTCGCGGAGATCAGCGCACGCGCGGGAGCGGGCCGGACCCACGACCTCGGCACCGCGGTGCTGCTGCGTGGTCGTCGGCGGGTCGGCAAGAGCCGGCTGGTGTCCGAGCTGATCTCTCGGGCCGGTCTCCCAGCGGTGTACTTCCAGGCCGCGCGAGGCGCCGACCCCGCCGCCGAGCTGCGGGCCCTCATGGCGGCCGCTGCGCAGTCGGACCTGCCCGAGGCATGGCTCGCGCAGTCCACGACCCCGTCGACCCTGACCGATGCGCTGCGGATCGTCGACCGGCTGCTGCCCGCCGACCGGCCATCGATCGTCGTGATCGACGAGGCGCCATGGCTCCTCGCGAGCATCCCCGGTGGTGCGGGCGAGCTCCAGCGGGTGTGGGACCACGACCTGTCCCGCAAGCCCGTCCTCCTGCTCCTGCTCGGGTCGGACCTCGCGATGATGGAAGCGCTCGACCACCACGACGCCCCGTTCCACGGCCGGGCGACCCCGATGGTTCTGGACGTGCTGTCCCCACGGGACGTCGGCCGGATGACCGGTACCACCGGGATCGACGCGTTCGACGCCTGGCTGATCACCGGTGGCCTGCCGACCGTGACCCGCGCGTGGGCGCCGGGGATGGGCCGCCAGGAGTTCCTCGCGACGCAGCTCTCGGATGCGATCACCCCGCTCGTGGTGTCCGGGCAGCGGATCCTCGACAGCGAGTTCCCCACGGCTGCCTCGCCCAGGACGGTGCTGACTGCGATCGGTGGGAAGGGTGAGCGGACCTTCACCTCGATCGCGCAGTCCACCGGAGGCAGACCGATGAACTCGGCGACTCTCAGCGAGGCGCTCGACACCCTGTCGACGAGGCGTGCTGCCGTCGCTGACGAGCCCCTGTCGACGAAGTCGGACACCAAGAACCGTCGTTGGCGCGTCGCCGACCCCGGCCTGCGGTTCTGGCTCCGGTACGTCGGTCCTGCCGTGGACGACATCGATCGCGGGCGCGGCGACCTCGCCCTGCGGCGCGTCCACGACGACTACACGACCTGGCGGGGCCGCGCGATCGAACCCGTCGTGCGTGATGCCCTCGAGCGTCTGCTGCCCGACAGTCGGTGGCCTGAGGTGCGGGCGGTCGGCGGTTGGTGGCCGCGATCGAACGTGCCGGAGATCGACCTCGTCGGTGCGAACGCACGACCTGCTGACCAGTACGCGTTCGTCGGGACGATCAAGTGGCGTCCTGACAGCAGGGTCACGACAGCCGAGCTCACCAAGCTCGCGAAGGACGCGACCGCGATCCCCGACGTCGGATCGGGCACGCCCCTGGTGGCGGTGTGCCCTGCGGGCGCGGTGGCTGATGACCGGCTCGCGCAGGTGTGGACCGCCGACGACCTGCTTCAGGCGTGGCAGTAGCGCCGCTGCGCGCCCTCAGGGACCGGCGAGGAGGCGCAGCAGTCCGCCGACCTCGGCCCGCACGGCATCGCGCCCCGGGATGAGGTACCTCCGGGGGTCTGTCAGATCCGGGCGCTCGGCGAGCACCCGACGCACCTCGCCCGTCAGGACGGCGTTGAGCCGGGTCCCGACGTTCACCTTCGTGATGCCGTGACGCACCGCGCCGCGCAGCCCCTCGTCCGGGACCCCGCTCGAGCCGTGCAGGACGAGGGGTACTCCCACGGCGTCCCGCAGTCGGGCGATGAGCGCGTCGTCGAGCACGGCGTCGCGGCTGGCCATGGCGTGCGACGATCCGACCGCCACCGCGAGCGCGTCGACGCCGGTGGCCGCCACGAACGCAGCGGCCTCGGCAGGGTGCGTTCGCACTCCCGGCGCGTGGGCGCCGTCCTTGCCGCCGACCTCGCCCAGCTCGGCCTCGACCCAGCAGCCCGCCGCGTGGCAGCGCTCGACCACTGCGGCCGTCCGTGCCACGTTCTCGTCGTACGGCACCGTGGACGCGTCGAACATCACCGACCGGATACCGAGGTCGAGCGCCTGGTCCACGAGCGCCTCGTCCTCGGCGTGGTCGAGGTGCACGATCACCGGCACGGCGGCCGCCTCGGCGATCGCGAGCGCTGCCCGCGCGATGGGCGCCAGAGCGCCGTGGTAGCGCGCGGCGTTGTGCGAGAGCTGGAGGATCACCGGCAGCCCGGCGTCCTCGGCGCCGGAGGCGATCGCCTCGGCGTGCTCGAGCAGGATCGCGTTGAACGCCCCCACCGCACGGCCCTGCGCGCGGTAGGCGTGCGCGATGGCGGCCATGTCGCCGATCATCGGCCCCCACCGTCCTTGCCCAGCACCTGGACCCGGACGTCGGGCAGCCACGCGTCACGGGACGCACGGTCGATCTCGCCGGCCACCGGACGCAGGACGCAGGCGGCGGACGTGGCGACCATGTCCGCGAGCGCTTCCGGCCAGTCCACGTGTGCCGCGTCGCCCGCTGCCGCGAGGTGCAGCAGGAGGGCCGCGACGGCGGCATCCCCTGCTCCGGTGGGATTCCCGCGGACCGCAACCGGAGGTCGGGCGGCGAGCGCCCCTGTGGCCGTCACGCCGACGACGCCATCGGGACCCAGCGTGACCACCACAGCGGGCGCGCCACCCCGCACGAGCAGCCCGGCGGCAGCGACCACGTCCCCGTCCGCGACCGCTCCTCCGACGAGCTCCGCGAGCTCGTCGCGGTTGGGGGTGAGGATCGCGCCGGACCCGGCGACGGCCGCGAGAGCCGCACCCGAGGTGTCCACCACCACCGGCACGCCCAGGTCGAGGCACCGCCGCGCGATCCGCGCCGGTAGGTCCACCGGGCAGCCGGGCGGCAGGGAACCGCTCACCGCGACAGCACGCACCCCTTGCGCGAGCAGGTCGTCGACAGCTGCGAGAACCTGACCCGTCAGCTGGTCGGGGTCGCGCACAGACGCGCCCGCCTCCTGCAGGCTCGTCGTGGTGCCGTCGTCCGCCACCACCGCGACGGTGCGACGCACGTCGGTCAGCGCGTCGACGGTCAGCGTGCGCAGGCCGAGTGTCGCGAGACCCTCCGTCAGCTCCGCTCCCGCGCGTCCGCCCGTCAGGACGAGAGCAGTCGGCTCGGCGCCGAGGTGCGCCGCCACGGCGGCGACGTTCACACCCTTGCCGCCGGCGCGCACCCGCACGTCCCGCACCCGCACCACGTCGTCGACCACGAGCGCGGGCACCTCGTACGTGACGTCGATCGCCGGGTTGAGCGTCACGGTCGCGACCCGGAGTGCCACCCCGGCGCGACCCGCCGCCCCTGCCCGGATCGTGGGCACGGGCGACGGGGTCGCGCCGTCAGGTGAGGTCACCGGACCTCGGGGACGGTGTCCTCGGCGGCGGGAAGCACCCGTGGCGTGCGACCGCCGTCCGCGACGGCGCCGACAGTGAGCTCCTCGCCGCGCTTCTCGTCGCTGTAGACCATCAGCGTGGACCCGGCGAGCGCGAGAGCGATGCCGATCGTCTGGTAGGCCGACGGCAGCGTCCGGTAGATGACCAACGACAGGATGATGGTCAGGACCGGTGCGAGCGCGTTGGTGACGGGCGCCACGATGGATGCCTTGCCGCGGCTCAGAGCCATCACGAGGAAGAGCGCACCGACGGCGTTGAGCACCTGGGTCGCGGCCGTGAGGGCGGGGGCCTGCCAGGGGAACCCACCGGGCAGACCGCCCATCATGACGATGGCCAGCGGGATCAGCAGGATCCCGGTGATCGTCATCCAGCCGAACGTCGTGGCGTCGTTGACGCCCACGGTGGCGGCTTTGCGCATGAAGTAGGCCTGGACGCCCCACGCCATGCAGATCAGCACGGCCAGCACCAGGTAGGGGCCGGTGGACAGCTCCGAGTCACCCGACGAGATCGAGAACATCACGATCGCGACGAGTGCCATGGTCACGCCGATCGCCGTCAGCCGGTTGACCCGTTCCCGCAGGGACACGAGGGCCATGACGACGGTGATCGCAGGCGAGAGCGCGATGATCGGGAAGATGATGTAGGCGGGACCCATCGTCAGGGCCTTGAAGAGCAGCAGCTGGCCGCCCGCCCCGGTCAGACCGATGATCAGGCCGTACTTCGTGGCGACGCCGCGCCGGTCGAAGGTCCGTCCGCGCATGGAGAAGTACGCGGGGATCAGCATCGTGCACGCCCAGATGACGTAGACCATCTCGTCCGGGTAGCCGTACCTCGACGTGGGCTGGCTCGAGAAGGCGCCCCAGACGCCCCAGAACAGGACGAGGAGGGCTGCATACGGGATCCAGCTGGTACCACGGCGAGCCGCGGCGACGTTGCCGGTGGAGCTCATGAGGGGATTCCTTCCTGGGTGTTCGTCTCGGACTGGAGGCGCTCGAGCTGGTCGGGGTCGAACCGGTGCCCCGCGAGGCGTGCGGCGTAGACCGCCGCGCCGACGTGCGGCGGCAGGAGAGGCGCGCGGAGGTCGTAGGCGTGCGCACTCGCACGCACCCCCGCTGCGAAGGCTTCGCGGACGTGGGGCGACCCGAACATGCCGCCCGAGTAGGAGACCGGGATCGCCTCGCCGTCGTCGAACCCGAGGGCATCGGCCTCGACGTCGACCAGGAGGGCGAGCTCGCGCCCGGCCGCCCGCAGGATGTCGGCCGCGACGGTATCCCCCGCGTCGGCGGCCTCCCCGACCGCCCGGCTGAGGGTGGCGATCTTCGCGCGATCCCCGTGCCACTGGTTGAGGACGACGTCGATCACGTCGAGGTCTGCGGCAAGCCCGAGCGCGGCCCGCACGGCGCCCACGAGTCGCCCGGCCGGAAGCCGGCCGTCACTCATGCGGGTGAAGGCGTTCAGCCCCTGGATCGCGACCCAGTACCCGGAGCCCTCGTCACCGAACAGCTCACCCCATCCGCCGGCCCGCCAGCTCGTGCCGCCCCGCTCCCCGTAGGCGATCGAGCCGGTGCCGGAGACGACGTTGATGCCGTCAGCACCGCCGAGCGACCCGGCCCAACCGCAGACCATGTCGTTGCCGCAGGCGTAGCGGTCCGTGCCGAGCACCCGGCCGGGGATCGCGTCGAGCTCGGGCAGGTCCCCGCTGACCTCGCCGTAGCACGGGATCCCGACGAACGAGTGGGTCAGCGCCTCCGGCGCGAGTCCGACGACGTCGCAGACCGCCCGTACGCCGTCGCGCAGCACGCTCTCGACGAGACCGATGCCCTCGGTGAAGTAGTAGATGCTGTTCTGGCGGGACTCGGCTGCCACGGCACCGTCGTCGTCGAGCAGGCAGAACGCGGTCTTGGTGCCGCCGCCGTCAACGCCCAGGTACACGTCACGACCCCTTGTTCGCGGTGAGCGGGTGGATGACGACGCCCTGGACGACCCGGTTGACCTCGCCACCGGGGAACGGGTTGTCCGGCGACAAGCCCTCGTCGAGCGAAGCGGCGAGCGCCAGGGTCTGCGCGAAGACGATCGCGGGCAGCGCCCAGGCCGCGTCAGCCTGCGTGGCGACGCCGGGTACCCGCCAGGTCACCGCCGGGACGTCCGCCTCCCCGGCGCCGTCCACCACGACCACCCGCTCTCGACCGATGGCGGCGGAGAGCTCACGGGCGATGTCGAGGTCGTACGCGCGGGTGTACTCGTCGTTGGACAGGTAGACGACCGCGACCGTGTCCGCGTCGAGGGTGGACTTGGGCCCGTGGCGGAAGGCCATCGACGCGTCCCCGACGGCGAAGATCCGGCCGGCGGTCAGCTCGAGGCACTTCAGGGCGGACTCGTGGGCCAGGCCCTTCAGGGCACCCGATCCCAGGTAGATCAGCCGACGAGGGCGTTGCGCGATGAGTGCGGCAACCGCCGGCTCCACACCGGCCAGCACGGCCTCGCCGGCGACCGCGAGCTGCTCGACGTCCACATCGACGCCGAAGGCGAGCAGGGTCGCGAGCGCCATCCCGGTGAAGGACGAGGTCATGGCGAACCCCTCGTCGTTCGACTCGGGCGGGAGCACGAGGACGAACGCGTCGTCGCGGCTCCCGCAGCGACGAGCGAGGTCGCCGTCGGGGTTGCACGTGATCACGAGGTGCCGCACCGTCGACGTGAGGCGATCTGCCAGCTCGACCGCGGCAACGGACTCCGGGCTGTCACCGCTGCGCGCGAACGAGACCAGCAGGACGGGGCGGTCCACCGGGAGCGCGGCGTGCGGCGCGGAGACCACGTCGGTGGTCGGGACGGCCGTGACGGTGCGCGCGAGCCGACGTGCAAGCGGGTGCGCGACCAGCTCACCGATGAACGACGACGTCCCGGCGCCGGCGAGGACGACCACGCACGCCGGATCCGCCAGGGCATCGGCGAGGAAACGGTCCAGATCGCCGCGGCGCCCTTCGACGACGCCCGCGACGTCGCGCCAGACGCGCGGCTGCTGTGCGATCTCGAACCCGGTCCTGCAGGACCCTAGAACGGTCCGAACTTCGGTGGCCATAGCACTCTCCCTCGCGACACTGCGGATACCGGACTGTAAGCGGTCTCCGTCTGGACTGTCAACAGTATCCTACTGGTATCTTACTGGACTGGCGGCCAACTGGTATTCTGGTGGTATGGACGCAGCGGATCACGGTGGGCTTCTCGGCATCGACGCACGGCCGCTCTACGAGCGGCTGGCCGCGGACATCCGTGCCGACCTGGTGAGCGAGGCGGGGGCCGACGGGGCGCGTCTGCCGTCGGAAAGGCGCCTCACCGAGCGCTTCGGGGTCTCGCGTGTCACGGTGCGCGCCGCGCTCAACGAGCTCAAGGCACAGGGAGTGCTGGTCTCCCTCCCGGCGCGGGGATGGGCGGTGGCGCGGGGCTCGCTCGAGGGGGCCGGCCGGCTCGGGCGCGATCGGGTCCAGGGCTTCTCGGATCTCGCCTCTCAACGGGGGCTGCGGATGCGCAGTCGTGTCCTGGAGACAGCCATCCGCCCGGCCACTGTGCATGAGGCCGATCTGCTGCGCACCGTCCCGGGCACCGAGCTGTTCGAGATGCGACGCGTCCGCTACCTCAACGACCTCACGATCGCCGTCGAGCACAACCGGCTACCCCTGTCGATCGCTCCCGCGATGGGCGAGGCCGACTTCTCAGAGACGTCGCTGTACGCACTGCTGCGTGCGGCCGATCCCCCGCAGTCTCCCCGCTACGCCGACTACTCGGTCGAGGCACGCAATGCCACGAAGGAGGAGCGGGAGCTGCTGGACATCGACGGACCTGTCCCCATCCTGAGCGCCACGCAGCTCACGTTCAATCAGGACAGTCAGCCGATCGAGCTGACGGTGCAGGCCTACCGCGGGGACCGGTACACCTTCCACGCGTCGATCACGGACTGACCGCCGGTGACCGCCGTCGCCAAGTGCATCGGGCTCACGCTCGACGTACGCGGAGCCTCTGTCACCCGTTCGGACGTGTCGGACGCGGCTCAGTCGGCCGACAACCTAGTCAGCACCCCGTCCCGTGATCCGGAGATCCGACGATGCCCCTCTTCAGCCGCACGCGTCCGAACGCCCCCGAGGAGCCCGCTCCCGCCACGGAGGCCGCATCCGCAGTACCGGAGCCGGCGCCCGCTCCCGCCACGGAGGCCGCATCCGCGGCGCCTGCAGCTGCAGCTGCCGACGACGCTCCCGAGCGACGGGTGGTGTCCCCTGCGCGCGCACCGGAGCTGCCCGAGGGGTGGACCTACCGTTTCACCTCCGCAGCGATGGGAGACGCCCGGATCGCTCTGCTCGACCACCGGGGCCGGGTGGTGGCCACCGAGAAGTTCGTCGGGCACGCAGCGTCACCCGAGTTCATGATCGCCGCGGCCTGCGCCAAGGTGCACGCCGCGTGGCAGGCGGACGGCGGTGTGGTGTTCGAGGTGCAGAGCTTCACCGCCTGCGCAAACCCCGAGGGGGCCGGGTGGCGGGTGTGGTGCAACCAGGCGCTCGGCGTGACCTTCCTGGTCGACGAGCTGGAGCAGGCGCAGGGCAGGATGGTCCAGGCGCTGGCCGAGGCCCGTGGCCTGAAGGCGGCCGAGGTGCACGTCACGATGGTGCCGAGCCGGTAGCCGGACCTCGCTCAGGGGCCGCCGATGGATGGACGCGCGGCGACAGGAGCCGACGCCCGTCCCGATGGTGCGCCTACGCCGAGGTTCGGCCGCCGTGGACGTCGATGCGCGCAGGAGTCCCGAGCGGCGGCGGCGAGCTGCCGTCACTCCTTGGTGCAGGTCGTGGTCGTGCTGCGCCCATCCATGCTGGTGTGGACGATCCGCACCGCGTCACCCTCGGTGCGCACCTGGATCTCCCCCGGGTCGGGCACGTAGCCCGACTCCTGGTTCTCCGGTGCCCATGAGGACGTGAACACGTCGGCAGGTGAGGCGTCCGCAGCGGGGAAGCCACCTGCCACGGCGTGGTCGAACTCGCGCGAGCCGTCGATCGGGCCGTCGATCTCGACAACAAGGTCACCGAAGGCGATATCCCATGTCCCGGTGGCGCATCGAGAACCTCCACGTGGTCAGAGCTGACACTGGTGCGTCACCGCGTGCACAGACGTCACGGCTCTCGCCCATCCGTCGATCGGACGATCGGGCCCGTCCAGCACGTGCACCTCCTGGACGTCGCCCACCACACCGACAAGCGACGGGCGGGCCAAGGGTGCGGGCGAGAGGCGGACTCCGGCGAGCGCTGCCAGCGGACCAAGGACGACATGGGCGAGGAGGAAGAGGACGCTGTGCGTCGCTCCGGCGCCTGCCGAACGATGCGCGCGAGCCACCCGGCCCAGGGTCGCCTGGGCAGTCGGGACCACCACGACGACGCGGCCGTGCGGGCCGGCCATCCACCGCAGGTGCTCCAGACAGGCCGGCACGTCGGCGACGAGGTGCAGGACGTTGACCGCGACGACGCAGCAGTCGCCCGCCGGGGGGTGGCACTCCTCGATCGACTCGTCCGTCACCTGCTCGACGTCGAGGTCTCTCGCGACCAGCCGGGCGCGCATGTCCGGGTCCGGCTCACAGGCGCGCACGACCCGTCGTGCGGCGGCGAGCTCGCGGGTGACCAGCCCGGTGCCGGCTCCGAGCTCGATCACGGGCAGCTCCGGCGGCACCTCCTGAACGACACGCCGCGCCACAGCTGCCGTCAGCCCCGTGTCCCACAGTGCGTCGTACCACCGGGCGTACACCCGCCAGAACACGCCCCGGGACATCACGGCGGACCCTGAGGTCCGCGCGGTCAATAGATCAGCCATCGACCGCGCCACACCCACAGATAGGCCAGGTAGGCGATCCCGGCGAGCGCCAGGAGCGGCTGACCGATCGCGAAGCAGCCCACGACGCCCGCTCCCCACAGGAGCGAGACCAGCACCCGAGAGACCATCGCAGCCCCACGGCCGACGACGTCGAGCCCGGTCCCGATCTTCTCCGAGGTCGATCGGGGCCCGGGGGCCCGCACCGCCACCGGGGGCGTCGGTACCGACGGCGTCGACATCCCGGCGATCACCGGCTCGCCGGTCGCCACGACGCCCGCGCTCTCCAGCTCGCGCACCCGCTGCCGGAGGACCTCGAGCTCGCGGACGTCCGCGACGTCCGGGAAAGCCTGACCGTCGACGGCGCTCTTGGCCGCCGTGAGGGCGGCCAGCGCCGCGCCGCCGGTGATCCGGTTGGTCCAGTGCGCACCGTCCCACCACCGCTGCACGCCAGGCGGGTCGTCCCACCGGTGACGCCAGCCCACTCCGTCGACGCTCACGTCGTCCTCCCTGGTCCCTGATCGTGCCGAGCAGCTGAGCGCTGCCGCGCCCTGTGCGAAGTCAGTCAGACGGAGCGCGCCGACGTGCGGGATCGGGCGTTCGGCGTTGTCCGGGCAATCACCCGCGGGCGGCGTGGGTGATCGTGCGGCCGCAGCGGTGTCGAGGATCGTTACGCTTCGGGGGCCGCCGACGCTGTCCCGCGGGCCCGATGCTGCATCGACGAGGGAGCTGGGATGGCCGTCAAGGATCGTCCCGAGCCGAGTCCTGCGACCGCGAGCTCGCGTGAGGAGCTCGCCGCAGCGCTCACCCACCTTCGCGAACGACGCGGTCTGACGATCCGCGACGTGGCTCAAGCCGCCGGCCTGCCGCTCGCCACGGCCGGCGGCTACTTCAGCGGACGCCACCTTCCCCCGTTGGCCGCCGTGGACCAGTTCGTGCGGGTGCTCACCGTGCTCGACGTCCCCGAGTCCGAGACCGTCGTGTGGGTGGCCGCGATCGGCCGGTTGCGGCGCCGGCCGGGCCGGCGCCCGGCGACGGCCCCGGCCCCGTACCGCGGGCTGGCGGCCTACCAGCCCGAGGATGCGGCGCTGTTCTTCGGCCGGGAGGCCCTGACCCGGACGCTGGTCGCGACGGTCACCGCGGGGCCGGCGACGCCGCTGGTCGTCATCGGCTCGTCGGGGTCGGGCAAGTCCTCCCTGCTGCGGGCCGGCCTTGCCGCGACCCTGATCGCCGAAGGCCGCCGGGCCGTCGTCGTCACGCCGGGCGAGGACCCCGCTGCCGCCCTGGCCGATGCGATGGCCGGTTCGGGGCCCGGGGTCGGGGGCGTGCTGATCGTCGATCAGTTCGAGGAGCTCTTCGCAGCCGGGCAGACGCCCTCGTCGTCCACCTTCGTCGAGGCGCTCGCCGCGATCCACCGCGCTGGTGTCGTCGTGGTCCTGGGAGTACGTGCCGACTTCTTCGACCGGATCCTCGGCGTCGAGCTCCTCACCACCTGGCTCACGGAGAACAACGTCCTGGTCGGACCGATGTCCGCTGAGGCCCTGCGACGGGTCGTGGTCGAGCCGGCCCGGGCGGTCGGGATCGAGGTGGAGGACGCGCTCGTCGAGGTGCTCGTCGCCGAGGCCACGGCCGGCTCCCGGTCGACCCCGGGTTCGGACCTGGAGACCGGTGTGCTCCCGCTGCTGTCGCATGTGCTCTTCGCGTCGTGGCTGGCGGCGTCCGGCCGCCGTCTGACGTTGGCGCAGTACCGGGAGGCCGGCGGCTTCGCCGGATCCATCGCCCAGACCGCCGAGGAGGTGTACAACCGGCTGACCGACGAGCAGCGTGCCGCCGCCGGGCGCACACTCTCGCGGCTGGTGCACGTGCGTGACGGTGCGGCGGACACCCGTCGGATGGCCGTCCCGCGCGAGTTCGGATCGACGCTGGCGATGGAGGTCGTCACCGCGTTCGTCGATGCCCGCCTGCTGATCTCCGATCAGGAGCACATCCAGATCGCCCACGAGGCCCTGCTGACCGCGTGGCCGCGATTCCGGTCCTGGCTCGACGCCGACCGCGACGGTCTGCGGACCCACAGCCGGCTCACCGAAGCGGTCCAGCACTGGCTGATCTCCGGGCGCGACCCTGACCTGCTGTACCGGGGTTCGGCGCTGGAGACCGCGGTCGCCTGGACCGGCGACCCGGACCAGCGGGGCGGCCTGGAGCCGGCCGAGGTCGAGTTCCTGCACGCGAGCTCGGTCGCCGAGCTCCAGCGCGCGAGCGCGAGGCGCCGGACCACCCGGCGGCTGCGGGTGCTCGCGGCGGGCCTCGCCGTGCTGACCGCGACCACCGGCGGTTTCGCCGCTGCCGCGGTGGCCCAGAAGCGACACGTCTCCGACGAGCGGGACCTGGCCGTCTCGCGTCAGCTCGCGGTGACCGCCCAGAGCCTGGCCGTCACCGACCCGGCGCTGGCCGGGCAGGTCGCCGCCGCCTCCTACCTGACCGCCGACACGCTCGAGGCGCGCACCGCGCTGCTCAGCGCGTCCGGTCGTACCGCTGTCTCCCGGCTCGCCCAGGCCCCCGGCATCGTCAACGCCCTCGACATCAGCCCTGACGGTTCGATGGTCGCCGTCGGGACCGACCAGGCGACGATCATGGTCTGGTCCACAGGCACCGAGCCGCACGAGATCGCGGAGATCCCGGTGCCCGACGGGGCCGTCTACGCGGTTGCCTTCAGCCCCGACGGCCAGGTCCTGGCCACCGGCGGGGACAGCGGTCGGCTCTCCCTGTGGCGCCTGTCGGACCCCGAGGACCCGGTCCCGATCGACGTGCTGGGCGCCGAGGTCGGCACGACGCTCTACGGCCTGGCCTTCGGCGCCGACGGCGTGACGCTCGCCGCCGCTGTGGCTGACGGAACGGTTCACCTGTGGCAGCGGGACACCCCGGCGGACGGGTTCGCCCTGGTGGCCGTCCTGCCCGCCTTCGAGGGCACCGCCCAGGCCGTGGCGATCGACCCGTCCGGGAATCTCCTCGCCACGGCGGGCTCGGAGGGGCTCCTGGCGCTGTGGGACGTGAGCGACCCGGCCCACCCCGACCGGCTCGCCCAGGACGTCACCGCGGCCGGCGGCCAGATCACCTCGCTGGACATCAGCCCCGACGGGCACACCCTGGCGGCCGGAGCGATCGACACCCTGGTCCACCTGTGGGACATCTCCGACCCGGCCGAGCCGGTTGCCGGCCTGGTCCTCGCCGGGCCGGCGTCGTGGGTCAACGACGTCAGCTTCAGCAACGACGGGTCGCTGCTCGCCGCGCCGAGCTCCGACCAGCACCTGTGGATCTGGCGGACGGGCACGGGTGCGGTGACGCAGGCCCTGGTGCATCCCACCACCCTGCTCAGCGCCGGCTGGTCCCCCGACGACGAACGCCTCTACTCCGGCGGGGCCGACGGCGTCGTGCGGGAGTGGACCTATCCCGGCTCGACGCTCTCCGGCTTCACGTCGATCCCGGGCCAGGGTGTCTTCGGAGCCGATCTGGTCGCGACCGCGACGGCGGACGGGATCCAGCTCTGGGACGCGTCCGACCCCGACGCGGTGACCCGGCTGAGCCTGGCACCACCGCCCGCCGGTGTCCGCCTCGACGGCGCCGTCGACATCTCGGACGTCCTCGGCCTCGTCGTGGCCGGGGACACCACCGGTGCGCTGCACTTCTGGGACGTCGCCGACGCCGGCGACCCAACGTACCTCACCTCGGTGCAGGCGCACTCCGACTGGGTCGACTCGGTCGCGTTCGACGCGTCCGGCACCCGGATGGCCGTGTCCTCGGACGACACCTCGATCTCGCTGTGGGACCTGTCGCGAGGCATCCCCGACGCACCGACGTCACGCCTCGACGACCTCGGCGGCTTCGTCTACGCGGCCGCGTTCTCGCCGGACGCCCGGACGCTGGTCGCCTCGGTGCTCGACGGGCAGGTCCTGATCGTCGACGTCAGCGACCTGGCCGACCCCCAGCTCCTGGGGGAACCCCTGACCGGACCTGTCGGGTACGTCTACAGCGCCGGCTTCAGTCCGGACGGCCGAACCATCGCCGCCAGCGGGAACGACAAGACCATCTGGCTGTGGGACGTCACCGACCCGGCACGGCCCACCCCGCTCGGAGCGCCCCTCGTGTGGGCGGACGGGTATGCCACGAACCTCGCCTTCAGCCCTGACGGCTCCCTCCTGGCCGCCGCGATGACCGATGGCACCGTGCGCCTGTGGGACCTGACGGACCGCCAGCACCCGGCTCGGTGGGCCACCCTGGCGGGGATCGCCGGAACGGTCTACGGCCTGGAGTTCTCCCCGGACGGGCACCATCTCAGCGCCGCGGGTGCCGACCGGACGGTCCGGATCTGGAACACGTCCCTGGCCGAGGCGAATGCCGAGATCTGCGCGAGCGCCGTCCGGGGCCTGGCCATGACGCAGGCCGAGTGGGCGCGCATCGCCGGCGACCTCGAGCTTCCCGCCCTCTGCCGGTAGCTCGTCGCGCACTGTCCCGGTAGCTCGTCGCGCACTCTCCCGGTAGCTCGTCGCGCACTGTCCCGGTAGCTCGTCGCGCACGACGCGAGCGGGCGGGTATTGGCCGGACAACTCCGAACGCACGATCCCGCCCACGCCGGACCCGGACGTGGCTGACTTCCCTTGCACCCCGGAGCGCGCACGAACCATCTCCCGGGGCATGACCCGGAGGGATCGATCATGGAGACGCTGCTCGTGCTCATCGGGATCGTCGCGGTCGTCGTGGCCATCCAGTACATCAAGAAGGGCATCAGCCATGGTGCCGCCAAGGTGATCTACAAGAACACGAACTCCAAGGGCGTCGACGAGATCCACACCGTCCTGACCTTCGCCGCCCCGTCCCCCCCGGAGAGCGTGTGCCGGGCGGTCGACGCACGACTCGCCCTGCCGCACGAGGTCCCCACCCTCGTCGGGAAGATGCACGTCAGCGAGTCCCGACCCGATCTGCTGCGGGTGGCCCTGGGCAACAAGCTCGGCACCGAGTGGTCGGGCGCCGCCGCGTTCGAGCCCGACGGCGCCGGCGGCACCGTCGGCACCTACCGCGTCACCAACTGGACGACTCACGACGGCGTGATCCAGTCCAGCGGGATCACGAGTCGGATGCGGGAAGTGCGCGAACAGATCGCCGAAGCCGTCACCTCCCAGGGCGGCACGAGTCAGACCCACCTGGTCCCCGTCGGAATGAGGAAGTGAACCGTGCAGCTCGTCACCGTTCTTCGCGTCGTCGGCGGGGCGATGGCCCTCGTCGCCATCGTCTGGGCCTCGATCATCGGCTTCTACCCCAGTCAGGTCCCCGTCCTGATCGTGCTCGGTCTGGGCGGCGCGGCACTGCTCGCCACCGGCGAGGCCCTCAAGGATCGGGCCCAGCCATGAACCGCCGGACGGTCGCGGGGCGACGGGCCACAGCCGTGTGCATCGTCACCGCCATGGCAGCGGCGACCTTGTCGGGCTGCAGCTCACCCGACGACCTGACGTGCGCCGAGTACGGCGCGCTGAGCCCTGGCGAGCAGGCCGAGGTCACCATGGACCTGCTCGCCGCCCACGACCTGGAGCCCACGGACACCGGCAACATCCTCGGCGTCACTCAGGCGATCGTGGACTTCTGCGGTCCGTTCTCGAGCGAGAACCCCGAGGGGCGTCTCGAAGACGTCACCGACTGGGACTCCGGGACCTGGTGACCGAACCCCGGCTCGCCGTCCTGCCTCCAGCACTCCCCGATGCCAACCCCAGAGGAAGTCTCATGCGTCCAGTCACCCGGACCGCCTCCATCTCGACGGTCATCGCAGTCTCCGCCGCGATGGTCGCGGGTTGCTCGTCGTCGCCGGTCAGCATCACCGGAACCTGGTCCGCCTCCGACGGATCCGAGACCAAGATCATCAACGGTGACGGGTCGTGCTCCGGCATGTACTACAACGGGACGTCCGTCCTCGACATCGGCGGACCGGAGACGTGCACCCTGTCCTCGACCTCGACCGGTGGCTACTACTCCCTGGTCGTGCGTCAGGCGCCGAACCAGATCACCTATCAGGTCGCGATCGACGGGGACACGATGACCCTGACCACCGGCGGCCAGGAGGTCGTCACGCTGACGCGGCAGTGAGGAGCCGAGACCAGGGCGCGCCTCCCCAGCGGCGTCCGCGCCGGCGGGTGGCTCTGTCAGGATGCGTGCGTGCTCTACCCCAACGAGCTGCGTGTCCTGAAGGCCGCGTCCGAGCTCGCCGAGAGCCTCGGCGGGGATCCGAACCACACCGTGGCCGCTGCCGCGATGGACACCACCGGGACGATCTACGCCGGCGTGAACGTGTACCACTTCACCGGCGGGCCCTGCGCTGAGCTTGTCGTGCTGGGCATGGCGGCCTCCGCGTCGGCCGGGCCGCTGACGACGATCGTCGCCGTCGGCAATGGTGGTCGCGGCGTCCTGCCGCCGTGCGGCCGATGCCGTCAGACGATCCTCGACCAGCACCCCGACTGCTTCGTGATCGTCCCGACCGCGCAGGGGCCGGACTACCGGCCGATCAGAAAGCTGCTGCCGTTCGCCTATGACTACCCGGACGCGTCACCCGAGAGGTTCATCCGGTTCAGCCCTGCCTACTACGACGGCGTGCGAGCCGGCCTGAAGACGGCAACCATCCGCTTCGACGATCCGGTCTCGGTGGGGCCGGCATGGTTCGTCTTCGAGGACGACGACGGCCTTCGCCGGCTCCCCGGCGTCGTCGACGAGGTCGGCTGCACACGCCTGGACCGGCTGACCGAGGAGGATGCGACCCGCGAGAACGCCGGCTCCGTCGCGTCACTGCGTGCCGGACTGAACCACCACTACCCCGACCTCGCCGATGACGCCGAGGTGGCAGTGGTCCGGTTCCACGTCACCTCACTGCACAGCGACAGCACCCCCAGGAGCCGCAGCGCATGAACGATCCGGTCACCACCACCGAGGAGTACATCGCCACCTTCCCCGCAGATGTTCAGCCGGTGCTCTCCGACGTGGCGGCTGCGATGCGCCGGGCACTGCCCGGGGCCGAGGAACGGATCCGCTACGGGATGCCCGCCGTCGTGCTGGGCGGCCGGTACGCACTCCACTTCGCGGGCTGGAAGCACCACGTAGGCATCTACCCGGTTCCCGCCCATGACCCCGGACCTCGAGGCCGAGGTGGCCCCCTACCGGGCACAGAAGGACACCCTGAGGTTCCCGTACCGGGACCCGATCCCGTACGACCTCATCGAGCGCCTGGCCACGGCCCTGGCCCACCAGCACCACTGACCGAACCGTCACAGATCGACCTCGTCGGCGCGAACGCACGTCCCGCCGATCAGCACGCGTTCGTCGGGACGATCACGTGGCGTCCGGACAGCAAGGTCAGGTCGATGAGCTGGCCAGGGGCAAGAGGATGACCGCGATACTGCGGGATGGCGGCGGAGCCGACGCCCGGAGAGCGAAGTGATCTCCGCCCGCTGCGCCGTCGTGGCTCCCACGTCGTGAGCCCGCACCACTGCGCACTGCTCAGGCCCCCAGATCGAGTCGGACGACGAATCCTTGACCCGTGTTGGGGATCGGGACGCGGCCGAGGTAGGCACGAGGTGGTTCGTCGTCCAGTCGTACCGCGCGGGGTACCGCCCCGTGGACGACGAGGTGGAAGGCCTCGCGGGCGGACTGTGGGAACCCGTCCCCCTCGACGCCCGCCAGGACCGTCACCTCGCTGCCTTGGCGGGTGACCTCGAAGCTGGTCCGGACGCGGGCGCCGCCCGAGGCCGCGAAGGTGATCCCGTCATCTTCCTGGAGGAACGACGTCGACGTGTCGTCACCGTCCGGGACGAAGAGGTGGAGCTCGATGAGTGCAGGGAAGTACCCGTCGGTGGACGCCGGGGCCTCCGGCCACATCGGGATGACGGCTCCTCCGCGGGCGTAGATCGGGATTCGATCCATCGGGGTCGTCGCTCTGACGTACTGCTTGCCGCGGTGGCGCTCACCGGTGTGCCAGTCGAACCAGGTCCCCGCCGGAAGGTAGACCTGCCGGGACGTCACGCCCGGCGCCAGGACCGGCGCCACAAGCAGGTCGGGGCCGAAGAGGTACTGGTCGTCGATGTCCCGGACCAGCGCGTCGTACTGGTGGTCGAACACCAAGGGGCGCTGCACCGGGGCACCGCTCTCGGATGCGCGCAGGAAGCTGGCATAGACATAGGGCATGAGTCTGTAGCGAAGGCGGATCGCCTCGCGCACGTAGCCCTCGACCACCGTGCCGAACGCCCAGGCGTACTGATCGACGGTGTTCGCACCGGTGTGATTCCGACAGAACGGCGTCAGGGCTCCGTACTGCATCCAACGGAGCAACAGCTCCGGGTTCGTGTCCCCCCAGAAGCCACCGATGTCCGCACCGACGAAGGCCTGCCCGGAGATCCCGAACCCACTGGCCATCGGGATGCTCAGCGACAGGTGGTCCCACCGGGATGCGTTGTCGCCCAGCCAGTTGGCTGCGTACCGCTGAATGCCCGCGGAACCGGCCCGCGACAACACGAACGTCCGCTTCTCGGGCATCGCCTCTAGCAGCCCCGCGGTCGTTCCCATCGCCATCAGCAGGGCGTACTGGTTGTGATAGCGCTCATGGGAGTACTGCCCTCGTCCGAACCTCATCGCCGCCGCGTCGATCGCACCGGTGGCCGGCTCGTTCATGTCGTTCCAGATCCCGGCCAGGCCCGATGCCACGTGCGCGGCGTTCAGCTCGCCCCACCAGGCCCGGGCTTCTTCGGTGACGAAGTCCGGGAAGACCGTCCTGCCCGGCCAGACCTGGCCGATGTAGTGGTCGCCCCCCGCGGTGCGGCACAGCACGTCGCGCTCGAGTGCCTGGTCGAAGACCCAGTAGCCCGGGTCGTGCTTGACCCCCGGGTCGACGATCGTGATGACTCTGAAACCTTGGTCATCGAGCCGGGTGAGCATGCCGGGCACGTCGGGGAACCGGTCGGTGTCCCAGGTGAAGACCCGGTATCCGTCCAGGTGCTCGATGTCCAACCAGAGGGCGTCGCACGGGATGCCGGCATCGCGGTGACGCCGAGCAAGGGTCTCGACCGCATCTTGTGAGTAGTCGAACCAGCGGCACTGGTGGTAGCCCAGCGACCACAGCGGGGGTGGAGCGGTCCGCCCGGTCAACCAGGTGTAGTCCTCGAGGATCGCCGGCATGTCAGGGCCGGCGAAGATGTACTCGGTGTACTGACCGCCGTCGAACTGGACCGCGTACTCCTCGCCCGGTGAGAAGTCGTAGCTCGCGCGATAGCCGTTGTCCACGAAGGATCCGGCGATCGCACCCGTCGGGTATGCCTGGTGGTAGAAGAACGGGATCGAGACGTAGAGCGGGTCGGCGTCAGTACTGGTGTCCATCTCACCGGTCGCCTTCGGGGCGAGGACGTCGGTGTTCCACAGGGTGAACTCGCGCCCCCGGCGGTTGTGGCGTCCTGACTTCTCCCCGAGACCGAAGATCGCGTCCTCCCGGCGGCACCTCCGACGGACGACGAAGGCGTCGTTGAGGGTGGCGTAGCTCCAGTACCGACCTTCGACGTCCACCACGGTCTCGACGACCGGGCTGCCGTCGGTCCGATGCACGTCGATCCGGAACAGGTCCAGCCACAGCGAGATCACCATCTCCGCAGTCCGCAGGCGCACCAGGCCTGAGGCGTTCTCGACCGTGAACGGCACGCCGTGCGCCAGGGGATCGACGCACACGGCGAAGGTCGGCGACTCGTCGAACACTCCGCCGCGACTGATCTTCACCCGCACGACGGTGTCGCGGACGACATCGATCCGGAGGCGCTCGCCGTGAAGGGTCGCGATGATCCCGTGGTCCGTCTCTTCGACGGAGTCGACCCGATCGAAGCGTACGTAGTGGTCCGTCCTAGGCATGAGCCGAACCCCTCTCTCCCGGCGCGATCTGCCGGGACCTGGTGCGCGCGTCCACGAGGTGGCGCGCGGTATCGATCGCCGGGCATGTGCCCCCAGCATGCCCGGTGGTCTGATCCACACCAGCGGACGCGCTCCTGTCAGTGCCGACGGCGTCCGACATGACGACCGACCGCTGCGTCGATGCCCGCACTGAACCCCTCCGGGTCGATGAGAACGACGAGTTCGCAGCCGACGTCAGGAGCTCGTGAGGATGACGAGCTGCTGGGTCGCTCGGGTCATCGCGACCACACCCCGTCGCCGACCCTGACCGGCCGATGGAGCCCTACCCGGGTCGGGCTCGTCGGGCTACCGTTCAGGGGGCGCGGGACTCACCGCGCCGCAGTGCGTCGCCTGCATCGCCTGCACCGCCCGCACCGCCCGACGACGACGTCGAGGGGATGTACCGCTTGACGCCCACGAGCCCGTGGATCGCCTGGCCCAGCGGAGCCGATCCCGCCGACGTGGCCGCACGCCTGCGCGTCGCCCACGAGCTGTTCATGTCGGGCGGCGCGGCGAGCGGCGACCCAGGCTCGCCGCGGGCGCGGGCGCGGGTGCGCCGCGTGGTGCTGGAGTCGTGGCTGCGCAGCCGCGGCAGCGGCGTCGACCCCGAGACCCCGAGACCACCCGTGGACGTCGCCGGCGCGGATCTCGCAGCCTTCCGACGCGGGCACGCGCTCGCGCCGCTGATGCCGATCGCGCGCCGGCTGCTGCTCGATGGCGGCGGCTCGGAGGGCATGCTCGTCGCGCTCGTGGACGACGCGGGTCGCCTGCTGTGGGTCGAAGGCGATCGCGTCGTGCGGAGCGCCGTCGAGCGGGTCGGCTTCGTCGAGGGCGCTCAGTGGCGCGAGCAGGACACCGGCACGAACGCGCCCGGCATGGCCCTGGCGACGGATCGCGCGGTGCAGGTGTTCGGCGCAGAGCACTTCACGCGCGCCATGCAGCCGTGGAGCTGCACGGCAGCGCCGGTGCACGACCCCGTCACGGGTCGCCTGCTCGGCGTTCTCGACGTGACCGGACGCGACCCGGCGGCCTCGCCGCAGATGCACTCGCTCGTGCGCGCGACGGTGGCCGCGATGGAGTCCGAGCTCGCGGTTCGTGCCCTGCGGGCGAGGTTGGACGACACCACTCGCCGCTCGCGCGTCCGGCGTGCCCGCTCACCCGACGCTGCCGCCGAAGCCCTCCCCGGGATCACCCCGGGCGACCCGGGGTCGGGGTCTGCCTGGCGGCTCGAGGTCCTCGGGACACTGACGGGGACGCTCCTGCGCGGCGGCGTCCGCCAGGTCGCGACGCTTCGCCATGCCGAGCTGCTCCTCCTGCTCAGCAGGAACCCCACCGGGCTGACGGGTGACGCGCTCGCCGCGCTCCTGCACCCCGGCACCCTCTCGAGCGTCACGGTCCGGGCCGAGATGTCGCGCCTGCGCCACACTGCCGGTGACCTCCTGGGCAGCTCCCGGCCCTACCGGCTCACCGATCGCCCCGAGGGCCGGATCCGCACCGACATCGACGACGTGCACGAACGGCTCTCCCGGGACGACGTCGCGGGGGCCGTGGAGCTCTACCGCGGGCCGGTGCTGCCTCGGTCGGAGGCACCGGGGGTCATCGAGCTGCGGACGGAGCTCGATGCGGAGATGCGCGCCGCGCTCGCCCGGACGAACGACCCGACGGCCCTCGAGGCGTGGACCCGCAGCCCGACCGGGGTGGGCGACTGGGCGGCGTGGCAGCGGCTGCTCACCCTGCATCCGGAGGGGTCTCCAGGGTGGATACGGGCTCGCGCGCACGCCGACCTCCTGGACCGCGAGCTCACCCTCGACGCCGGCCCGGACCGTTCCGGCTGACCGGGCACCGGCCGCCATCCCGCGGCGGGACTGCGCCGGTGGTTGAGGGCGGCAGTCCCGCGGCGGGAGCCTCAGTCCGTCGGCACGACGCAGGCGGGAGAGAGCGTGACGAAGTGCAGGTTGTCCCCAGCCGCCAGCGACAAGTCCTCGGGCTCGCCCTCCTCGACGTCGAGCAGGAAGACGTCCTGGTGCCACGCCTCGTCGAGGCGCTTGTCGATGTAGAACGGACTGCCGTCGACGTCGCCGAGCAGCACGTCGACGTCGCCGATGATGAACTCCCCCAGGGGGAAGCACATCGGTGTGCTGCCGGCGCAGCATCCGCCGGACTGCACGAACATCACCGGAGCGCCCCGCGCGGCGCGGAGGCGGGCGATCGCCTCGCGCGCCGCCGGGGTGGCGGTGATGCGTGCCGGAATCGTTGGCTCCGACATCACACTCCTCAGAAGAAGCCGAGTGGCTTGGTGCTGTAGCTGACCAGCAGGTTCTTCGTCTGGCTGTAGTGGTCGAGCATCATCCGGTGGTTCTCGCGGCCGACGCCGGAGATCTTGTAGCCACCGAAGGCCGCGCCGGCCGGGTACGCGTGGTAGCAGTTCGTCCACACGCGACCGGCCTTGATCTTGCGGCCCATCTTGTACGCCCGGTTCCCGTCGCGTGTCCAGACCCCGGCGCCCAGGCCGTAGAGGGTGTCGTTGGCGATCGCCAACGCCTCCTCGTCGTCCTTGAAGGTGGTGACCGCCAGCACCGGGCCGAAGATCTCCTCCTGGAACACCCGCATCTTGTTGTGGCCCTTGAGCACCGTCGGCTCGTAGAAGTAGCCGCCGGCGAAGTCGCCCTCCATCGATGCCCGGTGGCCCCCGATGAGGACCTCGGCACCCTCGGCGCGGCCGATGTCGACGTACGAGGCGATCTTCTCGATCTGCTGCTTGGAGACCTGCGGCCCGATCATGGTCTCGGTGTCCAGCGGGTCGCCCTGCCTGATCTTGGCGATCCGCGCCAGGCAGCGCGCCATGAACTCCTCGTAGATGTCCTCCTGGATCAGCGCCCGGGACGGGGCCGTGCACACCTCGCCCTTGTTGAAGGCGTAGAGCACCAGACCCTCGATCGCCTTGTCGAGGTACTCGTCGTCGTGCGCCATCACGTCGCTGAAGAAGATGTTCGGCGACTTGCCGCCCAGCTCCGTGGTCGACGGGATCAGGTTCTGCGCCGCGTACTGCATGATCAGCCGCCCGGTCACCGTCTCACCGGTGAACGCGATCTTCGCGATCCGCGGGTTGGTGGCCAACGCCTTGCCGATCTCCGCACCGGGGCCGGTCACGACGTTGATCACTCCCGGCGGGAGGACGTCCTCGATGACCTCCATCAGCTTGAGGATCGACCACGGGGTCGGGGAGGCCGGCTTGAGCACCGAGCAGTTGCCGGCCGCGAGCGCCGGCGCGAGCTTCCAGGCCGCCATGAGCAGCGGGAAGTTGAACGGGATGATCTGCCCGACGACACCCAGCGGCTCACGGAAGTGGTAGGCGACGAGATCCTTGTCGATCTCCGTGGAGGTGCCCTCCTCCGCACGTGCCTCTGCGGCGAAGTAGCGGAAGTGGTCGACGACCAGCGGGATGTCCGCGCCGAGGGTCTCCCGGACCGGCTTGCCGTTCTCCCAGCTCTCGGCGACCGCCAGCATCTCGGTGTTCTTCTCGATCACGTCGGCGATGGCGTTGAGCACCGCGGCGCGCTCGGTCGCCGTCGCCTCACCCCACGCGTCCTTCGCAGCATGTGCGGCGTCGAGAGCGAGCTCGACGTCCTCCGGTGTGGACTCGGCCACCTCGGCGATCGGCCCGGCGGTGGCCGGGGTCACGTCGACGCGGTACTTGCCGTGCGTCGGCGCGAGCCACTTGCCACCGATGAAGTTCTCATATCTCGGCTTGACCGAGACGATGCTTCCGGGCTGGCCGGGTGCGACGTACTTCATGTCGTTGCTCCTTTGCACGGCAGTGAACCTCGTGTCGGTGCCGCGTCGGCCTACACGGCGAGCACCGTGCCTTTGACTGAACACCCGGGTGTCAGCCGCGTCAACCAGGGCGGCGTGCAACGGTCGCGCAACGTCGACCTGCCTAGCCTGCCCGTCGTGGCGCGCCGCAACGGGGCGGCGCCCCTGGTCCGTCGTGCTCGTACCGGGCACCGCCGTCCACCCCGGTTCCACCAGCCGATCCGTGCACACCATCACCAACGAAGGAGTTCGAGATGACGACCATGAAGGCGGCCGTAGTCACGGCGTTCGGCGAGGACCTCACCATCGAGGACGTCCCGATCCCGGAGCCTGGACCGGGTGAAGCCCTCGTCGAGCTCATCAGCAGCGGCGTCTGCCACACGGACCTGCACGCGGTCAACGGCGACTGGCCGGTCAAGCCGAGCCCGCCGTTCATCCCGGGCCACGAAGGGGTCGGCACCGTCGTCTCGATCGGTGCGGGCGTCGACGACCTGGCCGTCGGGGACCTGGTCGGCAACGCCTGGCTCTGGTCCGCGTGCGGCACCTGCCGGCACTGTCGCACCGGGTGGGAGACCCTCTGCGAGAAGCAGCAGAACGCCGGCTACAGCGTCGACGGCTCGTTCGGTCAGTACATGCTCGTCAACTCGCGCTTCGCCGCACGCATCCCCGACGGTGTGGACACGACGGAGGTCGCGCCGATCCTCTGCGCCGGTGTCACGGTCTACAAGGGTCTGAAGATGACCGAGGCGCGCCCCGGCCAGTGGGTCGCCATCTCCGGGATCGGCGGCCTCGGGCACATCGCGGTGCAGTACGCGAGGGCCATGGGGCTGCGGGTGGTCGCCGTCGACATCGCCGACGACAAGCTCGCGCTCGCGAAGAAGCACGGTGCCGAGGTCGTCGTCGATGCGCGCGAGGGCGACCCGGCTGCGGCCGTGCAGCGGGCGACCGGTGGGGTCGACGGTGTGCTCGTGACGGCGGTCCACCCGTCAGCGTTCGGTCAGGCGATCGGCATGACGCGACGGGGTGGCACCATCGTGTTCAACGGCCTCCCGGCAGGTGACTTCCCGGCGTCGATCTTCGAGATCGTGCTCAAGGGGCTGACCGTGCGGGGCTCGATCGTCGGCACCCGCCAGGACCTGGACGAGGCCCTGAGCTTCTACGCACGCGGCCAGATCCACCCGACGGTGTCCACTCGGGGACTCGGCGAGATCAACGAGATCTTCGGCGAGATGAGCCGCGGCCAGATCGACGGGCGCGTGGTCATCACGTACTGATCGCGATCACGCACCGAGCTCGGAGGACCGGGCCGGACGAACCGCGCCGCTGGGGTGCGGCTCGTCCGGTTCATCCGATGCCGCTGCCTGCCCACCGGAGGGCCGGCAACTCGGTGGAGGACACCCCTTTACCTGCCTGCCCGACATGCCGACACACTGGGTACACCGGTACGAAGCGGACCTGAGCAGCCATGGAGGGGGCGCCGATGACACGCACTGCCATCCCGGTCGCCGCCACACCACCGGCCGGCCTGGGCTGGGTCGACCGCGCCGTCGTGCGTGGTGTGCAGGTGCCCGCCTGGGTGGCCGTCCTGACGCTCGGCGTCATGCTCGTCGCAGCGTGGGTCGCGGTCTACACGAGCGGTGGCACGCAGCGCGCCCTGCCCCACCTGTTCTACATCCCGATCATCCTCGCCACGCTGCCGTTCGGACTGCGCGGGTCGATCGGCACGTCCGCGGTCGCAGCAGTGATCTGCGGTCCGCTGATGCCGCTCAGCACGGTCACCGGCGAGCCGCAGCAGGTCGGCAGCTGGCTGTTCCGGGCGGCGATGTTCATGATCGTCGGGAGCATCGCATCGCTCGCCCTGACCATGCGGGACCGGGTCTACCAGCAGCAGCTCGCCTCGGAGGTCCGCAACGCGATCACCCGGTCCGAGTCCGGTGGGCCCGACGTGGACGAGAGCCTGCTGCCCCTGATCGACGAGGTCATCGACACCCAGGCGTTCCACTCCGTCTACCAGCCCATCTACTCGCTCGCGGACGGCATGCTGATCGGCGTCGAGGCGCTGACGCGGTTCGACGTCGAGCCGTACCGGACACCGGACCTCTGGTTCGCCGCTGCGCACCAGGTGGGCCGGGGCACCGAGCTGGAGCTCGCCGCGATCCAGCTGGCGCTCACCACCGCCCACGAGCTGCCGCCCACCGTGGAGCTGTCCGTCAACGCCTCGCCGGCGACCCTGGGCGAGGCCGGCATGCTCGACCTCGTCCGCTCCGCCCACGGCCGCCAGCTCACCGTCGAGATCACCGAGCACGCGGTCGTCGAGGACTATCACCTGCTCCAGGGGACTGTCGACGCCTTGCGCTTCATGGGCGTCAAGATCGCCGTCGACGACGCGGGCGCCGGGTTCGCGAGCCTGCGGCACATCGTGCAGCTTGCCCCGGACACCATCAAGCTCGACATGTCCCTGACGCAGAACCTCGCGGGGAGCCCGCTGCGCCGCGCGCTGGCCGGCTCGCTCATCGAGTTCGCCCACCGCACCGGCGCCCAGCTGGTCGTGGAGGGCATCGAGGAGGTCGGCGACCTGACCACGTGGGCGTCGCTCGGCGCGCACGCCGTGCAGGGCTTCCTCGTCGGGCTGCCGCAGTCCCTCCCGGTGCCCGGCGTGAGCCCGGTGATCACGAACCAGCGAGCGCGCATCACCGCCGGCAACCCGTCGCCGCCCGGCTGAGACGTCTATCCTCGGCCGATGACCGGACGACGTGAGTGGACCGCCGAACGAGTCATCGACGCAGAGCTCGCCGGACGCGTGATCGCCGAGCAGTTCCCCGACCTCGCCGGCCTGCCGGTCCGCACGTTCGACGCCGGCTGGGACAACGTCGTGCTCGCCGTCGGCGACGCGTGGCTCTTCCGCTTCATCCACCGGCGGATCGCCCTCGACGGGTCGCGCCGCGAGCTGGCCGTGCTGCGCCACCTCGCGGACCGCTTCGCGGTGCCCATCCCCCACCCGGTCTTCGTCGGCACCCCGACGCCGGAGGTCGGCTGGCCGTTCTGGGGCACGCGCGCGCTGCCGGGTCGGGAGCTCGCCGAGGCCGGGCTGCCGTCTGCCGAGCGCACCGACGTCGCGGCGTCGCTCGGCAGCTTCCTGCGCGAGCTGCATGCGCCGGACCTCGCCGCGGCGACGACGACGGCTGCGGCGGCATCCGACGTCGCACTGCCGTCGGATCCGCTGGGTCGCGCGGACGCGAGCCGGACGGCGACCCGGGCGCGCGAACGTCTCGGCCGGCTCGTCGCGGCCGGCATCTGGGCGGCGGACCCACGCGTCGACGTGCTGCTCGACCGCGCCGCGGCGGCGCCGCCGACACCACCGGGGCAGGCCGTCCTGGTGCACGGGGACCTGCACGCGCGCCACGTCCTGGTCGACGGCAGGGCCCTGGCCGGGGTGATCGACTGGGGCGACACGGCGCTGGCGGACCCGTCGGTCGACCTGATGATCGGCTACTCCGCCTTCGAGGGCGCGTCACGCACGGCGTTCCTGGACGCCTACGGCGACGTGCCGCCCGACCGTGAGCTGCGGGCCCGCACGACCGCCGTGTCCGTCAGCGCGGCCCTCGCGGAGTACGCGGCGGGCGAGGGCATGGACGCCCTGCTCGCCGAGACCCTGGCCGGCCTCGGCCGCGCCGTGGAATGACCCGCGGCTCTCTCAGTCGTCGAGGCGAGGCGCGGTCCAGGGCGCTCGGCTCAGCCCTGGGGGGCGAGCAGGAAGCCGGTGCCGTCGTCCGACGGGGCGGCGTCGAGCTGCTGGTCGAAGAGGATCGTCGAGGTCAGCGGTTCGACGAAGACGCGGGCGCCGTCCGCCTCGATGACCTCGTCGCCGTCGACGGGCTCGGGGACCAGGGAGAGCTCGAAGCTGCCCTCCTGGACCGGGGACTCGGCGATCCGCAGACCGCCGTCGTCCGGCAGCCCTGCGCGGGTGGCGATGTCCTGGAGTGCGAATCGGGCGTTGTCGGTCAGCGTGAGCACAGGTCGCTCCTTCATCGTGCCGGGGGTGACAGTCCGGGGGATCGAGGAGATCCAGGCCCGGACGTCTCGGGCGCGTCCACCGTGACAAGCCTCGGCCAGGGCCGCAAACGCTGGGGCGCCAACCGTCCACTGGGTGGACAGACCGATCATGACGGTCGTGGCCGGCACGACGTCGGCCACGGCGTCGCCGGTCGGGGAACCTCAGGTGGGACGATGGCGTTCCCCCGACCCAGGGAGCCCCCATGTCACGCGTCCTCGTCACCGGCTCGACCGACGGCATCGGCCTGGAGTCGGCCCGGCTGCTCCTCGAGGCGGGGCACGACGTCGTGGCCCACGCCCGCGACGACCAGCGCGCCGCTGACGTGCACAGCCGGCTCCCAGGACTGCGGGACGTCGTCGTCGGCGACCTCGCATCCCTCGCGCAGACCCGCGACCTTGCGTCCGACGCCACGGCCGCCGGGCCGTTCGACGCGGTCATCCACAACGCCGGGGTGGGCGGCGGGGCCACGGAACGCACCGTCACAGCCGATGGCATCGAGCGCATCTTCCAGGTCAACACCGTCGCGCCGTACCTGCTCACCGCCCTCATGCCGCGTCCGGCGCGCCTGGTCTACCTCACCTCCGGCCTGGAGGCCCAGGGCTCGGTCGCCCTCGACGACCTGCAGCACGCCGGCCGACCGTGGGACGGCATGCAGGCGTACTCCGACTCCAAGCTCTGCGACGTGATGCTCGCGTTCGCGGTCGCCCGGCTGTGGCCGGGGGTGCTCGCCACGGCGGTGGACCCCGGCTGGATCAAGACGAAGCTCGGCGGTCCGGACGCCTGGGACGAGGTCGGCGACGGTGCCGCGACCCAGGTGTGGCTCGCGACCAGCGACGAGGACGACGCCCGGGTGACCGGCCGCTACGTCAAGCGGTTCGCGCTGCAGGAGGCGAACCCGCAGGCCTCCGACGTGGCGCTGCAGGACGGCCTGCTCGCGCGCCTCGCGACGATCACCGGGGTCACGCTGCCGCGCTGAGCGGGCGCTACTGCGTGTGTCGTCGCGGCTCGGCTCCGACGACGGGGCCCTCGGCGGTCTGCTCGCGCTCGGCGATCACGTCCTCGCCGGGGCCGGCGAAGGCCTTGGACCTCTCGATCGCCTGCAGGCTGCCGGTGAAGAGCCGCGCGTCCCGGTCGACGTCGAGCCGCACGGTGTCGTCCGGCCGGCCGGCCGCTGCCCTGCGCCGACGGGTCGCCGTCTCGCCGGTGGTCGTCGTCTCGCCCGGGGGCGTCCCGCCGGTGGACGGCTGCTCCCCGGTGATCGGCTGCTCCCCGGTGATCGGCTGCACGCCCGTGACCGGCTGCTCGCCGGTCGGGTGAGCGCCGGTCGGGTGAGCGCCGTCGCGTCGGGCGCCACCGGCGTCGAGGTACGGGACCTGCTCCAGCCGGGTCTTCGGCAGCGACTCCGGGTGCACGCGCTGGAGCCACAGCACGAGGCCCTCGCGCACGTTGCACCTCAGGTCGAACAGGGTCGGGGCGTCGGCCGCACTGGCCAGGGCCCGCACCCGGACCAGGCCGCCGGTCGCCCCGGTGACCTGGAGCACGCCGACCCGGTGGTCCCACAGGTCGCTCGACTGCAGCAGCCTGGTCAGCTCCGCACGCATCTCGGTGACCGGCACCGCCCAGTCCAGGTCGAGCTCGACAGTGCCGAGCAGGTCGGCCGCCCGCCGGGTCCAGTTCTCGAACGGGTTGGTCGTGAACCAGGTCGACGGCATGATCAGGCGCCGGTCGTCCCAGAGGTGCACCACGACGTAGGTCATGGTGATCTCCTCGACCCGGCCCCACTCGTCGTCGACCACCACGACGTCGTCGACCCGGATCGCGTCGGTGAACGCGAGCTGGACGCCGGCGAAGATGTTCGCGAGCGCGGTCTGCGCAGCGAGCCCGACCACGATCGACACCAACCCGGCCGACGCCAGCAGGCCGGCGCCCGCGGTCCGCGCGGCGTCGAAGGTCAGCAGCACGCCGGCCACGGCGCAGACCACCAGGACCGCAACAGTGATCCGGCGCAGGACCATCACCTGGGTGCGCACCCGTCGGGCGTGCCGGTTGTCCGGCACGTCGGTCCGGTAGCGCGCGACCGCGGCGTCCTCGGCGACGAAGGCCAGCGTCCCGACGAGCCAGGCCACCCCGATGATCGTGGCGATGAGCAGCACGTGCTCGAAGGCCGGGAGCCAATCAGGACCGGCCGGCGGCTGCTCGGTGACGAGTCGCACCGCGATCCAGACCGCCGCCACGAGCAGCACGGCCCGCAACGGACGCCGGGACCGGCGCGAGAGGTTCTGGGCGAACCAGGAGCGGTGACCGATCGCCCGCACGACGGCGGCGACGACCTCGGCGAGCAGGATGGCCGCGATCAGGGCGGCGGCCACGGCGAGGACGACGGCGACGCCGGACGCGCCGCCGGAGCCCTCATCGACCGCGGCACGGGCGGCGAGGGGCAGGAAGGACGTCGGGGGGAGAGTCAGGGTCACGGGCCCAGGGTAGGGCGATCCGGGCACTTCGGCTCCGCGGTGCGTCGCGCTCTCGACGTGCGAACCCCACGGTCTGCGTCTAGCGTCCCTCATCTGGACGGGGCGTCCCTCGACCAGGACCATCGACGAAAGGGTCTCGCCATGGAGATCGACGGCATCATCAGTGCGCTCGTGGTCGGGATCATCATCGGTGCCCTCGGCCGGTTCTTCGCATCCGGGCGACAGAAGATCTCGATCCCGATGACGATCATCGTCGGGGTGGTGGCTGCGTTCCTCGGCTCACTGCTCGCCCGGGCCCTCGGTGTCGAGACGACGGACGGCATCGACTGGATCGAGCTCTTCATCCAGATCGGCCTCGCGGTCATCGGCGTGACGTTCGCCGCTCGCACGCTCGGCGGCCGGCGCCGCCTCTGACCGCCCCCGAGCGCCCGGTGGCCACGTGCCGCCGGGCACCGGTGCGTCCGGCCGGTGCGTCCCGGCCGGCGGGACCGACCGGCGCCCGATCATCCCTGTTTGGCTTTGTTGATTTTCTTTCGGGTTTGTTGATATGGTCGACCCATGACCTGGTTGGTTACCGGCGGTGCCGGCTACATCGGTTCGCACGTCGTGCAGGCCTTCATCGACCGAGGGCTCGACGTGGTCGTGATCGACGACCTCTCCTCCGGGCACGCCGAGTTCGTGCCGGACGGCGTCCCGTTCGTGCGGGGCAGCATCCTCGACACACCCCTGGTGCTGGCAGCCCTGCGCGACCACGCCGTGACCGGTGTCGTCCACCTGGCCGGCTTCAAGTACGCCGGGGTGAGCGTCGACCGCCCGCTGCACACCTATGACCAGAACGTCACGGGCACCGTGAGCCTGCTGCGCGCGATGGGCGAGGCCGGCGTCACCCGGATCGTCTTCTCCTCGAGTGCCGCCGTCTACGGGACCCCCGACACGGACGTGGTCACCGAGCGCACCCCCACCCTGCCGGAGTCGCCCTACGGCGAGACCAAGCTGATCGGCGAGTGGCTGCTGCGGGACCAGGCCCGGGCGAGTGCCGACGGCCCGGCTCCCCTGCGCCACACGTCGCTGCGGTACTTCAACGTGGTCGGCTCCGGGCGCGAGGACCTGTACGACTCCAGCCCGCACAACCTCTTCCCGCTGGTGCTCGACGCCCTCGTCGCGGGGCGCACGCCTCGGATCAACGGCACGGACTACCCGACGCCCGACGGCACCTGCGTCCGCGACTACGTGCACGTCGCCGACCTGGCGGTCTCGCACGTCGCAGCGGCCCGGGCCCTGGCGGCCGGGCGGACCCTCGAGCCGGTCTACAACCTGGGCAGCGGCGACGGCGTCTCGGTCCGGCAGATCATGACGGCGATGGCCGAGGTCACCGGGATCGACTTCACCCCCGAGCTCGCCCCGCGCCGACCGGGCGACCCGGCCCGGATCGTCGCGTCGGGCGAGCTCGCCGCACGCGACCTGGACTGGCAGATGCGCAACACGCTCCTCGACATGGTCGCCAGCGCGTGGGACGCCCGCCGGCACACTGCCGACTCCTGACCCGCACCGGACCGACCCCGGACCGTCAGGCGCGCAGCTCAGGCAGCCGACTCGCGATCTCCTCGAGCACGGCCTCGCGCCCGGCATAGACGCCCGCAGCGCGCGGCCAGTGCACGACGACGTCGGTGAACCCGAGCGCGCGCGCACGTTCCACGCCCTGCGCCATCACGTCGTAGGAGTCCATCGAGAACACCGGCGCACCGTCCAGGCTCAGGTACCGGTCGACGCTCGCCGGGTCGCGCCCGATCTCGCGCGCCGTCGCCTCGAACCGCCCCACCAGGGCGGCGAGCCCGTCCCACCAGAGCTCGGTGGCCGCAGCCGTGCCCATGGCCTCGATCGCCTCGGGCTCGAGGGACGGACCGTAGGTGGCCCATCCCTGGGCGTGGCGGGCCGCGACGCGCAGGGCACGCGGACCGTTCGCGGCCACGACGAACGGGACCCGCGGAGCCTGTACGCAGCCCGGGATCATCCGCGCCCCGTGCGCCTCGAAGTGCTCCCCGGTGCGCTCGGTCACCGGCTGCGTCAGCAGCTCGTCCAGGAGGTCGACGAACTCCTCGAAGCGTGCGGCCCGCACGCGCGGCACCGGACCCGGCCCCAGGACGTCGGCGTCGGCGCCCGTGCCGCCCGCGCCGAGGCCGAGCAGGAAGCGTCCGGAGCTGATGTCGTCGAGGCCCATGACGTCCTTGGCGAAGGGCACCGGGTGGCGGAAGTTCGGGCTCGCGACCCAGGTGCCCAACCGGATCCGCTCGGTGACCACCGCGGCCGCCGCGAGCAGCGGGACCGTCGCGAACCAGGGCTCGTCGGCCAGCGTCCGCCAGGCCAGGTGGTCGTAGGTCCAGGCATGGTCGAAGCCGTACTCCTCGGCACGCACCCAGCGCTCGCGCGCGACGTGCCAGCGCTGCTGGGGCAGCAGCACGATCCCGATCCGCATCGTGTCTCCCTCGGTCCGACGGCCGGCCGGTCGGTCGACCGGCTCAGTCCCAGCCCAGCTCGTGCAACCGCTCGTCGTCGATGCCGAAGTGGTGCGCGACCTCGTGCACCACCGTGACCGCGACCTCCTCGACGACCTCCTCGACCGTCTCGCAGATGGCGAGCGTCGGGTTGCGGTAGATCGTGATCCGGTCGGGCAGCGAGCCGGCAGCCCACCAGCCGTCCCGCTCGGTCAGGGCAACACCCTCGTAGAGGCCGAGCAGCTCCGGCTCGTCGTCGGGGGCGTCGTCCTCGACGAGGACGACGACGTTGTCGATCTGGGCCGCGAGCTCGGCCGGGATGAGATCGAGGGCGTCGCTGACGGCTCCCTCGAACTCCGCACGCGACATCTCGACCATGGGATCCATTGTCGACCATCGCCCGCGGTCGTCGGCGTCATCGCCGTTCGCCGCTCGCCGTGCGCGATCCTCGGGGCCGCTTTGGAGATACCAGGCGGCTCCCGTATGCTTTCTGAGGTCTTCGACGCGAGACGTCACGGGCGTCCATGACACGGGCCCCCATCGTCTAGCGGCCCAGGACCCCGCCCTTTCACGGCGGTAGCACGGGTTCGAATCCCGTTGGGGGTACGAGCAGTACGCACCACCAGCAGGACCAGCACGGAGAACGAAGCAGCACAGGAACCTTGTCTCACCACAAGGCCCCGTAGCGCAGTTGGTTAGCGCGCCGCCCTGTCACGGCGGAGGTCGCGGGTTCAAGTCCCGTCGGGGTCGCTCGTCGTCCGCCCGGTCAGCAGACCGGGCGTCGACGTCTGTGACATCAGCACAGCACGGCCACTTAGCTCAGCTGGTAGAGCGTTCGACTGAAAATCGAAAGGTCGGCAGTTCGACCCTGCCAGTGGCCACCATCTCGTCCGCGAGAGCACCCGCCCCGCCCGTCAGAGGACCCTGACCTGGCGGGGCGTCGTCGTCTCCGGCACGGCCGACGGCCCCGCGATCGCCGATCGGACTGCGCTCCGCTGCGGGGTGACCCAGAATGGGGACCGGGACCGGCCAGGAGGCCGACGCCCGAGGTACCCAGGACGGAAGAAGGACGTGGTGAGGTGACGAGCACGCAGAGCACTCCCGATCGCAACGACGCCCGGCCGAGCATCGGTGAGCTCGTGAGCACTCTCTCGGAGAAGCTCTCCCAGCTCATCCGGGACGAGATCCGGCTCGCGAAGGCCGAGATGACCGAGAAGGCCAAGCACGCGGCCATCGGCGGCGGCCTGTTCGCCGGAGCGGCGTTCCTCGGCTTCTTCGCCTTCGCCACCCTGATCGCCACAGCTGTCCTCGGTCTGGCCAACGCCGTGCCGGCCTGGCTCGCGGCCCTCATCGTCACCGTCATCCTGCTGGTCGTCGCCGGCGTCATGGTCGCCGTCGGCAAGCGCTCCCTCGATCAGGGCTCCCCACCGATGCCCGAGCGCGCGCAGGCCAGCATCAAGGCCGACGTCGAGGCCCTCAAGGAAGGACTGACCTCATGAGCGGGACCACACCCGAGGAGATCGAGGCGGAGATCGCCCGGACCCGCACCGAGCTCAGGAGCACCGTCGAGGAGCTCTCCGAACGGCTCAACCCGCGCACCCAGGCGGCGCACGCCGCCGACGAGGCCAAGATCGCGCTGGTCGACCTCAAGCGCCGGGTCACCGGCGAGGTGCGGCCGCTCGGTGAGCCGGAGCCCTCCAGGACCGGCTGGGTCGTGATCGGTGCGGCTGCCGCGGCGGCAGCGGCCCTCGTCGGGGCGATCCTGCGCAAGCGCTGAGGCGTCAGCCGGCCAGCGAGCGCTGAGGGGTCAGCCGGCCAGCGAGCGCTGAGGGGTCAGCCGGCCAGGGCACCGCGCTCGTGGTCCAGCAGCGCGCGCTTGGCGTCCAGGCCGTAGGCATACCCACCGAGGGTGCCGTCGCTGCGCACGATGCGATGGCACGGCACGAAGGGCGCCACCAGGTTGCGGGCGCAGGCCGAGCCGGCGGCGCGCACCGCCGCCGGACGGCCGGACATCTCGGCGAGCTCGCGGTACGTCACGGTGGTGCCCGCCGGCACCCGGCGCATGGCCCGCCACACGTCCTGGAAGAACGGCCCGCCCGGCTGGTCCACCGGAACCACGTCGAGGGCACCGACCTCCCCCGCTGCCCACCGACGCACCGCGTCGACGACCGCCGCCGGCAGCTCGTCGATCGTCACCCGGCGCGCCTGCACCGCCCCGGCCGCCATGGCGGGCTCCGCGAGGCTCAGCCGGCCGAGCAACAGGTCGAGGTCGCCGAACCCGGCCGCCCGCACGACGCCGTCCGGCGTGACGGCCAGGCACATCGCGCCGGCCGGGGTCGGCACCGTCCCGGCGAGCAAGGTCGAGGTGGTCATGGTGTCTCCATCCAGGTTCGAGAGGTCCACAGGTGCTGCGCGGCATAGCCGCGCCACGGCCGCCAGGCCTCGGCGCGGCGCCCCGCCTCGGCGGCGGACAGGCCACCCAGGGCCTGCCGCAGCACGAGGTCGTGGGAAGGGAAGGCATCGGGGTCGCCCATCGCCCGCAGGGCGACGTACTCGACGGTCCAGGGTCCGACCCCCGGGATCGAACCGAGCGTGGCCCGGGCCAGGTCCCGGTCGGCGCCGGGACCCAGGTCGAGGCCGGCGGCGAGCACCTCGGCCAGCCGGGCCAGGGTCGCGGCGCGCGCGGTCGTCAGGCCGATCCGGGCCAGCACGTCCGGACCCGCCGCAGCGAGCCGGTCGGGCGTGGGGAACTGGCTCAGGCCGAACACCGTCGGCTCACCGAAGGTGGCCACCAGGCGCGCGGTCAAGGTCCGCGCCGCGGCGACGCTCACCTGCTGACCCAGGACCGTGCGGATCGCGAGCTCAGCCGGGTCGGCAGTCCCCGGCACGCGAAGACCGGGCCGCGCGGCGACCATCGGCGCGAGCAGCGGGTCCGCGCCGAGAACGGCGTCCACGCGCACGGGGTCGGCATCCAGGTCGGCCCAGTGCCGCAGCCGCCCGACCACCCGCGGCAGGTCGTCGATGGCCGTCATGCTGAGCCGGGCCGTGACCTGGCCGTCGACAGTCAGCTCGACCAGGATCGGGCCGCCGCGGCCGGGAACGACGCGACGCACGGTGGCGCCGTCGACCGCCTCGAGGCCCGGCACGGCCCGGGCCGTCACGTGGCGGAGGTACGCCTCGGCATGCATCGGCTGGGCGGTGCGCAACCGCACGGTGAGCGTCGCGCCCCGGTCGCCCCGCGGGAGCCCGGAGCCGCTCCCCGGACCGGTCGACCCCCCTGAACTGGTCGACGCCCCCGGACCGGTCGACGCGCCGCGCATCGGTTGCTGCGGGCGCAGGGCGGTCGGCGTCGCCCCGTACTCGGCGCGGAACACGTCGTTGAACTGACGGACGCTCGCGAAGCCCGCCGCGAAGGCGACGTCGCTCATCGGCCAGGACGTCTGCTCGACGAGCATCCGGGCCACCTGCGCCCGGCGGGTCCGAGCGATCTGGACCGGGGAGGCTCCGACCTGGGCGACCAGGACGCGGTGCAGGTGGCGTGCGCTGACGTTGACGCGCCGTGCCAGGCCCGCGACGCCGGCGTCGTCGACGGCGCCGTCGCCGATCAGGCGCAGGGCGCGGTGCGCGAGATCCGCGTCGACGTCCCAGTCGCGTGAGCCGGGCAGGGCATCGGGGCGGCATCGGCGGCAGGCCCGGAACCCGGCCGCGACGCAGCCGGCCGCCGTCAGGTGGAACTGGCAGTTCTCCCGCTTGGGTGTCCGTGAGGGGCACGACGGCCGGCAGTAGATGCCGGTGCTCAGGACCCCGACGAACAGGCGGCCGTCGAACCGCGGGTCGCGACCCATCACAGCGCGATAGGCGACGTCGCTGTCGATCGTCGGAGCCGGGGACGCTGTCATGGGCACATCGTCACATGCCCCCGCGACGCGGTCTGGCGAGAATCGGACATCGCCGTGACCCTGCGGGACGGGTCGAGGCCGGGCCGTGGGTCGGTGGGGCCCGGCGGTCAAGGAGAGCGGCAGCGCCGACCATGTGGGGTAGCCGCCGCCGCCGTGCTTGCCGGGGGTGCGCCCGGGTCAGGCGCTGGCCGCCCGCTGTCCCGGGACACCACCGAGGAGGCCACGGATCTCGGCCTCGCGGTAGCGCCGATGGCCACCCAGGGTCCGGATCGATGTGATCTTCCCGGCCTTGGCCCAGCGCGTCACCGTCTTCGGGTCGACGCGGAAGAGCTCGGCTACCTCCGACGGCGTCAGGAGCGCCTCGGAGCTGATCGGGCGTGCTGACACGTGATCCTCCCTCCGGTGGGCCGAAGGAGCGCGGCGGACGTCCGGTGCGTCGCTCCGACCTGTTCACGTCATCACAAATGTGTATCAAATCACCTTACTCGCGACATGCCGGGCGCGCGCAACGTGGGCTCGCGACACGTCCGCGATCTGCACCGTCCGGGTTCTCGATGACTTTCGGATCAGTCGTCCGCCGTCGTGACCGGTGTCGGATCGGTCGTGACACGGGTGACCGACCGTCGAAAGCGTGAATGTGAGAACCGTCCGATGGGCGGACCGGACGCAGTTCACCCCCCGGCCGGGACAGCCGGACACAGAGCGAGTCGCCGGAAGGGCCGCAGGCCATGTACCGTTAGCCCACGACGAAGCACAAGCACCCCGGGGCCGCACGTGACAGCACGGTGCCGCCCCGCTTCTACGTTGGAGGGGGTCGATGCCATGGGGCGCGGCCGTCAGAAGGCAAAGCAGACGAAGGTCGCTCGCGAGCTCAAGTACTCGAGCTACGAGCCGAACTATCGCGCCCTCGAGCAGGAGCTCACGTCCGGTGGACGCCGTACCGACGTAGCGACCGAGAGCCGCCACGCTCCGGAGAAGCACGAGGACGCCGAGAAGTACGCCGACTGGACCGCCGACGAGCGCTGATCTGCTTGCCGTCCCCGGTGGCCGCTCGCCGTCCCCTGTGGCCGACTCCTCCTCGGCCGACCGACAGCGCTCAGTGACTGAACACGCGATGACCTGACCCGCGAGTACCTGACCCGCGAGTCACGGGCTCAACGGCTGCGGTAGCTCCCCCGCAGGTGCACGGCACCCGCGTGAACGCCCTTGGTGCCCCGGACGATGTCGGGCCCGCTCTCACCCTCGTCGATCCGGACGGTTCCCAGCACCCAGGCCGGCACCTGAGCGGCTGCGAGGCGACGGATGGCCTCGTCAGCGCCCTGCGCGCCGACGACGGCGACCATCCCGATCCCGAGGTTGAGGGTCGACTCGAGGTCGTGCCACGGCACGCCGCCCAGGCCACGGATGAGGTCGAAGATCGGCGGGACGGTCCAGGTCGAGCGATCGACGTCGGCGACGAGCCCGGCCGGGAGCACGCGCGCCAGGTTCGCAGCCAGGCCGCCGCCGGTGACGTGGCTGTACGCGTGGACGTGCGCACCGGCCGACCTGGCCAGGTCGAGGCAGGGACGCGTGTAGAGCCGGGTGGGCTCGAGGAGCTCGAGCCCGAGCGTCCGACCCAGCTCCGGCACGTCCCGGTCGAGGCGCCAGCCGGCGACCTCGATGACCCGTCGAACCAGGGAGTAGCCGTTCGAGTGCAGGCCCGAGGACGCCATCGCGATCACCACGTCGCCCGCCAGCACCCGGTCCGGGCCCAGCACGTCGTCCGCCTCGACGACACCGGTGGCCGCACCGGCGACGTCGTACTCGTCCGGCCCGAGCAGACCGGGGTGCTCGGCCGTCTCGCCGCCGATCAGCGCGGTGCCGGTCTCCGCACAGGCCGCCGCGATCCCGCGGACGATGGCGGCCACCCGCTCCGGCACGACACGGCCGGTCGCGATGTAGTCGGTCATGAACAGCGGCTCGGCGCCGACCACGACGATGTCGTCGACCACCATGCCCACGAGGTCGAAGCCGATCGTGTCGTGCACGTCGAGCGCCTGGGCGATCGCGACCTTGGTGCCGACGCCGTCCGTCGAGGTCGCCAGCAGGGGCCTGCGGTAGCCGGTCAACGCCGAGGCGTCGTACAGACCGGCGAACCCACCGAAGCCACCGAGGACCTGCGGGCCGTGCGTCGCACGCACAGCGCCCTTCATCAGGTCGACGGCGCGATCCCCGGCCGCGGTGTCGACACCGGCCGAGGCATAGGTGACCTGGGGCGTTGCACCGTCGTGGCCGCTCACGGGTGGTCCAGCGCGCCGACGCCGCCGACGCCGCTCATCAACGTGGCCAGACCGTCCTCCGGGGCACCCAGCGGCAGCTCGCTCTGCTCCAGGAGGTTCCTGCCGAGGCGGGCCGCCGGCGGGAGCTCGATCGGGTATCGACCGGTGAAGCAGGCCATGCACAGCTGGGCGGCGGGCTGCTCGGTCGCGGCCACCATGCCTTCGAGGGAGATGTAGCCCAGCGAGTCGGCACCGATCGACCGGCCGACCTCCTCCGCGGACAGGCCCGTGGCGATGAGCTCGGCCCGGGTCGCGAAGTCGATGCCGTAGAAGCACGGCCACTTCACGGGCGGCGAGGAGATCCGCACGTGCACCTCGGCCGCGCCGGCCTCGCGAAGCATGCGCACCAGGGCGCGCTGGGTGTTGCCCCGCACGATCGAGTCGTCCACGACGACGAGGCGCTGGCCCCGGATGACCTCACGCAGCGGGTTGAGCTTGAGCCGGATGCCGAGCTGACGCAAGGTCTGCGACGGCTGGATGAAGGTGCGACCGACGTACGCGTTCTTGGTCAGGCCCTGTGCGTACCGGATCCCGGACTCTGCCGCGTAGCCGATCGCGGCCGGCGTCCCGGACTCCGGCACGGGGATGACCAGGTCGGCCTCGACCGGGAACTCGCGGGCGAGGGTGCGACCCATCTCGACCCGCACGGCGTGCACCGAGCGGCCGGCGATCGCGGTGTCCGGCCGTGCCAGGTAGACGTACTCGAAGACGCAGCCCGTCGGCGTCGCCGCCGCGAAGCGCTGGCTGCGCAAGCCGTCCGCGTCGATCGTGATGAGCTCGCCGGGCTCGACCTCGCGGACGAACGACGCACCGACGATGTCGAGGGCTGCGGACTCGCTGGCCACGACCCAGCCCCGCTCGAGCCGGCCGAGGACCATGGGATGCACGCCGTGCGGGTCGCGCGCCGCGTACAGGGTGTGCTCGTCCATGAACACCAGGCAGAAGGCACCCCGCAGCAGCGGCAGCACCTCCATCGCGGTCGCCTCGAGGGTGTGGTCCGGGTCGCCCGCGAGCAGCGCCGTGACCAGCGCCGTGTCGGTGGTGTTGCCGCGCGCCAGCTCGCCACGACGCTTCGAGCCGTACCGCTCGGCGACCAGGTCGACCAGCTCGGCCGTGTTCGTCAGGTTGCCGTTGTGCCCGAGCGCCACCGTCCCGCCCGCTGTCGCGCCGAGCGTCGGCTGGGCGTTCTCCCACGTGGACGCGCCGGTCGTGGAGTAGCGGGTGTGGCCGATGGCCAGGTGCCCGGTCAAGGCGTTGAGGGCTGTCTCGTCGAAGACCTGGGAGACCAGGCCCATGTCCTTGTAGACGAGGAGCTGCTCACCGTTGGAGGTCGCGATCCCCGCCGACTCCTGGCCCCGGTGCTGCAGCGCATAGAGGCCGAAGTAGGTGAGCTTGGCGACCTCCTCGCCGGGAGCCCAGACCCCGAAGACGCCACAGGCGTCCTGAGGACCTTTCTCGCCAGGCAAGAGGTCGTGCGTCAGACGTCCGTCACCACGGGCCACGCCACAATGTTGTCACACCGTGGGACGGCGGCCGTCCAGGTGCCCGGGAGATGGACGGGCCGACTCCGGGCAGATGCCGGGCCCAGCGACCGTGTCGGCCGCCGGGCCCGGCATCCGGCGTCAGCCGATCGAGCACTCCTGCCCGTTGAGCGTGAAGCTGCTCGGGGTCGCGAACCCTCGCGGCGCCGTGCCGAGGAAGACGAACGAGACGTCCTCGCCGGGCTGGATCGTGGCGTTCCAGCGCGTGCTGGTCGCCGTCACTGTCGCTCCGCGCTGGCGGATGCCGGCGCCGAGGCCCAGCTTGGCCTTCTCACCCTTGGTGAACTGCCACTGCAGCTGCCAGCCCTGCACGGCCTCGGCGCTGGTGTTGGTCACCGTGACCGCACCGAGCAGCGTGACCGGCCACAGCCGGAAGGCGTCGTAGGTGACCGCACAGGCCGGCACGGGAGCGGCCGCGAGCGGCAGCATGAAGGACGCCGTCGTGCCCGTCCCCGCCACCGTGGCGACCACCTCGAGGGTCTCGCCGGTCGCGTCGGCGGGGACCGCGAAGGTCGCCGTCGCACGCCCCTGCTCGTCGGTCGTGTCGACGATCGCGGGGTCGATCGGGAAGGTCCCGACCGGCGTGCCGTCGATCGACAGGGTCACCTCAGCCGGCTGGACCGCCATCCGGCTGAAGACCAACGAGGACAGGTTCGCGGTCACCGTCGCACCCGGCAGGTAGCCACCGGCCGGGGTGTCCAGGTGGACACCGACGGACCGCTGGGTCAGGTCGGGGCTGATCGGGGTCTTCGCCGCGAAGTAGTCGACGAAGGCCTGCAGGTCGATCCGGCCCGAGTCGGCCTTCCCGGTCCCCAGCGCGAGGGTCGCGAAGTTGTCGCCACCCGAGGCGAGGAACGAGTTCACGACCACCGTGTACGACCCGGCCGGGTCGATCGGCGTACCACCGACGAGCACCCGGGTGATCCGGTCGCCTGCTGCGGCGGTCGGGTCGTAGGTGTACGTCAGGCCGGCGACGCCGAGCTTGAGGAAGGGTCGCTGGGCCCCGGTGGGCTGCCACTGCTCCTCGAGCACCTGCGCCACCTGGTCGCCGGTGAGCGTCATGGTGACCAACGTGTTGGCGAAGGGCTGGACGTCCGCCGCCTCCTTGAAGGTCACGTTCCCGTCCGGGTCGTCCGCGCCGGTCGAGGCGTAGGCGAGGTTGGCTCGCATGCCGCCCGGGTTCATGAAGGCGATCTGCGCCCCGAGGTCTCCGGCAGCCCACAGCTGCGCATCGGCCACGAGGTTGCCGAGGGTCGACTCCCCGCCCCGGTTCTCGGTCACCCCGTCGGCCTGGTACGACCGGAGCAGGGCTGCGGTGATCGAGCCGAGCGACACCCGGCCGAGCACTGCGGCATCGGCGACGGCTGCGTCGACGATGGCCTTGACGGCCGGGTCGGCCGGGAAGGCCGCCGCACCGCCAGGGGCCAGCGGGACCAGCTCGGCCGAGTTCGCCACGACGTCGCCGGATGCGGTGTCGACCGTGAGGCTGACGTGCGCGAGGTTGGTGCCGTACTGGCCGCTCTGCACCACGGGCCGGGTCAGGCCGTCGGCCCAGCCCACCACCGGGATCTGGTGGATGAACGCCTGGTGGGTGTGCCCGGAGTAGACGACGTCCACCTGGGCGTCGAGCCCGGCCACGATCTGGCCGAACACCGAGTCACCTGTCGAGTCGGCGATGGCCGAGGTGGCCGGGCCCTCGTGCACGAGGACGACGATCACGTCGGCCTCGCCGTTGGTCGCGTCACCGTCGCTGAGCTCTGCGGTGACGCGGTTCACCTCGGTCACCAGCGGCCGGACCTCGAGGCTCGCGATGCCGGCAGGCGTCACGAGCGACGGCAGTGCCTCGGTGACGGCGCCGACGAAGCCGACGTCGACCCCGTCCACGTCGGTGACCCAGTACTCGTCGTACGCAGGCTCACCGGTGGCCCGGTCGTAGAGGTTGGCTGCGAGGTAGGGGAAGTCGACGGCGGGGATCACCCGGTCGTCGAGGTCCACCCGGCCCTGGTCGAGCTCGTGGTTGCCCACCGCGGAGACCTGGAGGCCCGCCGCATTGAGGGCGTCGATGGTCGGCTGGTCCTGCGCGACGAAGGACTCGAAGGTCGAGGCCCCGATGTTGTCGCCGGCCGAGAGGAACACCGTGTTCGGGTTCGCGGCACGGAAGGCGTTGACCGCTCCGGCCATGACCGCCGCGCCGGCCTCGACACCGTTGGGCTTGATCCGCCCGTGGAAGTCGTTGATGCCGAGCAGGTCGATCGTGACCGTCGGCTCGACGACGTCCGCGAGGCCGAACAGGATCGGGTCGTGGTCGGAGGACCGGTAGACGGTACCGGCCTCGGCCTGCGGGAAGGAGCCGTAGTACTGGTAGCCGAACCACTCCGGGGAGTTGATCTCCCACACGTCCGCGCCGATCACCCGGGCGGCGAACGACGGCGTCGCGAGCGCGTGGTCGAGGGACCCGAGCTCACCGTCGAACGTGTACGTGTACTGGCCGGCCGCGTGGGTGGCGACCAGGTCGACGAACCCGGCCTGCGCGAAGACCCCGATCGGGTCCTCGTGGCTGTAGGAGTTCAGGTCGCCCATGACGGCGACGTCCTCGACGCCGGTCGACGCCTGGAGCTCGGCCACGAAGTCGACGACCGCGCCCGCCTGCTCGACCCGCTCGGCGTTGAAGAAGCCCTGCCCGTCGGCCGGCTCCGTCCCGGTGCCGCCCTTGGACTTGAAGTGGTTCGCGACCACGGTGAACTCGTTGCCGTCGCCGGCGACAGTGGCGAACGTCTGGGCGATCGGCTCGCGCGCGATGTCCCAGACCGTCTCGTCGACGTCCGCGGTGCTCTCGCCGACCGGGGTCACCGCGTCGGTCCGGTAGATGATCGCGTTCATGATCACATCGGTGGCCGGCGCTGCGGCCCCGACGAGGGCCGCCGGTGTCGGCGCGTAGGCCCACACGTCCGATCCGGCCTGGCCGTTGAGCCCGGCGACGAGGTCGGCGAGGGCGACATCGGGTGTCCCGTCGCCGAAGTGCACCGAGTTCTCGATCTCCATCAGGGTGACGACGTCCGCGTCGAGCGCCGTGATGGCCGCAAGGATCTTGGGCTTCTGCAGGTCGAACTGCGCCTGGTCCACCGCGCCACGGGCGTCGGCGTCGACGCTGCTGAACGTGGTGAAGTAGTTGAGCACGTTGAAGGCCGCGACGACGAGGCCGTCGGCGTCGCCCAGGACGTCGGCCGGGGCCGTCGTCCGGGCGTTGCGCTCGGTGAAGGACGCCTTGGCGCCGGCCGCGGTGGTCGCGTCGATCGGCGTGATCGGCTGCAGCCGCCACTCGTCGAAGCCGTAGTGCAGGACGTACGGCAGGCCGTCGAGGACGGCGGCGTCCCCGGTCCGTACCGGGTCACCGGCCGTCAGGTACGGCTGGGTCGCACCCGTGACCTGAGCGTTCTTGCCGTCGTCGAGAAGCAGCCGGCGGGCGGCGTTCTGCGCGGCGATCGCGTCGGCCTCCGCCCCGGCCGGGGCCAGCTCGGTGCTCTTGACGGGCAGCGCCGGCCCGGTCGTGAGCCACACCGTGCCGTAGCGGTCCACCTCGTGGGTGGAGGCCACGAGGTACTCGCCCTGCGGGGCGACGAGCATGCCCTCGTACTGCTCGCGATCTGCGCCCAGCAGGGTGTCCGGCAGTGCGACGGCGGCCGGCACCGTACCGGTGCCGACGACCTGGACCAGGTCGGCTGCGCCGCTCGCGTTGATCTGGGTCAGCCCGAAGTACTCCGCCGCGACGCCCGTCACGCTGACCAGGTCGCCGAGCTGGGCGGCGGTGGTCCGGGCGTTGAGGTACACGAAGACGCCGTCCGAGGCCCCGGGGGTCGCGTCGGTCACGCCACCCGAGCCGGCCGTCTGGACGTAGATGCCCTTGTACCCGCCCGTGCGGTGGTCGGCTGTGACGACGCCCTCGACGGTCACCGTCGTGCCGGGGATCGTGGTGGCCGCACCGGCTCCCTGCACCTCGGCGATGGTGTGGGTCGCCGCCAGGAGCGTGGCCTCGTCCGCGGCCGCGGCGGGCGGGACGAGAACGGCAACCAGGCACAGGGCGCTGATTGCCGTGAGGGAGACGTGGCGCGGGTTGCTGCGCCGGATGGTGTGCATCGTGGCGGACCTCCAGGGGTCATGTGTGCACGACGGGGAGACGCTTATAGCGCCCTGACGTGCCGAACCGTAGACCGGTCGCGGGTGAATTCACCAGGCCCGATGTGACATCGGTCACGGCCTCGACAGCGGATGTTCACCGGCTGAGCGGACCGTCCATCTGGTGGACACCCCGTGGTCAGCGGTCCCGGGCCGCCTGGAGCGGGAGCCAGGCCGCCAGGTCGGCCCGCTCGCCCGAGGCACGCAGTCGCGCGCCGGCGACCGCGTCGGCCCACGTCAGCGCTCCGGTGACGAGCTCGAGCCAGGTCGCCGGATCCGTCTCGACGACATTGGGCGGGGTTCCGCGGGTGTGCCGGGGGCCCGGGACGGCCTGCACGGCGCCGTCCGGCGGGACCCGCACCTCGACGGCGTTGCCCGGCGCCACGGAGGCGAGCTCCTCGAGGGTGAACCGCACCGCCGTGCGCACGACGTCGCGGGTCGCGGCCGCCGGATCTGCGCGCCACGCCCTCAACGCGGCGCGCCCCTGTCCGGGGTCGGTCCGGCGACGCGGTGGCATGCGGACAAGCCAACCACGCCTGTGCGCTTCGGCTCAGACCACGCCGAACGCGAGCATCGCGTCGGCGACCCGGCGGAACCCGGCGATGTTCGCGCCGAGGACGTAGTTGCCCGGAGCGCCGTACTCCTCGGCCGTCCCGGCGCAGGCGGCGTGGATCCCGGACATGATGCGCGCCAGCCGCGCCTCGGTGTCCTCGAAGCTCCACGAGTCACGCGAGGCGTTCTGCTGCATCTCGAGGGCCGACGTCGCCACGCCACCGGCGTTCGCCGCCTTGCCGGGCGCGAAGAGCACCCCGGCCTCCTGGAAGAGCGCGGCGGCGTCGGGCGTCGTCGGCATGTTGGCGCCCTCGGCCACGGCCACCACGCCGTTGCTCAGCAGCACCTTGGCGTCGTCACCGGTCAGCTCGTTCTGGGTCGCGCACGGCAGGGCGACGCCGACCGGGACGTCCCAGATGCTGCCTCCGGTGACCACCCGCGCGCCGGGGCGCTGCGCGGCGTAGTCCGCAGCGCGGCCACGCCGGACCTCCTTGATCTCCTTGAGCAGGGCGAGGTCGACGCCGCCCTCGTCGACCACGTACGCCGACGAGTCGGAGAACGCGACGACGTTCGCACCCAGCGCCTGGGCCTTCTCGATCGCGTAGATCGCGACGTTGCCCGCCCCGGAGACGGAGACCCGCAGACCCTCGAACGACAGGCCGCGCGTCCCGAGCATCTCCTGGGCGAACAGCACCGTGCCGTACCCGGTGGCCTCGGTGCGGACCAGCGACCCGCCCCAGCCGGTGCCCTTGCCCGTGAGCACGCCCGACTCGTAGCGGTTGGTGATCCGCTTGTACTGGCCGAAGAGGTAGCCGATCTCCCGGCCGCCGACGCCGATGTCGCCGGCGGGGACGTCGGTGTACTCGCCCAGGTGCCGGTACAGCTCGGTCATGAACGACTGGCAGAAGCGCATCACCTCGCCGTCCGAGCGACCGCGGGGGTCGAAGTCCGAGCCGCCCTTGCCGCCACCGATCGGCATCCCGGTGAGGGCGTTCTTGAACACCTGCTCGAAGCCGAGGAACTTGATGATGCCGAGGTAGACCGACGGGTGGAAGCGCAGGCCGCCCTTGAACGGGCCGAGCGCGGAGTTGTACTCGACCCGGAACCCGCGGTTGATCCGGACCCGGCCGGTGTCGTCGACCCACGGGACCCGGAAGATGATCTGTCGCTCCGGCTCGCAGATGCGCTCCAGGATGGCCGCGTCGCCGTACTGCGGATGCCTGCGGATGACGGGCGCGAGGGTGTCGAAGACCTCGCGCACCGCCTGGTGGAACTCCACCTCGCCGGGGTTGCGTCGCAGCACCTGGGCGAAGACGGGCTCGAGCGCGCTGTCCATCGCGTGGTCCATCGGAGTGCCCTTCCCGCCGTCGCGGCCGGGGGCACGCCGATGCCTCGGGCCTGTGACGGGCAGTGTCGTGTGCGTCGTTCCAGCGACCCGCTCGCCGTCGCCTTCCGGCGATCAGCCGAAGATCGCGGGCAGGGCTCCGTGGTGGGCCTGGTCGAGATCCACCAAGGACATCGTGAAGAGGTCCTGCACGTCGAGCGTGGGTCCTTGGTCATTTGCGGAGCTGACTCCGTCACGCGAGTCCGCCGTGTCATCGGTCACGCCGATGCGCAGCACGGGGATGCCCCTGGCCGTGCACATGTCGACGAACCGGACCTCCTCGGTGCGCGGCACGGCGACGATCGCCCGCGCGGTCGACTCCGAGAAGAGCGCCTCGAACGGGGTCACGCCGTCACGCTCGCACAGCTCGGCGAGCCACACCCGCACACCCGTCCCGTAGCGCAGGCAGGACTCGACCAGCGCCAGGGCGAGCCCGCCCTCGGACACGTCGTGCGCGGCATCGACGAGGCCGTCGCGTGAGGCGTTGACCAGGATGGCCGCGAGGGTGCGCTCCGCGGCGAGGTCCACCACCGGCGGGCGGCCGCCGAGATGGGAGTGCACGACGTCGGCCCACGCCGAGCCGTCCAGCTCAGGCCGCGTGGTGCCCAGCAGGTAGACGGCCTGGCCGGGTACCCGCCAGCCGGACGGGGTGGCCCGGCCGACGTCGTCGAGCACGCCGAGCACCCCGACGACCGGGGTCGGGTGGATCGAGGAGTCGATCGTCCCGGGCTCCCCCGTGCCGTTGTAGAGCGAGACGTTGCCGCCGGTCACCGGGATGCCGAGCTCGAGACAGGCGTCGGCGAGACCCGTGATCGCCTGGACCAGCTGCCACATCGCGTCCGGGTCCTCGGGCGAGCCGAAGTTGAGGCAGTCGGTCACGGCGAGCGGGCGGGCGCCCACGGTGGCCACGTTGCGGTACGCCTCGGCGAGCGCGAGCTGCGCACCGACGTACGGGTCGAGCTTGGCGTAGCGGCCGTTGGCGTCGGTGGACAGGGCCACACCGAGGCCGCTCTCCTCGTCCACCCGGACCACCCCGGAGTCGTCCGGCTGCGCGAGCGCCGTGTTGCCCTGCACGAACCGGTCGTACTGGTCGGTGACCCACGCCTTGCTCGCCAGGTTGGGCGAGGCGACCAGGCGCAGCAGCGTCGCGCGCAGCTCGGCGGCGGTGGCCGGCCGCGGGTAGCGAGCCGCGCCGTCGGCTCCGCTGGTCGTGTCGGCCTGCAGCGCGTCCATCCAGGCCGGGCGGGCGTAGGGCCGGTGGTAGACGGGGCCGTCGTGCGCGACCGAGCGGGGCTCGACGTCGACGATGCGGTGACCGTGGTGGTCGATGGTCAGGCGGCCGGTCCCGGTGACCTCGCCGATCACCGCCGTCTCGACGTCCCACTTGTCGGTGATCGCCAGGAAGGCGTCGAGGTTCGCCGGCGTGACGATCCCCATCATGCGTTCCTGGGACTCCGACATGAGGATCTCGCCCGCGGTGAGCGAGGGGTCGCGCAGCAGGACCTTCTCGAGGTCGACGTGCATGCCGCCCTCACCGTTGCTCGCCAGCTCCGAGGTCGCACACGAGATGCCGGCTGCACCGAGGTCCTGGATGCCCTCGACGACGCGCGCCGCGTAGAGCTCGAGGCAGCACTCGATGAGCACCTTCTCCATGAACGGGTCGCCGACCTGGACGCTCGGTCGCTTCGACGGCTTGGTCTCGTCGAACGTCTCGCTGGCCAGGATCGAGGCGCCGCCGATGCCGTCCCCGCCGGTGCGGGCGCCGAACAGCACCACCAGGTTGCCCACCCCTGAGGCGTTGGCCAGGTGGATGTCCTCGTGCCGCAGGACGCCGACGCACAGGGCGTTGACCAGGGGGTTGCCCTGGTAGGCGGCGTCGAAGACGAGCTCGCCGCCGATGTTCGGCAGGCCGAGGCAGTTGCCGTAGCCGCCGACGCCGGAGACGACACCGTGCACGACGCGCGCGGTGTCCGGGTGGTCGACCGCCCCGAACCGCAGCTGGTCCATGACCGCGACCGGGCGGGCGCCCATCGAGATGATGTCGCGGACGATGCCGCCGACACCCGTCGCCGCCCCCTGGTAGGGCTCGACGAAGCTGGGGTGGTTGTGGCTCTCGACCTTGAACGTCACCGCCCAGCCGTCGCCGATGTCCACGACACCGGCGTTCTCCCCGATGCCGACGAGCAGGTGCTCGCGCATGGCAGGGCTGACCTTCTCGCCGAACTGGCGCAGGTGCACCTTGGAGGACTTGTACGAGCAGTGCTCGGACCACATCACCGAGTACATGGCGAGCTCGGCAGCCGTGGGACGCCGGCCGAGGAGGTCGACGATGCGCAGGTACTCGTCGGTCTTCAGGCCCAGCTCGGCGTACGGCAGGGCCGTCTGCGGCGTCGCGGCCGCGTGCTCGACGGTGTCGGGGAGCCCGCCGGGGCGGGCGGCGTCGGCGGTGTCAGGACGGTCGGCGCTGTCGGCACGGTCGGCACGGTCGGCACTGTCGGATGCGGTGGTCATCGATTCCCTACCGGAGGCCCAAGGGGACGCCTCAGGCTACCCGCGTCGGCCGGTCGGACCGTCCGCGTCTCGCACGCCGGATGCGGCCCGCTCCGCACCGGAGCACCCGGCCCGCCGACCGGATCGACACCCGGGCCGGCCGCGCAGGATGATCGCAGCACCGAGGACGCGCCGGCGCTGCGAGGGGAGCCACGATGGTCGAGCGGCAGACGCTGCTGCTGTTCGCCGCCGCGAGCCTCGCCCTGGTCGCCGCCCCGGGCCGGCCGTCGGCTTCATCCTCACCACGACGCTTCGCCGGGCCGGTCGGCCGGTCTGGCGGCGACGGTCGGGATCGAGGTGGGCAACACGGTGCACGTCGTCGCGGCATCCCTCGGTGTCTCGGCGGTCCTGGCGACGAGCGCGACGGCGTTCACGGCGGTCAAGGTTGCGGGCGCGGCGTGGCTGCTCTGGCTCGCGGTGCGCGCCTGGCGGGCCCGGACACCGGGGACTGTCGGCGCGCTGGGCGAGCCGTCCGGACCGCCCGACCTGGCCGACCTGGCCGTGCCCGCGGACCCTGGCCGGCACCCGTGGCTCCGAACCGTCCGCGCCGGCGCGGTCGTCGGGACGCTCAACCCCAAGACCGCCCTGTTCTTCCTCGCCCTGCTCCCCCAGTTCGTCCGGCCGGACGCCGGCCCCGTGTGGGCACAGATGCTCACGCTCGGCATGGTCTTCGTCGCCATGGCCTGCGCGCTGGACTGGCTCTGGGTGATCGGCGGCGACGGCCTGCGTCGCCTGGTGCCCCGGCTGCGGATGGTCGTGCTGGACCGGGTGTCCGCCGTCGTCTACGCCACCCTGGGCGCGGTCACCCTGGCGGCACGACGGCTCGCCTGACGTCGTGACCGGCGCGTGCGCCATCGGCCGCTCGGCTCCACACTGGGGCGATGGATCTCCCGGTCATGCCACCCGTCGCGCCGATGCTCGCCAAGGCGGTGTCGCAGATCCCGCCCGACCAGCACTACGAGCCCAAGTGGGACGGGTTCCTTCACTGAACCTCTGTGGGTCTCGCTGGCGGCTGGTCTGGGACTGGCTGGCAGGCTGCCATCGGTCGCCCGGCCCCGGGCGTGACTCACCTGAACCCTGACCACCGCGAGGGGCGCCTTCGTCCCGACCTGTCCTTCTGGGGTGCGGGTCACCGGCGCCGTAGGTGAAGGTCCCGGCGGTGGGGTCGGCCGTGATCGCCAGGCGCCCGTAGGCGCCTCGGATGAACTCTAGACACGATCGACATCCTTGATGTTCGAAGAGTCTGGACACCCGTCATCGCCACAGTAGGGTAGCTGCCCAGAAAATGAGGGCAGCCGTTAGTAACCAGTTCAACGCTAAGACCAGCACTCGCGCGCCAATCGGCCACTTCGCACGAGTCACCATTGTGTGGAGTACGGCCGTACTTAGATTGGCAACCCATCCTGCGAGAAAAACCCGACTGAACTGATCGTTCGGACGCGCGTCGTTGTGCCCGGACGCGATCTGGGCTGCGACTACCGCCAGTGAAGCCACCGTCAGGACGAGAGAAATCCACGCGAATCGGGTGACGGCCGTACCCGTGTCGTTCTGTGCCCTAGTCATCAGTTGCATCCGAACTCTGATATCGCGCCCCAGAACACGCCGAGCACGAGGCTGACGCCGGCGCCAACTGCGAGGCTGGTCCCGCCCGTGAAGGCCGCCGACGCGGCTGTTGCCCAGATCGTGGTGTGAACGACGCCGGCGATCGTCGCGGCGAGGCTGCACGCGTTCTCGCCTGTCGGGTCGGTGTAGTTGATGGGGTTGCAGCCGGCGTAGGCGTACCTGTTGGCGTTGTTGGGGTCTAGGGGTGCGTCGAGGGTGTCGTGTTGGGTCCAGCGGCCTTCGCCTGGGGTGTAGTAGCGGGCGCCGTTCTTGATCCACCCGGTGGTCCGGTCGTGCAGGCCGCCGGTGTAGAGGAACGGGGTTTGGGCGACGGCGTTCCCACCGGAGCTTTGTTCGAGGGTGGCGACGCCGTAGGGGTCGAAGGAGTACTGGAACGCGGAGGTGTCGAAGGAGGTCAGGAGGGCGGCGGGTGATCGGAGAGCGCCGGGTAGGTGCGTGGCTGTTTTGCACGTACCGCAGCGCAATCCGGTGTCCCGCTTTCCTCGCACTGTTCCGCCTAAGCCGGACGGTCGAGCCTCGTTCGTCGCAAAACAATGATTGCCCAGAGTGCGTTGCCCAGACCGGCGACGATAAGCATGCTCGCCGCTCCAACCGATCCGGCATTGCTCGCAAATATCAGCAAGCCGATTCCTGCGAGTAGCGTGACCAGTGACAAGCCGATTCGAATCACGGTGATCTCTTTCCTCTCAACACTCAGACGCAGCGCAGCCGGGCGCCGAACCTAGGCTGGAGCTCACGCGAGGTCGTCGCCATGGGATCTACTGCTGCGACGGGCTCCCCCCGCACCTAGCGTTCGAAGTGCTTCCAACATTGCGGACGGTTCAGTGGCTTTGAAGCGTTCCGTCTTCCCAGAGGCGAGATCAACGAAGACGTTGTCGAAGAGGCCCGGCCGCAGATCGAAGGACTCGATGTCGGAAGCGCTGATGTGCATCCCTCGCGAACGAAGGGCCCGCTCCACTCGGTTCGGCTCGAAATGGATCCCTTCCGTGTCCACCGTGACGATACCGCCAATCGACCACAGCGTCGCGACGCGCCTGTTCGCCAGTCCCCGCCAGAGCACCTTGATCGCGCGCCCATCCGCAGCGTGCTCACCTGACCGCTCTCGCATCAACGTCTCCACCTCTAGTCATTAGTCGTAAACGCGGTCGTCAAGATCTGGGCTATAGCCCCAGAGACACAGCCACCGACCAGACTACTGACTCGTCCCCGCGAGCGACCAGGCTCAGCACTGGTTCGCCAGTGAAACGCACCAGCGAGCACCGGCCGTGTCCTGCGGCGGCGCTCTGCGAGATTCGCAAGAAGCATTCGGCATTGAGCCCCGAATACACCTGGGCACTTCTTCCTAGGCAGTGGGACCCAGCCTCTCGTCGGCGTGGCTGTCCGACGCATGGCGAGCCCTTCTTCGCTTACGGATGACAAGTGCCACGACCACCACTCCTGCTGACGCAACCCCGAGTGCCATGCTCCACAAGAGGTGTTCTGCAGCCCTCATGTCAGCCGCTATGAGAGAAACAAAGCCGACCGAGAGGCCAACAGCGTAGGCGATCAGGCCGCTCCGCCTGAGGGTCATCGCGTGTGCCTGCAAGAAATCTCGGTGGCCCAGGCCGTTGCTCCCATTATGGCGAGGCTTATCCCAATGCTTGCACCTGCAGATATAGGCGCGAACGCGAGACCAACCGTGAATATTCCGCCAGTAATGTATCCAGGCATCGCGCAGATCGTTGAGTCGCTGAGTGAGCGGCCCGTTGGGTCGGTGTAGTTGATGGGGTTGCAGCCGGCGTAGGCGTACCTGTTGGCGTTGTTGGGGTCTAGGGGTGCGTCGAGGGTGTCGTGTTGGGTCCAGCGGCCTTCGCCTGGGGTGTAGTAGCGGGCGCCGTTCTTGATCCACCCGGTGGTCCGGTCGTGCAGGCCGCCGGTGTAGAGGAACGGGGTTTGGGCGACGGCGTTCCCACCGGAGCTTTGTTCGAGGGTGGCGACGCCGTAGGGGTCGAAGGAGTACTGGAACGCGGAGGTGTCAAACGAGGTCAGCAGGGCGGCGGGTGAGCCGAGGCCGTCGTAGATGTAGAGCAGGGCCTGGCCGGTGGAGGTCCGCAGCTGGATGGGTTGACCGGTGGGGTCGTTGTCCAGGTAAGCGGACTGGGTGGTGCCCAGGTGGACCTGCTCGATGACCGGGCGCCCGTTCGCCGCTTCGCGGCCATAGGTGTAGGCGTAGGTGGAGGCCCCGACTTCGTGGCGCAGGAGCTCGTTGTTGCCGGTCCCGGCGTAGGTGTAGTCATAGGTGGTGCCGTTGCGGGTGACGGCGGCCATCTGGTCGCCGGCGCTGTAGGTGATGGTCCCGGCGGTGGGGTCGGCCGTCAGGTTCCCCGCGCCGTCGTAGGTGAACCCGGCCGTGGTCAGCTGGTTCGCGGGGTTGTGGGCGCGGGTCTGGGTGGTGGTGACCCCACCGGTGGTGGTCGAGGCGGTGGTGCGGTTGCCGCGCGCGTCGTAGGTGTAGATGTAGGTGACCGCCGCGATGGTCGTGCCGTCAGCCTTGGTCCCTGCGGTCATCGCGGCGCCGGTCAGGCGCCCACCGGTGTCGTAGGTGTAGGTGGTGACCTGGCCGGTGAGGTTGTTCGCCCGCCACTGCACGAACGACCGGTCGTTGGTCGGGGTGGTCGAGCACGTGGGGTAGGTCGAGCTGGCGGCGTAGCAGTAGGTCAGGTCGACCTCCACGGTCGGCGCCCCACCACCACTGGAAGGTGCGTTGCGTTCCCCGATGATCCGGGCGGGCCGCCCCGAGGCGTCGTAGTCGGTGTGGGAGTGCGCGGCCCAGATCGTGTTGGTGGTGTTGGTCTGCATCCAGGTGTCGGTGCGCCGGCCCTTGTCATCGACCGCGAACCGGGTCGTGGCCCTCCCGGCGCCCTGGTTGTACTCCATCGCTGTTAGCGCCCCCGCGGTGTCGTAGGCGTAGGTCGTGTTCCCGCGCCCGTCGGTCACCTTCGCCAGGCGGGCGGCCTTGTCATAGCCGTAGCTGATCGTCTTGTTGTCAAACGTGTTCACGCGCGTCAGGAGGTTGGAGACCTGGTCATAGGTCGACGTCGTGGTCCCAGCGGGGTCGGTGCGGGTCGCGAGCCGACCCGCGCTGTCGTAGGTGTAGGACACGTCCGGGTTGGGGGTGGTACCGGAGTAGTCGGTACCGGTGACCCGGTCCAGGACGTCGTAGGTGTAGGTCGTGGTGATCCCCCGCCCGTTAGTCTCGGTCGCCAGGCGCCCGTAGGGGTCGTAGGTGAAGTTCCGCACCCCCAGGCTCGACCCGGTCACCGGGGTCACCTGGGTGACCTGGGCGTTGGTGTAGGTGTACCCCGTGGCGTTCGGCGCGTTCCCCGGGCCGGTCGCGGTCGCGACCGTCCCGTCGGTGTTACGGGTCAAGGTCGCCTGAGCGGCCAGGGCGCTGGTCGCCGTCATCGCGTTCCCGGCACCGTTGTAGGTGAACAGGGACTGGCTGCCGGCACTGTCTGTGCTCGAGGACGGCAGGTGCTTGGTCGCCGCCGCGGTGTTCGTGTAGGCCCAGCCCCGCGTCGCACCGGTCGGGGCGGCCGCTTGGGTCAGGGACTCACCGCTGTTCGCCCCGTAGGTCATCGACGTCGTCGCACCGGTTGGCCCGGCGCCCTGGGTGGTGCTAGCCGGGTCGAAGTTCGGGGTGTACTGCGCGGACCGGGTCCGGCCCGCGGCGTCCACCGCGGTGCTGACCCGCTGGTCGGTGGTCAGGGTGTACGTAGTGTGCGGTCCGGTCGTCGGAGACCCGGCCTGCTCCTGGGCGCCGTCCGACACCAGAACCTGCGTGGCGCTCGGGTAGGCGAAGCGGGTCCAGGTGTCCCCGGGGGATCCGGCGGTCGTGTTGACCTGGCGCACCGAGGTCACCCGCGCCCGGGAGTCATAGGTGAAGTGCGTCGTGACCCCACCAGGGGCCGCCACGGTGATCAGCTTGTGCCCGGAGTAGGTGAACGTGGTCGTCCGGTTCAGAGCGTCCTTGACCGTGACCAGGTCACCGGCCGCGTCATACCCGTAGGCGACGGCGCGCGAGACCGACCCGGTCCCGCTCTGGTTCAGCCCGGAGATCCGACCCGTGCTGGTGTTCCGCACGACGTTGACGGCCCTCGCGGCCGTCGGGCCGGCGTTGCCAGTAACCGTCAGGGGGACCGTCGCGGCGTAGGGGTTGTAGATGATCGTGGTGACGTTGCCGTTGCGGTCGGTGATCGACGTCAACAGGCCCGCAGCGTTGAACGTCTGCTTATGCGCGCTGGCGTGATCGGTCAACGTCCACCCGCCGGTGATCTGCACCAGGTCAGCGGTGAACCCCGCCGGCGGCACCCACACGCCGGCCGTACCGCTCGGAGCGAAGGTCCCCGACAAACCGGACGGACCCCAGTAGATGACCGACCCGTCGGCCTGGGACTCCACCCGCACACCCAGACCCACCGTCTGGGTCCACCCAAAGCCCGCCGGGTTCGCGGTCACCGCCTGGGACGCCAGACCGACCAGCGCGAGGGAGTTGTAGGCCATCCCCACCGGGGTGTCCCCGTTGACGCCGGGCGCGGCCAGGCCCTCGGCGACCACCAAGAGGTTGCCGGTGCCGACGTCGACCTGCCCCTGGACCCGGTCACCGAGCTGGAACGGCAGCGGCGTCGCGCCCTTACGACCACCGGCGCCCAACAGGCCGGCCACCACACTCGTCTTGACCGGCGCCGACGTCGAGCACTGCGTCGCGTCGCACGTCTGGACCGTCCACTCGACCGTCGAACCCGCGCTCAACGCCGGCAGCGTCGCGCGAGCGACCTGCCCCGACGTCGCCGCGACCGTGGTGCCGTTGAGGTAGTTCCACGTCCCCGACCCCGGGGAGCGGGCGAAGAACTTCGCCGTCACCGCCCCACCATCAGGATCGGCCACCGTCGCCGCGAGGACCGGTGTGTGCGACACAGGCCGCTCGAACACCAGAGTTGTCGGGACACTCGGTGTCGCCGCCCACGCCGGGACCGTCGTCCCGACCATCGCCGCGATCGTCCCCAGCGCAACAAGACCCCACCGAGCTGCACGCATCCTGGCCCCCACAGGTCGGCCCCCGGCGCCCCCTAGCGTCAGCTGGCATGTAAGGAGTACCGCGATACGCCCAAGATCGTCAAGGAATGTCCGTTTCGACGAACGCGAACGCGGACGCCGGGCAACGCACCCGAGGCGCCGAACCAAGGCCCGATAGTGCCTGTGATGTCATTTCGAACCGAGACGCTGTCGGCAAGTGGCCTACACCGTGCCGGGCATGGCCGCCTTCGTGGACCGCCACCGACACGACCTCGACCGCTCATAGCGGGGCCACCGGCGACGCGCCCGCTGCGAGGACCGGATCCGTCTGGCCAAGGACACCGGCCTGGCGAACCTGCCCCTGCACTCCTTCGCCGCGAACCGGATCTGGTGCGTCGTCGTTGCGCTGGCCGCCGAGATCACTGCCTGGATGCAGATGCTCGCCCTGCACGGGCACGAGGCTCGCCGCTGGGAGCCCAAGGCCCTGCGGTTCCGGCTCTTCACGATCCCCGCGACCCTGGCCCCCTCCGGGCGACGCGTCCGCCTGCACCTGGCCACCCGATCACCGTTCGCCGCACTCACGCTGAGCGGCCTGGACCGCCTCGGAGCACTGGCACCCGGCCAACACCGGACACCACCCTCGCCATGACCTCGAGCACGACCCCAGCCCGGTACCCGCGCCCACCCCGCACGACAGCGGGCCCGCTGTCACACCCGCGGGCCAGAATCAGGAACCACAGCGGCTACCGAGCCGCTTCCGGACCTCACACCCCGGCCCGATGAAAGATCGAGGCTAAGGCCGGTCGACGGGTCGGCGTGGCCCACGACGCTGCGGGATACCCGTGCGCCGAGTTCACGCACCCGGACGGCCTTAGCCACGCTCGAACGCTATCCACGGGAACCGACGCTCCAGGTTCCGACACCTGCGAAGAGGCACACCAACCCGGAGCTCAGCGTGCGAGGTTCAGGATCTCAGAGAGCCGGAAGTCGCCAGGCACTTCGAGTTGGTCGTAGGTGCATGACGAGGGATCGCGGTCGAGGCGCCAGCGGCGGAAGCGGGCGGTGTGTCGCAGTCGGCTGCCCTGCATCTGGTCGTAGGCGACCTCGACCACAAGCTCAGGCCGCAGTGGTGTGAAGGAGAGGTCCTTGCCCTGGCTCCACCGGCTCACCGTCCCGGGGATCCGGTCCGGGTTGGCGATGGCTTGATCGCCCCAGTCGGCCCACGGATGGTCGTCGGTGCCGCTCTCGAACGGCCGGAGTTCGTCGAGCAGTGCCGCACGCTTGGCGGTGGTGAAGGACGCGGCCACTCCGATGTGCTGGAGTCTGCCGTTGTCGTACAGCCCGAGGAGCAACGAGCCGAGGAGCGGTCTGCTCTGCGTTGACGTCTTGTGGAGGCGGTAGCCAGCGACCACGCAGTCGGCCGTGCGTTCGTGCTTGATCTTGAACATGCTGCGCTTGTCAGGCTGGTACGGGCTGTCGAGCGGCTTCGCCACCACGCCATCCAAGCCAGCGCCCTCGAAGCGGGTGAACTAGTCCTGCGCGGTGGCGAAGTCCGGTGTGCTGGGCGTGAGGAAGACCCGTCCGGATGCGTCGCCGATGGCGGCAACGAGTCGCGCTCGGCGCTCACGGAACGGGCGACGCATGAGGTTCTCGTCGTCCTCAGCCAACAGGTCGAAGCCGACGAAGGCTGCTGGGGTCTGCTCGGAGAGCAGCTTCACGCGGCTCGCCGCGGGGTGGACGCGCTGCTGGAGGGCGTCGAAGTCCAGCCGATCAGCGGTGACGACGATGATCTCGCCGTCGAGCACACACCGCTGCGGAGTCTGCTCCTTGATGGCGTTGATCACCTCCGGGAAGTACCGGGTCATCGGCCGCTCGTTTCTGCTACCCAGCACCACCTCGTCGCCGTCGCGAAACACGATGGTTCGGAAGCCGTCCCACTTGGGCTCCGTGTGGCCCAGGTCCGGGATGGTGGGTACGGCCTTGGCGAGCATCGGGGCCACAGGCGGCATCACGGGGAGGTCCATGCACGGCATACGGCATGACCGCCAGGCAGCGCGCCGTCGTCGTGCCCGTCGCGCGACAGCGGGCCCACAACTCGACCCTCGTCATGTCCGCCGCGGCGGATGTGGACCCGGTGTTCCGACGCTGGTGGATGCAGGGCGTCAAGGACCGGCTGCCCCGTGCCGAGGCATGGCTCGCCGTCGAGGGGGACCGCATCGACGCGGCCCTGCGTCGCCGACCGACATAGCCGGCGCGTGCGCCATCGGCCGCTCGGCTCCACACTGGGGCGATGGATCTCCCGGTCATGCCACCCGTCGCGCCGATGCTCGCCAAGGCGGTGTCGCAGATCCCGCCCGACCAGCACTACGAGCCCAAGTGGGACGGGTTCCGGGCGATCGTCTTCCGCGACGGCGACGAGGTCGAGATCACCAGCCGCACCACGAAGCCGATCACGCGCTACTTCCCCGAGGTCGTCGCCGCGTGCCTGCACGAGCTCCCGCCGCGCTGCGTCGTCGACGGCGAGATCGTGGTCCCGAGCGCGGACGCGACCGGCCTGGACTTCGAGGCCCTCCTGCAGCGGATCCACCCGGCGGACTCGCGGGTGCGCATGCTCGCCAGGCAGACACCCGCGATGCTGGTCGTGTTCGACCTGCTCGCCCTCGGTGACGACGACCTGATGCCCCGGCCGTTCGGCGAGCGCCGGGCCCGCCTGCAGGAGGCGGTCGCGGGTATCGGGCCGGGGGTGTACCTGACCCGCGCCACGTCCGACCTCGACGAGGCGCGGCGCTGGTTCGAGGTCTTCGAGGGCGCGGGGCTCGACGGCATCGTCGCCAAGCGGACCGACCTGGCCTATCAGCCGGACAAGCGGGTCATGACGAAGATCAAGCACGAGCGGACAGCAGACTGCGTGGTCGCGGGCTACCGCGTGCACAAGGGCACCGACGACGCCGTCGGCTCGCTGCTCCTGGGCCTGTACGCCGACGACGGCACGCTCGCGTCGGTCGGGGTCACGAGCGCCTTCCCGATGGCCCGGCGCAAGGAGCTCTTCGCCGAGCTCGCACCGCTGGTCACCGACGCCCTGGACCACCCGTGGACGGCGGCGGCGCAGGCTGCCGGGACCCGCACACCGCAGGAGGCCGCGGGCAGCCGGTGGAACGCCGGGAAGGACCTGGCCTTCGTCCCGCTGCGACCGGAGCGCGTCGTCGAGGTGCGCTACGACCACATGGAGGGGCCGAGGTTCCGGCACACCACCCAGCTCGTGCGGTGGCGCCCCGACCGTGAGCCCGCGAGCTGCACCTACGCCCAGCTCGAGCACCCGGTGCGCTTCGACCTGGCCGACGTCCTCGGGTGAGGCCCGACCACCCGAATGCACCTTGCGTGAGTCGCCGATCGGGTCCAGGGTCACAGGATGACTGGCCCTCTGCCCGGGCCCCCGTCGACGACGATCTCTGACGTGGCGCAGCCCGCCGCAGTCGGGATCACGACCGGCGAGGTCGCCGCCCAGCCGACCCGCCTGGGCGCCTCTCCGGCGGGGCAGCGGCACGCGGCCAACGGGATCGTCTTTCCCGACCTGTCCGGCCCGTACTACGCCGAGGTTCTGCTCGGCTACGTCGAGGCCGCGTCACGGGCCGGACGCAGCGTCCTGGTCCAGGCCACCGAAGGCCTGCCCGACGTCGCCACGGCCGTCCGCGAGCTGGCCGGCCGGGTCGACGGCCTCGTGATGCTCGGCCGCACCGCGTCGGACCAGGTCGTCGAGGAGATCCTCGCCACCGGGCTGCCCGTCGTGCTCGTCGCCCGTCCTCCCGTGCCCGGCGCCGACTGCCTGCGCGTCCAGAACCGGAGCGGTGCCGTGGCTCTCGGTGAGCACCTCGCCGCGCACCGCTTCCGCTCGGTCCGGTTCGTCGGCTCCCCCGGTGCCTCGCCCGACGCCGCGGAACGCTGGGAGGGGGTCCGGGACGCCTTCGCCGGCCATGGCAGCCGCCTGGACGTCGTCGAGTGTGCGTTCAACGAGACGAACGGCTACCACGCGGTCCGCGACATGCTCGCAGCCGGCGACCGCCCCCGCGCCCTGGTGTGCGCGAACGACGAGATCGCGCTGGGCGCCGTCCTGGCGGCCGAGGAGGCCGGCCTGCACGTCGGCTCCCAGATCTCGATCACCGGCTGGGACGACGTCATGGCGGCCCGCTACTCGCGCCCGGGCCTGACCACCGTCCACCAGCCGATGCATCGTCTCGGCGCACTGGCCGCCGAGGTCCTCGACCGCCGCATGTCGACACCCCGCGCGGAGGCCCGGCGGGTCACCCTGCCCACCGAGCTCGTGGTCCGCTCGAGCTGCGGCTGCGCCCCGGGCGCGAGGCCGTGACCTGACGCTGCGCGGTCCCGCGCGTGGCACTGGCGTCGCAGGTGCGGGATCACAGCCGGGCGGACGCGGGAGCCCGTCGTCCGGCAGGATGGCGCGGTGGACAGCGAGGCGCTCACCGGCGGGAACGTGACGGTAGGACTCGTCCGGATCGGCGGGACGGTCCGCAGGCCGGCCGGGCCGCAGACTCCGGCGGTCCACGCGCTGCTGACCCACCTGGCCGACGTCGGCTTCCGCAACGCCCCACGCAGCCACGGCCTGGACGATGCGGGCCGGCACGTCGTGGAGTACGTCCCCGGCCCGATGGCGCACCCCACCGGGCCGGACGTGCCACCGGTGGACGCCGCCGACGTCGGACGCCTGATCCGGGACCTGCACGACGCCCTCGACGGCTGGACGCCGCCGGCCGACGCGGCGTGGGTCTGCCCGATCCCGACCGACGGCGCCGACCTGGTCGTGCACAACGACATCGCACCGTGGAACCTCGTGGTCGGCGCCGTACGCCTGGTCCTGATCGACTGGGACGGCTGCTCGCCCGGCACCCGCACGTGGGACCTGGCCTATGCCGCGCACGGGTTCGTCCCCCTCGAGCCTGCGACCCCGTGGCCGCAGGTGGTCGCGCGGCTGCGCGGGCTCGCGGACGGCTACCGGCTCGACGAGGCCGGACGTTCACGGCTCGCCGAGACCCTTGCGCCGCGGACGTGGTCGATGCACGCGCTGCTGCACGGCGGCCACGAGACCGGCGAGCAGCCGTGGGCCCGGTTGTGGGACGAGGGGCACGGGGACGCCTGGCGTCGGGACGCCGAGTGGATCGTGGCCAACGGCACCGCCCTGCGCCGGGAGCTGCTGGCCTGACCGGTCCAGGCTCAGCGTCTCGGCTCCAGGCTCAGCGTCTCGGCGCGGAGCGCTCCTGGACGGGCTCGTCGCCGCTGGCCCGGAGCCGACGGTAGTACTCCCGCGCCTCGTCCTGGCGGTCCCGCTCGGCACCCGTGGCGATCGAGGCCCGCACGTGCTCGGGGCCGAAGCCGAACGCGTCGACGAGGTCCTGGGCGTGCGGGCGCAGCCGGGTCAGGAGGCGCTCGACGTACGACGTGATCGTGCGGGCGCGCCCGGCCGAGAGCCGGCCGTTGATCAGGTACCAGGCGAGGTTGCGCTCGATGACCGTGAGCCCGAACAGGTCGCGCAGCCAGGTGAGGACCTGACGGGTGCCCGGGTCGTCGACCTTCGACAGGCCCGCCGTGAACGCCTCCCACTGGAGCAGGTCCGCATGGGCCCGCGCGCACTCGATCAGCGCGTGCTGGTGCTCGTTGAAGCGGCGCGCGGCCTCGTCGCGCGGCGCCTTGGTCGCCGGTCGCAGCGCCGCAGCGACCTCCGCGACCATGGTCTCCACCCGGTCGGTGAGCAGCTCGCGCTGCGCCTCGGTCTCCCGCAGGTGCCCGGCGGTCCGGCGCACGTCCCCCCCGTCGGCCAGGGTCTGCACGACGCGCAGCAGCGGGGTCCGGTGCAGTGCGGCGTCGGCCGCCCGGCCCGCCACGTACCGGGCGAGCCCGCCGGCGTCGACGTCCTTGAACTCCTTGGCGTGGTCGGCGAGCAGCCGCTTGGCGACGAGCTGGAGCAGCACGGTGTTGTCACCCTCGAACGTGACGTACACGTCGAGGTCCGCGCGGAGCGAGACGAGCCGGTTCTCGGTCAGGAAGCCGGCACCGCCGCAGGCCTCCCGTGCAGCCTGCAGCGTCGTCAGCGCATGCCAGGTCGAGGTCGGCTTGAGGGCCGCGGCGATCGTCTCGAGGTCCTGCCGGTCCGCCTCGGTGTCCTTCGCGCCCGAGAAGACGCCGTCGAAGGTCTCGAGCATGCGCTCGTGGGCGAACACCTGGGCGTAGGTCTGCGCGAGCAGCGGGAGCAGCCGTCGCTGGTGCTCGGCGTAGTCGAGCAGCACGACCTCGTCGGTGACCGACGGCCCGGTGAACTGGCGTCGCTCGTTGGCGTAGCTGACCGCGATGATCAGGGCGAGCTTGCTCGTGTTGACGGCGGCGCCGTCGAGCGAGACCCGGCCCTGGACCAGCGTCCCGAGCATGGTGAAGAAGCGGCGGCCGGGGCTCGCGATCGGCGAGGAGTACGCGCCGTCCGGCGCGACGGCGCCGTAGCGGTTGAGCAGGTCGTGGCGGGGCACCCGCACGTGCTCGAAGCGCAGGCGACCGTTGTCGATGCCGTTGAGCCCACCCTTGAGCCCGTCGTCCTGGCCGCTGATCCCCGGCAGGAAGTCCAGGGTCGCCGGGTCGCGCAGCGGCACGTAGAACGCGTGCACGCCATGGTTGACACCGGCGGTGACGAGCTGGGCGAAGACGACGGCAGCGGTCCCGTGCATCGCCGCATTGCCCAGGTAGTCCTTCCAGGCCGCCCGGAAGGGGGTGTGCAGGTCGAACTCCTGGGTCTGCGGGTCGTAGGTCGCGGTCGTCCCGATGCTCGCGACATCGGACCCGTGGCCGGTCTCCGTCATCGCGAACGCCCCGGGGACCTCGACCGACATCGCCGCCGGGAGCAGCCGCTCATGGTGGCCCGCGGTGCCCAGGTGCAGGATCGACGACGCGAACAGACCCCACTGCACACCGGCCTTGATCTGCAGGGACGGGTCGGCCGTGACGACCTCCTCGAACCGCGCGAGGCTGCCGCCGTGGTCGTCCGCGCCGCCCAGCGCCGCCGGGAAGGAGCGCAGGACGTCACCCTCCGCGGCGAGGATCCGCAGCTGGGCCAGGACCCGCTCACGGTGCTCGGCCGCGCTCTGCCCCTCGACCCGGTGCAGCCTCGGGTCGGCGAGCAGGGCCCGGGCGCTGCGCCGGATGTCGGCCCACCTGCCCAGCAGGACCTGCTCGAGGAGCGGCACGTCGACCTGCGCGGCAGGGCCGGGGACGACGGTCACCGGTCGCCGGGCGCGCTGGGTGGTCCGGCTCTGGGTGGTCCGGGTGGTCTGGGTGCTCATGATGGCTCCTCGTCGTTGAGGGTCTCGGCGGTGGTTCGGGTGTCGGCAGCGGTTCAGGCGTCGGCGGCGGTACGGGTCTCGGCGGCGGTTCAGGTGTCGGCGGCGGTGGACGGCGTGGAGCGGGTGCGTGCCAGGGAGCCGACCGGGCCGGCCCAGAGCCAGGCCGTCACGCGTTCGGTCAGCTCCTCGCGGGTGGGCGCGTCCGCGTCGGACCGGTGGGTCAGCCACCAGTCGCCGGTGCCCCGGACGAAGCCGACCGCCCCCGCCGCCCAGACGTCGGCGAGCGCAGGCTCGCGGGTCCCGGCGGTCAGCACCCTCGCGAAGGGCTCGGCGATCAGCGCCGCCACCGCCTCGAGGAAGTGGCCGAGGGGCGCCGAGGCGTCCTCGGTCACCGGGCGGGTGACGAAGGAGTAGACGTTCGGGGAGGCCTCGACCATCTCCAGGTAGATGTCGATCATCGACCGGAGGGCGTCCCGCGGCGTGGTGGCCGCGCGGGCAGCCTCGTCCAGGGCGGTGTGCATCTGGGCGATGACCGCCTCGCCGACCGCGACCTGCAGCCCGGTCTTGTCGGCGAAGTACCGGTAGACGATCGACTTGGACGTCCCGGCGGTCGCGGCGATCTCGTCCATGGAGACGTCGGGCCCGATCCGGTGGACCGCGCGCCGGGCCGCGTGCACGAGCTCGGCCCGCCGGCTGGTCCGGTGGTCGTCCCAACGCGTCGAGCGGCCGTCGGACGAGAGCGCTGCCTCGTCGTCGACGTCCGGTCCGTGGTCCGGCGGCACTGCTGGTGTGATGCGGCTCACAAGACCGACAGTATCAGGTACTGTGAGTGTCGGGCATTGACGCACCACCACCACCACCACCGCCTCAACGACGACGCGAGAGGACCTGCCATGGCGGCACCCCGCAGCACGACCCGCTCGAAGACCGCACCCGAGACCCGAGGGCCACGCCGAGCCGTCGTCGTCGGGGGGAACCGGATCCCGTTCGCCCGGTCCGGCGGCCCGTACGTCCGGTCCAGCAACCAGGACATGCTGACCGCGGCGCTCGACGGGCTGGTGGCTCGCTTCGGGCTGGCCGGCGAGCGCATCGGCGAGGTGGCGGCCGGCGCGGTCCTCAAGCACTCCAAGGACTTCAACCTGACCCGCGAGGCGGTGCTCGGCTCGGCGCTGTCGCCCGAGACGCCCGCCTACGACGTCCAGCAGGCCTGCGCGACCGGCATGGAGACCGTCGTCGGGCTGTCGAACAAGATCCGCCTCGGGCAGCTCGAGTCCGGGATCGCCGGCGGCGTCGACTCCACCTCGGACGCCCCGATCGTGGTCAGCGACCCGCTGCGCCGGGCTCTGCTCGACCTCAACCGCGCGCGGACGACGCCGCAGAGGCTCGCCGCGCTCGCCCGGATCCGGCCCGGGCACCTCGCGCCGTCGGCGCCGACGACCGCCGAGCCGCGCACCGGACTCTCGATGGGCGAGCACCAGGCCCTGACGACGGCCGCCTGGCGGCTGACCCGTAAGGCGCAGGACGAGCTCGCCCTGGCCAGCCACCACAACCTCGCCGCCGCCTACGACGCAGGCTTCTTCGACGACCTGCTGACCCCGTACCGCGGCCTGACCCGGGACGCGAACCTACGTGCGGACACCTCGTTGGAGAAGCTGGCAGCCCTCAAGCCCGTCTTCGGCACGCACCTGGACGTGCCGGCGACGATGACGGCCGGCAACTCGACCCCGCTGTCCGACGGCGCATCGACGGTGCTGCTCGCCAGCGACGAGTGGGCGCAGCAGCGCGGCCTGCCGGTCCTGGCGACCCTGGTCGACGTCGAGGTCGGTGCGGTGGACTTCGTGCACGGCCGGGACGGTCTGCTGATGGCGGGCGCGCACGCCGTCCCGCGGATCCTGGCCCGCAACGGCCTGACCCTGCAGGACTTCGACTTCTACGAGATCCACGAGGCGTTCGCCGGCACCGTGCTGTGCAACCTGGCCGCGTGGCAGGACGAGGAGTTCTGCCGCGAGCGCCTCGGGCTCGACGGTGCGCTCGGGGAGATCGATCGCAGCCGGCTCAACGTCAACGGCTCCTCGCTGGCCACCGGGCACCCGTTCGCAGCGACCGGTGGTCGGATCGTCGCCACCGTGTCGAAGCTCCTCGCCGCCAAGGGCTCGGGGCGCGGGCTCATCTCCGTGTGCGCTGCCGGTGGGCAGGCCGTCGTCGCGATCCTGGAGGCAGCATGACCGACACCTACCTGAACCTGGTCAACTCCGGGTTCACCAAGACCCTCGCCAAGCGCCTCGGCCTACCGCGTCCCGCCGTCCTGCGTCGCCACGTGCCCGGTGCACCCCTGGTACCCGGAGCCGTGCTGGTGCTCAGCGACCCGGCGTCCGCGGCCGACGCCGACGCCGTCGCCGCACAGCTCGTCGACTGGGACCTGGACGTACGGCGCCACGGCGGGCCGGACGACCGGTTCGGCGCTGTCGTCCTGGTGCTCACCGAGGTGGGCGCACCGGCCGACCTGGGCGAACCGATGCTGCGCATGGGGGCTGTGCTGCGCGGGCTCGTGCCCGGCGGACGGGTCGTGACCGTGTCGCGGTCGCCGCAGCCGCACGCGCAGCAGGGCGCCGACGGCGCCGCGGTCCCACCGCTCGTCGCGGCCGCGCGGCAGGGCGTCGACGGCATGCTCCGGTCGCTGGCCAAGGAGCTGCGGGCGGGCGCGACCGGCAACGGCATCGTGCTCGCGGCCGACGTCGGGGTCGGGGCCCCGTCGGCCGTCGGCGCGCTGCGCTTCCTGCTGTCCGGACGCTCGGCCTTCGTCGACGGGCAGCTCGTGCACGTGGGATCCGACGGTGGGTCCGTCCCGACCGACTGGGACCGGCCGCTCGACGGCACCGTCGCGGTGGTCACCGGCGCGGCACGCGGGATCGGCGCGGCGATCGCGCGCACGCTGGCGCGGGACGGGGCCACCCTCGTCGTCGTCGACGTGCCGGCCGCCGGCGACGCGCTCGCCCAGGTCGCCAACGAGGTGCGCGGCACCGCCGTCCAGCTCGACGTCACGGCCGAGGACGCCGCGACCCGTCTGCTCGAGCACGTCACGGCCCGGCACGGGCACGTCGACGTGGTGGTCCACAACGCCGGGATCCTGCGGGACAAGCTGCTGGTCAACATGACGCCCGAGAAGTGGGACCCGGTGCTCGCGGTCAACGTGACGGCACCGCTGCGGATCACCGAGACACTGCTCGGATCCGGCTCGTTCGGTCCCGCACCGCGCATCGTGTGCCTGGCCTCGACCAGTGGCATCGCCGGCAACCGCGGGCAGACCAACTACGCCGCGTCGAAGGCCGGGGTGATCGGGATGGTGCGCGCCTCGGCCCGGCCGCTCGCCGCCGCCGGTGGCACGATCAACGCCGTGGCGCCCGGCTTCATCGAGACGGACATGACGGCGCGCATCCCGTTCGCGACGCGCGAGGTCGCCCGCCGGCTCAACTCCCTGCAGCAGGGCGGCCGGCCGATCGACGTCGCCGAGACGATCGCCTTCCTGGCATCACCGCAGGCGGGCGGCATCAACGGAGAGGTGGTGCGGGTGTGCGGGCAGAACCTGGTGGGCGCGTGAAGATGACGCGGCCCGGCCCTGGTGGGTCGGTCCGCACGGGTGGCGCGGGTCGTCCGGGTGGCTCGCGCGGCTCCGCAGGCTCGGGCAGCTCGGGCGGCGCGGCGGGCTCGGGCTCGGATCCGGGCGACGCAGGCTCGGATCCGGACCTGGCTCCGCTGCCGGTCGTGGTCGAGCTCACCGAGGTCCCCGCGCTCGGCGGCCTGTACCTGCGCGGTGTCGGCGGGACCGCACGCGCCAGGGCGACCCGCCGTCGGGCCGTGGCGGCCACCGACCTGCCGGGCACGGCGCTCGTCGTGCGCGGGGTCCGGCCCGACGCCGCGCACCTGACCGCCTACCAGCACCTGCTGGGCGAGACCGCAAGCGATGCGCTGCCCGCCGGGTTCGTGCACGTGCTGGCCTTCCCGGTCGCGACAGCGCTCATGGTGCGTGCCGACTTCCCGCTGCCGCTGCTCGGGATGGTGCACGTCGCCAACCGGGTCGAGCAGCGTCGCGCGATCCGCCTCGGCGAGACCGTCGACATCCGGGTGCGCGCGGCCGATCTGCGCAGCCACCGCTCCGGCGTCACTGTCGACCTCGTCGCCGAGGTGAGCGTGGCCGACGAGATCGCCTGGCGTGGCACCTCGACCTACCTCGCCAAGGGCTACCACCTCACGCCCCCGACCCCCCGCCCCTCAGGGCCGGCAGAGCCACGGCCCTCGGGGGACGCGCCCCGGTCCGACGACTCGGGCGGTGAGCGGGAGGTGTGGGTCGCGCCGGAGCCGACCGGGTTGTGGCGGCTCGATGCCGGGGTCGGCCGGCGGTACGCGGCCGTGTCCGGGGACCGCAACCCGATCCACACGTCGGCGCTCGCCGCCAAGGCCTTCGGCTTCCCGCGGGCCATCGCGCACGGCATGTACACCGCGGCGCGCGCCCTGGCCGACGTCGGGGCCGCGCGCGGCGAGTCGTACGTCTGGCAGGTCGAGTTCGCCAAGCCGGTGCTGTTGCCGTCGACCGTCACGGTCCGCATCGCAGCCGACGACGCCGCCGGTGCCGGCCCGGCGGGTGGGTTCACCTTCGCGGCCTGGGACGCACGGACCGGGCGACGACACCTCCGTGGGAGCGTGGCGCCGCCCGCCTGATCGCGGGACGCACCACGCCGCCCGCGGGTCTGCCATGGTTGGACGCACGCGGTGCTGCCTGCTGCTGGAGGCGCCATGAAGTACGACCGACCCGTGAGCGAGCTGCTCGACGAGTGCGCCCGGACCCTGCCCGCACCGTTCACCCGGCAGGACATCCTGCGGTGGTTCGCGCAGAGCTACCCCGACGTCCGGCCCAGCACCGTGGAGAGCCAGATCGTCGAGCTCACCCAGAGCGATGCGCCGGGCGTCGAGCACTACAGCCCTGCGGGTCGGCGTCCGGTGCTCGAACGGGTCGGCCACGGCCTGTACCGGCGAGCGCGCGGGCTGCCCCGCCAACCCGCCCTCTTCGGCGGACCGTCCCACGAGCTGATCGCACCGGACGGCGCGGGCGCCCTGCCGACCGCTGACGTCCTGCTGATCGGCAGCGTGAAGTCGATGCAGACCGAGGCCGCGCCCGCACGACTCCTGTACACGAGCACGCTCTTCGCTCGACGGCGCTGCTACGCCGAGGCCTCCGGTCGCCCGTGGTTCGTGCTCAGCAGCCGGTGGGGTCTGGTCGCACCGGACGAGGTGATCGCGCCGTACGACGTCGTCCTCGGTGACATGCCCGCGACGTACCGGCACGGCTGGGCCGAGTTCGTCGTCGGGCAGCTCGCCGCGTTCGCGCCACTGGCCGGCACGGTGGTGGAGATCCATGCGGGCGACCACGACGTCGACGCGCTGCGCCCTGCGGTGGAGCGGGCCGGCGCCGCCCTGACCGACCCCGTCGTCGCGCACTCGATGGGCGAGACGCTGGCCTGGTACGACACCCACCAGCCCGATCCCGGTGACGTGTCGGTGCCCACCGCTACCGTCGTGCCATGGATCCGAACGTCTCGTTGATCACCCTGGGCGTGCCCGACGTCGAGCAGGCACGCCAGTTCTACGTCGAGGGTCTGGGCTGGGAGCCGATCCTCGACGTCCCCGGGCAGATCGTGTTCCTGCAGGTCGGGCACGGGCTCGCGCTCTCGATCTTCGGCGCTGGCGAGCTCGCCAAGGATGTCGACCCCACCCTCGTCCCCGACGAGGCGGCGGGTGCAGCTCAGGGGCCGCGGGGGGTCGCCCTCGCCCACAACGTCGGGTCGGCGGCCGAGGTGGACGCCGTGCTCGCCGACGCCGCACGCGCCGGTGCGACGATCCGCAAACCCGCGCAGCGGGCGGAGTGGGGCGGGTACCACGGCTACTTCGCCGACCCCGCGGGCACGCTCTGGGAGGTCGCCCACAACCCGGGATGGTCCGTCGACCCCGACGGCACCGTTCGGCTGGGGCCCGTCGACTGAGCCCGGTCGCTCGTCGCGGACGGGCGCACGGCCTGCGCCGGGTTGTCGGCGGTGTCCGCGACAATGGACCGTGTCCTTCCTGGTGGTGCACGACGACGTCGAGCGGCCCGACCTCGTCGTCCTGCAGGAGACCGCCGACGACGGCGCACCGCTCTCCCGGACCGAGGTCACGGCGATCGAGCTGCCCTCGGCGGTCGCCCAGCGGGAGGCCGAGCACCCGCGCTGGGCGTGGGACGACACGTCCCGCCGCTACCCGGCCCTGCTCGCCGCCGGGGTGCGGGTCGAGCGCTGCCACGACCTGCGGCTGTGCCACGCGATCCTGCGGCGCAGCGTCCTGTGCGACGACTCCGCCGTCGCGCTCGCGCCGCCGGGTCCCTGGGACGGACCCAGGACAGGTGATCCGACGCCGATCGTCGCGAGCCTCTTCGACGACCCGCGGGCGGCGTCCGCCGTCGACGACCGGCTCGACGCGCCCGCCGAGCTGCAGCGCCAGCTCGCCGCGGTCGCCGGGTCGAGGGAGCCGGGCCGGTTGCGGCTGCTGCTCGCCGCCGAGTCGACCGGGGCGCTGATCGCGGCCGAGATGCGCCACGACGGGATGCCGTGGAGCACCGAGGTGCACGACGAGCTCCTGACCCGGCTGCTCGGCGAGCGGCCCCGCGGCGGCGGCCGGCCGGCACGGCTCGAGGCACTCGCCGACGAGATCTGCACGACGCTGGGCCAGGCGTCGCTCAACGTCGACTCCCAGCCGGACCTGCTGCGTGCTCTGCGGTTCGCCGGCCTCGACGTCACCACGACGCGGACGCACGAGATCCGCGCGCTCGAGCATCCCGTGGTCGCGCCGTTGCTCGAGTACAAGAAGCTCGCTCGCCTGCTCAGCGCCAACGGCTGGTCGTGGATGGAGACCTGGGTCCACGACGGCCGCTTCCGGCCCGACTACGTGCCCGGCGGTGTGGTGACCGGGCGGTGGGCGACGAGCGGTGGAGGCGCCCTTCAGCTGCCCGCGAGCATCCGGGGCGCGGTCCGCGCCGACCCCGGCTGGCGCCTGGTGGTGGCCGATGCCGCACAGCTCGAGCCCCGGGTCCTCGCGGCGATGTCAGGAGACGCGGCGATGGCCGCAGCCGGCCGCCAGGCGGACCTCTACCAGGGCGTCGTCGACGGCGGCATCGTCGAGACCAGGCAGCAGGCCAAGGTCGCGATGCTCGGAGCCATCTACGGCGCCACGACCGGGGCGAGCGCCGTGCTCATGCCCCAGCTGACCCGGGCCTACCCGCAGGCGGTCGGGATGGTCGAGGCCGCGGCGCGCGCCGGGGAGCGGGGTGAGATCGTCTCCACCTGGCTGGGCCGCTCCTCACCGGCACCCGGTGCCCTCTGGCAGGACCAGATGCAGGCGGCCTCCGGTGAGGACGCCGGACCGGACGACGTGCGCGCGGCGCGGCGACGGCGACGTGACTGGGGCCGGTTCACCCGGAACTTCATCGTCCAGGGCACAGCCGCGGAGTGGGCCCTGTGCTGGATGGCGGCCCTGCGGCGTCGGCTCCTGGCCGTCGAGGGCCGACCCCACCTGATCTTCTTCCTGCACGACGAGGTCATGGTGCACTCCCCGGCGATCGTCGCGGACCAGGTCGCCGAGGCGGTGCGCGAGGCTGCGAACGAGGCGGGCCGGCTGCTCTTCGGCGACTCGCCCGTCGACTTCGCGCTGCAGGTGTCGGTCGTGGACAGCTACGACGCGGCGAAGTGACCCGACCGGGCCGGCCCGGCTCGGAGCCGTCGGCGCGGAGCCGTCCGCGCGGTGGGGTGAGACGGGCCCTACCCGGCTCGCACGTCTCGCGCGTGGTGGCCCGCGAGCCAGTCCATCGCCGCCGGGACCTCGCGCAGGACCGAGACGTGCCCGTCGTCGGGCCGATGCCAGAGCTCTGCGCGCCCGATCCGGCGGGCCAGCCAGGCGGAGTGCGCCGGCGGCACCATCCTGTCCTGACCGCCGTGGACGAGGAGCACGGGTGCGCCGATCTGCGCCGGGTCGAAGCCCCACGGAGCGGCGAACGCGACGTCGTCGTCGATGAGCCCGTCACCACCGGCCGCGGCGGCCCGTCCGGCGTCGTCACCCAAGGACGCCCACGGTCCCGACAACGCCGCCCAGTCGGCGTCGGTGAAGGTGCGGGGATCGAACTCCGCGGTCTCGGCGTACCGGGCCCGCTCGTCCCGTCCCGCGACGGCCGCTCGCAGCGCACCCTTGGCGGTCATGCCGCCGAACCAGTCGATGTCCCCGGTGAGCGGCGCAAGCCCGGCCAGGCAGACGACAGCGATGACCTGGTCCGGGAGCCGGGCCGCGCAGGCGAGGGCGTGCGGTCCGCCACCCGATGCGCCCATCGTCGCGAACCTGCCCACACCGAGAGCCTCGGCGATCCGCGCCACGTCACCCGCAGCCGACGCGACGTCCCGACCTGGTGCCGGGACGGATCCGCCGTAGCCCGGTCGGGCGTACGACACGAGCCGGATGCCCCGCTCGGATGCCGCGGCCAGCAACGGCGGAAGGAGGGCACCGGTGTGCGGGGAGCCGTGGTGCCAGATCACGGTCAGCTCGTCCGGGTCGCCGGCCCCGGTCTCGTACGTGCGCACCGTCCGCCCGGCGCCGACGACGACCTCCCGCTCGATCACCATCGCCTCACGGTAGCCAGCCGCGCCCGGGGCGGCACGCGCCGACCCGCCCTGAGCAGGGGCGGGCGCACCGCACCGCCGCGCCCTGCTCAGCGCAGCTCAAGCTCAGCGCAGCTCAAGCTCAGCTCAGCTCAGCTCAGCTCACTCAGGCGATCTCGAAGTGCCCCCGCACGTCACTGGTGTACGGCCCGTTGACGTTGACCCACTGCCCGAGCACGTCCCGGAAGTAGGGCTTGACGGTGTAGAACGGCGCGGCGACCGTCCCAGGCACGGTGCAGGACATGGTCCAGTAACCGTCCGTGGCGGTGCCGGACGTCAGGGTCGCGACGCCGTTGCAGAAGGACGAGTTCCCTTCGACCCCGTCCGCCGTCGACTCGATCTGGACGAAGGCGACACCCACCGGGCTGGTCAGGTGGGTGCTGATCGTCAACGTCTGGCCGGCGGGGACCGGCGACGGGGTGACGTCGACCGACACGACCGTCGGCCGCTGGACGTCGGCGTAGCCACCGGCAATGGTGAAGGTGCCACGGGGTGTCTCCCCGATCGACCCGTTGAACCAGATCCCGCCGGCGTCCCAGCCGTAGGCCGTGACCGTGTAGCTCCCGGAGAGCACCTGCGCCGGCGCGGTGCAGCTCAGGGACCAGGTCCCGTCCGTGGCCGTCCCGGCCGTGAGCGTCGCGGTCTCGGTGGTGCAGAGGGCTTCCACGCCCTCGGCACCATCGAGCGCCGAGACCAGCTGGACGGTGGTCATGCCGACGTCACTGGTGATGTCCGCGCTGATCACGTATGGCTCGCCAGGGGCCACGACAGCGGGTGACACGGTCACGGACGAGACGACCGGCACCGACGGCTCACGCCCACCGATCACGGTGAAGGTGCCCCGGACGGGGTCCCCGACCATCGGTGTGCCGTGGCCCCAGTTGCCGGCGATGTCGTACGCGAAGCCCAGAACCTCGTGCGGGCCGGAGAGGGCCAGCGCGGGCACGGTGCAGGACAGCGACCAGACGCCGTCACGGACGGTGCCCGAGGTCAGAGCTGTGGTCGTGTCGCAGAAGTAGTCACCGTTCATGCCGACCTGGAGGGCGGCCGACGCGAGGCCGACGGCGTCCGTGAAGTGGCCGGAGAAGGTCAGGACCTGCCCCGGCGAGGCAGTCGTCGGCGACACGGTGATCCAGTCGACCACCGGCGGTGACGCGTCGATGACCAACGGGGCCGTGGCACCGGCAGCACTGCCGGCCATGTCCTGCCCCGCGGCCTCGATCTCGTGCGCACCCTCCGGCGTCGACGACGGGACCGTGACGGTGGTGCTGAACGTGCCCGCACCGGAGACCGTCACGGTGCCCAGGTCGATCGGGTCGGAGTGCAGGACCAGGCGCGTCGTCGAGCCTGGCTTGAACCCCGAGCCGGAGACGGCAAGGGAACCACCCGGCCGGACGACCGATCCCGCGGTGACCTGGACCGCAGGGATGTCCGGCGGCACGATGACGACGGGCGCCACGGTGAACGTCGCGCGGACCGTCGTCGTCGGCCCACCGTTGGTGTTGAGCCAGTTGCCGACGACGTCGGCAGCGGACGGTGTCACGGTGTACTGCCCCGCCGTCGCATCGAGCGGCACGGTGCACGTGACCGACCAGGTACCGAGCGTCGCGGAGCCTTCCGTCAGACGAGCGGTCGGGTCGCAGAAGCCGGCGCCAGGTCCGACCCGGAGACTGGCCGAGGCCACACCCGCGACATCAGCGAAGCTCCCCTGGAAGGTCACCACATCCCCGGGCGCTGCGACGGGCTTGGAGACCGTGACCGTGGTGACGCTCGGGCCCGTCGAGTCGACGCGGACCGACGCGACAGCCCTCGTCGGCAGGCCTGAGCCGTCGCGACCCTCCGCCACGACGGTGTGCACGCCGTCGGGGACCCCTGCCGGTACCAGGAGCGTGGCACTGAATGCGCCCCCCGCAGAGACCGCGACGGTGCCGAGGTCGAGCGGTCCGGTCTGGAGCGACACCCGGACCGTGGAGCCGGGCTTGAACCCGGAGCCTGAGACGGCCAGCGGTGAACCGGCGCGGACCAGCGCGGACGCCGTCAGCACCGCGGGTGTGGCGGCGCCGCGGGACCAGTACTCGTCGCTCGCGATGATCCCGCCGATGATCGCCTCATCGCGCCCGCCGGCCTGCAGGATGCCGACCCACGTCGACTGGCCTGACGGGTCGATGCCGCGGCCGAGCAGGTGCTGGTAGTGCTCGTCCACCACGGTCCGGAGGCGCTCGGTCGAGAGCAGGAACCCCATGGCCACGGGGACGCGCCCCGCGCCGTCAGCCAGTCGCCCCGTCCAGTAGGTGATCTCGTTCGCCCCGGCGGCCCGGCCGAGCACATCGGTGTAGAGCGCGGCGACCCAACCCGCATCGGTCGAACCCGCCTTCGCGTAGTACTCCGGGGAGGCGATGAAGCCCGACTCCATCTGGGAGATGGTCCAACCGTTCTTCATCGCCGCCAGCCACGTGCTCAGTCCGACCGCGTCGGGTCCGCGGTTCAGGTAGCGCGCGTACGAGGCGCCGATCAGTCGCGCGCGGTACTCGGTGCTGTACGTGATCGAGTTCGCCACCGCGACTCGGGCGTGCCGCTGTTCAGCGCCGCGGTCCACCCCGCCATCCCCGTCGGGTCGGGTGCCCGGTCGAACAGGTCGAGGTAGACCCGTCGGATGTATCGCTCGACCGCTGACTCCTCGGTATCAGCAACGACGGTGGCGGCGGCGGTGCCGGTACCGGAGGTCGTGGCCGACGCAGGCACCGTCGCTCCTGCACGGACCTCCGCCGGCCGTGCGTTCGCGCTGGATGCGCCTGCGACGACGAGGCACACCCCGAGCACCAGGGCAGACCCGCGTCGACGGCTGGTCGCGCGGAAGCGGCTCGACGCACTCATGGGGGTTCCTTGGGTCGAAGCCGGACGTCACAGGAGACGGCCGTGGCGGGGATGATCACTCTGGGGGAGGCGATCATGAGAACCGTATCCAGCCGCGCGCAGGAGCGGGCGCCATCGGGCCATCCAGCATCGCCGCAGGTCACAATCCCACCCGTTCGGCCCAGCGCCCGCCGGGACCATGATCGGGACCGCCGGCACCCGCCCGGTCACACCGCGAGGCGCGCCAGCAACCCGTCCCGCACGGCCGGCCACTCCGGCGCCAGGACCGAGAAGTAGACGGTGTCTGCCCGCGACCCGTCGGCGGCGATCCGGTGGCCGCGCAGCACACCCTCGGGGACGGCGCCCAGCCGGCGCATGGCACCGGTGCTGCGCACGTTGCGGGCATCCGCGCGCAGGGCGACCCGGTGCATGCCCCACGTGTCGAAGGCGTGGCTGAGCAGCAGGTACTTGCACGCCGGGTTGGTGCGCCCACCCCACCACTGCCGGCCGTAGAAGGTGTGCCCGATCTCGCAGCGCTGCTGGGCCGGCAGCACGTCGTAGAACGAGGTCGACCCGCGGACCTCTGCCGTGCCGGCGTCGAGGACCGCGAAGGCGTACCGGTCCGGCGTCTCCAGCGCGGTGCGGATCACGCCCGTCATGTGCGCGGCGTCGCGCGGTGTGGGCGACGTCGTGCCGGCCCAGACGCCGTCGTCGACCAGGGACACCAGGGCCTCGGCGTGCCCGAGGGCCAGCGGCTCCAGTCGCAACCCGTGCCCGCTGAGCGTGACGGCGTGCTCCATCAGCACTCCTCGACCCAGCCGGCCGCGGCCAGCACCTCGGCGGCGACCTCGCGGGGAGGGCGCCCGTCGTTGTCGACGACGACGTCGTCCAGGCCGGCGGTGTCGAGGATCCGGTCGAGCTCGACCGTCCGGGCCAGGTGCCAGTCCCGTGCGCTCCGGTCGTCCTCCCGCTCGGTCAACCGGGCCAGCCGGCTCGCCTCGCTGACGGTCAGCCGGACGATGGCCACGTCCGCGCCGTCGAAGGCTGCCTCGTAGCGCTCCCGGTCCGCCGGGTCCTCGACCACGTCGGCGAGCAGCACCCGCCAGTACCCGTGCGCGGCGAGGTTCGGCGCGATCGCAGCGAGCTGCGCGAACACGACCTGCTGGGCGAAGGGATCACCCGGAGGCGTCGGCCACACCCGGCGGAAGACATCGGCGTCCAGCCAGGCGTGCGGGACCTGGCGCTCACCGAGCAGAGCGGCAGCAGCGGCGGCGATCGTCGTCTTGCCGGCGCCCACCGTTCCGTTGATGACCAGGACCCGTGTCCCGGCATCGGGCGCGAGCCACCTGGCGTAGCAGACCGACCGGACCTCGGTCGCGTAGGGACCGTAGCCGGCGATCCGCCGGTAGCCGGACGAGCGGTACAGGCCGATCGCCTCGTGCTGGCGGACGCCGGTCTCCAGGATCAACCGCGCGAGCCCGTACTCACGGGCGATCCGCTCGAGCTCGAGGAGGATCAGCCGGGACAGGCCGCGGCGACGGAACGCCGGGCGGACGTACATGCGCTTGAGCTCGCCGTAGCCGGGCCCGTACCCACCGCCGTCACGCAGTGCACCGCAGCCCGCGACCTCACCGCCGACCCTGACCAGGACCGTGCCGAGCATCTGCTCGGGTGGGAGGATCGGCTCGATGTCACCCTCGCCGTCGTAGCGGCCGGCGAGCTCGGTCTGCTGCTCCTCGCGCAACCGCGCGGCGTCGTCGTCGTGCCACGGCACGACAGCGATCTCGACCGCACCGGTCACCTGCGGGGCGTCGTCCCGGTCCATCGCGCGCCCTGGGCCGCTCAGCGGACGAGGGCGCCGAGCACCGACGTGAACAGCCGCAGCCCGTCGGTCCCGGTGCGCGGGCCGCGCGGCCCGTCCGGTCCGAAGCCGGGCTCGACGGCGTGCTCGGGGTGCGGCATCAGCCCCACGACGTTCCCTGCGGCGTTGCAGATCCCGGCGATGTCGCGGCGCGAGCCGTTCGGGTTCCAGTCCTGGTACCGGAAGACGACGCGGCCCTCGCCCTCGAGCTCGTCGAGGGTGTGCTCGTCGGCGACGAACTGGCCGTCCTGGTTCTTCAGCGGGACGGTGATCCGCTCGCCGGGCGTGTAGTCGCGGGTCCAGGCGGTGTCGACGTTCTCGACGGCGAGCACCTGCTCGCGGCAGACGAACGTCCGGTGGTCGTTCTTGATCATCGACCCCGGCAGCAGGTGCGCCTCGCACAGGATCTGGAAGCCGTTGCAGATGCCGAGCACGGGGAGCCCACCGGCCGCGGCGGCGATGACGGAGTCCATCACCGGGGCGAAGCGGCTGATCGCCCCGGCGCGCAGGTAGTCGCCGTAGGAGAAGCCACCGGGCAGCACGACGGCGTCCACGCCGTACAGGTCGGCGTCGGCGTGCCACAGCGGGACGGCGGTGGCGCCGGCCAGCCGGACGGCGCGGGCAGCGTCCCGGTCGTCGAGGGTCCCGGGGAACGTCACGACACCGATGCGGGCACCGGCCGCCGACCCGTCACGCGGACCGGCGGACCCGTTCTGGGTGGCGGTCGGCGTGGTCACTCGCCGTGCTCCTGACCGGCGTCGTGCTGCTCTGCCGCGGCGACCCGGACGACGTCCTCGATCACCGGGTTGGACAGCACGGTCTCCGCGGCGCGGCGCACCGCGTCCAGCACCTCGGCGGTCACCTCGCCCTCGACCTCGAGCTCGAACCGCTTGCCCTGGCGCACGCCGACGAACCCGGTGAAGCCGAGCCGCGGCAGGGCAGCGGCGACGGCCTTGCCCTGCGGGTCGAGGATCTCGGGCTTCGGCATCACATCGACGATGACACGTCCCACGGGGAGCTCCAGGTGCTGGTGTTGGGCGGCAGCTGCTGCGGCGCGCTGCACGGCGCTGTGCTCGGCCGAGGCCAGCGTACCCAGCCGGGCGTGCGCGACGACGCGCGTGCCCACGGTTCGACCCCCGAGCGGTGAGACTGCAGGGGCAGCGCGGTCGCCGGGAACGGCTACCGCAGGACGGGGTAGGGCGGGTCCCCGAGCCGGTGCGGTGGGACGACGGCACCGTCGGGCACCGGACCGGCCAGCGGCCGCACCGCGATCGCGAGACGGTCGACGTCCGGCACCCGGCCGCGGGTTGCCGTCGACCACACGTCGTAGCCGGCGAGATCGTCCACGTCGGCCGGGTCGCTCCGGCAGATCGTCGCCAGCGCGACCGCGGCACCAGGAAGCAGAAGCATCGCCGCAACACCCAGCGGCACGCTCAGGACCAGCGCGAGCGTCCCGGCGACCTCGGCCCAGACGAGCGCACCGACCGCGCCGGTCCACAGGACCACGTTCACGCGACCGGTCCGCGAGAGCCGGCGGAGGACCCGGTAGGGCTGGCCCGCCCGCTCGGGGAGCCACCGCCGCAGCCGGCGTTGCGCCACGACGGCGATCCGGACCCCGGCCAGCAGGGCGGCGCCGAGCACGATCAGCGCCACCGTCCGCCCTGTGCCGATCGGGCCGACGACGATCTCCCAGCTGCCTACGTCCAGCGGGATCGTCCGGAGCGCCTTGGGCGCGGCCAGCACCGAGACGACCGAGCCGACCGCGACGAGTCCGAGCGCCGGCACGGCCCAGCGCAGGGCGGATCGGGCGTCGACCCGGACACCGGGAACCTCCTGGCCGATCAGCACCCCCGGCACGAGAAGCTCGCCGGGCTGCGGCACCAGGTGCTTGAGGCGCGCCTGGCGGCGGTAGTGGTTCGGCCAGAGCACCAGCGATGCCAGCCCGAGTCCGACGATGATCAAGCCGTAGACCTCAGCGGGCTGTGCGCTCCCGAGCGGAAGCGACAACGACCAGATCACCAGGAGCGCCCACATCGAGGCCAGATACTGCCGGGTCGGGTACAGGGCGCCGTCGATGTCGTCAGCCGCCCATCCACGGTGCGCGGCCGGGATGCGGCGGTTGAAGAACCGGTACAGGAACCAGGTGGGTAGCGGTGGGCGCTCACGCCAGCGCGTCGCCCACCCTGACCGGACCAGGTCGACGACTGTCCGGAAGCTCAGGCGATCGTCGTCGGGCCGCGAGAGGTCGACGAGGACGCCGAACAGCTCGGCACCCCGCACGATGCGCCACCGCGGCGGGTAGGCCCGGAGCCAGCGGGTCACACTCCGCTCGAACCGCGGGTTCACCCCGCGGGGCGGCCCAGCAAGGGCGGGCTGCTGCCGCGCCATCACGCACCACCGAGCGCCGGTCCGGCGTGCAGCACCGACTGCGCCCGCCGGGTCAGCGCGTGCAGGCGCGCGGTCTCGGTCGCGACGGCCGCGGTCCCGGCCTCGGTCAGCCGGTAGTAGCGACGCAGTCGACCGTCGACGACCTCCTCGCCGCTCGGCTCGACCAGCCCGGCCCCGCCCAGGCGGTCGAGCAACCCGTAGAGCGTCCCGGCACCCAGCGCCGTCGCACCGGCCGAGAGGTCGACCACCGCCTGCACGATGCCGTAGCCGTGCCGGGGCTGGTCGACGAGCGACAGCAGCACGAGGTACGCCTGCTCGGTCATCCTGAAGCGCACGTGCGATATATATCGCGAGACGACCTATCGCACAAGCATCGCGGGACTCGACTACCGGCGGGATCGGCTGCGGCTCGCCGCGTGGCTCCCCCGGCCGCCGCTGCCGAGCAGCACCGACAGACCGATCATGTAGCCGAAGTCGTACCAGCCGCCGTTGTTGTGCACCTCGTAGATGCCCACGCCCTCGTTGAACAACGAGATGATGAAGGTGATCGGCGCGATCACCCCGTGCCACAGGCCCAACCAGAACCCGGCCGGCTCGGTGGCGGTGGCCGCCGCCGTGTTGATCAGGTCGTTCGGCCCCGCGGCACAGGCCGCCAGGAGAAGCAGGGCTGCCGCCACGAGCAGCACCGGACGCATGTTCCGGACGGACACCTCGACCACCTCCAGCTCAGGCGAACGACGCGGTGCCGTCCGCCGACAGGAGCCAAGGTCCTCCACCCCGACCCCGCCCGTCCACCCCGCCTGCCCCGTCCACCCCGGTCACGGCACGACGACGGTCATGCCCGGTCCGGACGCGCCCGGGTCGGCCATCGCCGCGAGCGCTGCGCCCGCCGCGTCGAGGCCGATCGTCCGGCCGACCAGCAGCTCGGGCCGCAGCGCACCGCTCGCGACCTGCGCCAGCAGCGCGGGGTACCCATGGGCGGCCATCCCGTGGCTGCCGTAGACCTCGAGCTCCCAGCCGACGATGCGGTCCATCGGCAGGGCCGTCCTGGCATGCCCGGCGAGCAGCAGACCGACCTGGACGTGCCGCCCGCGCCGGCGCAGCCCGAGCACCGAGGCGACGGCCGTGTCCGGGTGGCCGAGCGCGTCGAGCGAGACGTCGGCCCCACCACCGGTGGCGTCGACGACCCGCGCACCGACCGCCTCCGGCGTCGCGTCGGCGTCCGGCAGGCCCGCGGGACGCGGGTCGAGCACGACCTCGGCGCCCAGCTCCGTCGCGGCCTGCCGCGCAGCGGCCGACACGTCGAGCGCCACCACGCGTGCCCCGGCCGCGACCGCGATCATCACCGCCGAGAGCCCGACGCCCCCGCAGCCGTGCACCGCGACCCAGTCGCCCTCGCGCACCCGGCCGTGCACCGTCAGCGCCCGGTGGGCGGTCGCGAACCGGCAGCCCAGCGATGCGGCGGTGACCGGCGTCATGCCGTCGGGCAGGCGGACGAGATTGACGTCGGCGTGGTCCAGCGCGACCAGCTCGGCGAACGAGCCCCAGCCGGTGAAGCCGGGCTGGGTCTGGTTCTCGCACACCTGCTGCTCACCGGCCAGGCACGCCCGGCACGTCCCGCACGCGCACACGAAGGGCACGGTGACGACGTCGCCGCTCCGCCACCGTCGCACCGAGGCGCCGACCTCGACCACCGTCCCGGCGAGCTCGTGACCCGGGACGTGCGGCAGCGCGATCCCGTCGTCGTGCCCCTGCCAGCCGTGCCAGTCGCTGCGGCACACGCCGGTCGCCTCGACCCGGACCACGACGCCGTGCGAGGGGCACGCGGGCGCGGGCACGTCGGCCACCGTCAACGGCCCACCGAACTCCTCGAAGAGGACGGCGCGCATCAACGACCCGGCCGCAGCAGGACCTTGATCGCCCGTCGCTCGTGCATCGCCGCGTAGCCGTCCGGAACCTGGTCCAGCGGGAGCTCCAGATCGAAGACCGGCGACGGGTCGATGGTGCCGTCGAGCACGTCGGCCATGAGCGCGGGCAGGTAGGAACGCACCGGGGCGACCCCGCCGCGGACCGCGATGTTGTTGCCGAACATCGTGCGCAGCGGCAGCCCGGACTCCATGCCGTTGGGCACACCGACGTAGCCGACGGTCCCACCCGGCCGGGCGATCGCGACGGCCGTGTCCCAGGACGACTGCATGCCGACGCACTCCAGGACGTGCGGGACGCCGAGTCCCTCGGTCAGCTCCATGACCCGGGCGACGGCGTCGTCACCACGCTCGGGCACGACGTCGGTGGCACCGAAGCCGCGGGCCACGGCGACCCGGCTGTCGTGCCGGCCGAGCAGGATGATCCGCTCCGCGCCCAGCCGCCGCGCCGCGAGCACCCCGCACAGCCCGACGGCGCCGTCGCCCACGACCGCGACGGTCGAGCCCGGCCCGACCCCGGCGGCGAGCGCCGCGTGGTGGCCGGTGCCCATCACGTCGGACAGGGTCAGCAGTGCGGGCAGTCGCTCGTCGTCCGGCGCCACCGGTGCGACGACAAGTGTGCCGTCGGCCTGCGGGACCCTGACCGCCTCACCCTGACCGCCGTCGACCCGGTCCTCGCCCCAGCCACCACCGTGCAGGCAGGACGTCTGGATCCCGGCCAGGCAGTGCGGACAGGTCCCGTCGGACCACATGAAGGGTGCGATGACGACGTCGCCCGGTCGCATCGTCGCGACGTCGGCACCGACCTCCTGGACCACGCCGAGGAACTCGTGGCCGATCCGGGCGGGACCGTTGCGGCGCGGCCCGGTGCTCCGGTACGGCCACAGGTCGCTGCCGCAGATGCAGGACATCAGGACCCGCACGACGGCGTCCGTCGGCTCGAGCAGCACGGGATCGGGAACCTCCTCGACCCGCACGTCGAAGCCGCCGTGGATGATCGCTGCCTTCATGAGCACCTCGCCTCGGAGCGCGTCGTGGACCTGACCATTGTGGTGGCTCGGACGTACCCGCAGTCGCCGGCTGCGGCTCAGACCGTCCGGTGCGTCCAGCGCCCGTCCAGCATCGTCGCGGCCACCGGCATGGTCCGCAGGTCGACACCGTGCCGGGTCAGCGGATCGGCGTCGAGAACGGCGAGGTCGGCGAGGTCACCGCCGGCGACGACGGACCGGCCACCGGTGGTGGCGCGCAGGGCCACCTCGACCGGGATCCGCTGCTCCGGGTGCCAGGCCGGCCGCGCGTCCCGGGTGCGCTCGACGGCGGCACCGATCGCCTGCCACGGGTCGAGCGGTGCGACGGGTGCGTCCGAGCCCAGCGCCAGCCGGACCCCGGCCTCGTGCAGCGAGCGGAAGACGAAGGCGCGGTCGGTGCGGCCCGCCCAGTACCGGTCCGCCACATCCCGGTCGTCCAGCGCGTGCTCGGGCTGGACGCTCGCGACCACACCGAGGGCGGCCATCCGGCCGACGTCCCGCGGCGCCAGGAGCTGGGCGTGCTCGATGCTGCCCCGCGCCCGGGTCGCGTCGAACGCGTCGAGCGCCAGCGTGTTCGCGCGGTCCCCGATCGCGTGCACCGCGCAGGTCAGGCCGGCTGCCGCCGCTCGGCGCATCAGGGCCCGCAGCTCGTCCGGCGGGACCGACAGGACGCCGGTCGCCCCCGGCCCGGTGAGCCCCGGGTACGGGTCGGCGCAGCAGGCGGTCCGGGTGTTGAGCGATCCGTCGGTGATGATCTTCAGCGAGCCCATCGTCACCAGACCGGCGGTGCCCGGCACCACGTCGTCGCTGCGCACACCGCGCGCGACGATCGCCCCGAGCCCGTCCGGCCAGACGGCGGCCTGCACGCGCAACCCGAGCGGCCCACCCGCGGACCGCCGCGCCCAGACGTCGATGCCGCCGGCGGCCTCGAAGTCCACGACGCCGACGACACCTCGCGCCGCGGCGGCGGCTACTGCCTCGGCGACCCAGCCGTCGAGCACGTCGTCCGGCGCCTCCCCGAGCCGGTCGATCACTGCGAACCACTGACGCTCGCGCACCAGGCCCGAGCCGTCCGGCGACGCGCCGGGGTCGGTCGCGACGCCGAACGACCGCGCGGCCGCGGTGCTCAGCCAGCCGCAGTGCAGGTCGCCGCTGACCAGGACGACAGGGACGTCGGGCCGGTGCGCCGCGTCGGCCGCGTCGTCGAGCAGCCGGGCGGTCGGCTCGTCGGACCACAGGCCGTCCCGGAAGCCGAAGCCGATCAGCGGGAGCCCGGCCGGCGGCGGGTCGGCGCGCAGCCGCTCGGTCACGAGCGAGGCCGCGCGGGTGGCCGAGGTCGCCGTCGACACGTCGAGCCGCCGTCGGGCCAGCGCCCACTGGGTCATGTGGGTGTGCGCGTCCCACAGCCCCGGCACGACCCAGCGGCCGTCCAGGTGCACGACGTCGTCCCCCGGCGAGGCGGTCAGCTGCGGCCCGATGGCGGCGACGCGGCCGGCGACGAGGTGCACGTCCACCGGCTCACCGCTGCGTCCCCCGGAGGCGTCGACCAGCCGTCCCCCGCGCAGCAGGACGGGCCTGCCGTGAGCGGCGCCGTCGTCGTCCTCGGACCGGTGGGCCTCCCGCATCAGGGCAGGACGAGGTCGCGACCGGTGAGGCGGCGGAAGGCGTCGAGGTAGCGCTCCTGGGTGCGGGCCACGACGTCGGCGGGCAGCGGCGGCGGCGGGGTGTCCGCCGCGCGGTCCCAGCCGGACGCCGGCGAGGTCAGCCAGTCGCGCACGAACTGCTTGTCGAAGCTCGGCTGGGCCCGGCCGGGCTGCCAGGCGTCGGCGGGCCAGAACCGCGAGGAGTCCGGGGTCAGGACCTCGTCACCCAGGACGATCCGACCGGCGTGCGGCCCCTGCAGGGCCCGACCGAACTCGAGCTTCGTGTCCGCGAGGATCACGCCGCGGTCGCGCGCGATCACCTCGGCCCGGCGGTAGACGGCCAGCGTCAGGTCACGCAGGCGGGCCGCGTCGTCGGCCCCGATCCGCTGCGCCACGAGGTCGAACGTCACGTTCTCGTCGTGCTCGCCGAGCTCGGCCTTGGTGGCCGGGGTGAAGATCGGCTCCGGCAGCCGCGACCCGTCCTCGAGCCCGGCCGGCAGCGGGACCCCGCACACCGCGCCGCCTGCGCGGTACTCGACCAGCCCCGAGCCGGTCAGGTAGCCGCGGGCCACGCACTCCACCGGGAACATCTCGAGCCGACGGCAGACCATCGCGCGCCCGGCCACGGCGTCGGGCACCCCCGCGGCCCCCGGTGCGGCCGTCACGACGTGGTGGGGCACGAGGTCGTCGAGCTGCTCGAACCACCACAGGCTGAGCTGGGTCAGCACCGTCCCCTTGCCGGGGACCGGGGTCGCCAGGACGTGGTCGTAGGCGCTGATCCGGTCGCTCGCCACGACCAGGACGACGTCGCCGTGCTCCTGGGCCGCCGCCGAGCCCGCCGACGGCAGGTACAGGTCGCGGACCTTGCCCGAGTAGGTGTGCGTCCAGCCCGGCAGCTCGAGGGTCATGTGGTCAGTCTCCCAGCGGCAGAAGGGTGTTCACGCAACGACCTCCACCGGCGTGCCGAGCGGCAGGCCGATCTCCTCGACCAGGCGGACGATGTCGGCGTCGGTCATCACGATGCAGCCGACCGACGGGTCCGTGCCGACCACCGTCGGCTGGTTGGTGCCGTGGATCCCGACGACACCCCGGCCGGCCGCGAAGGACACCAGGGCGGGCGGGTAGCCGGACAGGCCGTAGGCGTAGGCGCCGTAGACCCCGCCGGCCGTGGGCGGCTGCAGCAGCTCCTTGAGGAAGTACCTGCCGACCGGCACCATCTCGGCACCGAGCCCGATCGCCACGTCCAGCACGACCTCGTCGCCCCGGTGGAGCAGAAGACGGTGCTCGGCCGACCGCACCTCGATCAGGTCGTCGGTCATCGACAGCGCGACGTCGGCAGCACGTACCCAGCCGCTCGACCCCTGCGGCTCGACGGGCAGCAGCACCTGCAGCCAGTCCTCGCGCTGCTCGGTCACCACGAACGTCACCGGGACCTGACCGGGCAGGGAGATGGCGTCGGCCGCGGCGACGACCTGCGTCGGTGCCGCGTCGTCCGGGCTCGCGAAGACCTCCACCGGGTCGACCGAGGCGGTCGCGACCACCGTCACCGCCGGGTCGGGCTCCGGTGTCGGGGTGGGCGACGGCTCCGCCGTGGGCGACGGCTCAGGTCCGGTCGACGCGGTCGGAGACGCGGCCTCGTCGGGCGACCCGGCGGAGCACCCCGCGAGGAGCGCGACCAGGACCAGCGCGGCGAGGGCTCGGACCGTCGGACCACCCCGCTGCGCGTCCCGGCTGCCGCACGCACGGCCGTCGGCACCGCCGTCGGGCCTCGTCACAGAGCGGCCTCCGGCACCTCGAGCTCCGGCATCGTCGCGGCGATGTCCGTGCGGTGCTGCGAGCCGCGCAGCGCGATCCGCTCCACCCCGGCGTAGGCGGTCGCCCGGGCCGCGTCGATGTCCGGACCGGTCCCGACGACCGACAGGACGCGCCCGCCGGCCGAGACGAGCCCGCCGTCCTGCGCCCGTGCCGTCCCGGCGTGCAGCACGTGCACCCCGGGGACCTGCTCGGCCTCGGCGACACCCTCGATCTCGTCGCCGGCGCGCACCGTGCCCGGATAGCCGTGCGCCGCGACCACGACGGTCACCGCGGCGTCGTCGTGCCAGCGCAGCGGCGGCTGCTCGTCGAGACGACCGGTGGCCGCCGCGAGGAGCACCTCGGCGAGCGGCGAGGCGAGCCGCGCCAGGACGACCTGCGTCTCGGGGTCGCCGAACCGCGCGTTGAACTCGATCACCCGCACTCCGCGACCGGTCAGGGCGAGGCCGCAGTACAGGACGCCGGCGAACGGGACGCCGCGATGCCGCATCTCGGCGACCGTCGGCTCCGCCACGCGGGCGACCACCTCGTCGACCAGGTCCGCCGGGGCCCACGGCAGCGGCGAGTACGCGCCCATCCCCCCGGTGTTGGGGCCGGCGTCGCCGTCGAGGGCCCGCTTGAAGTCCTGCGCCGGGGCCAGCGGCACGACTGTCACGCCATCGGTCAGGCAGAACAGCGAGACCTCCGGCCCGTCGAGGTACTCCTCGACGACGACCGCGCCGTGACCGGCTCCACGCTCCAGGCAGCCACGTGCGTGCTCGAGGGCCTCCTCGCGGTCCGAGGTCACGACGACCCCCTTGCCCGCCGCCAGACCGTCGTCCTTGACCACGTAGGGCGCGCCGAACGCGTCGAGGGCTTCGGCGACCTCCTCGACGGTCGTGCAGACGTGTGCCATGGCGGTCGGCACACCCGCGGCGGCCATCACGTCCTTGGCGAAGGCCTTCGAGCCCTCGAGCGCCGCGGCCTGCGCGGTGGGCCCGAAGCACGCGATCCCCACGGCCCGGACCGCGTCGGCGACCCCCGCCACGAGCGGCGCCTCCGGCCCGACGACGACCAGCTCGGCCTGCACCTCGGTGGCGAGGGCAGCGACGGCCGCCCCGTCCATCGGGTCGACGTCGTGCAGGGTCGCCAGGGCCGCGATCCCCGGGTTGCCCGGTGCCGCGTGCAGCTCGTGCGCCGCGCCCGCCGAACCTGCGGGGCCGACCGAGCCGGCCGGGCCCGCCGGACCACCGGCGAACGCACGGATGATGGCGTGCTCCCGCGCGCCCGAACCGATGACCAGGATCCGCACGGTGTCAGCCGAGGAGGTCGTGGCGGACGATGGTCGCCTCGCGGCCGGGGCCGACGCCGATCGCGGAGACCCGCGTCCCGCTGATCTCCTCGAGCCGCAGGACGTACCGCTGGGCGTTGACCGGCAGCTCGTCGAAGGTGCGGCAGGCCGTGATGTCCTCCCACCAGCCGTCGAGCTCCTCGTAGACCGGCACGGCGTGGTGGACGTCGCTCTGGTCGAACGGCATCTCGTCGTACCGCGTGCCGTGGACGTCGTAGGCGACGCAGATCGGCACCTTCGCCAGCCCGGTCAGGGTGTCGAGCTTGGTGACCACCAGGTCGGTCAGCCCGTTGACCCGGCTCGAGTAGCGCGCGACGACCGCGTCGTACCAGCCGCAGCGCCGCGGACGGCCGGTCGTCGTGCCGTACTCGCCGCCCTGCTTGCGCAGCCACTCGCCGGTGTCGTCGAGCAGCTCGGTGGGGAACGGACCCTCACCGACCCGGGTCGTGTACGCCTTGATGACGCCCACCACGCGGTCGATCCGGGTCGGTCCGACACCCGAGCCGGTGCACGCCCCGCCCGCAGTGGCCGACGACGACGTGACGAACGGGTAGGTGCCGTGGTCGACGTCGAGCATCGTCGCCTGACCGGCCTCGAACAGGACCGTCTTGCCCTCGTCGAGCGCCTTGTTCAGGATCAGCGCGGTGTCCGCGACCATCGGCCGGAGCCGTTCGGCGTACGCCAGCAGGTCGGCGACGGTCTCCTCGACGGTGATCGCGCGGCGGTTGTAGACCTTGACCAGCAGGTGGTTCTTCTGGTCGAGCGCCCCCTCGACCTTCTGCGCCAGGATGTGCTCGTCGAACAGGTCCTGGACCCGGATGCCGACGCGGCTGATCTTGTCCGCGTAGGTCGGTCCGATGCCGCGCCCGGTCGTGCCGATCCGGCGCTTGCCGAGGAACCGCTCAGTGACCTTGTCGATGGTCCGGTTGTACGGCGGGATGATGTGCGCGTTCGCCGAGACCAGCAGCCGCGAGGTGTCGACACCGCGGACGTCGAGGGCGTCGATCTCCTGGAACAGGACGGTGAGGTCGATCACGACCCCGTTGCCGATCACGGGGGTGACCCCTGGCGACAGGATGCCCGAGGGCAGCAGGTGCAGGGCGTACTTCTCGCCGTCGATCACCACGGTGTGCCCGGCGTTGTTGCCGCCGTTGAACTTCACGACGTAGTCGACGCGCGACCCGAGCTGGTCGGTGGCCTTGCCCTTGCCCTCGTCGCCCCACTGGGCACCGAGCACCACGACGGCTGGCATGAGGATCCTTCTCTCGGGAGCAGTGGCACACGACCGGGACCTCCCGAGTGCCGCATCGAGGCTACCGGAGGTGGACCTGCCCGGAGCGGCCGTCTCGTCCCGGGCAGGGTGCCCGCCGCCGCGGCCGTTCCCACCCGGGTGATTTCCCCCGACCTGAACCGGTCCTGACGTGCGGCTGCCCGACGGCGTGACTACAGTCGAGCACGGCCTGGCCCCCCGGCCCCCTCTTGGAGAACCCCATGATCGAGATCGCCATGTCCCCGGCGACCACCACGCTGGTCATCTCCGGTGACCTCGATCTGGCCGAGCGTGACCAGTTCCCCGAGATCGCCGCCCGCGTGACCGGCCTGCGCCGCCAGCTCCTGGTCATCGACATGTGCGGGGTCACCTTCATGGACTCCACCGGGGCGGCGTTCCTCATCTCGCTCGCCGACTCCGGCCGCAAGCGCGGGGGCGCGACGGTGCTGCGCGGCTGCGACGAGCGCGAGCTCTTCGTGCTCGAGGTCTGCGGCGCCCTGCAGATGTTCCGGCTCGACACCGAGCACGCGTGCCCACCGGTGGAGTCGATCGTCTCCTGAGGCGTCGGCCGAGGCGGCGCCCGCCGCCCGAGGGACCGGACCGTCCGGGGTCAGGACCGACCGAGGGTCAGGACTGCTCGGGCCCGCGGGCACTGGTGAGGTTGCCGAACGGCACCGGCCGCACCCGCGCCCACACGAGCTTGCCGGTACCCGCCGGCCGCCAGCCCCAGTCGGCGAGCCGCTCGACGATCTGGATGCCGTAGCCGCCGACCCGTCCCGGGTGCCCGTCGGTCGCCACCGGCGGTGCCGGGTTGGAGTCCTCGACCTCGATCCGCAGTCCCTCTCCGGTGTCGAACAGACGCAGCACGACGTGGCCCCAGCCGTGCAGGACGGCGTTCGCCACGAGCTCGGAGACCACCAGCTCGGCGCTGGCCACACCGGGGATCTCCCAGGCCGCACAGGTACGCAGCACCGCGTGCCGCGCCCGGCCGATCGATGCCGGCTCGCTCGGCAGCGACCAGCGGCGCCGCCGCGGGCTCGGCGCACCAGGGGTGGGCACCGCGTCGGGGTCAGGGATGCGCACGACCACGACGGCGACGTCGTCCTCGGGCTCGTCGGCCAGCCGGGACAGCAGCTCCTCACCGACGCCGGCCGCGTCGAGGGCGCCCACCTGACCGGTCACCTCGACCAGTGCGCGCAGACCCTCGCGCAGCGTCCGGTCACGGCGCTCGATCAGCCCGTCGGTGTACAGGACCAGGACGTCGCCCGGTGCCAGCTCGTGCCGCCCGGTCGACCGCCCGGTGTAGCCGAAGCCCACCATCGCACCGCCGGCCTCCGACAGCTGGACGACCTCGGACCCGCGCGCGACCAGCGGGGGCAGGTGACCCGCGCGCGAGTAGCTCAGCGACCAGCCGGTCGGGCTGCGGGTCAGGGTCGCGAACACCAGGCTGGCCGAGCGCGGGATCCGCATCCCGGCCACGAGCTGGTCGACGCGGTCCAGCACGGCACCGGGCTGGGTGTCCTCGAACGCGTAGGACCGCACGACCGAGCGCAGCTGACCCATCGCGGCCGCGGCCTCGACGTCGTGCCCGACGACGTCGCCGATCACCAGGGCGATCACGTCGGGGTTCACCTGGAGCACGTCGTACCAGTCGCCGCCGACCTGGGCGTGCCCGGAGCTCGGCGCGTAGTACGTCCACACGTCGAGGTCCTTGACCTCGTCCTGCTCGGGCAGCATCGCGCGCTGCAGCGTCTCGGCCAGGCGGTGCTCGCGGGCGTACAGCCGGACGTTGTCCACCGCCATGCCGACCCGGCGGACCACCAGGTAGAGCACTGTGCGATCGCTCTCGTCCAGCCCGGCCAGCCCCTGCCCGTCCCGCGGCAGCGTGACCAGGACGCCCCGCGCACCGCGCCGACCCGGGATCCCCTGGACGACGACGAGGTCCGGCAGGTCACCGTGCCCGTCCAGGGCGGCACGCACCAGCTCGACGAGCCGCCGCGTGCTCGGCCCGCCGGCGTCCACCGCGAGCGGGAGCTCGATCGCGTCGTCGGACCCGCCGTCGAGCAGGTCCTGCACGACGTCGTGCACGCCGGTCGAGCCCCGACCAGCGTGCGTCCGCGCGCGGCGGCGTCCGGAGATGGCCGGCTCGTGGAAGCTCGCGTCGATCCCCTCGGCCGCCCGCAGGCCGGCGTCGTCCACGAAGAAGGCCGCCCAGGCCACGACCTGCTCGCGCAGCAGACCGGCGATCTCCCGCAGCACGTACGGGTCCTCGAGGTCCGAGAGCAGCTCGGAGACCTGCGCGACGAGCGTCAGACCGGTGCGGGCCCGCCGTTCGACGTCGATCGAGCGCTGCTGGGCATCGGAGTGCTCGACCTGCTCGGTCACGTCGACCTGGATGCCGACCCAGTGCGTGACGCGACCCTGGTCGTCCGGGACCGGGGACACCGACACCTGGTTCCAGAAGGCGCTGCCGTCGCGACGGTAGTTGAGCAGGATGACCGTGGCCGGACGCCCGGCGGCGACGGCGTCGGCGAGCACGCCGGACTGCGCCGGGTCCGTCGCGGGCCCGTGCAGCAGGTTCGGGTTTCGCCCGAGGACCTCGGCGAGCGGGTAGCCGGTCGTCCGCGTGAAGGCGTCGTTGACCCAGACGATCGGTGTGTCCGGCGCGTTGGCGTCGGTGATCACGAAGGACACGTCGGTCGCGCGCAGCGACCGCTGGAGCACACCGTCCAGCGGGTCGTCGGACGTGGCGGAGTCGATCATGCGATTGACCATCACCACCTCCGATCGTCTAGGTTTCGTCCAGACACCCCGCGGGACGGTCGGCCGAACCTGGACCCACCCTCCGACAGCGTGGTCGAAGGGAGCGACGTGCGCGACGCTAACAGCCGGACGCCGGACGGGCCTGTCGAGCTCACCACGCCGGACCGGCGTGCACCCCAGATCCCCGGCGAGCCCGCCTCGGTGCACGTGATCGTCGGTGACGGGCGCACCCGGATCGTGCTGTCGGGCGAGGTCGACGCCGACCTCGCGGCGGAGCTCGCCGAGGCCACCGACGACGCCGAGGCCACCGGGCTGCCGATCGACATCGACGCGCAGCACGTGACGTTCATGGACTCGTCAGGCATCGCGTTCCTGGCCCGCATCGCGACGCGGACCACCGAGCGCGTGCGCGTCCTGCGTGCACCGGAGACCGTCCGCTTCCTGCTCGGGGTGACCCGCATCGGCGAGCTCCTCGACATCGTCGACGACGACGGCGCCGCACCGAACCCCTGAGGGCCGGTACGACGCCGTCGTGCTCGTTCGTGCTGTTCGTGCTTGTTCGTGCGCGTCCGAGGTGCCGGACGGTCAGAGCTTGTTGCCGGCCGAGCGGAGCTGCTGAGCGGCCTCGACCAGGCGCTTGGCCATGCCGGCCTCGGCGAGCTTGCCCCAGGCGCGCGGGTCGTAGGCCTTCTTGTTGCCGACCTCGCCGTCGACCTTCAGGACGCCGTCGTAGTTGGCGAACATGTGACCGACGACCGGACGCGTGAACGCGTACTGGGTGTCGGTGTCGATGTTCATCTTGATGACGCCGTTGTCGACGGCCTCGGTGATCTCGGCAGCCGTCGAGCCGGAGCCGCCGTGGAAGACGAGGTCGAACGGGTTCTCCTTGCCGATCGCGTCGCCGACAGCCTTCTGGATCTCGGCGAGGATCGCCGGACGCAGCTTGACCGCACCCGGCTTGTAGACGCCGTGCACGTTGCCGAAGGTCAGGGCGGTCAGGTAGCGGCCCTTCTCGCCGGAGCCGAGCGCCTTGATCGTGGCCATGCCGTCCGCGACGGTCGTGTAGAGCTTCTCGTTGATCTCCGCCATGTGGCCGTCCTCCTCGCCACCGACGACACCGATCTCGACCTCGAGGATGGTGCGCGCGGCCACGGAGAGCGCGAGCAGCTCCTCGGCGATGATCAGGTTCTCGGCGAGCGGCACGGACGAGCCGTCCCACATGTGGGACTGGAACGTCGGCAGCTTGCCGGCCTTGACCTGCTCGATCTCGAGGGCGAGCAGCGGGCGCACCCAGGTGTCGAGGTTCTGCTTGGCGCAGTGGTCGGTGTGCAGCGCGACCGTGATCGGGTAGCTCTTCGCGACCTCGGCGCCGTACGCGGCGAGCGCGAGCGAGCCGGAGACGCGGTCCTTGATCGTCGAGCCGGACGCGTACTCCGCGCCACCGACGGAGACCTGGATGATGCCGTCGGACTCAGCCTCGGCGAAACCCTGCAGTGCCGCGGTGATCGACTGCGACGAGGTGATGTTGACGGCGGGGTAGGCGAACTTGCCCGCCTTCGCCCGGTCGATCATCTCTGCGTAGACCTCGGGGGTGGCGATGGCCATGAAGACTCCTGTTGTCGCGGGGCTTTTTCGCGCTCCATCGTGTCACGGATCGCCCTGCGTGGGGCGGGACCTCTCGCCCCCTGACACCACGTCTCACCGGGCGGCCCGTGCCGGCGGCCGAGCGGCCGAGCAGCCCGTCAGGCGTGCCGGCCGATCCAGGCGTACATCGCGATCGCCGCCGCCGCCCCGGCGTTGATCGAGCGGGTCGAGCCGAACTGACGGATGTGCAGCACGTCGACGCAGGCCTCGCGTGCGGCGTCGGACAGCCCGACGCTCTCCTGGCCGAACAGCAGCACGCACGCACGCGGCAGCGGGTAGTCGTCGATCGGGACCGAGCCCGGCAGGTTGTCCACCCCGACCAGCGGCAGCCCGGACTCGGCCGCCCACGCGGTGAGGTGCTCGACGTCGGGGTGGTGCATCAGGTGCTGGTAGCGGTCGGTGACCATCGCGCCGCGCCGGTTCCAGCGCCGCCGACCGACGATGTGCACCTGTTCCGCGGCGAAGGCGTTCGCCGTCCGGACGACCGACCCGATGTTCAGGTCGTGCGCCCAGTTCTCGATCGCGACGTGGAACGGGTGCCGTCGGGTGTCCAGGTCCGCGACCACCGCCTCGACGGTCCAGTAGCGGTAGCGGTCGACGACGTTGCGCCGGTCACCCTCGGCGAGCAGCTGCGGGTCGTAGCGGGGGTCCAGCGGCGCCTCGGGCCCCGTGCCGAGCCGCGGCCACACCGGCTCGCCACCCGGCCACGGACCGACGCCGACCTCGGCCCGGTCACCGGTGGCGTCGTCGTCCCTGCCATCGACCCCGCCGGGGTGGTCCTGGCTCACGCGCGATCCTGGCTCACGCGCGGTCTGGTTCGCGAGAGCTCACGCGAGCTCGACCCCCAGCGCCTCCGCCGCGGACCGGGCGCGCGCCCTGGCCTGCTCGACGTCGCCACCGCGGGCGAGCGTGACAGCGACCCGTCGATGGCCGGCGACGACGGGTTTGCCGAACAGCCGCAGCTGCGCGGTCGGGACGGCCAGGGCCGCGTCGACGCAGGTGAACCGCGGCACGCCGTGCCCCGTCGCCAGCACCGCGCACGACGCGGCGGCCGGCTGCCCCTGGCCGGCGCCGCTGCGCAGCGGCTCCCCCGCCGGCAGGCCGAGAACGGCGCGCGCATGCAGGGCGAACTCCGAGAGGTCCTGCGAGATCAGGGTCACCAGCCCGGTGTCGTGCGGGCGGGGCGACACCTCGGAGAACAGCACCGTCGACCCGACGACGAACAGCTCGACCCCGAACAGGCCCCAGCCGCCGAGCGCATCCGTCACCGTCGCGGCCACCCGCTGCGCCTCGGCCAGCACCCCGGACGGCAGCTCGGCCGGCTGCCAGGACTCGCGGTAGTCGCCGTCGACCTGCACGTGCCCGATCGGGTCGCAGAAGGTCGTGCCGCCGCGGTGCCGGACGGTCAGCAGGGTGATCTCGGAGTCGAACGGCACGAACGCCTCGACGATCACCCGGGTCGGGCCACCGTCGTGCGCCGCGACCGCCCGGCCACCGGTCTGGGCGAGCGTCCAGGCCGGCGTGACGTCGTCGGGCGTGCGGAGGACGGACTGACCCTTGCCCGACGACGACATCACGGGCTTGACCACGACCGGCATCCCGAGCGCGGCCACGGCAGCACGCAGGTCGTCGAGGGAGTCGACGAAGCGGTAGGCCGACGTCGGCAGGCCGAGCTCCTCGGCGGCGAGGCGGCGGATCCCCTCGCGATCCATCGTCAGCACCGTCGCCCGGGCGGTCGGCACGACGCGCGCGCCGGCCGCCTCAGCCTCGACCAGGACGTGCGTGGCGATCGCCTCGACCTCAGGCACGACGACGTCCGGCCGCTCGTCCGCCAGGAGCCTGCGCAACGCATCGGCGTCGAGCATGTCGAGCACGTGCGACCGGTGCGCGACCTGCATCGCCGGGGCGTGGGCGTAGCTGTCGGCCGCGATCACCTCGGCGCCGAGCCGCTGGAGCTCGATCGCCACCTCCTTGCCGAGCTCGCCGGAACCCAGCAGGAGCACGCGCGTGGCGCCGGGTGTCAGCGGCGTGCCGAGGCTGACCGGGCCGACGCTCGGGCCGGCGCTCGACCCGGAGCTCGACGTCGTGGTCACCGTCCGGCTCCGCGCCACGCCTGCAGCGCCTTGAGCCTGTTCGACGTGTGCAGGACGGAGCCCTCGTAGAGACGAGCGCCGAGCAGGACGAAGACGACAGCCGTCGCGAGGACGATCGCGGCGGCCAACGGCGGCTCCCACGGCGCGGCGTTGCCCAGCACGACCCGGGCCGGCATCAGCAGCGGTGCGGTGAACGGGATGTAGGACAGCATCCGCTGGGTGGGCCCGGGATCGATCGCGAAGATCGCGGCGAAGAACGGGACGATGACGAGCACCTGCATGACGATCGTCGTCGAGTTGAGGTCCTCGATGCGTGAGGCGAGCGACCCGGCGACGGCCCACAGGCAGGCGAGCATGACGAAGCCGAGCAGGAAGAACAGCAGGAACCAGCCGGAGGCGCCGAGCACCTGCCCGATCAGCTGGCCCTGGCCTGCGACCATCGCGCCGAGCAGACCCGCACCGCCGATCACCACGATCTGGCCGACCGCCATCACGGTGTTGCCCACGACCTTGCCGGCCAGCAGCCATCGCACCGGCAGCGCGGCGACCAGCAGCTCGACGACCCGCGACTGCTTCTCCTCGACCACGCTCTGGGCGATCGACATGCCGAAGGTCAGCACCGAGATGTAGAAGAGGAACGCGAAGACGAGGACCAGGAGCTCGGGCGGCATCGAGCCGGCCGGCCGGCTGTCGAGCAGCTCGGTCGTCGGCTGCGTCGGGCTGGTCAGTGCGGCGACCTCCTGCGGGGTCAGGCCACCCTCCTCGGCCGCCTCGGCGACCTGCAGCTGGGTCGCCGCAGCCCGGACGAGCACGTCGATCTCGTCGGGTACGGACTCCGCCCCGAGCACCCGCAGCGAGCCGAGGTCGTCGCCCACCACGGCTGCCGCGACGTCCTCGTCCCGGACCAGCCGCTCGACGTCACCTCCCGGCTCGACCTCGACGCTGGAGATGTCGGCGGGCGGCAGACCACCCGCCCCGAGCAGCGAGAGCACCGGCGGGACCTCGTTGTCCGGGTCCTGCGCCTCGAGCCCCAGCTGGGTCGCGAGCTCCACCGCCGCGCGTGCCGCGTCGCCCTGCACGGCGACCCGGATGCTCGGCGTCTGCTGGCTGATCAGGACCGGCACGACCGTCGCCGCGGTGACCAGCAGGAGCATGAAGACTGTCGAGCCGATGAAGGCCTTGTCGCGGAGCTTGACCATGATCTCGCGGCCGGCGACGACGCCGACGGCGGTCCACGCGTTCATCGCACGACCTCTCGGAAGATCTCGGCAAGGGTCGGCAGGACGGGCGCGAACTCGCGGACCGCACCGTGCGCCTGCGCTGCCGCGAGCAGGGCCTGGTCGTCCGCGTCCGGCGCGAGGTCGACGACGACGCGCTGCCCGTCCTGGCTGCGCACGCTCACCCCCGGCACCTGGTCGAGGAAGGACGCGACACCGGTCGGGCCGCCCGGCGGCACGGAACCGGCCTCGGTGCCGAAGGGTTCGACGACCAGGCGCATCCGGCGGCCGGCCTTCTCCGACCGGACCTCGCGGGCCTCCCCGGCGGCCACCACCGTGCCGCGGTCGATGATCACGACGTCGTCGCAGAGCCGCTCGACGAGCTCGAGCTGGTGGGAGGAGAAGAGCACCGGGATGCCGGCGTCGGCGCGGGCGCGCAGCTGCTCGCCCATCGCATCGACGGCGAGCGGGTCGAGGCCGGAGAACGGCTCGTCGAGCACGAGCAGGATCGGGTCGTGCACCAGCGCCGCAGCGACCTGGACGCGCTGCTGGTTGCCGAGCGACAACGTGTGCAGCTGGTCGTGGACCCGGTCGGCCAGGCCGAGCTGGTCGAGCAGCTCGGCGGTCCGCCGGCGAGCCGTCCGCGCGTCGACGCCGTGCACGCGACCGAGGTAGACGAGCTGGTCGGCGATCTTCATCTTCGGGTACAGGCCACGCTCCTCGGGCATGTAGCCGAAGCGCCGTCGGACCTCGAGCGTGAGGTCCTGCCCGCCGAGGGTGACCCGGCCGGAGTCCGCCGCGAGCACCCCGAGGATGATCCGCATCGCGGTCGTCTTGCCGGCACCGTTGGCCCCCACGAAGCCGGTCACGCGACCGGGGCGGACGGTGAACCCGACGTCGTCGAGGGCCGTGCGGTCCCCGAACGTCCGCGTGACACCGGTGAGCGTCAGCTCGTCCTGCACGGTGATCCCTCCCGAGGTGCGCCGACTCCGGTCGACCCTATCGGCCGCACCGATGCCGGCGTGCGTTTCGCGAGGCCGGACGGGGCTCACCCGTCCGGGGCCCCACGGCGCCCACACACGACATCCACACGAGACCCGTACCCTTGACGGCGTGACCATCACCTCCGCCCTCGCGGCGACCCTGACCGCCGGCGGGCCGCTCGTCACCCTCGGGCCCGACTGGCTGAAGGCCGACTACCTCATCGAGTCCTTCGGCGCCTACGCGCTGATCGGTGTCTGCGTCATCGTCTTCATCGAGACCGGCCTGCTCTTCCCGCTGCTGCCCGGCGACTCGTTGCTGTTCACCGCGGGTGCGCTGGTCGCCCAGGACAAGCTCGACTTCCCGCTGTGGCTGCTGTGCACGCTGCTCTTCGCGGCGGCCTTCCTCGGCGACCAGACGGCGTACCTGATCGGGCACACGGCAGGGCCACGGATCTTCAACCGACCGGACTCCCGCATCTTCAAGCAGAGTCACATCGCGCAGACGAACGCCTACTTCGAGCGGTACGGCGGACGCACGATCATCATCGCGCGCTTCATCCCGTTCGTGCGGACCTACTCGGCGGTGGCCGCGGGCGTCGGCAAGATGCGCTACCGGCACTTCGTCGCCTACGACGTCGTCGGTGCCCTGCTGTGGGGCGTGGGCGTGACCCTGCTGGGCTACGCGCTGGGCAACGTCACCTTCATCAAGAACAACATCGAGATCCTGCTCATGGGGGTCGTCCTGGTCTCCGTCGCACCGGTGGTCATCGAGCTGTGGCGCAAGCGACGAGCGGTGGGCACCGTCGTGGAGAACCTCGCGGTCGAGGGCAGCGCCGAGGCGACCGGCACCGCGAAGCCCTGACGGTGGCGCCCGCACCGGTGCCGTCCGGCGCCGTCCCGGTTCCTCCCGCGCCCGGTGGCCGTCGCCCGCCGGGGCCCGGGCGACGACGACGCGGACCCGGCTGGGTGCCCAACCAGCACGGCGCGTGGGCGATGCTCGTCGTGCCCGTCCTGGTCGGCGCGCTGCACGCCGGCGCGCGCTGGTGGCACCTGCTCCTGCTGGTCACGTGGCTCGTCGCCTACCTGGCCTTCTACGCGACCGGGCTGTGGCTCAAGGCCCACCGCAAGGCCCGCTACCGCCCACCGGTCCTGGCCTACGGCGCCGCGACGACGGCGCTCGGTGTCGCGACCCTCGCGGCGCAGCCGTCGCTGCTCCGGTGGGCAGTGGTCTACGCGCCGCTGCTCGCGGTGAGCCTGTGGTTCTCCTGGCGACGCGACGAGCGCTCCCTGGCCAACGGCCTGGTCACGGTCGCCGCGGCCTGCCTGATGGCTGTCGTCGCGCACGCACCGGCGGCACCCGGGAGCACGGCGTTCCCGGGCTGGTTGCCCGGCGGTGGCGCCGAGCAGGTGTGGGTGGTCGCCGGCGTGCTCTTCGGCTACTTCGCCGGGACGGTCTTCTACGTCAAGACGATGATCCGCGAGCGCGGGAACCGCGGGATGTACGTGACGTCGGTGGCGTACCACGGCGTCACGACGATCGTCGTCGCCCTCGCCTCACCGTGGCTCGGCGGACTGTTCGCGCTGCTCGCAGCCCGGGCCGCCGTCGTGCCACGGACCTGGCCCACGGCGACGCCGAGGACCATCGGCTACGGCGAGATCGTGGCGAGCGTCGTGCTGGCGGTCATGCTCGTGACGCTCGTCTGAGCGGCGCCGGCCAGCCGGCGCCGGCGCCGGTCACCGACCGCCCGGTCAGGCGCCGGTGCCTCCGAAGTCGACCCGGGGCGCGGCCCGGACGGCGGCGTCCTCGACCTCGAAGTACTCGGCCCGCGTGAAGCCGAACGCGTTGGCCACGACGTTGGCCGGGAAGCTCTCGACCTTGGTGTTGAGCCCGCGCACGTTGGCGTTGTAGAAGCGCCGGCCGGCAGCGATCCGGTCCTCGGTGTTGGTCAGCTCGGCCTGGAGCTGGCTGAAGTTCTCACTCGCGCGCAGCTGCGGGTACGCCTCGGCGACGGCGAACAGGCGGCCGAGGGCCTGGGTCAGCTGGTTCTCGTGCGCAGCCTGCTCCGCGGGCCCCGATGCCGGCTGGGCGGCGGCGGCCCGGGCCGTCGTGACCTCGTCGAAGACCGCGCGCTCGTGCGCCGCGTATCCCTTGACGGTCTCGATCAGGTTCGGGATCAGGTCGTGGCGTCGGTGCAGCTCGACGTCGATCTGCCGCCAGGACTCCTGCACGAGGTTGCGCAGCCGGACGAACCCGTTGTACGTCACGACCGCCCACAGACCGGCGATGACGACAAGGGCGACGAGCGCGATCAGGATGATCGAGATGGGCTCCACGAGGGTTCCTCCCTGTTCAGGTACTGGCGGGATCGTAGCCGTGGTCGAGCCACACGTAGCGCGGAACGGCATCCGCGATCGCGCACATCACCTGGAGCCGCGACGCGACGGCGTCGAGCCTCGGGGTGCCAGGGTCCCAGCACAGGAGGTCGGTGCCCTCGATGCGGAGCGACAGGTGGGTCGCATCCGGTCGCAGCAGGCGCTCCATCAGGCGCGGGTGCACGACGTCGTGCGCGAACTTCGCGTCCGGCGCCTCGACCCGCCACACCCGGTTGAAGTCCTCCGACTCGAACTCGATGTCCTGGCCGCCGAAGGTCTTGGCGAGCTTCGCCCCGATGCCGTCCGGCGTCAGCTCGAGGGTGGGCAGGTAGGCCGGCAGCTGCAGCGCGAGGACGTGGAAGGTCACCGTCGACTGGTTCTTGCCCGAGCCGGTCGTGTACCGGTAGCAGAAGGAGGCCGCGTTCCGCCCCTGGAAGGGACCGACGACGAGCTCGGAGACCCGCTTCGAGTGCCCGATGCGGAACGGCTGCCCCTGCCAGCAGCCGATCAGTGACGGGTCCGAGCCGAGGTAGGTCCAGCCGACCTGGGCGGCCCACGCCTTGACCGCCTTGACGCGCTGGGCACTCATCCACAGCCCCAGCCCGATCAGCACCGGGACGAGCAGGAGCACGACGAGCAGGAAGCCGGCGTCCATGGGTCAGGCGACCGGTCCGAGACCGAGGTCGGCCAGGTCGAACAGGTAGTGGTACGGCAGGCCCTGCGCCTCGATCCGCTCCCTGGCGCCGGTGCCGCGGTCGACGATCACCGCGACGCCCACGACGTCGGCGCCGGCCTCGCGCAGCGCCTCGACGGCGGCGAGCACGGACCCGCCGGTCGTCGAGGTGTCCTCGACGGCCACCACGCGACGGCCCGCGACGTCGGGGCCCTCGATCCGGCGCTGCATGCCGTGCGCCTTGCCCTCCTTGCGGACGACGAAGGCGTCGAGGTCCTGCCCGCGCGAGGCGGCGGCGTGCAGCAGCGCCCCGGCGACCGGGTCGGCGCCGAGCGTCAGGCCGCCGACGGCGTCGATCTCGCCGACACCGAGGCCGGCCTCCTCGAGCAGGTCGAGCAGCACGTGACCGACCAGCGGCGCAGCCCGGTGGTGCAGGGTGATCCGGCGCAGGTCGACGTAGTAGTCGGCCTCCTTGCCGGAGGCCAGCGTGACGCGCCCGTGCACGACGGCGAGCTCGGCGATCAGCGCGCGCAGCTGCTCACGGGGCGTGGGGGCAAGGACGACGGGCTCGGTCGGGGTCACGGCCCACAACGCTACTGCCCCCACGCCCCCACCCCGCCAGACCCGCCCACCGGTGGGACGGGCCGACCTGTCGGACGGGCCGACCTGTCGGACGGGCTCACCTGTCGGACGGGCCGAGGGAGGTGTCAGACGGAGGGGTCGGGCTCAGCCGGCGATGTCGACGGGTCGCGGGGACGTCGGTCGCCCGCGGACAGGGCGCGGATCGCGGCGCGGGGCAGGATCCGGGCGACCTCGGCGACGAGCCCGTAGCGCAGGCTGGGGGTGGAGATGACGGCGCCGCGGCGGACGTCGGCGAGCGCGGCCGTCACGACGCTGTCGGCGTTGAGCCAGGCCAGCTCCGGGTAGGTGTCGCGCTCGAGCCCGGCCCGCTCGTGGAACTCGGTGTGCACCAGCCCGGGGCACAGGGCCGTCGCCGTGACCCCCGTGCCGCGTAGCTCGACGGCGAGGCCCTCGGTGAAGACGCGCACCCAGGCCTTGTCCGCCGAGTAGGTGCCCATCGCCGACAGGGCCGCCATCGACGACACGTTGAGGATCGCACCGCGGCCCCGCTCGACCATCGAGACGGCGGCGGCGTGCGAGAGCACCATGACGGCCCGCACCATGACGTCCAGGCCGTTCTCGTGCGCGGCGAGGTCACCGCCGACGAAGGGCTGGCCCAGGCCGAAGCCCGCGTTGTTGACCAGCAGGCCCACCGGCCGGTCGGACTGGCGGAGCCGCTCGGCGACGCGCTCGACCTGTGCGCGGTCGGCGAGGTCGGCGGGGAGCACCTCCGCCCGGATCCCTGCGGCGGCGCGGAGCTGCCCGGCGAGCCGCTCGAGCCGCTCCTCGTTGCGAGCCACCAGGACGACGTCGTGCCGTGCGGTGGCGAGCTGCCAGGCGAACTCGAGGCCGAGCCCGGCGCTCGCCCCTGTGATCAGTGCCGTAGCCATGACGCCACCCTACGTGCCGCGCGCGGGCAGACACGGACGTTCCGGCCTGCTCCGCCGATGACGGACTGCAGCGGCGTCGGGGGCTCCGGGTAGCGTTCCTGTCATGCGGATCGCGACGTGGAACATCAACTCGGTCCGGGCACGCGCGGACCGCGCAGTCGCCTGGCTCGAGCGCACCGGGACGGACGTGCTCGCGCTGCAGGAGACCAAGTGCGCCGACGCGCAGTTCCCGTACTCGGTCTTCGAAGCAGCCGGTTACGAGGTCGCCCATGTCGGGCTGAGCCAGTGGAACGGCGTCGCGATCGTCTCGCGGGTCGGCCTGGCGGACGTCGAGGTGGGCTTCCCGGAGCAGCCGGAGTTCGGCGCCGAGACACCCGTCGTCGAGGCACGTGCCCTGGGTGCGACGTGCGGCGGCGTCCGGGTGTGGAGCCTGTACGTGCCGCACGGGCGTTCGCCGGACAACCCGCACTACACGTACAAGCTCGCCTGGCTCGAGCAGCTCAGGCGGGCCGCCGCGGGCTGGATCGACCCCGTGACGGGTGACCCGTCGGCGCAGATCGCCCTGGTCGGGGACTGGAACGTGATCCCGCTGGACAGCGACGTCTGGGACGTCACGCAGTTCGAGGGGCAGACGCACGTCACGCCGGCCGAGCGCGCCGCCTTCTTCGCCTTCGCCGACGTCGGCTACACGGAGGTGTCCCGGGTTCACCTGCCCCAGGAGGGCAGGTACACCTACTGGGACTACCAGCAGCTCGCCTTCCCCAAGAACAAGGGCCTGCGGATCGACTTCGCGTACACGTCGCCGGCCCTGACCGCGCGGGTCGCGAGCGTGTCGATCGATCGCGAGGAGCGCAAGGGCAAGGGCGCGTCCGACCACGTGCCCGTCGTGGTCGACCTCGCCGACGACCCGGCGACCGTCGTCTGATCGCATGCGGCCGACGCACGCGGTCAGGACTCCCGGATTCACCCACACGCCTGGGCTCCCGGACGCTAGGTTTCGGCCATGAGCACTCCCCCGACCTGGGCGCGACCGGAGCCCGTGCGGCCTGGCCTCCCTGGTGACGTGGGCTTCGTGCCGGATGAGCCGGCGCCGGGCGACCCGTACGGCACCGTCCCGCGGTCCGGCCGGGGCGACCCGTACGCGGCGCCGCAGGCTCCCTCGGCCGCACCGGGCCCCGCCGTCCCGCGCTCCCCGTCGGGCTATCTGGCACTGACCTACCCCGCCGGCGGGTACCTCCCGCAGGAGGAGCCCGTCGGCTACGCCTTCGCCCCGCCGCCAGCGGCGTACGGGTACGACCCCGCGTACCTGCACGCCCCCGACCAGCCGGTCGCCTACGGCCCGCCGGCAACGGCGTATGGCTACCCCGACCAGCCGGTCGCCCACGGCTACCCCCAGGCGCCGGCCTACGGGTACGGCCCACCGCCCGCCTACGGATACCCCTCGCCGGCGGGGTACGGGCCCGTCTGGGGTGCTGCACCGCCGGCCACCGACGGCATGGCGATCGCCTCCCTGGCGACGGCGCTGGGCGGACTGCTCATCTTCATGGGTCTGCCGGGCATCGTGGCGGTCGGCCTCGGCGTGGCCGCGCTCCGCAGGATCGCCCGCACGGGGACGCAGGGGCGCGGGCTGGCGATCGCCGGCATCGTCGTCGGGGGCCTCTCGACGCTCTTCCTCGCGCTGATGGTGTTCGCCATCCTGATGGACCCGGAGATGGGCTTCTGATGAGCGCACCTCCCGGCCCTCCCGGTCCTCCCGGTCCCTACGAGCGTCCGGGCCCGCAGGGCTACCCCCGGGGCTACCCCCAGGCGCCGGGACCGCAGCAGGGCTACTACCCGCAGCAGGCGTACTACGCCCCGGGCTGGCAGGCCCCGGTGCCACCGCCCGCTCCGCCCGGGCAGCGCGTGCCGCGGCGCACCAGGACCGTCCTGGCCGTGGTCGGGGGCGTGCTGGTGCTCGGCCTGGTCGCCGGCCTCGTCACCGCAGGGCGCTACTACCTGGGCATCCGGCCGCTCGGCGACGTCGACGGGGCCCGGTCCGCGACCGCCCGCCAGCTCGCGCCGGGGCACTGCGTCGACCCGCTGCCGGCCGACGGCGCGGTCGTCCGCGTCACCGTGGTGCCGTGCGACGAGCCGCACGAGGCCGAGGTGGTCGGCGTGCTGGCCCTGCGCGGGGCCGACTGGCCGGGTCAGGACGAGGTCGACGAGCTGGTCACCGCGTACTGCGAGATGGACACCGTCCAGCGCGAGGCCGGTTTCCAGGCCGTCGTCTGGTCACCGAGCGCGGCCGGCTGGGGCCAGGGCGACCGGCGCGGGCTGTGCCTGGCATGGCTCGACGGCGGTGGCGCGACCGGTTCGTTCACGTCCGGCGACGACGTCACGGTTCCCTGACCGGCTCAGACCGGCTCAGCCTCGGCGCACCTCCGTCGTCAGCTCGGTGGAGTCCGCGTGCCGTCCGACGACGACGCCGAAGACGCCCGGCTCGGTCACCCACCCACCGGCCGGCTCGTCCCAGTGCTCGAAGGCCCGACGCCGCAGCGTGACCTCGGCGGTGACCGACGACCCGGCGTCGGCCGCCACGACGGCGGAGCCGGCGAGCCAGCGGACCGGACGCTCGACATCGGAGAGCGGCCGGGTCAGGTAGACCTGGACGACCTGCCGTCCGGTGCGTGCGCCGGTGTTCGTCAGGTCGACCCGGACCGTGAGCGGGCCGGTGCTGCCGTGGTCCTGCGCACCCGCGTCGACCCGGACGGCGTCGTAGGACCAGGTCGTGTACCCGGTCCCCGAGCCGAACGGGTACGCCGGAGTGGCTCCGGCGCGCTGCCAGGCGCGGTACCCGATGTGGATGCCCTCGTCGTAGCGGACAGTGCCGTCGACCGGCGTGGTGTCCAGGACGGGCACGTCCTGGGCGCGGGCCGGCCACGTGGTGGGCAGCCGTCCGCCGGGCTCGGCCGCACCGGTCAGGACGTCGGCGAGCGCGTGGCCGTACTCCTGGCCGCCGAACCAGGTGATCAGCAGGGCTGCGACGTCGTCGTGCCACGGCATGACGACCGGCGAACCGGAGTTGACCACCACGACGGTGCGGGGGTTGGCGGCGACGACGGCGCGCACGAGCGCGTCCTGGTGCCCCGGCAGGTCGAGCGACGTGCGGTCGAAGCCCTCGGACTCGACCTTCTCGTTGGTGCCGACGACGACGACGGCGACGTCAGCGGCCGCGGCGACGGCTGCGGCTTCGGCGATGAGGGCCTCGGCGGACTCGGCGACGGGTCGCCAGCCTGCCGTGAAGCCGAGCACACCCGGCATCGAGGACCCGTCCGGCATCGAGGGGATCGCGACCATGCGGTGGTCGAAACGCAGCCGGTGGGTGCGTCCCGCCTCGACGTCGAGCCGGACGGTCGAGCTCGGCGGTGCCATCAGGGCGGCACCGAGCTCGACGTCGTCGTGGCCGGCGGTCGCGTCGAGCACGGTGACGCCGTCGAGCTCGAGGACCGTCCGGCCGAGCACCTCGAACCCGAGCTCGATCGGCCCGGTCTCGGTCGGGGTCCAGTCGGTGACGAGCTCGAAGGCGACGACACCCGTCGGGGCGTCGCCGAGCCACATCAGGTCGGTCGCACGGCGAGCCTCCTCGAGCACGACGGTGCCGGCCGCATCGATGAAGCGGATGCGGACACCCTGCTCGCCGGTGTCCGGGTGCCGCACGGTGTCGAGGTCGAACGGCAGGACGCCGTCCTGCACCAAAGCGCCGATCGCGTGCGTGATCGTCGCGCCCGGCAGGGCCGCCCGCAGCCCGGCCAGGGGCGAGACCGTCGCCTGCGGCACGACAGTGGCGCTGCCGCCGCCCTGGGTGCGCGGCCGCTGGGCGCTCTGACCGAGCACGGCGATCCGCACCGGGGTGCCCGGCTCGCGCGGTGGCGCCAGTGGCAGGACGCCGTCGTTGCGCACGAGCACGATCGCCCGCACCTCGGCCTCCCGCGCCAGCGCGATGTCCGCCGCGTCGGTCGGACCGCCGGACGGCAGCAGCGGTGCCGCAGGCGTGACGTCGTCGAGCGCGCCGACCCGCGCTGCGAGCCGCAGCAGCCGGCGCACCTTGTCGTCGAGCACCTCGACCGGGATCTCGCCGGCCTCGACGGCCGCGACCAGCGCGGCTCCCCACGGTCCGTCCGGCCCCGGCATCACGAGGTCCTGCGCAGCCGCCGCCGATGCGAGGGTGCGCACGGCGGTCCAGTCCGAGATGACGACCCCGTCGAAGCCCCACTCACCCTTGAGCGGCTCGGCGAGCAGCGTGTTCTCGGTCATCGTCACGCCGCGGACGGCGTTGTAGGCGGACATGATCGTCCAGGCGCCGCCGTCGACGACTGTCCGCTCGAACGGTGCGAGGTAGAGCTCGCGCAGGGCACGGTCGGACAGCTCGACCGACGCCGTGAACCGGTCGGTCTCGAAGTCGTTCGCGACGTAGTGCTTGGGGCACGCACCGACGCCGTGGTCCTGCAGGCCCCGGACGAAGGCCTCGGCGATGTCCGCCGTGAGCAGGGGGTCCTCGGAGTAGGCCTCGAAGTGGCGGCCCGCGAGCGGGCTGCGGTGCAGGTTGATCGTCGGGCCGAGCACGACGTCGACGCCCTTGCGACGTGCCTCGTGCGCCATCGCCACGCCGTACCGGTAGGCGATCTCGGGATCCCAGGTCGCACCGAGAGCTGTCGCGCTCGGCAGGTTGAGCGACGGCTCCCGCTCGTCCCACCGCGCACCGCGCACGCCGGACGGCCCGTCGGACACGACCATCACGCGCAGGCCCGCGTCCGGCTCGGCGTGCAGCGCCCAGAAGTCGGCGCCCGTCAGCAGCCGGACCTTCTGCTCGGTGGTCAGCGCGGCGAGGCGCTCCTTCACCTGCTCCTCGACGTCGTGGTGGGTCAGAGTTCTCCGTGGGGTGCGCGCCATCGTCGGTCCGTCCGTGCTCGAGGTGGAATCCCTACCGCACGGTCAGTATTACAGGCACTATCCGGTCCAGGTGACCGGTTCCGGCAGCGATCCGCGCGTGTGCGCGACGCGCTCGGGCGTCACAGCTCACACGTCAGCAGCCGACCCAGGTGGTCGCGGAGGACCACCACCATGTCGACGGCCGACCGGTCGAGCAGCCACTGCACCTGGAGACCGTCCATCAGCGCGGCCAGCGCGGTCGCCGCGACCGCCGGGTCGACGTCCGATCGCAGGATGCCGTCGGCCCTCGCCTGCACGAGGACCTGCTCGAACTGACGCCTGGTGGTCTCGTACCTGCGGACGCACCACGCGTGGGCAGGGTGCAGGGGGTCCGTCGCCTCGGCGGACAGGCTCGCGTGCAGCTCGACCAAGGCCGGGACCTCGACGTTGTGCTCGACCAGGGCGACCATGCCCCGCAGCTGGTCGAGCCCCGACCCGGCGCTGGCCAGGTAGCGCGCGCTGTCGAGCTCGTCCCGCTGGGCGAGCACCGCGGACAGCAGGACGGCCTTGCTCGGGAAGTGGTGCAGCAGACCCGGGTGCGAGATGCCGCACCGCGCCGCGAGCTCGCGCAGGGACGCCGCGCGGTAGCCCACCTCGGCGAACAGACGCACCGCCTCGTCGAGGATCTGTCGACGGGTGGCACGGCCGCGGGCGTACCCGCGCAGCTCCGCACCGCCCGCTCGGGGGCCCGACGTCATCCCGGCGCTAACTGTCGGACCCGGTGTCGTGCGGCACCGACGCCGTGATCACTGTGCCGTCGGCTCGGTGCGTACCCGGCGGTGCGGCCGCTCCCGGCTCCCCCTCCAGCCGCGGACCCTGGCCGTCGAGCAGCACCGTGACCGGGTCCTGCGAGTCGACGACGACCCGTCGGCCGCGGACCGTCACCGCTGCCCCGTCTCCCGTCTCGGCCGCGAAGGTGATCGAGTCGGCGCGCACGGTGACCAGCAGCCGGGTGTCGCGCACGGTCAGCCGGAAGGTCAGGGACGGCCACGCGTCGGGCAGCCGTGGATCGAAGGAGAGCTCGGGGACGTCGTCCCGCATCCCGCCGAAGCCGTGCACGAGTGCACCCCAGACCCCACCGGCCGAGGCGACGTGCACCCCGTCCGCGGTGTTCGCGTGCAGGTCGGCGAGGTCGACGAAGAGCGACTCGTGGAAGTGCCGCAGGGCGAGCGCGTGGTAGCCGACCTCGGCCGCGACGATCGACTGCACGATGCCGGACAGCGTCGAGTCGCCCGTGGTGATCGGCTCGTAGTACTCGAAGTCGGCGCGCTTCTGCTCCGCGGTGAAGTACTCGCCCTGCAGGAAGAGCGCCAGCACGACGTCGGCCTGCTTGAGCACCTGGAAGCGGTAGATGACCAGCGGGTGGTAGTGCAGCATCAGGGGCCGCTTGTCGGCCGGGGTGTTGCGCAGGTCCCACACCTCACGCTCGTGGAAGCTCGAGTCCTGCGGGTGGATGCCGAGGTTCGCGTCGTACGGGATGGCCATGGCGTCGGCCACCCTCGACCACTCGAGCACCTCGTCGTCGACGAGACCGAGCCGGGCCACCATCCGCGCGTGCTCCACGGGCCGGTCGCGCTCGAGCTCGGTGACCGCGCGGACCGCACGCCGCAGGTTGAACCTCGCCATCACGTTCGTGTAGAGGTTGTCGTTGACCACTGTCGTGTACTCGTCCGGGCCGGTGACGCCGTGGATGTGGAACGTGTCGGCGCCGTTGCCCCGCCAGAACCCGAGGTCGGCCCACATCCGCGCGGTCTCGACGAGCACGTCGACGCCGTCCTGGGCCATGAACTCCTCGTCGCCGGTGGCCTGCACGTACTTGCTCACGGCGTAGGAGATGTCGGCGTCGATGTGGTACTGCGCGGTACCGGCCGCGTAGTACGCGGACGCCTCCTCACCGTTGATCGTGCGCCACGGGAACAGGGCCCCGCGCTGGGTGACCTCCTGGGCCCGGTCCCGCGCCGCGGGAAGCATGGTGCAGCGGAAGCGCAGCGCGTTGCGGGCCACCACCGGCGACGTGTAGACGAAGAACGGGACCACGTAGATCTCGCTGTCCCAGAAGTAGTGGCCGCCGTAGCCCGACCCGGTCACACCCTTCGCCGAGATGCCGGTGCCCTCCGCCCGCGCTGCTGCGGCGGCGAGCTGGAACAGGTTCCAGCGGATCGCCTGCTGCAGCTCCGGCTGACCCTCGACCTCGACGTCGGAGCGGGCCCAGTACGCGTCCATCCAGCCCCGCTGGTCGGCGAACTGCTTCTCGACGCCCTCGTCCAGGACCCGGTCGAGCGTGCGGCGGCACCGGTCGACGAGCTCCCGCGCCGGCACGTTGCGCGAGGTGTGGTAGCTGACGGTCTTCGTGATCCGGATCGGCCGGCCCGGCTGGGCACGGATCCGGAAGACGTGCTTGGCGACGTCCTGCTCGACCTGGGTGAGCACCTCGTACTCGTTCTCGGTCTCGATCCGGTGGTCGGTCGCGACCGCGAGCGTCATCCCCGAGTGGGTGCACTGGTACCCGAGGACGGCGCGGTCGCCCCCGCCCCACTGCAGGATGGGCTGCAGGACGCGCTCCTCGAACGCCCAGGCCCGACGCGGGTCCGGGACCCCACCGGACTTCGGCTTCGTCCGGTACTCGTCGAGCCCGTCCTGACGGTTGATGACCTGCGAGGACACGACGACCGGTGCCGGGGCGTCGAGCACCGTCACGTCGAAGGTGTAGACCGCGAGGTGCCGCTGGGTGAACGAGACCATCCGCCGCGAGCGCACGCGCACCCGGTTGCCCGAGGGCGTGCGCCAGACCAGGTCGCGGGTGAGCACGCCGTCGGCGAGGTCGAGCGTGCGCTCGTACGCGACGAGGTCCGCGACCGAGAGCAGCAGCGGCTCGTCGTCGACGTACAGCCGCAGCACCTTGGTGTCCGGGACGTTGACGATCGTCTGACCCGTGTGGGCGAAGCCGTAGGCGGCCTCGGCGTGCCGGATGGTCCACGTCTCGTGGAAGCCGTTGATGAACGTGCCGTGCGCATAGCGGTCGCGCCCTTCCTCGACGTTGCCGCGCAGCCCGAGGTAGCCGTTGCCGACCGCGAAGAGGGCCTCGGTCCGTCCGAGGTCGTCCGCGTCGAACATGCTCTCGGTCAGCCGCCACGGGTGGACCGGGAACCGCGTGCGGTCCAGGGGGTCGCGGAGCCCGGTCACCGGGTCACCAGCTCGGCGAGGTCCTCGACGACGACGTCCGCTCCGGCCTGCAGCAGCACCTGTGCGCCGGCTCCGCGGTCGACGCCGACGACGAGGCCGAACCCGCCCGCCCGGCCCGCGGCGACGCCGGCGACGGCGTCCTCGATCACCACGGCACGGTCGACGGGCACACCCAGCAGCTCGGCGGCGCGCAGGAAGGTCTCGGCCGACGGCTTGCCCAGCAGACCCTCGTCGTGGGCCAGCTCGCCGTCGACGACGACGACGAACCGATCGGCCAGCCGAGCGGCCCGCAGCACCGCCCGGGTGTTGCGTGAGCTCGACACGACGGCGACGGCGACGGCCCGCTGCGCGAGCTCGTCGAGCAGCGCTACCGACCCGGGGTAGGCCGTCACGCCCTCCTGCGCCAGCAGCCGGTCCAGCACCTCCTGCTTGGTGTTGCCGAGGCCGCAGACCGTCCCGGTCCCGGGCGCGTCGGCCGGCTCACCCTCCGGCAGGACGATGCCGCGTGAGGCCAGCACCGCCCGGACGCCGTCGTACCGGGGCTTCCCGTCGATGTGGGCGAAGTAGTCGGCCCCGCTGTAGGCGGGCAGCACGCCCCGCGCAGCGAGATACGTGGAGAACACCTGGTGCCAGGCGCGCATGTGTACCTCAGCGGTCGGGGTCAGGACGCCGTCGAGGTCGAAGAGCACCCCGTCGAAGCGGTCCCAGACCATGACCCAACGCTAGCCCTCCGGCCGTCGTGACGAGCCTCGGATCACCCCGTCCGGGTGGTCAGGACCAGGCCGTCGCCGGCCCCGTCGGCGGCTCGGTCGACGGTGACGGTGACCCCGTCATGAGCCTGGCCGGCGAGGAGCAGCCGGGCCAGCTTGTCGCCGATCTCGCGCTGGACCAGGCGGCGCAACGGCCGGGCGCCGTAGGCCGGGTCGAAGCCCTCGATCGCCAGCCACTCGCGCGCGGCCGGGGTCACCCCGAGGGTGATCCGACGGTCGGTGAGCCGTGCGGCCAGGTAGCCGATCTGCAGGTCGACGATCTGGCCGAGCTGCTCGAGGGTCAGGGCGTCGAACAGGACGACGTCGTCGAGCCGGTTGAGGAACTCGGGCTTGAACGCGACCCTGACCGCGGCCATCACGGCCTCTCGCTTGGTCGCGTCGTCGAGGGTCTGGTCGACCAGGAACTGCGAGCCGAGGTTCGACGTCAGCACCAGGATCGTGTTGCGGAAGTCGACGGTGCGGCCCTGGCCGTCGGTGAGCCGACCGTCGTCCAGGACCTGCAGCAGGATGTCGAAGACCTCCGCATGAGCCTTCTCGACCTCGTCGAGGAGCACGACGGAGTACGGCCGTCGGCGCACCGCCTCGGTCAGCTGACCACCCTCCTCGTAGCCCACGTACCCGGGCGGCGCCCCGACCAGCCGCGCGACGGTGTGCTTCTCGGAGTACTCGGACATGTCGATACGGACCATGGCCCGCTCGTCGTCGAACAGGAAGTCGGCCAGGGCCTTGGCCAGCTCGGTCTTGCCGACCCCGGTCGGGCCGAGGAACAGGAACGAGCCGGTGGGCCGGTCCGGGTCGGAGATCCCGGCCCGCGCCCGCCGCACCGCGTCCGAGACCACCCGGACGGCACGGTCCTGGCCGATCAGCCGTGCACCGATGACGTCCTCCATCCGCAGCAGCTTGGCGGTCTCGCCCTCGAGCAGCCGCCCGGTCGGGATGCCGGTCCAGGCCGAGACGACCTCCGCGATCTCGTCCGGGCCGACCTTCTCGGCGATCATCGGCGCCTCGGTCGGCGAGCTGCCGTCGCGGTGGCTGCGGCCCTGCTCGGCGGCCTCGGCGTCGGCGATCTCACGTTGGACGGCCGGGATCTCGCCGTACAGCAGCCGCGAGGCGGCATCGAGGTCGCCGTCGCGCTGCAGACGCTCGGCGGCCACCTTGAGCTCGTCGAGGCGCACCCGCAGCTCACCGACCCGGTTCTGGCCCGCCTTCTCGCGCTCCCACCGCGCGGTCAGGGCCGCGAGCTCCTCCCGCTTGTCCGCGAGCTCGGCCCGCAGCTTGTCCAACCGCTCGAGCGAGGCGTCGTCGTCCGCCTCGGACAGGTACGACTCCTCCATCGTCAGACGGTCGACCGCGCGGCGCAGGACGTCGATCTCGACCGGCGAGGAGTCGAGCTCCATCCGCAGCCGGGACGCGGCCTCGTCGACCAGGTCGATGGCCTTGTCCGGCAGCTGCCGGGCCGGGATGTAGCGATCGGCGAGGGTCGCGGCGGCGACCAGCGCCGCGTCCGAGATACCGACCTTGTGGTGCGCCTCGTAACGCTCCTTGAGGCCGCGCAGGATGGCGACGGTGTCCGGGACGCTCGGCTCGCCGACGAAGACCTGCTGGAAGCGCCGCTCCAGGGCCGGATCCTTCTCGATCCGCTGGCGGTACTCGTCGAGGGTGGTGGCCCCGACCAGGCGCAGCTCGCCCCGCGCGAGCATCGGCTTGAGCATGTTGCCGGCGTCCATCGAACCCTCGGCCGCCCCGGCGCCGACGACCGTGTGCAGCTCGTCGATGAAGGTCACGACCTGACCCTCGGCGCCCTTGATCTCCTCCAGGACCGCCTTGAGCCGCTCCTCGAACTCGCCCCGGTACTTCGCCCCGGCAACCATCGAGGCCAGGTCGAGGGCGATCAGGCGCTTGCCACGCAACGACTCCGGCACGTCGCCGGCCACGATCCGCTGCGCCAGGCCCTCGACCACGGCGGTCTTGCCGACGCCGGGCTCACCGATCAGGACCGGGTTGTTCTTGGTGCGCCGCGAGAGCACCTGGACCACCCGGCGGATCTCGGCGTCGCGACCGATGACCGGGTCCAGCCGCCCGTCCCGCGCCGCCTGGGTCAGGTCGATGCCGTACTTCTCCAAGGCCTGGTAGGTCCCCTCGGGATCGGGGCTCGTCACGCGCGCGGAACCCCGGACGGCGGGCAGCGCCGCAGCGAGGGCCTCCCGGGTCGCACCGGCGGCCCGCAGCGCCTCGGCCGCGCTCGACGAGCCGGCCGCGATGCCGAGCAGCAGGTGCTCGGCCGACACGTACTCGTCGCCCAGGGCCTGCGCCTCGGCCTGCGCCGACGTGATCACGGCGCTCATCGCGCGCGACAGGCTCGGCTGGCCGACGGAGCCGCCGGACGCCGCGGGGAGGGTGGCTCGGGCCGCCGCGACCCGCCGGGTGAGCGCGGACCGGTCGGCGCCGACCGCGTCGAGCAGACCGGTCGCGACGCCACCCTCCTGGGCGAGCAGGGCTTCGAGCAGGTGCACCGGCTCGAGCTGGGGGTTGCCTGCCGTCGTCGCGGACCCGACCGCCTGCGCGAGGGCCTCCTGCGACCTCGTCGTGAACTTGGGCTCCATCTGTGCCTGCCTCCGTGACTGTCGTGATCGACACTCAGCGCAACCGCTGCAAAGTTGAGCGTATTCCGCTCAAGTCTCATGCGCGAGCCGCCGATGCTCTCCTCTGCGTCATCCGGTGGACGGCCGGCAAAACGCACCCCGTCGGCCCGCGCCTGTGGGAGGGTCAAGCATGCGCACACGACGACTATGGGGAGCCTCCGCGCTCGCCGCCACACTCCTGCTCGCCCTGACGGGCTGCGTCAAGGTGGACATGGACATCCAGCTCCAGTCCGACGACACAGTCGACGGCTCACTCCTCTTCGCCGTGTCCTCCGAGCTCGCCGAGCTCTCCGGTCAGGACCCGGAGGCCCTGGCGGAGCAGATGCAGCAGGACATGACCGAGGGCGACGACTCCGGTACGACCAGGACCGAGCCGTACGACGACGGCGAGTACATCGGCAGCACGACGTACTTCGAGGGTGAGACGCTCGACTACTTCGGCGCGTCGTCCGACGACCCGGATGCCCTGAAGATCGTGCGCGAGGGCGACGAGTTCGTCGTCAGCGGCGCGATGGACCTGACCGACGCCGGCGCCGAGGACATGGGCGACGTCGGCGGCGCGATGGACGTCAGGATCGCGATCACGTTCCCCGGTGCGGTGGGCGACCACGACGGGACCCTCGACGGCAAGACGGTCGTCTGGGAGCCGGTCATCGGTGAGCGCACCGAGATCAATGCCCGCGGCAGCGCCGTGGAGGGTGGCGGCCTCGGCGGTCTCCAGCCCCTGCTGATCGGCCTCATCGCCCTCGTGGCTCTCGCAGCGATCGGCGTGGTCGTCTTCCTCGTCGTGCGCAGCCGCAGGGCCGGCGCAGCGCCGGCTCCGGCCGTGCCGGGCGGGTACGGCGACCCGAACGTCGGCTACGCAGGCGGCCTGCCGGGCGACGCCGGTGCCGTCCCGCCGGCGCAGTTCACCCCGCAGGCACCGCCCGTGGCACAGGTGCCACCGGCACCGCCGGCACCACCCGCCGCACCGCCGGCACCACCCGCCGCACCGCCGGCACCGCCTGCGGCACCGCCGGCCCAGGTCGAGCCGCCGGTCCAGACCGAGCCGCCCGTCCCGCCGCAGGCGCCCGAGCAGTGACCTCACCCGATGGCCCGGCCCACCACGGGCCGGGCCATCGGCGTCCCCTGGGCGGGCCTGTCCCGCGGGTCGCCCGGCTGGCATGATCGGCTCAGGGTCGAACCACGGGCACGCGGCCCCGTCCCGGAGGAGCAGCGCACCATGTCGATCGTCGTGGGGTACACACCCACACCGGAGGGCGAGGCGGCCCTGCGGCACGCCGTCACGGAGGCCACCGTCCACGGGCACGACCTGGTCGTGGTCAACGTCTCGGCCACCAGCGACCCGCCGGAGAAGACCTTCGCGACCGAGGGTGAGCTGGCCGCGGTACGGGCGACGCTCGACGCGAGCGGCGTGCCGTACGCGGTCCGTCAGCTGGTCCGTGGCAAGGACGCCGCCGAGGAGATCATCGACGTGGCGGAGGAGACCGGCGCGGCGTTCATCGTCATCGGGCTGCGGCACCGCTCACCGGTCGGCAAGCTCCTGCTCGGCAGCAACTCCCAGCAGATCCTGCTCACCGCAGCCTGCCCGGTCGTCGCGGTGAAGGCACCCCGCTGAACGCCGACGGGGTCACCGACGCACCGGTCCGGGCCTGGTTGCCCGACCTCCTGGGCGATGGCTGGCAGACGCTGACGCTGCCCTTGCGACCGGACGCCCAGGGCCCGGCGATCGCGACGCTCGTCCGCCGCACCAGGTCCGCAGGGAGCAGGCGGGCGGTGCTCTACGTGCACGGCTACGTCGACTACTTCTTCCAGACCCACCTCGGCGACTTCTGGGCGGACCTCGGCTACGACTTCTATGCCATCGACCTGCGGACGCACGGCCGCGCGCTGCTCGACCACCAGGTGCCGAACTACTGCACCGACCTCGCCGTGCACAGCGAGGAGCTCGACCTGGCCGCCAGGATCATCCGCGAGGAGGAGGGCCACGACACGCTCGTCGTGATGGGCCACTCCACCGGCGGGCTCGTCCTGAGCCTGTGGGCGCACGCACGGCGGGACCGACCCGCGGGACCGGTGGCCGACGCCCTCGTCCTGAACAGCCCGTGGTTCGACCTGAACCGTGGCTGGTTCGACCGCGTGGTGACCACCCACGCCGTCGACCTGCTCGGACGCGTGGCCCCGCACGCCGTCGTCGGGCAGGTCGGGCGGTTTTACGGCGAGTGGCTGCACAGCCCTCAGGGCGGCTGGACGTTCGACCAGCGGTGGAAGCCCGACCGTGGCTTCGGCGTCCGGGCCGGCTGGCTGCGCACCGTGCGCCGTGGCCACCGGGCCGTCGCGCGCGGGCTGGACATCGACGTGCCCGTCCTGGTGTGCGCGGCCGGGACGAGCGGCCCGTACGACCGGTGGCACGACGCCCTCGACCGGACCGACAGCGTGCTCTCGACCGAGCAGATCGTGGCCAGGGCGCCGTTCCTCGGCGGGGACGTCACGATCGTCCAGATACCCGACGGCGTGCACGACCTGACACTGTCGCCCGAGCCCGCGCGCACGGCGTTCTTCGACGCCGTGCGGGCGTGGGTCGGCCGGCGCCTGCCGTAGGCAGGTCGGCCGGTGCCCCGAGCGGTCAGCGCCCGGCGTTCGCCATCGTGCCCGTGACGCCGCCCTTGGTGGTGGTGTCGACCGCGAGGCAGAGGATCTGGCGGTCGTCCATGTTGTCCCAGCTCTCCTGCGTCGGCGCCATCGACTGCAGGTAGATCTCGGAGTCGTCGTAGCTGACGCCGATGAAGGTCTCGAACTCGGCATAGCAGAAGTCGTCCGCCTGTGCGAAGACCTCGTCCTGACCGGGGAACTCGCCGTCCGCCAGATCCGTCGTCGCGTACACCTCGGAGTCGTGGGCCTCGGCGCACGGGATCGTCTGCACGCTCTGGACCTCGGTCTCGGCCTCGGCGGTGTTGAGGCAGTCGCCGATCCGCAGCGAGAAGACGTCCGAGTCGCTGCCCTCGACGATCTCGCCGGACTCCTCGTCGCGGACGGCGTCGCCGGGGCCGCAGGCGGTCAACCCGCCGACCATGACTGTCGCGATGAGCAGGGCGGCGGCACGACGGGGCAGGGCGCGCATAGGGAGGTCCTTCGACGGCGGGGTGCGGGGTCTGGTGCGTGCACGCTATCGCGCTGGGCGTCGGCGCAGCCGGAGTGTCCCGGGTGCGTGGCGTACGGCGGCGATCCGTCCACCATCCGGTCGGACGTACCCGCCGCACGGGTTCGGCGTGCCGGCCGATCCCGGGTTACCGTGATCCGAGCGCCCTGCGGTCGTCGCACGGCTGCCCCCCGTGCCGCCCCTGGAGGAACCCCATGGTCATCAACCCCGTCTCGATCGGCGACCGACCCGCCCCCGCCGTCCAGGAGTCGTCCGGCGGCTGCGGCTGCGGCGGCTGCGGCTGCGGCGGCGGGAACGGCGCGACCGACGAGGCGACGGTCGGGTCCGTCGACCTGGCGAGCGCGACGACGGCGACCTACGGCGTCGAGGGCATGACCTGCGGCCACTGCGTCTCGGCCGTCACCCAGGAGCTCTCGACCGTGCCCGGTGTGACCGACGTGGACATCACCCTGGTGAAGGACGGGGTCTCGACGGTGACCGTCCGCAGCGCCGCCCCGCTGGACGTCGACACCGTGCGCGCGGCGGTCGACGAGGCCGGCTACGCGCTCGTCGACAACGCCTGACGACGGGCCGGCGGATGCCGCGGTGACTGCGCCGAGGCATCGCTTCGAGCACCTCCCCGCCTCCGCGCACGAGGAGATCCGCACCTTCCATCCCCGGCGCAGCCCCCTGGGTCCCGCCCGGCTGGACGCCCTGGAGACGCTGTGGCCCCGGCTGGGCTTCTCCGTGCACGACGAGGCGACCGGACCGGCGCCGCTGACCGCCGACGGTCTGCTCGACACCGTGACCCTCTTCGGCCGGCGCGCCCCGCTCGTGCTCGAGGTCGGCTCCGGGATGGGCGAGACGGTGGTCGCGATGGCCGTCGCCGACCCGGTGCGCGACTACCTCGCGGTCGAGGCCCACCTGCCCGGCATCGCGCACCTCCTCGGCCTGATCGACCGGCGGGGCCTGACGAACCTCCGCGTCGCGCACGGCGACGCGCTGGAACTCGTCCGGCGCCGGATCGCACCGGGCGGCCTCGACGCCGTGCACGTCTTCTTCCCCGACCCGTGGCCCAAGGCCAAGCACCACAAGCGGCGGCTCATCGCCCCGGCACACGTCGCCCTGCTGCGCTCGCGCCTGCGACCCGGCGGCACCCTGCACTGCGCGACCGACTGGGCGCCGTACGCCGTGGCGATGCTCGAGACGCTCGCCGCCGACCCCGAGCTCGTCAACACCCACGCCGGCTACGCGCCACGCCCGGCACACCGACCGGTGACCAAGTTCGAGCGGCGCGGCCTCGCCCTCGGCCACGAGATCGCCGACCTCGTGTTCGTCAGGGTCGGCTAGGTGTAGTTCCTCGGGACGTTGTGATCAGCGTGGCGTGAGCGGGGAGGCGAGGACCTCCGGTATCGAAGGGGTTACCAGACCGTCTTCGAACACCCGGAGGTCCTCGTGACTCACGCTAACGCCCCGTTGACCCCGACCGGCAGGTTGCGGTTGGCCAAGGTGATCGTCGAGGACGGGTGGGCGGTGCGCCGCGCCGCCGAACGGTTCCAGTGCTCCCCGGCAACAGCGAGCAAGTGGGCGCACCGGTATCGAGCTGGGCAGCCGCTGACGGACCGGTCCTGCCGGCCGCGCCGGTCCCCGGGCCGGTGCCCGCGCCGCACGGAGCGGCGGATCGTGGCGTTGCGGTTCACCCGCCGGTGGGGCCCGCACCGCATCGCCTACCACCTGCACGTCCCGCGCTCGACGGTGGGCCGGGTCCTGGCCCGCTACCAGATGCCCTTGCTGGCCCACCTGGACCAGGCCACCGGGCTCCCGGTGCGCAAGGCCGCCGCGGTCCGCTACGAGGCCAGCGCGCCCGGGGATCTGGTGCACGTGGACATCAAGAAGCTCGGCCGGATCCCCGACGGCGGTGGGCACCGCGTGCTGGGCCGCCTGGCCGGCAAGAAGAACAGCCCGGGCCACGGCCGCGGTCCGGGCTATGCGTTTTTGCACCACGCCGTCGACGATCACTCCCGTCTGGCCTATTCCGAGATCCTGGCCGACGAACGCAAGGAGACCGCGGCGGGGTTCTGGAGCAGGGCCAACGCGTTCTTCAGCGGGATCGGTGTCACGGTGACCGCGGTGATGACCGACAACGGCTCCTGCTACCGGTCTCGAGCGTTCGCCGCGGCCCTCGGCGAGGGTGTCAAGCACCGGCGCACCCGCCCCTACCGGCCCCAGACCAACGGCAAGGTCGAGAGGTTCAACCGCACCCTGGCCACCGAGTGGGCCTACGCCGCCACCTACACCTCCGAGGCGGCCCGCGCCGCGACCTACGATGCCTGGCTGCACCACTACAACCACCACCGACCCCACACCGGCATCGGCGGCGCCGTCCCCTCAGACCGCGTTCACAACCTCACGGGGAACTACAGCTAGGTCTCCGCCCGCAGCACGGGAGTCCCGCCCGAGCGCAGCTCGACCTCGACGATCTCGTCGAGCGGCATCCCGGTGGCTGCCGGGACGGTGACCTCGTGTCCGGGCACCGCCGTCCAGGTCGCGACCTCCTCGACCTTGCCCTCGGCGTCCCGCACCACGAGCGAGTACTCCGCAGCTCCGGCAGGGTCACCGCCATACGGACCACCCGGTGCGACCTCGGACGCGTCGTAGCTGCACCGCAGGTCGATCCGGGTCCCCCAGGCCACGGCATCGAGCTGCACGCTGGCCCGCACCGGTACGTCGAGCAACGGTGCCAGCTCGATCGCCTCGGCGGCGATCGTCGGTGCGGGGACCGGCGAGCGCCACGGGAGCCCGGCCGGTCCGCCGGAGACGACGAGGGCGATCGCGGTGACGGCGGCGGCAGCGAGCGAGCCGCCGAGCCAACGGCGGCGCAGCCGGGTCGACTCCTCCCGCCGCGCGACCCGCAGGAGGTCGGCGAGCAGCATCGGTGGCGGCCCGGGGTCGCGCGACAGGTCGGGGGTCAGGGACGTCACCGGCGCGACGCCGAGGATCAGGTCGTCGTCGACCGGGTCGACGGCGGCGTCCGCGGCCGGCCCGGCCGCCGCGGGCAGCGAGCGCACGACGTCGGCCGGCACCAGGTCCAGCAGCGCGGGAAGGGCGGCGACGTCATCGACGGCTCGCCGGCACTCGGCACACGTGGCCAGATGAGCCTCGAAGGCGAGCCGCTCCGGGACGGAGAGGGCGCCGAGGACGTACGGGCCGGCGTCGACGGCGGTCCGGTGCTCGGCACCGGGCTCGCCGGGCTCTTCTCGGCGAGCGTCGTCGTCACGTCCGGACCGGTCGGGTCGGGAGAGCCTCATCGGGTCACCCCCATCTCCTGCAGGACCAGTCGCAGCGAACGCAGCGCGTAGTAGGTACGGGACTTCACGGTGCCCTCCGGGACGCCGAGGATGCGTGCGGCGTCGGCCACCGAGCGTCCCTGGAAGTGGCACAGCACGATCACCTGACGGTGCTCGATCGAGAGCCGCTCCAGGGCGTCGGCGACCAGCCAGGACTCGAGCAGGTCGTCGGTCGCCGCCGAGCCGCCCGCCTCCGCGCGGGGCTCCGGCGGTTCGGCGACCGCGATCTCGCGGCGGGAGCGGCTCGACCGCCACTCGTCGATGACCAGGTGCCGGGCCACCGTGAAGAGCCAGGCCCGGGTGCTGGTCGCCGGACCCTCGAGCACCCGCGGCGTCCGCCAGGCCCGGAGCAGGGTCTCCTGGACCACGTCCTGCGCATGGCTGCGATCGCCGCCGGTCAGGCGCAGCGCGTAGCCCCACAGCGCCCTGGCGTGCTCGCTGTGCAGGGCGATCATGAGATCTGCCGAGCTCACGGTCATGCCGCACCTCCCACCCAGAGGAACGACCACGGCACCGGTCAGGTTCAGTGAACCAGACGACCCGGCGTCTCGTCCTCTCCGGTGACAGCGGCCGACCGGCCGGTGGCCGAGCACGAACCGAGGAGCACAGCATGGGCGCCGACCGCACCACCGACGGACAGCACGCCGGCACGCTCAGCACCGTCGCACGGGCACTCACCGCGGCCGCCGTGCTGCTCTCCGCCGTCGTGCACCTCGACCTGTGGGCGCAGGGCATGAGCAGTGTCGCGATCGTCGGGCCGGCCTTCCTGCTCAATGCGGTCGGCGGGCTCGGGCTCGCCCTGGCCGTCCTGCTCTGGCGGCACTGGCTGCCGCTGCTCGGCTCGATCGGCTTCGGCGTGGCCACGCTCGGTGCGTTCGTGATGTCGGTGACCGTCGGCCTGCTCGGCGTGCACGAGAGCTGGGACGGCGTCCCGCAGATGCTCTCGGCGGTCTCCGAGATCGCCGCGATCGTCTTCGCCGTCGTCGCACTTGCCGCCGAGCGTCGGGTCAGGCCTCGACGACCTGACCGTCCTTGACCTCCACGGCGAACGCCGGCAGCGGCAGCGGTGCCGGTCCGCTCACATTGGCACCCGTCGCAGCCTCGTAGACCGATCCGTGGCAGGGGCAGACGAGCTCGGCACCGTCCGGCGCCACGACGCAACCCTGGTGGGTGCAGATCGCACTGAACGCCACCACGGTGCCCTCCTGCGGCTGCGCGATGACGATGTCGTCGCCCGCGCCGGTCTTCGCGGACACCGCCCCGCCGACGGGTACGTCGGCCAGCGCGACGAGCGGACCGCCTGGCGTGGCCTGGGACCCGCCGGTGCCGCCGGTGGGCTCCGGGCTGCCGGCCCCCGGGCTGCAGGCGACCAGGACGCACGCCCCTGCGACGCCGGCCCCGGCGACGAGGAAGTGCCGCCGGCCGAGCCCAGCACCCCCGACTGCCGAGGCGGTGGACGTCTGGACAGGGCTGACCGGGCTGACCGGGCTGAGTGTGCTGACGGTGCTGGCGGTGCGGTTCGTCATGGCTGACCTCTCACGTGACGGCGACGCGTTGGCGTACCGGTGCGGGCGACGGCTCCTCTCCCGAGTAGACGCACCCGCACCCCCCATGGTTCACCCCGTCACCACCGGCCGCGTCGGTCGGGCGAGGTTTCCGGGGTCCACGACCCCAGGAACCTCGCTCGACCGGAGCAGGTCAGTGGACCGGCTCGCCGTCGGCGTCCAGGACCCACCAGACGTCGTTGAGACCTTGCCCCTTGACGTCGCCCGGGGCCGCGTCCTGGGCGAAGTAGTACAGCGGCCAGCCGTCGTAGGTGACCTGGACGGCGCCGTCGTCCCGCTCGACGGTGCCCAGGAGCGAGTCGTCGGCCCCGTCCCCCGCTCCCGGTGTGCCGTCGGTGACCAGCGGCGGCCAGGCGGTCGCACAGTCGTCGTAGCACGTGCTCGCGCCCTGGGCGTCCGGGTCGAACATGTAGAGGGTCAGACCCTCGCCGTCGACCAGCACGTCACCCAGCGTCGACGCGGCGACCATCACGCTCGTCGCCGCCATCGCGTCGTCGCCGGAGCCGGCGGTCTCCTCGACGGTCGGGGTCGCTCCGCCCGGGTCGTCGTCGGCAGAGCCGCAGCCCGCGAGGAGCAGCAGAACGGTCCCGGCCAGAGCAGTTCGTGCGCGCATGATGCCTCCCGTTGCCAGGGTTCCCGGTGGCGCCCGTGCGCTCACCGCCCTGCCTTGAGTACGGTTCGGCGAGGCGTCCGGTTCACCGTTGCGGCCGCACCCGCACGGCGGGGACCCGCGTCGAGCGGGTGAAACAGGAGGTGGAGTCTGCCCTCGGGCCTCCCCTGCGCAAGCCGCCGTGGGTACCGTGCAGACATGACCCCCGACGAGGTCGCGCAGGCGTACGAGCGCGCTCGCTACGAGCAGCTGCGCGGGCAGACATGGACAGATCTCCGTGAGGGCGAGCGCGCCGCCCGGATCGAGGTCGCGCGCAAGGCGCTCGACGACTCCGGCATCGCGGCAGTCATCGACGACCTCGGTGCCCGGGCGGCCCGCGCCGACGAGCTGGCCGGGTTGCTCGCGCAGCGCGATGCCGAGATCGCCCGCCGGAACACCGAGCACGACGCCGAGCTGACCCGCCTGGAGACACGGCTCGCGGACCTGTCGGCCCAGCTCGACGACGTGCGCACCGAGTCGGTGCGCGCACACACCGAGGCGGACCGGGCGCGGGGTGTCGTGGCCGCGATCCAGGCGGCTCTCACCTCGGACGACGGCGCCGCCCCGATCAAACGTCCGGACCAGGCTCAGGTCGCGGACCGTGCTGAGGCGTGCACGACGTCACCCGCGGCCCCGTCGTCGGGCAAGGGCCTCTTCGGTCGCCGCCCACGGACCGACGCCGCACTCGCCTGACGTCCTGGTCGGCCGCACCGTACCGCCGCCGCACCGTACCGCCGCTGCGGTACGCCCAGGTCCGTCCTGCTGGACGACGACGAGTGCAGGCCGCGGCCGCGATGCTCGTGGTCCAGACACCGGACGACGTGAAGGACGACCATGATCGAGCTGCGGGACCTCACCAAGCGATACGGCGACCAGGTCGCCGTCGACGCCGTCAGCGCCACGATCCGCCCAGGTGTGGTGACCGGGTTCCTCGGCCCGAACGGAGCCGGCAAGTCCACGACGATGCGCGTCATCGTCGGTCTGGACCGGGCGACATCCGGCGTCGCGCTGGTCAACGGTCGGCCCTACGTCACGGCACCTGCTCCGCTCGCAGAGGTCGGGGCGCTGCTGGACGCCAAGGGTGTCGACAAGGGCCGAACCGCACGCAACCACCTGCTCGCCCTGGGAGCGACCGTCGGCATCGGCGCGCGTCGGGTCGACGAGGTGCTCGGCACCGTCGGCCTGAGCGACGTCGCAGGCAAGGCCGCGGGCACGTTCTCCCTGGGGATGGGCCAGCGGCTGGGCATCGCCGCCGCCCTGCTCGCCGACCCGGGCGTGCTGATCCTCGACGAGCCGGTCAACGGCCTGGACCTGGACGGGATCCAGTGGATCCGCGCCCTGCTCGCCGAGCTCGCCGCCGAAGGGCGCACCGTCCTGCTGTCCTCGCACCTGATGAGCGAGATGGAGCTGGTGGCCGAGCACCTGCTGGTCATCGGGCTGGGCCGCATCCTCGCGGACACCTCGATCGACGCGTTCATCGCCACGTCCTCGCCAGGCGTCGTCGTCGTCACATCCCCCGACGCGGGTGCGCTGGCACCGCTGCTCGTCGGGCCCGACGTGACCCTGACCGCGACGCAGCCGGGCCGGCTCGAGGTCCGCGGCATGACGGCCGACGTCATCGGCGACCTCGCCGCCCTGCACGGCGTGCGGCTGCACGGGCTCGTGGCGGTCACCACCTCGCTGGAGACGGCCTACCTCGAGCTCACCCGCGACAGCGTCGAGTACACCGGCACCGTCGAGCACCACGCACACGCGTCCCGCACCACGACCGACCCCTCCAGGAGGGCTGCCTGATGACCGCCACCACCCTCGCGGCCCCCGCCGCCGCCGTCGGAGCAGCATCTCGCCCGAGCGACGCGACAACCGTCCGACGTCAGACCCTCGGCACCGCGATCCGCTCGGAGTGGGTCAAGCTCCGCACCCTGCGGTCCACCTGGGTCGGTCTGGGCTCGACCCTTCTGGTCCTGGTGGGCTTCGGGGCGATCGCCGCCGCCGTGTCCACCGGGTCGGTCGCGACGCCCGAAGGCGGAGGCGGCGGCGGCGGGCCGTTCGGCGGCTCGGACCCGGTCTCGACGGTCCTCATGGGCGCCAACTTCGCAGTCCTGCTCATGGGGATCCTGGGCGCCCTGGCCGGCGCGCGTGAGTACGGCTCCCGGATGATCGCAGCGACGGTCGCGGCCGTGCCTCGACGCTGGCAGGTGGTGGTCGCCAAGGCCACGGTGTTCACCGGGGTGTCGCTGGCCGTGTCGGTGATCGGGGTCCTGGCTGCGTTCACCGCCGGGATGGGCGTCCTGTCCGGCGGCGACGCCGCCACCGTCGCCCTGACCGACGACGGCGTCCTGCGCCAGGTCCTGGGCATGGCTGGGTACATCACGGCGGTCGGCCTCATCGGCATGGGGCTGGGGATCCTGCTGCGCAGCGTCGCCGGCTCCATCGGTGCCGTGGTCGCCGTCTTCATGGTCCTGCCTCCGCTGGCCGGCGCCCTTCTGCCCGACAGCTGGGACCCGATCCTGCAGTACCTGCCCGGCTCCGCGGCGGCGGCCTTCACCACCGTCCGGGCCGCCGGGACCGAGGTACTCGGTGCGGGGGCCGGTGCGGTGGTCCTGGCCGCCTGGGTCCTCGTCGCGCTCGGCGGGGCCGTCGTCGCCATCACCCGCCGCGACGTGTGAGCGGGTCCGGCGGGGCCCGCCTGGTCCGTAGGGTGACGACCATGGACCTGGGTCGATCGGTCGTGGAGCCGCTCCGGCGTCGTCCCGCGGTCGCCGACGCGCTCCTCGGGGTGGTGGCCGGCGTGGTCTTCCTGGTGGGTCCCGTGGTGGCGCGGGACGGCCTGCGTGAGCGCGCGCACGTCGACCTGACGCTCACCGCGCCGGGGATCGCCCTGACCGTGCTGGCCGCGATGGCCCTGACCCAGCGGCGGCGGCACCCCGCACTCACGCTCACCGTGCTGGCGACGGTCGCGGCCCTATCGATCGTCGGCGGCTGGCAGGTGCTCCTCGCGACGCCCGCCCTGATCCTGGCGGTCTACGGCTACTCGGTGCGCGCCCCGCGCGCCCCTGCCCTGGTCGCCGCCGGGGCGACGTCGATCACCGTCGTCCTCGCCGGGCTCGTCGCGGGCCTGTGGCGCGGGCGGTGGGGGCAGCCCGACGACGTCGTCCTGTGGCTGTGGACAGCAACGGCCGTTGCAGTCGCCGTCCAGGGCCGGCGGGCCACGATCGCGGCGCTGGAGGACCGCGCCCGCCGGGCGGAGGAGTCCCGCGAGGAGACCGCACGCCGCCGCGTCGCCGAGGACAGGGTGCGGATCGCCCGTGAGCTGCACGACGTGATCGCCCACCACGTGGCCGTGATCAGCGTCCAGTCCGGCGTCGCCGAGCACCTGGTCGAGCGTGACCCGGCGGCGGCCCGCGAAGCGCTGCACCATGTGCGCACATCGGCCAAGTCGGTCCTCACCGAGCTTCAGTCGGTGCTCGGCGTTCTGCGCCAGGACGAGAGCGCGCTGCCCACCGCCCCCGCACCCGGGCTGTCCGGGCTGGACAGCCTCGTCCGCTCGGCGCGCTCGATGGGCACCGCGGTCGAGGTCCGCTCCCCGGCGTCGATGCCGTCCCTGAGCCTTGCTGCGGACAGCGCCGGCTTCCGCCTGGTCCAGGAGGCCCTGACCAACGTCCAGAAGCACGCGGCCGGAGCCCCCACCACGGTCCAGGTCGAGACGACGGGCACGACCGTCGTCCTGTCGGTGACCAACGCCCCACCTCCCCACACACCCGCCGCGCACGGCCCGCACGACGCACCGACCGGCTCCGGCCTGGGCCTGGTCGGCATGCGCGAACGCGTCCTGGCGGCCGGCGGCTCGTTGGAGACCGGCCCCACCGCGGACGGCGGGTTCCGCGTCACCGCTCGACTGCCCCTGGCCCAGGAGGACCGATGACCATCCGTGTGCTGATCGCCGACGACCAGGCACTGATCCGTGCCGGCTTCCGCGTCCTGGTCGACGGCGCCGACGACCTCGTGGTCGTCGCCGAGGCCTCCGACGGTGCACAGGCCGTGGCACTGGCCAAGAGCGAACGGGCCGACGTCGTGCTCATGGACATCCGCATGCCCGGCCTCGACGGCCTGCAGGCCACCCGCCGCATCAGCGCCGACGAGGACCTCGCCGGCGTCAAGGTGCTGATCCTGACGACATTCGAGCTGGACGAGTACGTCTACCTGGCCCTGCGCGCCGGCGCGAGCGGCTTCCTCGGCAAGAGCGTCGACCCCGACGACCTGCTCGACGCGATCCGCCTCATCGCGGCCGGCGAGGCCCTCCTGTCGCCCGCCGCCACCCGATCCCTGATCATGACCTTCCTCGCCCAACCCAGCCGGGTCACGGCCGCGGCCGCTCCCGCCCAGCTCGAGCAGCTCACCGAACGAGAACGCGAGATCGTCGCACTCGTCGCCGAGGGCCTGACCAACGACCAGATCGCCACCCGGCTGTTCATCTCACCGATGACCGTCAAGACCCACGTCAACCGCTCCATGACCAAGCTCGACCTACGCGACCGCGCACAGCTGGTCGTCGCCGCCTACCAGTCCGGCCTCGTGCGGATCGGCCCGACCGACGGCTGACCCGACCGACCAGGGCTGCGTCACGTGCTCGTCACGCAGCTCCGCGAGCCCTCGGGACGAACTCGTCAGGACGCCATCCGCTGCAGGTGTGTGAGGACTCGATCCGCAAACTGCGGACACCCGGCCGTCCGCAACGGCTGCGGGAGGTCCGCCTCACCAGCGCGCCGCACCCAGTACTCGCTCATCGCTGCGGTGACGCGGGCCACGAGCTCAGGACTGCTGTCGTCGACGAGCACCAGGATGTCGTCGGGATGCATGACCTCGTACGGCGACGTGTTCTCGTCCCACTCGAAGTCGCCGACGTTGCAGGTCACGAGAACATCGGCGCCACAGGCGACGGCGGCGGCATGAACGTGCGCGTCGCCGGAGTCGTCGCCACGGTATGTGGCGTCGATGGTGAACTCCTCGACACGGCCGGCCTCGAACGTCCCCGAGAGGCGGTCACGCAGATCGGTGATCCGCGAACCGGGCCAGTCCGGATGCGTCTTGCGGAGGTGGTGGATCAGCTCAGCGAGGACGTCTTCGGTCCAGTGGACGACGAACAACGGGCTCTCGGGAGTCGTGCAGAGCATCCCGAACCAGTTCCGCAGGGTACGGGAGAACCACACATCGGCATCCACGAAGACGGCGTACGGCCCGGCCCCCTGCACGAGTCGACCCTACGGAGGTGGGTGACCGCTGAGACGCGCCGACGGAACGCCGGTGCGTCTCAGCTCAGGCCTCGTCGCCCTCGGCCTCGAGGAGCGCGGCGAACGCCGCTCGCTCACGCGCGCGCCGCGCCTTCTTGGCCTCGAGGACATCCTCCGAGAGGAGGCGGGTGTGCGTCCCGACCTTGTGGGCGGGGAGAGCGCCGTCCTTGACCATCTTCATCAACGTCGGACGCGAGACACCGAGCATCGCCGCGGCCGTGGACGTCGTGACCTCCCGCGGGGTCGTCATCACGGTGATCGATGAGCCCGACGCCACAGCGTGCAGGACCGTCTGGAGGAGCCTGCCCAGGTCCGGAGGAAGGGGCCGCGGACCGGCACTCCCGTGACCGACGGAGAGGTAGCCAAGCGGACCGTCCAGCGACACGAGCACCTCTTGGGCCAGCGCCACCTCAGCATCGCTCGCCAGCACGCGACTCTGGGCGTCAAGTACCGTCGCCATGACAACTCCTTCAAGGACATCCGCTTCGAGTTCACCTGCAAACGTCAGGTGTTCCACCTGTAGATGCAACCCTCCGAACAGGTGAGCCGCGGGACTCCCACCCGCCGCACGAGAGGCGCGGTCAGCGGGCGCAGCTCCAACGCCCTGACCGGCCTCGGGGTAGTCGCCGATGGCCGGGGTGCACCAGTTCACCGACAAGCTCATCAGAGTTCCTCGAGCAGACGTCGCCTGGCGGTCGCGTACTCCTCGCCGGTGACGATCCCGTCGGCGTGCAGGAGGTGCAGGTCGCGGAGCCGATCAGCCGCACCACCCTGGTCCGCTCTCTCTGCGTCCCGGGCGTTGCTCATGAACCAGGCCGCGACGGTCGCGGTGACCACGCCGAGCAGGCTGATGCCGACGACCATGAGCGCCGCGGCCACACCCCGACCGAGGCCACCGACCGGGAACCGGTCGCCGTACCCGACCGTCGTGACCGTCGTCATGGCCCACCACAGCGCGTCAGGGAAGGTGGTGATGTTCGCACCGGTGACCCCGCGCTCGGCGTCCAGGATGGCCAGGGCACCGATGAGGATCAGGACGCCGGCGGCGAGCACGATCGCCTGCCCGGTCTGCACGAGCCCCCGGCCGCGAGTCAGGAGCGCCTGGCCGGCCGCGAAGACCCGCAGGACCCGCAAGGGTCGGAGCATCGGCAGGGCGACCGCCAGGACGTCGACCGGGTGCCGGGCGATGTAGGACCAGCGGCGCCGAGCCATGGCGATCCGGGCGGCCAGGTCCACGACGAAGACGACCCAGATCGCCAGGTTCGCCCACTCACACAGCCGCAGCACCACCGCCGGGAGATCAGGCCAGACGACGGGTGCCCCGTACACGGCGAGGAACAGCAGCGCGAGGACCGTCAACGGTCCGGACGTGCGGGCCTCGTAACGCTCGAGCCGCCCCTGATCGGTCATGGGCCGATCCTGTCTCGCGCACGACATTCCTGCCCGACAGGACTTGCCAACCCACCACTATCTAGCGATACTATCTACTGGTAGTCAGCGGCACTGAGTAGCAGGAGGAGATGTCCCGTGGGCAAGCAGATCACCGAGATGCTCAAGGGGACTCTGGAAGGGCTCGTCCTCGCGATCCTGGCCTTGCGGCCCGCGTACGGCTACGAGATCACGGCGCGGCTGCGGGAGCAGGGCTTCTCCGACATCGCCGAGGGCACCGTCTACGCGCTCCTCGTCAGGGTCGAGCAGCGCGGCCTCGTCGACGTGGAGAAGGTCCCGTCCGAGAAGGGTCCGCCGCGCAGGGTCTACTCGCTCAACCCGAGCGGCCAGGAGTACCTCGACGAGTTCTGGCGGACCTGGACGTTCCTCGCCGAACGACTGGAACAGCTTCACACCGAACCCGCAGAAGGAGAGAGCTGACATGGCCGCCAGGTGGATCGAGACCCTCACAGGGTCGCTCGAGCAGAAGAAGCAGTACAAGCAGGACAAGGCCCGCATCGACGCCCTCCCCGAGCCGTACGGAGCCGCGGCGAAGGCAGTGCACCGGTACCTCATGTACTGCGGTGGCATGACCGACGGCGACACCCTCGTCACGATGTTCGGCGATCTGGCCGACCTGTGGGAGCGCGCCGCCATCGACGGGACGCCGGTGCGCGAGATCGTCGGCGACGACCCGGTCGAGTTCGCCGAGGCCTTCGCACGGGCCTACGCCGGCAAGCAGTGGATCGACAAGGAGCGCGCCCGCCTCACCAAGGCGATCGAGGACGCCGAGCGAAAGGAAGAGGAATGACAACGGAACCGGCGATCCGCGTGCGGGACCTCGAGAAGTCGTTCAAGGACGTGCGCGTGCTGCGGGGTGTCGACTTCGACGTCGAGACCGGCAGCATCTTCGCCCTCCTCGGCTCCAACGGAGCGGGCAAGACGACGACCATCAGGATCCTGTCCACGCTGCTCAAGCCCGACGCGGGCAGTGCCGGCGTCAACGGCTTCGACGTCGTCACGCAGGCGGCACAGGTGCGCGAGTCCATCAGCCTCACCGGGCAGTTCGCGGCCGTCGACGAGATCCTCAGCGGGCGGGAGAACCTGGTGCTCGTCGCCCGGCTGCGGCACCTGTCGGACCCGGGTGCGATCGCGGACGACCTGCTCGACCGCTTCGCGCTGACCGACGCCGGCGGCCGGCGGGTGGCGACCTACTCGGGTGGTATGCGGCGCCGCCTCGACATCGCGATGAGCCTCATCGGGAACCCGCCGGTGATCTTCTTCGACGAGCCGACGGCGGGGCTCGACCCCCAGGCGCGCATCGAGGTGTGGCAGGCCATGAAGACGCTCGCCGCCCGCGGGACGACGGTGCTGCTCACGACGCAGCACCTGGACGAGGCCGAACAGCTGGCGGACCGGATCGCGATCCTCCACGAGGGCCGGATCATCGTCAACGGCACGCTCGCCGAGCTCAAGCAGCTGCTCCCGCCGACCACCGTCGAGTACGTCGAGAAGCAGCCGACCCTCGAGGAGGTCTTCCTGGCCCTCGTCGGCGGCGGTGCCACGGGCACCCCGGCTCCCCCTGACCGCAGCGCCGGCACACCCGAGGCGCACACGAGAGAGGAACAGCGATGACCACGCACTTCTACGGCGACACCGCAGTCCTGCTGGGACGATCCCTGCGCCACATCTCCCGCAGCTTCGACACCATCGTCACGACCGCCGTCACGCCGATCGCCATGATGCTGCTGTTCGTCTACGTCTTCGGCGGCGCGATCGAGACCGGCTCGGACTCGTACGTGACCTACCTGCTGCCCGGCATCCTGCTGATCACGATCGCCTCGGGCATCGCCTACACCGCGTTCCGGCTCTTCCTCGACATGAAGAGCGGCATCTTCGAGCGATTCCAGTCGATGCCCATCGCCCGCTCGTCCGTGCTGTGGGCGCACGTGCTGACCTCGCTCGTCGCGAACCTGATCTCGTTGGTGGTGGTCGTGCTCGTCGCCCTGCTCATGGGCTTCCGCTCGGGGGCGGGACTGCCCGCGTGGCTCGCGGTCACCGGCATGCTCGTCCTGTTCACCCTGGCGTTGACATGGCTCGCCGTCATCGCCGGCCTGTCCGCGAAGTCCACCGACGGCGCGAGCGCGTTCTCGTACCCGCTCATCTTCCTGCCGTTCATCAGCTCGGCGTTCGTGCCCACCGAGACCATGCCCGGTCCGGTGCGCGCCTTCGCCGAGAACCAGCCCGTGACGTCCATCGTCAACGCGATCCGCGCCCTGTTCGCCGAGCAGCCGGTGGGCACCGACATCTGGGTCGCCCTCGCCTGGTGCGTCGGCGTCCTCGTGGTCGCGTACGCCTTCGCGATGGTCACCTACCGGCGCAAGATCTCCTAGCACGCGGCCGGTTCGGGACACACCGTCTCAGAGGTCGATGCCGGCGCTCCTCACACCCGCGACGAAGGCCCCTGAGCAGCGTCTCCGCTGATCAGGGGCCTTCATCACCTGTGCGCGCGAAGGGATTCGAACCCCCAACCTTCTGATCCGTAGGTGGACCGAGTGGGGTGCGGGGTGTCGGCGGGCGTCGATCAGCGCCGGTCAGAGCCCTACGCCCGTCCGCATCCGCCCGCCACAGGTCGGGCGAGTGCGCCCGTCGTGGCTCCCGCTCCGGCTCCCATCGGCGAAGGCCGACGAGGTGCGGCGCCGCGGTGCCCCTCGGTCCCGTGGCCGGAAGCAGGGCCCGGTCGCGCAACCCGCGCGCGCCACTCCAACCGCGCTACAACGCGCCTCCGGCCACCTCGGGTGCGTCCTGTGAGAGGCCCTGGTCGCCGATCCGTTCGCGCGCGACGTAGTTCTCCAGGTCGAACAGGTTCGCGCCGGTCGCGTCCGCTCGTTCCGCGACGGTGAGCAGCGTCGTCGCGGCGGCGACCTCCTCGACCTGCTCCTTGAGGAACCACAGCATGAACTGCTCCCCGAGCGCGTCGTCCTGCGCCCGGGCGGCGCGGAAGATCGCCTCGACCTGCTGGGTCACCTGCTGCTCCTGTTCGAGCGCGAGGGCGATGGGCTCGACGACCCGGGTGAAGTCTTGCCGGACGGCGCTGCCGGGAGGGATCGCGACGGACAGGTCCCGGTCGAGCATGTACTGCACGATCATCATTGCGTGGTTGCGCTCCTCGAGTGCCTGGCGATAGTAGTGCCGCGCGAGCTGGGGCAGGTCCTGCGAGTCGAACCAGACGGCGATCGCGACGTACTGCTGGTGCGCATCGAACTCGTGCCCGACCTGCTCGCGCAGGAGGCGGAGGAACTCGGACTCGGGAGCCATGGTCATGGGTCCACGGTAGGCCCGAGGTCAGCCGCGCGGTACCGGCCGCCGCTCCAGGCGACCTGGAGTGACTTTCTGGGGTGTCTGGGTGTCGAACCCATCGACGACGTCACCGGGGCGGGTGCCGGCCGGCTACGCCTGGGACTCTGCGAGTCGGGTGTAGAGCGGGCGGAGCGCGGTGCCATCAACCATAGTTGATGACTGACCATCTATCGACTGTTGTTGATGGTGCTGCCCGGCTGCGGGTGCCGCGTCGGTGGACCGGCCGCCTGCGCCGCACCGCGCTCGCGCGTGCCATCCAGGGGTCCAACAGCATCGAGGGCTACCACGTCGAGCTCGACGACGCCGACGCCGCCCTGGACGACGAAGAGCCCCAGACCGCCGACGAGCGCACCTTCGCCGAGATCCGCGGCACCGCCAAGCATGGGGATACGTACTGGCCATGGCCCAGGACGAGCACTTCGCCAGGTGCGCGGCCTGGTGGGACCCTCGGCCCGGCCGGTCGACCCATACCCGAAGATGCCGGCACACCTCGCCGCCCTGGCCGCCGGCCTGTCGGCGCCCTCGCGAGGAGTCACTGCCTCGCCCTAGGCGTGTTGATCAAGTCGGTCCTGATCCAGATGAGGGTGGCGGCGAGGTGGGTCGCGGCGCGGTGGCTGCGGACGGTCGTGTCGGTGCGCATCGCGATGCCGCGCCATTGCTTGAGCTCGTTCAGGCGACGCCTCAGGATCGCGGGCCGGCTCGGAGCCTGCTGCGGCCAACGCGGCCGGTTGCGCGCGGCCAGCACCCGCGACCTCGCGCCTACGTCCCGGGCACCTCGCGCCAGGTCCCGAGGATCGCGGCGACGTCGGGTACGTCGGTCACCACACCCTTCGCGATGGCCAGCACCACGTCGTAGGCGTCGTCCTCGGGGACCCTCAACCTGGACGCGTTCAGCCCGTAGAAGACGTTCACGGCGACCCAGCCGAGACGCTTGTTGCCGTCGATCAGGGCGTGGTCGGTGACCAGGGACAAGAGCAGCGCGGCGGCCTTGTCGTCCAGGGTCGGGTAGATCTCCACGCCGTTCCAGGTGGTCACCGGGCGCCCGGCGGCACCGGTGAGCAGGCCGACATCCCGCACGACGGCCGTCCCGCCGGCGATCCGGTCGGCGATCACGAGCAGGTCGGCGACGTCGAGGTAGTCGGTCACTGCGCCAATCGCGCGAGCAGGCGGGCGTCACGCTCGATGACGGTGTCGATGAGCGCATCCCGGCGACTGGTGCGGTCCGCGGTGTACCGCTGAACGGCGGTGACGATGACGTCGTGCTCGGACCGTCCCTCACGGGCGGCGGTCTCCCGCAACGCTTCCTTCACCTCGTCGGGCAGGCGGAGTGTCTGTGCCATGGCCCATGGTATCGCTCGGTACCACGCCCCGCCGCTGAGGGACGGCGGCTCTCGAGCACCCGGGTGGGTCGACGTACGCCCGGACCGTCTGGGCGACGTGGGTCGCTGGTAGGACGGCCAGCAGGTTGACCGCCGTCCATCCCCTCGGCCCCGCGGACCCCACCGGCCCGAGTTCGCCTGCCCCCAGGGGCCCGCCATCTGCGTGACACGAGGCGTCGCCGCCCCCTCGATGGATTCGAAGCGGCACCTTCTGACTGAGCATCAGGAGGTCAGCGAAGGCTCGTGCGCGTTTGTGCAGGTCACAGGCTTGTGAGTCTTGACGCCGACTCCACACAGCCGTCCGCCCGCGTTCGGTCATGGAGCCAACGTGGCTCCCACTCTGGCTCCGCGGGCTCGCCGCCCGGCCCACAACAAGGGCCCCCGATCAGCGTCTCCGCTGATCGGGGGCCTTCGCCATCTGTGCGCCCGAAGGGATTCGAACCCCCAACCTTCTGATCCGTAGTCAGATGCTCTATCCGTTGAGCTACGGGCGCGTGGTCACTCGGACCGGCCATGAGGATACATGCCCCGCAAGCGATCGACCCAATCGCGATCAGGCGCAGCACGCAAGATCATCGATCGAACCGGTCGGAGAGCGGAGACGGTGGGATTTGAACCCACGGAAGGGTTACCCCTTCACGACCTTAGCAGGGTCGCGCACTAGACCTGACTATGCGACGTCTCCAAGCGTGCAGGTCAGGGTACCTGCCGGGCGGACCCGCGAGCAAAGCCGCCCGCGCGCCGCGGCCCGCGTGTCCGCCCGTCAGCGGTCGTACGCCCAGGACCGGTCGGTGAGCATACGTGCCGCAGCGAGCCCGATCGCGATCGAGATGGTGACGAAGACCGCCTGCACGCCGGACGTCACGGCCGCCTCGACGTCGCCGTTGTTCAGCCCGACGACGGCACGGTAAGCGGCAGCGCCGGGAACCATGATCACCACTGCCGGCACCGAGACGGTGATCCGCGGGATACCCATGGTCGGGGCGACGTACGCCGCGAGGAGCCCGACGACGAGGGTCGCGATCATCGTCGCGGCCTGGACCGCGACCCCGACGTCGGCGAGCTCGAGGCGCAGCACGTTCGCGACCATCCCGATCCCGGCGGCCGCCACCGCCATCCGCAGGGGCGAGTTGAACATCAGGGCGAAGCCGAGGACCCCGACCGCGCTGGCGACCAGCCGCAGACCCAGCTGGAGCAGGGCCGGGATCTCCGCGGCCACCGCCGGCTCCGCGCTGAGGCCCGTCATCCACGACACCGCCCACACGCTCAGGGCCGCCGAGATCAGGATCAGCATCGCGTACACGATGCGGGCCACGCCGGCGGAGAAGTCGAGCTTGGCCAGGTCGAGGGATCCGGTCACGAGCGGGAAGCCGGGCACCAGGAAGAGCACGGCAGAGATGAAGCCCGCCTCGTGACTGTGCCCGACCCCGCCGGCCCAGGTGTCGAGGGCCATGATGAACAGCAGGTACACGAGGCATGCGACAGCGGCGGCGACCATCGTCACGCCGAACTGGTTGATCTTGCGATGCAGGAAGAACCTGCGCACGAGCTGGCCGAGGCCCGCAGCGAGGAAGACGCCGATCACCTCGATCGGGCCACCCTTGTTGAGGTATGCGAACGCCCCGCAGGCCATCGCTGCGAACAGCGCGTTCGCCAGAGCCGGGTAGAGCGGACCGAGTGCCTCGATCCGATCCACCTCGGTGTTCACCTCGGCGACCGTCGCGCCCGGTCGCAGGCCGTTGACCAGGTTGGTCAGCTCGCCGAGGCGATGGGCGTTGACCCCGATCGAGCGGACCTCGGCGACCTCGGTACGGAAGATCGGCCCACGATGGGAGGTCGTGGTGATCTCGGTCAAGGTCACGTGCGCCTCGTGCCGGTCCAGCCCCAGGGCACGCGCCACCTGCTGCATGGCGGTCTTGACGCGGTACGAGCCCGTACCGGTCGCGAGCATCGCCTTGCCGATCCGCAGGACGGTGCTCGACTGGCGGATGAGCTCGACGGGCTCGAGTGCGTCTTCGTCGCTCTGGGTCGACATGGGCACCATCCTGACGCCTCGCGGGCCGGGACGCGTAGGACTGCCACGCCCTGGTCACGGCACGGGCCGACGACGCGGGCTACGCCTCGTCCTCGTGCGCGATGTGGGCCAGCTGTCGCCAGATCAGGACGACGAAGACGGCCGAGCCGACGAAGGCGAACCAGAACGGCGCAGTCACGCCCCATCGTTCGGCCAGGAGCCCACCGATGCCGGAGCCGACGACCAGGCCGCCGAATACCCCCACGAGGTTCACGCTGCCGACGCGCCCCTGGAGCGCCGAGGGGACGGCCCGCTGACGGACCGTGATCGACGTCGTGCCCCAGACGAACGCGTGCGCACCGAAGACGAAGAAGATGGCCATCGCGACCCAGGCCTGCCGGGTGAGCGCCAGGCCCAGGTGGGTCAGGGTCTCGACGATCAGCCCGATCCGCATCAGGTTGCCCAGGCTCACCCGCCGCGTGATCCACCCGTACGACGCGACCCCCACCAGTCCGCCGACGGCGCCGATCGTGGTCAGCAGGCCGAATCCCACGGCACCCAGGCCCAGCCGCCGGGTGGCGTAGAGCACCAGCACGGACCACGCCGCGCCGAAGGTGATGTTGAAGGTGAAGATCGTCAGCACCAGCGTGCGGACCGCCGCGTGGTGCCGCACCCACCGGAAGCCCTCGGCGATGTCCTGGCGGAGGTGGGTGTCGCGGGCCGGGTCCCGTCCGTGCGGCGGCAGGGCGATCCGCGAGACCAGCACCGCGCCGGCCGCGACGACCAGCGACTGGGTCGCGAACGGCCAGACCGTGCCCAGTGCGAAGAGCGCGGCGCCGAACGGCGGACCGGCCAGCTGGTTGACCGTGATGAACCCCGTCTGGAGCCGCGAGTTGGCGATCGCCAGGTCGTCGCGCGTCACCAGCATGGGCAGCAGCGTCTGCGAGGTGCTGTCGGCGAACACCTCGGCGGTGCCGACCAGGAACAACGTCGCGAGGACCACGGCGATCGACACCCGGTCCGTGAGGATGGTCAGTGCCAGCACCGCCAGGAAGCCGGCCCGCACGAGGTCGACGGTGACCACGATCAGCCGGCGGTCGAGCCGGTCGGCCAGGGCACCGGCGAACAGGCCGAAGAGCAGCGGCGGCAGCCACTGCAGGGTCGCCGCCAACGCGACGAGGCGCGCATCGGCGGTGAGCGAGGCGACCAGCAGCGGCCCGGCTGCCAGGGCGATGCCGTCGCCGAGGTTGCTGATCCACGACGAAGCGAGAAGCCACCGGAAGCCGACGCCGAGCCGCGCGGGCACCACTGTCTCGACGAGTCGGCTCACAATGGCCCGATGCTAGCGGCGGCGGTCCCGACGACGACGGGCCGCCCGAACGGCGGACCCCCGAACGACGGAGCCCCCGACCTGGGCCTTGGCCGCAGATCAGGGGCTCGACGCGGAGGGCACGGGATTCGAACCCGTGAGAACAGGGTCACCGCTCTAACGGTTTTCAAGACCGTCGCTTTCGGCCGCTCAGCCAGCCCTCCCGAACGCCGGTCCGTACGCCGACGCGCGCCCATTGTGCCAGCCACGCCCGGACCGCGGCGTCGCGACTCAGGCATTCCACCAGCCGTCGGGCCGACCGGGCGTGACGACGGACAGGCCGTAGATCGCCGCGACCCGGGCCAGCAGCGGGTCGTAGGTCGCGACCTGCTCGATCTCGGGGTGCGCCACCGCGATGCCGAGATGGATCGCACCGAACGGTGAGAGCACCGCGGCGGCCATCGCAGCGGACTTCAGCGACTGGTCGGAGAACCGCAGGATCGCGATCTTCGTGGCGATCTCGTGCGCCTTGCTCCGAGCGACCGACCCGAGCGGGGCGGCGGCGTTGCGCAGCTCGGTCAGCCCGAGCGGCGAGGTCACGAGCTCTGCCGCATGCTGATCGGCCCAGCGCAGCCACGACGCCGACTCGACCCCGGTCGACAACGCCCGGCTCAGCGCCGAGCCGTCGGCGTAGATCAGCATCCTCGTCCGTCCTGCTCAGGCGCACCGCTCGTGTGGCATGAGCCTAGTCAGCCGCGGGTGGACGGACACAGGACGGCGGCGGCCCCGTCGTCCTGACCGGGCCGCCGCCGTCGTCCGTGCCTCAGCCGCGAAGTCGCTCCATCGCGAGCTGGACCAGAGAGATCAGCGTCTGCTTGGTCGCTGCACGCGACCGGGCGTCCGTGTACATCAGCGGGACGTGCGCCGGCACCGACAGCGCCTCACGGACGTCGTCGAGCTGGTGGCGCGCGACGCCGTCGAAGCAGTTGACCGCCACGACGAAGGGGATGCCGCGGCTCTCGAAGTAGTCGACGGCCGGGAAGCACTGGTCGAGGCGCTCGGTGTCGACGAGCACGACAGCACCGATCGCGCCGCGGACCAGGTCGTCCCACATGAACAGGAACCGGTCCTGGCCAGGTGTGCCGAACAGGTACAGCCACAGCGACCCGGGCAGTGCGATACGACCGAAGTCCATCGCCACCGTCGTGGTGGTCTTGCGGTCCGTGACGCCACCGGCGTCGTCGACGCCGACCGAGTGCTCGGTCATGGCGGCTTCGGTGTTGAGCGGCTCGATGTCGGAGATCGAGCCGATGAACGTCGTCTTGCCGACAGCGAAGCCACCGGCGACGACGATCTTGACAACCGTAGGTGCGACACCCCCGCCGACCGCACGGCGGTCGGTCACAGCGGTGTCAGAGGGCGGATATGCCATTGAGAACACTCTCCAGCACGCTCAGGGACAGGGCGGGGGACTGGCCAGTGTGGACACTGACCGGGGTAGATGTGTGGACTCGGATGAATCCGGCTTCGGAGAGATCCGTGACCAGGACGCGGACGACGCCGAGTGGCAACCGCAGCAGTGCGGAGAGCTCGGCGACGGACACGAACGTGTGCGCCGCATGTTGCAGGATGGCGCGCTTCTCAGGTGGTAGGCCTTGGCCGCTGACCGCCCCCGGGAGGACCTCGACCAGCGCCTCGAGAGGCAGGTCGGAGTTCGCGGCGCGCACCCGGCCACCGGTCACCGCATAGGGCCGGACGGTGCGGGCCTCGTACTCCGAGTCGTCGGCACCCAGGCCATGACGACCCGCGATACCGAAGGTCTCCTCGATGTTGGTCATCTGGCGTTCACCCGACCGGCGTCCGGACCGCACCGTCGACCGGCAGGTTGCCACGCATCTCCGTGACGAGCTGTGGTGTCAGGGTCGTCTCCGTACGGGACACGAGCATGGCCATCTCGTAGCCGATCAGGCCCACGTCACACGTGGCCTCTGCGACCACCGCGAGCACCGAGCCGTTGGAGACGCTCATCAGGAAGACGAAGAGCTCGTCCATCTCGACGATCGCCTGCCGGACATCACCCGCATGCAGCTGACGCGCCGCACCTCGGGTGAGGCTCGACATCCCGGCCACGATGGCGGCGAGCTGGTCGCCGCTGGTGCGGTCCAGGTTCTCCGACATCGCCATGAGCAGACCGTCCGCCGAGACGACCAGCGTGTGCTGGGTGCCCGGTACGGTCTTGACGAAGTTGTCCAGTAGCCAGCCAAAGTTGGCTGCTTCTGAGCTGAGCGCTGTCACGTGTCCTCCTCGAGGTTGCCGGCCTGGCGGCGGCTGGGGGTGCATGCGGTCACCATGAGGTGCTCCGCTGGGTCAGGTCGGTGTCCGGCGTCGTCACGGGCTGTCCGTGATCGACGTCCGAACCGTCCTCGTTGCCGGCACGGCTCTCGCCGTTGCTGCCGGTGGCCTGGTGGGGCTGCCCCGCCGGGACCGTGCCGGGCTCGTCTGCGGCCTGCCGGCCACGACTCGTCCCGGACTGGAAGCTCGACAGGAGCGACCGGACCTGGTTGGCATCCCGCTCGGTGCGCTGCCCGACGGGCCGCCTCTCGATGGCGGGTGCCGCTGGGATGGCGTTCGGCGTACGGCGCACGAGTGTCGTCTGGCCGTCGCTCGAGGCCGCCTTCGGCCGGTAGGACGACAGCTGACTCAGCTCGGCGAGCGCCTGCTGGGCGATGTCGGCCCGCTGCGCCATCATGCTCGTCACCTCGTCGTCGAACGACCCCGAGCTGGACTGCGGGGTGAACGACGTCGGGATCGAGAAGGGCGAGTGGTGCGGTGTCGGCACGACCGCCGTCGGCTCGGGTCGGCGGACCGGTGCCGGGGCCGACGGCGCTGCCGGGGCCTTGGCCGACCAGGCCGGTGTCGGGGCCCAGCCCGGCGACGGGGCAGGTGCCACGGGCGCGGCGGGGACGACCGGCGCCTGCGCCGGCGGCGCTGTCCACGCGGTCTGCGGCGTCCACACCGGCTCGGCCTGGACAGGTGCCTGAGCTGCCGGTTCGACCGGGGCCTGCCACGTGGGGACCTCGGCGACGCGAGGCTCGTCGGCCGGGGCGACCGGGACGGGCAGCGCGTGGACTCCGATGTCGGTGTTGTTCCACGCCGACTGACGCACCGGCGCGACGGACGGGAACCCGAGCGGCGGCGCGACGAACGGCTGCTGGATCGGCGCGGCGACCGGAGCCGCCTCGGCGGCGCGCTCGACGTCCCGCTTGGCGCGCTTGCGACCGAACAGACCCCGCCGCGGCTTGGCCGGCGCAGACGCTGACTGGTTGCTGCCCTGGACGAGCTCGGAGAAGGCGGGCGCCGCAGCGGGTGCGGGATCGGCGAGCCAGGCGGCTCCCGGCAGGACGGAGTCGGCCGGAGCGGCCGGGGCGACCTCGGCAGGCACGGCGACCGGAGCCGGCGGCCATACGGCCTCGGGCTCGGGTGCGACCGGCGCGCGGGAGTCGGGAGCCCAGGGGGCCACCTCCTGGGGCGCCTGAACGGTCCACGGCTGTGCGTCGTCGACGTCCCAGGCGAGCGGCTGGACCGCCTGGCTGGGCTCGGCGGCCCAGTCGGGCTCGAGCACGGGGGTCGGCTGCGGGGTGCTCCACGCCTCGACCTGCGGGGCCTGGACCGGCTCCGACGGCGCGTTCGGGTCGGCACCGGCCGGGGCGGCCGGCGGCCAGGCCGCGGCGTGTGCCGGCGCTGCGGGCATCCACGGGCCGTGGACCTCCGACTCGTCGAGCGGAAGAGCGTGCCGCGGGCTGCGCCGGGGCGCCGGGGCCACGACGGGCTCGGCGAACGCCGGGGCGGCCGCCTCGGCGACGCGCTCCACCGGCTGAGCTGCGACCGGTGGCGTTGCGAGCGGCTGCGTGGCGAAGGGCTGCGTTGCGAAGAGCCGCGGCGCGACCGGCTCGAAGGGCGCCGGCTCGGACGGAGCCGGCACGAAGGGCTGCCGCGCGGTGATCTGCGGAACGAACGGCTCGGCGGCGTCGTCGACCTGGGCGACCGGAGCCTGCGGGGCGAAGGCCGGGTCGCCGTACTCGGCGTCGTCGTCCACGAGGCTCGGGATCGCCATCGGCCCCGGGGCCGCCGGCTCGGCAGGCGTGTCGTGGTGGGCGTCCGGGTCGTGGCCGGTGCCCGTGTCGTGGCCTGCGCCCCGGCCGAAGAAGGCCGCTGCACCGGCGGCGGCGGCGGCGAGGCGCTCTGCCCCGTCGGACCCGTCGGCTCCGGTCGGGACGTCCGACCACGAGTCGCCGGTCTCGACGTGGACGGCTGCCGCGGCAAGCTCGGCACGGCGGGACCGGAAGCCGGAGAACATCGCGGCGCGACCCTCGGGCTCGGCGACCGGCGTCGACGTCGGTGCGGCGGCGGCCGCGACGGGCCCGGCGGGCTGGCGGGTCGGCAGCGAGCTGGCAGCGGGCGACCGCGACGGCAGCTCCGCTCCACCACGGCTCGGCAGAGGCGGCGCCTCGGCGTCGCCACCGCGCCGGGCCGACAGCGGTGCGGACTGGACCACCTGCGGAGCCCATGCCTCGTCGGACGGGCTGGCGACCCCGGCGGCGCTGGCGAGGGCGTCGGCACTCGGCGCCAAGGGGATGGACGGTGCCGCAGCGGCATCGTCCTCCTCGCGCTGGAGCATGCTGGGCGCCGGTGCGTCGGCGTCGGCGCCACGCGAACGGCGGCGGGGCAGACCGCGGCCGGTCGCACCGTCGGTCAGCGCATCGAGGTCGACGGCCTCGGCCGGGTTCTCCGCCGAGCCCAGAGCGCCGGCAGCGACGTCCTGGACACCGGCCGGGGCCGGGGCGAAGGCGGTGTCGTGCACGACCTCGGCTGCCTCCTCGGGCAGCACGAAGGTCTCGACCCGCGCCGCCGGAGCGGTCGGCGGGGTCAGCGGGATGGAGCGCGGGTCGACGAACAGGACCCGCGGCATCCGGATGGTCACGAGCGTGCCTCGGCCGTCGGGCCCGGCGGTGAGGTCCGCTGAGGCACCGAGGCGGGCGGCGATCCGGCCGACCACGAACATGCCCAGGCGCTGGGAGCCGAGCACGTCGCCGGCGGACGTCTTGCGGATCTTGAGGTTGACCTCGACGAGCTCGTCCGGCGTCATGCCCAGACCCTGGTCGAGGATCGTGATGATCACGCTGTCCTCGTCGATGCCGGTCGAGACGTGCACGGGGGTGCCGGGCTCGGAGAACACCGTCGCGTTCTCCAGCAGCTCGGCCATCATGTGCGCGGCCGGCAGGGCCGTGTGCCCGAGCATCATCGGGTCGACCGGCAGGTCCAGCTGGACGCGCTCGTAGTGCTCGATCTCGGACGAGGCGGTACGGATCACGTCGGAGAGCGGGAGCGTCTCGCGCAGCCGCCGGCCGGTGTCGATGCCGGCGAGCACGAGGAGGGACTCCGCGTTGCGGCGCATCCGGGTGGCGAGGTGGTCGAGGCGGAACAGGTCGGCGAGGGTCCTGGGGTCCTCTTCCGAGCGCTCCAGCGCATCGATGAAGGACAGCTGCCGGTTGAGCAGGACCTGGTCGCGACGGGCCACGTTGACGAACATCTCGGCGATGGACCCACGCAGGGCTGCCTGCTCCTGGGCCACCTGGATGGTCGTCGAGTTCACCTCGTTGAAGGCCGCGGCGAGCTGGCCGATCTCGTCCCTGCTGACCACCGGGATGTGCGTCAGGGTCAGGTCGGGGCCCTGGCCGGGGATGGCCACCTGGTCGACCAGTCGTGGCAGCTCGTCGCGGACCATGGCGGCGGCCTCGGTCAGGCGCCGCAGCGGGTTGATGATCTGACGCGCGATGGCGAGGGCCGCCATGACGGACAGGATGAGCGCGGCGGTGGCACCACCGATGGTCACGACACTGGTCCGCAGGGCGGCAGCCGCGACGGCGCTCGCTCGGGTGGCCGCAGCCTGGCGGAGCTCGGCCGCCACGGGCTCGAAGGCCTCGATCTCAGCGGTGGCGGCGACGGTCCATGCGGCGGAGTCGATGAAGTCGAAGTTCTGGGTGTCACCGGTGGACATCAGGGTCCGGTAGCTGTCGTACGACTGGAAGCCGTTGAACGAGGCACCCAGCGGCGGCAGCAGCACGCTGTCGCCCAGGTCGAGGGCTCGGATCGTGGTGTCGGTCTGCGAGTGCGAGATCTTGGAGGCCGGGAACAGCTGCGCGAGGGAGAGGAACTGCGCGGGCTCACGGGCTCCGTCGAGGATCTCGACACCCAGCGCCTGCTCCTGGTTGTAGTCCTCGACCAGCGACGTCAGCTCGGCGTTGGCGGAGATCACTGTCGCGAGACGCCGGTCGTCGAGCTGGTCGGCGACCTGCTTGGGGAAGGAGACGACGTCGTCGATCACGCCGGTGTAGTTGGCGTTGATCGCGCTCATCGGGACGTTCTGGGCGTCGATCCGCCCGCGCACACCCTCAAGGCCCTGCAGCGCGCTGCGCATGTCGCGAACGGCGTTGGCGATCAGGATGTCGAGGGAGTCGAAGTCGACGTTCGAGACGGCCTGGCTGAACTGGACGATCGAGTCGGTGGTGACCTGCCGGGACGAGTCGACCTCGGGCCGCAGGTCGGATGCGCTGGGCAGACCGGCGGGGCGGTTCTCGTCCGTGCTCGCGCTCGTGTACGGCAGCGCGGCCCGACGCTCGGCCTGGAGCGCGGTGACGACCTCACGCGACTCCTGCAGAACATTGAGCAGGGTGGTGACCGTCCGCGCCGTCTGCGCCTCCTGGATGGACTGCCACGAGACGAGGCCGGCCAAGAGGGTCAGGACGAGCACAGGCACGGAGAGGGCTGCGAGAACCTTCCCGCGAATGCCCAACCTGCGAAGCATGGTCTCTCCTTCACTGTGCAGCAGTGCGCACCACCGCACGAGGTGCTGGACGACGACCTGGGACCGGGGTGGTCTCCTGCCGTCGAACTCACATCGGCTCGGAGCCCGTCCGGCATTAGGCCGTTCGGGCAGCCATGTGAGTCCCGGCACACGATATCGGGCGTTTTTCACCCGCCTGCAACAATCTGGTGCATGCAGGTTGTGAAGATTGCGGTCCCCGGCGGGCCGGACGTGCTCTCGATGGCCGACGCCGCCGAGCCGATCCCGGGTCCCGGCGAGGTGCTGATCGAGGTCGTCGGCGCCGGCGTCAACAACGCGGACCTGCTGCAGCGGGCCGGCCGCTACCCCCCGCCGGCCGGCGCCCCGGCGTGGCCCGGACTCGAGGTGTCGGGGCGCGTCGCCGCCGTCGGGCCGTCCGCGCACGCGGCGCTGCCGGCGAGCGGCTCCCCCGTCGTCGCGCTGCTGGACGGCGGTGGGTACGCCGAGCGCGTCGTGGTCCCGGCCGGGCAGGTGCTGCCCGCGCCGCACGGCGTCGACCTCGTCGACGCGGCCGCGCTCCCGGAGGCCGCCTGCACCGTCTGGTCGACGCTGGTCACGGCGGCCGGGCTGCGCAGCGGCGAGTGGCTGCTCGTGCACGGCGGATCGGGCGGCATCGGCACCCTCGCCGTGCAGATCGGCGTGGCACTCGGCGCCCGGGTCGCCACGACCGCGGGCGGCCCGGAGCGTGCGGAGCGGTGCCGGGCCCTGGGGGCGCAGGTCGTCGTCGACCACCGGAGCGAGGACTTCGTCGCACGCCTGCGGGAAGCCACCGACGGCCACGGGGCCGACGTCGTGCTCGACGTGATCGGTGGCGCCTACCTCCAGCGCAACGTCGACGTGCTGGCCACGGGCGGACGGCTGGCCGTCATCGGCCTGCAGCAGGGCCGCCGGGGCGAGCTGGACCTCGGAGCGCTGCTCACCAAGCGCGCCACGGTCCTGGCCACGACGCTCCGGTCGCGGCCCGCGCACGAGAAGGCAGCGATCGTCGCGGCCGTCGGCGACCACGTCTGGCCGATGGTGGCCGACGGCCGGGTCCGCCCTGTCGTGCAGGACCGGCTGCCACTGGCCGAGGCGGCCCGCGCGCACGAGCTCATGGCCGCGGGCGCGGTCTTCGGCAAGCTGGTCCTGGTGCCCTGACGGCGAGCGGCCGGTCGGTGCGACCCGACCGGCCGGTCGGTGCGAGCCGGCAGGCCGGCCGCCTCGAGCGGGTCAGGCCAGGAGGCCGCGAGCCAGCCCCGGGGCGAGCACCGGGGCGAGCGGGAGCCTGGGGATGAGCGTCGCCTGGACCGTGTGGTAGAGGTCGGCCTTGCCGGCCCAGACCGTCCGTGAGACCTCGTTGTCCGTGCCGAGCTCGTGCCACCACGAGCCGCCGTCGAGGTCGATCAGGTGCTCGGCCGCGTAGTCCCACCAGGTCCGGTACCAGACGTCGAACCGCCCGTCCCCGGTGACCGCGAACAGCGCTGCAGCGGCGCCCAGCGCCTCGCACAGCACCCAGTGCATGCGCTCACGCACGACCGGCCGGCCCGACCAGTCGACGGTGTAGACGAAGCCGGGCGCGCCGTCGACGTCCCAGCCCTGGGCGACGGCCGCGTCGAACAGGCCGACGGCGTCCTCGACCATCCACGCGGGGACGTCCGCACCGGTCGCCTGGAGCGCGGCCCGCACGTGCAGCGCGAGCCGAGCCCACTCGAGCCAGTGCCCGATCGTCGCGCCGTACGGGCGGAACGGATGAGCCGGGGCATCGGCGTTGTACTCGAGCAACGGCCGCCACTCGGCGTCGAAGTGCTCGGGGATCCGCCACGCGTTACCCCGGGCGAGCTCGTGCACGACGCGCTCGGTGATCCGGGCCGCGCGGTGGAGCCATGCGGCGTCCCCGGTGACGTCCGCTGCCGCGAGGTACGCCTCGACCGTGTGCATGTTGGCGTTGACGCCGCGGTAGTCCTCGGTCGTGGTGAACGTGCGGTCCCAGGACTCGACGACCATGCCTGCGTCCTCGTCCCAGAAGTGACCCAGCGACACGTCGAGCGCCTCGTCGAGGAGGGCACGCGCCCCGGGGCGACCGGCTGCGGCCGCACTGGCGGTCGCCAGGATCACGAAGGCGTGCGGGTAGGCGCCCTTGTCCACCTCGGTCGGTCCGTCCGGGCCGACGGCGGCGAACCACCCGCCGTGCTCGGTGTCGCGGAACCGGCCGGCCAGGGCCGCGAGCCCGTGGTCGGCGAGCGCGCCACAGCCGGGGCGGCCGAGCAGCGCGCCGAGGGCGAACACGTAGGTCATCCGGCAGGTGATCCACAGCTCGGTCGGCCGGTCCGCCTCGAGGGCACCGTGCTCGTCGAGCCAGCCGAAGCCACCGGCCGGGACACGCGCCGCACGGCCGAAGCCCAGCAGCCGGTCGGTCTCCGCCTCGAGCCAGCGGTGGTGGGCGGCGGACGCGAGCCAGGTCATCGGTTCTCCAGGGAACGAGCGCGACGCCGTGCGCCGCAGAGGTGGTCCAGCGAGGCTGTGCCACACCGTACCCGGCGGCGAGTGCACCGTGCGGGGACAATGGTTCCCATGAGCACCGACAGCGACCGCGACCGCGCCCCGCAGGACCCGACGCCGCACGACCAGGACCAGGCGGAGACGGCGCCCGACGCCACCTTCGTCGGGCAGCCGGCCAAGGTGATGCGGATCGGCACGATGGTCAAGCAGCTGCTCGAGGAGGTACGCAGCGCGCCGCTGGACGAGGCCGCCCGAGGCCGGCTCGCCGAAGTCCACGACCGGTCGCTGCGCGAGCTCGAGGACGGCCTGTCACCCGACCTGGTCGCCGAGCTGCGTCGGATCACGCTGCCGTTCCCCGACGACACGAGCCCGAGCGAGGCCGAGCTCCGCGTCGCACAGGCCCAGCTCGTCGGCTGGCTCGAAGGCCTGTTCCACGGGCTGCAGACCGCCCTGGTCGCCCAGCAGATGGCGACCCAGGCCCAGCTGGCCCAGATGCGCCGCGCGCTGCCGCCAGGGGTCACGGTCCAGCTCGGGCAGCCCGGCGCGGAGCCCGACCAGGACCAGCGCCGCGCCCCCGGCCAGTACCTCTGACGTCTGCCGGGTCGGTCACGCGGGCGGGCGGGCCCGGGCAGGCGGGCGGGCCACGGTCCGGCGGACCCGCCGGTCATGCGGGAGCGATGGCCTCGACGCGCGGACGGCGACGGACGGAGGTCAGGGCGATCGCCCCTGAGACGAGCAGCAGGCCGACGACGTCCAGACCGTGCGGCCACTGACGCAGCACGACCGCGCCGACCACCGCCGCCGTCGCGGGAAGCATCGCGAGGAGCACTGCGAACGTCGCGGCGCTGACCCGTCGGAGCACGATCTGCTCGAGGCCGTACGGGATCACCGAGGACAGCACCGCCACGCCGACGACTGCCCCGACCAGACCCCAGGAGCCGAGCACCGGCGCGCTGCGCGCGGCGAGCAGGGGCGCGAAGAAGAGCGCTCCGGCGGCCATCGCGACCGACAGCGACGTCACGCCGTCCGGCCCGATCGCAACTTTGCGGCCGAGCAGGATGTAGCCGGCCCAGCACACCGCTGCGACCAGGATCCAGGCCAGCCCGACGACGGCGCCGGGCGATCCGAGACTCAGGGTCACGCCGGCGAGCAGCACGACCCCGACCGCTGCGAGCCCGATGCCGGCACGCTCCCGCCAGCCCGACCCGGTGATCGCCGCGACGGTGACCGGGCCGACGAACTCGATCGCGACCGCCGTCCCGAGCGGCAGGTGCTCGATGGCGAGGTAGAAGCTGATGTTCATCGCGGCGAGGGTCGCGCCGAACAGCGCGACGACCGAGAGGTCCCGTCGGGTCCAGCGCAGCCGCCACGGCCGGCGCCAGACCAGGAGCACGGCCGCTGCGACGACCAGCCGCAGCCAGGCGACGCCCGGCGCGGGGATCTGCACGAACAGACCGATCGCGAGCGCGGCGCCCAGGTACTGGGTCAGACCGGAGGCGACGAACAGGGCGGGTGCGGGCACGCCGGCGACCCCCGACCCACGCCCTGTGCCCACCGGGCAACCCTAGGACCCCACGCCTCAGACCTGTGGCCCCCGCACAGGGGGCCACAGGTCTGACGTATGCGGCGCGACGTGGTGCGGTGCGGGTCAGCCCTTGACGGAGCCGGCCAGGAGGCCGCGGACGAAGTAGCGCTGCAGGGACAGGAACACGATGACCGGGACGACCATCGAGATGAACGCGCCCGCGGAGAGCAGGTACCAGTCGGACCCACGGCTGCCGACCATCTCGGCGATGCGCACCGTCAGCGGGGCGACGTTCGGAGCCCCGCCGGCGAAGGTGAGGGCGACGAGCAGGTCGTTCCACACCCACAGGAACTGGAAGATCGCGAAGGACGCGATCGCCGGGACCAGGAGCGGCATGAGCACGCGGAAGAAGATCTGCACGTGCCCGGCGCCGTCCACCCGGGCCGCCTCGATGAGCGACGGCGGGATGTCCTTCATGAAGTTGTGCAGCAGGAAGATCGCCAACGGCAGGGCGAACATCGTGTGCGAGAGCCACACCGTCCAGTACGACCCGTTGATGCCCCAGTCCACGTACTGCGAGAGGAGCGGGATGAGGGTGACCTGGATCGGCACGATCTGCAGGGCGAAGACCGCGACGAACAGCAGGCTGCGACCCTTGAAGTCGATCCACGCGAACGCGTAGGCCGCGAGCAGGGCGATCGAGATCGGGATCACGACAGCCGGCAGCGTGATGACCAGCGAGTTGACGAAGTACCCGATGAAGTTCGTCTGGTTCCCGAACATCGCCTGCTGGTAGTTGTCCATCGTGAACGTCGGGTGGGCCAGGGCGTTCCACCAGCCGTCGCTGCGGATGTCGGCCTCCGGCCGGAACGACGTGACCAGCAGGCCGACCGTCGGCGTCGTCCACACCAACGCGATGATGATCGCGGCGAGGGACGCCCACGGCGAGCTGAGCTTGGTGCCGGCGAGGCTCGCCCGCTTGGCGACCTTGCCCCCCGGTGTGGTGGCGGCCACGACGGCCGCTGCGACGGTGCCGGACTTGGCGGTCTCGGCGCTCATCGGATCTCCTCCACCATGCGCATCTGACGGATGTTGTAGACCACCAGCGGGATCACCAGGACGAACAGCACGACCGCGAGCGCGGCGCCGAGGCCCTTGTCGTTCTGCCCGAAGCTCTGCTTGTAGAACTCGTTGGCGACCACCGACGTGGAGAAGTTGCCCCCGGTCATCGTTCGGACGATGTCGAAAACCTTCATCGTGCCCATCGCGATCGTGGTGAGCACCACGACCAGGGCGGGTCGGATGCTCGGCACCGTGATGTGCCGGAACATGCCGATGCCGGACAGGCCGTCGAGGCGGGCAGCCTCGATGATGTCGTCCGGGATCGCCTTGATCGACGCCGAGAGCACCGTCATGGCGAAGCCGGTCTGGATCCACACCATGACGACGATGAGGAACAGCGTGTTCACCGGCTGGTTGAGCAGGAACTGCCGGGAGTCCATACCGAGCCACACCAGGATCTGGTTGAGCAGGCCGGTCTGCGGGCGGTCGGTCGGCCGGTACTCGTAGACGAACTTCCAGATCACCGAGGCGCCGACCATGGAGATCGCCATCGGCAGGAAGACCAGCGTCTTGGCGATCTTCTCGAACCTGGTCCGGTCCACCAGGACGGCGTAGACCAGACCGATCACGGTGGCCAGGATCGGGACCAGGAGCACCCAGACGGCCGTGTTGCGCAGCACGATCTGGAACTGCGACTCGGTGAAGGCTCGCGCGTAGTTGTCGAAGCCGACGTACTCGGAGCCGTTGCGGTTGAACAGCGACGAGTAGATGGTGCGCAGCCCGGGGTAGACCAGGCCGAACGCCAGGGCCAGCACAGCCGGGCCGAGGAAGCCGGTGATCACGACCCACCGGGGAACCCGCTTGGGCCTGTCGACCAGGAACAGGATCGCACCCATGACCACGATGAAGAGCACGATGACGACGAGCATGAGCACGAGCTTGTGCCCCGTAGTCTCGGCATTCAGCAAGAACTCCCGAATCGCGCCGAACAGCCAGCTGAAGTAGTCGCTCACATTGACCTCCCGTGCCACGCTGCAGGGAACCGCCCACCCGGGCGGTTTGCCATTGATCGTCACCGTAGACCAGCGCGGCCCGACACAGCAGGGGCCCGCCGAAGGAGCGGGCCCCTGCTGGTGCTAGAGCGTGCAGGCCTGACGGCTCACCGTCACGGCCAGGACGCCTCGATCGCGTCCGCGACCTCGATGTCGCTCTTGTCGAGGGCGAACCAGTTCGTCATCTCGGTCCAGAACGTCCCGGCACCCACGGCGCCCGGCATGAGGTCCGAGGCGTCGAAGCGGATCACGGAGGTCGGGTCACCGAGGACCGTCGACGCCAGCTTGTCGAAGTCGGTCGCCAGGTTCTCGACGTCGAGGCCGTTGTTGGCGGAGACCCAGCCACCACCCTCGGTCACGCGGGCCTTCTCGTTGGCCCAGGTGTCGGAGGAGAGGAAGGTCTGGAACGCCGCGACCTCGGGACGGTCGTCGAATGCTGCGACGAACTCGCCGCCACCGAGAACCGGCTTGGACTCGCCATCCATCGACGGCAGGTAGAACGCGAACACGTCGCCGTCCTCGGCAACGGTCGTGCCCTCCGGCCAGCTGTTCTGGTAGAAGTTCGCCGCACGGTGCATCCAGCACTGGCCGTCGAGGATCGGCAGGCCGCCGTCGCCCCACGGGGTGGTGGCGATGGTCTTGAAGTCGCCGTAGCCACCGTTGACGTACGCCGGGTTCTTCAGGATGCCGCCGACGACACCGATCGCCTCGACGATCTGCGGGTCGTTGAACGGGATCTCGTGCGCGACCCACTGGTCGTAGACGTCCGGACCGGCGGAGCGCAGGACGACGTCCTCGATCCAGTCGGTTGCCGGCCAGCCGGTGGCGTCACCGGACTCGATGCCCGCGCACCACGGCTTGGTGTCCGGGCTGTCGGCGACGATCTGGTCGGACAGGGCGATCATGTCGTCCCAGGTCTCGGGGACCTCGTAGCCGGCGTCCGCGAACATGGCGGGCGAGTACCAGACGAACGACTTCATGTTGGCGCCGAGCGGGGCCGCGTAGAAGGTGCCGTCGACGGTGCCGTAGCCCTTCCAGGACTCGGAGAAGAACGAGTCGACGTTCGCTGCGGTGCCCTCGGGGGCCGGGACGATGGCGTCGGGGTAGTCCGCGACGATCGTCTTCAGCAGGCCGGGCTGGGGCAGGTAGGCGATGTCCGGCGCGTTGCCGGCCTCGATCCGGACGAGCAGCTGGGCCTCGAACTCACGCGAGCCCTCGTACTTGATGTCCGCGCCGGTGCACCGCTCGAACTCGACGTACGAGTCCTCCTGGTCCGTCTGCTCCTGCTCGACGATCGAGGTGTAGACCGTGACCTCCGTGCCGGCCAGGTCGCCGTAGGCCGCGTAGTCCTCGCAGCCCTCCGCGGCGGTTGTCTCGCCGTCACCTGCGGTGTCGTCTGCGGGCTGACAGGCTGCCAGCGCAAGCGCCAGACCGAGCCCTCCCGCGATCGCCGCGTAGCGGCGCCTCGTGTTGATCTGCATGGACCGTCCTCCACATCCTCGTGGTGTTCTTCCCCCACTGACCGGCCACGACGGATGCCGCGCCGGCGCGATCGCCTCCTATGCAAGCGCTTACAGCCGCGCACCGCAAGCGTTACAAGGCACATCCGGGTGACGGTCTGATCACGATTTCGTCACGACCGCGGCGGGCCGGTCGACGTCCGCTCCACCAGGACCGTCGGGTAGACGACCTCGCGCGGCGGGGTGAGCCCGGCGGCCATGTCGAGCACCAGCTGGGCGGCGGCGGCACCCTGCTCGTCCGCAGCCTGCGCCATCGTCGTCAGGCCGACGAGCTCCCCCATGTCGTGACCGTCGACACCCATCACGGAGACGTCGCCGGGCACCTCGAGCCCGGCGTCGCGCAGGGCCAGGATCGCCCCCATCGCCATCTCGTCCGATGCCGCGAACACCGCTGTCACGTCGGGCGCCTGCGCGAGCAGCGTGCGCATCGACTCCCGCCCACCGGCCAGGTCGAAGTGCCCGTGCACCTCGAGCGCCGCCTCCGGCTCGATCCCCGCCTCGAGGAGCGCGTCGCGCCAGCCGGCGGCCCGGCCGACCGGCGGCGACCACGGGGTGATGTCGTCCGGGGCCCCGGTGATGTGCGCGATCCGCCGATGGCCGAGGCCGATCAGGTACCTGGTCGCCTCGCGCGCGGTCGCGCGGTCGTCCAGCCGCACGGTGACCTGCCCGAAGCCGCCCCAGCCGATGCAGACCAGGGGGTGGCCCAGGGTCAGCAGGGCGTCGACCTCGTCCTGCTCGAGCGGCAGGCCGACGACGAGGATGCCGTCCACGCGGCGACGCAGCACGTCGAGGTCGACCCGGGGGCGGGCGCTGTCCCGGCGGACGTCGAACGTGTAGAGCAGCACGTCGAAGCCCTGGGCGCGCAGCGTGCGCTCCGCGCCCTCGATCACGTTGGCGAAGTACCACCGGTTGATCCACGGGCTGATCAGCCCGACCGTGCGGGTGCGACCCGACGCGAGGCTCACGGCCGACGGCGACGCGACGTAGCCGAGCTGGGCTGCGACGACCCTGACCCGGTCGCGCGTGGCGCGGTTCACGTTGGGCAGATCACGCAGCGCTCGGGACACCGTCGCCGTCGAGACGCCGGCGGCGCGGGCCACATCATCGATACCTGCCGCCATGGGCGGTGATTGTGCTCCTGTGTGGGCGCCCGGTCCACCGCACGGCGCGCCGTTCCCACCGATTCCCACGGTTGCGGCGCCCGTTCCCACGCCGGTTCCCATCGGTGGCCCCCAGGGAGGGCCCCAGGCAGACCCCCCAGGGGGAACCTCAGCCCTGGGCCGGCCGCACCCCGGCCAGCGAGCGCAGGACGGGGATGGACCCGGCCTCGTCGACGCTGGCGGTGACCTCGTCCGCCGCCGCCCGGACGTGCTCGGGTGCGTGCCCCATCGCGACCCCACGGGCCGCCCAGCGCAGCATCTCGACGTCGTTGTTGCCGTCGCCGACCGCGACCGTCGAGTCCCCGTCGACGCCGAGGATCCGGCGCAGGCGCTCCAGCGCGCTGGCCTTGGTCACGCCGGCCGGGGCGACGTCCATCCAGGCCGTCCAGCCGATCGCGTACGTGACGTCCGCCATGCCGGCCCGGGCCACCAGGGCGTGGAACTCCTCGCTGGTGTGCCCCGGGCTGCGCACGATCAGCCGCGTCACGTCCTGCGCGGCGAGGTCGGCGATGCCGACGATCTCGTGGTGCCCGCTGAGCTCGCCCTCGGGGAAGGCCTTGTTCATCCGGAAGCCCGCGCCGATCACCTCGACCGCGAAGTAGGCGTCCGGGACCTCCGCGTACATCAGCCGCAGTGCCGGCCCGGGGTCGAACGTGATCATCTCGTCGACCTCGTAGCCGCCCGGCAGCGCCGGGTCGATCCGGATGGTCACCGAACCGTTCGAGCACACCGCCCACCCCCGGTCGATGCCGAGCTCGAGCGCGATCGGCACCGTGGCGTGCAGCGAGCGCCCGGTGGCGAGCACGACGTGATGGCCGGCGTCGTGCACGGCGGCCACCGCGGAGCGCACGCCGGGCAGCAGCTCACCGGAGTAGGTGAGCAACGTCCCGTCGACGTCGAGGGCGACCAGCAGGCGGTCGCCCTCGGGCCCCTGCGTGGCAGGGGTCGTGGTCGGTCCGGTCACCGGCCCGGCGTCCCGACCGGCTCGAGCACCTCGAGCCCGCCCAGGTAGGGGCGCAGACCTTCGGGTACCCGGACCGAGCCGTCGGCCTGCTGGTGGTTCTCCAGGATGGCCACGATCCACCGGGTGGTGCCGAGCGTCCCGTTGATCGTCGCGACCGTGCGCGTCTGGCCCGAGTCCGTCCGCTCCCGGACCCCCAGGCGTCGGGCCTGGTACGTGGTGCAGTTCGAGGTCGAGGTGAGCTCGAGGTGCCGCTGCTGGCTGGGCAGCCACGCCTCGCAGTCGAACTTGCGCGCAGCGCTCGAGCCGAGGTCGCCGGCAGCGGTGTCGATCACCCGGTAGGGCAGGTCGACGAGGGCGAGCATCTCCTCCTGCATCGCGAGCATGCGGGCGTGCTCGGCCTCGGCCTGCTCGACCGGCGCGAAGCTGAACATCTCGACCTTGTGGAACTGGTGCACCCGGATGATGCCGCGGGTGTCCTTGCCGTAGGACCCGGCCTCACGCCGGTAGCAGGCCGACCAGCCCGCGTACCGGCGGGGTCCGCCGGCCAGGTCGAGGATCTCGTCGGCGTGGTAGCCGGCGAGGGCGACCTCCGAGGTGCCGACCAGGTACAGGTCGTCGGCCTCGAGCCGGTACACCTCGTCCGCGTGCGCGCCGAGGAACCCGGTGCCGCGCATGATCTCCGGCTTGACCAGGGTCGGGGTGATCATCGGCGTGAGCCCGGCCGCCAACGCCTTGTCCATCGCGGCCGTGAGCAGGGCGAGCTCGAGGCGGGCCCCGATCCCGGTCAGGTAGTAGAAGCGCGCGCCGGAGACCTTGGCACCGCGCTCGGTGTCGATCGCGGCCAGGCGCTCACCGAGGTCGAGGTGGTCACGCGGCACGAAGCCCTCCGCCTCGAAGTCCCGGCGCACGCCGTGCTCGCGCAGCACGACGTAGTCGTTCTCGCCGCCGGCCGGCACGCCCTCGAGCACGACGTTGCCGATCCGGCCGGCGACCTCGTCGAGCTCGACGGCCGCGTCGTCGGCGTCGGACTGCGCTGCCTTGACCTGCTCGGCCAGCGTCCTGGCGTGGGCGAGCAGTGCGGCCTTGGCCTCCCCGGACGCCGTGGCCACCTGGCGACCCAGGTCCTTCTGCTCGGCACGCAGCCGTTCGAAGTCGGTCAGGGCCGCGCGGCGCCGCGCGTCCAGGTCCAGGACGGCGTCGACGAGGGACGGGTCGTCGCCACGAAGGCTCTGGCTCGCACGGACGGCGTCGGGGGTGTCCCTCAGGATGCGCAGGTCGATCACCTGACGAGGGTATCGACCCCGATCGGGGTGTGGCGGCACCGCCCGGGCCGTACGGTGTGCTCCATGACGTGGGAGCAGTGGCTGAGTGTCCTCGCGCTCGCCACGTCGATGGTCGCGGTGCTCCTTGCCCTGGGCGCCCGGCGCGCCGTCGGGACCCGACCGGGTGCGACGCGACCGACGCGCCCCTGGGGCACCTTCGGGCCCGCGCTCGACGCGCCCGGACGCGGCACGGGCGCCGATCGCGACACCTCCCAGCTCGTCGCCTTCGTCGCCAACCCGACCAAGTCCGGCGTGCCGGAGTTCCGTGAGGCCGCCTTCCACGCCTGCGCGACGCGCTACCTGCCCGAGCCGCTGTGGCTCGAGACGACCGAGACGGACCCCGGCGTCGGACAGGCCAAGGAGGCGATCGAGAAGGGCGCCCAGATCATCGTCGCCGTCGGCGGTGACGGGACGGTGCGGGCCGTCGCCGAGGGTCTGGTCGGCACCGGCATCCCGATGGCGCTCATCCCGATGGGCACCGGCAACCTGCTCGCGCGCAACCTCGACCTGCCGCTGAGCGACCAGGAGGACCTGCTGCGCATCGCGCTGACCGGCCATGACGAGACGATCGACGTCGGCTGGCTCACCGTCGAACGCCCGGACGGGTCGACCGACGACGGCGAGCACCTGTTCCTGGTGATCGCCGGCCTCGGTTTCGACGCGCAGATGGTCGCCGGCGCCGACGAACAGCTCAAGAAGCGGCTCGGCTGGCTCGCGTACTTCCTCGCGAGCGTCAAGCACCTGCACGACCGCCGGCTGCGCGTGCGGGTGACCGCCGACGGCGGCCCGCCGGAGTCCATGCGGCTGCGGACGGTGCTGATCGGCAACTGCGGACGGCTGCCCGGCGGCATCACGCTGCTGCCCGACGCCGTGCTCGACGACGGGTGGCTGGACCTCGCGGCGATCGACACCCGCGGCGGCCTGGTCGGCTGGGGGCAGCTGCTGGCCGACGTGCTGCTCCAGGGCATCGGCGTGCGCGCCAAGCTCCCCGCCCGGATCGGCCGGATCGACCACTCCCGCGTCCGGGCGGTCGAGATCCAGGCCCTGCAGGGCGAGGAGTTCCAGATCGACGGCGAGGGCTTCGGGCAGGCCACGGCGGTCACGGCCCGCGTCGACCCGGGCGTCCTGGTCGTCCGCGTCGCTCCCCGGTAGGCACGCCGGCGTCGCCCGGTGGGCACGCCGGCGTCGGCTCAGTGGCCCCGGCCCTCGCGCAGGGCGGCCACCCAGGCCCGCGCCGCGACGAAGTCGGCGTCGAAGGTGCCCGGACGCACGGCGCCGTGCGGGGCGTCGACCCTGGGGTAGGAGCCGAGGAACCGGACGTGCGGACAGACCCGGTGCAGACCCATCAGGGCCTCGGCCATCCGCTCGTCCTGGACATGGCCTTCGGCGTCGATCGAGAACGAGTACCGGCCGAGCGAGTCGCCGATCGGCCGCGACTCGATGCGGGACAGGTTGACCCCGCGGGCGGAGAACTGCTCGAGCATCTCGAGCAGCGCACCGGCCTGGTTGCTCGGCAGGTGGACGACGAGCGTCGTCTTGTCGGCACCGGTGGGCTCCGGCACCCGACCCGGGTGCCCGACCAGGACGAACCGCGTGACGGCGTGCTCGTTGTCCGCGACGTGGTGCGCGATCGGCTCCAGGCCGTAGTGCTCCAACGCGGGTGGCGGGACGAGGGCCGCGTCGAAGCCGAGGTCCTGGGTCGATCCGGCGAGCAGTGCGGCCGGCGCGGTGTTGGAGGTCGCCGGGACGTGCACGACACCCGGCAGGTTCGTCCGGAGCCAACGACGGCACTGCGCCCACGCGTGCGGGTGGGCCGAGATCCGCCGGATGTCGGCGAGTCTCGTCCCGGCACGCGCGGCGAGGACGAAGGTGACCGGGACGAGCATCTCGCGGAGCAGGACGAGCGGATCGCCCGTCGCCAGGGTGTCGAGCACCGCCGTGACGCCGCCCTCGACCGAGTTCTCGATCGCCACCACGGCGTAGTCGGCCTCACCGGTGCGGACCGCCTCGATCGCGGAGACCACGTCGACCTGCGGCAGGTACGTGGCCTCCTGCGGCGTCGCGACCTGGCGCAGAGCGGCCTCGGTGAAGGTGCCGGCCGGACCGAGGTAGGCGTACCGCGGTGCTGACATGGGCCCTCCAGGCCGTGGAGTGATGGTCGGCGGGTACGAGCGGCCCGCCCGCACCGAGGGTAGTGCGCCCTAGTCTTGACCGGTGCCGACCACCGCCCCGCGTTGTCCCGGGCCTGCCGAGACTGCCGGGTGCAGCGCCCGGACCGGCCGACGGCGCAGCGGTCGGCACAGCGCCGCGCCGCTGGTCGTCCTGCTGATGACCGCCCTCGGGCTCCTCCTCGCGGCTCCCGCGGCCGTCGCCCGCACCTCGACCGACACCTCCACCTCCACCGACACCGCGACCGACACCCCGGCCTCGACCCCGGTGATCCTCATCGGCACCTCGGGCCTGCGCTGGGACGACGTGTCGGCCCTGGCGACACCGGCGCTGTGGGAGCTGTCCCGCGAGGGTGCCGTCGGGCTCGTCGCAGCCCGCGGGGCGACGTCGACCGGCTGCCCGGCAGACGGCTGGCTCACCGTCTCGACCGGGACCCGCTCGGCCGACCTCGAGGTCGCCGACGGCACCTGCCGCGCGGTGCAGGAGCCCGGTGCGGACGGGCGCGTGCCCGGCTGGTCGGACTACCTCTCCGCGGCGGACAGCCAGTCGTGGAGCGCCCGGCCCGGTCTCCTCGGCCAGGTCCTCGCCGAGGCCGGCACCGTCGCGACCGGGATCGGCCCCGGTGCCGCCGTCGCCCTCGCCCAGCCGGACGGGTCCGTCGTCGGCACGCACGTGCGACGGCCTGCGACGTCGTCCGGGCTCGACCAGGCCGTCCGCGACGCGGTCCTGGGTGGTTCGCAGCTGGTCGTGGTGGATGCCGGCACGGTGCGGGACCCCGGCTGGGCCACCCGCGCACGGCCGTCGAGCGAGCCCGGGACCGAGCCCGCCGTGGACGACCCGCTCGTGACCGAGGATGATCCGTCGGTCACGGAGGTCGTCCTCGAGCCCACCCGGGCCCAGCAGGTCGCCAGGGTCGACGGGCGGATCGCGTCCGTGCTGCAGGCGGCCCGGGCGAGCGACGCCACCGTCCTGGTCGTGTCCCTCGCCGGCTCCGGACGCTCGGCGCTCCAGCTCGTCGCCGCGATCGGCCCGACGCCCGACGGCGGCCGCTACGAGACGGCGCTGCTGACCTCGGGCTCGACCCGGCAGGTCGGGCTCGCGCAGTCGACCGACGTCACGCCGACCCTGCTCGCCGCGCTCGGCCTCGGCACGTCCGAGCCGGCGCTGACCGGCGCCAGGATCGTGCCCGTCGCCGGTCCCGAGACCGCGAACGCGCGCGTCGACACCCTGCTGAGCATCGCCCGGGAAGCCCTCCAGGTGACCCGGGTCAGCGGCGTCTACACGACCCGGCTCGTCCTGGCGCAGGCGATCCTGTTCGTCGTCGCGGCAGTGATCCTGACCCGCACCGGGCGTGCGAGCGGCACGCCGCTGCGGCCGGCGCTGCGCGGGCTGCAGGTCGTCTCGCTCGCCCTGGCCGCCGCTCCGGTGTCGTCGTTCCTGACCGGCCTGGTGCCGTGGTGGCTGTCCGACTCACCCGGTACCGCGTTCTGGCTCGTCCTGGCCGGCTGGGTCGTCGTGATCACCGCCGCCGCACTCCTCGGTCCATGGCGAGGGCACCTGCTCGGGCCGGCCGGTGCGGTGGCGGCGGTCACCGTGCTCACCCTCGTGCTCGACATGCTCACCGGGTCGAACCTCGTGGTCGACTCTCCGATGGGCGCGCACCGCATCCTGGCGGCCCGGTTCTACGGGATGAGCAACCAGGCCTTCGCGCTGCTCGCGGGTGCCGGTCTGCTGCTCGCCGCCGTCGTGGCGCAGGTCCTGGTGGAACGCGGCCGGCGTGCCCTCGCGACGGCCGCGGTGGCCGCGATCGGCGTGCTGGTCGTCGTGGTCGACGGCACCCCGGGGCTGGGCAGCGACCTCGGCGGCCCGCCGGCACTCATCCTGGCGTTCACCGTCCTGACGCTCGCCGTGAGCGGTCGGCGCGTCCGGTGGCAGACCCTGCTCGTCGTGGCCGTCGTCGCCGCGGTCCTGGTGGGCGGTGTGACGGTCGCCGACTGGATGCGCCCGCCGGGCGACCGCACGCACCTCGGCCGGTTCCTCGCCACGGCGCTCGACGGCGGCCTGTGGGACGTGGTCTACCGCAAGCTCTCGGTGAACCTGCGGGTCCTGACCTCGTGGCGCTACCTGCTGCTGGCGATCGGCGGCATCCTGCTCACCGCGCTGGTCCTGGCCGGACCGCGGCCCCGCCGAGGGGGGCTGCTCGGCTCCGGCAGCCCGCTCGCGGGACTGCAGGAGGCTGTGCCGCTGCTCCGGCCGACTGTCGCAGCGATCGGGGTCGCACTGACGATCGGCTTCCTGATCAACGACTCCGGGATCGTCGTCCCGGCCACCGGGATCGCTGTCGCGGTGCCCTGCCTCGTCGCTGCCTCGGCGCGCTGGCGGCTGGCCGCCGAGCTCAGTCCTGGGCCGGCTCTGCCGGACGCCGCGGCGAGCGGCGGCTCGGCATGAGCGTGCGGCGGACCGTGCCGGCGATGCCGCGCACCTTGCGGGCGTTGATCGCGAGCAGCACGTCGCGGTACTGAGCCGCACGGTGCAGCTGACCGCGCAGGTCCGAGCCCGAGGCCCGGTGCCGCAGGTCGCACGGGACCTCCACCGCGACGAAGCCCTTGCGGACGAGGTCGATCGTCATCCCGGTCTCGACACCCCAGCCGTGCGCGAGCGGCGTCGCCGCCTCGAACGCCTCGCGGGTCAGGCAGCGCATCCCGGACAGCGGCTGGGTGGGCGTCCAGCCGGTCATCGACTGGATCGAGCGCCGGGCGAGACCGACGACGATCCCGCGCCCACCCGCACCCGCCTGCGGAGGCAGCAGGGCGATGGACACGTCGGCCGAGCCGCCGAGCACGGGCCCGACCAGGGGTGCGGCGTTGACCGCCGACTCGGCGAGGTCCCCGTCGATGAACAGCAGGAGCCGTGGCGGACGGTCGTCGGTGTCCCGCATCGCGACGACCGCGGCTCCGGTCTCCATCGCGGACGCCTTGCCGCGGTTGTGCGAGTGGCGTACGACGACGGCACCGGCGTCCCGGGCGACGTGCTGGGTGGCGTCCTCGCTCCCGTCGTCGACGACCAGGACGAGGTCGACGAGCGGGATGGCCCGGGCAGCCCGGACGGTCGCCGCGATCCGGCGCGACTCGTCCTTCGCCGGGATGATGACGGCCACCCGCTGGGCGGGAACGGGAGAGGACGTACTCGCGTCGGTGGAACGGCGACGACGTTCGGGGGACACAGCACCAGCCTAACGACCTTGGGGCGTCACGCCATAGCGACGCCAGGTGCCGGTCAACATCCGGTCATCTGTGCGGGTGAGAGGCCGTTCGCGACGGCCCCGGCTCAGCGCAGGGTGAGCTGGCGCGCGACCAGTCCGGCCCGCGCCCGGCGCTCGTTCGCGTCGAGCGGCGCGTCGACGGCCAAGGCGCCGTCGAGGCGTGCCGCGAGCTCCGCCACCGGCGTCTCGATCTCCTGCGCCTCGGTCCCCGGGGCCAGGTCCCACACCGGCACGAGGATCCCGCAGGAACGGAAGGCGCCGATGAACTTGCCGATCGAGCCGGCGTCGCCGAGACCCGACTCGCGCCGGGCGTGCAGCCGGGCGAGGGCGTCGAGGAAGAGCTGCTCGTCGTGCGGCATGGCCCACCGCAGGTACTCACGCTCGCCCATGCGCGCCCAGTAGGCGGCCTCGACCGAGGTGAGGCGTCGGGTCGGCACGATCGTCTCGTTCATCTGCTCGAGCGATGCCGCGACGTCGGGAGCGACCTCGACGCCGGCGGCGGTCCAGAAGTCGAAGCCGTCGTGCACCGTCACCTCGAACGGGACCGACAGGTCGAGCACGTCCTGCAGGCGCGGACCCGGCTCGGGCAGGGCTGTCGACGTGATCGGCGTGCCGACCGGCAGCTCCAGGACGCGCAGCAGCAGGTCCGCCAGGTCACGCGAGGCGTCGCCCGATCCGGCGTGCTGCTGGAGGGCGATCATGATCGCGCCGTCGCCGCGGTGCAGGGCGGGCCAGGCGGCCGGCAGGACGGTGGCGACGACGACGTCGCGCGCCCCGTACTCCTTCGTCGTGCGTGCCGTCGCGGTCGCAGCCGGCACCACCTCGCGCATCGCGACCCAGTCGGGCTCTCCCGGAAGGCCCTCGAAGGGGCGCAGCACGAACTCGACGGTCGCTCTCTTGGCCATGGTGACCGAGGGTACCGTGCGCAGCAGCGGCATCGGGTGCGAGGATCGACACATGCACGCACGCGCCGGAACACCCGCCCTGCCCGAGGACCTCATCGACGTCGACGCCCTGGTGGGCGCGTACTACGACCGGACCCCCGACGTCAGCGACCCCGGCCAGCAGGTTGCCTTCGGCACCTCCGGCCACCGCGGCTCGAGCCTCGACACCGCCTTCAACGAGGCGCACATCGTCGCGATCACCGCGGCGATCGTCGAGTACCGGCGCAGCCAGGGCACGGACGGTCCGCTCTTCATCGGCCGCGACACCCACGCCCTCTCGCTGCCCGCATGGCAGACAGCCCTCGAGGTCCTGGCCGCTGCCGAGGTCGAGGTGCACATCGACGCCCGGGACCGGTTCACGCCCACGCCTGCGGTGTCCCACGCGATCCTCCTGCACAACGGCGCGGCGACCGCCGAGGGCGTGCGCACCACGAGCTCGGGCTCGGGCTCGGGCCTCGCCGACGGCATCGTGGTGACCCCGTCGCACAACCCGCCGCGGGACGGCGGGTTCAAGTACAACCCGCCGCACGGCGGACCGGCCGGGTCGGACGCCACCGGCTGGATCGCCGACCGGGCGAACGAGCTGCTGCGCACCGGCATCGGCAGCATCCGCCGGGTCGGCGTGGCGACGGCTCTCGCAGCACCGACCACCCGGCGCCACGACTTCATGTCCGCCTACATCGCCGACCTGCCCAACGTGCTGGACCTGGACCTCGTCCGCGCCAGCGGTGTGCGGATCGGCGCGGACCCGCTCGGTGGTGCGTCCGTCGACTACTGGGGCGAGATCGCCGAGCGGCACGGCCTCGACCTGACGGTGGTCAACCCGACAGTCGACCCGCGCTGGTCCTTCATGACCCTGGACTGGGACGGCAAGATCCGGATGGACTGCTCCTCGCCCTCCGCGATGGCCTCCCTGGTCGACGCGATGGCCGCCGGCACCGGCGGGGCCGCTCCGTTCGACATCGCGACCGGCAACGACGCCGACGCCGACCGGCACGGCATCGTCACCCCGGACGCCGGCCTGATGAACCCCAACCACTACCTCGCGGTCGCGATCAGCTACCTGTACGGCGGGGCTCGCCCGGACTGGCCGGCCGGTGCTGCGATCGGCAAGACCCTCGTCTCGTCCGCGCTGATCGACCGGGTCGCCGCGCACCTGGGCCGGCCCCTGCTCGAGGTCCCGGTCGGCTTCAAGTGGTTCGTCCCGGGCCTGCTGGACGGCTCCGTCGGGTTCGGTGGCGAGGAGTCGGCCGGCGCATCCTTCCTGCGCCACGACGGGACGGTCTGGACGACCGACAAGGACGGCATCCTGCTCGCGCTGCTCGGCGCCGAGATCACGGCGCGCACCGGGTCCTCGCCGTCCCAGCTGCACGCGGCGCTCGTCGAGCGCCACGGACAGTCCTGGTACGCCCGGGTCGATGCGCCCGCCACCCGGGAGCAGAAGGCGGCGCTGGGCTCGCTGCGGCCCGAGCAGGTCACCGCGTCGGTGCTCGCCGGCGAGCCGATCACTGCGCGCCTGGTCGAGGCGCCGGGCAACGGGGCGGCGATCGGCGGCCTCAAGGTCACGACCCCCAACGCGTGGTTCGCCGCACGGCCGTCCGGGACCGAGGACGTCTACAAGGTCTACGCGGAGTCCTTCGTGTCGGCCGAGCACCTCGTGCAGGTCCAGCTGGCAGCGCAGGAGCTGGTCACCCAGACACTGGCCGGCTGAGCCGCGGCTCGACGAGCGCAGCAGCGACCAGCCGCGCCTGGAAGACGTCGGCCGGCACCGGGCGCGACCAGAGGTAGCCCTGTCCGGCGACGCAGCCCAGCAGCCGCAGGGCATCGGCCTGCGCCTCGGTCTCGACGCCCTCGGCGACCAGCGCGAGGCCGAGCGACTCGCTCAGTCGCACCATGGTGGTCACGATCGCCTGGCTGCGCACGTCGTCGAGCATCGCCGAGACGAACCGGCGGTCGACCTTGATCATCGAGATCGGCAGCTCGATGATCCTGGTCAGCGGGCTGTACCCGGTGCCGTAGTCGTCCGCGGCCAGCCCGATGCCGGTCCGGCGCAGGGCCACGAGGTCGTTCAGCAGGAGCTCGGTGATGTCGTCCAGGTGCGTCTCGGTGAACTCGAGCACGAGACGCTCCGGCGGCAGACCGGTCCGCGCGAGCACGTCCCGCACGATGTCGGTGAACCCGGGCACGTCGAGCTGACGGGCCGAGACGTTGACGTGCACGGCCGGCACCACGCCGTCCGGACCGGCCGGCCACTGCTGCGCGAGCTCGCAGGACCGCTCGAGGACCCAGGTGCCGATCTCCGGCATCATCCCGGAGGTCTCGGCGACGTCCAGCCACTCGACCGGCGCGAGCACCCCACGCTCGGGGTGCCGCCAGCGGATCAGGGCCTCGGCCGCGATCGCCGTGCCGTCGCGCAGGTCGACGACGGGCTGCAGGTACATCTCGAGCTCACCCTGCGCGACCGCCCGGCGCAGCTCCTTCTCGATCCGCACGGCCCGCATCGCGCGTGCCCGGTGCTCGTCGGAGAAGACGACGGCGCGCCGCTTGCCGTCGGCCTTGGCGGCATACATCGCCGAGTCGGCGTCCCGCAGCAGGTCGTCGGCCGTCGCACCCGCGGTGCCCCAGGCGATGCCGATGCTGACGCCCAGCGAGTACGGCTGGCCGCCGATGACGAGCGGCGCGGCAAGCGTCTCGATCACCTCGGTGGCCAGGTCCTCGGCCTGCTCGGTGGTCCGGGTCCGCGGTCGCAGGACGACGAACTCGTCCCCGCCGAGCCGCGCCGCGACGTCCGAGGGCTGCAGCAGGCTGCGCAACCTGGCCGCGACCTCCACGAGCGCGTGGTCGCCGCTGGTGTGACCGGCCGAGTCGTTGACGAGCTTGAAGTCGTCGAGGTCGCAGAAGAGCACCGCGACCCCGCTGCCGTCGTCGGGCAGGGTGCGCAGCGCGAGCTCGATCCGGTCGCGGAGCAGGGCCCGGTTGCCCAGGCCGGTCAGGTTGTCCTGGAGCGCCTGCACGGTGAGCCGCTCCTCGGCCTCCCGCCGTGCCGTGACGTCGATCATCTGGGCGACGAACATGCCCTCGCCGGCCTCGGCCGACAACGGGGAGAGCGCCACCTCGACCCAGCGCATGCCGTCCCAGGACTGCACAGCGATCTCGCCGTGCCACCCCGGCATGGTCCCGGCAGCCATCGCCTCCACCGCGTCGGCGAGCATCGCCCGGTCGCCGGTCTCCAGCCGCGCCGTCCACGACGCCCCGACCAGCTCGTCCGGCATGCCGGTCAGGATGCGGGCCGCGACCTCGTTGAGCTCGACCACGTCGAGGCCGCCGCCGGCATGGTCGGGCGCGTCGGGCACCTCGGCGCGCGCGTGGCCCTGCGGACCGCCGTCGTGCCCGGGCACGCAGCGGCGCAGCAGGAGCATGCCGAGCAGCGCCTCGCTGAAGCCCTGCCGGAAGAGCCGCTCACTGGCCGCGACCCGGGCGAGGGCGGCCCGCCGCTGGGACACCGAGACGACGAGCGGAAGCATGATCAGTGAACAGACCAGCAGGTAGCCCTGGACGAGGGACGCCGTGGTCGTGGTCGACGAGCCCAGCTCGGCGGCGAACGGACCGCCGCCGTACCGGCTGGCCCACACGATCACCACCGCGAGCGCGACGAGCTGCGCAGCCACCGTGCGCATGCCGAGCCGCAGCGCACCCCAGACCAGGAACGGCATCGGGATGAAGGTCAGGGGCAGCGCCTGGCCGGGGCTGAACACAGCGGCGGTCACCGTGAGGGTGATCGCCCACTGCGCGACCGCCTCGGGGCCGCGACCCGGGGCCTGCGGAGCAGACGCACGCAGCCCGAGTGGCGCGATCACCATGATCGCGGCGCCGTGGCTGGCCATCACCGTGCGGGCGGCCGTCAGGGCGTCGCCGTGCTCGAGCAGCCCGACCGTGAGCCCGGCCCCGAGGCCCATGACCAGGACCCCGAGGAAGGTCGCGGCGAGCAGCCGGAACATGTCCTCGAGGGTGGCCATGCTCGGGGTGACCCGGCCCCTGACCAGCCACCACGCCACGACCGTCGCCTCGAGGGCGTTGGTGATGCCGAAACCGGCGGCCGCGTCCCAGGGTCGGCCGGCCACGGCGTTGGCGATCCCGCTCGAGATCGCGATGGTCAGTCCCACCGCGAGCACCCACCGTCGAGGCGCCCACACCATGGCGAGGACCGAGACGCCCGCGGCGGGCCACCAGGCCGCGACCCGGTGGTCGACCGGCGCGAGCGCGACCGCGAAATAGGCGAGCACGAAGACGGCGACCGCGAGCACGACCAGGCCGACCGGGCTGCTGGACAGGCGCCGCAGGACGCGGCTGTGCGTCGGGTACTCGAGACGGGCCTCGGGGCGGGAGCCGGGGCGCACGACGGCGACGTCGTCCTGCGGACGCACGCCCACGGCCGTCGGCCTCACGATCGGCGTGCCTCCCTCGCGATGCGGGGCACGCATGCGGCGTTGCACCCTGCCCCGTGCTGATCCTCGCACGCACACGCACGGAAGCACGGGGTGAAACCGCGCCCGGGCCGCACCGGGTGCGCGGCAGGGCAGGCGGGCGGCGACTGCGAGAATGCACGCATGCTCCAGCCGTACCGCCAGATCCTCGCGCGCCCGGGTGCGCTGGCGTTCTCCAGCGCCGGTGTCCTCGCGCGGATGCCGATGTCGATGGTCGGCATCGGCATCGTCCTGATGGTCTCGGACCTCTACGGCTCCTACGGACTGGCCGGCCGGATCTCGGCCGTCTACGTGATCACCCACGCGATCTGCTCACCGCCGCTCGCGCGGCTGGTCGACCAGCGCGGCCAGGCCAGGGTCATGCGCCCCGCGATCGGCGTGACCGTCCTCGGGCTCGCCGGCCTGATCGGGGCCGCGCTGGTCCACGCCTCACCGTGGCTGCTCTACGCGGCAGCCGTCGTGATCGGTGCCAGCATCGGCTCGGTCGGGGCACTGGTGCGCGCGCGCTGGTCACATGCGCTGCGCGACCCGCGGGACATCCACACGGCGTACTCGCTCGAGTCCGCGCTCGACGAGCTCGTCTTCATCGTCGGGCCGGTCCTCGCGACGGTCCTGGCCACGAGCGTGCAGCCGACCGCCGGGCTCGTCGTGCCGATGGTCGCCGTCACCGTCGGTGGCCTGCTGCTGTTCGCCCAGCGCGGCACCGAGCCGCCGAGCACCCGGCGGGAGCCCGGCGTCCGTCGGCGGCACGTGATGCGCTCGGGCGGCATGATCGTGCTCGCCGTGGTGTTCGTCTGCATGGGCGCGATCTTCGGTGCGACAGACGTCGCGACAGTCGCCTTCGCCGAGGAGCAGGGCCACAAGGGTGCGGCGGGCGCCATCCTCGCGGTCTTCGCGGCCGGCTCGATGCTCTCCGGCATCGGCTACGGGGCCCGGCACTGGGTCAGCCCGCTGTGGCGCAGGTTCGCGCTCGGCATGGTGGCCCTGGCCGTCGGCGCCTCGCTGTTCTTCCTCGTCACGAGCCTGGCGGCGCTGGCCGGGGTGATGTTCGTCGCCGGGTTCGCCATCGCGCCGACCCTGATCAACGGCAACGGCCTGGTGCAGGACCTCGTCCCCAAGGACCAGCTTACCGAGGGTCTGACCTGGGTGGGCACCTCGCTCGGCTTCGGGGTGTCCTTCGGCTCGTCGATCTCCGGCGCCCTGATCGACCGGGACGGCTCGCACAGCGGCTTCCTCGTGGTCGTCGTCGCGGCCGTCCTGGCCGTCCTGGCCACCGTCGCCTCATTGCGGACGCTGCGCGCGGGCGCCGAGCCGGTGCCACCGGCACCGCGGGCCGCACCGACGACCCAGGCGGACCCGTCACACGGCTGAGAAGCCCCCGCCGACCAGGAGCAGGCGTTCGACAGCCCCGTCGTCGAGCGGTCTGCCGAGCAGGAAGCCCTGGCCGTCGTCGCAGGCCAGCGCGACCAGCTCGGCGAGCTGGTCGGCATCCTCGATGCCGCCGCCCACGACGCTCATGCCCAGGCCGTGCGCCGTCGCGATCACGGCTGCGACCAGGCCGCGCTGGCGCGTGACGTCGGTGAAGCGCTCGAGCTTGACCACGCTCACCGGGATCGTGGGCAGCCGGGCGAGCGAGTTCACCGTGGCCCCGAAGTCGTCGACGGCCAGCTGGATGCCGAGCCGGCTCAGGGCGCTCAGCACGGCGGCGACCTCGGGGTCGTCGCCCATCAGGGCCCGCTCGCTGATCTCGAGCCGCAGGTGCTCCGCCTCGATGCCGTGGGTCGCGAGAGCGTCGGCGACGAGCCCGACGAAGCCGTCGGCCCGCAGCTGCCCGCCCGAGACGTTCACCGCCATGCTCAACGGTCCGCTCCCGGCGCCACGTTCGGCCGACCACGCAGCGAGACGGCCGCACGCGGTGTCCAGCACCCACGCGCCGATCGAGCCCATCAGGCCGATGCGCTCGGCGATCGCCAGGAACTCCAGCGGCTGGAGCGTCCCCCAGCTGGGGTGCTCCCAGCGCAGCAACGCCTCGAAGCCCAGCACCCGCTGGTCGGCCAGCGACAGCAGCGGCTGATAGACGAGCCGGAGCTCGTCGTTGGCCAGCGCGTTCTGCAGGTCGGCCTCGAGCTGCAGCCGTCCGTCCGACTCGGGCTCGGAGTCCGGGTCGTAGACGTGGAAGTGGTTACGGCCGTGCTGCTTGACCCGGTACATGGCCGAGTCGGCGTTGCGCAGCAGGTCGGAGCTGCTCGTCATCGGGTCGTCGGCCGTGGCCGCGCCGACGCTCGCCGACAGCTGCACCCGGACACCGTTGTCGACGAACGGTTCGGCGAGGGTGCGGACGACCCGGTCGGCGATCTCGCGCACGTGCTCGTCCGTGCCGACGCGCTCGCAGAGCAGGACGAACTCGTCCCCGCCGAGCCGCGCGACGGTGTCCTCCCGGCGCGCCAGGTCGGTCAGCCGGCGTCCCAGCTCCGCCAGGAGGCGGTCGCCGACGTCGTGCCCGTAGGTGTCGTTGACCGACTTGAAGTGGTCGATGTCCACGAAGTAGAGCACCACGCGTCCCGGTGACCGCTCCATCCGGACCAGGGCCTGACCCAGCCGGTCCATCAGCAGGTACCGGTTGGCCAGCCCGGTGACGGAGTCGTGCATGGCCTGGTGGGCCAGCGCCCGCTCGGCGGCCTTGTTCGCCGTGATGTCCCTCGTGGACGTCAGCACCCCGATGACGGCGCCGCCGGCGGCGTGCTCCGGCGAGAGCGTCGTGTGGAACCAGCCCTCCTCGCCGCCGGGAGTGGTCGTCGAGTACTCGAGCTCGCCGGGCTCGCCGGTGTCCAGGACACGGTGCAGCGCGGTCTCCCAGGCCTCGGCCGCGGGGTCGGGCATCCCCGACTCGCGGTCGGTCCGGCCGACGAGGTCGGCCAGCGGCACGCCCCGCAGGCGTTCACCGGCCGGGTTGATGTACCGGTACCGCAGACGTTCGTCGTACTGGGCGATCGCGTCGGTGGACCCGTTCAGGACCGCGCGCAGCTGGGACTCGACCCGGCTCAGCTCGGCGTTGGCCTTCTCGGAGGCCCGCGCCATCCGTACCATCTCCTGCTCGAGGAGCACCCTGGACGTGAGGTCACGCGAGATGCCGAAGGTCCCGATGATGGCGCCGTCCCGGTCGCGCAGCGGGAACTTGCTGCTGGCCACCCAGGAGTCCGGTCGGTCGTCCCACGTCTCCTGCTCCTGCTTGTTCACGATCGGCTCGCCGGTCGCGATGATCCGCTGCTCGTCGGCGTACGCCGCGCTCGCGTGGACGTCGCCGAAGAGGTCGAAGTCGGACAGGCCCAGCAGCTCCTCCTGCGTCATGTCGTGCAGCTGCGCACAACCGCGGCTGACCAGGATGAAGCGGCTCTGCAGGTCCTTGAAGTAGATGATCTCGTTCGAGTCGTCGAGCAGGTTGCGGAGCCACACCTCGTCGAGGGTGTGGTCGGACCCGTCGGTGGGCGCTGCACCGGGAGACGCGTCATGGCTCATCGTTGTGCCCGTCGGACGAGGGTGATGCGGCCGAGGCTACGGTACGGCGCCCGACCGCCGGTGGGACCTGGGCCCGGAGTCCCGCCGCGCCCGCGTGCCGGACACCGACCCCGGTCAGCCGATCGTCGCGCCGAAGACCGCACCGAGCCCGTAGGTCACGGCGGCCGCACCGGCGCCGATCGCGAGCTGACGCACGGCCCGTCGCACCGGCGGACCACCCGAGATGACCCCGACGCTCGCACCCGTGACCAGCAGGGCGAACCCCACGGCCGCCATGGCGACGACCAGCGCGGACCCACCCTCGAGACCCAGCAGGAACGGCAGCACCGGGACGGCCGCCCCGGAGGCGAAGAAGCAGAAGCTGGACAGGGCTGCACCGACGTCGGTGCCCACCAGGTCGTGGTGCTCGGTCGACGGGTCGTCGGCGTGGTACTCCCGGCTCTCCGATCCGAGCACTGCGATGTCCGCCATGACCTCGTCCGCACGCCGCTCGGCCTCGTCGACAGTCATCCCGCGGGCCCGGTAGACCAGGGCCAGCTCGTTGGCGTCGACGTCCAGGTGCGGCAGCGCGTCGCCCGCGGACAGGCTCGGGTTCGACGCGGCGAGCAGCTCGCGCTGGGAGCGGACCGAGATGAACTCACCGGCACCCATCGACAGGGCGCCACTGAGCAGACCGGCCAGGCCGGTGATCAGGACGAGGTGGGTCGGCGTGCCGGCCGCCGCGACGCCGATGACCAGCGCCAGGTTGGACACCAGCCCGTCGTTGGCCCCGAAGACGGCGGCCCGGAACGTCCCCGACAGCTGGTTGCGGCCCCGGGCCGCCAGCGCACGAACGACCTCACCGTGGATCCGCTCGTCGGCGGCCATCGCGGCGGTCGCGTCGACGTCCGCGTCGTAGGTGGCCCGGGCCTCGGCACGCTGGGCCAGCGCCAGCACGAACACCGAACCGAACCGTCGGGCCAGCCAGGCGAGCAGCCGGAAGCGGGGGTCGCCCCGGTGCGGTGGGCCCACCTGGTCGCCGAGCAGGTGCTCCCAGTGGGCCGCGTGCCGCCCCTCGGCGTCGGCCAGGGCGAGCAGGATCTCGCGCTCCTCGCCGTGCCGGTGGCCGGCCAGGTCGCGGTAGACGGCCGCCTCGGCCCGCTCGTCGGCGAGGTGCCGCCGCCACCGGCGCAGGTCAGCAGGTGTCGGGGAGGTCACCGGGCGAGCCTGTCACGCCGCTGACGGACCGGGTCGGGACGGCGCGACGCCGGGGACCGCAGGATCGGGCCCCGACAGGTCACGCGCCGCCCAGGTGGTGCGAGGCGGACGCGGCACGCATGGTCGCGGCATCGGCCGCGATCACCCGGGCCACGTCCACGATCGACAACGGGCGGCCGAGCAGGAAGCCCTGGCCGTCGTCGCAGGCGAGCTCGACGAGGTCCTTGAGCTGCGCGACCGTCTCGATGCCCCCACCGACGACGCTCATGCCCAGCCCGTGCGCCATCGCGATGACCGCCGCGACGACCTCGCGGTCCTGCGCGGCCACGGCGAGCTGCTCGAGCTTCACGACGCCGACCGGGAACTGCGGCAGCCGCGCGAGCGAGGTGTAGGTCGCGCCGAAGTCGTCGACGGCGAGCTGGACGCCGAGGGACGTGAGCGCCTCCAGGGCCTCGTGCGCGTCCGGACCGTCATGGACCAGTGCCCGTTCGGAGATCTCCAGGCACAGCTGGGCCGGCGCCATCCCGTGCCGGTCGAGCGTCGCGGCGACCAGCTCGACGAAGTGACGTTCGCGCAGCTGGCGACCGGACACGTTCACGGCCATCGTCAGCGGGGGGATCGCCGGGTCACGCTCGGTCGTCCACGCTGCGAGCTGCGCGCACGCGGTGTCGAGCACCCAGGCGCCGATCGGGACGATCAGGCCCCGGGACTCGGCCGTGCCGAGGAAGTCCTTGGGGCGCAGCGTGCCGCGCTCGGGGTGCTCCCAGCGGATCAGTGCCTCGAACCCCAGCACCCGCTGGTCGCTGAGCGACAGCCGCGGCTGGTAGACGAGCGCGAACTCGTCGTTCTCCAGGGCACGTCGCAGCTCGACCTCGAGCTCGGCACCGCCGAGCGCGTCGGACGGCGCCTGCGGGTCGAAGATCTCGAACCGGTTCCGGCCGCTCTCCTTGGCCCGGTACATCGCGGCGTCCGCGCTGCGCAGCAGGGTCGACGAGCCGGCCTGGGGGTCGCTCGTGACCACCGCGCCGACGCTCGCCGACAGGCGCAGCGTCACGGTGCCGGCGTCGAACGGTTCGGCGAGGGCGTGCACGATGCGCTCGGCGATCGCCTCGACGTCGTCGTCCGTCGGCACCCGGCCGCACAGCACGATGAACTCGTCACCGCCCAGGCGGGCGACCGTGTCCTGCCGCCGTCCGGCGCGCTCCAGGCGACGGGCGGTCTCGACGAGCACGCGGTCGCCGATCTCGTGACCGTAGCTGTCGTTGACGTCCTTGAAGTGGTCGAGGTCCACGAAGAAGAGCGCGAGCCGGTTCGGCGAGCGCTCCATCCGCACCAGGGCCTGGCCGAGCCGGTCGGTCAGCAGGTACCGGTTCGCCAGACCCGTCAGCGAGTCGTGCGTGGCCTGGTGGGCGAGGGCCTGCTCGGCGCGCTTGATCTCGGTGATGTCGCGCATCGAGGTCAGGACGCCGACGACGGCGCCGGTCGCGTCGCGGTCCGGCGAGAGGGTCGTGTGGAACCACTCCTCCTCGCCGTCCGGGCTGCTGTGCACCGAGAACTCGATGTCGTCCGGCTCGCCGGTCTCCAGCACGCGGTGCAGGGCCGGCTCCCAGACCTCCAGCGAGCTCGCCGCCATCCCGGTCTCGCGGTCCGTCTTGCCGATCAGCTGGTCGAGCGTCATCCCGCGGGACCGCTCGCCGGCGGGGTTGACGTACTGGTACCGGAGGTTGCTGTCGTACTTGACGATCGCATCCGTCGAGCCGTTCAGGACGTCGCGGAGCTGGGCCTCGACCAGCATCACCTGGGCGTGGGCGTCCGATGACGCCTTCGCCATGCGGCCGATCTTCTTCTCGGCGCGCGCCCACCGGGTGACGTCCACCGAGTAGCCGAAGGTCCCGATGATCGTGCCGTCGACGTCGCGCAGGGGGAACTTGCTGGTCTCCACCCAGGTGCCGGGCCGGTCGGCCAGACGGTCGACCTCCGCCTTCTCGGTCACCGGCTCACCGGTGGCGATGATGCGCTGCTCGTCCGCGAACAGCTCGCGGGCATGGGCGTGGTCGGTCAGGTCGAAGTCCGTGAGCCCGATCATCTCCTCCGGGGTACGGCCGTTCACCTGGGCGCAGGCCGGGCTCACCCGGATGAACCTGCCGTCCAGGTCCTTGAAGAAGATGATCACGCCGGGCGCGTTGAGGAGGTTCGTCGCCCAGAACTCGTCCGGGAACGACTGCGCCACGATGTCGGCCGCGATCTCCGGCGCGGTGTCCGCGTGGGATCTGTTGCTCATCGTCGCACCAATCACCGGGTCCCGGGATGCCGTGAGGTCGCTCGACCGGTCGTGCACCTGGTCGGACCCACGTGCACGGAGCGGCCGGTCGGCACTCCGGAGCGCAGGTGGCACGATCCTACCGCCGGTCAGCAGCTCGGTCAGGTCAGGGCTGCGCTGACCGACGATCCGGCCAGATCGGCGTCCGTCCGCGGGGCGCGGCTCCGCGCGTCGAGGTGCGCACCGGCGAGCAGCTCGAGCGCGGCGCGGTGCTGGTTGAACGTGTACACGTGCAGACCCGGGGCCCCGGCCTGCAGCACGGCCTCAGCGAGCTCGACGCCCATCGCCGTTCCCGCGGCCCGCCGCCGCAGCTCATCGGTCTCGGCGTCGAGCCGGGCGAGGATCGACGCCGGGACGGGCACACCGCTGATCTCCTGCAGGCGCCTCAGGCGGGCCGGGTCGTTCAGCGGGACGATGCCCGGCAGCAGCGGGATCGTGACACCGGCGGCGCGCGCGACGCCGGTGTACCGCGTGTAGTCCTCGGGATCGAAGAAGACCTGCGTGATCGCGTAGTCGGCGCCTCCCGCCTGCTTGGCGAGCAGCGCCTGCAGGTCGCCGCACAGCTCGTCGCCGGGAAGCGTCCCGGGCGGGACCGCTGCCGGCGTCGCGGCGACACCGATGCTCAGCGCCGCGCCCTCGGACGCCGGCTCGATCTCACGCAGCAGGCTGACGAGCTCGCTCGCCCGCTCCAGGCCGTCCGGGTGGGGCTGCCAGTCGGTGGCGCCCGCCGGGGGGTCGCCGCGCAGCGCGAGGAAGTCCCGGACGCCGTCGGCGAGCAGCCCGGCTGCGATGCCCTGCACCTCGGGCCGCGGTGCGCCGATGCAGGTCAGGTGCGCCACGGCAGGTGCTGACGTGTGGGCGAGGATCCACTGCACGACGGCACGCGAGGTCTCCCGGGACGAGCCGGAGGCACCGTAGGTGACCGAGAAGAAGTCCGGCGTCGCCTCGGCGAGCCGCGCGATGGTCGACCACAGGGTCTCGTTCGCGGCCGGTGTGCGCGGCGGATAGAGCTCGAAGGAGACCGTCGGACCGAGCGCGACGGCGTCCTGCAGCCGCGCGGCGACACCCGACGGGCGTCGGGCGGGGGCTGGCACGTCGTTCATCGGGCTCCATCGGCTCTGGCGTGAGCACCCGCACCCTGCGACCGGGGGGTTGCTGCGGCGTCGTCGAGCCAGATCTCTCGGCCGCTCGTGATGGGTCGCCTCACTGTAGAGCCTCGCGCGGCGAGATCCCAAGACGATCATCCCCAGGGGCGGGACATCTCGTCTCGCAGGTCGGGCGACCGGCGCCTCGCACCGCCCGACCCGTCAACCGGTGAAGACCGCCCGCAGGTCCGGCCAGCGCTCGGCGCGGCAGTAGACCGGCACGACGTCGCGCGGGACGTCGCGCTCGACCGTCCGGCCGCCGTCGTGCACGTCACCGGTCCACACGTCGACCCAGCTCCCCGCGGGCAGGTAGGTGCTCCAGGTCGTCGCGGCCGGCTGCGTCACCGGGTGCACGAGCAGGTCGTCGCCGAGGAGGAACTCGCCCGGCCGGTCCCACCCGGCCGGGTCGTCCGGCCAGTCGAAGAACAGCGCACGCATCAGCGGGCGATCGGTCGCGATGGTCGCTCGCGCCTGCTCGGCCAGGTACGGCACGAGCCGCTCGCGAAGCTCGGCGTACCGACGGAAGACCTCGACGACGTCGGGGTCGTCGTTGACCTCGGCGACGAACCACGGCGTCCGGTCCCGCAGCGGCCGGCGGTGGTGGTTGAACTCCGAGTGGTACTGCATGACCGGCATGAAGGTCGCCGCCGCGGCCGCGCGCAGGTAGAGCTCGGCGTCGGGCACCGGCCCGGAGAACCCGGCGAGGTCCCAGCCCCAGTACACGATCCCGCACGCCGACGCCGTGATGCCCGCGGTCACCGAGTGCCCGAAGGCCTCCCAGGTCGAGTCCTCGTCGCCGGCCCAGAACAGCCCGTGCGCCTGGGAGCCCGTGAAGCCGGCGCGCGAGAACGTCACCGGGGCCTTGCCGGCCGAGCGCAGGAGGTCCCCGAACGCCCGTGCGTAGTGGACGGGGTAGCGGTTGTTGCCGTCGTCGCCGCGGGAGCCGTCGCCGTGGCGCAGGTCGTGGCCCCAGGCGTGCTCACCGCCGTCGGTCTTGAAGCCGTCGACGTCGAGGTCCTCGACGAGGTAGCGCCGCTTGGCCGTCCACCAGTCCCGGCTCCGCTGGGTCGACAGGTCGGCCATCAGCGCCTGCGGGAACCACCAGCCGCGGTTGTGGTACGGCGAGCCGTCGGCCTCGAGCACCGCGTGGCCACCGGTCACCATGGCCCGCGCGTCGACGAGCACCTGGCTGTCGGCGACGACGTCCGGGCCCAGGTCGAACTCCGTCTTCTGCAGCGGGATCTGCCAGAGGATCACCTTGATCCCTCGGCGGTGCAGCTCGTCGATCATCGCCCTCGGGTCCGGCCAGGCGCCGTCGGGCGGGTAGGTGAAGTCCGCCGCCTGGTGCGCGGCACCGTCGGGTGTCACCGCATAGCGCGCATCGCGGAAGACGGTGATCCCGTGCTCGTCGCTCCATGCCTCGATCACGACGGCGCCGACCGGGATCCCCAGGTCGCGGTGGCTGTCCATCTGCTCGGTCACGATCGACTGCGTGTTCCACTCGTTGCCCGAGGCCCACAGCCGGAAGACCCACGCGGGCAGCTCCTCGGCCCGCCCGACCTCGTCGCCGAAGGCCCGCAGGACCTCGTGCGGGGCGCCCCGGTAGAGGCCGACGTCCAGGGCCTCGTCCGGCGCGCCGCCGAGCTCGGCCTCGACGACGAGCCGGTCCGGCTGCGACGCGCCGACGTCGAACCAGGTCCGCCGCGCGGTCCGCACGTGCAGCCCCCAGCCCCGGCCGCCGACGACGTGCGCGAACGGCATCGGCAGGTACGTGCGGCCGTGCTCGCCCTGGGACTTGTACTGCTCGAACACGACCGCGTCGAGGCGCCGTCCGCGCTGGTCGACGGCGTCGAAGCGCTCGCCGAACCCGACGACGTGCTCCCGCGGTGCCAGGCGCAGCGCGAAGCGCACCCGTGCGACGCCGTCGGGCGTCCGCAGCCACTGCACGCTGCCCGGGACGAGGAGCTCGTGCGCCGGCTCGCCGTCGACGGTCAGCCGCCCACCCTCGGTGCCCCAGGTGCCCGCGGCCACGTCGTACCAGGGCGTGGTGTGCTCCGCACCGGCCGCCGTCCGTGCGACGAACCGGTAGCTGTAGGTCACGTCGGCCGTCAGCGGCGGGCTCGTCACCGACCAGGCACCGTCGGCCGCGAGCTGCGCCGCCTGCGCCTCGGCCAGGTGGCCCTCGCCACCGGCGAGCGCTGCGGCGTCGGTGGCCGAGGTGGTCGCCGGGCGCATCGGCAGCGACGTCGCCGCGCCCGCCGGGTCCTGCCACTGGCAGGTCACCTCGGTGACGTCCGGTGCGGCCACGACACCGAGCCGGACGGATCGGCCCGCCTCGGGCAGCACCGGGACCCGCTGGTCCGCGGACGTCGCGTAGGGGTGCTCGATGCCGTACGGGCGGTGCCGCACGACCGGGCCGGACGGGCCGGACGGGCCGGACGGGCCGGACGGCTCGGGTGCGGCGGGGGTGGCGGTCATCGGTCGGAGCCTTCCGGGAGGAGGCCGAGCTCGTCGGCGAGGATCAGGAACATGCCGTGCGACCACAGCAGGGGCGAGGCGACCTCACCCCAGCGCTCGATCCACTCGGCGCGGTGCTCGGGGTGCAGCAGGTGGTCGGCGACCTGCTCGGGCAGGTACCCCTCGGCATCGGCCCGGTCGGCGACCCACAGCAGGTTCCGCAGGGCGGCCTCGCGGTCCCCCGCGACGGCGCGGTTCCAGCCGAGCAGGCAGGCGAGGAGCAACCACTGGCCGCCACCGTAGAAGACGTCGGCGCGGAACCGGTGCACCCCGCCGTCGACCTCCAGGTCCCGCGCGACGGCGTCGACTGTCGCCTCGGCCAGGGCCGAGCCCGGGTCGAGCACGCCGAACGGGACGACGCAGGCGAGGAGCGACGCGTCGACCGCGTCGGACCCGAGCCACTTGGCCAGGTGCCGGGCACCGCGGTCACCGGCGCGCCCGCTGGTCGTGCCCGTCAGCAGGATCCGGTCCCGGGCTGCGTGCGCAGCACCCGTCGCGGCGATGGTCCGTGCGTCGTCGAGGACCTGCGCGTCGACGACGGCCATCAGGCCCGCGTGGATCGCACCGAGGGTCGAGACGTGCTGCTCCTCGACGTGCTCCTCCCACCAGTCGTAGCAGGGCAGGTCCCAGAAGGTCACCAGGTAGTCGACCGCGACGGTGATGCCGGCGAGCCACCGGGTCAGCGGCACACCGTGCCGACGGGCGTGGGCCACGACGGCCCACAACCACAGGCCGTACCCGTCGGTCTGGAAGTCCCACCAGGGATCCGAGCCGTTGGCACCGTCGAAGGTGAAGCGCGTCGGCAGCATCGCGGCCAGCGGCACGTCGCGCCCGTCGGCCGTTGCGGTGCGCAGCGCCGCGACCTCCGCCGCACGTGCGCCCAGGACCCGGGCGACCCAGTCGTGGAAGCGGTCGGCCGAGTCGACGTCGCGGTAGCGGGAGATGCCCTCTGCCGTGAAGGCACCGTCCCGCAGCCACGCGTAGCCGCGGTAGGCGGAGAAGGTCGGCGAGGCGGGGTAGGCGCCGCCCGGGTCCTGGAGCCCGGTGATCACGGCGTGGCTGCGCCGGGCGAGGTCGGCCAGCCGTGCGACGTCGACGGTGGTCAGGGAGGTGTCGGTCATGGCTCGCAGTCCTGGCAGGCGCAGGGCGCCGGTGGTGGTGCACGGGTGGGACGGGGCGGACGAGCGGCAGGGCGCTGCAGGGTGCGGCAGGGCGCGGCGGGCGGGACGGTCGATCGGGGTCGGCCGTCCCACCCGCCGTCGGGTCAGCCGAGGAGGGCGTTGACCCGGTCCTGCGCGTCGTTCAGCGCCTGCTCGACCGGCTTGCGACCGGCAGCAGCGTTGCCGAGCTCTTCGCTCACGATGTCCTGCATCTCCTGCTGGGACTCGATCACCGGCGGCAGCACGACGGCGTCCAGGGAGTCGAACACGGCCTGGCGGTTGGCCGGCGGCGTGACGTCGAGGTAGGCCGCGACCTTGGACTCGTCGGCGACCGGCGGGAGCTCCCACGAGGTGTCGAGGCGGGTCTGGACCATCTCGTCGGACGAGGTCAGGAACTCGACCCACTGCTGGGCTGCGTCCTTCACCTCGCTCGTCGCGGAGACGACGACACCGTTGGTGAACATCGCCGACGCCTTGGTCGTGCTGCCCGGCTCGACGGCGATGTCCCAGTCCAGACCCTCGACGGCGCCGACGCCGCCGAACATCCAGATGCCGGTGTGCCACATGGCGAGCTTGCCGTCCATGAACAGGGTCGAGTCGAAGTCCGGGCTGCCCGCACCGTCGGCCTCGGTCGGCATCGTGGTGCCGGACTTGCCGACCAGCCAGGTCGCCGCCGCCACACCCTCCGGCCCGGCGAAGGTCGCCTCGGTCTTGTCCGCGTTGAAGAACTCACCGCCGGCCTGGGCCAGGGTCTTGTAGAACTCGTGGAAGGAGATCGGCTGGTAGTCGCCCCAGACACCGGCGGCGGTGTCGGTCAGCGCCTCGGCCGCGGCCTTCTCCTCGGCCCAGGTCCAGTCGGCGGTGGGGGCCTCGACCCCGGCGGCCTCGAAGAGTCCGGCGTTGTAGAAGAGCACCACGTTGGAGAAGGACTCGGGCAGCCCGAACTGCGTGCCGTCGAGGGTGAACGCGTCGAGCAGCGACTCCTTGTACGCCGCGCCGTCCACGCCCTCGAGCTCGGCGAGCGCACCGTTGGTCGCGTAGGTCACGAAGTTCTCGTAGTTGAGCTCGAAGGCGTCCGCGACGGTCCCGCCGGCGACGGCCGTCTGCAGCGCCGTGAAGTAGTCGGCGTACGGCAGGGTCTCGACCTCGACGACGACGTCCGGGTTGGCGTCCTGGAAGGCCGTGACCAGCGCGTCGAGATCAGCCTCGTGACCGTCGTTGGCCGAGAAGTTCAGGTACCGGACGGTGACCGGCTCCTGCGCCCCGTCGGTCGCACCGGCCGCGGGTGCCGGGTCGCTGTTGGTCGCGGAGCCCTGGGTGCACGCGGTGAGCGTCAGCGCGAGCGCAGCCGCCGTGGCGAGGGTGGCGACCGCCCGCGAGCGGCGATGGGTCATGCTGCGGTGCATGGTGTCTTCCTTTCGTGGCGGACGGCATCGGTGCCGGCCGGTCGGGGGACTGCGGGTCCGGGGTCGCCGGAGCGGCCCGTCGGCGTGCGGGTGGTGCGGTCGGAGGGTTCGGGTGCCGGGCTACTTGATCCCGGTGTGTGCCATGCCGGCGATGATGTGGCGTTGGGCGACGAGATAGACGAGGGCGATCGGCACGATCGAGACGACCGAGCCGGCCATCACGACGTTCCACTCGGTGGTGAACTGACCCTGGAGCGTCGCGAGCCCGAGCGGCAGGGTCATCAGCTCCGACGAGCGGATCGCGACGAGCGGCCACAGGAAGCTGTTCCAGCTGCCCATGAAGGCGAACACCGCGAGGGTCGCCAGTGCGGGTCGCACGAGCGGCAGCACGATCAGGCCGAAGATCCGCAGGTGACCTGCGCCGTCGATCGTCGCGGCCTCGTCGAGCTCTACCGGGACACCCTCGACCGCCTGCTTGAGCAGGAAGATCCCGAACGCCGAGGCGATCGACGGTGCCAGCAGGGCGAAGTACGTGTCGTGCAGGTCGAAGATCGTCATCTCGATGAACAACGGGACGACCAGCACCTGCAGCGGGATCATCAGGGTCGCCAGGTAGAGACCGAAGATCACGTTCTTGCCCCGGAAGCGCATCCGGCCGAAGGCATAGGCCGCCGTGGCGCCGGTGACGAGCTGGAACAGGGTCGAGGCGATCGCCACACCGAACGAGTTCACGACGATCCGCCACATCGGCATCGCGTCGAACAGCGTGCGGTAGGCGTCCAGGGTCGGGTTCTCGACGACGAGCGTGGGGCCGCCGGCGAGCGACCCGCCCGGCGTGATCGAGGTGATCACCGTCCACAGGAACGGGAAGAGCATCGCGACAGCGCCGAGGACGACGCCTGCGTACAACGCCGTGCGGCGCAGGGTCCTAGGCATGGGTGACCCACCTCCGCTGCCCGCGCAGCTGCACGGCGGTGATCGCAAGGATGACGGCGAACAGCAGCCAGGACAGTGCCGACGCCTGACCGGCCCGGCCGTACCGGAAGGTCAGGTCGTAGATCTGCCCGACGACGACCTGGCTCGAACCGGCCGGCCCTCCCCCGGTCATCACGTAGACCTGGTCGAAGACCTGGAAGCCGTTGACGAGCGAGATGACCAGGACGAAGAAGGTCGACGGCGAGAGCAGCGGGAGCGTGATCAGCCGGAACCGCTGCCACGCGTTGGCCCCGTCGACCCGGGCGGCCTCCTGGATCTCGGCCGGGATCGACTGCAGACCGGCGAGCAGGATCACCATGACGAAGCCGAGGTCCTTCCAGGCCGAGGCGAGGATGACGGACGGCATCGCCCAGGTCGGGTCGGTCCACCATCCGGGCTGGGGCAGGTGCAGGACGCCGAGGACCTCGTTGACCAGGCCGTTGCGCGGGTTGAGCAGCCACTGCCAGACCAGGGCGACCACGACCCAGCTCGTGACGACCGGCAGGAAGTAGGCGGCGCGGAACAGGCTGCGACCGCGCAACGCCTGGTTGAGCACCATCGCGAGCGCGAGGCCACCGACGTACACCAGGGGCAGGTAGCCCACGATGTACAGCAGCGTGTGGCCGAAGACGCGCCGGGTGGCCGGGTCCGCGATCAGCGTCGTGTAGTTGTCGAGCCCGACCCACTCCATCGCGGAGATCAGGTTCCAGCGGTGCAGGCTGACCCACAGCGAGCCGATCATCGGGGCGAGGGTGAAGGCGACCAGCGGGATCGCGCTGGGCAGCAGGAACGCGGTGACCCAGGCGGCGTTCTTCCGGCCGCGCCGGCGAGCCACGCCGGCTCTCGGCGTCCGACGGGCGAGGTCGGTCGACGCACGCATCGGGAGGCTCACGACGGCAGGTGGCTGGGTCATGGTCATCGCCCGGGTCCGTTCGACGTCCGGCCCGCTCCGGCATGCAGCCGCTCACGGACCAGACGTCCTTGGTCACCGGCCGTGTCGGTGGCGTCGAACGGCGTGGCGAGCACCAGCGCGGCGGCACCGAGGGCCCACTTGTCCTCGGCCCACGGCTCGATCACGAACGGGATGCCACGCCGGGCCGGCAGGAGGTGGCCGCGGAAGGACGGCTCGAAACCCGGCTCCCAGTGCTGCCACGCGTCGATGCCCTCACCGAGCAGGACGATCACCTCGGGGTCGACGGTGTGCACGATCCCGGCCAGGGCGCGGCCGAGCAGCGCACCGGCCTCGCGGTAGATCTCGAGCGCGACGGCGTCGCCGCGGTCGGCGGCCTGGCGCAACCCGGCCGACGTGCCGCGCGGTCCGACGACCCCGCGCTCGAGGGCCGCGTGCAGCAGGGCGTCCTCGCCGACGTGCGCCTCGAGGCACCCGCGCGAGCCGCAGCCGCACAGCGGCCCGTCGAGGGTCATCGGCACGTGGCCGATCTCCCCTGCGCCGCCCGAGGCACCGCGGTAGACGGCACCGTCGACCACGATCCCGCAGCCGATGCCGCGGCCGATCGTCACCACGAGGTAGGAGCCGTGCTCGCGCCCCGTGCCGTAGAGCCGCTCGGCGACCGCGAGGGTGTTGACGTCGTTCTCGACCAGCACCGGGACGCCGAGCGCGGCGCGCAGGACTGCTCCGACGTGGGCGTCGGACCAGCCGAGGGTGGGTGCCTCGACGATGCCTGAGGCCTGCGAGTCGACCGACCCGGGGATGCCGACCCCGATGCCGAGCAGGTGACCGGCGTGGTCGTCCACCGCCGAGCCGAGGATGTGCCCGAGGGCGTCGAGGGCATCGGGTGCGCTCGGGTTGAACGGGTGGGAGGTCGAGCTCCGGACGGTGCCGTCGAGGTCGACGTCGACGATCGCGACGTGGTCGGCCGTGACCTTGGCGCCGAGCACCCCGCCGGCCGAGCGGACCAGGCCGAGCAGCCGGCCGGGGCGGCCACCCTGCGACGGGGCGTGCTCGAGCTCCATCACCAGGCCGCGGGCGATGAGGTCCCTGGTGAGCTGGGTGACCGTCGCCGGGCTGACGTCGAGGGCGCGGGCCACGTCGGCCCGGGAGGTCGGGCCACGCGTGCCGAGCAGCCCGAGGATCGCCGACGGGACGAGGTCGCCGCGGGCTGCTGGGCGGGGTGCGCCAGACATCGAACTCCTTTGTTCAGCACTTTATTTAGTCCCAAAGTAACTGCAAGGTCCGACGACGTCAAGCCCCCACGGCCCAGCTGTCGGACCGGTGACTCCTGGCCGGCAAGCACGGATCTGACGGCGGGCAGGGGGCGGGCTCCCAGGTGACTCCCAGGCGGAGCACGTAGAGTCTGCTGCGGTCCGCCCTCGCGGACGGGTCGCCGGTGCGCCGAGCGCATGACGGTGACGACCGACGATGAAGGACTGACACGTGCGCCGACTGGCTGCTGCACTTCTCGCTACGACGCTGCTGCTCACCGGGTGCAGTGGCGGCTCCGACACCCCCGATGCGCCGGACGCCTCGCAGGCCCCGGCGACGAACGCCTTCGACGGCGTCACTGTCGAGGGCGACCTCGGCGCCGCGCCCACCGTCACGTTCGACCAGCCGTTCAGCGTGGACGAGGCGGTCGCCCAGGTCGAGACCGAGGGGACCGGCGAGACGCTCGCCGCCGGCCAGCAGCTCAAGATCGACTACATCGCCCTCTCGGGCGACGACGGGACCCCGCTCGGCTCGACCTGGGAGCTCGGCGCGCCCGACACGCTGTCCCTGGGCGACGAGACGATCCTGCCGGCCCTGACCGACGTCCTGCTCGGCCAGAAGATCGGCGTCCGCGTGCTCTTCGCCGCACCCGGCGGCGAGGCCGTGGCGGCCACCGACACCGCGCCCGCGACCGAGGCCTACCCCGCGACGCTCATGGTCATCGAGGTCGTCGGCGTCGCCCCCGGGCGTGCGGAGGGTGCGGCGGTCGAGCCGCCCGCCGGCCTGCCGACGGTGACGCTCGCCGAGAACGGCGAGCCCGAGATCGAGGTCCCGGCCGACGCCGTGGAGCCCACCGAGCTCGTCGTCCAGCCGCTCATCAAGGGCGACGGGGCTGCGATCGCCACGGGCGACGCCGTCACCGTCCACTACAAGGGCTGGCTGTGGGACGGCACGCTCTTCGACTCCTCATGGAACGGACAGCCGTTCCCGACCCCCATCGGCTCCGGCCAGCTCATCGCCGGCTGGGACGAAGGACTCGTCGGCCAGACCGTCGGCAGCCAGGTGCTGCTCGTGGTCCCGGCCGACAAGGGCTACGGCGCGGAGGGGAACGACACGATCCCGCCGAACGCGACCCTCATCTTCGTGATCGACATCCTCGAGGCCGGCTGAGCCCTCCAGGGCAGCTGAGCCCTTCCAGGGCAGATCGACGCCGGCCGGGCGACCACCATCGTGTGGTCCCCGGCCGCGTCGTCACCGGTCGGGCATGCAGACGGACGACGTCGTGCCGCCGACGGTGGTCGTGAGGGACCACGTCCAGTCGTCGCCGAGGCCGGCGAGCGTGTCCAGGGGCAGCAGGACTCCGGTCGGGCCGCCGGTCAGCGGCGTACCGCGACCGGGCTGCACCTGGCCGTCGCGCATCACGTGGTCGATCAGGACGGCACCGGTGCCGTCCCGCCGCACGAAGGATGCGTGCAGGCCGACGTCCTGCGTGGGCAGCGTGCCGCTCCAGTCCCAGGTGACGCGGACGCCGGGTTCACCGATGCGGTACTGACGCTCCACACCGAGCCGACTCTCGGTCGCGGTGCCCGGGTTCACCTCGAGCCCGCCGGCCTGGAGGGTGAAGTCACCGCCGGTGGCCTGGGCGGAGGTGGCGCACGACGCGGTGATCGACACGTCGTCGACGGCGATCGACGAGCCTGCGGCGAACAGCACACCGATCAGGCACGAACCCGCGGCCAGGACGGTGGCCACCCGGCGCCACCCGGGGACGACCGGCGCCTCCCAGACCGGCAGCACGCCGCCGGCGGTCCGCGTGCGGAGGGTGTAGGTCAGCGGTCGGCGCGTCGCGAGAACGACGGTCCTGGCCAGGCTGTCCGCGACGGTCTGGCGTCGCGGGTGCCACAGGGGCCGCAGGTAGCCGAGGTAGAAGATCCCGTCGACGACGTGCGCGAGCAGGCGCCCGAGGGTGCGCAGCAGCCCGACCGGCCGCCGGTCGACCTCGCGCACCACGGCGATGCCGACGACGAGCTTGCCGGGGCTCGAGCCCAGGTAGGCCTGCATGAGGATGACGGCGGCAACCGTGGCGACGACCCAGCCGCTCTGCGTCCAGGTCGCTGCGCCCGGCCCGGCCGTCGGCGCGACGGCCGTGGGCACCAGGAGCGGCAGGGAGGTGGGCGCGGCGACGGGCTGGACGACGAAGGCCAGGTAGGTGACGCCGATCAACAGGGCCTGGTCGAGCAGCGCCGCGACGACCCGCAGCAGCCACGCGGCCTCGTGCCGCGCCGGGGGCAGCAGGTCCTGACCGGCGAGGACCACGGGAGCGCGGTCCACGGGAACGCGGACCACGGGAGCGCGGTCCAGGCGATCGTCTGCCGTCGATCCGCCCCCGTCGATCGTCACGCGGCCATCGTGTCGGAGAAGCGGTCGCCGCACCAGAGCCGCCCGCATGCCTCCCACCTGCCTCCCGCATGCCTCGTGGGGGCCCCGCACGCCTCTCGCGAGCCTCGCGTGAGGGCCCGAACGCCGGTCGCGGGACAACGCCGGTCCGTGGTTCTGTCCCCTGTGTCCCGTTGCGTCCGGGCCCGGCCTTCTCTTGACGGTCACATGATGAGACCGGTCCCATTCTTCCGTTGCCATGACTGTTTCTTGGTACGTACCGTCAGGTAGGGCACCGTTCACAGTCCGACCAGAGGGGGCGGACGGGCCGGCGACCGACGGCACCGCAACGACGCGGGTGCCGTGACCACGAGCCGGGGGACACGTCAGTGGCCCGCCCGCCTCGGAGGGCCCCTGCCATGCGCACCCACCTGTTCGACCCCGTCCGCTCGGCACTCTCCCGTCTGCGTCGCCCGTCGGCGCCTGATCGCCGACCCGCCGCACCCGACCCGGCGGCGCCCGTCGGCCCGGCCCGTTCCCTGCGGCGCCGACGCCGACGCCGCGCCGTCGCCGTGCTGGCCGCAGGCGCCCTGACCGCCGCAGGCCTCGCGGGCTCCGCCGCCCAGGCCGAGAACCGACAGGTCGGTGCGGGCAGCTACACCACCGACGTCGTCGGCCCGGCGCCGGAGGGCTGCGCCGCCCTGGCCACCGACCCACGGGCCTTCCTGACCGACGACGCACCGCTGGGCCCGGTCCCGACCAACGACTGGTGGTCGTCCCTGGTCCTCAAGAAGTGGAACTGCGCCACGAGCGAGCCGCTGCACGCCCACCCGGTGTCCTACCTGCCGAGCGCCGACGGCCTCGGGCTCGGCTACACGCGCGAGCCGACGATGTCCGGGACGCCCGGCGGGGTCGGCGAGTTCCACCACGCGTACGCCCGCGACCTGCTGGTCGGTGTCGACGGCCTGGATGCACCGGTCGTCGAGGTCGCCGACTGGAGCGACTGGACCGTCACGCCGTCCTGGAGCGACGGCACCCGCACCCTCGAGGCCACCATCGGCCACGGTCTGCCGTTCAGCTGGTACCGGATGACCGGCGGGGACGCCGTCCTGACCGGCGCCGCCGACCTGAGCGTCTGGCTCGACGACGGCGCCCGCATCGGCTTCACGTCGGGCGGCGCGGACTACGTCGCCTTCGCCCCCGCCGGTGCCGCCTGGACGACGTCGGGCACGACGCTCCGTTCCGACCTGGCCGGCGCCGGGTACCTGTCCGTGGCCGTCCTGCCGACCACGCCGCAGGACGACGACGCCGACCGCCGCGACCTGGCCGACGCGTACACGCCGTACGCGCACAACGAGGTGACCGGGACGCGCGCGGACTACGTCTACGACCAGTCGGCCGGCGTCGTGCGCACGACCTACTCGGTGCAGACCGAGGCACGCGGCGGCAGCGGCGGGGCCGGCGGGACCGTCGTGTCGCTCTACCCGCACCAGAGCCAGCACCTCGGCGACGTCGAGGGCGACATCGGGACCTCCGACCGGAGCTTCGCCTCACCGCGCGGTGCCATGACGACCCTGGTGGGCGCGACCTCGTTCACCACGGTGACCCCGTTCACCGGCGTCCTGCCGGAGATCCCGGCCGTCGCGACCGGCGTCGGTGCCGCCGAGGCCCGCCTGGACGCCCTGCTCGACGAGGTGGCACAGGACCCGATGGGCCCGCCGGGGAGCGACACGTACTGGACCGGCAAGGCCCTGGGTCGCGCGGCCCGGATCGCCGAGATCGCCGACCAGGTCGGCCGCGACGACGTCCGCGACACCGCGCTCACGCAGATCCGCAGCACCCTGACGGACTGGCTGACCGCCGACCCGGGTGAGACCGGACAGCTCTTCGCCTACAACGAGGCCTGGGGGACGCTGGTCGGCTTCCCCGCGTCCTACGGATCGGACAAGGAGCTCAACGACCACCACTTCCACTACGGCTACTTCATCACCGCGGCAGCGACCCTCGCCCGCTTCGACCCGGCGTGGGCCCAGTCCTACGGCGGCATGGTCGACCTGCTCATCCGGGACGCCAACGGCTACGACCGCGACGAGACCCGGTTCCCGTACCTGCGGGACTTCGACATCTACGCCGGCCACGACTGGGCCTCCGGGCACGGGGCGTTCGCGGCGGGCAACAACCAGGAGTCCAGCTCGGAAGGCATGAACTTCGCCGCCGCGCTCGTCCTGTGGGGCGAGGCGACCGGTGATCGCGATGTCCGGGACGCGGGCGCCTACCTGTACGCGACCCAGGCGGCCGCGATCCAGGCCTACTGGTTCGACGGCTCCGGGGCGATCCCGGACGGCTTCGGGCACTCGACCGTCGGCATGATCTGGGGCGACGGCGGCGCCTATGCCACCTGGTTCAGCGCCGAGCCGGAGATGATCCAGGGCATCAACACCCTGCCGATCACCGGCGGGCACCTGTACCTCGGGATCCGGCCGGACGACGTCCGCGCCAACTACGCCGAGCTGGTCACGGCCAACCACGGCAACCCGACGGTCTGGCAGGACATCGCGTGGTCGTACCTGGCCCTCGGCGACGGACCGGCGGCGCTCGCCGCTCTCGACGCCCAGCCGGGCTACCCGGTCGAGGAGGGCGAGTCCCGGGCGCACACGTACCACTGGGTGGCCAACCTCGCGGCCCTCGGCACCCTCGACACCACCGTCACGGCCGACCACCCGCTGGCCGCGGTGCTCACCCGCGACGGCGGACGCACCTACGTCGCCGCGAACGTCACGGCCGAGCCGCTCACGGTGACCTACTCGGACGGGACGACCCTGTCCGTGGCACCGGGGCAGACCGCGACCACCGGCGCGCACACCTGGAGCGGCGGATCAGGCACCGGGGGGCCGGGCGAGCCGACACCGACGCCGACGTCCACACCGACTCCGACCCCGACACCCGACCCGACGACCCCACCGACCGACGCGGCCTCCCCGCTGTACCTGAGCGCGGACGGCCTGTCGTCGGCGCCCGGCTCCGGGGTCGCGACCCTGCGGCCGACCAGCGGGCCGGACGCCGTCGGGGACCCGGCGACGGGCCGCTCGTTCGAGGTCGCCGACCTGGACGGGGCCTTCACCGGCGGGAAGACCGGCGTGGCGATCGGCCTGGACGCCGGGACGTCGGTCGGCAACGCGACCCGGCTGCGGGTCTCGTACGACCTGACCGGCGACGGCACGTGGGACCGGGTGGAGACCTACCGGTACTTCCCGACCGACCCCGTCGTGGGGTGGGAGGCGTACCGCGAGACCCAGGGTCTGACCTCGGCCGACGGCCTCCTGGCCGACCTCGACGGCGGGACCGTTCGGGTCGAGCTGTGGAACGTGATCGGCGCCGGCACCACCGACGTCGACCTGACCGGATCGGTGCTGCTGCTGCCCTACCGGTGACATCGCGCGGCCCCGCCGGCCGGTGAGGAGGAGTCACCGGCCGGCGGACCGTGCCTGCCCACGCACCCGCGCCGAGAGGCAGGGGCAGGTCAGGCGTTCTCGAGCACCTCGACGTCGAGGTGGAACTCGCCGCTGCGGGACTCCCCCGGGCTGAGCACGAAGACGCCGTGCCCGTCCACCCCTGCCGCCATCAGGTTGAAGCCGTCGTTCGCATGGGTCACGGGCTCGACGGCGAAGTACCGCTTGCGCCGCGGCACGTAGAAGACCGTGTGCGAGAACACGTCGTCGGCCCGGAGCGAGACCGCGACGCCCGACGCCGGCCACGTCAGCCGCACCGGCCGATCACCAAGCCGCCCGGTCAGGCAGACGTCGACGAACGGGCGGTCGAGCGGTCGCAGCCGGCGGTAGTCCGCGTGCGCGGGGAGCGGTCCCGGTGCCCCGACGGCCATCGCACGTTCGAGCGGGTAGCTCAGCTCGCACGGGACCTCGACCTGCACCTCGGAGACCTCGGGGTCGCGCACACCGCGCTGGAAGTACGGGTGGTGACCGAACCCGGCCGGGAACGCCTCGGTCGAGCTGTTGGCGAGCTCGGTGCGCACCGTGAAGCGCGCACCGTCCAGTGCGTAGGTGACCCGCGCGCTGAAGCCCCACGGGAAGTTGGCGCCGACCACGTCGGCCGAGCAGAAGACCAGGGTCACCGCGGTGTCGGACTGCTCGACGACCTGCCACGGGAACTCGTGCGCCGCGCCGTGCATCGCGGTGCCGTCCCCGGCGTTGCGGCGCAGCTGCCAGGTGCGGTCGCCGAACCGCAGCAGGCCGTCCCGCACCCGGTTGGAGAACGGGACGAGCACGTAGCTCGAGCACTGCGCATACCGCCGCAGGCATGCCGTGCGGGTGGGTCGCAGGACGTCGTGCCAGCGACCGTCCGCGAGCCTGGTCCGCCCGAACGCGAGCGACGCGCCGGTCCCCGGCAGGACACCGATCTGCCAGTGGTCGTTGGCGATGACGAGCACCGACCTCAGCCCATCCGGACCGAGATGACCGAGCCGTCGTGCAGCAGCTCGACGGGAGCGACGGTCCCCGCAACCGGGACGCCGTCGACCTCGAGCGACACGACCCCACGGCTCACGTGGTGCGGGTTCGTGACCGAGATCGTCACGCGCGAGCCCCGGAACAGCCGCTCGACGTCGAAGCCGTCCCACCCCGTCGGCAGGCACGGGTCCACCTCGAGGCCGGCCAGGACCGGCCGGACACCGAGGATGTACTGCGTCACGCCGATGTACGTCCAGCTCGCGGTCCCGGTCAGCCACGGGTTGCGGGACTGGCCGAACCGGGGCGACGTCGGGCCGTGCGTGAACTGGGCGTACACGTACGGCTCGACCTGGCGCACCTCGGCGGAGTCGTTGTACCGGGCCGGCAGGTAGGAGCGGTAGTACTCGTAGGCGCGGTCACCGCGGCCCAGCATCGCCTCGGCGACGATCGTCCAGGAGTTCGCGTGGCAGAAGATGCCGCCGTTCTCCTTGTGGCCGACCGGGAAGACGAGCAGGGACAGCCCGATGCCCTCCATCGGCTTGGTGTGCGGCGGGTGGCACAGGGCCACGCCGTGCTCGCTGGCCAGGTGGGTGTGCACCGAGTCCATCGCGGTGTGCGCGCGCTCGTCCGACGTCGCGCCCGAGATCACCGCCCAGACGTTGGGCTCGAGGTAGATCTGCCCCTCGTCCGCCTGGTGCGAGCCGAGGGCCGCCCCGGTGGCCGAGATGCCGCGGATGAACCACTCGCCGTCCCATGCGGCGTCGATCGCGGGCTCGAGCGCCTCGAGCTGCGCGGTCGCCCACCCGGCCGCGGCGTCCCGGCCCGACTCCCGGGCGAGCTCGCGGGTCACCCGCAGACCGTTGGCCAGCAGGAACGTCGAGAACATCGACTCGCCGGTCGTGCCGAACTGGATGCAGTCGTTCCAGTCGGCAGCCAGCCCCTGGACGAGCCCGTTGCGGCCCAGGTGCGTCAGGGAGAAGGTCATCGCCTGCACCAGGTGGTCGAAGACGGTGGCCTCGCCGTGGTCGGCGTACGGCAGGACCTGGTCCAGGTAGCCCAGGTCGCCGGTCTCGTGCACGAAGTTGGCGACCGTGATCGGCAGCCACAGCGCGTCGTCGGACCGGTACGTCTCGAGCGGCGGCGTCGCCTCGTGACCCGGCCGGTGGGTCAGCGGCTTGACCAGGGGCATCGCCCCGCCCTCGGCCGTCTGGCCGGTCAGGATCAGGTCGAGCCGCTCCTGGACGGCGTCCGGGATCGCGTGCGTGACGGCGAGCATGTCCTGGACCGTGTCGCGGTAGCCGAGACCGTCCCGGTCGCCGGCCTCGACGAGGCTCACACCGCGCGACCAGTTGAACGTCATGTGCGTCTGGTAGGCGTGCCAGACGTTGACCATCGAGTCGAGCTCGGGGTCCGGGGTGCGCACCTGGAGCGGTGCCAGGTGCGCGGCCCACTCGGCCCGGATCGCCTCGAGCTCGGCGTCGACCCGCTCGGGTGTCGCGAAGTACGCCATCACGTCGCGGCCGGCCGGCATCGTGCCGTGCTCGTCGGACCACGGCGTGTTCGGTGCACCGATGCCGAGGCAGAAGATGACCTGCCTGGTCTGCCCCGGTGCCAGCTCGAGCCGGGTGTGCAGCGAGGCGCACGAGTTGTCCCCGACGGTCTGGCTGCCCGAGCACTCGCCGCGCTCGACAGCGATCGGGTTGGCCTGGGTGCGGTACCCGCCGAGGAAGGCGTCCCGGTCGGTGTCGAAGCTCGTGACCTCCGCGCCGGCGACGCCGAACCACAGCTCGGAGAACGCGTCCCTCGTCGAGTTCAGTCGGTGGATCATGCCGTCGGCGTAGCTTGCCCGCACCACGTACTGGCTGTACTGCAGGTTCTCGAGGTCCTGGCGGTAGTTCCACTCGTTGGCCAGCTCGGCGTAGGAGAAGACCGAGATGGTCCGCGCGGTCGGCCCCGGGTTGGTGACCTTCAGGGACCAGTACTCGAAGGCCTGGCCGGCCGGGATGAAGCAGGTCATCTCCGAGCGGATCCCGGCGTACTCGGCCTCGAAGACGGAGTAGCCCAGCCCGTGCCGGACGGTCGACGTGTACTGGTCGAGCGGCTTGCCGACCGGCTGCCAGGAGGCGGACCAGTAGTCGCCCGCCGGGACCGGGCCCGCGCCGTCGTCGTCGCGCAGGTACAGGAAGCGGCCGGGCTCGTCGACCGGGACGCCGTTGAACCGCATGCGCAGCACCCGTCCGGTGCCACCCGAACGGTAGAACGAGTAGCCACCGGCGTTCTGCGTGATGATCCCGCCGTACAGGCGCGAACCGAGGTAGTTGATCCACGACCGTGGCGTGTCCGGCCGCGTGATGACGTACTCGCGGGCGGCATCGTCGAAGTGGCCGAAGCGCATCGTTACGGTCCTCTCACCGGACGGGGCCCGGTCTGTGGTCGTTCGAGAGCGTCGGGCAAGAGCGTCGTGCCGGAGCGTCGTGCGACAGCCGAGCGACCGGGCGCCCTCCTGGAAAGGACGCCCGGCCGGGCCTCAGAGGCGCGCCGTGACCTGCACGACGGAGCCCGGTGGGGCATAGGGCACGGTGCTGCCCTCGATCTCGACGCCGTCGACGGTCAGCTTCGCCCGGGAGCCGTCGACCCCTGAGTTGACCACGGCGATCTCGTACGTCGCGCCACGGGCCACCCGGGTGACGGTGAACTCCGGCACCTCGGGCCCGATCTGCGGGTCGACGACCAGGCCGTCGTAGCCCGGCCGCACGCCCAGCAGGTGCTGGCTGACGGTCACGAAGTTCCAGGCGGCGGTGCCGGTGAGCCAGGAGTTCTTGGCCTCGCCGGGCCGCACGGCCTCCTTGCCGGCGATCATCTGGGCGTACACGTACGGCTCGAGCTTGTGGACGTCGCTCAGGTCCTCGCGGTACGCGGGGTTGATCCGCTTGTAGTAGTCGAAGGCCTTGCCGCCGCGCCCCAGGATCGTCTCGCCGATGATCACCCAGGGGTTGTTGTGGCAGAAGATGCCACCGTTCTCCTTGTAGCCCGGCGGGTAGGTGCTGACCTCGCCGAGCTCGATCCGGTAGGTCGTGTACGCCGGGTGCTGGAGCACCATGCCGTGGTCGGTCAGGAGCAGCTCCGCGACCGCGTCGAGCGCCTTGATCGCGGGCGCGTCCGTGTCGCGGGGCCCGGATCCCACGCCGATGCCGGCCATGACGGCCATCCCCTGCGGCTCGATCCAGATCTTGCCCTCGGCGGTCTCGTCGGTGCCGATCTTGTTCCCGAAGTAGTCGTAGGCGCGCAGGAACCAGCGGCCGTCCCAGCCGTCGCTCAGGACCGCAGCGCGCATCTCCTCGACGGCCGCGCGGGCACCGGCTGCGACGTCGGTCAGGCCACGCCGCGCGGCGAGCTCGGCGTACTCGGCCCCGTAGAGCACGAACTGCGCGGCGATGAAGACCGACTCCGCGACCCCGCCGGACTGGTTCTCGGTGGTCTGGAAGGACTCGCCCGGCTCGGTGGAGAAGCAGTTGAGGTTGAGGCAGTCGTTCCAGTCGGCGCGACCGATCAGCGGCAGGCCGTGCGGGCCGCGGTTCTCGAGCGTGAACTGGAACGAGCGGGTCAGGTGCTCGAACAGCGAGTCGGCGAGGGTCTCGTCGTTGTCGAACGGCACCTGCTCGTCGAGGATCCCGTCGTCGCCGGTCTCCTTGATGTAGGCCGCGACGCCGCCGATCAGCCACAGCGGGTCGTCGTTGAAGCCGGAGCCGACGTCGAGGTTCCCGCGCTTGGTCAGCGGCTGGTACTGGTGGTAGGCCGAGCCGTCCGGGAACTGGGTCGCGGCGATGTCGAGGATCCGCTCGCGGGCGCGTCCGGGGATCAGGTGCACGAAGCCCAGCAGGTCCTGGTTGGAGTCGCGGAAGCCCATCCCCCGGCCGATGCCGGTCTCGAAGAACGAGGCCGACCGGGACATGTTGAACGTGACCATGCACTGGTACTGGTTCCAGATGTTGACCATCCGGTCGAGCTTCTCGTCCGTCGATCGCACCGAGAACGTCGAGAGCAGGTCCGTCCAGTAGTGGCCCAGCGCCTCGAAGGCGGCGTCGGTCTGCTCGGTGGTCGCGAAGCGGGCGAGGAGCTCGTGCGCCTTGGTCTTGTTGATGACCTGGTGGGCGTCGTCGGCCCACTTCTCGTCCTGCGCGTTCTCGATGTAGCCGAGCACGAACGTGTAGGTCGCGGACGCACCGGGGGCGAGGTCGACGGCCAGCGCGTGCGAGGCGATCGGGTACCAGCCCGCCGCGACGGAGTTCGCGGCCCGGCCGGCGCGCGGCACGGCCGCCTCACCGAGGCCGTTGTACGCACCGACGAAGATGTCGCGGTCGGTGTCGAATCCGACGATCGGGGCGTTGACGCCGTACACGGCGTAGTGGTCGCGACGCTCGCGGTACTCGGTCTTGTGGTAGATCGCCGCACCGTCGGGGGCGTCGGTCTCGATCTCGACCTCACCGATCGACAGGTTGCGCTGGTAGTTCGTCTGGTCGTCCTGGGCGTTCCAGAGGCAGAACTCGGCGAACGAGAAGGCGGCCAGCGACTTGGCCGCGTCGGAGGTGTTGGTGATCGTGACCCGCTGCACCTCGGCGTTCTCGTCGACCGGCACGAAGTACAGCGACTCCACGCGCACGCCGCCACGCTCGCCGGTGATCCGGGTGTAGCCCAGGCCGTGGCGGGTCTCGAAGTGGTCGAGATCGGCCTTGACCGGCAGCCACGACGGGGTCCACACGTCGCCGCCGTCGTTGATGTAGAAGTACCGGCCACCGGCGTCGGCCGGGATGTTGTTGTAGCGGTACCGCGTCAGGCGCCGCATCTTCGCGTCGCGGAAGAACGAGTACCCACCGGCCTGGTGCGAGATCAGCGAGAAGAACTCCTGCGAGCCCAGGTAGTTGATCCACGGGTACGGCGTGTGCGGCGTCGTGATGACGTACTCACGGGTCTCGTCGTCGAAGTGCCCGTAACGCATGGGTAAGGCCTCTCGTGGAGTTCTGTCGGCTGGCGCGAGCAGGGGCAACCGTGCGAGAGCGCTCCCACCTGCCGTCCATGATAGCCACACGGACCGGCGTCGGAACAGGTTCGTTCGGCATCCGATGGGACCGGTTTCAGTCCCGGCGGAGCACGACCGTCCGGCGCGGGCAGCGCCGACCGGGTGACCTCCCGCCAGGGGAACGACACGCGAGGGGCCGACCACGGACGATGGTCATGCTTGCCCTGGCCGCGACCGTGACTAGCCTGCATCCAAGGGCCACTCCACCGAAGGAGATCCGTCATGGACATGGCAGCGACGCCAACCATTCGCAACGTGGCCCTGGTGGGCCACAGCGGTGCCGGCAAGACCACTCTCGCCGAGTCATTGCTGTACCGAGCCGGGGTCGTGCCCCGGCCTGGCCGGATCGAGGACGGGACCACCGTCTGCGACACCGAGCCGGAGGAGACCAAGCGCGGGATCTCGTTGTCCCCGGCAGTCGCCCCCTTTCATTGGCAGGCCTCGGACGGCCAGACGTACAAGATCAACCTGATCGACACCCCGGGATACGCCGACTTCGCCGGCGGCGTCGACGCCGCTCTGTCGGTCGCCGATCTCGCGGTGCTCGTCGTCAGCGCGGTCGACGGCGTCGAGGTGGGGACCGAGATCGTCTGGCAGCAGTGCGCCGACGCCGGGATCCCCCGGATGATCTTCGTGACCAAGGAGGACAAGCCGCGCGCCGACTTCCACCGGGTGCTCGAGCAGCTGCGCGCGGCGTTCGGTGCCGGCATCGTGCCGATCGAGCTGCCGATCGGCGAGGAGGAGGCGTTCCACGGCGTCGCCGACGTGCTCTCCGAGCAGGGACTCGCCTACGAGCCGGACGGCTCCCGCCGCGCCCAGCCGTTGCCGGACGACGTCGCGGCCGAGGAGCACCGGCTGCACGAGGAGATCGCCGAGGAGATCGTCTCGGGCGACGACGAGCAGCTCGAGAAGTACCTGTCCGGTGAGGTCCCCTCGGCCGCCGACCTCGAGCGGGCACTGGTGCACGAGGTCCGCGACTGCCAGGAGTTCCCGGTCCTGGTCGGCTCCGCGGTGACCGGCGTCGGCGTCGACCGGCTGGCCGACTACCTCTGCGAGATCGGGCCGTCACCGGCCGACCGCCCGATGACCGTCGTCATCGCCGACCCCAAGGGTGCCGGCGCCGAGATCTCCGTCGTCGCGGACCCGACGGGCGACACGCTGCTGCACGTCTTCCGCACCGTGGCCGACCCGTTCGTCGGTCAGGTCTCGGTCTTCAAGGTGCTGTCCGGGACGCTGCGGAACGAGGACCGCCTGACCAACTCGATGACCGGCACCGAGGAGCGCCTGCACGGCCTGTTCTACCTGCGCGGCAAGGAGCACCTGCTCACCGACCACGTCGTCGCCGGTGACATCGGTGCGATCGCCAAGCTCGCTGGTTCACCCACCGGCTCGTCGCTGTCCAAGCGGGGCACCCCGGCCAACGTGGCCGGTCCGGCACCTCGACCGACGCCCTTCGCCCTCGCGCTCAAGCCGGTGACCCAGTCCGACGACGACAAGCTCTCCTCGGCCTTGCAGCGGCTGGTCGGCGAGGACCCGACACTGCTCATCGACCGGTCCGGCGCCACCGGTCAGACGGTGCTGCGCGGGACCGGCGACACGCACCTCGCGGTGGCGCTCGAGCGGCTCGCCCGCAAGTTCGGCGTCAACGTCTCGACCGAGGACGTCAAGATCGCCTACCGCGAGACGATCGCCAAGCCGACCGAGGCCGAGGGCAAGCTCAAGAAGCAGTCGGGTGGCCACGGGCAGTACGCCGTCGCCAACCTGCGCGTGAGCCCGATGGGTCGCGGCGAGGGTAGTGTGTTCGTCGACTCGATCGTCGGCGGCTCGATCCCCCGCAACTACATCCCGGCCGTCGAGCGCGGGGTGCACGAGGCGATGGCCGCCGGTGGGCTGCACGGCTTCCCGGTCGTCGACGTACGGGTCGAGGCCTACGACGGCAAGTACCACTCGGTCGACTCCTCCGACATGGCCTTCCGGACCGCCGCGGCGCACGGCCTGCGCGAGGCGCTGGCCAAGGCCGGCACCGTCGTGCTCGAGCCGGTGTCGATGATCACGGTGACCGTGCCGAGCGCGCTGCAGGGCGACGTCATGGGCGACCTCTCCGCGCGGCGCGGGCGGATCGCCGGGACGTCGGTCCTCGACGCGAGCCGGCACCAGATCCAGGCGATGGTGCCCGAGGCCGAGATCCAGCGGTACGTGCTCGACCTGCGCTCGCTGACCGGCGGCCGCGGGACCTTCGAGGCCGTGCACGACCACTACGACGTGCTGCCACCGCACCTGGTGGACAAGCTCGGCGTGGACAAGCTCGGCTCGGCGGACCACCGATGACCGGGAGCACCCCCGGGACCTGAGCTGGTGCGGGTCGGCTGGTGCGGGTCGTGTGGCCCGCGGGGCCGGTGACCGGGCGCCGACGTGCTGCGGGCGCGCCCGACGAGCGTCGAGGCGCCGGCGTGGGAGCCTTGGTGCCCGTTCGCTTCTGAAGGAGAACCGTGCACGCACACGACCTGGCCGGCATCCAACGGTTCGCCGTCAAGCAGCGGCTGACCATGATGGTCAACCGCTACGAGATCCGGGCCCTCGGCCCGAACGGCGAGGAGGGGCCCGTCCTGGCGATGGCCCAGCAGAAGCGGATGGCCTTCAAGGAGCAGGTCACGTTCTACGCCGACGAGGCCCGCCAGGTCCCGGTGTTCTCGTTCAAGGCCCGCAAGGTGATGGACCTCGCCGCCACCTACGACGTGACGGACGCGACCGGCACCCCGATCGGCTCGTTCCGCAAGGACTTCGCCAAGTCGCTGCTGCGCTCGACCTGGCATCTCGACGCCGCGGGGGTCAGCGCCGTCGGCCAGGAGCGGAGCCTGGTCGTGGCGATCTTCCGGCGGCTGTCCGACGCCATCCCGCTGCCCTTCCACTTCGACTTCGTCGACCCGAACGGCCAGCCGGTGATGTCGTCCGAGCGGCAGTGGAGCCTGCGTGACCGGTACGTCGTCACCGTCCCCGGCGGACGGCTCGACGGGCGGGTCGCCGCGGCGATGGCCGTCGCGCTCGACGCCCTGCAGTCCCGGTAGCCCCCAGCGTCCGGCGGCCGGATCGGAGGGCGGGCGGGGCGGGGAGTTAGGGTTACCTTGGTGGGGCGCGAGGGCGCTGTCGTCGGCATCGGACGCCGACGGCGCCATGCCACGACCACCCCCGGACGGAGGGAGACCTGGTGACCACGACCCCGACTGCCCCGGCACCCGGCGTCGCGACGTCCCCGGTGCGCAAGGTGCCGCTGCCGCTGGTGGCGCGCACGCTGACGGTACGGCGCGTCGAGGACCTCTCGGACTCCCTGCGCCGCATCGTCCTGGCCGGCCCGGAGCTCGAGGGCTTCGCCTCGGACGGCCCGACCGACCACCTCAAGGTCTGCTTCCCCGCGGAGCCGGACGCTCGGCCCGTGCTGCCCACGCTCGTCGACGGCCGGTGGGCCGACGTCCCCGGCGTCGTGCAGCGCGACTACACCGTGCGCACCTTCGACCGGAGCGCCGGCGAGGTCGCCCTCGAGATGGTGTCCGGTGAGCACGGTCCGGCCGCACGGTGGGCCGCGCAGGCCCGGCCGGGTCAGGAACTCGGGCTGCTCGGCCCTCGCAGCTCCAAGATCGTGCCGCTCGACCGCGACTGGTACCTGCTCGCCGCGGACGAGGCAGGCGTGCCCGGCCTGCGGAACTGGCTCGACCGGATCCCGGCGACGGCCCGCGTCCAGGCGTTCATCGAGGTCGGCGGCCCGACCGACGAGCCGCCGCTGCCGGACCACCCCCGGCTCGAGGTGACCTGGCTGCACCGCGGCGACGCAGCCGCCGGCAGCACGACCCTCCTGCCCGACGCCGTCGCGGCCGCCACGTTCGGCACCGAGCTCGGCGCGGGCTGGGTCTGGGCCGGCGGCGAGGCCTCGGCCGTCCGCGCGATCCGTCGGCACCTGGGTGTCGAGCGTGGACTGGACCGGGGCTCGTTCGCGATGACCGGGTACTGGCGGCTCGGCGTCGCGGCGTTCGACCACCACTCGCCGGAGGCGTAGCCGCGATGCGCAAGACCACCCGGTGGGAGGCCAAGACCCAGGCCGACCCGCAGCACTCGCACTGGTACGTCGAGCGGTTCCGCCGGATGACGGCCGACGGCGCCGACCTGGCCGGCGAGGCGCGGATGGTCGACGCGATGCTCCCGCGCGGCGGACGCGTCCTCGACGCCGGGTGCGGACCGGGCCGGGTGGGTTCGGAGCTCGCGACCCGCGGGCACACCGTGGTGGGGGTCGACGTCGACCCGGTCCTGATCGACGCCGCGCTGGCCGACCACCCTGGACCGACGTGGCTCGTCGGCGACCTGGCCGAGCTCGATCTGCCGGCCCGGGGCGTGGCCGAGCCGTTCGACGTCGTGCTGTGCGCGGGCAACGTGCTGACCTTCGTCGCCGACGGGACCGAGGTCGAGGTGCTGCGCCGACTCGGAAGGCACACCCGGCCCGACGGGCGGGTCGTCGTGGGCTTCGGTACCGACCGCGGGTACGCCGTCGACGACTTCCTCGCCGATGCCGCGTCGGCCGGGCTGCGGCTCGACGCCACCTTCGCCACCTGGGACCTGCGACCGTTCGGCCCGTCGGCGGGGTTCGTCGTCGCGGTGCTCAGCCGGGCGGACGCCGCGCAGGACTGAGTCGGTCCACCACTCCGGCACCCGCAGCGCCCACCGCGTACGCGACGAGGTCAGGGGCCGCGAACGTCGTGCCGAGCACGTACCGCAGCGGCGACCACTGCGCGACGAGGAGCGCCGGGACGCCGGTCAGCTGCGCGACCTCGACCGCCGCACACGCGCCGAAGGCCAGGGCAGCGACCAGCCACCAGCGGGCCCTCGGCGCACAGCACGCGAGCACCAGGTAGACCAGCGCCGCGTACATCGCGTCACCGGCCGGGTCGGCGAGCGCACCCGGGAGTCCGACCACGCGCGTGGCCACGGCGAGGCCGACGGCCACCACCACGACCGCCGCGGCCACCAGCCGGGCCCGACGTGCCGTGATCGACCCGCGCGACGTGATCGACATGCTCGACATGACCCCACGCTAGGCGGGTCGCCGGAGCCGACCGCACGCCGAGGGCGGTGGTCACGCGCAGGTCCGAAGGAGATCCTGTGCGCGGCACACCACCGCCGGCGACTGCCGGGCCGGCTCGGTCGGCTCGAGGCGGCTCGGTTCAGCTCGCCGGCGCGGGCGTCACGACGGTGAAGCCCGCCGCCAGCACCGAGACCGAGATCGACGTCCCGCTCGCGGTCGTCTCCCGGCACAACGTGCCCCGGCTGTCGTAGGTCCGCACGACGACGTCGCCACCGGCGGGCAGCACGAGCGTCGCCACCTCGGGCCGTGAGCCGGCGTTGCGGAGCAGCGCCGTGCTTCCGTCCGGGCCGTCCAGCACGAGGCGGGACACCCGCGGCATGAGCAGCAGGTCGTCGACCTGCGCCGGGACCGTGGGCCGTCCGCGGACGGTCACGCTCAGCGCCGTGGCGCCGGCCGGCAGCTCGCGCCGCAGGGTGACCGGCTTGAGCGCACCGGGGGCGTCGGTCACGCCCTGGTCACCGCCGGAGCCGGAGTCCACCTGCCCCAGCGACGTGCGACCGCTCGCCCAGTCGAGCCGGGCGGAGTGGCGGTCGGGCACCAGGTTGACGACCGGCTGGACGAATCGGGGCTGGTCGGCCGCGGGCACCGTCCATGAGGCGCGCGCGCCGGTGGACAGCTCGAGCAGGGTCCCGCTCCACAGCGACTCACCGGTCCACGCCGAGGTCGGCGTCACCACGAGTGCGCCGCCGGCCACGGTCGCCGTCTCGGCCTCGATCACCTGCACGCCGTCCTGGGTGACCAGGGACGTGGCGGACTGCGCCAGCGCCGCGATCTCGGGACGTGCGTCGAGCGCGAGCATCGAGAGCAGGCCGTGGATGGTCGACTCGGCACCGGAGTTCTGGTTGACGACACCGTCGCCGTTGAGACCGTCGAAGGTGCGTCCGGTCGCGGGGTCGTACATCGGGGTGCCGGCCCGGTTCGCACCGAAGTACCAGGACGCGGCGATCCCGGCGAGCTGGTCGAGGCCAGGCCGATCGGTCGCGTCGGCCACGGCCACCAGGGACTGCACCCGTGAGTCGACGCCGTAGGCGATCTGTGTCAGGTCGGACGGGGTGGGCAGCCACCCGTTGATCGGACCGGTCGCGGTGAGCAGGTAGGGCGTGAACACGGCCGCATCCTTGACCGCGGCGCGCAGCAGGGCGGGACTGTCGACGACCTGTGAGGCCCGGGCCAGCCCGGCGGCCATCTGCGATCCCCAGCCGTGCCACATCGACTGCGAGTGGGTCCAGGGCAGGACGGCTCCGTACGGCCAGCTCGACGCATCGCCGGCGGACATCGCGGCGATGCCTTCGGCGTACCGGGTCAGGTCGGTCCGGGCGCGATCGGTCCGGGGTGCCGCGGGAGCGGCCCCGACGTAGGCGGCGAGGCCGATGACGGCCTCCGCCGTGGCGTCGGCGCCGTCGACGATCAGCCAGCCGGGCACGCGAGCGCCGTCGGCGACGTCCCACTGCCCGTACCGGCTCAGCGAGTCCCGCTCGAGCGCCGTCAGCGACAGGTCCAGACGGTCGTCCAGGAAGCCGGCGAACTCCGGGTCGACCTCGGCGAAGGCCGCATAGCCCTCACCGAGCGCCCACACCGTGCGAGCCAGCCAGTACGACTCCTCGGAGTCGCTGGGGTCGGGCAGCTCGACCGGCTCGGCGCTGGGGTTGAGCGAACCGTCCGGCTGCATCCACAGGACGACGTTGCCGGCGTCCTCGCCGGTCGCGGTCTGCATGTAGGTCAGGGCGCGCAGCAGCTGGTAGGCGTGGTCGCGGCTGGCGGCGTCGTCGGTGAGCTGCCAGTGCCGCAGGTACACCACGGCGGCCCGGCTCAGGTCGTCGGCGTTGAAGGCGCCCTGGCCCCAGGTGTTCGTCCCGGCGTCGTACGCCCCGCCGCCGACCCGCTCGTAGACCCCGCCGTCGCGGCGATCGGCGTAGGTCCACAGCACGCCGAGGTCGGGCTCCTCAGCGAGCCGGTAGGTCGTGTGGCCGGCCTGCTCCGCCGGTGTGACGGTGTCACCGAGGAAGTCCAGGTGGGCCAGGTTCGTCAGCGGGTCCGGCGTCACGCTCGCATCGGTGGCTGCCCCCTGCGCGGTCACCGGCGCAGGCGCCGCGACGGCCGGGATCGCCGCCAGGGCGGGAATCGTCAGAGCCACAGCGAGTCCCAGGGAGGCGTACGTCCATCGTGAAGACCCTCGTCGTACGGTCATCTTCGACCTTCCACGTCAAGATCAGACCCCTGTGCACCGATGCGCACCCGCGGTGGTCCGTAGGCATAGCCCTGGGTCGAGGGTGCGCCCCCCACCTCCGAGCCGCGACCGGAGGGACATGTCGGTCGGCGCCCTTGCGCCCGGCCCTACGCTCGGCTCATGGCGAGGCACTTCGACGTCCACCCCCAGAACCCCCAGCCGCGCGCGATCACGCAGGTCGTGGCGATGCTGCGGGACGACGACGCCCTGATCGCCTACCCCACCGACTCGGGCTACGCGTTCGGCTGCCGCCTGGACAGCCACACCGGTGCCGACCGCATCCGCTGGATCCGGCACCTGGACGACCGGCACCACTTCACCCTGGTGTGCGCGGACTTCGCCCAGCTGGGCCAGTTCGTGCTCCTGGACAACGCCGAGTTCCGCGCGATCAAGGCGAGCACCCCGGGCCCGTACACGTTCATCCTCAAGGCCACCAAGGAGGTGCCGCGACGGCTGGCCCACCCGAAGAAGAAGACCGTCGGCGTGCGCATCCCGAACCACCCGGTGGCGATCGCCCTGGTCCGCGAGCTGGGTGAGCCTCTGCTGTCCAGCACCCTGGTGCTGCCCGGGCTCGACGAGCCGCTCACGGAGGGCTGGCAGATCAAGGAGCACCTCGACCACCAGATCGACGCCGTGGTCGACGCCGGTGACTGCGGCTCGGAGCAGACGACGGTGGTGGACTGGTCGGACGGCTACCCCGAGGTGGTCCGGGTCGGCGCGGGCGACCCGAGCCGCTTCGAGTAGGTGGCGGCCGTCACCCCGCCGTGAGGGTGCCCAGGCTCGTCGCGCCCGTCGGGTCGCTGTCCAGGCTGAGCCCGCCGACGGTCGAGCCGGTGACCGTCCCGCCGAGGAGCACCTCGTAGGTCTGGCCGGACACGACGTCCGGCGTGGACAGGACGAGCGTCTCGAAGGCCTTGCTCGACTCGAACGCGGCGAGCTCGTCGCCGGCCGACGAGACGATGTGCACGACGGTGCCGGCCGGCTCGGATGCGCCGAAGCCGATCGCCAGGGTCGCCTGGGCCGAGGACGCGTCGGGGGTCTCGGCCATGCCGGCGCTGCCCGCGGCCAGCAGCACGCCGCCGGAGATCAGGAACTCGCCGTTGACGTCGATCGCACCGTTCCCGTTGCCGGTCGGGCCGCTGACCACGACCGTGCCGCCGGTCATCGCGACACTGCCGTTGGAGTCCAGGCCGTCGCCGTCGGCGTCGATCACGACGGTGCCGCCGCTGATGGTCAGCTCGAGCCCGGCCGACGCCGCGAACTGGTCACCACCGCCGGGGCCGCCGTCTGCGCCCATCCCCTCCTGGCCGGACCCGTCGACGCCACCGGCCACGTTGAGGCCGTCGTCGCTCGCGGTGATGTCGATGTCGCCGCCGTCGATCGTGATGACGGCGCTCTCGAGCCCTTCGTAGGACTCGGTGACGGCCACCGACCCGCCCGCGACGGTCAGCGTGGCGTCGGCGTGCACGCCGTCGTCCCCGGTGGCCAGCGTGAGGTCGCCGCCGGTGATGATCGCGTCCGTGACGGCGTCGATGCCGTCGACGCCCGCCGTGATCGCCAGCGTGCCGGCCGCGACCGAGACGTAGCCCATCGTGGCGTCCTCCTCGTTGTCCGACTTCAGGCCGTCACCGCCGGCCGTCACCGTGATGTCGCCGTCGTCGATCACGAGGTAGTCCTTGCCGCGGATGCCGTCGTCGACCGCGTCGACGGTGATCGTGCCCGAGGCGATGACCAGGCCGTCCTTGCTGGCGATGCCGTCGTTGGCGTTCCCCTCGACGGTCAGTGCGCCGGTGCCGGTGATGGTCAGGTCGGCCGTGGAGAAGAGCGCGGCGTTGGGCTCGTCGGTCTCGGCGTCGGGGTACACGTACGTGGCCGCGTCGCTCAGGTGGTTCTGCGAGCCGTCGGCCAGCACGACGACGACCTCGTCGGCGTCGGTCACCACGAGCGGGGCGCTGGTCGAGCTGGTGATGTCGACACCGTCCAGGATCAGTCGCACGATGCCGTCGGCGCCCGAGGTGACGAGCACCTGGCCGTCGTCGAGCGTGCCCGACAGGCGGTAGGTGCCCGGGGCGCCGATCGTGACGGTGCTGCCCTCGATGCCGACCGCGACCATGCTCTCGCTCGTCGCGGAGTCGCCGTCGAGCGTGATGTCGACGACGTCCGCCTCGTCCCACTCGTGGTCGGCGGGGTCGTCGTGGTCCGGTGCGTTCTCGGCTGTCGCCGCGACGGTCGCCGTGGAGCCGGCCGTGGCCTCGTCCGTGGTGGTGTCGGCGGCCGTGGAGGTCTGCACGGTCTGGCTGCCGGACGTCGTGCCCGCGTCGGCCGAGGTGGTGGTGCCGCAGGCGGTGAGCATCGCCAGGGCGACGGCCATCGGGAGGGCGGCGGTGCGGGTCGAGCGGAGGCGCAAGGTCATCGGGGGCTCCAGGGTCGGTGTCGTTGACCCCATGAGTACGGGGCCGGGCTGGGGGGCTGCCGTGAACCTGCTGTGCGGCGACTGTGCGACGACCGGCCGCCTCCGTTGCGCGGGGGCGTAACGTTTCGGCAGGATCGTCGACGGCGTCGTCCGACCGGACAGCGCAGCGCCGGGACGAGGGCCCTGGGGAACGAGGTGGTCGGCGATGATCGAGCTGCCGGAGGCCGTGACACTGGCCGGGCAGATCCAGCGGGTGCTCACCGGGCGCCGCATCGACGAGGTCGAGGTCAACCACACGCCGCACGGGATGACCGGGTTCCACGGCGACCCGGCCGCCTACCCGGCGCTGCTGACGGGCCGCCACGTGACGCGGGCGACGTCGTGGGGCGGGCTGGTCGAGATCACCGCCGACGACCAACGGATCGTGCTGGGCGACGGCGCCACCCCGCGCCTGTACGCGCAGGGCGAGGCGCTGCCGGCCAAGCACCAGCTGCGCCTGACCCTCGACGACGGCGCATCCCTGGTGGTGGGCGTCCAGATGTACGGCGGCATCCAGGTGTTCGCCGACAGCCAGGACGACAACCCGTACTACCGGGTCGCCGTGGCCGCACCGTCGCCGCTGACCGAGGCGTTCGACGCCGTGTACTTCGACCAGCTGATCGCCGGACCGGCGGTGCGCACGCACTCGGCGAAGGCCCTGCTCGCGACCGAGCAACGCATCCCCGGCCTCGGCAACGGCACGCTCCAGGACATCCTGTGGAACGCGCAGATCCTGCCGACGCGCCCGGTCGGCTCCCTGTCCGACGACGAGGTGGCGGCCCTGTTCGACTCGGTTCGCGGGACGCTCGCCGCGATGACCACCGACGGCGGCCGGGACACCGAGCGCGACCTGTTCGGCGAGCCGGGCGGGTACGCGGCGGTCATGGGACGGCGCACCCTTGAGCTGCCCTGCCCGCGGTGCCGTGGCGTCGTGGTCAAGCGGGCCTATCTCGGCGGAGCCGTCTACTTCTGCCCCGGCTGCCAGCGGTAGCCGGTTCCGGTTCCGGTCCCGGTCCCGCCACGGCGCGGCCCGGGACGGTGGGGAATGCGCCACCGTCGCTCGCGGTTCGCACGGACATGCCTCTGACCGGTGAGTACGCCCCGAGCACGACCGCCCACGCGCGCAAGCAGGTCGAGGACTTCGAGCGGTCGGACGGCGCCAAGGCGAACACGATGCGCGGTGTCCCGATCATCGTCCTGACGTCGGTCGGGGCGAAGAGCGGCAAGCTCCGCAAGACGCCCCTGATGCGCGTCGAGCACGACGGCCGGTACGCCGTCGTCGCCTCGCTGGGTGGCGCCCCCCAGCACCCCGTCTGGTACCACAACCTGGTCGCCCACCCGCATGTCGAGCTGCAGGACGGCGCCGTCAAGCGGGACTACCTCGCCCGGGAGCTCACCGGCGCCGAGCGCGACGCCTGGTGGGGGCGCGCCGTCGCCGTCTGGCCGGACTACGAGAGCTACCAGAAGAAGACCGAACGGCTCATCCCGCTGTTCGAGCTCACGCCGATCGAGGGCTGAGCGCGACCGTCCGTACGCCGCCGGCGCTACCGTTCGCCCTCGCCGGGGCGCCCGTCCACCGGCGCGGCGTCCTGCGGGGAGTAGCCCAGCAACCGCCGCGTCTGCCCGAGGCCCCAGATCTGTCGCGGGTTGTCCGAGGTGCCGACCACGACCGCCCAGGGCACGTCGGTCGCGTCGATGCAGCGCGCGAACAGCCGGCAGCAGTCCTGGTGGCTGAGCCACTTGGCGCGCATCCGCGGGTATCGCTCGTCGGCCGACAGCCGGGCCGACCGGCCGCGGCCCGGCACGTCCGACCGCGGGTCGTCGTCGGCCAGCACGGTGCCGAGCCGCACGCAGATCACGCGCAGACCGTGCGCGTCGGCGTAGTAGCGACCCAGGGCCTCGCCGAAGATCTTGCCGACCGCGTAGAGCGAGTCGGGGCGCAGGTCGGTGTCGTCCAGCACGCGCGGGTCGTCGAGGTCGTACAGCGACGACCCGGCCTCCTCCTCCGCCCCACCGAGCACGTGGCCGGACGACGCCAGCACGACGCTCCGGACCCCTGCCACGCGCGCGGCCTCCATGACGTTACGCGTGCCCACGATGCTGCTGGCGAGCACATCCGGCCAGCCGGCGTCGAGGCTCGCAGCGTTGGCCAGGTGCACGACCGTGTCGATGCCGCCGAACGCCGCGACGAGCGCGTCGAGGTCCTCGATGTCCGCCACGACGCTCGGGTGGTCCTGGGGTGAGCGGGTCAGGGCGACGATGTCGTGGGTGGCCGCGAGCCCGCGCCGTAGCACCGACCCGACCAGGCCCTCGGCGCCCGTGATGAGAACCCGCCTGCGCGCCCCACCGGCGAGCAGGTCGTGCTCCTCCCGGACGTAGGGGTCGTCCGGTCGCTCCGCCAGGAGCACACGCTGCATCGCCAGGGCTTCCGCGTCGCGGCCGAGGGACCGCAGGCACCGGGCGATCGCCCATCGGGCGAGCTGCTCCTGCTCGACAGTGCCCACCTCGACCGCGGCCGCACGCGCGAGCTCGAGCTGCTCGAGGGCCGGCTCCAGGTCGCCCGCGTCGTGCAGGTGCCAGCCGAGGTTGTTGTGAAGTGCGACCAGCCACCGCCGGGTCTCGGGGTCGGTCGAGGTGCCGGCGATCGCGAGCGCCCGCTCGGTCCACGCGCGGGCGCGCTCCGGCTCGGCGAGGGCGAGCATGTGCAGGGCGTCGACCGCCAGGTGCTCCTGGCCCGGCAGGACCGCTGCCGCATCGAGGGCTGCCTGGAAGTGCAGGACCGCCGCCGCGGGGTCGCCCGCCGAGTTCCGCAGTCGGCCGCGTTCGAGCAGCACGCGCACCTGCACGACGTCGGCCGGTGCGGCGAGCGAATCGTCGGCGGGCGCGGCGAGCGCGGCGTCGGCCGGTGCGGCGAACGCGTCGAGCACAGCCTCGGCCTCGGCGAACCTCCCCTGCAGCCCGAGGGCGCGAGCCTGCTGGGTGGCCAGCTCGGCGCGGTGCCCTGGTGGGCGGGTCAGGTCGGCGGCTGCGTCGGCGAAACGCCGCGCGGATGCGACCGGATCGTCGACGTCCCACAGGTCGCGGATCGCCACGGGGGCACACGGTGCGTCGGCTGCCGGATCGCTCACGCGGGGATCGTCGCACCTGCCGGCCAGGGCGTCGACCTGCGGCGCCGGTCGGCCGGCAGGCGGAACCGTCACGAGATCTCCGCACCGATCGCCGTACGGCTGCGGGCAGCGGCTCCTACCGTCGAAGGCAGGACCGCTGCTGCCACCGGAGGAGATCGCATGACACCCGATCCGCAGGACGTCCGACTGCCGTCGCGCCTCGAGGCGTCGTCAGCGCCGCTGTCGCGATTCGACCGGGTGTTCCTGGGCCTGGCCTACGGCGCCGTCGTCCCGGTCGTCGGCTTCCTCGCGGGCTGGTGGCTCAGCGTCCCGGTCGTGCCGGAACGGTGGGTGTTCGCCGTCGGTGTGGCTGGTCTGGTGCTGGGGCTCGCGATCGACGTGCCGCTGCACCGGTGGTGGGTCCGGCGGGGGTACGGCCTCGACGGCCTCGCGCTGGTCGCCCTGTGCGGCTTCTACACGGTGCTCGCCCTCGGCTTCTTCATGGGCGTGCCCGTCCCGATCCTGGCGGTCGGCGTGGCGGTCGGGGTCTTCGCCGCGCGTGGCGGCGCTGACGTCCGCTCGGCGGCCCGGGTCACCGCCGCGTGGATGGCGCTGGCCTGCGTCGCCTCGGCGTCGTTCGCGCTGGCCAGCCCGTCGACCCCGGACGACCTCGAGGGCATGCTCGCCCTGCCGTTCACCGTGACGGTGCCGATGATCGTCGCCCTGATCTGCGTCGGCGGCGTCGCTCTGGTCGCGGCCCAGTACTGGCTGACGACGGCGACGGCACGCTGGTGGACGCGACTCGACAGTGCGGCGCCGAGAACCGTCCATCTGACGGGCTGACCCCCTTTCCTCTCGACAATCTGCTCAACGCGGTGCCTCCGTTTTGATCAGCGGATGACCTACAATCTGCTCAGTGGACGGCCTACAATTTGATCAGCAGATCGCCTACGATCTGCTCAACGCACGGCCGTCGAGGAGCCCGAGCATGGAGTACCGCCCCCGGCTGGTCGACGCCGAGCTGACTCGCCTGCTCGCTGCGGTCGGCGCTGTCGTCATCGAGGGTCCGAGAGCCTGCGGCAAGACGGAGACCGCTCGTCGCGTCGCGGCGAGCGAGCTCCGCGTCGACACCGACGCGCGTGTCGCCCCGGCGATGGCCGTGGACCCCTCACTGCTGCTCGACGGACGGCCCCCGCAGCTCCTTGACGAGTGGCAGGTCCAGCCGGAGCTGTGGAACCACGTACGACGGGCCGTGGACGACCGCCATCAGCCGGGCCAGTTCATCCTGACCGGCTCCGCCACTCCCGACGACGACGCACGACGGCACTCCGGGGCAGGCCGCTTTGCCCGGATCCGCATGCGTCCGATGTCGCTCTTCGAGACCGGGCACTCCACCGGTGCGCTCCGCCTCGGCGACCTGCTCGCCGGGAATCGGGTGGCGGCTTCGGGCCCGGACCTCGCTCTCGCAGACATCATCGAGCGGCTGCTCATCGGCGGCTGGCCGGGCCTGCAGGGTGCCGCGCCCGCAGAGGCCACCCGCGTTCTCCGGGACTACCTCACCACGATCCGCGAGGTCGACATCGATCGCGTCGTCAGAGGGCGGCGGGATCCGCGACGGGTGGGGCGCGTGATCGCCTCCCTGGCCCGGAACACCGCGACCGAGGCGTCCCTGGCCACACTGACCCGGGACAGCGGCCAGGACGGCGAGCCGCTCGCTCGCAACACGGTCGACGAGTACCTCGACGTGCTCCAGCGCCTCATGGTCGTCGAGGACCAGCCGGCCTGGTCGACGCACCTGCGCTCGTCGGCGACCCTGCGCAAGACCCCGAAGCGTCACTTCGTCGACCCGTCGCTGGCAGCCGCGGCGCTCGGCGCGACCTCAGAACGGCTGCTCGCCGACCTCAACAGCCTCGGCCTGCTCTTCGAGTCGCTCGTCGTGCGGGACCTGCGTGTCTACGCACAGGCCCACGGGGGCGAGGTCCTGCACTACCGCGACAGCACCGGCCTCGAGGTCGACGCCATCGTCTCGACCGACGACGGTCGCTGGGGGGCCGCCGAGGTCAAGCTCGGGGCGGGACAGATCGAGGATGCGGCCCGGAACCTTCTGCGGTTCCGAGATCGCATCGACACGAGCAGGTCCGGTACCCCGGCCTTCCTGGCTGTGATCACGCCCTCGGGTCTTGGCTACACCCGACCGGACGGTGTCAGCGTGGTCCCGCTCGGGGCCCTCGGTCCCTAGGGCCAAGCGGACTGGTCCGCTCGCACCAGACGGCCGGCACCCCACGGTCCGCACAGACTGTGACGCAGGTCACACTCGTTGCTCCTCAAGGATGTCCGGTTTGTCGCCGATAGGTCATTTGAGGTAGCGCCGAGATGATCGGGACGCACCTCACGTCAGCGACAAGGGCAAACCCGCCGGAATGCGGGGACGCAAAGCCAGGGGCCCAGACGGGCCGCCCAGCTACCGAACGATGGGATTGACCATGCAGACCGCACCCTGGACGACGAGGTCCCTGTTGACTCCGGGCGAGGTGGCGACCCTGTTCCGGGTGGACCCCAAGACCGTGACCCGGTGGGCGAACAGCGGCAAGATCACCTCGGTGCGGACCTTGGGCGGGCACCGCCGGTACATCGAGTCCGAGGTCCGCGGCCTCCTGGGTGCGGTTCCCGCGCAGCCGCGCTGAGCCCTTGGCTGAGGCACCGGAGCCGCGCTGGTGCATGTTCTGCCGGCGCGCTGATGCACCTTCTGCCGGCAGATCCGGGGTCAGGAGCCGAGATCGTCGGCGACCAGGTGGGCGTGCGCCTCGAAGACCTGGGCGGTGAACGGCACTGATGTCGTCGCGGCCGTGCCGGCCACCGGGTACCAGGGCCCGGCACCGTTGACCTGGTACTGACCCTGCCACGTGGTGACCAGCTGCACGGCGAACTCCCCGGCCTGCCGGTACGGGTAGCTCACGGTGTGGTTCGGGTAGGGCGCACCGGGGTCGGTCGTGACCAGCGGTTCCGACCCGTCACCGAAGTCCCACGCGAACGCCACCGGCGTCGCGCGGACCGCGACCGGGACGCCGAGGACCGTGGTGGCCAGGGTCTGCGGGGCCGGGTCGGCGTACACGATCAGGTCCTTGTTGACCAGGCCGCGACCGTCGTCCGGCTGGTACTGCGGGGTCGAGGCGGTCAGCGGCAGACGCCGGAACTCCTCGACCGACAGGACGACCAGATCGGTCCCGTCCTGGCAGCCACCAGGATCGACCCGGCTCCACGGGCTGAGCCCGGCACCGGTGACCGGGTCGACCTCCCGGCGCTGCAGGGGCGCCAGCGGCACGCTGCCGTCCGCGCACACCTGTGCCACACCAAGGTCATCGATGCACTGGCGGTCGACAGCCAGCGGGTCCAGCTCACCACACCGGGGCAGCGGGACACGGCGGTACTCGTAGGTGATCGCCACACTGGCTTGGGTGGTTGTCCCGGGTTCCTCCGAGCCCGAGGTCTGCGAGTCGGTGACGACAACGCTCGACCCGTCAGCCCTCGAGGTGAGGCCTCCCGGCTCGTCGCCGTCCGTACTCGCCCACGCCATCGTGTTGGGTACCACGCAGGCGAAGGCGACGATGGCAGCGACCCGAACGCGGCGACCAGTGGTTCCCATGCTCACATCACCGACTCATCGCGGGCGTCACCAGTCAGGAGCACCCACCCCTCGGCCGCGGGCAGGACATCGAGGATGAGGAAGCCGGACTCTGCCGGGATCTCGCGGACCACCGAACCATCGCTCCCTACCTGGGTGCTGGCCGCGACGGAGAACTCGAACTCGACGGCGTAGACGCCCAGGGTCTCCTCGTAGCCAACGACCCGCGCGGTCGAGCTGCTGAGCTCTCCTCCCGCGTAGTGGCCGCCTGCGGCATAGACCGCCGTGACGTCGGAACGGACGTTGATGCAGAAGCTGCAGTCCTGGGCGGAGACGGCATCCCACTCGGTGAGGTCACCCGACGTCAGCGCGTACTGGTAGAGGCTCAGGAAGTAGTCCGCTGCGGCAGCCGCACCGATCTCATCGACGCGCTCCATCTCCGCCGGCCGTTCGGGGACCGACGCAGCCTCGACGGCAGGATCTGGTGTCGGCTCAGTCGAGGGGGTCGCGGGGGCAGTCGATGCCGGTGGTACTGGCGAGGGCGCCGGATCCGCCGCGCAGCCCCCGACGAACGCGATCATCACCACAACAGATGCCGACAAACCTGCGCACTTCGCCCCCCGCGTCATGGTCACGCACCGTACAACGCACGGCCCGCTCACGGGACCGGAACGCCGATTCTGTGGACAACCGACGCACCGCCCGAGCCCCTCAGCCAGCCGGACGGCCACTCTCGTCATCGGCCACGCCAACCACGCCAGGAACGCCGGGCACGTCAGCGACCTCGGTCACCACCACCGTCGGCGCCTCGTGCCGCGCCCCACCGAACCGGTCCCACAGCGGGAACATCGCGCTGCTCGCGGCCACGGCCAGGAGCGCGACGAGCACCCTGCGCTCGAACCCCAGCGCCCCACCGGCATCGCCGACGTCGAGCGCCTCGACGAGCAACGTCAGTCCAACGACGACCGTGGCCGCGGCCGCCATGGTGAGTCCGACGGCGCCGCCGCGACGTCCGCGCGGGAACTGGCGCCGGGCCGCGACGACCAGGCCGATCACCCACACGACGACGCCGACCACCGCGCCGACCATCAGGCCGAGGACGACTCCGGCGAGGTCGCCCCACGGCGAGTCGTCCCGCGTCAGTCCGACGAGCACCGCGACGGCCGCCCAACCGGCGAGCACCCCGACGAACAGCCCGGCGACGACGGCGAGGAACGGGCCGGCCAGCAGTCGGACGGTCCGAGGTGCGGCAGCCACGTCATCTCCTTGCGTCCAGCGGCCCCACCTGCGGAGACCGTCGAGAGATCATCACACCGCGCCGTCGGCTCGCGACACCACCGGCTGCACGACGTCGGCACGCGCCGAGCGTTCCACTCCCTGGGATGCCGGGAATGTCCGACCCCCGTGGTGTGGTTCGTCCGACATGAACCAGTCGGCATCCGCCCTCCGCGAGGGCAGCAGAAGCACCACCCTCGAGGGCGGCGAGCACCCCACCGGCCAGGCACCCCGCGCTGCGCGCATCAGCGCCTCGTTCGTCCTGCTCGTCTCGGCGCTGGTCGCCATCGGGCCGCTGACCATCGACCTGTACCTGGCCGCGTTCCCGCAGATCACCGCCGAGCTCGCCACGAGCCCGGCCCGCGTGCAGCTGACGATCACCGCGACCCTGGCCGGCCTGGCGCTGGGTCAGCTCCTCATCGGCTCGGTGTCCGACGCGTTCGGCCGTCGTGCGCCGCTCGCCGTCGCGCTGGGCGTCTACGTCCTGGCGTCGCTGGCGATCATCGCGACGCCCTCGGTCGAGGTGCTCGCCGTCCTGCGGTTCGTCCAGGGCTTCTCGGCCGCGGCCGGCATGGTCGTGTCGATGGCGATCGTCCGCGACACGTACGACGGCGTGTCCATGGGCAAGGTCATCGCGCGGCTGATGCTCGTCGTCGGCGTGGCACCGATCATCGCGCCGACGCTCGGCGCCCAGCTGCTGATGGTCGGCTCATGGCGGCTGATGTTCGCCTTCCTCGCCGGGTTCGGCGTGCTGCTGCTGGCCCTGGTCCTGTTCGTCCTGCCCGAGTCGCTGCCCGTCGAGCGGCGTCGGGTCGGTGGCACCCGCGCGGCCGTGCGGTCCTACGTCGGCCTGCTGACCGACCGCGGCTTCATGCTGCTCGCGCTCGTGTCGAGCTTCTACTTCGCCGCCCTGTTCACCTACGTCGCGTCCTCGACGTTCGTGTTCCAGGACGGGTTCGCGCTCAGTGCGCAGGAGTTCGGGCTGGTGTTCGGCGGCGGCGCGCTCGCGGTCACCGCGGGCAGCCAGGTCAACGGTGCCCTGATCGGCCGGATCTCGCCCGAGCGGATCCTCGTCGTCGCGGTCGACGCCGGGGTGGTGCTGGCCGGTGGGCTGCTCGCCGTCGCCCTGGCCGGCGGCGGACTCGTGCCGCTGGTGATCTTCCTGATGGCGACGCTCCTGACCGTCGGCTTCGTCTTCCCGGCCGTCCCGGCGATCGCGCTCGCCGCCAACGGGCACCGCGCCGGCAGTGCGGCGGCCCTGCTCGGCTCCCTGCAGTTCGGCGTCGGGGCGGCCGTCGCACCGATCACCGGCCTGTTCGGGCAGACGGCGGTGTCGATGGCGGGCGTGATGCTCGCCATGGTCCTGGTGTCCGCCGGGCTGCTGCTCGTGGTCTCGCGGATGTGGCGGACCGCCGGAGGCGCGATCCCGATCGAGATGGACGACGTCGAGCCTGCGGTTGCGGAGCCCCGTCTGACACTCGCGCGGCGTCGTATACGCGTCGTATACTTGCTCTGTGACCATGACCACCATCAAGCTCGACTCGGCGATCCGCGACCGGCTCAACGCCGAGGCGCGACGCCGGGGCATCACGGCCGGAAGCTTCGTCGAGCAGCTGTTCGAGACCTGGCTGCGTGAGCAGCGCCTCGCCGCCGTCCGCGAGGCGATGGCGCGCAGCATCCCTGAGCACCTGGCCACCTTCGCGGAAGAAGCGGCCGCGTTCGACGAGCTGGACCTCCGGACCTGGCCCGGCGACGGAGTCGACGACCCCACGACGCCCCGCGCCTGATGGCGGACGACCGGCGGCTCTGGCGCGGATCGGTCGCCTGGGCAGGCCTGAGCCCGACGCGCGGACGCGAGCAGACCGGACGGCGTCCCGTCCTCGTCGTCGCGTCCGAGGGCTACCTCGACGCCGTGACGTCGCTGGTCGTGGTCCTGCCGGTCACGATGGTGGGGCGTGGCTGGCCGAACCACGTGGCGCTGCGTGGGGCGCACGGACTCGACCGACCGAGCTGGGCGATGACCGAACAGGTGCGCACGATCGCCCGGGACCGGCTCGTCGGTGTGGCAGGACTGGTCGACGACGCGACGCTGGCCGACATCGACGTGTACCTGCGGGACTTCCTCGGGCTGTGAGCCGCGCACCGTCGTGGTCGCCGCGTCCTCCTCGTCGGCGTGCACTGCTATGGTCCCGAGCGGCCCTGGGCCCGTCGAGACAGAAGCTCACGACGTGACCTGGAGGGTCGTCCCGATGAAGTCAGCTCCTGCCCGTTCTCCGTTGATGCGCGTCGGGACACTGGCTGTCGCCGGTGTGCTGCTGGTCGGCGTCGGTCAGGCCGCCGCAGGGACCGACGACCGCGAGTCGGTGCCCCGAGGGCAGGTCATGGTCGACGGGCAGGAGACGCCGATCCTGGGCAGCTTCGTCTACCACCAGTTCATGGACGACACGAACCAGGAGATCCGGGGCTTCGTGCACGGGGTGCGCCGGATCGACGGCGGCACCGTCCTGTACTACTCCGTCGGCGGCGCAGGTGGAGCGGACGTGTCGACGTTCCGGGGCTCGATGGCCTTCCCGAACTCGTCGTTCCCCTACAAGACCAACACGGGCGTCGACCTGCGGCTGATCGACGCCGATGGGCTGGCGGCGTACTGGCCGCTGTTCGACGCCGAGACCACCTTCGCGTCGTCGACGCCGGACCTCGACGGCAACGTCGGTGACCTGCGGGTGGGCTACGCGATCTTCCCGGAGCTGCCGCCGGAGGTCACGACCGTGCAGGTCGTGATGCCCTGGGGCACTGCCGTCGGCGACATCCCGGTCGAGGAGGGTCCGCTCGAGCCGGTGGGCGACGAGCCCGGACCGCTCCTCGGCGAGGGCTGGCCCGCGATCCCGTCGGCGGCGGACCTGGCCGGCGCCGACCGGCTCTCGCGCACCTTCACGCTGGTGCGCCGCTCCGGCGACGCAGAGGGAACCTCGGTGACGGAGGAGTCGCCCGAACAGGTCGCCACGACGCTGGACGCGAACGTTCTCTTCGCGACCGGCTCCGCCGAGCTCTCCCCTGCCGCCCAGGATGTCCTGGCGGGTGTCGCGGCTGACATCGCCGCCCGCGGGGAGGGCGAGGTCGTCGTGACCGGCCACACCGACTCCGACGGTTCCGACGCGTCGAACCAGACGCTCTCGGAGCAGCGCGCCGCCTCCGTGACGGCGGTCCTGCAGCAGACGGGCGGGGCTGCGGTGACCTTCACCGCGATCGGCGAGGGCGAGAACGAACCGGGCGCCGACAACGGCACCGACGAGGGCAAGCAGCAGAACCGCCGCGTCACCGTGGTGTACAGCGTCCAGGGGGACTCGTGAAGAAGCTGGTCGCAGCCACGGTCGTCGTCACTGTCGTCGTCCTGGGCCTGGTCGCCTTCCTGCTGACCCGAGGAGACGAGCCGTCGACCCCCGACCCGTCCGGGGCCGCCGGGCCGACGGGCTCGGCGACCCCAGAGGCTGAGCCCGAGGACTGGACCAGGGCCGAGATCGCCCAGGCGCTCTTCACGGGCGACGTCGGGACCACCGAGGTGCTCGGGTCCGCCACGGGCGCAGTGCGCGACCCGGCCCACCCGTTCCCGGCGTCGATCGAGGTCACCGACGTCCACGCAGGGCAGGCCAGCACCGTCGTGCGCTTCACCCTCACGAACGTCGACGACTCGGACCCGCTGATCTCGCTCTTCGCGTTCAACAGCCTGAGCCCGCTGACCCGGGACGTCCGCGACGTCGCGCTCGTCGTCCCGCAGGAGGACGCCCGCCTTCAGCCGTTCCTGGCCGTGCCGGTCGACCCGGACAAGGACGGCTCCTTCTGCACCTGCTCCGCGGCGCCCCTGCAGATGTCGCGGGAGGGCCAGCTGCTCTCGGCGACCTTCCTGCCGCTCGGGGAGGGCACGACGACGGTGTCGCTCGAGGTCCCCGGGTTCCCCCTGGTCGAGAACCTGCCGGTCACGCGCGACTGACCGGACGGGGCTCGGGCGCCGGCTCCGACCGGGGCAGTCAGGCGGCCTCGGCGCGCAGGGCTTCGACGGCGGAACGGAACGCGGCGGGGTCAACACCGGCGCGCGCCAGGATGCTCGGCCGCTCGTCCCGGTCGACCCGCTCGATCGCGAGCAGGATGTGCCCGACGTCGATGGTCTTGTCGCCGAGCCGGATCGCCTCGCGCAGGGCGAGCTCGAGGGTCTTCTTCGCGGGCTTGGTGAACGGGATGTGCCCGCGGGCGCGGCCGTGGCGACGGGCCGGGTCGGCGGGTGCTGCGGCGTCGAACGCACCGGCTCCGAAGACCCGATCCGCTTGCTCCCGGACGGTGTCGAGGTCGATGCCGACGGCAGCGAGCGCGTCGGGGTCGAGATCGTCGCCCGGCCGCAGCGCGGCCTCGATGTGCTCCGGCACGATGCCGATGTCGCGCAGGAGTCGGCCGTGCGGACCGTCGGACCGTGCGACGGCGAGGAGCAGGTGCTCGTACCCGATCGCGCCGGTCTGGAGCCGCCGAGCCTCCACCTGTGCTCCGACGACGACGCCGCGGGCCTCCCTGCTGAACCTCTCGAACATGTCAATCCCTCCCGGGTGATGTGCGGCCGTGGTGCTTCTGGTGGACTGCCTGCCTGGACACCCCGAGCGCGTCGGCGATCTGCTGCCACGACCAGCCGAGCTCGCGGGCTCGGGCGACGTGCAGCGTCTCGAACCGGTCGCTCAGCGCTCGCAGCGAGCGGACCGCGCGCAGGCCGGCGGTCGGATCGTCCCCGACCGCCGGGTCGAGCAGCGAGGCGACCGAGCTGCGCTCTGAGGTACCCATGCCGTCAAGATAACTTGACTGCTTCTCGCTCGTCAAGATGTCTTGACGGGCGGCCGGCCGCCGGCGCGCGGGCGAGAGGCTGGTGGCGCGTCCGACCAGCTAGCCAACCGGCAGCGAGGCCTCGATCAGCTGCACGATCTCCGGGGCATCGGGCTCGGTCTTCGGCCGGAAGCGGTGCACCGTGCCCTCGGGCGTGACCAGGAACTTCTCGAAGTTCCAGGTGACCTTGCCCGCCTTGCCGTGGGCGTCCGGCGTCTTGGTCAGCTCGGCGTAGAGCGGGTGCTGCGAGCGCCCGTTGACCTTGACCTTCTCGAACATCGGGAACGTCACCCCGTAGGTGAGCGAGCAGAACTCCTTGATCGCCTCGGCGCTGCTCAGCTCCTGGAGGAACTGGTTGCTCGGGAAGCCCAGCACCGTGAAGCCGCGCTCGCCGTAGGTCCGCTGCAGCTCCTCGAGCTTCGTGTACTGCGGGGCGAGCCCGCAGCGGGAGGCCACGTTCACGATCAGCTTGACCTGGTCGGCGTAGGCGGCGAGCGAGGTGGGCTCGCCGTCGATGGTGGTCAGGGGGATGTCGTCGAGGTTCATCTCGGGGGAACACCGCGGGCGGCGCGGGTAGTCCCGGCGCTGGTAGTCCCGGTGCGGGTCGTCGACCTCGCGGTGGGTCGCCGGGATGGCGGTTGTCCACAGGCAGGGTCGAGTCCCGGCGTTCTCCGTCGTCGCAATGGTAGGAATGTCCCGGTTTGCAACGCAAGGGGGCGACATGGGGGCTGATGGCAGCCTGTTCGAGGTCGACACCGACGACCTGAGGGCGACGGGCAGTGCGTTGCTCGGTGTGGGCGATGGCGTCGAGGCGTCCGGGCGCCGTGAGGTGCTCGGTGCGCGGGACCGCTGGGGCCATGGCGGTCTGACCGGTGCGGGCGGGCGGTTCGCCGACCGGTTCGGATACCTGGTCGAGGGCCTGGGCCAGGAGGTCGTCACCACCGGGCAGTCGCTGCGCGGCAAGGCCGACGGCTACGAGGAGTGCGACTGGGCTGCCTCGGTCAACCTCGCACCCCCGGGTGACTGGTGATCGGGGGCTTGGGCAGCACCTGCGACCCGACCGTGCTCGTCTCCGGGTCGCTCGCGGCGCTGCGTGGTGACGCCGACGAGCTCGAGGCGCGCGCCGGCGCGCTGGAGGACGCCGCCGCCGACGTCGAGCACCGGATCGTCGAGGCGTGGATCGGGGACGCCGCCGACGCGTACGCCGCCCGCCGGCAGACCCTGACCGAGGGTCTGCGCGGGGTGGCGCAGGTCTACGCGATCGCCGTGGCCGTCCTGCGCGTCCACGCCGATCGCCTGGAGTGGGGCCAGAGCCGTGCCCAGGTCGCCATCGACCTGTGGGACCGCGGTTGCGCCGCGACCACCGCCGCACCACGCCGCATCGGCGCGCCGACCCTCGGGGTCCGCGCGAGCCAACGGCCCCTGGGCACCTCTGCTGTGGCGATCATGACCCGGCCGTCGGTCGCCGACCCGGTCCCTGACCCGATCGCCGGCGCCGCGACCAAGGTGCGTGCCGAGCAGATCCTGACGGGCGCCCGCAACGAGGTCACAGCCTCCGCGCACGCGGCCCAGGAGATCCTCGACGAGCTGTCCGCGGGGCTGCCCGACGGTCGGTGGCACGCCGACCAGTTCCTCGGCGGGCTCGGAGACTGGGTCAGCGGGATCCCCGGACTCGTGGCGACGTTCAACGCCTACCGTGCGTTCGTCGACCCGGTCGGGTACGCCACCGACGCCCGGGAGATGGCCGCCGCCATGTACGCCATCCCGGGCCAGCTCGTCGACGACCCCGTCGGCACCGCCGAGACGCTGCTGGACGTACGGACCCTGCGGGACAACCCCGGTCGGTGGTGGGGGCGGATGGCGCCCGACATCGCGATGAGTGTGGCGACTGCCGGCGTCGGGCTCGCGGCGAAGTCGGGCAGGCTCGGCGTCGCGGCCACGCGGGTGGTTGATGAGGTCGCGGAAACGGCCGACATGGTTGGTGTCGCCTCGGCAGCCGATGCGCCTGCCATGGCCGCGCTCAGGTTCGAGGGACTCCTCGTGCATGAGGCGGCCGGAGGGCACACCCTGTCCAAGCATGTGGGCCTCACGGCCGAGGACCTGGCTGACCGATTGGCGACCTCGCGTGTGCCCGCGGTCTCGTCATTCACCAACCGCGAGATTGCGGACGCGGCCATAGCAAAGGTCCTCGAGGCCAATCGGCCCGCGATCTCAGCCTGGCTGGCTCGTGGCGCCGCGCCGACGGATTCGGTCTTCACCGGAATCGACGCCAACCCTGTCGGTACAGTGCTCAGGCCGGGTGCGACCGTGCCAGTGGTGAGTCATGCGGTGCGCGTGATACTTCGTGCCGAACCCGGATTTCCCGGTGGGATCCGGATCCAGACAGCCTACCCGGAGTGATCATGATGAGCGAGAGCCTGGCTTTTGAGGGATTCCTCGGTGGGTGCCTGCACCAGGATTGGGAACTCGACGCTGAGGGCGGGGACGAGATGTCGCTCGTGCGCCAGTTCGGGGCTGAGGGACGCCTCGGCCGAGTCTTCGAGGGCATCGGGCAAATCGTCGTCCTGGAAGCACTTCGCCTGTCCGACGTCGAGCTTGAGAACTGGCTCATCCGCCACGGGAGCTACTTCGTCCCAACAGGGTCCGGAGCTGCTCGGAGTTGGCTGGTCCAGGTCCGCGAAGCGCTGGTCACGCTGGCTGCCGCTCGAATGGGCCGAGACTGAGCTTTGAGGGCTCATCACAGATGAGGGTGTAGCGCCGGCCATGTGATCTTCTTCGACGCGACCGCAAAGGATTCCTGACGGGACGGCATCCTGCCGATCACGCTGCCGATCTCACGACTCAACGCAGCATTTGCCGCACCTGCGCGGCTTTACGGGTGAGGTGGTCGCGCTCGGGGACGCTGGTGGCGGCGCGGGAGGCTTCGGCGTACAGCGCGGCGGCGCGTTCAAGGTCGCCGGCACGTTCGTGCAGGTATGCCGTCACCGCCGCGTAACGGGGCAGGTCGGGGCTCACCTCGACCAGCGCCGCCAGGCCTGCCCGCGGTCCGTGGGCCTCCCCGACCGCCACGGCGCGGTTGAGCCGCACCACCGGGCTGGCGGTGAGCAGCAACAGTTCGTCGTACCACTCCACGATCTGCACCCAGTCGGTCTCGGCTCCGGGCGTCCGCGTGCAGGGCGGCGATCGCGGCCTGCGCTTGGTACTCGCCCAGCTGGTCGCGGGCCAGCGCGGTCTGAAGGATCTCCACGCCCTCGGCGATCAGGCCGGTGTCCCAGCACGTTCGGTCCTGCTCGCCGAGCGGCACGAGGCGACCTCCCGGGCCGGTGCGAGAAGCGCGACGCGCATGGTGCAGCAGCATGAGCGCGAGCAGCCCCGCGACCTCGGGCTCGTCGGTCAGGGCGACGAGCTGGCGGGTGAGGCGGATCGCCTCGGACGCCAGGTCGACGTCTCCGCCGTATCCCTCGTTGAAGACGAGGTAGAGCACCCGCAGCACCGTCCCGAGATCGCCGGCCCGGTCGACCTGGAGGCCCTCGATCCGCCGTTTGGCTCGGCTGATCCGTTGGGCCATCGTCGCCTCGGGGACGAGGTAGGCCGTCGCGATCTGCCGCGTGGTCAGGCCACCGACCGCGCGCAGCGTTAGCGCGACGGCCGAGTTGCGGGGCAGGGTCGGGTGCGTGCACAGGAAGTAGAGCCGCAACGTGTCGTCCACCGCGGGCACTGCACCGGCAGGAGGCTCGATCTCCGCGGCGCGTTCTCGCTCTCGCCGGGACGCCTCGGAACGGGTTGCGTCGAGGAACTTGCGCCACGCGACCGTGACCAACCATGCCTTGGGGTCGCGGGGCGGGTCGTCCGGCCAGGCCTCCAGCGCCCGGATGAGGGCCTCCTGCACGGCGTCCTCCGCCGACGCGAAGTCGGCTCCGCGCCGGCGGAGGACACCGATCACAGCGGGCACGAGCTCCCGCAGCAGTGGCTCGGTCACTCGGTGACCGTGGGCGACTCGGCGTAGAAGGGTCGGACCTCGAGCCACTCGTGGATCGGCTTCCCGCCGGGCCCGGGAGCGGCGGAGAGCTCCGCGGCCAGTTGGACCGCGCGGTCCCAGGACTCCACGTCGATGACGTACCAGCCGGCGATGAGGTCCTTGGTCTCGGCGAATGGCCCGTCGGTCACCGGTGGGCGCCCCTCGCCGTCGGAGCGCACGAACGTGCCCTCGGCCGCCAAGGCCTGGGTGTCGACGAACTCACCCGTCACCTGCAGCCGTGCCGCGAAGTCGTGCATGAACTGCACGTGCGCGTCGACCTCCTCCGGCGTCCACCGATCCATCGGCGGGAAGTCGACGGCGGGGGTCGGACCACCTCGGTAGTGCTTGAGCAGCAGGTACTTCATGTCGATCTCCTTCGTCGTCAGCGCGGCTCGTCGCGGCCGCTCGTGGTGCTGGGACGGAGCCGACCCCACATTCTCGACACTTCGCGGCGCACCTGATTCTCGAACCTCGTTGCGGTCGGCACCCCACGGGTGTCGAGAACGGGGCACCGGATCCGTCCTAGGTGTACGAGCGGCCATGACAGGTCGCGCAGGGAGACGGAGAACCACGATGTCAATTCAGCGGATGGACCACGTGGGCGTCGTCGTCGACGACCTTGAGGCGGCCAAGACGTTCTTCGTCGACCTCGGTATGGAACTCGAGGGCCAGGCGCCGGTCCAGGGGAAGTGGGTGGACCGGGTCAACGGGCTCGACGGCGTCCGGGTCGACATTGCGATGATGCGGACCCCGGACGGCCACGGCCGGCTCGAGCTGACGAAGTTCCACACCCCGACGGTGATCAGTGCCGAGCCGGCGGACGCACTGGGCAACACCCTGGGCCTGCGTAGCATCATGTTCGCCGTCGACGACATCGACGCCACGGTCGCGGGCCTGCGGGCCCGTGGCGCCGAACTTGTCGGAGAAGTGGCGCAGTACGAGGACAGCTACCGGCTCTGCTACGTCCGCGGACCCGAGGGCATCATCGTTGCGTTGGCCGAGAAGCTCGGCTGAGGCGACACGATCCTGGTTCGCAGTCGACCACTACCACCCGCACCCCGAAAGGACCGCCGCCATGGCCGTCGCCGACGATCTCGACCATGCAACCGACTCGACGTGGGACTGGGTCGCCCAGCAGACCCGCACGTATCTCGCCTCGGGCGGAACCGAGGGACACGAGTCGAACGGCGTATACACGCTCGTGCTCGCCGCGACAGGACGCAGGACCGGCCAGCCACGCCGCACCTGTCTGATCTACGGCACCTCAGGGGACGACTTCGTCGTCGTCGCCTCCAAGGGCGGCGCCGACCAGGACCCGGACTGGTTCAAGAACCTGCAGGCGGACCCGAGCGCCGGGGTTCAGGTCGGCACTCGACGGTTCACCGCCCGAGCCCGTATCGCGTCCTTGGACGAGCGCGAGGCCCTCTGGCCCCAGATGGCGCGCATGTTCCCGCTGTACGACGAGTACGCGCAGAAGACCGACCGCGTGATCCCGATCGTCCTGCTCACTCCCCAGGACTGACCCGACCCTGCGCCGCTCTCCTGTGCCTTGCGTCAAGAAGTTCGCAGGCGGTGGTCCCGCGAGCCGATCGCGATTCGGGAACCCTCGGATTCGACTGAGGAGAGCATCTGGGTGCCGCAGGCGCACTACGGGCTCATCGCAGTCTGAGGGTGTCGCACCTGTCATGTGATCTTGGACTGGGTGATCGACGCGCGTGGGCGTGGCGATCCGCGGGTAGAGGTCGAGGACTTCCGATGATGAGGGTTCCTACGCCGCTCACCTGGAAGACCTCGACGTGCTTGACGCTACCTTCGCTCGCCCGGACCTGACCACCTTCGCCCGCTTGGACGAGCTTGGACTGCAAGTGGTCGGGCAGCGCTTGGAGCCCGAACGGGCGGTACTGGCCTGCCGGGTCGTCGAGGCGGACCGGTGGTGCCGGCGCTGCGGCTGCCAGGGCAGGGCCCGGGACAGTGTGGTGCGACGGCTGGCGCACGAGCCGCTGGGCTGGCGACCCACGGTGCTGGAGGTCGCGGTCCGCCGCTACCGGTGCAGCGGCTGCGGGCACGTGTGGCGTCAGGACACCAGCCGAGCGGCCGAGCCGCGCTCGAAGTTGTCCCGGCGCGGGCTGCGGTGGGCGCTGGAAGGGATCGTGGTGCAGCACCTGACCGTGGCCCGGGTGGCCGAGGGTCTGGCGGTGTCGTGGAACACCGCCAACGACGCGGTGCTGGCCGAGGGCCAGCGGGTCCTGATCGACGACCCGGCCCGCTACGACGGCGTGCTGGTGCTCGGTGTGGATGAGCACTGCTGGCGGCACACCCGCCGCGGCGACAAGTACGTCACCGTGATCATCGACCTGACCGATGTGCGGGCCGGAATCGGGCCCGCGCGGCTGCTGGACATGGTCGAGGGTCGCTCGAAGCGGGTGTTCATGACTTGGCTGGCCGAGCGGCCACAGGCCTGGCGCGACGCGATCGAGGTGGTGGCGATGGACGGGTTCACCGGGTTCAAGACCGCCACCACCGAAGAGCTGCCCGACGCTGTCACGGTGATGGATCCCTTCCATGTCGTGCGGCTCGCCGGCGACGTGCTGGACCGGTGCCGTCGCCGCGTCCAGAACGACATCCACGGCCAGCGCGGCCGCAAGAACGACCCGCTCTACCGAGCTCGGCGGACCCTGCACACCGGAGCGGACCTGTTGACCGACGAGCAGTCCGCACGCCTGAACAATCTGTTCACCGACGAGCAGCACGTTCAGGTGGAGGCCACGTGGGGTGTCTACCAGCAGATGATCGCTGCCTACCGAGATCCCGACCGGACCCGAGGCCGGACGCTGATGACCAGATTGATCGACTCGCTCAGCCATGGCGTCCCCGGCGCGTTGTGCGAAGTCATCACCCTCGGGCGGACCCTGAATAGGCGCGCCGCCGACGTGCTGGCGTACTTCGACCGCCCGGGCACCAGCAACGGCCCCACCGAGGCCGTCAACGGCCGCCTGGAACACCTGCGCGGCTCCGCCCTCGGCTTCCGCAACTTGACCAACTACATCGCCCGATCCCTGCTGGAGACGGGCGGCTTCAGACCCCGACTACACCCTCGATTGTGAAGAGCCCCCAAGTCAGGACGGACGACGGCCATGTCGTCCGTGATGGTGCATAACTCCCTCGACAAGCCCCAAGGGCGCCGCCCAATCGGCCTGTTGCCCCTGCTCATCGAACCACGTCAGGCACCTGGGGTTGAGACTGCGTCGGCAAGTACCGACCGCACTACAGCGAGCCTGCTGGCGCATCGAACCGTCATGGTGCTCCAGTAGTACGGAAAGGTCCCCAGGGCCAACGAGAGCGCCCACGCCCGTCCCCGCAGCCACGTCGTTTCGTCAACCCCGACGGCACGACGGAACACATCGCGCGAGGCAGGGTCAAGAACGTCCCACGCAACGATGAGGTCGACCGTCGGATCGCCAACCGCCAGTGCTCCAAAGTCCAACACCGCGGCGAGGCGACCACCGCGCACCAGCAGGTTCTCGGCCACCAAGTCCCCGTGGTACCACCGCGGCTCCGACCATGAAACCGGCTCGGGAAGCGCTATTGCCTCTTCCCATACCTGGAGTGCGGCTTCGAGGTCCAAGTCCAGACCCGAGATGCCCCGGCATTCCGCAATATATCGACGGGTTGTGACATCCATGGACTCGAGCGGGGCGCCGCGGTACCAGCGAAGCTGCGGATCAGCGACAGCGCTCTGAGGCACGTCGATGTCGTGCAACGCAGTGACCACAGCGGCAAGGTCGCGCGCCAGGCCAAGGCGCATTGGGCCGACGTGCGACGCGGATTCGGCAACCGCGGGGACATCGCCATCGAGCCAGCGCACAACGGACCACCGCTCGGGATAGCCCAGACCCGGCTCGCCTACGGCGACAACCTCAGGCACCGATACTGGAAGCAGTGGCCCTATGAGCGGCAGCCAACGCGCTTCCTTCTCGATGCTCGCGGATCCACCAGGCTGTCGAGGAAGTCGGATGAGGAGTCCATCGCCGAGTCGAAAGAGCGCATTGCTTGAACCCGAAGCACCCAGCCGACTCAGCGGTAGTGATGCGTATTCGGGTAGGGCACGGTCAACGAGAGCCCGGACGAGATTCAGGTCGATCAGCAACTCGTCATCGTGCAGCGGACCAGTCACGGTGCCGATTCCATCAGCACGCGGGGTAGGTGTCGACCGAAATACTCGGTCAGCAGGGCCGCGTCGGCGGGCGGTGGCGGCGCCGACGGTGCTGCGCACGTCCTCCCGGTTGCTGTTCGACACCCTCGCGGGGGTCTTCGACGATCTCGGCTTCGACGTCGTGGGCGATGACTGCTTCCGGGACCTGGTGATCGCCCGGGTCGTGGAGCCGACCTCGCTACTGGACGTCGACCGGGTGCTGGCCGACCTGGGGCGGGTCTCGGCGAGCCTGTCGACTCGCAAACGCACCCTGCGCCGCGCCCACCAGGGCCAGTACCGGGACCAGATCGCGACCGCCTGCTTCGCCCACGCCGCCACCAGCGGGGACGTCTCGCTGGTGCTGTATGACGTGACGGTGCGCCATGAGGCGCTTGTTGTTCGGATGGAGGTGAGAGGCCACCATCGCGGCCGCTGCCGTAGCGGGGGCCGTGGAGCTGGGGTCAGCCTGACCGCCAACGGCTTCCAGGAACGACACCGAAGTGGAAACGCCGGGCGCACCGGCGAACACCGCGCGCCACTACACCCGGTCACGCACGAAACCCGGACCGCAGCCCCTCACGAACCCACCCCGGCGGATCCGGGCTCAGGGTGTCCAAGCAACGAGCGGGAACGTGAAGTCCGTCCAGGCGAGCTCGACCGGGTCCGCCAGCAGCGACACGTCACCGTCCGGTTGGGCCGGCGAACGATAGGAGTCGATCGCAACCACGAACGGCACTGGGCCCCACGTGTCGCTCTCCCATGACGGGTTCAAGATGTAGCCACCGAAGTTGAGCCCGTCGCACTCCGCCCCGGACGAGAACTCGAACCCGAGCGCCGAGCTAGGCCCGCGCGTGAACTGGTAGGACACCGCGTCAGCAGCAAACCCGACCGTGTTGTTCACGACCGTCATCGTTCCGAACGCGTACCCAGCCGTCTCGGTCTTGATGACGTAGTTCGTCACGCCGTCGTTCGCAGGGTTCACGTCCGCGCACGGGTTGCCACCCACGCCTCCAACCGACGCCCACTCGGACGCCAATTGAGGAGCTCTGTCCGACGGTATTACTGGCCCGACCATGACGGTCAGCGTCTGCGAGTAGCCATCGGCACCGATGGTCGTCGCCGAGTACGTCTCATGCTTGAGCGACGCAGCCAGGTCCGCCTCCGCGGCCGCCTGGCGGGCCGCGGAACGCGCCTGTGGCTCAGCGACGGAGATTGGGGAGGTGCTGTTCGCTGCGCACCAATCACCGAGCGTGGCCCACTCCGAATCCTCCACCGGCTCGCCCCCGTGGAAGGCGACAACGACAGCGCGCTGCTCCTCGAGCCCCAAGGTCAGGAAGTCCGAGCACAACGTGCCCGCAGCCACATCCCACGCTGACAGCGGAGTAGAAGCGCTCACGTCAGCGCCGGAGTCCATCGGCGCAGGACCCGACGGCGAGCACGCCCCCAGGGCAAGGGCAACGAGGGCCAGGGAAGCAAACGGCAGGGCACGGCGCGTTGTCACGCAGCAGAACGTATCAGCAGATCAGAACACATCTGAGAGGTTCGCAGGCCGCTTCACCCAGGTGCGCCCCACGGTGGGGCTTTTCGGCGCAGCCGCAACCTGTGCGAGCCCGGGACCTCTTCGGAAACGGTTGGGTCGACGTCGACCGGAACGGGTGCGACCCCCGCAACGACATGCTCGAGAGGGACCTGGAACCACAGACCTTCAAGCCCGGCACACACGACTGCGTCGTCCTGACCGGCGTGCTCAACGACCCGTACTCGGCGACGACCATCCAGTTCACCAGGGTGCAGGACACCAGCAACGACGTACAGATCGACCACGTCGTCGCCCTCTCCGACGCGTGGCAGAAGGGCGCCCAGCAGGATGCCACGATCGACATACTCGCGGCCGACCTGATGCTCGACTCGGTGGGGGATCGGCCGTCAGACCTCGCCGTCTGGGACGACTGGATCAGTTGCGTCGCGAAGGTCAAGGCGGGTGGAGGCACGCCGCTCCGCTGGTCCGCGGTTGAGTAGTCGGTCGACCCTGCGGCCGGGGCGGTGGGCAACTCGTCGTCCTTCACCACGTGCCACGCACAGAGGACGCCCAGCCCCGGATCGCTCGAAGTGGTTCAGTTCAGCTCCGCCCCACCACCAGCCCACGCGACACTCCTGCCCGCCGACGCCACGACCTGGGTACCGTGCCTGGGTGACTCGCCTCGCACGACCCGGATGGCTCGCGTGGACCTGCACGGCGCTCGTCGCGGCGCTCGCAGGATGCACGTCGACCGCCGCGCCGACACCTGCGGAGTCGCGGACGGTCGCGCCGACCCCCCGGATCGCTGCGCCGGCCCCGTCGGGCACCTCGACAGAGCCGCCGGAACCGTCACCCACGGCCGACGCCGCCACATCGACCCCCACCGACGTGCGCGCGGACCTCCCGACGACCGGGACCGTCGACTACCAGCTCGGCGGTGCGTACCCACCACCGGCCGGCGTCAGCGTCGTCGCGCGCGACTCGACCGACTCCCCCGCACCCGGCACCTACGGGATCTGCTACATCAACGCCTTCCAGACCCAACCCGGGCAGTCCGAGCGCTGGCTCTCCCAGGGCGTCGTCCTGCTCGATGGCGGGGGCGGTCCCGTCGCGGACCCCGGCTGGCCCGACGAGATGCTGCTCGACCCCTCGACCCCCGAGCAGCGCGCCATCATCGTGCATGAGCTGACCACGGAGCTCACGCGGTGCGCGACGGCGGGGTTCGCCGCCGTCGAGCTCGACAACCTGGACTCGTGGACGCGGTCGGACGGGCGGCTGACCAGCGAGAACACGGTCCTGCTCGCGACAGACCTGGTCCAGGTCGCACACGACCTCGGCCTCGCCGTCGCCCAGAAGAACACCGCGGAACTCGGAACGATCGGGCGCGACGTCGTCGGTTTCGACTTGGCCGTTGCCGAAGAGTGCGTCCGGTGGGACGAGTGCTCGGCCTACACCGACGTGTACGGCGAGCGGGTCATCGACATCGAGTACACGGACGACCCCAGCGGGTCGGTGGCGGAGGTGTGCGCGACGGCGGGGCGCCCGACCTTGCTGGTCGTTCGGGATCGGGACCTGGTTGCTGCCGGGCGGGCGGGGTACTCGTACGAGGCGTGTGGCCGCTGACTGCCGCCGCCGCCGCCATCCGCTCGACCAGATCCGCCAATCGCGCATCTCCGGTGCCGACCGTCCGCAAGAGACTCCGCAGTCGTTCGCGCAGGTCCGGCCGGTCGGCCCAAGCCTGAGGATCGACCCTGAGGACCGACTCGAGCAGGTCGCCCGCGTAGAAGTCACCCCCGGCAAGAGGGTCAGCCTCGAGGGCGACCAGTGCGCATGGTAGGAGGACGCCGAGCCCGATCCCCTGGCTGATGAGGGTCCGGAGCCCCTCGATGTCGAGCTCGTCGATGGGGACCCGCCGTAGGGCGTGGACTCGACGGATCAACGAGGTGCTCTCGGCCGGCGGGTCGCCCCAGTCCACGCCGTCGATCTCCTGCAGCGAGCGGTGGCCGTCGGCGGGCTGCTGGGACGCGAGAGTGCGCACGTCAGGCCCGTTCGTCGCCGCGCGCACGACGAGCCGGCGGTACGAAATCGCTCCTCCAACCACGCCCCGTCGCCCGAACCTGCGCCATGTCTAGCAGTGGCGATGGCGGCCATCGAGGTTGTCCACAACCCAACCCCGGCGTGCTCCGGACATGCGCCATGCGGCAGCGCCCACCGCGGGGACCCTTGCCCCAGACACTCCGAGCTGATCAGCTTCGGACATGGACAACGCCGTCGAAGCCGCCCTCCGGGTCGCGGTCATGGACTGGATCCGCGAGCGCGCGGGGGCCAATGGCGGGTTCCTCCACCGGCACGAGCTCCTGAGCTTCCGGATCGGCGGACGCGAGCTGCCGCTGATCGACTTCTCGCGGGGCATCCGCAATCCGCAGGGCTTCTCGTCGACCCTGTCGATCGTCGCCTCGGCGAGCGGTCCGTACGACGACACCGAGAGCGACGACGGTCTGCTCCACTACGCCTACCGCAAGGGCGACCCGTTCGGCGGCGACAACCGCAAGCTGCGCACTGCGATGGAGACCGGGATGCCGCTCATCCTGTTCCGCAAGGAGGCGCCCAACTACTACACGCCGGTCATGCCGGTCTACGTGGTGGACGACTACCCGGAGGAGAGCTCGTTCATCATCGCGCTGGACGAGTCGTTCCGATTCATGGGTGATGTCCGCGAGCTCGCCGAGCCCCAGCGCGAGTACGCCCGACGCCTCGCCAAGCAGCGCCTGCACCAGCCGGCGTTCCGCACGCGGGTGCTTCTGGCCTACGAGACCCGCTGCGCCATCTGCTCGCTGCGCCACGGCTCGCTGCTCGACGCCGCGCACATCGTCCCGGACACCGAGGAACGCGGTCTGCCGACGACGCCGAACGGGCTCGCCCTGTGCAAGATCCACCACGCCGCCTACGACCAGAACATGCTCGGCGTGAGTCCCGACTACCGGGTGTCGATCAACCGCGAGGTGCTCGAGGAGATCGACGGGCCGATGCTCAAGCACGGGATCCAGGAGATGCACGGGCGGATGCTCGAGGTGCCGGTGCGGGTCGCCGATCGGCCTGATCGGGAGCTGTTGGCGTGGCGGTGGGAGCGGTTCTCGACGACCGCGTGACGCTGTGCGGAGCCGTGCGCCGTCACCCCGGATTCACAACCCCCCGCAGCATCTCCCGCGTCTCCCGATCCGGCGAGTACACCAGCGTCCCGATCATCCCGCGCGTCAGGAGCACCTTGTACACGTGCCGCACCAGCCGGTCGAACGTCGCGTCGTCCACCGTCGTGCGGCTGCGGAAGTCCGGGTCCTTGGTGAACTGTCGCTGCGCCACCCACCGATCGTCACGCCACACCAGGTCGTGCCCGAGGATGACGCCGTTCCAGTCGTACTCGAAGCCCTGGGCCGTGTAGACGCAGCCGACCTGTCCGAAGCCGGCCGGGTCCGTCGCCCACAGGGACGAGGGCGGCGCACCGCCGACCGACCGCTCGCTCTTGAGGTTCCAGGGCCGCGACCAGTCCCCGATCGTCACGTCCGGGACCAGCGAGCCGTCGGAGCGGGGATCGCTCCACGGCCAGCAGTACCCCGCCGTCATGCGCGCGCCGTAGCCGCGGTTGAGCACCGACGTCAGCCGCGACTCCAGCTCCGTCGGGGAGTCGACGACGTCGACGGTGAAGTCCGGCTCGTCGCGCCAGGCCACCGGGCCGTCGCCGCGCAGGCCGAGCAGGCGGAGCACCCAGTCCAGGTACGCCTCGCTGCCGCCGGAGCGGTACTGCGCGTTGAGGTCGACGTGCCGGACGGTCAGATCCCGCGCAGACGCATGCGCCTCGATGTCGGAGACGCTGCCCATCTCGCCGGGCCGCACGACCTGGAACTGGTCGAGCAGGAAGACGGGCACGCGCGCGGCGTCGATCAGCTCCTCGATCTGCGGCCGGGCGCGCTCCCGCACCACCTTCGCGGTGTACCGGTTCACCGACGTCGAGCGCAGCCGGTGCGCCTCATCCATGATCAGGACTTCGAGGCTGTTCGGCTCGGCGGTCATGAAGCTGTTGAAGTACTTGAACAGCGACTTGACCTCGGCCGATCCCTTGCCTGCCACCTGTCGCAGGGTGTGCGTGAACGACTTCGAGCCCGTCGCGTGCAGCACTGTGCGTCCCTGCCGGGCGAGCTCGCCGAGCAGGGACAGGGCGATCACGCTCTTGCCGCTGCCCGGCCCGCCGGCCACGACGACGACCGTCTTGTGGTCGGAGCGCCGGGCCTGCTCGACCGCCGCGAGGACCAGCTCGTACGCGACGCGCTGCTCGTCCAGGAGGACGAACTGCTCGCGATCCTGGATCTCCTTCGCGGCGACCCTGAGCAGCTGCTTCGACGGTGCGATCGCCGAGGAGAGCAGTCGATCGGCTGCCACGACGCCGGACTCGGGCGCGAGCCGCGAGCGCAGGTACTCCTGGAGGTCGCCTCGCCGTTGACCGGTGAACATCCGGGCCTCGGCCACGGCAGGCCCGTCACGCAGCTCGCCGACGCCGTGCTCGGTGGCGTTGTGCAGGTAGGCGACACCGGTGATCGCATCCGGCTGCTCGGCGAGGACCGAGACGAAGTCCCGCATGTACTGCGCGTAGCCGGCGACCTGCAGCGACGGGTGCAGCACCGGCCGGTACGGGGCGCCGTCGACGTCGACCAGGGTCTCGCTGTCTTCCCAGCGGTGCGCGGTGCTCCACTGCTTGAGCTCGACGACGACGTACGAGGGGTGGCCGGTCTTCGGGTGGACGCCCGCCAGCACGACGTCGGCCCGCTTGCTGCTCAGCGGCAACCGGTGCTCGACGAGCACCTCGACACCACTCAGCCCGGCGTCGCGCAGGTCGCGCGCCAGCACCGGGAGGCTGTTGCGCCACGACCGTCGCTCGCTCAGGCCGGGACGACCCTGCCCGTTGCTCACGAGGTGCTCGGCGATCTGACGCTCGAGCTCCGTGGCATCGCCGTCGCAGAGGATGGCAAGCGACTGACCGCTCCATCGAATGGAATGCACCGACGTCGTCCCTTGGGCAGCACGAATGAATCGTGCGGAGGGGACGTGTCTGCCGCGCCGTCGTCAGGCGACGCCGGCGGCAGAAGTCCGTCGAACCGCTGTCCCGAGGACAGTAGCGCGGCGCTGATCGGGCTCGGCCGGCGGAGCCGCGGAGTGTCCGGGCGGTGTGCCATGGTGGCGCCGTGGCCCAGACCCCCGAACCCCAGCTCGACGAGCTCACCCGCCTGATGCGCGAGTTCACCCACGCGCGCGACTGGGCTCAGTTCCAGGACCCGAAGTCGCTGGTCCTCGCCCTGGTCGGCGAGGTGGGTGAGCTCGCCGAGCTCTTCCAGTGGATCCCGGCCGACGGCGCCGTCGCGCACTTCGCCGACCCGGCGCGTCGCGCGCGGGCCGGCGAGGAGATCGCTGACGTGCTGCTCTACCTGCTGCGGCTGGCCGACGTGCTCGGCATCGACGTCATGGACGCGGCGCGGGCGAAGCAGGCCGCTGCGCGGGAGAGGTTCCCGGTGGATCAGGTGCGTGGGGCGGCGCCGGAGAAGGCCTGAAGCGTCGACTCACCGGGTGCACAGTCCACACCCCTTGACGCCCCCCAACCCCGGTGCGAGGCTTGCTATGCATCATTGCTACGTACCGGAGCCCACTCATGCCGCGCACCAAGATCTTCTCGACGAGGCCACGATCCGTCGGGTCGGCGCAAGCCTGGTGATCGAGGCGGTCACCGTGGACTGGGCCTGGATCGACCGGCTGCGGGCCCAGGGCGGCGTCGACCTGGAGGTCATCGAGGCGGCCCTGGAGCCGACGGCAATGCCTGACCACTCGCCCGGCGAGGATCTGTTCCCCCGATGAAGTATCTGCTGGACACCAACGCGCTGGTCGACGTCCTCCGGGCTCCCGGCTCAGCTGTCGAGGCCCGGCTCCGGGAGTGCGACCCGCAGGACGTCGGTCTCTCGGCCGTTGTGCTCCACGAGCTCTACTACGGTGCCCACCGCAGCCACCGGGCGGAGCACAACGCCGCCCTGATCGACGAGATCGCCCTGCCCGTGGTCGACCTGACCCGCGAGGACGCCCGTGGGGCCGGCCGCATCCGCGCGCACCTCGCCCGCGAGGGCCGGCCGATCGGACCGTTCGACGTCCTGATCGCCGGCCAGGCCGTCGCGCGGGGCCTCGTCCTCGTCACGCACAAGACCGCCGAGTTCTCGCGAGTCCCGGGCCTGACCCTGGCGGACTGGACACGCTGAGCGACCCTCCGTTCGGCCTCGCAGTGCCAGGGCAGGTGACTCCCAGCCGGGCACCCGACTCCTCACCCGACCCCCTCACCCCGCCAGCTCCCCCAGCACGAACCCCCCATACCCCGTCGCCTCCCGCATCCCCTCCCCGAACATCGCCGGCCGCCAGTCGTCGTCCCACCAGCACGCCACCCACCCGGCACCCAGGTCGTCGAGCCGGTCCAGGAGCGGTCGTCCGTACCCCTCGGCGGTCCCGACGAGGTAGCCGTCCCCCGGGTCACGGCTCTCCTCCAGGTATCCCCACTCGGTGATGAGGACCGGGTACCGCACCGCGACGTCGCCGAACCAGGTGCCTGGTTGCCGTCGGTGGTCAGCGCGGGCAGGTCGATGCCGGTCGCGTCGAACGACTCCGTGTGCGGGACGGGCACCAGGAGCCGCCCGCCCCCGCCGAGCACCAGCGCGAGCACGACCGCGGTGACCACCAGAGCACCGACGACCGTGCCGAGCACGAGCACCACCCGGGGCACCGCACTGCGCGCCATGCCACTCATCACACTCGCGCCCGCCGTTCCAGCGTCCGACCTTCGTCCCGGGACGCGCCGTCCGCCGTCCGTCCGCCGGACGCCATCCGTCCGTATCGTCTCGGCCAGCGATCCGACCCCCGGCAATTCGGGCCATTTCGACCCCCCGGGCGCTCGGCCGTCGGTACTCTACCGACGACGCCGAAACGGGGGGACCGGGTCGGGTTCGTACGTCAGTCACGGCACTGTGCGCACCACAGCAGAGCAGCCGACGGATCTCGTGGCCCAGGTGCCACCCGCGACGAGCCACGCGAGATCCCACCTCGACATCGGCTCCGATGCCGCCTGCAGATGCCGCCTACAGCTGAGGGACACCTGGTGCAGATCGACGACGGGGGCGCCGCCTGGCACGCCTCAGCCACTGTCACGCCGACCTCGTCGGCCGCCCGAGAACCGGTGCCAGACCTCGCCGAGCAGGTCAACCGGCTCCGGGAGCTGGTCGCAGGCTCGGACGGGATGCGCTGCGCGGTCGAGCAGATCTGCGGCCTCGACTCCTTCGCCTGGCTCACCGGACTGGTCGCCGGTAGCTGGCAGGACGTCTCGGCCGCGGGTGAGGCGATGGACCAGCTCGGCGAGTGGGCGCACGTCACGCGGGCCGAGCTGGACGGCGTCCTGACCTCCTCGGCGTCGGCCCGCGAGGGGGATGGCGAACCGGTCCGCGACGGCGATCCGGTGATGCTCGCCCTTGCCGGCATCGGCCAGGCGCTGATGGCCGTCGAGGCGGCCGCCGCGGGGCTCGCGCTCGACCTCCGGGCCACAGCGCACAGGGTCTACGTCGCCGGGGACGTGGCGGTCAGCCTCCTCGGCGAGCTCTGCGACTACCTCGTCGCCCTGGCCATCGACCTCATCGCGACCACTACGGCCGGGCCGGCGGATGCCGAGCACCTCCTCGGCGGCGCCTCCTCGGCCTACCTCACGTGGGAGGCGTTCCAGGTCTGGGAGGGCGTCCAGACCTGGTCCGACCGCGCGGCCACCCACGCCGACGACCTCGCCGGGCTGTGCGCCAAGACGTCGACCCTGCTCGACGGCGTCGCCGGCCTCGAGGTGCCCTGCTTCACCGTCGACCTCGCGAGGACCGGATCAGTCGCGCGGACCGGATCGATCGCGAGGACCGGATCATGAGCGGTCCGGCCGGCGACGACATCACCGAGCGCCTCACCGAGCAGAGCGGCGGCATCCGAGGTCGAGGGGTCCGGATCCGGCGGTCGATCGAGCTCCTGAGGCAGTCGGACGACCCGGCGCTGCGTCGTCTCGCCGACGACGTCCTCGCCGGACGGCGGACCGTCCGCAGCGTGCTTCAGGAGCCGGCGTTCACCGCGGCCCTCAGCACGCTCATGCCGCGGTTCTTCCGCCAGTTCGACGATCTCGAGGCCACGGCGTGGGACCGCCTCGTCGCCGAAGGGCGCGACCAGCGCAGGCGTGACCTCAGAGGTGACCCCGCAGTCTGACCGTGCGGACCGGCCAGGACTACGCCGGCTCCCCCATCGGGATCCCCAGCACCGCGGCGATCGTCCGGACGACACCGTTCTCGTCGTTGCCCGGCGCGAGGTAGCGGGCGGCCGCCCGGACGTCCGGGTGCGCGTTCGCCATCGCGAACGACCAGTCGGCCTCGGCGAGCATCTCGATGTCGTTGTGGTAGTCCCCGAACACCATCGTCTGGGCGCTCGTGATGCCGAGCGCGGCCTGGATCCGGGCGAGCGCCGCACCCTTGTGCGCCGAGGGGTTCATGACGTCGACCCAGTGCTCGCCCGACACGACGACCTGGTGCGTGTGCGAGAACTCCTCGAGGCCCGGGACCGTCGTCTCCTGCGCGGACCCGAAGTCGTACACGGCGACCTTGATCACCTCGTCCTGCACCGTCGTCAGGTCGTCGACGTGCTCGAGCAGCGCGTAGTACCGGTCGCACTGGGCCAGGAACGCGTCGTCCCGGCGCTCCACGTAGGCCGAGCGCTTGCCGCACACGACGGCGCCGACGTCGGCCCCCGAGGCGCCGAGCGTGCGCACCGCCTCGACGATGCGCACGACGACGTCCCGCTCGACGACGTCCGAGCTCAGCTCGACCCCGCGGCGCACGACGTACGCACCGTTCTCCGCGATGAACACGAACCGCTCGGCGACCGCCCCGAACTGCCGCGCGAGGGTCGCGTACTGGCGTCCGCTCGCGGGGCAGAACGCCACACCGCGCCGCTCGAGCTCGTCCAGCAGCGGCCACAGCGCCGCGTCGATCCGGTGCCCCGGGTCGAGCAGCGTGCCGTCCATGTCGACGGCGATCAGCCGGATGTCCGGGACCTGCGCGAACGTCGGCAGCTCGACGGGGTCAGGTGGGGAGGTCGACACCCGTCGATTGTCTCAGGCGCCGGCGCCGCGTGCGGGAGTCGGGGCGCGCACGGCACTTGCGGTACCGACCCATCTCGATATATCGTGAGCGTGTCGAGAGAGGACACCTCATGAACCACCACGATCATCACCACCACACCCCCGCCAACCGCCCCACCCCACCGGACCGCGGCGAGCGCAACTTCCTGCCCGAGTGGCCCGACGGCGACGGCGCACCACCGTTCGGCCGCGGCCGGGGCGGCCCACGTGGTCACCGCGGTGGGCCCGGACCCGACGGTCCCTGGGGCGGCGGCCGACGCGGTCGCGGCCCGCGAGCGCGCGGCGACGTCCGGGCCGCGATCCTGCTGCTGCTCGAGGAGCAGCCGCGGCACGGCTACGAGCTGATCCAGGAGATCGCCGAGCGCAGCTCGGGTGCCTGGTCGCCGAGCCCCGGCTCGATCTACCCGACGCTCCAGGTGCTCGAGGACGAGGGCCTGGTCACGATCGAGTCCGTCGAGGGTCGCCGGACCGCCTCGCTGACCACCGAAGGGGCCGCATACGTCAGCGAGAACCGTGAACGGCTCGGCACGCCGTGGACCTCGCCGCAGGGCGACCACGGCCCCGCCCTCGCCCTGCGCCAGGAGATCATGGCCCTGAAGGATGCGGCCGTCCAGATGGCCCGCGTCGGCACCGCCGCCCAGCACACGGCCGCCGCCGCCGTCCTGGTCACCGCCCGCAAGGAGCTGTACCGCATCCTCGCCGAGGACACCCAGCCGCGACCGTGAGTCGGCGCCGGGCCGGCGGCGGACAATGGCGGGCATGACGATCACGCTCCAGTACTTCGACGGCTGCCCGAGCTGGCGTGTCACGGACGCGCGACTGCACGAGGCGCTGGCCGCGGTGGGCCGTCCCGACACCGAGATCGAGCACGTCCTGGTGTCCACACCGGAGGAGGCCGAGGCCATCCAGTTCCGCGGCTCCCCGACCGTCCTGGTGGACGGCCGGGACCCGTTCGCCGATGCAGACGCCCTGGTCGGTCTCGCATGCCGGCTGTACCGGACCGCGCAGGGCCTGGCGGGTTCGCCCACCGTGGAGCAGCTGGTGGCCGTGCTGCGGTGACGCCTCCGCAGCGAGAACGCCCAGAACGCCCCGAGGAGCCGGGCATCCAGGCACGGACGGAACATCCCCAGCCCCCGACCGGTTGCGCCGAGCATGAGAGCCATCGCCTACACCCGCTTCGGCGGCCCCGACGTCCTGCAGCTCGTGGAGCTGCCCACCCCCAAGGTCGGTCCTGACTCCGTCCTGGTCCGGGTCCGCGCGGCCTCGGTCAACCCGGTCGACTGGATGGTGCGCCAGGGGTATCTCGATCCGCTGATGGACGTCGTCTTCCCGGTGGTGCCGGGCTGGGACGTCGCGGGGGTCGTCGAGCAGGTCGGCCTGGACGCACCCGAGCTCGCCGTCGGTGACGAGGTCATCGGCTACGTGCGCAGGGACGTCGTGCACGGCGGCACGACGGCGGAGCTCGTCGCCGCGCCGGTGCGGACCCTCGCCCGCAAGCCGGCATCACTGTCCTGGGAGCAGGCGGCCGCCCTGCCGCTCGCCGGGCTGACGGCGTACCAGACGCTGCGGCGGCTCGGCGTCCATGAGGGCGACACGGTGCTCGTGCACAACGCCGCCGGTGGCGTCGGGAGCTTCGCCGTGCAGATCGCCCGGGCCTTCGGCGCGCGCGTCATCGGCACGGCCTCGGCGGGCAGGCACGAGTACGTGCGCGGGCTCGGCGGGGAGCCGGTGCCCTACGGCGACGCGATGGTGGCCGCGGTCCGAGCACTCGCACCCGCCGGGGTCGACGTCGTGCTCGACCTCGCCGGCGGCGGCGTCGTCGCGACCACCCCCGACGTGGGGACGGCCGATGTGCGGCTCGGATCCGTGGCCGACGGAGACGTTGCGCAGTACGGCGGCACGTACCTATGGGTCCGGCCCGACGCGGCCGACCTCGCGGCGCTTGGCGACCTCGTCGAGCGGGGCCTGCTCCGGGTCGAGCTGGCCAGGACCTTCCCGCTCGAGGAGACCGCTGCCGCGCACGAGCTCGTCGCGTCGGGGCACGTCCAGGGGAAGGTCGTCATCCGGGTGTCCTGACGGTCCGGCGGGCTCAGCCTTCCTGAGCAGCCCGCCCATGATCACGGCTCGTCCGGTAACGTCACCGCACGACGAGCGCACGCCCCGGTACCCGAGACGACCGCCGCGCTCGGGAGGGGGCAGCTGTGATCCCGAAGGACGTCCCGCCCGTCCTCTGCGGATGAGCGACGCACCGGCCCGCCCACCTGCACCACCCCGCGCTCCCGGTCGCGGCGGCGACCTGATCCGGTGGACCGACCGTGGCCGGCGCAGGCTCCAGCTCGCGGGACTCGTCGTGCTCCTGGCCTTCGGCGCCCTCGCGCTGTGGGCGGGCGGCGACGTGGCCCCGGCGATCCGCATCTTCGGCGGCGGATGCGTCGCCCTCGGCCTCGTGCTGGGGGTCGGTGTCGCACTGCGGGCGCGCCGAACCGGGCCGCCCGCTCCGGCGCTGGTGACCGTCGACGGGGTCACGGCGACCGCCATCATGCGTGACCGGACCGACTTCACCGTGGGCCTGGTGGCGATGCTGGTCATGGCGCTCACCTGCGTGGCCTGGGCCGCGCTCGCCGCGAGCTCCGGGAGCAGCGGCGGTGCGTCGGTGCTGACCGCCGCAGCCCTGTGGCTGACGATCCCGGCCCTGCTGAGCGCGCTCGGCCGATACGTCGCCGGCGGCGTGATGCTCACCGCCGATCGACTGACGTACCGCTCCCGCGGGCTCGAGACCACGATCGCGTGGGACGAGGTCGCCCTGGTGGTCGACGACGTGCCGCGCGGCCACGTGGCGTTCCGGTCGGTCGACGGCGTCCCGGTGCACCACCGGTTCCGGGCCGGCCCATGGCGGGGCGAGCGGGTGGCCGGCGCTGACATCGGCATCCTGCGGACCGAGGGTCTTGCGCTCGGCCCGGCGGCGTTGGCACGCGTGCTCGACCACTACGCGCGGCAGCCGGCCGCGCGCGTCGAGCTCGGCGACCCGACGAGCCTTCTGACGGTCGCGAGCCTCAGCCGGCCGTAGCGCGGATCGATCCGTCTGCTGTACTTCGACCTGATGCGATTCGACGCGTACCCGAGCCGGCGCCGCAGAGGTGGGCCGGCCGTTCACCGTGAGGGGTTCTGATGCAGACCGAGCAGGCGCGATGACGATCGTCGACAACGCGGTGTACGTGAAGGGCCGGCGCACGGCGAACCCGGCCAGCCTCGAGGAGACCTACGAGGTGCTGCGCGAGCGGCAGGGCATGGCCTGGATCGGGCTGTACCGCCCCGAGGTGGCCGAGCTGCGGTCGGTGGCGCAAGAGTTCGACCTGCACCACCTGTCCGTCGAGGATGCGATCGCCGCCCACCAGCGGCCCAAGCTCGACCGCTACGGCACCACCCTGTTCGCGGTGCTGCGCCCTGCGCGCTACCTGGACGCCGTCGAGAAGGTGGAGTTCGGCGAGCTGCACGTGTTCGTCGGACCCGACTTCGTCGTCACGGTCCGGCACGCCGAGGCCCCGGACCTCGTCCGGGTGCGCCAACGGCTGGAGGAGCGGCCGGCGCTGCTGGCCCTGGGCCCGGAGGCCGTGCTGTATGCGATCTTCGACGAGGTCGTCGACGAGTACGAGCCGGTCGTCATGGGCCTCGAGAACGACATCGACGAGATCGAGGACCAGCTGTTCGACGGCGATCCGGCGGTGTCACGGCGCATCTACGAGCTCTCGCGCGAGGTGATCGAGCTCCAGCGGGCGACCCATCCGCTGATCCCGATGCTCGAGGCGCTGCAGCACGGCTTCGACAAGTACGAGGTCGGTCTGGAGCTGCAGCGCTCGTTGCGCGACGTCCACGACCACGCCATCCGGATCGTCGATCGGGTGGACTCGTTCCGGTCGCTGCTGCAGAACGCCCTGACCGTCCAGACCGCACTGATCGCGCAGCGGCAGAACGAGGAGACCCGCCTGCTCACCGAGGCCAGCCTCGTGCAGAACGAGGAGGTCAAGAAGATCTCCTCGTGGGCGGCGATCCTGTTCGCGCCGACCCTGGTCGGGACCGTCTACGGCATGAACTTCGACCACATGCCGGAGCTGCACTGGCTGCTCGGGTATCCCCTGGCGCTGAGCCTGATGCTCGCCATGTCCGTCACGTTGTACACGGTGTTCAAGCGACGCGGCTGGCTGTAGCGGCCGCCGCCGGCGCCCTGCGCAGGTGAGTCCGGGCTACTGGCGCGCGACGGGGACCGACAGCCGCACCGTGGTTCCTTCACCAGGCCGGCTCTCGATCAGCAGCGCTCCCCGGAGCAGCTTGGTCCGCTCGTACATGCCACGAAGCCCGAGTCCGTGGTCCGGCCTCGTGTCGGGCTGACCGATCGAGATCGAACCCCGACCATTGTCCGCAACCTCGGCGACGAGCCGGTCGCCGAGGAAGTGGAGAGCGACCTGAACCCGGGTCGCGCGGGCGTGGCGCTCCACGTTGTGCAGCGCCTCCTGCACGATGCGGAAGACCAGGAGCTCGTCCCGGCTGCTGAGGCGGCTCCGGGGCTCGTGGACATCGAGCGCGATGGTCGTGCCCACCCGTGACTGGAGATCGCTCACGAGCCAGTCGACGGCATCGACCAGACCGAGGTCGTCGATCAGGGAGGGGCGCAGGTCCCGGCAGAACCGACGGACGTTGTCCAGCGTCTCGGCGAGGATGCCCTGCGCAGATGCAAGGCCGGCCCGCGCCTCGTCGGGCAGGTCGGATGTCATGGCCGTGTCGATCTGCGCGAGCGTGAGGACGAGGGACTGCATCGTGTCGTCATGGAGCTCGCGTGAGAGCCGCTTCCGCTCTTCTTCCTGCGCCTCGGTGGCCAGCTCGATGTAGGTCTCGAGGTCCTCGTTGGCGATCGACAAGGCGACGAGCGCCTCGCGGGTGCTCGCGTGGTGACGGATGTTGCTGAGCGCCGTGCCCAGCTGAGTGGCGACCGCCTCGAGCACGCGGTACTCGTCCGGCGGGATCGGCTCGTTCAGGTACGTCACTCCCAGGGCTCCGACGACGGTCCCGTCGGAGATCAGCGGGGCGGCAGCACTTCTGGCGGCGAGACCCGGGACGGACACCCGCTCCACCTGCCCGCTGACGCACGCGGCCGACGTCAGTGCGCTCTGGACCGGCTCGAGCTCGCTGGGCACCGCGACCTGGCTGGCCGCGATGACCGTGACCTCCGGTGAGTCCCGGCCCGGCAGCAGCCGGATCCACGTGACCTGACGCGTCGAGCGATCAAGCTTGGCCCGCAACGTCTCGTTCAGGACCCGGTCGAGGTCGAGCGAGTGCGTCACCGCCGACGCGGTCGCGTTGATTCGGGACAGCCGCGCATTGGCCCGTTCCGTCGCCCCGGCCGCAGCCCGTTCCCGATCCGTGCGCAGACCGACGATGAACGCGATCATGAAGACGATCGCGAACTGGACCAAGATCCCGACTCGCGTCTCGGTGCGGTGCCCGTAGATCTCCGGCGCGGACAGCATCAGTGCCCAGATCGTGGTCGGGAGGGCTCCTCTGACCCCGAACCTCATGCCGGCGTACACCACTGGCGCCAGGAGGATCGAGACCGACAGCAGGTAGAACTGGGACTCCGCTGCCAGGTGCGGCTCACGTTCCAGCAGGAGATGGGTCGCGACGATGCTCAGCACGAGCACCTGGATCAGCCAGAATCGGCGATCTCGTACGGGGATCCGCACCCGCCCGAGCAGGCCCACAACCGCTGGAGGTCGCCGGCTCCGCAGCTCGGCCCGGGCGCTACGAGCCATCGGGGAGTCGGATCGAGTGCGTCCGAAGGGCGAGTGTCACGGCTTCGGTCCTGGACGTGACGTCCAGCTTGTCGAAGATGTTGCGCATGTGCGCTTCGACCGTGCGGGTGCTGAGCAGGAGCTGCTTGGCGATGGCCTTGTTGGCGGCACCTTGCGCAACGAGCTCCAGCACCTCACGTTCGCGCTCGGTCAGGGTCACCGCCTGCTGCCGGCTTCCGGACATGTGCCCGAGCACCGTCCGCATGACGGAGGGCGACAGGGCAGACCCGCCCCGGGCCACGCGTCCGATCGACGCCCGCAGCTCGGCAGCTTCGACCGTCTTGAGGAGGTAGCCGCGGGCGCCTGCCTTCACGGCGGCCTGCACGTACTGGTCATCGTCGTAGACAGACAAGATGATCACGGCGACCTCCGGCCATGATCCGGCGATGATCCGGGTCGCCTCGATCCCGTTCATGCCGGGCATGGCGATGTCCATGAGCACGACCGCTGGTTGCGACGCATCGATCTTCTCGCACGCCTCCTGCCCGCTGCCGGCCTCGCCGACCACGACGATGAAGTCGTCGACGGACTGGATCCGGTCGCAGATCCCAGCCCTGAACAGCGGATGGTCGTCGACCACGAGCACCGCAATCTGGTCTTCGCGCACCACGACTGTGATCACCTGTCATCCGGCTCGCGCGGCTCTCGGCGACCCACGTCGACGGTGTCGCGCTCTGAGGGTACGCCGCCCCCGCACGCGATCGCGGAGCAGCCCGTTCGTCGACGTCTAGGTGATTCCACCTACCGCGCGGGCGGTGAGAGCACCTAGCCGGTGCGTGGAAAGTGCCGATGTGCGCGGACGCCGCCGCGACGATGCTGGAAGCAGATCGGAGTCGCCAGGCGCTTCGTCACGGGCGCGCGACCGCTCACCTCCGCCCTGGACGCTTGACAAGGCAGCACGCACAGGCAGTCGTCGCCTGGGCGTCGCCGTCGTCGCAACTATCGAAAGGTGGTGGGAACGTGACACTCACGAATCGTGAGTTCTGGACGCTGGTCCACGGCATGGTCTTCGGGGTCGTCTTCCTGCTGGGATTTGCCGGCGGACTCGAGGGTCTCTACAGCCTCCGGCCGCAGCTCCTCACCGCGAAAGGCGTGCGCGATCGTGTCCTGCGCCTCAAGGCGGGCGTCGTGGCGATGGCCGTGGCCGCCTGGGGCACCGTCATCACGGGTACCTGGATCATCTACCCGTGGTACCGGTCCAAGGATCCGGAGAGCGCCAAGTCGATCCTGACGGCCGACCCGGCGACCGAGCAGTGGCACTCCTTCGGCATGGAGTGGAAGGAGCACATCGCCTGGATCAGCCCGATCCTCGCCACCGTCGCTGCATTCATCGTCGTCTACTACGGCGTGCGGCTCATCAAGCACGAGCGCGCACGGAACGCCGCACTGGTGCTCTTCGTCCTGGCATTCGCCTTCGCCGCTGTCGCCGGCGGCCTCGGGGCACTGATCACCAAGACCTCACCGGTCCTGTAAGGGAGACTGACATGACAACGAACGTGGCAGACGAAACCACAGGCCTCGAACAGCTCGACGTCCAGGACAAGGGCGAAGGACCTGTCGCCGCGGCGATCATCGCCGGCGGGATCGGTGCGTTCGCCCTCGGCCTCTTCACGATCCTCGCCGAGGCGAGTGCGAGCTTCAAGACCTTCGCCACCCTGAACGAAGGGGTCGGGGGCCTGTCCGGCAAGGCCGTCTTCACGGTGGTCGTGTGGCTCGCGTCGTGGGCTGCCCTGCACCTCGCGCTCCGGACGAAGACGTTCGACGTCCGCAAGGCGATGACGATCGCGCTGGTCCTGGTCGCCGTCGGGGTGCTGGCCACCATCCCGCCGATCTTCACGATGTTCGCAGCCGCCGAGTAGGTCCCCCGGACGGCCGGTTCGCCGACGACCCTCGAGGTCGCGGCGAGCCGGCCGTCACCGTGCGGGGCTCAGCCCCGCGACAGCTCCTCGAGCCTCCCGGCCGGCGCTGACCCGGACGTGGCCGGATCGTCGAGGAGCCGACCCGGCGTCCCCATCCCGCCGCCGAGCGCGTACTCCTCCTCGGGGGACAGGATCAGACGCTTGCGCCCCCACAGGGCGAACAGCGCGAGCCCACCGACGAACACCACGGCGATCGCAGTGATCGCCGGCCGGTAGTCGGGGTTGAGCATGACGCCGACGAACACCATGAGCGCGAGCAGCCCGGCCACCACGGCACCCGGGACGCCCACCGGGCTCACATAGGGCCGTGCCGCGTCGGGGTGCTTGCGACGCAGCACGACGAAGGACGCCATCTGCAGCAGGTACGCGACGACCGCACCCCACACGGCGATGTTCAGCACGATGCTGCCCGCCGACGCCGCGCCGTAGTCGACCAGCAGGAGCGCGAGGAACCCGATCAGCCCGCCGACGAGCAGGGCGACCCAGGGCGTCTTGGCGGCGCCGGTCAGGGACAGCGCCTTGGGGTAGTACCCGGCCCGGGAGAGCGAGTAGATGTTGCGGCCGTAGGCGAACATGATGCCCTGGGTCGAGGCGAGCAGGCCCACCAGGGCGAACCCCGAGAGGACCGCCGCGATGTCGCTGTCCGGCAGCATGGTGCGGAACCCGTCGAGGAGCGGCTCGCCGGACCCGCCGAGCGCCGCGGAGCCCATCACTGCCGGGTTGAGCACCACGACGATCGCCGCGGTGACGACCAGTGTGACCATGCCCCACAGACCCGCCCGCGGGATGTCCTTGGCCGGGGTGTGCGCCTCCTCGGCGGCCAGCGGGAGCTCCTCGATGCCGAGGAACAGCCACATCGCGAAGGGCATCGCGAAGAACACCGCACCGATCCCGTGCGGCAGGAAGGTCGTCTGCCCTGGATCCGGCACGATGTCGAAGAGCGCGCCGAGGTCCAGCGAGCTCGAGGCGATCGCCATCCCGGCGAAGATCACCAGGACGAGCAGGGAGATGATCGAGACGACGATCGCGAACGTGAAGGAGATCGCGGCACCGACGGTGTTCAGGGCGAGGAAGACCCCGTAGATGATCAGCCACCACACCCATGCGGGCAGTGACACCTCGAACAGGGCCGTGGTGATCGAGTCCGCGTACTGACCCGAGAAGTAGACGACGACCGCGGTCGTCATGACGTACTCGACCGTCTCGGCCAGGCCCGTGACGAAGCCTCCCCACGGACCCATCGCCGCCCGGGCGAAGGAGTAGGCGCCGCCGGTGTGCGGCATCGCGGCGGACATCTCGCCGATGCTGAACAGCATGCCGAAGTACATGACGGTGACCAGCCCCGTCGCGACGAGGAACCCGCCCCAGCCGGCCGTGCCGATGCCGAAGTTCCAGCCGGAGAAGTCGCCGGAGATGACCGCGGCGATCCCGATGCCCCACAGGCCCCAGAAGCCCGCCGATCGTTTGAGGCCGCGCTTGTCGAAGTACGACTGGTCGGCGCTGACGTACGTCACGCCCGAGGCGCTGATCGTGCTGGGTGCGGTCATTCGTGTCCTCCGTGGTGTGCGGATGTGAGCTCGTCGGGTGCGGATGTGAGCTCGTGGCGGTCGGATCTGACGTGGCCGTACTTGCGCAGGTGGAACCGCATGCGGTCCCCGACGAACAGCTCGTCGGCGATCTCGATCGGTCGTCCGGTCGAGCACGTGGCCGTGCGGCGGATGTGGATGAGCGGCGTGCCCGGCGCGACCTGCAGGTGATCGCCCTGGACGGCGTCGGCGACCGCGAGCTCGAGCGTCTCGTCGCTGTAGACCGGGGTGACGTCGTAGACGGCGTGCAGGGTGCGGTACAGCGAGCGGAGGTCCTGGGTCCCGAGACCGGGGAAGAGGTCGGCCGGTAGCTCGGACGTCTCCAGCGACAGCGGTCGACCGTCCGCGAACCGCAGCCGGATGATCCGGTGCACCGCGGCGCCGTCGGGCAGCTGCAGCAGGCGCTGCTCACGGGCGCCGGCACCGGTGAGCTCGACCCGCAGCAGCCGGGTCTCCAGGTGCACCCCCTGGTACCGGGCGATGTCCGGCAGACCCTCGACGGTGTTGAGGTTCCGTTCCACGCGGCCGTCGGCGACCACGACGCCACCCGCACGCCCGATCGTGCGGCGGATCGTCCCGTCCCCCTCGAGCCGTTCGAGCGCCCGGCGCAGCTGGGTCCGTGGCACCCCGAGCGCCACGGCGAGGCTGCGCTCGTCGCCGAGCCGGTCGCCCGGACGCATGTCCTGCCGGGCGACCATGGCCCGCAGGCGGGCCAGCAGGACGTCGTCGGAGCTGCTCATGGCCGCAACGTCCGCAGCACGTCGTCGAGCCCGGTCACCAGACGGTCGGCGTCGGTGTCCGAGAAGACGAGCGGGGGTCGCAGCTTGAGCACGTTGCCGCCCGCGCCGCACACCGACGTCAGGATGCGCCGCTGCCGCAGCCCCTCGGTCACCTCGAGCGCGACCCCGCTGTCCGGTCGGCCGGAGGACGGGTCGACGACCTCGAGCCCCAGGTACAGACCGGCGCCGCGCACGTCCCCGACCACCTCGTGGTCGGCGGCGAGCCCGGTCAGCTCGGCGAGCAGCCGCGCGCCCACCCGGTCGCTGTGCAGCTGGAGGTCCTCGTCGCGGATCACGTCGAGCACCGCCTGGGCAGCGGCGATGGACACCGGGTTGCCGCCGAAGGTGTTGAAGTACGGGATCGTCTCGCCGAACGCGGCGAGCACGTCGCTGCGCGCCGCCATCGCCGAGACCGGGATGCCGTTGCCCATCGGCTTGCCCATCGTGACCAGGTCCGGCACGACCCCGTGCCGTGCGAAGCCCCAGAACTCCTGACCGGTACGAGCGAACCCGGGCTGCACCTCGTCGGCGATGAGCACGCCACCGGCACGGTGCACGACGTCGACCGCCGGCGCCAGGTAGCCGGCCGGGTCGGGGTGCACGCCGTCGGAGGAGAAGATCGAGTCGACGAGCAGAGCCGCGAGGCGGATGCCGTGCCGTTCCAGGTCGGCGATCTGCCGGGCGACCTGCGCGGCGAACCACAGCCCGAGGTCCGGGGCGCCGACCCGGTAGGCGTCAGGTGCGGGCACCGTCCGGACGGCCAGGCCCAGGTCCTGCGCGGTGCCCAGTGCGGGCGACAGCTGCGAGGTCAGCATCGAGTTGCCGTGATAGGCCTCGGCGCTGACGATCACCCCCGTCCCGCCGGTGTGGGCCTGGGCGACCCGCACGGCGAGGTCGTTGGCCTCCGAGCCGGTGCACATGAACATGACCCGGTCGATCTCCGCCGGCAGCGTGGAGAGCAGGTCCTCGGCGTAGGACACGACGGCGTCGTGCAGGTAGCGGGTGTGCGTGTTGAGCGCGGCGGCCTGAGCCTGGACCGCACCGACCACGCGCGGGTGGCAGTGGCCGACCGAGGCCACGTTGTTGTAGACGTCCAGGTACTCGTCGCCCTCGGCGTCGTACAGGTGGGCGCCCTGACCGCGCACGAGGTGCACGGGATGGCGGTAGAAGAGCCGGTAGGACGGACCGAGGACGCGCTCACGCCGCGCGATCAGCTCGTGCGTCGCCGGCGGCAGGGCAGCCGCGGCCTCCGACCGGAAGCTGTTCGTGTCCATGATTGTCGAGCGCGTCGGCACAGCCGGTTCCCCTGTCCGCGATGGTGAAGAGTGACATTCACGCCGTACGGGCCGCCCGGCCCCGGTGTGGATGCATTCATCGTCGCCCGGTCGCGGAACGTACGTCGGGCCCGCAGGTAAGTTCTGCGTTACCGCAGCGCCCGCTGTGTAAATGGCTCATTAACAGACCCGGCTGCTGTTTCGAGCCGGTGAATTCTCGTCCCGGGGTCTGGCTCCGCCACCGGTGTCGCCCCTACCGTGGCTGCTGCCGCCCGGCCCGCATCCGACAACCCGTCGATGGGGGCAGTGCCATGACGATCGACCACACGCTCGACCTTGCGCAGGTCACGGGGATCGCAGACTCCGCTGTGCTCGAGGACGCCGCGAGGTCCGCGGGTCCCGCGGCGAGCATCCACACGTTCGACTCCCTGAGCAAGGGCGCGCCGGCGCCGACCTGGCTGCACGACGGCATCGTGGACGCGTGGGGGCTCGACACCGTCCGGTGAGCCTGATCGCCGTCTCGGAGAACGCCACCTTCCTGATCCGGGAGGCCGGTCGGCCGGTGGCCGTGACCCGGGTCGCACGTCCCGGGTACCTGACCGACGCGGCAGCCTTCGAGTCGGAGGTCGCCTGGGTCACCGCACTGTCCGACGCCGGCGTCGTCCGCGTCCCGCAGGGCGTCGCCACCACTGCCGGACCGGCCGTCGCCGTCATCCAGGACGACCGCGGCGTGCGCTGGTCGTGCGTGACGTACTCCTACGCAACCGGCGACATCCTCGAGGACATCACCGACCCGGTGCCCTACTACCGGCAGATCGGCCGCACCACGGCGATGCTGCACGACCACGCCGTCGTCTGGTCGCGACCCGGCTGGTTCCGTCGGCACAGCTGGGAGCTGAGCGACATGGTCGGGCCGACGTGCCGCTGGGGGCGTTGGGAGGAGGCGGGCCTCGGCCGCGCCGAACGCACGGTGCTCGCGGCCGCGCAGACCGCAGCCCTGGATGCGATGGCCGAGGCACCGCGCTCGGCCCAGGACTGGGGCCTGATCCACGCCGACCTGCGCCCGTCGAACATCCTCGTCGACGAGGACGACCAGCTCACGGTGATCGACTTCGACGACTGCGGCTCGACGTGGTTCCTCTACGACTTCGCCTCGGCGCTGACCTTCATGGAGCACACCGATGACGCCCCCACCATGGCCAAGGAGTGGGTCGACGGGTACGCCGAGGTCCGGCCGCTCTCCCGTGCCGACGAGCGGCTCGGCTGCGCGCTGTCGATGATCCGTCGGCTGCAGATGCTCGGCTGGACGACGACCCACCGCGAGGACGCGCTGCCCCCCGCCCTGTGGCTGGCGCAGCGCGAGGGGACCGTCGCCGTCGCCCAGAGCTACCTGCGCTCGGCGACATGGCTGCTGGACTGACCCCGCGGACCGGACTCGACCCGCGCACCGGAGGCGTGCTGCCCGACCGGCACCAGCTGCCCACCGGACGCTCGGCGCGACGGCCCGCCGCCGTCCTGGTCGACCTCGACGGCACCCTGATCGACTCCGAGCCGTTGTGGTCCGCGGCTGCCGGCGCGATCGCCGTGGCGCACGGCGGACCCTGGTCGACGGCCGACGACGACCTCGTGGTGGGCTGGTCGGTGCCGGCCGTCGCCGCCTACCTGCGCGGACGCGGGGTCCGGCAGAGCACCGGCGCGATCGTCGCGGCACTGCACGAGGGTGTCGCTGCGGGCCTGTCGGGAGCGGTCCCCTGGCGACCCGGGGCGCTGGACCTGCTCAGGACCCTGCGCGAGACGGGTGTGCCGTGCGCCCTGGTGACCATGACCTACCGGTCCCTGGCCTCCCTGGTGCTCCGGGCCGCGCCCACCGGCTCGTTCGCGGTCGTCGTGGCCGGGGACGACGTCGACCGTCCGAAGCCCGATCCGCAGGCGTACCTGAGGGCGGCGGGGCTCCTCCGCGTCGCACCGGACGACTGCTGGGCGGTGGAGGACTCCCCGACCGGGACGGCTGCCGCGCTCGCCTCGGGCGCGCTGACCTTCGCCGTCGACCCCGCGCAGAGGCTGCCGGCCGCACTGACGGCCGATCCGGGTCTTCGAGTCGTGGCCGGCCTCGAACCGGTCATCCGATCCCTCGCCGTCGGTCAGGGTCGCTGATCGTCGAACGGGTTGACCATCGTCACGTCGACGCCCGCCAGGTCGCGGACGTTCCGGGTCGCGAGCACCGCTCCGTGCTCGATGGCGGTCGCGGCGATCAGGCTGTCGATGACCGGAAGCGGGCGCACGGCGTTGAGCTCGGCCCACCGTCGGGCCACTGCCACCGTCACCGGCAGGATCCGGTCGGAGTAGCCGCGCTCGAGCCGACCGAGCCAGTCGGCGAGGACCGCTGCCTGATCCGGGTCACGACGACCGAGCCGCACGATGCCCTGGTGGATCTCGCCGAGTGTCACGGCGCTCAGGACGACGTCGGCCCGGCCGATGCCCTCGAACCACGCCTCGACCGCCGGACGGGGCCGCGACCGTCGCAGCTCGGAGATGACGTTGGTGTCCAGCAGGTAGCGCGTCACGCCGGCCCCGGTTCGTCACCGAGGTCGACGGCTCGGGCTTCGCACCAGGGTCGTGCCCCGGATCGGACCCATGCTGACGACCGGCGGTCGCCGACCACGATGCTCCGCCTCGCACCAGCTACGGTCGGGCGATGGAGTGGCAGACGTTCGGTGAGCGCACCGTCTATGACAGCCCGTGGATGCGGGTCGCGCTCGTCGACGTGGACGTGCCCGGTCACGGACGCTTCGAGCACCACGTGCTGCGGATGCCGGCACAGGCTGCGGGGACCGTGGTCCACGACCCGGAGCGCGGGCTGCTGCTCCTGAGACGGCACCGATTCATCACGGACACCTGGGGCTGGGAGATCCCGGCCGGCCGGATCGAGCCGGGTGAGACGCCGATGGACGCCGCCACGCGGGAGACGCTCGAGGAGACCGGCTGGCGACCCGGTCCGCTGCAACCGCTGTGCACGTTCCACCCGTCCAACGGCACGAGCGACCAGACGTTCCACGTCTTCGTCGCGCACGGCGCCACGCTGGTCGGCGACCCGTCGGACCCCGCCGAGGCGGAGAGCATCGCCTGGGTACCCGTCGCCGACCTGCGGCTGCTGGTACGCGATGGCGGGTTCTCGAACGGGCTCTCGCTCACTGCGGTGCTCAGGTTCCTGCTCGACCTCGGCTGAACATCGTTGCCGACCACGCGGCGACGCACGAAGGTCACCCCCCGTTGACAACCCATCACCTCCGGGACAATGATGAACACCCGTTCATGAACGCTCGTTCATATAGGAGGAAGCTTGTGACCGACATCCAGCTCCGAGCGCTGACCAAGAGATACGGACCGATCACCGCGGTCGAGGACCTGACCTTCACGGCCCGGGCCGGGACCGTGACCGGGTTCCTCGGCCCGAACGGTGCGGGCAAGACGACGGCGCTGCGCGCCCTGCTCGGCCTCGCCCGCCCCACCTCCGGGACCGCACTCATCGGCGGCCGGCCCTACGCCGAGATCCCCGATCCCACCCGGACGGTCGGCGCCGTCCTCGGCCCCGACGCCTTCCACACCGGACGCACCGGGCGTGCGCACCTCGAGGTGCTCGCCATCGCGGCCGGCCTGCCGATGTCCCGCGTCGACGAGGTGCTCGAGCTCGTCGACCTCACCTCCGCCGCCGGTCGACGGGTCGGCGGCTGGTCCCTCGGCATGCGCCAGCGCCTGGCGCTGGCCGCCGCCCTCCTCGGCGACCCGGAGGTGCTCGTCTGCGACGAGCCGGCCAACGGGCTCGACCCGGAGGGCATCGCCTGGATGCGGGCGCTGCTCCGCGGGCTGGCCGATGACGGCCGCACCGTCCTGATGTCGAGCCACCTGCTCGCCGAGGTCACCCGGACCGTGGACCGGATCGTGCTGATCAGCGGCGGCCGGCTCCGGTTCGACGGACCGCTGGACGACCTGCTCGCGCAGGCCGGCGCCGAGGGCGACCTCGAGTCGGCGTTCCTCGAGCTCACCGGGTCGGTGACGGCATGAACCGCCTGATCCGCGCCGAGCTCCACAAGCTCCGCACGACCCGCTCGACGTGGTGGCTGCTGCTGGCCCAGATCGGCCTGGTGGCGCTCCTCGTGACGGGCGCCGTGCTCTCCAGCGCCATCACGGAGGTGGCCCTGGAGACCCCGGAGGGCCTCCGGACGGCGCTGTCGCACGGCGGTGTCCCCGCCCTGCTCGCACTCATCGTCGGGATCACCGCGATCGCCGGCGAGTACCGGCAGGGGACGATCGCCGGGACCTTCCTCGTCACACCGAAGCGGTCGCGCGTCGTGGCCGCCAAGCTCGTCGCGTTCGGCTCGGTCGGGCTCGTCTCGGGGCTGCTCAGCGCGGGCATGACGCTGGCCGCGACGGCGGCGTGGATGGCCGCACGTGACGTCGCCTTCGAGCCGACGTCACGGGTCGTCATCCTCGCCCTGGTCGGGATCGTGCTGTGGAACGTCCTGTACGCGCTGATGGGCGTGGCGCTGGGCGGCCTGCTGCGGGCCGTGCCGACGGCGATCGGGATCTCCGTCGTGTGGCTCATGCTCGTCGAGAACGCCGTCGTGGCGCTCGCGCCCGACGTCGCCCGGTGGCTGCCGGCGACCGCAGCGGCAGGTCTGGTCGGGAGCCCCGCCCCCGACCTGCTCTCGCGGACGGCAGGCGGCCTCGCCCTGGCGGCGTGGACCCTGGCGCTGGTCGTGCTGGCCGCCCGCGTCACCGACCGGCGGGACGTCGCGTGAGCGGCCGGCCGTCACGTCCACCGGACGACCTCTGATTGGATGGCCACGATGTCTCCCCGCCGCGCCCGCGCCCTCCTCGGTCAGTCCGGGGGCGATCACGCGCGGGCGCTGCGGGACCATCTGGTGGCGGTGACCAGGGCGATCGTCGCCGAGCACGGGGTCGCGCGGATCACCACCCGGGCCATCGCGCAGCGCGCCCAGGTCGCCGACGGCGTGCTCTACAACCACTTCCACGACAAGGACGAGCTGATCCTCGCCGCGCTCGCGGACAGCTACGACGAGCTCGCCGGGATCCTGACCGCCGCGCCGGCCGGCGGACCGCCCGAGCCCGGCACGGGGTCCGTGGTGGACAACCTGGTGGCCCTGTGCGTCGCCGTGAACGAGTTCTACGCCGGGATGATCCCGGTGATCATGGGACTGACCGGGCGGCCCGAGCTGCTCCGTCGCTTCCTGACCGAGATCCACGCCAAGGACAGCGCCGTGGTGCACCACCACCAGGCCGTGCGCGCCTACCTGGTCGGCGAGGCGGACCTCGGTCGCATCGACGCCGGCATCGACCCCGACTCGGCGATCGAGATGCTCTCCGGCGTGTGCCACACGCGGGCCTTCGCCCGCCACGTCGCAGGCCTCGGCGGGCTCCCCGGCCGGCCCGACGGCCCGGCCGCCGACGGCACACCCCCGATGTCCGGCGACGACCGCCGGGCCATCGAGGCAGCGGTGCGGACGCTGCTGCGCGCCTGATCAGGCCGCGAGCTCGCTGTGCACCTGCAGGGCCCACTGCCGGATGCGCTCCTCGTTGCGCCAGTCGCCCGCCTGGGTCTTCGCCATCGCGCTCGCGGGGAAGCCCCGGGCGTCCGGCGTCAGCCGCCCACCGAACGTGACCTCGCCGCGGGCGCCGATGCTCGTGCCCACGGCGCTGACCTGGGCCACCGGCGGCAGCGTGCCCGCGTCGGCGGAGTCGTCCAGCGGTCCGGACGCCACGAGCCACACCGGCAGGACGGCCAGCTCGCGACGGTGCCTGCGGACGAACCGTCGCGCGTCCTTGTGCCACCTGCTCGCATACAGGCCTCCGGCGACGATGACGGCCGTCACGCCGTCGAGCCCGCGAACGTCTGCAGCAGGCTCGACGCGGACGTCGTGACCGACCCCGCTCAGCACCTGGCCGATCGACTCGGCGAGGCCTTGCGTACCGCCCCGCTTCGACCCGTGGACGACGAGAACACTCATGGTCACAACGCTACGTCGACCCGCCGCACGCCGGGGTGGTTTCCCTCGATCGGAGTTCGGACGCCGGGCCCGAATGCCCCACGCGGGCACCCACCGGCGGCCTAGCGTCGTCGTATGAGCACACCACTGCCGTACGGGCCCGCCATGACGGCCGCGCTCGAGCCGCTCCGCAAGGCCTTCCTGGTGCTGAACCGCCGATTCGCCGTCCCCGTGCTGCACGCCGGCGGAGGTCTGCTGCTCGCGACACCGTTCACGGGCTCGATGATGGTGCTGCGGACCACCGGTCACACGAGCGGACTGGTCCGCGAGGCGCCGCTGGGCTACGCCCTGGTCGACGGCCGGGTCGTCGTGATCGCCGGCTACGGCCGCGGCGCGCACTGGTTCCGCAACGCCCTGGCCCACCCGGAGGTCGAGATGCTGCTGCCAGGGGCCCTGCTCGCCGGCCGCGCGGACGAGATCACCGACCCGGACGAACGTCGGGCAGCCTTCCGGACCCTCATCGGGTCGATGGGCGCCGTCGGGGCGATCACCCTCGGCGACGTGCGGGGCAAGAGCGACGCCGAGGTGGACGTCCTCGCGGAGGCCTTCCCGATCCTGGCGATCACACCGACCGCCGTCCTGCCGGGACCGTTCGACCCGGGCGGGCTGGGCACGCGGATCACCACCGGGCTCGGGGTGCTCCTGCCGGTCGTCGGGATCGCGGCCCTGCTTCGCCGACAGACACGCCGCGGAGGGCGAGGACCGGCAGGGTGACAAGCATGAACGCCCCACTCGGCTCGACGCGCCGGTCCCCTGCTACGTCCGGTCGATCCCCAGCGCTTCACGCATGGTCACGAACAGGTCCGTCTGGTCGGTGAGGCCGATGACGCGGTCCGCGCCGGGGCCGTAGGCGGCAAGCCGCACCTGCGAGCCGGTGTGGACCACCCCACCGGCGGGGCCGGTGGTGGGGTAGGAGACGGTCATCGGCTTGTCGTCTGCGGTCAGCAAGGTCCGCGTCAGGCCGGAAGTCGTGCCCGTAGGGACGATCTGGCTCGACTGGGCGTGGTCGGCGAGGACCAAGACGAGCGTGTGGCCATCGGTCTCGGCGAACTCAAGGGCCACCTGGATCGCCTCGTCGAAGTCGACCGTCTCACCGATCTGGCCGCACGGGTTGGCGGCGTGGTCCGCCTTGTCGATGCTCGCGCCTTCGACCTGCAGGAAGAAGCCGGTCTCCCCACCCGTGTCCAGGAGCTCGATCGCCCTGCCGGTCATCTGCGGGAGCGTCGGCGTGGAGGCGACACGCGCAGGGTTCGCCATGCATCGGACCGCCGGTTCGGACCCACCCAAGGGCGTGGCGAGCGGTCCTGCCCAGCGGAGCGGGAGCGTCTCGGCAGCGAACAGCCCGAGCAGCGGCGCGGACTGGTCGACGTGGTCGACCGCGTCCAGGCCCGCGACATCGGTCACCACCTGGAAGCCCCTCTCGGTGGCCTGGGCCAACAGGGTCTTGCCCTCCCACGGGCCGGATGTCGCGATCTCGTCGAACCAGGTCGCCCCACCGCCCAGTACGAGGTCGGCCCGGGTCTCGATCAGCTGCTCGGTGATCGACCCGAGTCCGCCGTTCTCCAGCGCCTCCGTCGGGCACCCAGTGGTCGTGGCAGACGGCCCGATGCATCCACGGGAGGTCACGTGGGCCAGGAGGGCGGCCGGTGTCGCGTCCTGGATCGGGGCGGTGCTGACGTCGCCCGTGCGCAGACCGTCGGCCTGGGCCATCTCCAGGATCGTGGGCCTCGGCAGGCCGTCGATGCCTACCGAGAGGGCGCCGTCGTAGGTCTTGGTGCCGGTCGCCCAGCCGCTCGCGGCCGCCGCCGAGTCAGTGACGTAGTCGGGCAGCCCGTCGACCCGATCCACCGACCAGGTCGTGAGCTGACCGCTCGCCGGCAGGGCGTCGATGCCGGGAAGGGAACCCGCTGCGCCGTACTCGTAGTTGCGGGCGATGGTGATCTCCGAGTCACCCATGCCGTCGCCGACGAGCAGGATCACGTTGCGCGCCGTGCCGTCCTGGACCTGGTCGACCAGCACCGGACTCGGGGTGCTTCCCGCCGAGGCGGACGCGAGCCGGTCGGGCAGGCCACCCGCCAGCACCACCACGGCGACCACGAGTGCCAGGAGACTCAGCAGTGCAGCAACGGCGCCCGCACGCCTTCTTGTCCGTGCCTGCATCGACCCCTCACATCCCGTCTGGCGACGTCACCAGACGACCGTCCCTCCGTCGACGGTAACAAGACAGAGCCCTGCGGCCATCATCCGGCGTGCGACGCCCGAAGCCACCGTCACCGACGAGTGACGCGCCACGTCCCGGCGGCCAGCTCCAGCAGCCGCGGCAGGATGACGTCGCCCGCGACCCGCAGGCCGTCGTGCAGGTACTCGTTGGTCACCCAGACCTCGGCGCTGCCCACGGTGTCGGCGGTCGCGAGCGCGAGGTCGAGGTCGACGTACGGGTCGTCGACGTACTGCACCGCCGCGACCGGGACCTCGTTGGCAGCCAGCCGGTCGACGTCGTACAGCGCCGGCCACTCGGTGCGCGCGGCCAGGACCTCGGCGGCCCCCTGGAACGCCCTCAGGACCCTGACCTGCGAGAACATCCACGGGAAGATCGCCTCGCCGGTCAGGACCAGCGGTCGGGCGTCACCGGCGAAGGCCGGGTGGCGCTCCTGCTCGGCGGCAGCGGCCCAGCCGCCGGCGCGTGGACCCTGGTGGTAGATCGCCTCCTGCAGCACGGCGTAGAGCGGGTTCTCGTCGAACCCCGTGCGGTGCGCGACAGCGGTGAGGAACGCGTCGGTCGGCTCGGCCGGGTCGGCCGCCGCACCGTCGACGACAGCGGTGTCCAGCAACCAGTGCAGCTCGTCGACGCCGGTGCTCATCCCGAGCGGCATGCCGAGCAGCTGGAGCCGTTCGACAGTGAACGGGTCCCCGTTCGGCAGCACGACGTCGCCGACCGCCAGCCGGTCCGCGAGCCGGCCGAGGAGCGCGACGTCGTCGGGGAAGCGTCGGGCGATCTCGGCGTTGCGGGCGGTCTGGCGCGGGTAGGTGCGTCGGTAGACCTCCTCGGCGTTCGCCGTGATGCCCGGCAGCCCACCGGTGACGTAGCACGCGGTCAGCGCCTCCGGATGGCGGGACAGGTAGGCAAGGGTGATGAAGCCGCCGTAGGACTGACCGAGGGTCGCCCACTGCCGGCTGCCGTACACGGTGGCCCGCAGGTGCTCGGCATCGGCGACGATCGCGTCGGCCCGGAAGCAGGCCAGGTAGTCCGCCGCCGCCTGTGGTCCGTCGAAGGCAGCGATGCGGCGGCCGTCGATGCGCGACGAACGCCCGGTGCCGCGCTGGTCGAGCAGGATCACCCGATGCGTCGCCAGCGCCGTCGTCCACCAGCCGCCCGCGGTGGGCCGTGGACCCTGACCACCGGGACCGCCCTGCAGGAAGAGCAGCAGTGGCAGGTCGTCGCCGCTGCGTGCCGGGTCGACGACCTCGCGGGCGAAGACCTGGATCGGCGGGTACCGGTCGGGCGCCGACCAGTCGACCGGGACCGTCAGCCGGTGCTCCCGGACGAGGAGACCGCCGGCCCGGTACTCCGGGAGGTCGCTGCCGGGCCTGGTCCGCTCGTCCATGGTGCTCACATCGTGAGAATAGGCGCCCGGGGCGTGGACGGCTGCGTGCACGAACGTCCCCAAAGGTCCCATACGCCTCCTACCATCGAGACGTAACGTCCGGGCAAAGAGCGTGCTGATCCGCTCCGTGCCGACGACGACGACGGTGAACCGATCGACTGAGGACCTCGTGGCGCGCCCGATCAAGGAGCAGAAGACGTGAGCCGACCGCTGGACAGCCTGACCTTGCCTCCTGATGTCCGCGCGGCGCTCGACGCGTGCCGCAGCATCGTCGTCCCGACCTCGCGTGCCGAGCTCTACCAGCTGGCCCTCGGACCCGAGGGCGGCCCGAGGTTCACTGTCGAGTACGACGTCGACGGCACGCCCGTCGTCGAGGCCGACGTCGTGCGCTGCAAGAACGGCATCGCGGTCAACTATCCCGAGGACTACCTGCGTCGCCGGGACCCGGACTGCATGCGCATCGCCGACGACCTGCCGACGGACAAGCCGCGCTACCGCGACGTCTTCGGTGCCGAGTTCGCGCCGGTCAAGGCGCAGACGCTCGAGTGGCTCTCCGGCCAGGACCTCGTCGTCGTGCCGTTCAAGGCCGGCGGGCTGACCTACGGCTACCCGTCGCTGGCGATCTGCCCGGTCAACGCGGCGTTCTTCGCCCTGACCCTGGTCGACCTGCAGGGCTGGGTCACGTTCGAGGAGCTCGGCGAGTACACGCCCCGCTCGATCCTCTACGTCGCGCCGCCGTTCCGGCACACGCACTTCGGCGGGCGCCAGGTGGTCGTGCACGACCGCTCGACGAGCCTGCACGAGGTGTTCGCCTACAACCTGTACCCGGGACCGAGCGCCAAGAAGGGCGTCTTCTCGGTGCTGCTGGACATCGGCGAGCAGGAGGGCTGGGTCACCGCGCACGCGTCGTCGGTGCGGGTCACCACACCGTACGAGAACGAGACGATCATCATGCACGAGGGCGCCTCGGGTGGCGGCAAGTCCGAGATGTGCCAGGAGATGCGCCGCCGGGACGACGGCCGCATCCTGCTCGGCACCAACGTCGTGACCGACGAGCCGTACGTGATCACCCTCGGCGAGACGAGCGCGCTCGCGCCGGTGACCGACGACATGACCATGTGCCCGCCGGTGCTGCAGCGCGGCAACGGCAAGCTCGGGGTCGCCGACGCCGAGGACGGCTGGTTCGTGCGGGTCGACAACCTCACCGAGTACGGCGAGGACGTCCACCTGGACCGGGTCTGCATCCACCCGCAGGAGCCGCTGGTCTTCTACAACATCGAGGGCGTGCCGGACGCGACCTGCCTGCCGTGGGAGCACACGCTCGACTCGACCGGCAAGCCCTGCCCGAACCCGCGCGTCGTCGTGCCCCGCCGCCTGGTCAGGGGCGTCATCAACGAGCCGGAGGAGGTGGACTTCCGCACGTTCGGGGTCCGCATGCCGCCCTGCACGCGCTTCAGCCCGACCTACGGGATCATGGGCATGACGCACTTCGTCCCGCCCGCGCTCGCCTGGCTGTGGCGCCTGATCGCCCCGCGCGGCGACAAGAACCCGTCGATCGGCGAGAGCAGCGACACCACGGACCGGCTCGCGCACGGCGGCATGGTCGCCGAGGGCGTCGGCTCCTACTGGCCGTTCGCGACCGGCACCAAGGTCGCCGCGGCCAACCTGCTGCTGCGGCAGATCATCGAGGCACCGCGCACCCGCTACGTGCTGACGCCGAACCAGCACATCGGAGCGTACAAGGTGGGCTTCGCCGCCGAGTGGCTGACGCGGGAGTACCTGGCCCGCCGCGGTCCCGGCCGGATGCGGCCCGACAGCCTGATGGCGTCCCGCTGCGCCCTGTTCGGCTACACGCTCAAGGAGATGAAGATCGACGGGCAGCTCATCCGGCCGACCTTCCTGCGTCCCGACCAGCAGTCCCAGGTGGGCGTCGAGGCGTACGACGCCGGGGCGAAGATCCTGACCGACTTCTTCAAGAGCGAGCTGCGGCAGTTCTGCACGGCGGACCTCGACCCGCTGGGCCGGCAGATCATCGACGTGTGCCTGCGCGACGGGACGATCGACGACTACGTGGCGCTGACGCCGCTGCACTCCTGATATGGAGGGACCCGCTGTCAAGTGGGCAGGGTGAGGCGCCGCCCGGATGGGTTCTGGGCGGCGCCTCCTTGTTGACTCTGTGGCCCCGGGGTCCGGTGAGCGTGTCGTTGGCGACGCGCGGTCAGACTGATATGCGCGGGTTGGCTACCGCAGGACGGGCTGTTCGGCAGGAGCGGATCGCGGGTCTAGAGTCGGGCGTCGCGAGCCTGGGGGCTCGTTGCTCATAGGAGTTTCGCGGGTCGCTCCACGCGCTGCTACCGGTCTGGGGTCAGGAGTCAGATCGTGGGCCTGGTGGTTCAGCGGGCCGTCGTGTGGTCCTCGAGGGTGGCCAGTGACCAGCACCAGCCGGCGAGCTCGCGGGCGATGGCGACGTTGGCGATCACGGGTCGCTTGTGGTGTTCGTCGAACCGGACCCAGCGGGCGTGCAGACGCCGGTTCCCCTCGTCACCGCGGGCGCGGGCAGCCGGTGAGGCCAGGTCCCAGCGGGCCAACATGGTCGCACCGGGTCGGTAGCGGGCCCGGTGGTGCCAGGCTGCTTCGACCAGCAGCCGACGGGCGTGGGTGTTGCCGGTCTTGGTGATCGAGCCCTGCACCCGGCGGGCCCCCGAGGAGTGCTCGCTGGGGACCAGACCGACGAAGGAGCCGATGGTGTTGCCGGTGAACCGGTGCCAGTCACCGATCTCGACCGCCAGGGCGAACGACGTCAACGTCGAGACACCCCGCAGGCAGCTCAACCGCCGCACGACCGGGGTGAACTCGCTGTCCGTGGCCATCGCGGTGATCGCAGCGTCGAGCCGGTCGCGGCGCGCATCGGTGGCGAGCACGGCGTCGTAGTCGGACTCGAAGGCCATCTGCACCGCCGGGGCCTCGAAGTGCTGGCGTCGTAGCCACCCGTCGTGGGTCCCGGTCCACGCCTGCCCGCCGTCGTAGACGATCCCGTGGCGCAGCAGCAGCTTCGAGAGCCGGTGCCGGGCTCGCATCAAGTCCCCGCGGCAGTCCTCTCGCGCCCGGACCAGGTCCCGGGCCGCCTCCTGGTCCTCGGAGGGAATGACCACGGCGGTGATCTCGTCCAGCCGCAACAGCCGGGCGAGGTGCACCGCGTCCCTGGCGTCGGTCTTGACCCGATCCCCCGACGGTCGCTGCAACTTCGAGGGAGCCGCGACCACGCACCGAATCCCGTCCGCCTTCAGTGCCCGCGCGAGCCCGAAGCCGGTCGGCCCGGCCTCATACGTCGCCGCGACCGGACCCGGCAACGCGCCTATCCACCCGCGGATGTGCTCGTGCGAGGGCGTCAACCTCGCCTGGAACAGCTCGCCCGTCACGCCATCGATCGCAGCCGCCGCGACCGACCGTGCGTGCACGTCGAGCCCCACACTCGTACGCTCAGAGAACACCGGGGCCTCCCACACATGTCGGATAGGCCGAGCAGGCAGCCCCTACTCGGTAACCCACGAGATTGCGTGAGTGAGGCCCCGGCCCGCAACCACCCACACCCGGGCGGTCACTCCATACCGTCTAGGCCGCCCGACCGGGACAGCCGGCGGTCCCCCCCATCCTGACGTGCTCCGCGCCCGCCTCTCCTCGGGCGGTGCGCGGAGCGTGTCGTCCCGGCAACCGTCGCCCTGACCTGCGCACTCGCGTCCACAGCCGCAGCGGGGACCTGCGTCTCCACAGCACGCACGGGCTCGTGCGCGCGCACCCGCGGCCGCCGTCGATGCTCGAGGTCCAGACGCCCCACGCGACGAGACCGAGGTCCCCATGACGCCCCCGCCCGACCTGACCGGCACGTTCCGACGGCAGCTCGCGGGGGTGCGGATCGACCACGACGACGTCGACGGGTACCTCGGTCCTCGCGGCTGGCTGGTCACCTCGGGTGTGACCGATGTCGTCGCACCGTTCGTCACCCACCTCCCGGCCGACGACGGCGACGTGGCACGGTTCGCCGGCCTCGACGCCTGCGCGGCCCAGGCCCTCCTCGAGATCCTCGGCCCCGAGCAGCTCGAGGACAGGCAGAACGACGCACCGAGCCTCGGCGTGCTGCTGCGGACCACCGTCGCCCACCCGGACGCGGTCGAGCTGCACGGCTACCTCGTCGGACCGGTGCGCACCGACGAGCGCCTCACCGCCGAAGGCTGCCTGGTCTATGGGGCACCGGACCTGGACATCACACCCCGGCACGATCCGGGCTGCCAGTGCGACCGCCTGTGGGCGCTCGTGCAGCGTGACCTGGGGATCACCGATGCGGCATGCCTTCCGCACGAGGTCACCCGACAGCTCAACCCGTGGCGGCCGAACGAGCCGTGCTGGTCGCTGTGGTGGGACTGAGCACGCGGTACGTCTCTTTCGTGGGTCCTGGTCTGGTCTGGTCTGGTCTGACCATCTAGACTGGGAGGCATGGGCATGACCGTGAACATCTACGAGGCGAAGACCCAGCTCTCCAAGCTCGTCGCCCGGGCTGAGGCAGGCGAGGAGATCACCCTGACCCGCCATGGTCGGCCCGTCGCACGCATCGCCCCGCTCCCGGACCGGGGCGGGCGCCGCGAGCCGGGCGCCTGGCGCGGCAAGGTCGTCATCGGGGAGGACTTCGAAGCCTTCACCCCGGACGACGCCGAGGCCTGGTTCGGTCGATGAGGATCCTCGCCGACACCCACGTGCTGCTCTGGTGGCTCGCCGACGACCCGGCGCTGCCCGCGCACCAGCGGGACGCCCTGGCCGATGAGCACAACGACGTCTTCTTCTCGGCGGTGAGCATCAGCGAGATCGCGATCAAGGCATCGCTCGGCAAGCTCGAGGCACCGGCGGACCCGACCGCCGCGCTGCTGTCCGGCGGCTTCGAGGCGCTGCCCCTGACGGCGGCGCACGCCGAGCGGCTCCGCGACCTGCCCGGGCACCACAAGGACCCGTTCGACCGGATGCTCGTCGCCCAGGCCCAGTGCGAGGGCCTGGTGGTCGCGACCCTCGACAGCCAGATCGGCGCCTACGCCGTCGACGTGCTCTGAGGTCGGCGGCACAGCCCGCCGCCCGCCCTCGGCGACCGAGGAGGGACGGCGCGGACGCCGTCGGGCAGACGCCGACGCGATCGCCGATCTTGACGTCCGTCACGCCCTCACCGGGCGCGGTGACCACGCCGGCGATCTCGTGGCCGATGGTGATCGGGCGGTTCGGGATCAGCGCGAGCCAGCCGGGGTCCGCCATCGCGCCGACGTCGGCGCGCGTCCCTCTCACTCTCACCCGAGCCGATCGACGGGGGCGGGACGTTGGTCCCCGCCCGGAGGGGATGTCGCGGGCCTTTGGCGCAGATCGCACGCACGGCCCGTCGGACGCATCTCTCGTCGGACGCACCGCCCGGCGATCAGCAGAGAGCGCCGGTCAGTGCAGGGAGATGGCCGAGGCGCGTCGGACCAGGTCGCACATCTCGCGCGAGTCCATCACCGCGACCTCCTTCTCGGCGAGCTGCCAGGCGGTCGCATCCTCGATGTGACCGTCGGCGCGCTCCACGAGGAACTCCGCCGGGTGCTGGGGGCGCGCGACGAGCGGCGTGAGGTGCCAGGTCACCGGGTACCCCCGCAGGGGGTGCATCCCGTGGAGCACCGCGGACGCACCGCGGACCTGGGTGGGTGCCGATGTCCTGGTCATGGCCGACCTCGCTGACCTGCTGATGGCCGGCGCCGTCTGCGCCGCTCTCCTGCTCCATCGGCAGATGCGGCCCTGCGATGATCCCCGCCCCGGGTGATTCCGTCACGACGGCCGTGCAGGCGCTCCGATGTCCAGGCCGGCTACCGCTCGCGTCTGTCGAGGACCCGGGCGATCACCGCGTCGAGGCCAGGCGGCTCCACCCCGAGCTCGGCGACGACCGCCGCCCGAACGGCACGGCGCAGGTCGTCGGGTGCGGCCGAGGTCGCGACGGACGGCGCCGACCGACTGGCGGACGACCGTCCCGCCGACGGGCCCGGCGCGCCGCCAGACGGCTCACGCTCGATCACGACCCCGAGGTCCCGTGCTCGCTGCGCCGCCTCGTGGGTGATGACGTCACGGCCGTGCAACCGGACCGGCTGCCCGGCGGCCGCCGCGTCCTCGACCTCGTGCCGGGTGACGAACCGGCGCCGCGGATGCCTGCTGTCCTGCTCAGTCCCGGCCATCGATACCCTCCAGCGCTGCCACTGCCGCGTCCCGCGCGGCAAGGATGCTCGACTCGGTCCCCGCCATCCACAGCCGACCGAACACACCGACCGAGGTGACGTGCATGAGGTTGACGTCAGCCGCCTTCTCGGCCTCGTTCGCGGCGAGGTTGATGTAGGCCGCGGGTGTGCACTCCAGGACGAGCATCGTCTGGCCGGCCACCAGCATCATGCCCCGGGTGAACCGGTTGAGGAGCTGCGACTGGTAGGGACTCACGTTGGTGATGACCTGCATCGACGCGATCTGCGGCTTCTTGCGGGCGCTCGGGTCGAGACCGAGCTCACGCAGCACCGCGTCCCCGGCCTGGAGCACCTCGGCCTGGGACTCGTTGTGGAGCTCGAACATCCCGAACTGCCGTTCGACGATCTGGGCGCCCGGGCGCGCCATCGTCGCCTTCACCGCGACGTCCACCACCCGGAACACGTGGTTGCCGGGCGCCATCTCGACGTAGAGGGCGGCCATGCCCTCGATCGGGAGGTCACCCTGGGTGACGGACCCGACGAAGGAGGCGTACTGCGGCTGCATCCGGTCGAGGTAGCAGTAGGCGCGGAGCTCGAAGTCATCGGCCACGGCGGCACTTCTCCTTGGTCATCTGGGCACCATGCCCAGCTCTGTGGATCCGTACGAGGGTGCATGGACTGCGCCGTTGCGGGCGATACCGAGCGGCGTCACGAACAGCGGCGCGACGGGCACGACCGTGTCGATCCCCGAGGCCTCGGTCACGACCTCGGCGAAGCCGGGGAAGGACGCCGTCCCGCCGACCAGGTAGGCCATCGGCGTCGGCCATCCACGCGTCGCTGTCGTCAGGATGCTGGCGACCTTCTCCATCACCGGCCGGATCAGCGGGAACAGCCGGGACTGCTGCTGCGGGTCCTTCTTCAGGGCCTCGGCCTCGTCGAAGGAGATCCCGAGGGCGCCGGCGATGACGAGGGTCAGGTGGGTGCCCCCGGTCGGCTCGTCAGCCGTGTGCACCACGACACCGTCCTGGACCACCGCGACGCCGGTGGTGCCACCGCCGACGTCGACGACGATGCCGTCCCGCAGCCGGAGCACCGCATTCGCGGCTGTCGGCTCGTCCACCAGCCCGGTGCACTCCATCTCGGCTGCCTCGATGACGTGCTGGACGGCGCGCACCTCGCTGCGCGCCACGCCTGGTGGGTACGCGCCGTGCGCGGCCAGGATCGGCACCCCGAGCCGGAGCTCGGCCTTCCGCTTCAGTCGACGGACGAGGTCGATCGCGCCGACGAAGTCGGTCACCACACCGTCGCGGACGACGTCGGCGAACTCGTAGACCGCCGCGAGCGGTCGGTCGTCGGCATCGAGTGCGATCAGCACGGTGTATGCGGTACCGAGGTCGACGCCGACCTTGATCCCGGTGGGCCGCTCGGCCAGGGGTTCGGGCACCATCACCGCCTCGAGCGCCGCCATCGTCGCGGCGAGGTCGCCGATCATGCCCCACCGGCCCAGTCGGCGGGATAGGTCACGTAGAGGAAGCGTGCCCACGACGGTGTCCCGAACGTGATCGACGAGCCCTTCGGAACCGCGATCACGTCACCGGGTCGGCCGACCACCGCGCGCTCGCCGCAGGTGATGTGCAGCTCACCCTCGATGACGTACTCGACCTCGTCGTAGTCGAGGGTCCACGGGAACGAGCCCTGGCGCAGGCTCATCACACCGGCGGCCATCGGCATGCCGTGCGCACCCGTGACGACGTCGGCGAGTCGCACGTCCATCTCCGGACGGTGCAGATCGACCGGGAACGGCGCCAGCTCCATGGCGTTCACCCCGGGGACGTGACGCAGCCGGGGTGGTGTCTCCTGGCGCGCAGCGTCCAGGGAGTCGGTGGCGGCGGATCGCACGACGACCCGGACTCCCCTCTCCCCGGCCAGGTCCCGGGCCAACGGGGTGACCAGGTCCTCGGGCGCGACGACGAGCTCCGTCGCGCCCGAGGCGGCGAGACGGAGCACGTCGGCGGCGGTGTGCGCCCGGCGACCCACGGCAGGTCCTCAGCAGTCCGTCGTGCTCAGACGGCGGTGGGCTTGGTCCCGGGGTTGTCGGACGGCAGGATGAACTCGACGTCTCCGGCCGGCCTGGGGATCACGTGCACGCTGACGAGGTCACCGACCCGCTGCGCCGCAGCCGCGCCGGCGTCGGTGGCGGCCTTCACCGCGCCGACGTCACCGCGCACCATGACGGTCACGTAGCCACCGCCGATCACTTCCTTGCCGATCAGCGTGACGTTCGCTGCCTTCACCATCGCGTCGGCCGCCTCGATCGCGCCGACCAGGCCACGCGTCTCGACCATGCCGAGTGCGATCATCTGGGGATTTGTCACGGGACTGTCCTCTCACTGTGCTGCTGCCGTTGGGATCGTGGTGCCGTCGGGTGTGCACCTGCCTGATGGTGGCCGGCCGGAGGGTGACCACCGGAGTGCCGGGCCGGTCGGCCCGGCGGCGGGCGGCTTGCGGGGGGTCTGCTCACGGGCCACCTCCCAGCTCTTCGAGCACCCGACGCACGATCCGCTCGACGCGGTCCTGCGGCTGTGCGGGCGCCGGGGCGCCCCGGTCCGCGATGCGTCCGGTGCCGTCCCGCCGCGGGGCGCCCCGCACGTCGGGCGCGTGGTCGAAGGCCGCCGCCGGAGGCTCGTGCAGGGCGTACGCGAGGCGCTTGATGTTGAGCAGGTGCGTGACGGTGATGTTGTCACTGACCACCGCACCGCCGATCCCGCCGGGCGCCAGCGTCATGGCCGGCACGAGGCCGGTCGTCGCCCCGATCGCCCCCAGCGTCCCCCAGGTGTTGACCAGGATCCGGAACGCGGGCTTCTCCAGACCGAAGGTCTCGATGACGGTGGTGTCGGTCGCGTGGATCACCAGGGAGTGCCCGTCGCCGCCGAATCGGAGCAGCTCGATCGAGCGGTCACAGCCCGCGCGCCAGCCCTTCTCGACGTACCAGCCGAGCACGGTCGTGAGCTTTTCCGCGCTCAGTGGCTCCTCGCGCCCCACAGCGCTCAGCTCGGCCACCAGGATGCGTGCCCAGGCGGGCACCTCGATCCCGGCCAGCTGCGCGAGGGCCTGCGGCGTCTTGCCCACCGCCCGCGGGTTCATCGCCCCGCCGGGAGCAAAGACCGTCCGCTCGAGAGCGGCCTTCTGCGCCGGGTTCACCCAGTAGGCGCCCAGACGCTCCATCTCCGCCCGCAGGGTGCCGGCGATCGGCTCGTCGGCGACCACCGACTGCTCCGTCGCGCAGATCGTCGAGCAGTCGAAAGCCTTGCTGTTGACGATCGCCTCGGCCGCGGCGAGCACGTCGGCGGACCGGTCGACGTACACCGGCACGTTGCCCGGACCGACCCCGAACGCCGGCTTGCCGCTGCTGTGCGCGGCTCGGACCATCGGGGTCCCACCGGTCGCCAGGATCACCGACGTCGCGTAGTGCTTCATGAGCTCCTGGGAGCCCTGCAGGCTCACCTGCTGCATGCAGGCGACCAGGCCCTTGGGCATCCCCGCACGCTCGCCGGCCTCGATCATCACCTTGACGGCCTCGTACGTGCTGCGCTTGGCGGCCGGGTGCGGGGCGATGATGCAGCCGTTGCGCGCCTTCACCGAGATCAGGACCTTGTAGACGGCCGTCGAGCTGGGGTTCGTGGACGGGCACAGGCCGACGACGACGCCCACCGGGGCGCCGATCTCGACGATCCCCGCCGCCGGGTCACGCCGCAGGATCCCGACGGTCGGGACGTCCTTGATCGACTCCCACACGGCCCTGGACGCGAACTCCACCTTGATGCGCTTGTGCGCAGGTACGCCGTACCCGGTCTCCTCGACGGCCATCGCGCCGAGCCGGGCGGCCTCGCGGTAGACGGCGTCGGCCATCGCGGCGCAGACGCGGTCGACCTCCTGCTGGGTCGCGGTGGCGAACTCGCGCTGGGCGGTACGGCAGGTCACCGCGAGGCGACGTGCCTCCTGCACGGATCGCAGGTCGTCGTCGAGCTCCTCCATCGCTCACGCCTCCAACGGGTGGGCGGCGATCTCGAGGACACCGGCGCGGAAGGCGTTGCACGCGGCGACGACGGCGCTCTGGTCGCCGGTCAGGAAGCCACCGGAGAAGTTGGTCTCGGACGGCGGCTCGAACCACACCACCATCTCGACCTCGGCCATCTTCAGGGCAAGGTCCAGGGCGTACGTCGCCTCGAGCGGCGGGGCGATGAGGTACGCCATCGGGGTGCCCACCCCGATGCCTGCCTCCTTGCTCAGGTACGTGCCGGTGCGGGAGATCGGGTGCGCGAAGAACGCGAGGTCGCCCGCGTCGTCGGCCGCCTCGAACCAGGCCTTCTCCTGGGCGTACCCGACGCAGGCCGCCAGGCCCGAGCGGGCCTCGGCCGGGTTCGGCGCGGCCAGGATGCCGATGATCTCCCCGGACAGCGGGCCGGAGGCGTGCGCGGAGCCGGCGTAGAAGCTCTTCGCGTAGACGACCTCGACCTCGGCCATCTTGGTGGCCTCGTCGAGGGAGACGTAGAGGCAGTCGTCGATGTCGCAGGTGACCAGGGCCAGGCTCCGCTGGTCGTCACGCAGGCCCAGCCGCGCGGCGAAGCCGCGGTCCACGTTCGGGATCACCCGCGTCGCGAGGATCGTCGGCTTGATCGGGTCGAGTACGGCCATCATCGGCTCCCGCTCTGCTTCAACCGCAGCTCGACCCCACTGGCCTGATGCTGCATCACGTTCTTGACGTGCTCGACGACGAAGGCGCCGGCCTCGAGCGGGTTGGTGCCCCCGTTCTCGGTGATCATGCAGATGACGTCGCGGTCCGCATCCGTCTTGCCCGCGGTCGGGCGCCAGCCGGAGTACACGCTCATCGCGTCGGCCACGCCCAGGCCCGGCCGCTCGCCGATGAGCAGGACGACCATGTCCGCCCGGATGATGTCGTTGATGTCGTTCATCACGCCGACGCGGCAGTACCGCACGAAGAACGGCGTGCCGACCGTGAGACCCGCCCCGCGCAGGCCCTGCTCGATCACGGGGTAGATCTGCGGCAGGTTGTTCGCGACCGCGGCGGCGGAGAGGCCGTCCCCGACCACGACCTGCACCTGCGGCTTCTTGACGCACTTCTGCTCGACCAGGGCCTTGGCCTCGGCCGAGAGCAGCCGACCGAGATCAGGTCGAAGCAGGAACTCGTCCTGTCCGGTCACCTGGGTCTGCACGGTGAACAGCCCGAACTGGTCGAGCAGCGCCGTCGGCACATCACCGAAGATGGCGTCCTGGGTCACCGCGTGGTCGGCGCTGAAGAGCAGGACGGTACCCGTCCGCGGGCGTGGGCCCGCGCGACCGACCGCAAGTCGCGCCCCGGTCGAGGCCGCGAGGTTGGCCAGTCCGGTGGGGTTGGCGGGGTTCTGCACACCGATCTGGCGGCGCCGGTCAGGGACCGTCGGGTCGCTCACCTCGATGCGCAGCTCGCCGGGCTGCGACGCCGCGGGTCCGGTGGAGCTCGCCGCGGAGGGCCGCGGTGCCGCGGGAGCCCGCTCCACCGCAGTCGGCGCCGTCGGGGCAGTCGGGGCGGTCGGGGCAGTCGGGGTCTGGGCGAGCTCGGCCAGCACCGCCTCGACGATGCTTCGGACCTCGGTCGCGGACACGACGCTCATCGGTCCCCCTATCGGCTCAGGAAGAAGGATGCGTCGCCGGCCTTGTCGGTCAGCCGACCGTTGCGGAGCAGGCCGAGGTCTTCCATCCAGGCCTCGAACTCCGGGAGCGGACGCAGCCCGAGCAGCTGCCGCAGGCTCGGCGCGTCGTGGTAGCTCGAGCTCTGGTAGCTGAGCATCGAGTCGTCCCCCATCGGGATCCCCATGATGTAGTTCACGCCGGCCGCGCCGAGCAGCACGGCCAGGTTCTCGAGCTCGTTCTGCGTGGACCGCGCGTGGTTGGTGTAGCAGACGTCGGCACCCATGGAGATGCCGGTGAGCTTGCCCATGAAGTGGTCCTCGAGGCCCGCGCGCGTGATCTGCGTCGAGTCGTAGAGGTACTCGGGCCCGATGAAGCCGACGACGGTGTTCAGCTGGAACGGGTCGTACCGCTTGGCGAGCCCGTAGCAGCGCGCCTCCATCACGACCTGGTCGGCGCCGTGGTGCGCGTCCGCAGACAGCTCGGCACCCTGACCGGTCTCGAAGTACATGTAGTTGGGACCGGTCGCGACCGAGTAGCGCTTCGCCAGCGCGTAGGCCTCGTCGAGCATCCCGACGTCGATGCCGAAGGACTCGTTTCCCTTCTGCGACCCGGCGAGGCTCTGGAACACCAGGCCGACGGGGGCACCCTTGCGCATCGCCTCCATCTGGGTCGAGACGTGCGCGAGGAGGCAGTTCTGGGTGGGGATCTCCCAGCGGGTGATCACCTCGTGGGTCATCTCGAGCAGGCGGACCACGCTGCCGAGCGAGTCGTCGGACGGGTTGATCCCGATGACGCTGTCCCCCGAGCCGAAGCTCAGGCCCTCGTAGATCGCCGCGCGGATCCCCTCGACCGAGTCGGTCTGGTTGTTGGGCTGGCAGCGCGAGCCGATCGTCCCCGGCAGCCCGATCGTGTTGTTCGCGTGCTTGACGATCTTGATCTTGCTCGCCGCGAGCATGAGGTCCATGTTCGACATGAGCTTGGTGACCGCTGCGACCATCTCCGAGGTCAGGCCGTTGCTCAGCCGCTTGATCATGTCGCCGGTCGTGGAGTCTGCGAGCAGCCACTCGCGCAGCTCACCGACCTGCATGCCCTTGATCTCGCCGTACACGGCCTCGTTGACCGCGTCGTCGATGACCCGGGTCACCTCGTCCTCGTCGTACGGGACGGCCGGGTTGGCGCGCAGGGTCTCCATGGTGACCTCGGCGAGCACGAACCGGGCGGCCACGCGCTCCGCCGAGCTCTCGGCGGCGACGCCGGCGAGGTGGTCACCGGACTTGTCCTCGTTCGCCTTGGCCAGGAGCTCCTTGATGTCGCGGAACTCGTAGCGGTGGCCGAACAGGGTTGCGGCTAGCTGCATCGGCGAGCGCCCCCTCGGGTGACGGTGGTCTCAGTCATAGAACACCAGCGTCTTGATGGACAGGGGCACCGCACGTCCGTCGAGGATTGGCATCCCGATGTCGATGAAGTCGCCCTCACCCAGGCCGACCTGGTCGATGGCGATGAGCGGCAGCCCGGGCCGGCTGGCCTGGAGCGTCTGGCCGAGGACCTGCGCGTAGTCCTGCTGCAGGACGAGCACGAGCGGACGGTCGCCGGGCGTGGCGTCGTGGTACTCGGCGATCTCGGCCACGATGGACTGCAGCGAGGTGTAGCCGAGCTCGGCGGGCAGGTCGACGACGATCGCCGCCTGGGCGTCCGCGTCGAGGTCCCACCGGGCCGCCGCCTCTGTGACGGCCTCCGCGAACGACGGGCCGCCACCGCGACCCGGCATGGCCGGCCTCAGGACCGGGATGTTGCGCAGCGGCAGGAGCGAGGAGTCCACCCAGATCGTCGAGCCGCTCAGCGTCACGGTCTGGCCGGCCGCGCCGAGCACCGTGGCGCGCAGGGTCTCCGGTGGCTCGCGCACCGTCAGGGCGGCCAGCCGGGGGTTCCGGTGCAGGGCGTCTGCCAGCAACGGGCCGACGTCGCCGTATCGGGCGACATCCGCCGTCGTGCCGGCATCGGGCCGCTCGTAGTAGCAGGCACCGATGCCGCCGGTGAGGAACACCGACGTCGAGGCTTGCGCGTCGACGAGCGGAGGAGTCAGCTGGATCCCGGGCCCGACGGTGACCGCAACGCCCGTCACCAGGTCGACGACCATGTCCGCCATCGCGTCGCAGAAGCGGCGCAGGTCCTCCAGGCTCGCCCGGCTGCCGACCTGGAAGCCGAGCCGCAGCGAGTCGGCGATGGCGCGGCCGGGTGGCGCCACGCGCAGCACGGTGCCTGCGGCGTCGATCTCGAGCTGTCGCCCACCGACCGCGATGGCTGACGAGCCCAGATGACGACCCATCCGGAAGATCGCGGCGTTGGACGTGCCACCACCGATGTCGACGCTCGTGACCTGCTCGTAGTGGTCCGCCGACCAGCGCGCCGCGCCCGATCCGCGACCCGCGATCTGCGCCTCGGCGTTCGGCCCGGCGATCGTCACGACGAAGTCCCCGGCGTCGCTGGACAGGGCCTGCAGGATCGCCTCGGCGTTCTTCGTCCGGGCCGTCTCGCCGGTGACGATCACCGCGCCGGTCTCGATCGAGCCGGGGGAGACGCCGGCGCGGGCGTACTCGCCGCTGACCAGCTCGGCCAGAGCTCGGGCGTCCACCTCGTCCGGCCCGGTCAGGGGCGTGAGGTGCACCTCGCCGCGGTGCACGACGGACTTCTCGTCGACCTGGATCCGCGGTACCTGGCCCGGCCTCGCGACGTCGTGCAGCACCAGGCGTGAGAAGACGACCTGGGTGGTGGTGGTCCCGACGTCGATCCCGACGCTCAGAACCTCCCGCTGCGGACCGGGCATCGAGGCCGTCAGCTCTTGCGGAACGTGACGGTGCCGTCGACCTCGAGGGAGTCGAGGATACCCACGATGATCGCGTCGACCGGCTGGTCGGTGGTGGTCGACGTCTCGCGCGCACCGCTGCCCTCGGCGAGCAGGACGAGCTCGCCCGAGCCGGCACCGACCACATCGACCGCCACGAACGCCGGGCCGGTCACCTCGTTCCTCTCGTCCGCCTCCCGGACGACGAGGAGCTTGTGGCCGACGAGGCTGGGGGCCTTGACCGTCGCGACTGCGGATCCGATGACCCTGGCGATGCGCATTGCTTCCTCCGTGGTGCCGGCGCCCGGACTACCCGGACGCCGGCCTCGGTGCAACAGGTGCTGGCCGACGTGCGCCGGGCCGGTGTGCGCCGGCCCGACGTCAGCCGGCTCAGTGGAGCTCGGACTCCGCAGACTCGATGAGCGCGAACTCCTCCTCCGGCGCCGTCGCCACGATGTGGTGCCGGCTGAACAGGCCGAAGTAGGCGATCGCGACGGCGTACACCGCGGCGGTGATGACGACCACCCTGGTGTCCACCAGGAAGCCGGCGACCAGGGCGACGAGCGCCAGCACCAACGCGATGCTCGTCGTGACGATGCCGCCGGGGGTCCGGTAGGGCCGAACCAGGTCCGGCTCCTTGATCCGCAGGATGATGTGCGACGCGGTCATCATCACGTACGAGATCGTCGCGCCGAAGACGGCCACGAGGATGAGCAGGTCGCCCTGGTTGAGGACGGCCATGATGAAGCCGATGATCCCGGGGACGACCAGCGCGAGGGTCGGCGTCTTGCGCGTCCCGGTCACGGACAGGATCCGCGGCAGGTAGCCGGCCCTGGAGAGGGCGAAGGTCTGGCGGGAGTACGCGTAGATGATCGAGAAGAAGCTCGCGATCAGCCCGAGCAGACCCACCACGTTGATGAAGCTGCTGACGAAGTTCTGCCCGTCGTAGGCGTGCGGCGACTCCAGCGCCTCGACCAGCGGGTTCCCGGACTCGGAGAGCTCGAGGGCACCCGCGGCGGCCGGCGCGACCAGCAGGATGAGCGCGGCGAAGACGATCAGGGCGAGCATCGCGCCGATGATGCCGCGCGGCATGTCCTTGGCCGGGTCCTTCGACTCCTCCGCGGCGAGCGGGACGCCCTCGACCGCGAGGAAGAACCAGATCGCATACGGCAGGGCGGCCCAGATGCCGATCACGCCGAAGGGCAGGAACGCGCTCGCCCCCATGGCTGATTCGTCCACCGGGATGTTCGTCAGGTTCGACGCGTCGAACTGCGGGATGGCTGCGATGACGAAGACCACGAGCGCCACGACGGCGACCGCGGTGATCGCGAACATCAGCTTGAGGGCCTCGCCGACGCCCCAGAGGTGCAGGCCGACGAAGACAGCGTAGAAGAAGAGGAAGACGACCCAACCGTCCAAGCCGATCAGCGAGTCGACGTAGGCACCGATGAAGTTGGCGATCGCCGCGGGTGCGATGGCGTACTCGATGAGGATTGCTGTGCCGGTCAGGAAGCCACCCCACGGCCCCATGGCGCGGCGGGCGAACGCATAGCCACCACCGGTCGTGGAGATCGTGGACGACAGCTCGGCCAGGCCGAACACCATGAAGAGATACATGACGGCCATGAGCACCGTGGCGATCAGAAGTCCGCCCCAGCCGCCCTGGGCGAGTCCGAAGTTCCAGCCGGCAAAGTCGCCGGAGATGACATATGCGACGCCGAGCCCGGCGAGCAGGAGCCAGCCTGCGACGCCTTTCTCCAGCTGACGCTTCTCGAAGTATTCGGCGCCTTCGTCCTGCGACTCGACGCCGCCGGAAAGGTGGTGCCGCTTGGAGTTTGCCATCGTGAGCTCCTCATCGGCGGCGCTCGGGGCGCCGTCCTCGTTTCCCACACGCCTGCCGGTCAGCCCCTTGTCGCCGGACGCTAGTCCTGCGGAACTCGTCCCCGCAAGGAGTTCGCGCACTCGTTCTGGTGAACGTGAACATTCGGTTCCTGGTGAACGTGAGCATTCCGTCGGCGGCGGGACGATCGGGACCACCTGACGCCTAGACCATGACGTCCCGGCGGTCGAAGCGCAGCAGCCCGGCCACCGCGGGGACCAGCGCGAGCGCGAGGAGCAGACCGAGCCCCGGCCAGTCGACGCCGTTGATCAACGGCTCCGTCCCGACGTCCCAGTGGTACGGCGAGACGGCCTCCATCCAGTCCGCCTCGACGAGCGGGCCGATGTAGCCGAAGAGGTACGCGAGCACGGCGACGGCCGACGCGGTGCCCAGCGCGAACCCCCGTCGACCGGTCACGGCGCCGACGGCGAGGGCCAGCGTGCCCAGCGCGCCACCGAACAGCAGCAGCCCGGCTCCGGCGGCCACGAGGTTGCCCGCCACGAGCCCCAGGTCCATCGTGACCGACAGCAGCAGGAGGATCGCCGTGACGGCCAGCACGAGCACCAGGACCGTGACCCACAGGGCGGCGAGGCGCTCGAGGTACACCCGACGGCGTGACACCGGTGCGCTGAGCTCGAGCTCGAGGAGCCCGTCCTCCTCGTTGCCGGCGACCAGACGGGCGCCGAGCCCGATCGAGCAGACGAGCACGAGGACGGCCCCCAACAGCGAGTACACCGTCGCCGAGATGTAGCCGGCGGCGGTCGACATCGACTCGAAGCCCATCGCCGTGACGAGCTCGGGCGGCATCGACTCCATCATCGCCTCGAACTTCACCTGGCCGATCGCCGGGTAGAACGCGCTGTACATCGCCGAGACCGCGGCGATCGCCACGGCCCACAGCGCCAGCGACCGACGTTGGGTCCGCAGGACCCCGGTCAGGACGGTCCCGATCCGAGCGGTCATCGCACGTTCTCCTTCGAGGTGCCGGTCCCGTCGGGGGCCGGGTCGACGACGCCGTCCGGCGCCGTGCGGTAGAAGTCCATGAAGAGGTCCTCGAGCTCGCGGTCCTTGGCGTGCCACCGGATCACGTGGTGGCGCGACGCGGCGACCAGCAGCGCCATCGGCTCACCGCGCAGCAGGCAGGTGAGCGTCACCGTGTCCTGCGGGTCGACGACGGCGTCGTGGACGCCTGGCAGGTCGGCGAACTCGGCCACGTCGACCGGCGCGGCGAAGCGCAGCAGCACCTGCTGGCCGGCCCGCCTGCGCAAAGCCCGGACGTCGTCGACGTCGACCATCACGCCCGCGCGGATGATCGCGACGCGGCGGGCGACCTCCTCGACCTCCTGCAGCACGTGGCTCGACAGGAACACCGTCGCGCCGCGCGCCTGGGCCTCCTGGGCGAGCAGCCGGAACTCGCGCTGCAGCAGCGGGTCGAGACCGCTGGTCGGCTCGTCGAGGACGAGCAGCTCAGGGTCGTGCATGAACGCCTGCACGAGCCCGACCTTCTGCTTGTTGCCCTTGGACAGGGCACGCAGCGGTCGGGACAGGTCGAGGGAGAAGCGTTCGGCGAGCTCGCCGATCCGCGCCGCTCCCTTCCCGCCGCGGAGCGCGGCCAGGTGGCCGAGGTACTCACCGGCGTTCACGCGGGCCGGCAGCGCGAGCTCGCCCGGCAGGTAGCCGATCCGGGCGCGGAGCGCCGGACCGCCCGCCGATGGCGACCGGCCGAACACCTCGACGGTGCCCGCCGTCGGGCGCAGCAGGTCGAGCAGCAGGCGGATGGTGGTCGACTTGCCGGCGCCGTTGGGGCCGAGGAAGCCGAACACCTCACCTGCCTCGACCTCGAGGTCGAGACCGTGCAGCGCACGGACCTTCCCGTAGTCCTTGACCAGTCCGCTGGTGCGGATGACTGGTGTCATGTCACTTCTCCTCGGTCGGAGGTTCGGGTGGGACGAACACGTCGGCGAGCCGGGCGGCCAGCTCCCGGGAGAGCAGGCCGGGGCCCATCAGCTCGAGGGTCGCTGCGGCGTACTCGCCGAACGCGGCGGGGTTCTCCTCCGGCTCGGTCATCGAGACGCCCAGCAACCGCTCGAGCTGGGTATGGAGCGCGAGCGCGCCGAGCGACCAGAAGGTCAGCAGGACCGCCCGGGTCCTCGGCGTGGCACTGGGGGTGATCAGGCCGTTCGCGGCGAGCCCGGCCATGTACCGCTCGGAGTCGGCGACCAGCTGGTCGACGAGGGCGTCGGCCGTCGGCGAGGGTTCGACGAGGGTCCGGGCGAGGTAGGCCAGGATCGGCAGACCGCCGCGGGATCGACGCAGAGCCGCGAGCGGGTCCAGGTCGAGGCCAGCACCCACGACCTCCTCCTGCTGTGCACGGAGCATCGCGGCGACGTGGTCGTCGCAGGCGGCCCGCAAGCCGGTCTTCGACCCGAAGTAGTGCGCAACATGGCTCGGGGCGACGCCGGCGTCACCCGCGACAGCACGCAGACTGGTCGCCGCGATGCCGTCCCGGGCGAACCGGGTGATCGCGACGTCGCGGATCCGCGCCTTGGTCGTCCGGTCGTCGGCCACACCCTCGGCCGCCCCGCTCGTTGAACGCACGGCCTAATACTTGAACAGTCGTTCAAGGGCTGTCAAGCGCCTCGGTCCGAGCCGGGCACGGCCGGTCACGCCGCCGGGCCGGTCACCGACAGGCGACAGCCTCTGATCCCCCTCGTCCCGAGGAGCCGCAACGATAGGGTTCGACAGACCGGCCAGACCAGCAGGACACGACAGGGGACGGATCGACGCGGACATGCTCACCTTCATGATCATTGGTGGTATCGGTCTGGTCGTCCTGCTCGTCGCGCTCCCGCTCGGTGACCTTTTCGACCTGGGCGACGGCGTGCTCTCCGGCACCTCGCTCGGGGCAGGCGCGGTCGTCTTCGGCGCCATCGGCGCGATCGTCACGGCCAACGGCCTGCCCACGGCATGGGCCTACGTCGCATCCGCCGTCGTCGGCGCCCTGGCCGTCTGGGGCGTCCAGAAGGCGGTCGCCCGGCTGCGCGCGACCGAGGACGGCCAACCACACAGCCTGGTCGGCGTGACCGGCCTGGTGACGGGGACGATCACGCCGTCCGGCAGCGGTGAGGTCAGCCTCGACGACGTGACCGAGCTCGAGCGCCGGCTCGCCTGGGCCGATGTCGAGATCCCCACCGGGACCCGCATCGTCGTCGTCGCCCAGACCGGCAGCAGCGTCAAGGTCGAGCCGCACCGGCCCGTGGCCTGACCGGCACCTGAACGGCCCGGCACCTGAACGACCCGCAGGACCACCGCTGACACCCACCGGCCCGACCCCGCTCGATCAACGCCTGAGAGGTTCTTCGTGAACAACCCGCTCGAGCTCACATCCGAGACCATCACCGTCATCGCCGTCGCGGCGCTGGTGCTGGCCCTGGTCGCGATCACCGCGTTCATCGCCAAGCGGATCCGGCGCGTGCCGCCGAACGAGGCCCTGATCATCGTCGGCCGCGGTGCCGGCCGGGCCACCGTGGGGGAGACCGGCCAGCGGGTCGTCGTCGGCGGCCGCGTCTTCGTCTGGCCCGTGCTCCAGCAGGGCTTCCCGATCTCCCTCGAGCAGCGCCAGATCGGCATCACGGTCGAGGGCGTCGACAAGAACCGCATCAAGATCGCCATCAAGGCGTCCATCAACTTCAAGGTGCGCGGCGACGAGGAGGGCGTGCGGCGGGCCGCCCAGCGCTTCCTGTCCCAGCAGGGCACCCTGACCGAGATCATCAAGGAGTCCCTCGAGGGCTCGCTGCGCTCCATCGTCGGCGACATGACGATCGAGCAGATCATCTCCGACCGCAAGGGCCTGTCGGACCGGGTCGTCGACTCGACCAAGACGGACCTGTCCGAGCAGGGCCTGCAGGTCGACCTGCTCAACATCTCCGACATCTCGACGCCCGGCTCGGACTACCTGGGCAACCTGGGCCGCGCCGAGAACGCCCGCGCACGCCAGGTCGCCGAGGTCTCCGAGGCCGAGGCCCAGCGGGTCTCCGAGTTCGCCGTGATCGAAGCCGCCGAGCAGATCGCCGAGCGTCAGAAGGCGCTCGACCTCAAGAAGGCCGCCATCAAGGCGCAGACCGACCGGGCGAACGCCGAGGCCGACGCCGCCGGACAGCTCGCACGCGCCGAGCAGGACCAGATCGTCGCCGCCCAGCAGCGGATGGCCCTGGCCGAGCAGGCCCGGGTGACCGAGGAGCAGCTCGACATCGACGTCCGCAAGCCGGCCGAGGCCGCCGCGTACGCCGCCGTCCAGCAGGCCAACGCCGAGCGCGACGCGACCAACGCCGCGACCGAGGCCGAGGCGTACAAGCGCACGACGATCGCCGGCGCGAACAAGACCGCTGCGCTGCAGGACGCCGAGGCGGCAGCCGAGTCCGTCCGCCGCGCCGGTGAGGCCGAGCGTGACCGTCAGGTCGCCCTGGCCGCCGGTATCCGGGCTCAGGGTGAGGCCCGGGCCGCCGCGACCGAGGCCGAGGGACGCGCCGAGGCCGTCGCCACCGACGCCAAGGCCGAGGCGCTCAAGAAGTACGGCCAGGCGGCCATCGCGCAGGAGGTCATCTCGCGCCTGCCGGAGATCGTCCGGGCAGCGGCCGAGCCGATCGGCTCGATCGGGCACATGACAGTCATCTCCACCGACGGCGCCTCGGCGATCACCAAGACCGTCGCCTCCGTGCTGGGCGAGGGTCAGGAGATCGTCAAGCAGCTGACCGGCCTCGACCTGGCGGCGCTGATCTCGAGCGTCGCCGGCACCGAGACGTCATCGGGCGCGGCTACCGGCACCACCTCGGCAGCCAAGGCGCCCAGGACGCCCAAGGCACCCGCCGCGTCGCCGGCGCCCACCGACTGACGCACCACTCGCACCACTCACACCGTGAAGGCTGCCGGCCACCTGCGCCGGCAGCCTTCACGGTCGGGGGAGCCGAGACGGGACAGGCGGGAGGCTCGTCGTCGGGCCAGAGCGCGTCGGACCGCCCGGCCCGGCCGCGCCCGACGTGCCGGTCCGGAGCGCGACGATGGCAAACGCGATGCTGGGGATCCCGAGCGGGACCAGCCACGTGATGAGCCTCAGGATCAGCCACGTGATGGGGCTCAGGACCAGCGCCAGGTCGCCGGACGGCCCGCCGACGGGCACGAACCGGCCCAGCTGCACGACGACGAAGAAGCCGACGATCGCGCCGGTCACCGCGACGGCGAAGGCCAGGCCGCGCCGACCGCTCGGCACGAGCCGACGGGCCGCCACCGCGAGCCCGACGAGCCACACGACGACGGCCACGGCGACACCCACCACAGCGGCGATCACCACGTACCAGGCATCAGGACCGGACTCCTCACCAGGCCTCGGCGCCCACGCCCATCCGAGCAGGAAGCCGACACCCACCCCGCAGGCCACGGCGAGCACGACCACCGCCAGCGGCCAGAGGACCAGGGGCACGACCCCGCGTCGCCCGTTCATGGCACCCCTCCGGCTCACGATGATCAGCTGGCCGCACTGTAGGGCACGGCGGACCGACCGACCAGCCACATCACGAGGCCGGCCAGGGCGGTCAGCGCCCCGGAGAGGAACAGGCTCGGACGCGCCCCGACGAGCCCGACGAGACCGGCACCGGCGGCCAGGCCCACGAGGTTGCCGGTCTGCGTGACCGCTGTGACGGCCGAGAACACGCGACCCCGCTCGGCGTCGGCGGTCCGCGAGCGGATCAACGCGTTCATCGCGACGCGTTGGACCGCGCCGGCCGCGCCACCGATGACCCAGCCGATCCCGACGGCCACCAGCGAGACGACCGACGCGGCCGCCGCCAGACCGATGCCCATGACGACGCACGAGGCGGCCAGCGCCGGGAACAGCCTGCGGTCGGTGAGCACCCGCCCGGCGATCCACGCACTGAGGATGCCGGCAGCCGGCCAGAACGCCGTGACGATGCCGTAGGCACCTGGCCCGGCCCCGATGTCGTCCAGGATGAAGAAGACCTCGGCCACGTTGACGATCACGGTCGCGAGCACGGCGGCGCCCGTGCCGACCACGCCGACCAGCAGCACACGATCCTGCCGCAGCCGGGTGAACCCGAGCCAGACCGAGCCAGGGGAGATGTCGTCGTGCCCGCGCGGCGTGCGCTGCGCCCGGAGCGCCAGGACGGCGACGGCCAGGACGGTGAAGGTCGCAGCGTCGACCAGCAGGGCCGTGCGCACCGACGTGGCCTCGACCAGCAGCCCGGCAGCCGCGAAGCCGATCAGGAAGCCGACGCTCGTGATCGAGGAGTACCAGCCGTAGGCGCGGGTCGCGCCGGCCTCGCCGGTCACGTGCGGCAGCAGCGCCGCGATGGTCGGACCGGCGACCGTGGCGCCGGCACCCATGACCGCGAGCGCACCGAGCAGCACGAACCCAGCCCCGGGACGGAGCCCGACGAGCGCCGCGACAGCGACGGCGAGCGCCTGGACGACGAGCGTGGCCAGCAGCAGCTCACGGTTCCGGACCCGGTCGACGAGCCGACCGGCCCACGGCGCGAGCAGGACCATCGGCACGAGCTCGGCGGCCATCGCGGCGGCGACCCAGCCGGCGCCCGCAGGTTCCACGTGGATCGCCACGGCGAGCAAGGTGAGCGAGGTGCCCACCGTGGAGACCGCGGCACCGCCGAGCAGCAGCAAGAGGTCGCGACGGGCCGCACCGAGGCCAGGTGCAGGAGGTCGCGCGGTGCGCAGGAGCGGGGCGGTGGGACGGGACACGGTTCAGCAGCATCGCACAGGCGCGACCTCCTGCACCTGGCCGCGGTCCGGCACGTCAGCGGTGGCCTCTAGCCTCGGAGCATGTTCCTCCTGCCGGACGACACAGTGGTCTACTCGGCCAGCGACCTCGCCAACGCCGCGGGCTGCGAGTTCGCCGTGCTCCGCACCCTGGACGCGAAGCTCGGCCGCATCCCACCGATCGAGCTGACGGCGGACGCGATGCTCGAGCGCGCGGCCCGGCTCGGCGACGAGCACGAGCAGCGCTGGCTCGCCCGGTACCGCGAGCGGTACGGGCAGTGGGACCGCGCATCGGGCACCGGGGTCGTGGAGATCGACCGGCCCGCACGCGGCCTGCACAGCGACCGGGCAACCCTGCAGGCCAAGCACGCCGAGACGATCGAGGCGCTGCGCACCGGGGCCGACGTCGTGTTCCAGGCCGGCTTCTTCGACGGCCGCTTCGGCGGCTGGGCCGACTTCATCGTCCGGCAGCGGCCCGACGGCGCGGCCGGGCCGGTCTACGCGGTCCACGACACCAAGCTCGCGCGCCGGGCCAAGGTCACCGCGCTGCTTCAGCTCGCCGCCTACGCCGACCAGCTGATGGCCGCGGGGATCGCGACCGCGCCCGAGGTGCACCTGATCCTCGGCGACGACACCACCACGACGCACAGCCTGGTCGACCTGCTGCCGGTCTACCGCGAGCGGCGCGACCGGCTGCAGACCATCCTGGACGAGCGGGTCGCGGCCGGGACGGCGCTGGAGTGGGGGACACCCGGGTACACCGCCTGCCTGCGGTGCGAGATCTGCGCCCCGGAGATCGCGGCCCGGCGCGACGTGCTGCTGGTCGCGGGCCTGCGGGCGACGCAGCGCGCCCGCCTCGACGCGGTCGGCGTGCACACCGTCGAGGAGCTGGCGGCAGGGACGGGCGACGTCCCGGGGATCGCCGGGCCGGTGCTGGCCAGGCTGCGTGCGCAGGCCCGGCTGCAGGTCGCCCAGGGCATCGCCGACGCGGCGATGCCGGCGGACCCGGCACCCCGCGCGCAGGTCCCGGTCTTCGACCTCTTCGCACCCGAGGTCATCGGCCACCTGCCCGCACCGGATGCGGGCGACATCTTCTTCGACTTCGAGGGCGACCCCCTGTGGACCGGCCCGGACGGCGACGGCGACGGCGACGCCCCCGACTGGGGGCTGGAGTACCTCTTCGGTGTCATCGAGGCGCCGGTCGCGTCCGGAGCCGAGCCGGCGTTCCGGCCGTTCTGGGCGCACGACCGCCCCGAGGAGAAGCGCGCCCTGCTCGACTTCCTCGGCTACGTCGAGGCCCGGCGCGCACGGTTCCCCGGGATGCACGTCTACCACTACGCGGCGTACGAGAAGACGGCGCTGCTCCGGCTCGCCGGCCGGTACGGCGTGGGCGAGGAGTCCGTCGACCAGCTGTTGCGCGAGGGCGTCCTCGTCGACCTCTACGCGACAGTCCGCGCGAGCCTGCGCACCGGGCAGAGCTCGTACTCGCTCAAGTCGGTCGAGAAGCTCTACATGGACGCTGCCCGGGCCGGTGACGTCATCACCGCGGGCGACTCGATCGTCGAGTACGCCGAGGCGTGTGCCGTCCGGGCGTCGGACCCGGCCGAGTGGGAGCGCCGGCTGCAGCAGATCGCGCAGTACAACGCGTACGACTGCCTCTCGACGCTCGGGCTGCGCGACTGGCTCGTCGCACGCGCGGCCGAGCTGGGGGTGCGCCCTGGAACGGCAGCGCCGGCGCCCGACGACGGCTCGCCCGGCGTGCTTCCCGGGTCCGAGCCGCCGGCCGACGGCCCCGACGGCCCCGCCGCCGCCGCACCGCAGCACGACGCCCTGGCCGCCGAGCTGCTCGCCTTCGCCGACGCGGCCGAGTGAGCCCCGAGGTGAGCCCCGTCGTGACCAGGTCCGCCGACCAGCAGGCCGCCGCGATGCTCGCCGCAGCACTCGGCTACCACTGGCGCGAGGCGAAGCCCTTCTGGTGGGCGCACTACGACCGCCTGACCAGCGACCCGGGCCAGTGGACCGAGAAGCGCAGCACGTTCCTGGTCGAGGACGCCGAGGTCGTCGAGGACTGGTACGTCCCGGCCGGCAAGCGGTCGGCCCGACGACGCCTGCGCCTGGTCGGGCGGCTCGAGCCCGGCTCCGAGCTCACCGCCGGGACCGCGGTCTGCGCGCTGTACGACGAGCCCTGGCCGGAGTGCGCCAGGACCACGCACGACGGGCGGCGCGGCTGGACCGACCAGGTCACTGTCGTCAGCTCCGCACGGGAGGGCATCGACGAGGGGAGCCGAGACGTGCTGGTCGTCGAGGACACCCTCGGCGGTCGGCACGACCGCTACGACCACCTGCCGATGGCCCTCGTGCCGGGCTACCCGCCGCAGACCAAGGGCATCGCCGCGGCGATCCGGACCGTCGCGACGCAGGTGGTCGCGACCCTGCCGGACCTGCCCGACCAGCCGGCCGTCGACGTGCTCCGCCGACGTCCACCGCGCACGCGCAGCGGGGCGCCGCTGCCCGACGTCGGGCCCGGGTCCACGGGGTACATCGACGCCATCACCGCGGCGGTGCTCGACCTCGACGGGTCGTACCTCGCGGTGCAGGGTCCGCCGGGCACCGGCAAGACGTACACCGGCGCCCGGGTGATCGCCGGGCTGGTCGCCCGCGGCTGGCGGATCGGGGTCGTGGCGCAGTCCCATGCTGTCGTCGAGAACATGTTCACCGCCCTCGCGAGCGCCGGGGTGGACGCCGAGCTGATCGGCAAGAAGGTCAACGGTGCCGCGCGCGCTGCGCCGTGGCAGTGGTTCGACAAGGACCGCCAGTTCGGCGAGTTCTACACCCGTGCGACCGGTGGCTACGTCGTCGGTGGCACCGCGTGGGACTTCACCAACGCCAAGCGCCTGCCGGCCGAGCCGCTCGACCTGCTCGTGGTCGACGAGGCCGGCCAGTACTCGCTCGCCGACACGGTCGCGGTCTCGACAGCGGCCCGCAACCTGCTGCTGCTCGGCGACCCGCAGCAGCTTCCGCAGGTCAGCCAGGGGCGACACCCCGAGCCCGTGGACCGCTCGGCCCTGGGCTGGCTCTCCGACGGGCACGACACCCTGCCGTCCGAGCTCGGCTACTTCCTCGCGTACACGTGGCGGATGCACCCGGACCTGTGCGGGGCCGTGTCCCGGCTGGCCTACGACGGTCGGCTCACGGCGGTGCCCGCGACGGCCGAGCGCTCCCTGGCGGGCGTCGAGCCGGGCGTCCGGTGCGTGACGGTCGACCACCGCTGGAACGCCGTCGCCTCGCTCGAGGAGGCAGCCGAGGTCGTCGCCCAGGTCCGTGCCGTCATCGGGCGTCGGTGGCGGGACCCGGCCCGGCACCGACCGGCGGACGCCGTCGACCGGCCGCTCGAGCCGCACGACGTCGTCGTGGTGGCCGCGTACAACGCCCAGGTCTGGACCGTCCGCCGCGCCCTGGACGGCGCCGGGCTGGCGGGCGTGCGGGTCGGGACCGTCGACAAGTTCCAGGGCCAGGAGGCTGTCGTGGTCATCGTCACGACGGCGGCGTCCTCGGCGCAGGACGTCCCACGGGGGATGGAGTTCCTGCTCAACCGGAACCGGGTCAACGTCGCCGTCTCGCGCGGGCAGTGGTGCGCGGTGATCGTGCGCGCAACCGGGCTGACCGACTACCTGCCCGGCCATCCGGCAGGTCTCGAGGAGCTCGGCGCCTTCATCGGCCTGTGCCGAGGTGATCTCGACGAGCCGGGCCACCGCTGCGGGTGACCCGACCCTGGCGAGGTAGTCGCTCAGCCCTGACCTGCTGCCGCCCGCAGCCCGTCGACCAGCGACGTGGTCGGTCGGCCGATCAGCCCCGAGAGGTCCGTGGTCCCACCGGCCAGCAGACCGTCACGGATGTTCGCGTCGAGCGCGACGACGAACTGCGCCGTCTGCTCGTCCAGCCCGGCGGCGGCGAGGACAGCCAGGTGCTCCTCCGGGGTGACCGGCCGGTAGCCGACCGACCGCCCGATGACCTCCGAGATGGCCTCGGCGAGCTCGCTGTGGTCCCATGCCGTGTCGCCGGCCAGCTCGTAGGTCGACCCGTCGTGGCCGTCCGTGCGCAGGACCACCGAGGCCGCCGCCGCGTAGTCCGCCCGGGTCGCGCTCGCCACCCGTCCGCCCGCAACGCTCGCCACGACCTCCCCGGTGGCCCTCGCCTGCTCGAGAGCGCCGACGTAGTTCTCGGTGTACCAGTTGTTGCGCAGGATCGTGAACGCGAGGCCCGAGGCGCGGATCAGCTCCTCGGTCGCCTTGTGCTCCGGGGCCAGGACCAGCGGCGACGTGTCCGCCTGGGGCGCGCTCGTGTAGACGATCCGTCGGACGCCGGCCGAGCGGGCGGCCTCGATCGCGGCGCCGTGCTGCCCGATGCGCTGCCCGACCTCGCTGCCGGAGACCAGCATCAGGGTGTCGACGCCGGCGAAGGCCTCGACCAGGGTCTCCGGCTGTCCGTAGTCGATAGCAACCACCCGCGCCCCCCGGTCGGCGAGGTCGGCGATCCGCTCGACCCGGCGCCCTGCGGCCACGACCTGGTCGGCCGGCAGGCCGCCGGCGAGCAGGTCCTCGACGATGAGGCGGCCGAGGTGGCCGGTTGCTCCGGTGACGATGACAGTCATGAGGTTCCTCCTGTGTGCACGGCGATCCGCAACCCCCACGGGCTGCACCGCCACAACCTCGGGGTTCCACCATACGTTCCCGATCGACGGTACCCACTTTCAGGTAAGGTACGCACATGAGCGTTAGTTCCCAGGTCAGGGGCCCGCTGTTCGTCATGACCGATGGCGTTCTGGCATCGGCCTGCCCCAGTCGCATCGTCCTCGACCATGTGACGAGCAAGTGGGGCGTGCTCGTTCTCGTCGCCCTGACGCAGGGCACCCTGCGCTGGGGGGAGCTGCGTCGCACCGTCGAGGGCATCAGCGAGAAGATGCTCGCGCAGACCCTGCGCACCCTCGAGCACGACGGGATCGTGCACCGCGAGGCCGCTCCGACGGTGCCGCCGCGCGTCGACTACTCCCTGACGGAGCGCGGTCGGGCCCTCACCGAGCGGCTGCTCCCGCTGATGGAGTGGATCGCGGCAAACGCCGAGGAGATCCTCGGGGACGACGGCGCCCCGACGCTCGGCGGGTGACGGCGGAAGGCGACAGTCGGCAGAGTGCGACGCTCGGCGGGGCTACGAGTCGGAGAGCAGGACCTGGCGCACGAGCATGAGCACCTCGGCCTCGCCGACGATCGCCGGCTCGCGCTTCGCCTGCATCCACACGGCCGGGTTGCGGATGTCGCCGTCGGCATGCTCGACGAGGTAGGTGTCCGGCGCGCCGTCCTCCGTGAGCGAGGTGACGTGCCACGTGACCGGGAAGCCCGTCACGGGGTCGGCGCCGTGCAGGGAGAGCAGCTTCTGCGAGGCAGCGCGTCGGCGGCCAGGGTCGGCAGCGCCGAACGTCGGTGCCGTCGTCTGCGTCATGTCCACCTCCACCTCGGCTGGTGCCGGTCTGCTGCGGCCGGCTCTGCTCGGCCCCTCGTACTCCCATCGACTCCTGCGCACCTGACTTGACCCTTCGGAGCGCCTTTCACCCTCGTCACACACCACGGTGAACCCCTCGGGGCGAGGCATGGTTGAGGCACGCCGTGCCGGTGACGATCGGCAGGAACGGCCAGTGGCCGCCATCGCGCGCGCAGCAGCGGGCCCAGCCGACGACGGGGAGCAGCGCATGGGCATCGACGACCTGGTCAACAAGGCACGCGAAGCACTCGACGGCAACGAGGACAAGGCCCAGGACGCGCTCGACAAGGCTGCCGACGCGATCAAGTCCCGGACCGACGACGGCGTCGACGAGAAGGTCGACATGATCGTCGAGAAGGCCAAGGACTTCCTCGAGGGCGAGAAGGGCAGCTGACGGGTTCGCCCGCACTCGGCCGCGTCAGGCGGTCGGCTGCCGCGTCAGACACCCGGCTGCGTCAGGCGTTCGCGAACCCGGCTGCGTCAGGCGTTCGCGAACGCGGCGAGGCCGAGCGCGACCGACCGGTCGAAGAGCAGCTCGCGCTCCGCGGCGGGCAGTGAGGCGTCGCGGAACAGCAGGTCGGAGATCGTGCAGATCGCCAGCGCCTGCCCGCCCTCGACGTCGGCCGTCGCGTACAGGGCAGCGGCCTCCATCTCGACGGCCAGCGTCCCGTGCTTGACCAGCGCCTCGTTGGTCGCCGGGCGGTCCGCGTAGAACGCGTCGGACGAGATCACCGCCCCGACGTAGGTCTTGCCGACCTTGGCCCGACGACGACGCCGCCCGCTCGCCGTCTCCGGCACGGCCGGCGTGGCGCCAGGACCGATGCCGGCGGCCGCAGCGGCCGCCGCGGTCAGCGCGAAGCTCGGCGCGTGGCTGTAGTGGATGCCGGGGATCCGGTTGGCGCTCAGCGACGAGTCGGTGTGCGCGGCGCTGGCGATGACCACGTCACCGAGCTCCAGGTGCGGTGCCATGCCGCCGGCGGTGCCGATCCGGATGATGCGCTTGACCCCGAAGTACCGGAACAGCTCGGTCGCGTAGATGGCGATCGACGGCATGCCCATGCCCGAGGCCAGCACGGAGACCGGCCGGCCCTCGAAGGTCCCGGTGTAGCCGGTGATCCCGCGGACCTCGGACACCACGCGGGCGTCCTGCAGGACGGTCTCCGCGATGCGCGTGGCGCGGCGTGGGTCTCCTGGCATCAGGACGTCGGGGGCGAAGTCACCGGGTTCGGCATCGATGTGCGGCGTGGCCATGGCAGCGACCTTAGTCGCGCGTCCACCGTCGTGCCCGGAGACGCCCCGGCCGGGGGCCGGATCGGGCCGCGTACGGCTCACAACCGGGTCGCACCGTCGAGCGTCGCGCGGAAGAAGACGCCGTCCGCCCACCGGTCGGTGCCGGCGAACCAGCCTGCCTCGATCCGGTCGGCCATCCGCACGCCGTCGACCTCGCGCTCACCGGTGAAGAAGACCCCGAACGGGTAGAGACCGGCGGGCTCCTGCAGCGGCGCCCCCCAGCGCAGCATCGTCGCACCGGTCAGGCGCCCGACGTCGTCGACGGTCAGCCAGCCGACCGAGGGACCCAGGGCAGCCGGCGGCGAGAGCATCGTCTCGATCGCGAGCCGGCCGGCGGCACTGCGGGTCACGTCCGGTCCGACGCTCGACATGACGGGCACCGCCCCGAGCAGCCGCCATCGCATCTCCCCGGCGCCGTCGACGTACCGGTCGAAGCCCGTGACGGGCACCGGGCCGAACCGCGCCGATGCCGACCAGACGAACCCCCGGCCGGCGGCGAGGACCTGCCGGGCGGTGAACGATCGCCACGCCCCGAGCCGGATCGTCCCGTGCATCGACAGTGCGACGCCGCGGGTCACGGGCGTCCCGGGGGGGATGGTGTGGCGCAGCCAGCGGCCGACCGGCGCCGGCAGGGCCCCGACGGCCCCCGGGTCGAACGGCGGCGGGGCCGGGGTCGGTGCGCACAGGGCGCGCCACTGGTCGCCGATCGAACGAGCCGCACGGGGGACGGCTGTCAACGGTCCGTACCCGGTCATCGACCCATCGTGGCGGCGGTCGCCCGACGAGGATCGGACGAAGGTCCCTGCGGGCCGCCGGAGGTCAGGAGGTCGGACCTCAGGAGGTCGGACGACAGGAGGTCGGGCGTCACGACCTCGGGCGTCAGGAGGTCGTGTCGAAGACGACGTCGGTGCCCTCCGCCGTCAGGCGAACACCGTCGGGCTGCACCTCGACCTCGGTCAGCTCCATGCCCTGCGGCAGACCGTCGACCGGGATCCGGAGGCCGGTGAGCTGGTCGCGCAGCGCGGCCGGCAGCTCGTCGGTCGGGACCGACACGCCCGCCAGGCTCAGGCCGGCGACGTCGACCTCGATCGCACGGCCGGCGGGTCGGGGTTCGAGGACCACGTCGAGTGCCAGGCCCAGCACGGTGGCCGAGGTGACCAGCGCATCGCCCTGGATCGCGAGGTCGACCGGGACCGCGAGGGCGGCCTCGATGTCGGCGACCGACGCGACGGCCGTCAGCCGCGCGGACCGCGCGACGGTGGGCTGACTCGTCGAGACACCCGTGAGGTGGACGTCGACCTGCTGCAGACGCAGGCCGTCGAGCGTCGCAGCCGGTGCCGTGACCGTCACGTCGTCGAGCTGCCCGGCGAGGACCTGGGTCAGGAACGGGAAGCCGCCGATGGTGACGTCCGGCGCCGAGTCGAGGCCGACGATCCCGGTGTGCAGGCTCGTCGAGAGGGTCTCCTGGGTGCGCTCGCGCACGACGCCGTCGGCCACGGCAGCACCCGCGACGAGCACTCCGACCACGACCACCGACCACACGACCGACCGTCCACGCATGGGCAGACCCTACGGACCCGGACGCCATCGGGCGCGCCGAGTCCGGGCCGCGAGCCCGCTCGGCCACGCCTGACCAGCGACGCCCGCCGACCACTGGTGCGCGCGCTGAGGCGGACCTACGCTTGACGTACCTCGAGGACGCGGGCCGGCCATGGTGCTCCAGACGTTGCTGTGGATGGTTGCCCCCGCCGTGGTCTACGGGCTGCTGGCGGCGGCCTTCATCGAGCCCGATCCGCCGCGGTGGCTGGCGCGCGTGACGAGGGTGATGCGACGACTGAAGCCGCGGCGCAGGACCACCGGCAGGACCCGACGCGGACGGCGCACGGCCGAGCCGGACCCGTTCGACGCGCTCGACGTCCAGGTGCGGCTCGGACAGGTCGCCGCTCTCGTGCGCGCCCTGGAGTCCGACCCCAAGGTCTGGGCCCGTGGCAAGCGGATGCAGGCCACCCAGGCCGCCTACGACGACCTGCTCGCCGAGGCGTGCGAGCTGGCCGGCGTCGAGGTGCCGCCGCTCGACCGGGCCGCCACGCGTCCGCTCGACGACCCTGAGCGCTTCCGTGAGGAGCTGGAGCTCGCCTCTCGCGGCTGGTCGTGGTGAGCAGGCAGGACCGCCGGCTCAGGCGCGCACGGCCCGCTCGGGCGCACACGCCGCTCAGGCGCGCACGGTCAGGGTGCTGGAACCGTCCTGACGGCAGCGGACCTCGATGCGTTCGGCGATGGACTGCTTGAGCGCCTCGACGTGCGAGACGACGCCCACCACACGGCCCCCGTCGCGCAGCCGTCCGAGCTCGGCCAGCACGACGTCGAGCGTCTCGGCGTCCAGGGAGCCGAAGCCCTCGTCGACGAACAGCGTGCCCAGGTCGATGCCACCGGCCTCGGCGGTGACGACGTCGGCGAGCCCGAGCGCCAGGCACAGCGACACGTAGAAGGTCTCGCCGCCGGACAACGTCCGGGGATCCCGCTCGGTCTCGGTCCGGTGGTCGAGCACCTTCATGGCCAGACCCGTCCTGCGGGTGCGGACGTCCTCGCGCTCGGTGCTGCGGACGAGCTCGTAGCGGCCGTCCGACATGGTCCCGAGCCGACCGTTCGCGGCGGCGACGACGTCCTCGAAGCGGCGCGTCAGCACGTAGGTGGCCAGCGTGAGCTGCTTGGCGTTGTCGCCACCGCCGGCGGCAGCGAGGTTCGCCATCCGGGTCACCGGGCCGGCGTCGCACTGGGCGGCGTCGTGGTCGGCAAGGGCACGCTCGACCTCGCCGAGGGCGGCAGCCGATGCGACTGCCCGATGCCGTGACCGGGCTGCCGCACCTGCGGTCTGCGTCGCATCGGTCTCGGCCGCCCCGTACGCGTCCTGGACGGCGGCGACGTCGATCCGGACGTCCTCGGGCAGCGCCGCGACCTCCGCCTCGGACAACCCTGCGGCGACGCGCGCCTGCGCGTGCTCGTGGTCGTCGATCGCGCGGTCGAGGTCGGCGAGCGCCGGGTCCGTCAGGTGCGCGACCCGGACGGCGCCGGCGTCGTCGAACCCGTTCTCCGCGAGCGCGACGGCCAGCTCCTCGGCGCGGCGCAGCTGGTGACTGCCGGCCTCCTCGAGGGCGCCGACCGCATCGGCCCAGGCGCTGACCAGGCCCACCCGCTCGTCGAGCGCCGCGACCCGGTCCTGGACCGACGGAGCGCCGTCGCGCGCGGCGGCCACCTCCGCCTCGTCGCGCTCGACCTGGGCGTCCAGGCCCGCGAGCTGGGCCGCCTGCACCGCGAGCTCGGTACCCGACGCGGCGATCCGGCCCTCGAGCTGCTCGGTCGCGAGGTCGAAGCCGGCGAGCGCGGCCTCGAGGTCGCGGTGTCGGGTTCCGGCCTGCAGCGCCGCAGCCACCGCCGTGCGGGCGGTGGCCAGCTCGGCGACGGCTCCGGCGACGTCCGTGCCCTGCGCTGCGGCACGGCGGGCCTCGAGGCGTTCGACCAGCGTCGTGAGCTGACCCGACGTCCTGGTGAGTGCGTCACCGGTCGCTGCACGCTGCCCCTCGGCCCGCTCGAGGTCCTCGACCGTGACGTGACCGGGCTCGAGGGCGGCCGGGCGCGGGTGCTCCACGGCGCCGCAGACCGCACACGGCTCGCCGGGCAGCAGCCGTGCGGCGAGCTCGCCGGCGATCCCCGCGATCCGCAGCTGCTGCAGCTCCGCCGAGCGCGCGACGGCGTCCTGCGCCTCCTGCGCCGCCACGGACACGGCGGTCCGGGCGTCGACCAGCCGGACGGTCAGCGCCTCGACCTCCTGGGCAGCGGCGAGCCGGTCCTGGGCGGCGACGGTGCGCTGCTCGGCTACGGCGAGGCCCGCGGCGGCGCGGGCGTTCTCGTTCAGCTCGGCGACCAGGAGCGCGCGCTGCTCGGGACGCCCCGCGCGCTCCGAGCACGCACGATCGCGTTCGGCGGTGCGCTTCACCCACGCCGTCCGGGCCGCGCCGATCGTGGCCCGGCGAGCGACAAGACCCCGCTCGAGCTCGACCAGGCGGGTCAGGGTCCCGAGCACAGCCGTGCACCGGTCGCGCTCCACCGTCAGGGTCTTCCGCTGGACGCCGGGGTCGGTGAGCTCGTCGACGAGGTCCCGCACGGTCTGTGGTGCCCTGCCCTTGGCGCGCTCGACGGCGTGCGTCGCCGCGACCACCGCGGCGTCGGCCTGTGCGGCCCCGGTGACCAGGGGCAGGACGGACCGAGCCCGTCGTGCCGCGGACCGCCGGTCACGTCGGGACGCGTGGTCGGCGGCCGAGGCGGTCAGCCGGTCGAGCTCGGTGCGCAGGTCCGTACGCCGCCGGAGCGCCGCAGCCAGGGCCTTGGCAGCCTCGAGCGCCTGACCGGCGGCGGCCCGCCGGGCGGCGGCGGTCCCGGCCGAACGGTCCGCGTCGTCGGCCTCGCGGGCGATCGCCTCGGTGCGCACCCGGACCAGGGCGAGCAGGCCGTCGCCCGGGGCCGCGGGCGCCAGGTCGGCGGCCACCCGGACGGGTGCCGCGTCGTCCTCGTCGAGACCAGCTGCCCCGAGGTAGCCGGCGACCGCCCGGCCGACCGCCTGACGGGACTCCTCGACCGAGCGTCCGGCCTCGGCCCGCATGCGCTCGAGCCGGACCTGCAGCTGCTCGTAGACCTCGGTGCCGAAGACCCTCTGGAGCAGGCCGCGCCGGTCCTCGGGGTTGGCCCGCAGGAAGCTCGCGAACTCCCCCTGCGGCAGGACGACGGTCTGGACGAACTGCGCGCGGTCCAGCCCGATGATCCGCTCCAGCTCGGGCGCGACCTCGTCGAGACGACTCGACAGGAGTTCGCCGTCGTCCGGCGCGTCCGGGCTGCCCAGCCGCCACAGGCGCACCGTCGACTGCTGCTTGGTCGTCCCCGTCCCGCGCTGCTTCGGCCGGTCGTACGCGGGTGTCCGGCGCACCCGGTAGACCCCGGAGCCGGACTCGAGGACGAGGTCGACGAAGGTCTCGTCGTCCGGCCGGGCGTGACCCGAGCGGAGCCGGTCCTCGCTCGCGTCCCTCGAGGCGACCTTGCCGTACAGCGCGAAGACGATCGCGTCGATGATCGTCGACTTGCCCGCGCCCGTCGGCCCCTCGAGCAGGAAGATGCCCGATGCCCCGAGCTCGGCGAAGTCGATCGTGTGCCGACCGGGGAACGGGCCGAGCGCCTGGAAGGTCATCGCGTGCAGGTGCATCAGGCGCTCCGACCGGCGGCCAGCACGTGCTCGTAGGCGCGGCGCAGGACGTCCCGCTCCGCCTGGCTGGGCGGTGCGCCGGTGATGTGCTCGACGAACTCGGCAGTGACCTCGAGCGGGTCCCGGGCAGCGGTCACCGGCGCGGTCGGCGACGCGTCGGCCGCCCGGCCGGGGCGGTGCTCGACGACGAGCGCGTGCGGGAAGCGGGTCCGGACCCGCGCGTGCAGGTCCTGCGGTCGGGCGCCGTCGGTCACGACCACCCGCAGCCAGTCGCCGACGTGCGGCGCACCCGCGGCCCCGAGCAGGTCGTCGAGCGTCCCGGTGACCTCGGCGAGGCGGCGCGGGACGGGAGCCGGGACGAGCTCGACGTCGCGCGCCACACCGTTCGGACCGAGGTCGACCAGCACTGTCGCCTTGCGGTGGTGACGCTCGGAGAACGAGTAGGCCAGCGGCGACCCGGAGTACTGCAGCACGGGAGACGCCTGCGCGGTCGAGTCGTCGGACCCCGGTGCGGCGGGGTACGCGAGCCGCTGCTGACCGTGCAGGTGGCCCAGGGCCACGTAGTCCACACCACCGAACACCCCGGCGGGCACCGAGTCGACACCACCGACCCGGATGTCGCGCTCGGAGTCCGAGGTCTGACCACCCAGGACGAAGGCGTGCGCCATCACGACGCTGCGCGGACGGGCCGACGACGTGGTGCCCCGCGCGGCCAGGTCGACCCGGACCCGCCGCATCGCCGCCGCCATCACCGCCTCGTGCGAGCGCGGCAGCAGCCCGTCCGGACCGGACCCGTCGGCGTCGGCCAGCTCGCCACGCGCCGCGTCCGGGTCGAGGTAGGGCAGGGCGTACACCAGGACCGGGCCGTCGTCGTCGGCCAGCTCGACCGGCCTGCCGACGTCCGCCACCCGGGTCTGCAGGTGCACGCCGGCCCGCATCAGCCCGGCCGCGAAGCCGAGCCGGATCGCGGAGTCGTGGTTGCCGGGCGTCACGACGACCGGGGCGATCTCGGACAGCCGGGCGAGCGCCGCGGCAAGGAGCTGGACCGCCTCGACCGGGGGGACGGCGCGGTCGTAGACGTCACCCGAGACCACCACGGCCCCGACGCGCTCGGCGCGCGCGACCTCGACCAGGTGGTCGAGGTAGGAGCTCTGGTGCGGGAGCAGATCCGTGCCGTGGAGCGTGCGACCGAGGTGCCAGTCGCTCGTGTGCAGGATCCGCATGCCTCGACGCTAACCCGCCCTTCCGACACGTCCGCGGGACCGACACACCGCGCGGCCCGGCGGTGTCCGTACGGCGGCGGGCGCGCCCAGGTGGCAAGATCCGGGGTGAGATCTGCCGCGGGTGGCTATCCCCGGTGACGCGTCAGCCGATGTACACAGCGCCGCCTCACCCGAGTGCGCCGTGCCCCGATGTCACGGAGCCCCCGAGGCAGGCGACCCGCGCCGCGCACCGCCAGCACAGGAGGAACCAGATGCAGCCGACCCACGAGACCGGTCCCGGGCTCCGACTCGTCCAGGACACCGACTCTGCGGGTCAGGAGGCCTATCCGACGCTGACCACGGCATTCCACGACCTCGACGAGTACATCGCCCTGCCGCGGATGTCCGGCCTCGTGCTCTCACCGGACGGGTCACGGCTCGTCACCCAGGTCGCCACCGTCAACCATGACGCGACGAAGCTGCACACGGCCCTGTGGGAGGTGTACCCGACCCGCGCGAAGCCCGCACGACGGCTGACCCGGAGCGCCCAGGGTGAGACCGGTGCCGCGTTCACGCCCGACGGCGACCTCCTGTTCACCTCGTCGCGGCCCAACGCGGACGCGACGGACGACGCCGAGAAGGCGCTCGACAAGCCCGCCCTGTGGGTCCTGCCCGCCGGTGGCGGTGAAGCCCGCATCGTGGCGACCCGGCCGGGTGGGGTGACCGGGGTACGCACGGCGCGCTCGTCGGCGGCCGTCGTCTTCGCGACGTCGATGCTGCCCGGCGCCTCGGACGGCGACGAGGACGAGAAGCTGCGCACGCTGCGCAAGGACAAGAAGGTCGCGGCGATCCTGCACGACGGGTACCCGGTGCGGTACTGGGACCACGACCTGGGCCCGGACGTCACGCACCTGCTCGGCTGGCACTTCAAGGTCGGCGACGACGTGGCCCGGTCGGTCGAGGTCGCGAGCCAGAGCATCGAGCACCTCAAGGTGCGCGACCTGACGCCGACGCCCGGCCACTCGCTCAGCGAGGCCGAGTACGACTTCAGCCCGAACGGCACCTTCGTCGTCTCCACCTGGCGCATGCCGCAGGCCAACGGCGAGTACCGCACCGTCCTGGTGCGGATCGACGTCGACAGCCGCCAGCGCACCACGATCGTCGACGACCCGGACGCCGACCTCGGCTCGCCGGTCATCTCGCCGGACGGCAGCGCGGTCGCCTACGTCCGCAGCTCGATCAGCGACACGGAGACGGCGACGCACCAGACGCTGCACCTGCTCGCGCTGGACGAGGGCGCCGTGCCGCAGCAGCTCGTCGCGCACTGGGACCGCTGGACGACCTGCCACCAGTGGCTGCCGGACGGCTCCGGCCTGCTCGTCACCGCCGACCAGGACGGCCGCGCCCCGGTCTTCGCGGTCGACATCGCAGCCGACACGGTCATCCAGCTGACGAACGACGACTACGCCTACTCCGACCTGCAGGTCGCCCCGGACGCGAGCGTCGTCTACGCCCTGCGTGCCTCCTACCTCGCGCCGGCGCACCCGGTCCGGATCCACCTGGTCGCGGACGAGAACCGGATGCCGGGCACGGTCACCGTGCTGCGCTCCCCGTCGCCGCCGCCCACCCTGCCGGGCACGCTCACCGAGGTCCGCACGACGATCGGCGAGGGCGACGAGGCGATCGAGGTCCGCGGCTGGCTCGCCCTGCCGGACTCGAGCTCGCCCGAGAGCCCCGCGCCGCTGCTGCTCTGGATCCACGGCGGCCCGCTCGGCTCGTGGAACACCTGGTCGTGGCGCTGGAACCCGTGGCTGATGGTCGCCAAGGGCTACGCCGTCCTGCTGCCCGACCCGGCGCTGTCGACCGGCTACGGCCAGAGCTTCGTCCAGCGCGGCTGGGGCCGATGGGGCGCCGAGCCCTACACCGACCTGATGGCGATCACCGACGCGACGGTGGCCCGTCCGGACATCGACGCGACGCGCACAGCCGCGATGGGCGGATCGTTCGGCGGCTACATGGCCAACTGGGTCGCCGGCCAGACCGACCGCTTCAAGGCGATCGTCACGCACGCCGGCCTGTGGGCCCTCGACCAGTTCGGCCCGACGACGGACGTCGCCTTCTACTGGGCGCGCGAGATGAGCGCCGAGATGGCGGAGACGTACTCGCCGCACCGCAACGTCGGACGGATCCGCACCCCGATGCTCGTGGTGCACGGCGACAAGGACTACCGCGTCCCGGTCGGCGAGGGCCTGCGGCTCTGGTACGAGCTGCTGTCGGCGTCCGGGCTCCCCGCAGGGGACGACGGGAAGTCGGCCCACCGCTTCCTGTACTTCCCGGACGAGAACCACTGGATCCTGACCCCGCAGCACGCGAAGGTCTGGTACCAGGTCGCGCTCGGGTTCCTCGGCGAGCACGTGCTCGACCACGGTGCCCCGCTGCGTCCCGAGACGCTCGGCTGACCCGACCTCGCCGACCCGACCTCGAGCCGTGGACCCACCGGCCCACGGCTCGAGGGGTCGGCCCGGTGACCGGGCGGCGATCGGAGCCTCCGTGCGCAGGTAGCCTGACGCCGTGCGCACCTGCGAGGGCCGCGGTCTGCTCGTCGCGCGCGCTCTCATCACCGGCTCGACAGTGCTCGGCCTGGCCGTCGGTGCGCACGTCGTCGGCGGCGGGGAGCCGCCGTCGGGCCCCGCGGTCGGGGTCCTCGCGGTGTTCGTCCTGGTCGCATCGAGCCTGCTCGCACGCCACCGCCTCCGGCTCCTGACGCTCGTCCCCGCGCTGGCCGTGATCGAGACCGCCCTGCACGGCGTCCTGAGCGTGCTGCCCACCGCGGCCGAGCTTGCCGGCGGGCAGCAGCCCGGCCATCAGCACGGTGCCACCCTCTCCGCGCCCTTGCCGGTCGTCGCGGAGCACGTCCACGCAGGGACCTCCCCGGCGATGCTGGGCAGCCACCTGGTAGCGACCGTCGTCACCGCCGTCCTGCTGATCGGCGCGGATCGAGCGGCCCGGACGACCGCCCATCTCCTGAGCACGGCCCTTCCCCTGCTGCTGGCCCGTCCGGCAGCGCCGACCATGACGCGGGTGCGGCTCCGCACGCACGCCGCCGCCCCGCTCGTGCGCGCGAGCGCAGGCGGTTGCCGGTCCCACCGGCGCCGCGGACCACCGCTGCTCCCCGCCACCGCCTGAGCAGCCTCGTCCTGTCGTCCTCTCGGTGCGGTGGTCCCGCCATCGCCTGCTCCGTCGCGCCCGTCCAGGATCAGGCGCGTCCCGTCCGAGAGACGACCGAGAGACGACCGAGAGACACCGCCATGCCCCACGCCCGTACGCCCTTCCGGGTCGTCGTGACCGCTCTGGCCGCCGTCGCACTGATCGGTACGAATGCGCTCGCCGCGCCGGCCGCGGCCCACGACCAGCTCGTCGAGACCTCGCCCGAGGAGGGCGAGATCGTCGACGTCGTGCCCGCGGAGGTGATGCTCCGCTTCACCCAGCCGGTGATCGACCTCTCGGCCCGGATCCTGGTCCGGGACTCCGCCGACACGGTGGTCCTGGACGTCGAGGCGGACGTGGACGAGGACGTCATCACGGCGCCGCTGCCGGCGGACCTCGCCGACGGCACCTACACGGTCTCCTGGCGCGTGGTCTCCGCCGACGGTCACCCGATCCAGGGTGCCTTCGACTTCCACGTCCGCGAACCCAGCGCACCGAGCACCGGTCCGGCACCGACCCCGCCGACGGCGACCGCCGGACCTGCTGACGGCGAGCCCGCCGGCGGGCCGACCGGCGACCGTCTGCTCCGGTCGGCCGTCCTGGCCGTCGGCGTCGGCGTCGGCGTCGGAGCAGCCGTCGTCCTCGGGCTGATCCTGCGCCGCCGTCGGACGCAGCCATGACCTGCCCCCGCACCGCACGTCCTCAGACTCCAAGGAGCACCATGCTCGCCATCCGCACCGCCGCCCGCACCGCCACCCGGCGGACCCGCCTCGCGATCCCTGCCCTCGTCACCAGCCTGCTGCTCGCCCTGGCCTCCTGCACGACCTCCGCCACAACCACTGACTCCGCCACGACCGCTGCGCCGGACGGCGCGGCGATGGCCGTCACCGTCACCGACCCCTGGGTGAAGGCCGTCGACGGGGGGATGACCGGCGTCTTCGGGACCTTGACGAACGAGTCCGACGCCGAGATCCGGATCGTGTCGGCCGAGTCGCCGGTCTCGCCGGTCGCCGAGCTGCACGAGGTCACCGCCGACGAGGCCGGTGAGATGGTCATGCAGCCGAAGGAGGGTGGCTTCGTGCTGGCCGCCGGCGGAACGCACGAGCTCGTGCCCGGCGGCGACCACATCATGCTGATGGACGTCGGCGACCCCCTCGAGCCCGGCGAGGAGATCACCGTGACCCTCACCGCGCAGGACGGCTCGTCGGTGACCTTCACCGCACCGGCACGCTCCTACACCGGCGCGAACGAGACCTACCAGGGTGGCGACACCGAGGGTGGCATGGGCGAGGGCCACACGGGCACCCCCGAGCCGACGGACTCATGACGGCCGACCACCCCGACCGGCGGACGTTCCTCGTCGGTGGTGCTGCGGCCCTCGGCGGAGCGGCGCTCGCTGTCGGCGGCCGCGCGGCCTGGGACGCCGACCAGGGAAGACGGGGCGCAGCGTCGGACGGGTCCGGCACCGCGGCGGGGACCGCAACCGTCCCGTTCCGAGGTGCCCGCCAGGCGGGCGTCGGGACCCCGCCGGCGGCGTTCGCCACGGTGATCGCGCTCGACCTGGTGCCCGGCGCCGACCGCGACGCGATCGTGCGACTGATGCGCATCTGGACCGATGACATCGAGCGGCTGACCCAGGGCCGCCCCGGGCTGACGGACACCGAGCCGGAGCTCGCGCTCGTGCCGGCTAGCCTGACCGTCACGGTCGGCTACGGCTCCGGCCTGTTCTCGGCCGCCGGGCTCGACCGGCTCCGCCCCGCGTGGCTCTCGCCGATCCCGGCCTTCGCGATCGACCGACTGCAGCCGGCCTGGTGCGGCGGCGACCTCGTCCTTCAGGTCTGCGCCGACGACGAGCTGACGATCCGGCACGCCGCCCGGCTGCTGGTCCGGCAGGCGGGCACCTTCGCCACGGTGCGCTGGGTCCAGCGCGGCTTCCGCCGCAGCCCGGGGACGACACCACCGGGCACGACGATGCGCAACCTGATGGGCCAGCTGGACGGCACCCGCAACCTGTCCCCGGTCGACGACGAGGACCTGATCTGGCACGACGACACGGCGCCGGACTGGCTCGTCGGCGGGACGTCGATGGTGCTGCGGCGGATCGCGATGGACCTCGACACCTGGGACGGCGTCGACCGTCCGGTCCGGGAGGCCGTGCTCGGCCGGCGGATGGCGGACGGTGCGCCGCTGACCGGGACACGGGAGCACGACGAACCCGATCTCGAGGCCCTCAACGACATCGGCTTCCCGGTGATCGACATCGCTGCGCACATCCGCCGGGCCCGCACCGCGGACCCCGGACAGCGCTTCCTGCGCCGGGGGTACAGCTACGACGACGGTCCGGGGGCCGGCGGGCCGGACGGGACGGGACTGCTCTTCATCACCTTCCAGCGCGACGTGACGCGCCAGTTCGTCCCGGTCCAGCAGCGGCTGGCGGAGCTCGACCTGCTCAACACGTGGATCACGCCGGTGGGCTCGGCGTCGTTCGCGATCCCTGGCGGGTGTCCGACCGGCGAGTACCTGGGCCAGCGCCTGCTCGAGAGCTGAGGCCGGCCGCGAGGGCTGGTGGTCACGGCGACCCGGCAGCGTCGGCCGGTCCGCACATCAGCTCAGCCGGCCGCCAGGCGCAGCGCGTCCTGCGCGATGCCGACCATCGTCTGCGCCGACGTGGCCCGCTGCGGGTCCGGGGTCGCCAGCGGCGTTGACCTGCTCCAGCACCCAGGCAGCCACCTGGCCCGCGGCGTGCTCCGGACACGCGCACCCTCGTCATGATGCCCCTCGGATCAGCGGCCCGCCCGGTCGGGGGCGTCGATGAGCTCGGCATCGTCCCGGCGATCCTCGAGCGCATGTCCGCCTGGGCTGAAGTCCAGCGGGATCTCGCCGCTGAGGTCCAGCACGTCGAGCAGGTCCAGCACGAGGACGGGCGGGTCGCGCAGGATGACCCGGCGGCCGTCCTCGGCCCCGACCTTGACCAGCTGGAAGAGGAAGGCCAGGCCGGTCGAGTCGATGAAGTCGACCCGGGAGGCATCCATCACGACCGGGCCGGTGCGGTCGAGCACCTGGCTCATGACCGCACTCGCCTGGCTGCGCAGCGCGGCGTCGACGTCACCCCACAGCCGGACGACGCAGCCGTCGCCTTCGTCGCTGACTGCCACACCCCCGTCGTGCCGGGTCTGGCTGTCGGTCCAGTCGGTCATCGAGTCCTCGTCGTCAGGTGCGGAGTCGTCAGGTGCGGAGTCGTCAGGTGCGGAGTCGTCAGGTGCGGAGTCGTCGGGTGCGGACGTCACACTGTTGGGACGATCCGGTGTCATGCTGGGTTCCCGGTTCCGGTGAACGAGCTGTGAGCGTTGCGTGACGCGCCAGTGCGGGCACGCGGTCGTCGTCGGCCGCTCCCGGCTCGGCCGCTCACGGCTCGACCGCTGGCTGTTCGACCGCTCCCGGCTCGACCGCTTGCTGTTCGACCGCTCCCGGCTCTGGGTCCGTCACGTCAGCGACTGTCGCACCGAGGGCGAGCACCAGCCGGCTGCCGTCGACCGTCGCTGCGACACCTGGCGCCCCCGCACCGATCGACGCGACCTGCCCCGCGATGCGCGCATCGGCCACGACGGGCCACCGGTGGGTCGAGCCGAAGGGCGTGATCGTGCCGCGCACGTAGCCGGTCACCGCCAGCGCGACGTCCACGTCAGGCATGGACAACCGCGAGACACCGAGCAGGTCGCGCAGCTTCGGCCAGGAGATGGTCCGGTCACCCGGCACGAGGACGAAGAGGAAGTCGTCCGCACCGCGCCGCACCACGAGGGTCTTGACGACCTGCGCGGGCGGGACCCGACGCGCGGCCGCGGCCTCCGCGAGGCTGCGCACGGGTCCGTGTCGCACGAGCCGGTAGCGCAGCCCGCTCGCCTCGAGGGCTGCCACCGCCCGCTGCTCGCCGTCGCTCATCGAGCCATCGTCACACCGGGCACCGACAGTCCCGGCCGCAGTGCCGGACCACGCCGTGCCGGACCACGCCGTGCCGGGTGGTCAGCAGTGCCGGGCGGTCACAGGCGCCCAGTCGTCACAGGCGCCCAGCCGTCACAGGTGCTCCGGCTGGATGTGCGCCCGGATCCGGGCGACCATCACGGGGCACTGCGCGTGCAGCACCACGGTGTGGCTCACCGATCCGAGCAGGGCCCGGGCGACCCCGTGCCGGCCACGGCTGCCGACCACGACGAGACGCGCATGCGCGGCCGCGTCGAGCAGGGCCGTCGCGGGCTGCTCCTGGGTCAGGTGCGTGCGCACCACGAGGTCCGGGTACTGCTCGGCGAGGCCGGCGACCGACTCGCCGAGGATCACGCCCTCCGCCTCACGCAGCTCCGCGGTGAAGCCGGGCGAGAAGTAGTCGCCCGAGACGTACATCGCGGGCTCCTGCCAGGCGTGCACGACGTGCAGCTCCTGGTGGGTGCTGTCGGCCTCGGCCGCGGCCAGGGCGATCGCCTCGAGCGAGTCGGCCGAGCCGTCGGCGCCGACCACGACGCCGCGCGCGTCGTCCGGTGCCAGGTGGGGCACGATGACGACCGGGCAGTGCGCCGCCGCGGCGACCTGGTAGCCGAGCGACCCGCTGAAGACCCGCTCGAGCGCGGTCAGCCGGTGCGACCCGACGACCAGGAGCGTCGACGTCCACGACCGCTCGACGAGCGCGAGCGCCGGGGTCCGGCGGTCCACCTCGATCAGCGGCTCGATCCCCGGGGTGGCCGCACGTGCGCGTTCGGCCTCCGCCTCCAGCAGGCTGCGGGCACCGGACTGGACCCCGTCGTCGTACAGGACGTCCAGGGCGATCGTCGGGAAGCCCGTCGCGGTCACGATCACGAGGTCGAGGCCCCGTCGGTGAGCGGCGTCGGCCGCCCACAGCAGTGCGTCATGGCTGGAGCTCGTGCCCTCCACGCCGACGATGACGGTGGGCTTCATGGCGATCCTTCCTCCCGTGCGAGTGCGCTGGTCACGGGAGGCGATCGAACCCGGGACGTGCCCGCGCGGTCTCGCTGTCACTACCACCGTCGATCCGCCGCCGGTCGACGTCAAGGCCCGAAGGTCCCGGGCCGTCGCGAACGGTCGCCACGGGCGTTCACACGCCGGACACCCGGCTCGCCTACGGTGTCCGGATGGCCGAGGTGACGATCACCACGCCGCGCGGCATCAAGCTGGCCGGGACCTACGAGCCGGCCGGCTCACCCGGTCCCGCCGGGCTCGATGCGGACCTCGCGGCGCCCGTCGCGGCGCCCCCGGGTGCTGCGGTCCTGTTCGCGCACGGCTTCCTCGCCGAGCGCTCGTCCCGCGGCCGGGCCGACCGCCTCGCCGCCGCGTACCGCTCGGCCGGCTTCGCGACCCTCACCTTCGACTTCTCCGGCTGCGGCGCGTCGGACGACGCCGTCGTCACGGTCGGCGACGAGGTCGAGGACCTGGAGGCCGGGAGCCAGTTCCTCGCGGACGCCGGCCATCTGCTGCAGGTCGTGCACGCCCACAGCCTCGGAGCCCTCGTGGCGCTCCGGAGCAGCTCGCCGTACGTGCACGCGATGGTCCTGACCGGCCCCGTCGCCGGACCGATCCGGCACCCGTGGCAGCACGTCCTGTCGGCCGGGCAGCTCGCCGAGCTGCGGGCCACCGGCCGCACGACAGTGCCCGACGACGGCCCGGGCGACCGCGAGGAGAACGTGATCTCGAGCCAGACCCTCACCGACTTCTCCGACGTGGACCAGGAGTCGCTGCTGAGGGCCGTGACCTGCCCGGTCCTGCTCGTCCACGGCGGTGCGCTCCTCGACGGCGAGGAGCACCCGTTGCTGACCCGGTCGCGCGTCGGACTGCCCTTCCTGCCGGCCGGCTCGGCGCTGGAGGTCGTGCTCGGCGCCGACCACTCGCTGCTCGAGCACACCGACACGGTCGCGCGTCGCGCGCTCGCCTGGCTCGGTGACCGGCTGGCCGGAACGACCCTCTGAACGGTTTCTCGGCTGACCGGCCGGCCCGCGTCGGGGACAATGGCTCGTTGTGAGTGACGGGCCGCAGGAGCAGCCGACGCCGGGAGGTCGCCGTCGTCGGTCGGGTTCGCGCGCCCCGGGCCGTTCGCGTGGCCCGGGCCGCACGCGCGAGGGCGACGCGCGCCGGACCGCACCCGACGCAGTGCCCGCACGGGGGACGGCCCGCCGCACGCGCCGGGCGGACGCCCGCCGCGCCGTCGTCGTCCCGCCGATCACCTACCCCGAGCAGCTCCCGGTCTCCGCACGGCGAGCGGACATCGCCGCCGCCATCCGTGACCACCAGGTGGTCATCGTCTCGGGCGAGACCGGTTCGGGCAAGACCACCCAGCTGCCGAAGATCCTGCTCGATCTCGGGCGCGGGCGGGACGGGCAGATCGGGCACACCCAGCCGCGGCGGATCGCGGCGCGCACGGTCGCCGAGCGGATCAGCGAGGAGATCACCGGCGGGTCGGGCGCGCTCGGCTCGATCGTCGGGTACCAGGTGCGCTTCACCGACCAGTCCTCCGAGGAGACGCTGGTCAAGGTCATGACGGACGGCATCCTGCTGGCCCAGATCCAGCGGGACCCCGAGCTCCTGGCCTACGACACCCTGATCATCGACGAGGCGCACGAGCGGTCGCTGAACATCGACTTCATCCTCGGCTACCTGACCCGGCTGCTGCCCCAGCGCCCGGACCTCAAGGTCGTCATCACGTCGGCGACCATCGACTCGCAGCGGTTCGCCCGGCACTTCGCCGGCCCACCCACCGCGGCGGCGCCCGACGGCGTGCCGGCGCCGGTGATCGAGGTGACCGGACGCACCTACCCGGTCGAGCTCCGCTACCGGCCGCTGTCCCCCGACCTCCCGCAGGACGACGATCTCGGCCTGGACGACACCACGACCGCGACCGCCGCAGCCACCTCCGCGGCCACGTCCGGCCGTGGCGCCACGAGCACCTCCGCCGCGCAGTGGAGCGAACCTGCGCGACACGCCCGCGCGTCGGGAGCCGGGCGCTCCACAACCGGACGGAACGCTCCACAGAAGGGGCGGGCAGGCGCGCGGGTGGGGGGACGCGCGGAGCCGGCGCAGCGTACGGAGCCGGGGCGCGCGCAGCGCACGGAGCCGGGACGCGCGCAGCGCACGGAGCCGGGACGCGAGGAGCGCGACCTCATGACGGCGATCTGCGAGGCCGTCGACGAGCTGTGCGGCGAGGGACCGGGCGACATCCTCGTGTTCCTGTCCGGCGAGCGCGAGATCCGGGACGCCGAGGAGGCGCTGCGCGGACACCTGGGTCCGCGTGCGGTCGGAGCGGGTCACGCCCTGACGCCGCAGTCGATCGAGCTCCTGCCGCTGTACTCGCGGCTGTCCGCCGCGGAGCAGCACCGCGTCTTCGAGTCCCACGGCTCACGCCGCGTGGTGCTGGCCACGAACGTCGCCGAGACGTCGCTCACGGTTCCCGGCGTCCGCTACGTCATCGACCCCGGCACCGCGCGGATCTCCCGGTTCTCCAAGGCGACCAAGGTCCAGCGGCTGCCGATCGAGCCGATCTCCCAGGCCAGCGCGAACCAGCGGTCGGGTCGCTGCGGGCGGGTCGCCGACGGGATCGCGATCCGGCTGTACTCCGAGGCGGACCTCGCGTCACGACCGGAGTTCACCGAGCCCGAGATCCTGCGCACCTCGCTCGCCTCGGTGATCCTGCAGATGGTCGCCGTGGGCGTGGCCTCGACGCCCGACGACGTCGCGCGGTTCCCGTTCGTCGAGCCGCCCGACGTCCGCTCGATCCGCGACGGCGTCCAGCTCCTGACCGAGCTCGGTGCCCTCGAGCCCCTGGCGGGCGGGACGAGGCTGACCGAGGTCGGCCGCGCGCTCGCGATGCTGCCGATGGACCCTCGGCTCGCCCGCATGATCGTCGAGGGCGGACGCCGCGACGTGGCCCGTGAGGTCATGGTCATCGCGGCCGCGCTGTCCATCCAGGACCCCAGGGAACGACCGGCCGAGCAGCGGCCGCAGGCCGACCAGTCCCACGCCAGGTTCGCCGACCCGACGTCGGACTTCCTGTCGTACCTCAACCTGTGGCACTACGTGCGCGACCAGCAGCGTGAGCTGTCCGGCAGCGCGTTCCGGCGGATGTGCCGTGCCGAGCACCTCAACTACCTGCGGCTGCGCGAGTGGCAGGATGTCGTGACCCAGCTCAAGGAGATGGCCAAGCCGCTCGGCATCACCGTCCGCCCGCCGAGCGCCCGCGCGACGGTCTCGGCCGGGCCGGCCACCGGCACGGTCCGCCGGGCCGCCCCCGGAGCCCGCGCGCTGTCCGCCGAGGAGGCCGCCGCCGAGTCCGCCGCCCGGCAGGCGTCGGACCCCGGAGCCGGCCGGTCCGGCCACGGGTCCGACGGCTCGGGGGTGGCAGGGGAGCTGCGGCTGGCGTGGGACGCGGACCGGATCCACCAGGCGCTGCTGGCCGGGATGCTGAGCCACCTCGGCATGCAGGAGGTCACCGAGGTCCGGGTCGGCGCGCGCGGCGGGACCGTGCCGAAGACCGGCAAGCCGATCCGGAAGCAGGTGCGCAACGAGTACCTGGGCGCTCGCGGCGCGCGGTTCGCGATCTTCCCCGGCTCGCCGCTGTCCAGGAAGCCGCCCGCGTGGATCATGGCGGGCGAGCTCGTCGAGACGTCCCGCCTGTGGGCGCGCGACGTGGCCCGGATCCAGCCGGAGTGGGCGGAGGAGCTCGCACCGCACCTGGTCAAGCGGGTCTACTCCGAGCCCGCGTGGTCCACCAAGCAGGGCGCCGCGACGGCGCAGGAGAAGGTGCTGCTCTACGGCGTCCCGATCGTCGCGCAGCGCCGCGTGCTGTACGCCAAGGTCGACCCCGAGCACGCCCGCGAGCTGTTCATCAGGCATGCGCTCGTCCAGGGCGAGTGGACGACCCACCACGCGTTCTTCCATGACAACCGGGACCTGCTGGCCGATGCCGAGCAGATCGAGCACCGGGCCCGACGCCGGGGCCTGGTGGCCGACGACGACGCCCTGTTCGACTTCTACGACGAGCGCATCCCGGCCGAGGTCGTCTCGGCGCGGCACTTCGACACCTGGTGGAAGACCGCGCACCGCACCGAGCCCGACCTGCTGACCTTCACCCTCGGCATGCTCGTGGCCGACGACGTCGCGCTGGTGGACGAGTCGCAGTTCCCCTCCACCTGGCCGCACGGCGACCTCGACCTCCCGCTGACCTACCAGTTCGACCCGGGCACCGACGCCGACGGCGTGACGGTGCACATCCCGTTGCCGGTGCTCAACCGCATCCGGCCGGACGGCTTCGACTGGCTCGTCCCGGGTGTGCACGAGGAGCTCGCCACGGCGCTGATCCGCACGCTGCCCAAACCGATCCGGGTTCAGCTGGTCCCGGCCCCGGACGTGGCCCGCGACGTCGTCGGCTGGATCCGCGCGCACCTGCCCGCCTGGGCGGACACCGTGCGCGCCGCCGACATGGCCGGCTCCTTCCATGACGCGTTCGCCGAGGCCGTCCGGGCACTGCGCGGCGTCGAGCTGCCCGACGACGCCTGCGACGACTCCCGCCTGCCGGCGCACCTGCGGATGACCTTCCGGGTGCACGAGGAGCGCGCCGGTTCGAGCGTGCTGGTCGACGAGGGCTCCGACCTCGTCGCCCTGCAGCGCCGTCTCGCCGACCGGTCGCAGCAGGCGGTGCGCTCCGCGGTGCGCGACGCCGTCCGGTCCGCGGTCCGCGAGGCCGCCGCCGACGCCGCCCCGCGTGCGCCGTCGCCGACCGTCGCATCGCCCTCTCCGACGCCGCCGCCGTCAGCACCGTCGGGCGGTCCCGCGCCGGTGGCGACGCCGCCCGCACGCGCGCGCAGCGGGCTCGTCGAGCAGGCCGGCCTGCGACAGTGGCCGGCGGGGCTTCCCGGCGGGCGGGTCCCCGAGCTCGTCAGCACCGTCGTCGGCGGCCTGACCGTCCAGGGCTACCCGGCTCTCGTCGTGGAGCCGACGCCCGTGCAGCGCCGCGCGGGCGGTCCCGCACCGGTGGCGCTGCGCGTGCTCGGGGACGTCTCGACCCAGGCGCGACGGCACGCCGAGGGCGTCCGCGAGCTGCTGCTGACCGAGCTGGCCCTGCCCACCGGGAGGATCACGACGCGCTGGTCGGGCACGCAGTCGCTGACCCTCGCGGCCAGCCCGTACCCGAGCACAGCGGCCCTGGTCACGGACCTTCAGCGCGCGGCGATCGACGCGCTCCTCGCCGAGCAGGGCCGGGGCGCACCGGGCCCGACCCCGCACGACCCTGCCTGGGCAGTCGCCGCCCAGATCCGGGACGCAGGCGCCTGGGCGACCCTGCGCGCGGCGGTCCGCGACGGGCTCGAGGATCGCACCTACCGCGTGGCCGGCGACGTGTCGGCCGTCCTGACGGCGGCGCGTGAGCTCGACGCCGCCGTCCGGGCGACGACGAGCCTCGCCCTGCTCGCCACGGTCACGGACGTCCGCGGCCAGCTCGCCCGCCTGGTCCACGACGGCTTCGTCACCGAGGCGGGCGCCGCACGCCTGCCGCACCTGGTCCGCTACCTACGTGCCGCGCTGCACCGCCTGGCCAAGGCGAAGGAGAACCCGCAGCGGGACGAGGCCCTCGCCTGGCAGGTCCGCGAGGTCGAGGAGGCGTACCAGGACGCCGTCCGTGCTGCCGGCTCGGGGATGCCCGACCCGATCCGCGACGCCCGCCTCGCCGAGGTGCCGTGGATGCTCGAGGAGCTGCGCGTCGGTCTGTTCGCCCAGCAGCTGGGCACCGCGGCCCCTGTGTCGCCCAAGCGGATCCGCAGCGCGATCTCGGGCTGATCGCGGCCGAGGCAGGACGACCGATCATGGAATCGGGACAAATCGATCGTGTCCGGCGGGCCGCGACGCGAACGGGGGATCCTGCGGTTCGCGCGGGACTCACCGTAGATTGGCCCACATGACCGGACGGATGCCTTCCTCAGCCCACGACGTCGAGGCCGCGGCAGAGGCTCGTGCCGTCCTCTCGACCTCCCACGCAGCGCCCGTCGTCGAGGTTCTCGGCGCCGTGCACCGCGGCCTGGAGGCTGTGCTGTCCGACCGCGACGCCACCGCGCGCAGCCCACTGCCGCCGGCCGATCCCACCCAGCTCGCGATCCGCCGCCGCACCGGCCTCTGATCAGGCCGAGGTCCCGAGGTCACCGAGCGCAGCGACCACGGCCACCCGCAGCTCCGCCGCCGTGACCGGCCGGGCCAGCACCGGGTCGCCGGACCCGAAGCGCGACTCGAACACCCACGAGCCGGACGGTGCAGAGAACAGCCCGAGCAGCAGCGGCTCCGGGTTGTCCGGCACGAGCACCGTCAGGTCGCAGCGCAGCAGCGCCGCCCCGGCCTCGTCGAGCAGCCGGTCGGGCGGCGTCGGGTCACCCGGTTCGATGGTCACGGGCACGGCGTCCCCATGGCCGTCGCCGGCGTCCGGGAGCACCGCGGTGTCGAGCACGGTCGAGAGCAGGTCCGCCGTCCTGCGCAGGGAGAACCGGTGGAACCCGTCCGCGCTGACGATCTCGACGAGGAGCACGTCGTCGACCAGGTACACGTAGACGTAGTCCTGGACCACCGCCGCGGTGCGGGCCATCGCGACCACGGCCTGCGCTCCCCGGCGCAAGGTGAGCAGCACGCCGACGTCCTGCCGGACCTGGACGTCGACGCCGATCCGCGGATCGGAGCCCGAGCCGCCGCCGGCGGCGGCCTCGGCCCGGTCCTGGGCCAGCCGGGCCCGGGCGCGGGCCCGCGCAACGGCCGTCGGCGGCTCCACGATGCCCCGGGCCACCAGGCTGCGGTAGGCGGTCTGCAGCAGCGGAGCACGGTCACGGGGTGAGACGGCCGACAGGTGGGGCGTCACGGCGACACCCTCGTGGACGGAGAGGACGGCGAGCTCCTCATCGGTCAGGCACTCCAGAAGTGCGGTCTCCGGCACGGCAGCGCTCTCCCGCACGACGGCGTCGCCGGCGTCGCTCATGGTCACAACCATCCCAGGCTCACGATGTTGAGGGCACCGTCGACGATGTCCTTACCGGTGTCGGCGACCGCGTCCACGGCCGAGCCGACGGCGTCACCGGCATCAGAGAGCCGGTCACCCGCCCAGCCCCGGGCCGTCGACAGGGCCTGGCCTGCGTCGGAGACGCGGTCACCGGCCCAGTCGGCGGCGTCTGAGAACCGGTCTCCGACCCAGCCCGCGGCCCGGCCGGTGAAGTCGGTGATCGCGCCCCAGTTGTCGTACACGTAGTTGCCGAGCGACCAGACGCCGTACGCCAGGACGGCGGCACCCGCGATTCCCAGCCCGACCGGCCCCAGGGCGATCAGCCCGGCACTGGATGCCAGGAGCGCCCCGGCGCCGACGGCGCCGGCGGCACCGGCGACCCGGGTGGTGAGCCCGCGGGAGCCGTCGTACCCGCCGCCGGTCACGACGTCGGCCACGCCGGTGACGACGGTCAGCGGGAGGAAGGCCCGACCGCCCCACTTCGCCGCAGTGCCGACGAACGGGACGCGGGAGAGCAGGCCTCCGGTGGCGCCGAACCTGAACTCGGTCACGGCGGCCTGCCCGGATCGGCCGAGCATGGTGAACCGTGCGAAGGCCGTGGCGTCGGCCGACGCCCCGGTCGCGAAGGCGGCGGCACCGGCCCAGTTGCGCAGCTGACCGGCTGTCGCCGTGAGGAACGAGACGTAGGCGCGCGACCTGCCGAACAGGGTCCAGGCCTTCTTGAGGCTGTTGACCAGGGCCCAACCGCCCGCTCCGGCGGCGGCGAGGTCGTCGAGCGCGCTGTCGCTGCCGCGGAGCCGCTCGAGGTAGGCGTCGACGTCCGCGCACACGGAGGCCGGAATCGTCACCGACTGGAGTGCCCCGGCTGTCACCTGGTCGGCCTGCACGACGGCGGCCAAGGCGTCGCCGATGACGGTGGCCGTGGCCCTCGCCTGGGTGTTCAGGCGGGTCTGCTCGGCGTTGCGCTCCTGCAGGGCGGTGGTGTCGCCGGGGGCGGTCATCACCGGCGGGAGTGAGGGGGCCCGGACGGCACCGTCCTCGGCCACCTGGAAGCCACGGGTCTCGGCGTCGCCGACCACGGCGAGCAGGTGCGACCGCGTGGTCGTGAGCCGCGCACCCCCGTCGGCCAGGGCGGCACGGGCCACCTCGACGGCGGCGCTGACGTCCCGTCCGGCGGCGACCTCGGTGGCGACCCGGGCGGCAGCGGCATCGGCGGCCGGGCCGGACCATGCGGTGGAGGCGACGTCCATCGCGGCCTGCAGGGACTGGACCTCATGGTCCAGGTCGGTGCAGGCGGTGCCGAGCCGGTCGGCGGCGACGGTCAGTGCCCCGGTGTCCCAGCCACGGACCAGGGGGATGGTGATGGTCGCCATCAGCGGGCCACCATGCGGGCCTGCGTGCGGGCGTCGCCGGCAGCGTAGGACGCGGCGGTCCCACGAGCGGCGTCGACGAGCGCGTCGGCACGATCACCCAGCACCTGGGTCGCCGCCCCGAGGCGGAGGGCCACTGTCGCGGCGGCGAGCGAGGTGGCCGATCCGGGCACCGCCACCTCGACGCCGCCGAGCGGCGAGGCGACGTCCAGGTCCCGCAGGCCCGAGGCGGCCCGCCCGAACTGGGTCCCGAGCTCCTCGAGCACCCCTGATCCGACGACGAGCGTCCCGCTCACACCGTTCCCCCACCTCTCATGCGTGTCATCCGGCTCTCATGCGTGTCACCCGGCCGGTCCCTGCCGGGCCACCGTCTCACGGCAGCTGGCTGAGCCCGCCGCCGCCCGCGCCGATCCCGCCGACGCCGCGGGTCATCGCGTTGGACGTCAGCCGCGCCAGGGGCGAGGTCTTCGGCGTCCCACCACCCGCCAGGTGCTTGGCCTGCGCTCGCAGCTCACCGGGGACGGCGCCACGGACCTTCGCCGGGACGTGTCGCTCGAGCACCTCGGCAACGAGGGTCAGGAACGCCGGCTCCTGCGAGGCTTCGACGTAGTCGCTGACCACCAGCAGCTTCAGGTACACGCCACGCGAGGCGGAGCGGACGTCGAGCAGCGCCTGCGGACCCGACCCGACCAACCGGACCGTCGTGGCGGCACTCAGGGCGACGGTGCGCCGGGCCGTCAGCCACCGGGCGCGCGCCACCGTCCCGGCGACCGGGTCGATCCACGCCCGCTGCGAAGCCAGCACAGCGATCGCGAGGAGGACCGCGGGGACGAGCGTGTAGGCGGCCCACCGGTTCTCCGGCTGCGTCACGGCGAGGTAGACCACCACGGCCACCGTGACCACGGCAGTGCCGACGAGCCAGCGCCTCGCGGTGCGGTTGGCGAGGCCCGGGACGCGTACGGCGTCGTCACTCATGTCACCCTCCGGCGGTCGCGCATCTGCCGTAGGTTACCGGCTGAGCCGATCGTGCCGGCCAGGTGGCGGGCTGACGTCGGCGGACGACGGGAGATCGGATGGTCATGCCGGACGGTGTGGACGGCCGCTGCTTCGGGGACGGCGTCGCGATCTACGAGGAGTACCACGACGCCGAGTGGGGCCTCCCGGTGCGCGGCGACCGTGAGCTGTACGAGCGCTTCTGCCTCGAGGCGTTCCAGTCCGGACTCGCCTGGATCACCATCCTGCGCAAGCGGCAGGGCTTCCGGGCGGCCTTCGCCGACTTCGACCCGGAGGCGGTCGCGCGGTTCACCGAGGACGACGTCACGCGGCTGCTCGGGGACGCCGGCATCGTGCGGAACCGGGCCAAGATCGAGGCGACGATCACGAACGCGCGCGCCGTGCTCGGGCTGTGGGACACCGACCGGACGCTGACCGACCTGGTGTGGACCCACGCCCCGGCCCGGCGGGTGCGCGTGCCGCGCGCAGCCACCTTCGCGGACGTGCCGTCGCAGACCGCCGAGTCGCTCGCGCTGGCTCGCGAGCTCAGGTCGGTGGGCTTCCGCTTCGTCGGCCCGACGACCGCGTACGCAGCCATGCAGGCCTGCGGTCTCGTCGACGACCACCTCGCGACGTGCCCCGCCGTGGCCGCTGAGCACGGCAGCTGACCTGCGGTCTCATCCTGCCGGCCGACCCCGTTGTGCGGGTCGTTCGGCAGGTGTCAGACTCGAACCATGAGCAAGGCCCCGCGGGTCCCGGGGCCGGTTACGCACAGGGGGACGGCCGGCGTGGATCCGTTCCGTGTCCTTGCCGAGCACTCCATGGACATCACGTTCCACACGATCGGCGGGGTGCTCGAGTGGGTCTCACCGACCGTGGAGGAGACCCTCGGGTGGAAACCTGAGGAGCTGGTCGGCCGGACCACCGTGCACCTGTGGCATCCGGCGGACCGCGCGGGCGCGGTGGCGCTGCTCGATCAGGTGCACGCCGGTCGACCCGGACGTGCCGTGTTCCGGATCCGGGCCAAGAGCGGCCGCTACGTCGGGATCGAGACGTCGCTGCAGCCGTTCGTCGAGGCGGACGGCACGGTCGGTGCGGTCGGGTCGATGCGGGACATGACCGCGCAGATCGCGCTGGAGGCGGCCCGCGCGGAGGCCGAGGAGCGGTTCCGGCTCACGATGGAGCACGCGCCGATCGGGCTGTGCCTCGTGTCCCCCGAGGGGCGCTTCCTGCTCGTGAACCCCGCCCTGTGCCAGATACTCGGCCGTGACACCCAGCGACTGCTGTCGTCGACCTGGCAGGAGCTGACGCACCCGGACGACCTGACGGTCGACGCCGGCCTGATCGACGACGTCGCCGCGGGCCGGGTCCAGTCCTACCAGCTGCGCAAGCGCTACCTCAGGCCCGACGGGTCGGTCGTGTGGGGCGACCTGTCCGTGGCGTGCGTGCGCGACAACGACGGCGTCCCGCGGTACTTCATCTCGCAGATCGTCAACGCGACCGAACGGGTTCGGGCCGAGCAGGCCCTCGCCCGCCGCGAAGCCGACCTGCGAGCGATGGCGGAGGGCTCGGCGGACATCCTGGTCCGGACCGGCCCGGACCGGGAGATCAACTACGTCTCGTCCGCGGTCACCAGGGTCCTCGGCTGGGAACCTGCCGAGCTGCTGGGCGCGAGCTCGGCGACCCTGTGGCACCCGGAGGACGCGGCACCTGCCGAGGCGAACGTGGCGCTCGCCCGCTCCGGTGTGATCGCGCCGTTCCGCGCTCGGGCGCGCTGCAAGGACGGCACCTATCGGTGGATCGGGGCCCGTGTCACCCCGCTCGGCGGACCGGACCTGCCCTTCGGGTTCGTCTCGGTCCTGCGCGACGAGCACGAGCTCGTCCTGCACGAGCGGGCGCTGGCGGAGTCGGAGCAGCACCTGCGCTCGCTCGTGAGCGCATCTGCGGAGGCCCTGTTCGAGTCGGGTCCGGACCACCGGGTGACATGGGTGTCGCCCGCGGTGACGGCGATCCTCGGGTGGGCGCCGGGCGAGCTCGTCGGCACCGAGATGTCCGACCTCGTGCATCCCGACGACCGGGCGGAGGTCGAGACGCTGATCGCCGAGATGTACGCCGGCCTCGAGCCGCTCGAGCCCACCGGGCGACGCCTCACCGTGCGGATGCGCACCGAGGCGGGCTCCTACCGCTGGGTCTCCGCATGGGGCCAGCCGATGGTCGACGAGTCGGGTTCGTTGATCCGGGTCGTGGCCGGTCTGCAGGACATCGACGAGCTCGTCACGACCCGGGAGCGGCTGCGGGCCACGTTGGACACGGAGTTCGACCCGCACGTGGTCCTGGCGGCGATCCGCGACGACGACGGACGCATCGTGGACTTCACCTACGTGGAGACGAACCCGGCGGCCTGCCAGTACAACGGCATCGCGCGCGACGACCTCCTCGGGGCTCGCCTGCTCGAGGTGCAGCCCGGGCACGCGAGCCCCGAGGTGATGGACCTGTACCGGCACGTCGTGGAGTCCGGTGAGCCGCTGAGGCTTGACGACATCGCCTACGAGCAGGAGCTCAAGGGCGGCCAGACGCGTCGCTACGACGTCCAGGCCGCGCGCATCGGCGACGGCCTGTCGTACACCTGGCGGGACGTCACCGAGCGGCATGCGACGACCGAGGCCCTCGCGGCCTCGGAGGAGATGCACCGGCTGCTCGCCGACAACCTGTCCGACGTCGTCGTGCACCTGCGCGACGGGGTCGTCCTGTGGGTCACGCCCTCGTTGACGACCACGATGGGCTGGCCGCCGCAGGACTGGCTCGGCCACGCCGTCACCGAGTTCGCCCACCCGGACGACCGAGCGGACGCCGAGGCGGCCACGGCCGCCGTCGGCACCGGAGAGGTCCAGCACCTCCGGCTCCGGCTCCAGGCCAAGAACCTCGACCACCACTGGGTCCAGGGCCATGCGAAGCCCTTCTACGACAGGTCCGGCAGCCAGGACGGCGTCGTCATCTCCTTCCGCGTCGCCGACGTGGAGGTCGCTGCCGAGGCCGCGCTCGAGAACCGGGCGCGGTCCGACGCCCTGACCGGCATGATGAACCGCCACGAGGTGCTCGAACGCGTCGCGGCGATGACGAGCCACCCGCGCCGCACCGGGGACGAGGCCGCCGTGCTGTTCGGCGACATCGACGGGTTCAAGGAGGTCAACGACGAGTACGGCCACTCGGCCGGGGACGACGTCCTGCAGACCATGGCCGCACGCGTCGGCGCCTGCCTGCGCGCCGGGGACATCGCCGCACGGATCGGCGGCGACGAGCTGCTCGTGCTGCTCGACGGCGTGCACGACCTCGCCGACGCGGTCAGGATCGCCGATACGATCCGCCGAGCCGTCTCGGCACCGATCCCGACCGCCGAGCGGCAGCTCGTGGTGACGCTCAGCATCGGTGTGACCCTCGCCGTCCCGGGGGAGAGCGTCGACGCGATGATCGCCCGCGCGGACCAGGCGATGTACCGGGCCAAGCAGGCCGGCGGCGACCGCGTCATGTCGAAGGCGGCGGACGCCGTCTGACGTCAGGGCGACGGCTCGGGCTCGACGGCCTGTGCAGCGAGTGCGGCGACGATCGGCACGTCCGGATCGAGCCACGGCACGCTCAGCCAGTCCCCGACCGGCAACCAGCGCAGCTCGTCGTGCTCGACCAGGGGCACCGGTGTGCCGCTGACGATCGTGGCCGGCCACAGCCGAAGGACATAGCGGTCGGAGATGCGCCAGGTCCCGGCATCCGGTCCGGCGAGCTCGGGACCGAGGGCGATCGTGACGCCCAGCTCCTCGCGGATCTCGCGGTGCAGGGCCTCGACGGGCGTCTCGCCCGGATCGACCTTGCCGCCCGGGAACTCCCACCGCCCGGCCAGGTCCACCGGCGTGTGCCGGCGGGCTGCGAGCAGCAGGTGCGGTGCGTGGAGGTCGTCGACGATCGCCGCAGCGACGACGAGGACAGGTGCGTCAGCGCGGGACACGGGCGAGACGTCGTGCCGGCATCGGAGCGGTGCGGACCGGAGCGGTCATGAGGGCAGGTGCCAGGTGCCGCGAGCCACCTCGGCGACCTGCCGGGCGATCTCGGCCGGCGCCTCGCCGGGGCTCCGGCCGCTGAGCAGTGCCCGGACCCCGGACGGACCGGTGACCAGGAGGTAGAGGTCGACGACGCGGCCGGCTCGGGCCTCGGCGACCACGAGCCGGTTGAGGCGGCAGCGCTCCTCGCGCCGGGAGAGCTGGCAGTCGCGCCGCGTGATGTGACCGATGCCGTGGCGCGGGCCGAACGTGCGGGACAGGTTCCTGGAGGCACCGACGTACCGCACGACGCCCTGCTGGACCAGGGCGAAGACCCCTGGGGCTTCGGGCAGGGGGTGCTCCGTCTCGATCCGCCCGAAGGGCCCGAGGGCCCATGCGGGGTAACGCTGCTCGACTGCGGCCATGCCTGCGAGCGGGGAGTGGGTCAGGACCTCGCCGTCCGCGTCGCGCTCGACGAACAGGCGGCCGGCGAAGTTCAGGACGTGGCGGGCCAGGACGACATGGTCCGGTGCCCAGTGCTCGTCGGGCGACTGCCGCACGACCGGACGATCCACGCGCACCACCCTCGACCGGGGCCCGGAAGGGCCAGAGCATCAGTGCTCCGACACTACCGGCGGTTCGAGGTCGGACCAGCCGCTGATCACCCCGACAGCAGCACTGTCGGGGCGGTGGTCAGGAGGCGCGCAGACCGTACTCACGGGCGAAGGCGACGGCGTCGGCACGGGTGGAGACACCGAGCTTCTTGTAGACGCTGCGAACCTGGGACTTGACCGTGTTGCGCGTGACGAACAGCTTCGTCGCGATCTCCTCGAGGGTGACGTCCTCGTCCAGGTTGGACAGGATGACGCGCTCGCGGCGGGTCAGGGGCTCGGCGTCGCGCTGGTTGGGGACGGCGCGCAGTTCCATGATCGTCATGTCGACCTCCAGGGGGTCACGGTGCGGGGGAGCACCGCTGTAGCGGGTTACACCTGGAGAGAGTGCGGACTTCACCCCCGATGACGCGGTTTTCACCCCCGATTCGTGCGTCGTGCGCTTGCGAGGTCGGGCAGGGCGCGGTAGCGGGCCCGATTGTTGGCGTTCTCGCAGGTCAGCGCGTGACAAGCTGTCACCACAACGGGTGAACGCATCACCCGTTCGGCCTAGCGCGATCCGGGGACCGAGGGCGTCGGCGGTCCGGGTCCGGCGTCCCCGAACCCCCGGGGAGTGCCCGCTCAGCCCTCGACGAGGTTGGCGTACTCCGCCGGGCTGAGCAGCGGGCCGGTCGCGACGACCGAGATCCGCAGCAACCACCCGCGGCCGTACGGGTCGGAGTTGACCAGGGCAGGGTCGTCGACCGCGTCCTGGTTGACCTCGACGATGCTCCCGGTCACCGGGGAGTAGATCTCCGAGACGGACTTGGTCGACTCCACCTCGCCGCACACCGCACCGGCGGTCACCTGGGTGCCGACCTCCGGCAGCTCGAGGTAGACGATGTCCCCGAGGGCCTCGGCCGCCGTCGCGGTGATGCCCACGGTCGCGGGGTCGCCCGCCGTCATCCACTCGTGCTCGGCGGTGTACTGCAGGTCGGTCGGGATGCTCACGACGGTCTCCTCGGCTGGTCATGCACGGGCGGGCTCGGGCTTGCTCACGGTCAGGCTCCTGGACGGTCACGGCGGCCGGCGGTCCGGCCGGCTCCCGCTCAGGTGGTCGTGGGACGACGGTAGAAGGGAAGTGGCACGACGCGCACCGGTTCGGGCCGGCCGCGGACGTCGACCGCGAGCTCGGTTCCCGCCCCGCAGACCTCCGGCGTGACGTAGGCCATCGCGATCGGGTGCCCGAGGGTCGGCGACGGCGCACCGGAGGTCACGTACCCGACGACCGCCTCACCACCTTCCGTCAGGACCCGGTAGCCGTGCCGCGCGGCACGGCGCGTCAGGCCCTCGAGGCCGACCAGCACGCGGGCGGGCTCCGAGCCGGCCCGGGCGGCCAGCGGGCCACGTCCGACGAACGGCAGCGGCGTACCGTCCGCGGTGACCTTGTCGAGCTTGACGACGCGCCCGAGGCCGGCCTCGTACGGGGTCGTCGTGCGGTCCAGCTCGTTGCCGTACAACGGCATGCCGGCCTCGAGGCGGAGGCTGTCGCGGCAGGCCAGGCCGGCCGGGACCAGGCCGGCCGGTGCGCCCGCCGCGAGCACGGTCCGCCACAGCGCAGCGGCCTGCTCGGCCGGCACGAAGAGCTCGAAGCCGTCCTCGCCGGTGTACCCCGTCCGGGCCAGCATCGCCTCGACGGTCCCCCCGCGGGTGTCGTCCGGAGCGCCGGTGCCGTCCGACCTGACGTATGCCGTCGTGCACGCGTAGTACCGGAGGCCGACGACGGCCTCCCGCTCGGCCGGGTCGGCGACCAGCCCCGCGACGATGCCCTGCGCGGCCGGCCCCTGCACGGCGACCAGCGCCGTGCCGACCGACTCGTCGGCCACGTCGACGTCCGGCCCGGTGCACCGCTCGTGCAGTGCGGCCAGGACGACGGCGACGTTGGCGGCGTTGGCGACGACCAGGTAGTCCTGCTCGCCGGGCCGGTACACGACGAGGTCGTCGATGACACCGCCGTCCTCCTGGCAGATCATCGTGTACCGCGCCCGGCCGACCGCGAGCGCCGAGAGGTTGCCGACCAGGGCGCCGTCGAGGGCGGCACCGGCACGCGGACCGGTCAGCCGGATCTCGCCCATGTGGGACAGGTCGAACAGGCCGGCCGCCGTGCGCACCGCGTGGTGCTCGGCGAGGTCGGAGGTGTACCGCAGCGGCATCGACCAGCCTGCGAACGGCGTCATCGTCGCACCGAGGGCCAGGTGCTCCGCGTGCAACGGACCCGGCCGGCCGGCCTCGGCCTGGGCGGGCTCGACGGGCAGGTTCTCGGTCATACGTACTCCTCGATGGGCGGGCACGAGCACACCAGATGGCGGTCACCGGCGGCCTGGTCGATCCGGCGCACCGGCGGCCAGTACTTCTCGGCACGCAGCCCCGGCACCGGGAACGCTGCTGTCTCGCGGCTGTAGAGCCGGTCCCAGCGGTCGGCCACGACGCTCGCCGCCGTGTGCGGGGCACCCCGCAGCGGGGACTCGGCGGCGGTCCAACGTCCGGCCTCGACGTCGGCGATCTCCGCGCGGATGGCGATCATCGCTGCGCAGAACCGGTCCAGCTCGACCAGGTCCTCGCTCTCGGTGGGCTCGACCATGAGCGTCCCGGGTACCGGGAAGGACAACGTCGGAGCGTGGAAGCCGTAGTCCATCAGCCGCTTGGCGACGTCCTCCGCCGTCACCCCGCTGGCCGCGGTGATCGGGCGCAGGTCGAGGATGCACTCGTGCGCCACATGACCGTCCGGGCCGGTGTAGAGCACGGGGAAGTGCTGGTCGAGCCGCGAGGCCAGGTAGTTCGCGCCGAGCACGGCGAGCTCGGTGGCCCGGCGCAGCCCGTCGGGACCCAGCAGTGCGATGTACGCCCAGGAGATCGGCAGGACGCCGGCGGAGCCGTGCGGAGCAGCCGAGACCTGCGTGGACCCCGCACCGGGCAGGTACGGCACCAGGTGCTCGGCGACGGCGATCGGCCCGACCCCCGGTCCGCCACCACCGTGCGGGATGCTGAACGTCTTGTGCAGGTTCAGGTGCGAGACGTCGCCACCCAGGTCGCCGGGCCGGGCGAGGCCGACCAGCGCGTTGAGGTTGGCGCCGTCGATGTAGACCTGGCCGCCGGCCGCGTGCACCAGCTCGCACACCTCGCGCACGTGGGCCTCGTAGACGCCGTGCGTCGACGGGTAGGTGATCATGATGGCGGCGAGATCCGCCGCATGCTCGGCGAGCTTGGCGCGCAGGTCGTCGAGGTCGATCTCGCCGTCGGGCGCCGTCGTGACCACCACGACGCGCAACCCCGCCAGGACCGCCGAGGCCGCGTTGGTGCCGTGCGCCGATGCCGGGATGAGCACGACGTCGCGCTCGGCATGTCCCTGCGCGCGGTGGTACGCGCGGATCGCGAGCAGCCCGGCGACCTCACCCTGCGAGCCGGCGTTCGGCTGCACGCTGGCCGCCGCATAGCCGGTGATCTCGGCGAGCCAGGCCTCGAGCTCGCCGATCAGCTCGGTGTAGCCCGCCGCCTGGTCGACCGGGGCGAACGGGTGCAGGTCGGCGAAGCCGGGCCACGAGATGGGCTCCATCTCGACGGCCGCGTTGAGCTTCATCGTGCACGAGCCCAACGGGATCATCGACCGGTCGAGCGCCAGGTCCTTGTCCGCGAGCCGGCGCAGGTAGCGCATCATCGCGGTCTCGGAGCGGTAGCGGTGGAACGTCGGGTGCTCGAGGTACGTGCTCGTCCTGCGCACGGCCGGGACCAGGTCGATCGCCGCGCCCGCCAGGTCGCCGCCGAGGCCGAACGCCTCGAGGACCCCGCGCAGGTGCTCCGGGGTCGTCAGCTCGTCCGTCGTGACCTGGACGTGATCGGCGTCGGGCGCCCAGAGGTTGATGCCCCGCGCGACGGCGGCGGCGAGGACGGCCTGCGCGCGACCGGGCACCCGCGTGCGCACGGTGTCGAAGAGCTGCTCGTGCACGACCTCGACGCCGCCGGCCCGCAGCGCACCGGCAAGGGTCACGGCGTGCCGGTTGACCTGCTCGGCGATCGCCCGCAGGCCGTCGGGCCCGTGGTGGACGGCGTACATCGAGGCCACCACGGCGAGCAGCGCCTGCGCCGTGCAGATGTTGCTCGTGGCCTTCTCCCGGCGGATGTGCTGCTCGCGCGTCTGCAGGGCGAGCCGGTAGGCGACCGCGCCGTCCGCGTCGTGGCTCACCCCGACCAGGCGACCGGGCAGGGTGCGCTCGAGCCCGGAGCGCACCGCGATGTACGCGGCGTGCGGCCCGCCGTAGAACATCGGCACGCCGAACCGCTGGGCCGACCCGACCGCGACGTCGGCCCCGAGCTCGCCGGGTGGGCTGATCAGGGTCAGGGACAGGAGGTCCGCCGCGACGGTCACCAGCGCGCCGAGGTCGTGCGCCTGCTCGACCAGGCGGCGCAGGTCCCGCACGACGCCGGACGCGCCAGGCTGCTGGACCACGACGCCGACGACCTCCGACGTCAGGTCGGGCGGCAGGCCGTCGGTGAGGTCCGCGAGGACGAGCGGCAGCCCGATGGCCTCGGCCCGGCCCCGGACGACCGCGAGGGTCTGCGGCAGGCAGTCGACGTCCAGGACGACCACACCGTCCGGCCGCCCCTTGACCGCGCGACGCATGAGCAGCACGGCCTCGGTCACTGCGGTCGCCTCGTCGAGCAGCGACGCACCGGCGACCGGCAGCGCCGTCAGGTCGGCGACGACGGTCTGGAAGGTGAGCAGCGCCTCGAGCCGACCCTGGCTGATCTCGGGCTGGTAGGGCGTGTAGGCCGTGTACCAGGCGGGATTCTCCAGGACGTTGCGGCGGATCACCGGCGGCGTCACGGTCCCGTGGTACCCCTGACCGATCATCGAGGTCAGCACCCGGTTGCGGTCCGCGATCACCCGCAGGTCGGCGAGCACCTGCGCCTCGCTGCGCGCGGCCGGCAGCCGAAGCCACCCGGACATCCGGATGGCGGCCGGCACGGCGGCGTCGATCAGCGCGTCGAGCGTCGGTGCACCGACCTGGTCGAGCATCCGTTCGACGTCGCGCGGACGCGGACCGACGTGGCGATCGGTGAAACCTCGCGCGGCGGGGGTGGTGGCGGCGGTGTTCACGGGCGGCTCCGAGGACGGGCCCGGCGCGCGCCGGACGAGGACTGAGGCCTCCCCGTTCTGTCCTCAGGGGCGCGCGCCCCGACCTGAGAGTTTGGCCGGTCCGCCGTCGTCGGGACGAGAGCGGTCCGGCGTGCACCGTCGGTGGACCACCCGTGGGCGGTCGCTTTCCAGAATTGCCTTGCCGCGGCGGTACGGGGGCCTGAGAGATTCCCGGGGAGGGTTTGCTCCTTCGGCGCCCCGGTCATGACGACCGGGGGCTCTCCCGCCGCAGCTCGAGCAGCACGTGTTCGGTTGTGGGGTACGACTACGGATCGAGCCGAGCATAGGGCCCCGCAGCGCCCGGCCCTTCGCAGTCTCGGTCCTCGGATCAGGCCGTGGTCTCGTCGATGACGTCGGAACCGGCCGCGTCGGACTTGATCCGCTCGATCGCCTTGATCGCTGACGCCTTGGCGGAGTAGCCCTCGCTGGCTGCCAGGACATTGCCGTTGGTCGCCACGATGCGGAAGCGGAACTCCCCGGCCTTGTCCTTGTAGATCGTGAACTTCATGGCATCTCCCTTTCCGGCGCCGCCGCGCCGTCGCGGCGGTTGCTGCCAGTCTCGCGGTGCGGCCGGTGCGACGGAAGGGCCGGACGTGCGAACCTGCGCGCGGGTCAGTCCCGCTGCAGCACCGCGCGCACGTACCCGACGATCCCGTCGACGGCCGCCTCGATCTCGGCCAGGGTGGCCAGGAAGCCCGCCTCGTCGCCGTACCAGGGGTCGTCGACGTCGAGCAGGTGCTCGGGACCTTCGGTCGGCGCGGTCGGGTCGAAGCTGCGCAGCATCACGACCCGGGCGGCGAGAGCGGCGTCGCCGTGGGCCATCGCGCGCAACGCATGGGCGTGGTGCGCGGTCATCGCGAGCACGAGGTCACGCGCGGGCAGGTCGACCGGGGTCACCTGCCGGGCCCGGTGCACCGGGACGGGGTAGCCATGGGCGGCCAGCACCCGCTGCGCCCGTCGGTCGATCGGCCGGCCGTGCTCCTCCCCGCTGATCCCGGTCGAGTCGACCAGGACGTCCGACAGGCCGGCCTGCGCGAACCGCGCCCGGAGCACGACCTCGGCCATCGGGGAGCGGCAGATGTTCCCCGTGCAGACGGTCATCACGCGATAGGGGGCGGTCACACCGCCATTGTCGCCGGTCGGGCGCGGCGGCCCGGCGGCCGGGTGCGGTGACCGGCGCCCCGGTCACCGGCGTCGGGGTGACCGGCCTCGGGGTGACCGGCGTCGCCCTAGAGTTGCGCCCATGATGGAGGACCCGGAGGTCATGCGAGCCCCGCGCCGTGAGTGGGCGGTGAGCTTCGGCGTCCTGGGCGTCTTCGCGGGCTGCATCGTGACGGCCACGGTGTTCACGGCGCTGATCTTTCTGGCGCTGCTCACCGCACCGGCCGAGGAGCTGACCGCGGCGGGCATCGAGAGCTCACCCGGTCGGCTCGCGCTGCTCGTCGGCGGCTTCGCCGCGCTCGCGATCCTGGTGGTCGGCCCGTCGGTCGCCTTCGGCGTCGGTTGGCTGCTCCGCTCGGTCCGGAACCAGTCCCTGCACGTCCTGGCGTTCGCACTGGCCGGTGCCGTCGTCGGTGGGCTGGTCGGCTACTGGGGTGGCGGACCGGTGATGGCGAACGTCCTGGCCGCCATGCTCGGCGCGTCGGCCGGCGTCGGCCGCCTTGCACTCTCCCCGTTCGCCCGGGTCTGAGGACACCAGCGATCCGGGCGCGGGGTCCGGCACGTCACGTGCGGCGGGCTGGGCGCCAGGTGCGTCGGGCAGGGGACAGCCCGTGGGCTACCGGTCGGACGACCGGCGCGCCGTGCTGGACGATGCACGGCTCCCACGGGCTGCGGTGACTGCCGGGGTCTCGCTGCCGCCACGCGGCTCGGGACCGGAACAATCCGTCCGATGCACTCGGGCGACTAGCTGGCAGTCACCTCACGCGTCCTGGAAGACATCATCTTCTTGGCCACCTCCTTTCCCGTGTCCGAAGAAAGTACGTCCGCGGCGGCGTCCTGCCAAGGGGTTTTCGTCACCTGTTCGGTCAGCCCTTGACGGCGCCGCCGAGGCCCGCGCCCCGCAGGAACGTGCGCTGGAAGACCAGGAAGATCACGATCGGGATGATCGTCGAGATCGCCAGCGCAGCCATCAGCACACCCATGTCGGTCGAGCCCTGGAGCGACGGCAGCCGGACCGACAGCGGCTGCAGGTCAGGGTTCGGCAGCACGAGCAGCGGCCAGAGGAAGTCCTTCCACGACGCGATCACCGCGAAGACCGAGACCACACCGAGGATGGGCTTGCTCATCGGCAGGACGATCGACCAGAAGAGCCGGAAGGGCCCGGCGCCGTCGACCCGGGCCGCCTCGAAGACCTCGCGCGGCAGCGAGTCGAAGAACCGCTGGACCAGCACGACGTTGAACGCGCTCGCGCCGGCGGGCAGCCACACCGCCCAGAAGGTGTTGAGCAGCGAGGAGCCGACGGGCGGGTCGAGGATCGTCAGGTAGAGCGGCACGAGGAGCACGACGGCCGGCACGAAGAGCGTGGCGAGCACCGCCCACTGGAGTCCCCTGGCGTAGCGGGGGCGCAGCACGGACAGCACGTACCCGCCGGTGGTCGCCACGACGATCTGGCTCACCCACGCACCGGCCGCCACGACCACCGTGTTGAGGAAGTAGTGGCTGACCCGGACGTCGTTCCAGGCCTCGCCGAGGTTCTCCCAGGCGACGCCGTGCGGGAAGACCGCCAGCGGCGTGCGCAGGATGTCCTGGGTGGGGGTGATCGCGAACTTGGCCAGCAGGACGATCGGCCCGATCCCCCAGACGACCAGGAGCACGAGCAGCAGCGCGTGGGCGGTGCTCATGCTGCGGCGCACCAGGGGTCGGCGCCAGTCGGCCTCGGACATCATGCCGCGCTCGGCGCCGGCCTTCCCGCGACGTCGTCCCGCCCGGGTCGGCGCCTCGGACCCCGGGGTGGCCCGCGTGGCCGCTGCTCCGGGCGACGGGACGGCAGACCGCTGCCGGGCCGAGGTGGGGGTCGTCGTCGTCACGTCGTGCTCCAGCTGCGGGTGAGGCGGAAGTAGAGCAGGGACATCCCGGCCAGGAAGGCCGCGAGCAGCAGGCTCAGTGCGGTGGCCTGCCCGTAGTCGCTGCCGAGGCTCTGCCCGAAGGCGTACCGGTAGATCAGCAGCAGGATCGTCAGGGTGGCGTTCGCCGGTCCGCCGCTGGTGAACAGGTACGGCTCGAGGAACACCTGCGCGGTCCCGATGATCTGCAGGATGAAGGTGATGAGCAGGACGCCGCGCAGCTGCGGCAGCGTCACGTGCCAGATCTTGCGCCAGATGGACGCGCCGTCGACCTCCGCGGCGTCGTACAGCTCGGCCGGCACGCTGGTCAGCGCTGCGAGGTAGATGATCACCGTGCCGCCGGCCGCCGCCCAGGTGGCCTGCAGGACGAGGGACGGCATCGCCCAGGTCTGGTCCTGCAGCCACGGGAAGGGTCCGAGGCCGACCCAGCCCAGGATGCTGTTGAAGACGCCCTCGGGTCGCGGGTCGTAGAAGAACTTCCACAGCAGCACCGCGACGACCGGCGGGACGACGACGGGCAGGTAGGCCAGGGCGGAGAACAGGCCCTTCAGTCGCCGGACGTCGCTCATCAGCACGGCGGCCAGGAGCGGCAGCGGGTAGCCGAAGATCAGCGCGAGGAGCGCGAACCATGCGGTGTTGCGGATCGCCTGGGGCAGCAGGGGATCGGCGAAGACCGCCCGGAAGTTGTCCAGCCCGACCCACGACGTGACGATCAGGTTGGTCTCCTGGAAGCTCATCACCACGGCACGGCCGATCGGCAGCCACGAGAACACGCCGAAGACCACGACCAGCGGCAGGGCGAACAGGAGCGCACTGAGCCCCCCTGAGCGGACCCAGGATGCCGGTGTGCCGCGGCCGGCCGGGCGTCTCGGCCGGTCCAGGGTGGTGACGGTCTCGTCGGTGATCATGCGGGACCTCTCGTCGACGGGTGCGGTGGTCCGGGACTCGAACCAGGGGAGCAGGACCCTGACCACGGGCTGCGGTCAGGTGCCCGGCCGGCGGGGGTCACCGGCCGGGCACCGCGCAGGCTCAGCCCTCGTCGAGCAGAGCCTGGACCTGGGTGTTGCCGGCCGCGAGCAGGGCGTCGATGTCGGCGTTCTGGTCGGAGAGCACGGCCTGGACCATCAGGTCCAGCGCGCCGTAGGTCTCCTGCGTGGACCGGCTGGGCTCACCCACGACCGGCTGGTCGAACATCACACTCGTGTAGCCCTCCATCTGGGCGAGCGGGACGTTGACGTAGTCCGCGACCCACTCGAGCGAGAGCTCGTACTGGTCCCGGCTGAAGATCGGCAGCACGGGCGTGCCGACCGTCTGGTCGTTGTCGAACCGGACCGTCGCGTCGGCCACGGCCTGCTCCTGGTCGAGCAGCTTGCTCAGGTAGAAGAAGTCGATCCACTTGACGGCCGCGTCCTTGGTGGCGTCGTCCGCCTTGACGTTGACGGCGGCGAGCGTGCCGCCGACCAGCACGCCCGAGTCGGCGCCGTCGGTCGGGATCGCGGTCAGGCCGTAGGCGCTCGCCGTGACGCCGTTGGTCTCGACGAGCGAGGTGTAGACGTCGGAGCCGGACGTGTACATGGCGGTCTGGCCACCGGCGAACGCCTGGTTGATCGTGCTCCAGTCGAGCGTCGTGTCGGCGAGGATCGAGTCGTCCTCCCAGCGCAGGGCCTTGAGGAACTCCAGGGCCTCGCGCGTGCCGTCGTTGTCCAGGGTCGCGGTGTAGGTGCCGTCGTCGTCGGCCTCCTGGACCCGGCCACCACGCGAGTAGGTGGCGGCGGTGAGCTGCCAGCCACCGGTGTTGTTGGCGGCCATGGTCGCGTACCCGGCCTGGCCCGTCGCGTCCTTGATCGTCTTCGCGTATTCGCGAACCTCGTCCCACGTCGTCGGCGGCTTGTCGGGGTCGAGCCCGGCGGCCGTGAACATGTCGCGGTTGTAGTGCAGGGCCACGCCGTAGATGGACTTGGCGGGGATGGCGTAGACCTTGCCGTCCTCGCCCATGCCGGCGTCCAGCAGGCTCTCGTTGAAGTCGCCCGCGTAGTCGAGGGCCTGGAACTGGGCGTCGATGTCGGCCAGCTGACCGTTCTCGATGAGGGTCTTGGCGTCGGTCAGGGGGATCTCGTAGACGTCCGGCAGGGTGCCGCCGGCGAGCTGGGCCGCGAACGTCGTCGCGCGCCACTCGTACTCCTGCGGCTCCACGGTGATGTTCGGGTAGAGCTCCTCGAACTGGGCGACGCGCTCGTCGAAGGCGTCGAAGGCCTCCTGCTCCGAGCCGGGGATGAGGCTGACCACGCTCAGCGTGATCTGCTCGGCCTCCTGCTGCGCGGCGTCGTCGGTGCCAGGATCCGCCCCGGCACCGCCGTCGTCGGGCGTCTGGCTGCAGGCGGCGAGCAGGCCGATCGACAGCACGCCGGCGATCGCCAGCGTCGAGGTGATGCGTGTTGACCTCATTGTCACTCCTTCGGGACGGGACGGTGGTGCGGGGTGGTCGGTCAGCTGACCAGACGCAGCCAGGCGGCTGTGTCCGGGGGAAGGAGCCCGTCGGCCAGCGCGTCGCTGACCAGCAGGAGCTCGTCGTGGTCGGGGAGCGGCACGGGCGCCGCGCCGAGGTTGACGACGCAGGCGACGCCTGCGCCACGCTCGAAGGCGATGACCCCTGGTGCCGCGTCGAGCCAGCGCAGGTCGCCGTCGTGCAGGCCCTGCTCGCGCCGCCGCACGGCGAGCGCCGCGCGGTAGAGGCTGAGCGTCGACGTCGGGTCCGCGTCCTGCCGCTGCGCGGTGAGACCTGCCCAGTCCGCCGGCTGGGGAAGCCAGGGCGGGCACGCTGCGCCGTCGGGCGAGAAGCCGAACGGTGGCTGCTCGCCGGACCACGGGAGCGGGACACGGCAGCCGTCACGCCCCGGGTCGACCCCGTCGGAGCGGAAGTGCATCGGGTCCTGGATGGCGTCCGACGGGAGGTCCTCGACCTCCGGCAGCCCGAGCTCGTCGCCCTGGTAGATGTAGAGCGACCCGGGCAACGCCGCACTGAGCAGGGCGGCGGCCCGCGCGCGACGCCGTCCGGCGACCAGGTCGGTCGGCGTGCCGAAGCGCTTGGTGGCGAAGGCGAACCCGCTCTGTGCACGGCCGTACCGGGTGACCGGCCGCGTCACGTCGTGGTTGGAGAGCACCCAGGTGGGCGGCGCACCGACCAGACGGTGGGCGTCGAGCGTCGTCTCGATCGACTGGCGCAGCTCCTTGGCGTCCCACGGCCGGGCCATGAAGTCGAAGTTGAACGCGGTGTGCATCTCGTCCGGCCGCAGGTACTGCGCGAACCGGTCCTGGTCCTCGAGCCAGACCTCGCCCACCAGCACACGTGCCGGTTCGTAGGACTCGGCGACGGCTCGCCACGACCGGTAGATGTCGTGCAGCTCGTCGCGGTCGACGTGCGGGTGCGCGCCCGGCCCGGGCGCCACCGGGACCTCGGGCAGCGCGGGGTCCTTGACCAGGAGCGCGGCGGAGTCGATCCGGATGCCGGCGACGCCGCGATCGAACCAGAAGCGCAGGATCGCCTCGTGCTCGGCCCGGACGTCGGGGTGGTTCCAGTTCAGGTCGGGCTGCTGCGGGGTGAACAGGTGCAGGTACCACTCACCCGGTTCGCCGTCGGCTCCGGTCGTGCGGGTCCAGGTCGGACCGGCGAAGCTCGACACCCAGCCCGTGGGGATCTGGTCGCAGCCCGATCCCCTGCCGGGGTGGAACCAGAAGCGCTCCCGCTCGGCGGAGCCCGGCCCGGCCGCGAGGGCCGCCTGGAACCACGGGTGCTGGTCGGAGACGTGGTTCGGGACGATGTCGATGATGGTGCGGATGCCCATCGCGAGCGCCTCGCCGACCAGCTGCTCGGCCTCGGCCAGCGCGCCGAACGCCGGGTCGATCGTGCGGTAGTCGGCGACGTCGTAGCCGCCGTCGGCCAACGGTGAGCGGTACCACGGTGTGAACCAGAGGGCGTCGACACCCAGGTCGCGCAGGTACGGCAGCCTCGAGCGGACGCCGGCGAGGTCACCCGTGCCGTCACCGTCGGCGTCGGCGAAGCTGCGCACGTAGACCTGGTAGATCACGGCCTCGCGCCACCAGGCCGCGTCGCCCTTCGCCGTCGTACCGAGCTGCGCCACAGGCCGGTCGCCTCTCGCTCCGTGACAGGGCGGTCAGGCGGGGACCTGGCCGCGGACGACGGGCCGCCGGTGTTCGCGCGCTCCGTCTCTGACATGGACGCTAAAGGACTCGACAGTATCAACGCAAGAACTGGACAGGACCGTCACCGAAACGTGACCTAGCCCAAGAGACGACCCGCGTGCGGGCACGAGTGCGGAGCCCGCGCGGAGTGCGGTTGCCCACCCGAGTGGAGCGTTCGACCCGCGACACGCCGGCGTGTCGCCTACGGAACGCACCACGCGACAGCGGGAGGCTCCACTCGACAGAGCGGGAGCTCGGGGCGATCGGGGTGATGGCCCTCAGGCGGGGGCCGGGCCGGTGGAACCGCGGACCACGAGCTCCGGTTCGAAGAGCAGCTCGTCGCTGGCGACCGTCGCCCCGTTGATCTGACTGACCAGCAGGTCGATCGCCGCGCGACCCATCGGCTCGATCGGCTGTCGGACCGTGGTCAGCGGGGGATCGGTGCAGTTCATCAGCGCCGAGTCGTCGTACCCGATCACCGAGACGTCATCCGGCACGCGCAGCCCCGCCCTGCGCACGGCGCGGATCGCACCGAGGGCCAGGGGGTCGCTGGCGCAGATGATGCCGGTGACACCGGTGCGCAGCAGCCGGGTCGCTGCCGCCTGGCCGCTCTCCAGCGAGTAGGCACTGCGGACCACCCGATCGGCGCCCAGCTCGATGCCGAGCCGCGCGGCCATCGCGCGGGCCGCGCCGAGCTTGCGCTCCGACGGCACGTGGTCCTGCGGGCCGAGGACGAAGCCGATCCGCGAGTGGCCGAGCGAGACGAGGTGACCGAGCGACTGCTCGACCGCGACCTCGTCGTCGCAGGCCACCCGAGGGAAGGGCAGGTCCTCGATCGACGCGTTGATCAGGACGGCGGGCAGGTGTCGCTCGGTCAGCCGGGCGTAGTGCGCGTGCTCGGCATCCCGCTGGGCGTAGTTGCCGCCCGCGAAGACGATCCCGGAGACCTGCTGGGCCAGCAGCAGGTCGACGTAGTCGGACTCGGTGATCCCACCGGCAGTCTGGGTGCACAGCACGGGGGTGAAACCCTGCTGCGCGAGGGCGCCACCGACGACCTCGGCGAAGGCCGGGAAGATCGGGTTCTGCAGCTCGGGCAGCACCAGACCGACCAGTCGGGCCCGCTCACCGCGCAGCTTGGTCGGGCGCTCGTAGCCGAGCACGTCCAGCGCGGTCAGGACTGACGACCGGGTGGCGTCCGAGACGCCGGGCTTGCCGTTCAGGACCCGACTCACGGTCGCCTCGCTCACCCCGACCTTGCGGGCCACCTCAGCAAGACGTCGCGACATTGCGCAAGCATATGACTGATGCCGCAAGCCGCTTGCGTGATCTGCGTCATCGCGCGGCGGTCTGCCCGCCGATCCGACAGCACATCTCGAGTGCGCCCCCAAGTGCCTCTCGAGTGCGCGCACCGGGCCACGCCCGTAGGGTCAGACACCGAACCGCCGGAGCCCTCCGCCCGGCGACGGCACGAAGGACACCTGTGACCCACCTCCCGGCGGCAGCCTCCGCGGTGCTCGCCGGTCTGTGCCTGGCCCTCGCCGCGGCCTGCACGCCGACCCCGCCCGAGGTGGAGCAGCCGACCGTCACGCCGACGGCGACGCCCACCCCGACGCCCGCGCCGGTGCACACCGCCGAGCTGAGGCTCCCGCCCGGTCCGACGACCGTGCTCGACCTGCCGGATGCCGTGAGCCGCGCTGCCGCGGCCAGCACGACCTTCTACTCCAGCGCCCCGGTCGCGGTCCTGGCACCCGCCGACGACGTCGCCGCGCAGGTCCGGGCGGCCGGCATCGCCGTCACGCTCGGCGCTCCCCTCCTGCTGACCTCACCGACGACCGCGCCCGCCGTCGAACCGACGGCCCCGGCAGTCGATCCGGCGGTCGATCCGGCGGTCGATCCAGCAGTCGACCCGGCAGCGACACCCGACACGGGCGCACCGGCAGACCCCACGAGCATCGAGCTGGACAGGCTCGGGGTGCTGGCGGTGGTGACGGTCGGCGACGTCGGCTCGGACCTGACGTCCGTCGTCGGCGACGCGGCAGTCGTCGCAGCGCCCCAGGACGACGCGGAGCTCGCCGCCGTGCTGCTGATCGATCCTGATCCGGCGCCCATGCCGGCGACGGGCACCGAGCAGGCCACCGTCGCCGCCCTCGACCGCGACGCCCCGACGGTGCCGAGCAGCGCGGCCGACGAGGGACCGGCCGTCCGGGCGGCGTCGGCCACGTCACCGGCCACACCCGCACCCACGGAGCCGCCGTCCGGCGCCGCGCCGTCGGGCGCCTCGACACCGTCCCGTTCACCGTCGCCCACCGCGTCGGCCACGCCCACGCCGTCCGCCACGCCGGGCCCGGCCGAGACCGCACTGCCGTTGACCGAGCTCGCCGAACCGCTCGACGGTGGGCTGCTGCTGACGACGGGCGACCCGATGGACCTGGCCGCCCTGGCGACCGCGCGCGCGGCCGGCGTCACCGTCCTGACGGTGCCGACCGGCGACCCGCGGGCCGACAGCGCCACCGTGCGTGGTCTCGCCGACGCCGCCGCGACGAGCATCGTCGGGCTCGGCCCGGCCTTCGGCTCCGCGGAGACCCTGGCCTGGAAGTCGCAGACCGCGGCGACCGGGACCGAGCTGCCTGGCGGGGGTCAGCTCGTCTTCGCCGGGCGGCGCTTCGTCGCGCTGTACGGGACCCCGACCTTCCCGGCGCTCGGCGTCCTCGGGGAGCAGGATCCCGCGGCCAGCGTCGTGCGCGCCCAGGGGCTCGCCGCGCAGTACCAGGCGCTGACGTCGGACCTCGTCGTCCCCGCCTTCGAGATCATCGTGACGATCGCGTCGTCGGGAGCCGGGGCGGACGGCAACTACTCCAACGAGCTACCGGCCGAGAGCTTCATCCCGTGGATCGAGGCGGCGCGCGACGCGGGGGTCTACGTGGTGCTGGACCTGCAGCCGGGACGCACGGACTTCCTCACCCAGGCCAAGGCGTACGAGTCGCTGCTGCTCTACCCGAACGTCGGGCTGGCGCTCGACCCGGAGTGGCGACTGGCTCCCGACCAGGTGCACCTGCGCCAGATCGGCTCGGTGCACGTCGACGAGGTCAACGCCGTCGCGGCCTACCTCGCGGAGCTGACCCGGACCAACCACCTGCCGCAGAAGGTGCTCGTCCTGCACCAGTTCGTGCAGCGCATGATCCAGGGTCGCGAACTGGTCGACACCTCCCACGAGGAGGTGGCCGTGCTCATCCACGCGGACGGCCAGGGCAGCCAGGGCGCGAAGGCCGGGACCTGGGCCGCCCTGCACGAGGGCGCCCCCGCCGGTGTCCGCTGGGGCTGGAAGAACTTCCTGGACGAGGACGTCCCGGTGCTCGACCCGACGCAGACCTACCAGGTGGTGCCCACGCCGGAGTTCGTCAGCTACCAGTGACGAACGGGTCGGTCAGACCTTCGCGGACTGGCTGGGCAGGACGGCGAAGTAGGCGCGTGAGCTGGCGAGGGCGGCCCAGCGAGCCAGCACCTGCGGCGGGACCTCGAAGTCGCCGTTCGAGCCTGCGCTCGCACCGTCCACGGAGGACGAGGACGGGGACGGGGAGCTGGTGACTGCGTGATCGCCCATGACGCGCTTCTCTCGTTCGGTGGCCCGGCTGACCTCGAGGGTCCCGTGGCTTTGCGTCCCCACCTCGCGGCGGGTTTGCCCTTGTCGCTGACTCAACCAGGCTACGTGCGACACGCCGACGATGCACCCCTCGCCACCCGTTCGGCTCAGCCTTTTCACCCGCGCACGATCACTCCGGCCGCCCCAGTCCTCATCGCGGCCGGCACCCGGCCGATCAGAGAGGTGCCAGCATCCGATCTGGAGGGACCCGCGCGTGGAGGCAGTCGCCAGCATCAACGACCGGATCATGCAGATCCAGGCGCGGATCGCCCAGCTCGACGCGCCGCGACCTCGGGCCCAGGTGGGCCAGACGACCCCGATGGGCTCGATCGGCTCGGTCGGCTCGCTGACGACCGGCGCGCCGACATCGGCGACCGCCTTCGACCTGATCATGGACCAGGCGCTCGCGCAGACCGCGCCGGCCAGTGACGTCGTGGGTTCCGGCAAGGACAAGGTCAACGGCGACGGGATCCCCGTCGAGCTCCTCGGATACGGCAACGGCCGCATCCCCGGGAACGCGCTGAGCACCATCGCCGGTACCGGTCACTCCCTCTGGAGCCCGGCCGCACGGTCGTTCGAGGCCATGCGGGACGCGGCCGCGCGCGACGGTGTGACGATCGGGATCACCGACTCCTACCGCACCTACGAGAGCCAGGTCGACCTCGCCGAGCGCAAGGGGCTCTACTCCCAGGGTGGCCTTGCCGCCCGGCCCGGCACGAGCGACCACGGCTGGGGGGTCGCCATGGATCTCCGCCTCGACTCGACCGCGCAGTCGTGGATCCGGGCCAACGGCGCCACGTACGGGTTCACCGAGGACGTCCCGCGCGAGCCCTGGCACTGGGCGTACCGCCCGACCCACTGATCCGGCCCGATCCGGCCCGATCCGGCCCGGTCCGCCCTGACGTGGCTCAGTCCGGCCTGACGCGACACAGTCCTGACCCGGCGCGGCGGCCCTCATGCGTCACGTGCTCCGCGCAGCCGCACAGCCCGGCCGAGACCGAGCCGCAGGCCAGACCCGACCCTCAGATGACCAGGACGGACACCCGTCCGGCGCCGTAGCCGGCGATGTCGACCTCCATGTCGAGCCGGCTCACGTACGCCAGCACCCACTTGGCGATGTCCGGCGGCAGCATCTCGCGCGGCGCGTACGCCTCGTACAGCCGGACGTGCGGGGCGCCGTCGGCGTTGAACAGCGACGCCGCGACATTGAGGACTTCCGCGGTGTTGTCGTAGAGGGCGGGGGTCAGGAGCTCCTGCTCGACAGCGGCGCGTGCCCCGGCCGGCGGGAGCAGCGCGATGGCTGCCCCGACCTGCGCGGCGAGCGCCAGGTCCATCACGATCAGCGCCCGGAGCTTGAGCACGTCGTCGACGTACGCGCCGACGACAGCGCCGGGGTGCAGGTGCGGCTCGACGGCGCCCGTCCCGAGGACGGCGTCGACGTCCCGCCCGAGCAGCCCTTCGAAGAGCTCGCGGACCTCGAGGGCTGCCGGCAACGGCGTGGGCCTGGTCGCGGCGCTCATGCGAGGAAGGGGTCGATGGTGTCCCGGAACACCTCTGCGGTGAACGGTTTCGCGATCAGGAAGAGGGCGCCGGCGGTCTCGGCCTGCTCGCGCATCTCGGTCGAGCCCTCCGACGTCACGAACGCGAACGGGGTGTCGATGCCCTGCGCGCGCATGGCTCGCAACAGATCGATCCCGGAGAGCTCAGGCATGTTCCAGTCCGAGAGCACGAAGTCCGGCTCTTCGGCCTTGACGGTCTCGAGGGCCGCGGCGCCGTCCGGGGCCTCGATGATCTCCCACCAGTCGTAGCCGGCCTGGCGGAGCGTACGGATGACGATCTGCCGCATCACTCGGCTGTCGTCGGCTATTAGGACTCTCATCGGTACCACCTCGCTCGTGCGTCGTCACTCGTGTTCTTCGGGCTCATGGGGGCCCGTCCTGCGCGCCCGCTCATGGCAGCTGCCACAGGCTGATGATCAGGGGCCGTCCGCGCCAGTCGAGGACCAACCGGTGCAGCAGCGCGTCCGGGTCGGTCGCCGGCCGCTCGTGGGTGACCTGCGGCAGGGTCAGGGCGCCCGGGTCCGGCACCAGCGCCTTGACGTTGCCGCCCACGACGTTGGCCACCTCCCCGAGCGCGTCCACGATGTCACTGTCGTCGACCGGCTCGTCCGGCGCCATCGCCAGCAACGCGCGGGTGACCGCCAGCGCGGTCGAGCGCTCGGTGGTCAGCAGGACCCGGCCGGAGATCGGGCCGTGCACGTCGACCCAGGCGTGGATCTCGTCGACCAGAGCCGACTCGATGCCGTCCCAGACCCGCAGCAAGCCGGGCTCGCCGTCGATCATCGCGGCGAAGACCTCCGAGGCGATGTCGTAGATCGGGTCCGTGCCGGCGAACTGCTCCATGTCGATCTCGATGCTCATGCGGACTCCTGGAACTCGACCAGCCCGAGGAGCTGGAGCTTGTCCCGGATCGCGTCCGGGGTGAAGGGTTTGATCAGGTACTCATGGGCGCCGGCGGCCAGCGCCCGGACGATCTGGTCGTGCTCGGACTCCGTGGTGACCATCATGAGCGTCACGTCCCGCCAGCCGCGGTTCTCGCGGACGGCCACGACGAACTCGAGCCCGTTCATGACCGGCATGTTCCAGTCGATGCAGGCGAGGTCGACCTCGGTCCCGGACTCCAGGACATCGAGCGCCTCGCGGCCGTCGGCCGCCTCGACCGTCTCGAACCCGAGGGTGTGCAGCACCGCGGCGATGATCCTGCGCATCGTCCGCGAGTCGTCGATCACGAGCGCTCTCATGCTGCCCTCCGAGCTGTGAGGCGATAGACCGAGCCCCGACCGACAGGCACCCGCTCCCAGCCCTCGTCGATGCCGATGGTGGTCTCGGCCGCACCGAGGAGGAGGAAGGCTCCGGGTCGCAGGACCTTCTGGACCCGCCGCAGCACCTCCCGCTTGGTCGCCAGGTCGAAGTAGATGAGCACGTTGCGCAGGAACACGATGTCGAACGGGCCGCCCGCCGGTGGCGAGTCGAGCAGGTTGTGCTGGACGAAGCTGACCGCCGAGCGCAGGTGCGAGGCGATCTCCCACTCGTGCCCGACCCGGGTGAAGTGCTTGACGAGCATCGGTGCCGGCAGGCCGCGGTTGACCTCGAGCTGGCTGTAGCGGCCGGCCCTGCCGCGGGCGAGCATCTTCTCCGAGAGGTCCGTCGCGACGATCTTCAGCTGCGATGCGGGCACGAGGTTGGCCAGGGCCATCGCGATCGAGTAGGGCTCCTGACCGCTCGAGCAGGCGGCGGACCACACGCGCAGCGGCTGCGCCCCGATGGTCGACCGGACGCCGAGCACCTCCGGGACCACGTGCTCGACGAGCGCGGCGAACGGCTGGGCGTCCCGGAACCAGGACGTCTCGTTGGTGGTCAGAGCCTCGACGACGACCTCGAGGGCACCGGGCGACGGCGCGGTGCGGACGCCCCGGACGTAGGCGTCCACGTCGACGTGACCGGCGGCGCGGGCCAGCGGGAGCAGCCGGCTCTCGACGAGGTACTCCTTGCCGGGATCGAGCTGGATGGCGCTGCGTCGCCGGACGAGGTCGGCGACGAAGGAGAAGGTGTCCACTGTCAGGCTCATGCGCCGGCTCCGCCCACGTGGGCGACCTGCGACGTCGCTCGGGTGATCGCAGCCGCGACCTCGTCGACCGGAAGGATCACGTGCGCGAGCCCCGCCGTGGCGACCGCACCGGGCATCCCCCACACCACGCTGGACTCCTCGTCCTGCACGATGGTGACGCCCCCGGCAGCCACGACGCCCTCGCAGCCGACGCGGCCGTCCGCGCCCATCCCGGTCAGGACCACGGCGAGCAGGTCACCGCCGTAGACGTCGACGGCCGAGCGGAACATCACGTCGACCGACGGTCGGCAGAAGTTGACCGGCGGGCCCTGGTTGAGGGTGATCCGGGCACCGGCCGCCGTCCGCATCAGTCCGAGGTGGTAGTCGCCGGGCGCGATGTAGACGGTCCCCGGTGCGAGGTCCTCGCCGCCGGCGGCCTCGACCACGGTGCTGGGCCCGAGGCGGTCGAGCCGGGTCGCGAGCTGTCGGGTGAAGACCGGTGGCATGTGCTGGACGATCACCACGGGTACCGGCAGCGGTGACGTGAGGTTGCGCAGCACCCGGGACAGCGCCTCCGGACCGCCGGTCGACGAGCCGATGAGCACCGCACGGATCGGGCGGGGCGGGCCGTCCGGCCTCGGCCGCGGCCGGGTGGCACGCGGTGCCCCGAGCGGCGGTCGCGCCGCTGCTCCACCGGTGGCCACCGCGCCGGCGCTCGCCCGGAGGGCCGCCAGACCGCCCGGCCGCGGCACGAGGGCCTTGATCCGCGGGATGAGCTGGTCGGCGACCTGCGCGAGCGACTGCTGGACGCTGCCGACGTTGCTCGGCTTGGTCACGTAGTCGGTGGCCCCGGCGGCCAGGGCGTCGAGCGTCGCGGACGCCCCGCGCTCGGTCAGGGTCGAGAACATGATGATCGGCACCCGGTTGCCGGCGCGGCGAAGCGCGCGCACCGCGTCGATGCCGTCCATGATCGGCATCTCGATGTCCATCGTGATGATGTCCGGGGCGTGCTGCTCGACCTTGTTGAGCGCGATCTGGCCGTTCGCCGCGACCCCGACGACCTCGATCGCCGGGTCGGACGAGAGCGCGTCGGTCACGAGTCGGCGGACGACGACCGAGTCGTCGACCACCAGGACTCTGATCCGTGCCACCGAGCCTCCAACGTTGTCCGCGCGGAAGTCCGCGACACCTGTCAGATCGACCGGGTGGCCGACCTTGTGAGCCGAACGATCCGCTCGCGGGGGTGAAGCCGTGACCTGGCCGGCGCAAGAGCCCGGCCGGCGCGAGGGCTCAGGCGGCGCGCGGGCTCGGCCGGCGCGAGAGCCCGGCCGCCGCGCGGGCTCAGAAGGTGAATCGGCCGACCGACTCCTCGAGCTCGGCGGACATCCGTGCGACGTCCTCCACGCGCAGCCCCATCCGGACGCTGATCTCGCTCGAGGAGCGCGCGGTCTCCGCGATCCCCGCGAGGTTGCCGGCGATCTCGCTCGAGCTCGACGCGGCGTCGACGATCGAGCGCGACATCTCGTTGGTCGTCGCCGTCTGCTCCTCCACGGCCGAGGCGATCGTCTGCTGGTAGTCGTTGATCGACGTGATGACCTGCGACACCTCGCTGATCGCCGCGACGGCGGATGCCGCCTGGCCGCTGTTGGCCGCGATCCGCTTGGCGATGTCCTCGGCCGCCTGGCCCGACTCGCGAGCGAGCTCCTTGACCTCACCGGCGACGACGGCGAAGCCTCGACCGGCCTCCCCGGCGCGTGCCGCCTCGATGGTCGCGTTGAGCGCCAGGAGGTTCGTCTGCGCGGCGATCGACGTGATGACCTTGACCACGTCGCCGATCTCCGCGGCGCTCGCGCCGAGCTCGGTGACGCTCACCGCCGCACGCTCCGACAGGGCCACCGCCCTGGTCGCGACCATCGCCGCCTCGTGCGCGTTGTGCGAGATCTCGCGGATCGAGGCACCCATCTGCTCGGCGCCGGTCGCGACGCTCTGCACGTTGCTGCTCACCTGCTGCGCCGCTGCGGCGACCACCACCGTCGTCGTGCTGGACTCCTCGGCACCGTCCCGGACCTGCTGGGCCGCGGCCGACATCTCGTGCGCGGCGTTCGCCATCGCCAGGGCATGGCGGACGACGCCGGCCAGGGTCGCGCGCAACGCCTCCTGCGCGGTGGCCAGCGCGGCGGCCATCTGACCCAGCTCGTTGCGCCCGACGACGCGGGCCGGGACCGTCAGGTCGCCGCCGGCCATCGCCTCGAGGGAGTGCTGCACGGCGGCCACCGACCGCCGGATGGAGCCCGCCGTGGCGAGACCGAACGCGACCAGGCCGGCGACGGCGACGAGCATGCCGATGAGGACGACCCGCAGCGCCTGGTCCGACGCGGCCGCCGCGGCGTCCTTGCCGAGCTCCAGGCGGCTCGTGACGTCGGCGAGGACGAGGTCGAGCTCGCGCTGGTACGTGAGCGCGAGCGGCTCGGCGCTGGTGCCCAGGACGCGGACGTACTCGGCGCCGTCCTCCGACTGCGCGGCCGGCACGAGCTGCTCGTCGCGGACGGTCTGCCACTGCGCGTAGGCGTCGACGAAGGCGGTCCAGCCCTCGAGATCCGACCCTCCGGCCGCCTCGACCATCGCCATGTCGGTTGTCACCTGGCCGTCGTTGGTCCCCTGGCGCGCAAGCCACGGCTGCTGCAGGCCCGGCTGCCGGACGGCGGCGATCTGGGCCACGATGGCGCTCGCCTCGGCCAGGTTCTCGCGGATCCGGTAGACCGGTGCAGCGATCTCCTGCTGGCTCCGGACGATCTCCGCGGTGTCCTGCGCGACCTGGCGCATCGCTTCGACGGTGCTGAGCGTGAGCAGTCCGCCGACGACCGCGAAGGCCGCGACGAGCGCGACGATCCGGGTTCGCACCGACGCATCGGCGAGCCTGGGCAAGCGGCGTCCGGTGCGCGTCGGCGGGTCGCCCGGGACCGATCGGCCAACCGGCTCGACGGCCTGGTCGGCGGGCTCGAGGGCCTCGTCGGTCGGGGCCGGCGCGCTGTCCGACGCGGCCCTCAGGTCACTGGTCGGACGGACCCGCGCCACGATCGGTGCGATCAGCCGACGCCCGATGGTGCGCGCGGATGGCCGGGTGGTGATCTGCGGCGTCCGTGCCGCTACTGGTGCCGTCATGGCTCCCTGCTCCTTGCGGTGGTGCGGTCCTGGGACCGGAACTTCCTCGGGTGCTCCGTCGCCTAGAGCGCGAAGGAGTCGATCTGGGTGCGGAGGTTGGCGGACATCTGGGCGAGCTCGGCGACCGAGTCCTGCATCTGGGCCAGGACCTCGGTCGAGGACGCCGCCGCGGTGGCGACCCCGGTGATGTTGACCGCGATCTCCCCCGACCCGGTCGCCGCCTCGGTCACCCCACGAGACATCTCGTTGGTCGTGGCCGTCTGCTCCTCCACAGCACTGGCGATCGTCAGCTGGTAGTCGTTGATCTGCGCGATGATCGCCGAGATCTCACCGATCGCCGCCACCGCACCAGTGGTATCGGCCTGGATCGCCTCGACCCGCCGAGCGATGTCCTCAGTGGCCCGCGCCGTCTCCTGAGCCAGCTCCTTGACCTCACCGGCCACCACCGCGAACCCCTTGCCCGCCTCACCGGCCCGCGCCGCCTCGATCGTGGCATTGAGCGCCAACAAGTTCGTCTGCTCGGCGATCGAGGTGATCACCTTGACCACGTTGCCGATCTCCTGGCTCGAGGTCCCCAGCTTGGCCACCGACTCGTTGGTCGAAGCCGCCACATCCGTGGCCCGCGCCGCGACCTTCGCCGCCTCGTTCGCGTTCTGCGCGATCTCCCGGATCGAAGCACCCATCTGCTCAGCACCCGCCGCCACCGCCTGAACGTTGCGCGAGACCTGCTCAGCAGCCGCAGCCACCACACCCGCCTGCACACTCGTCTCGTCCGCAGCGGACGCCGCCTCCGAGCCGCTCGAGGCGACCCCGCCGAGGCCCGAGGCGAGGGACTGCGCCGCCTGCGACATCTCGGCCAGCGTGGTGTGCATCCGGGCGGCAGCGGTGTCGATCGCCGCGGCGGCCTGACCGACCTCGTCGCGCCGGTCGACACCACTGACGCGGGTCAGGTCACCGGTGGCGATCCCCTCGGCGACGTAGCAGACCCGGGCCAACGAGCCGCCGATGCGGCGGGCCGTCCACCCCCCGGCCGCGATCGTGAAGACGGTGCCGACGGTGGCCAGCACGGCGACCGGAGCCAGCAGCTCCTGGGCGCCGGCGTCCCGCCGCGCGCCGAGCAGGACGATCACGACGATGCCGACCAGCGAGAGCAGGAAGCCGCTGAAGGCGACGGAGAACTTGGTCAGGAACGGCAGGTCCCCCAGCCAACCGGCCAGACCGCGGTGGTGCCCGCCCAGGTAGGAGGGCTGAGACGGGACCGCGATGACGGTGGCGGTGGCCATGAGTGACTCCGGGTCGATGGGCGTTGTAGGCGCTCACCCCATCGGCCGGCGCAGTCGTCGGATGAGACGAAGCGCGCCGGCCGATGCGAGTGGCGGATCAGTAGGTGAAGGCCTCGACGCGGTTGCGCAGTTCGGCTGCCATCCGGGCCAGCTCGTCGGTCGAGCTGCCCATCTGGGCCAGGACCTCGCTGGAGGACGAGGCCGCCGTGGCCACCCCGGTGATGTTGGCCGCGATCTCCCCCGACCCGGTCGCCGCCTCGGTCACCCCACGGGACATCTCGTTGGTCGTGGCCGTCTGCTCCTCCACAGCACTGGCGATCGTCAGCTGGTAGTCGTTGATCTGCGCGATGATCGTGGCGATCTCGCCGATCGCGGTGACCGCCGAGGCCGTCTGGGTCTGGTTCGCCGAGATCCGGGTGGCGATGTCCTCGGCCGCCCGGGCCGACTCCTGAGCCAGCTCCTTGACCTCACCGGCCACCACCGCGAACCCCTTGCCCGCCTCACCGGCCCGCGCCGCCTCGATCGTGGCATTGAGCGCCAACAGGTTCGTCTGCTCGGCGATCGAGGTGATCACCTTGACCACGTTGCCGATCTCCTTCGCGCTGGCCCCCAGCTCACTGACCGTCGTGGCCGTGTTCTCGGAGAACTGCACCGCCTGCGCCGCGACCTTCGCCGCCTCGTTGGCGTTCTGCGCGATCTCCCGGATCGAGGCACCCATCTGCTCGGCACCCGCCGCCACCGCCTGAACGTTGCGCGAGACCTGCTCAGCAGCCGCAGCCACCACACCCGCCTGGGCACTGGTCTCCTCCGAGCCGGCCGCCACCTGCGTGTTGGCCGCCGACAGCTCCTCAGCCGCCGCAGCGACCATGCCCGCGGAGTCGACGACGCCGCTCACCAGAGCCTGCAGGGCCTCCTGGGCGGCGATCAGGCCCCGAGCCATCTGACCGATCTCGTCCTCGGTGAAGACCTCCGGGCGGACCGTCAGGTCCCCGGTGGCCATCGCGTCGACGGACACCTTCACGGCGAGGACGGAGCGGCGCATCGCGTTGGCGATCACGACGCCCAGGAGACCCGTCAGGATCACGCCGACGAGGACGACGACGATCGAGGTCGTGATCGCTGCCTGCGCCTCGGTCTCCGCACGGGCCGCGATCTCAGCCATCGTGGTGCCGACCTCGGCCTCGACGTCCGTGAGGTTGCCGATCATCGCCGCGCCCAGGTCCGCAGCGCCGCCGTCGCGGAGCCTGACCCACTCCTCGCGGTCGTCGGCCATCGCCGCGGCCATGAGGTCGCCGTCGACCATCTCGCGGTACGAGGTCAGCGAGGTGGTGAACTCGTCCCACTGCTCCGGGGCGTCGCCTTGCACCGCGACGAACTTCGCGACGAAGGTCTCCGCGGCGGTGTCGAGCTTCGCGTACGCGTCCTGCAGCTTGTCGAACTGGACCTGCTTGCCCGCGCCCTGGTAGGCGGGGACCGCCGTGATCGTCAGCCGCACGCCCCACATCGCGTCCTTGAGGCCTGCGAGCGACGCGCTCACGGTGGCCTGGGTCTCGGCCAGCTCCTTGGCGTCGTTCTTGATCGTCGTCATCGAGATGCTGGTGAAGACCCCGAGACCTGCGGTGAACACCGCGAACACGCCGACGAGGGCGAGGATCTTGGTCCGGACCGAGCCCTGGCGCAGCAGGCGCGGACCACGGGGCGCCGACGACGACGCTGAGGTCTGGGGGGGACGGACGGGGTTGGTGCTCACGGCGGGCTCCCGGTGTCGATGCTCGGTCGCCGAACAGATCGGCAGCCACGGCAGATCGGTGACGCGTGGCCGTTGTGACATGTGTCACTCGGGGGTCCGGTGCGGTGCAGCTCGGGTGCAGCTCGGGTGCAGCTCGGGTGCAGCTCGGGTCACGACGGACAGCAGGACGCCGGCAGCACCGCAAGGTGCCACCGGCGTCCGGTCGTGCTGGGTCAGGAGCCTGGCTCGGTCAGGAGCCGGGCTCGGTCAGAAGGTGAAGGCTGCCACCTGGGTGCGGAGGTTGGCGGACATCTGGGCGAGCTCGGCGACCGAGTCCTGCATCTGGGCCAGGACCTCGGTCGAGGACGCCGCCGCGGTGGCGACCCCGGTGATGTTGACCGCGATCTCCCCCGACCCGGTCGCCGCCTCGGTCACCCCACGAGACATCTCGTTGGTCGTGGCCGTCTGCTCCTCCACAGCACTGGCGATCGTCAGCTGGTAGTCGTTGATCTGCGCGATGATCGCCGAGATCTCACCGATCGCCGCCACCGCACCAGTGGTATCGGCCTGGATCGCCTCGACCCGCCGAGCGATGTCCTCAGTGGCCCGCGCCGTCTCCTGAGCCAGCTCCTTGACCTCACCGGCCACCACCGCGAACCCCTTGCCCGCCTCACCGGCCCGCGCCGCCTCGATCGTGGCATTGAGCGCCAACAAGTTCGTCTGCTCGGCGATCGAGGTGATCACCTTGACCACGTTGCCGATCTCCTGGCTCGAGGTCCCCAGCTTGGCCACCGACTCGTTGGTCGAAGCCGCCACATCCGTGGCCCGCGCCGCGACCTTCGCCGCCTCGTTCGCGTTCTGCGCGATCTCCCGGATCGAAGCACCCATCTGCTCAGCACCCGCCGCCACCGCCTGAACGTTGCGCGAGACCTGCTCAGCAGCCGCAGCCACCACACCCGCCTGCACACTCGTCTCCTCCGAGCCGGCCGCCACCTGCGCACCGGCGGCGGACATCTCCTCGCTCGCCGCCGCGATCGTGCCGGTCGCCTCGAGCACCTCGCCGAAGGTCGCCCGAAGGGCCGCCTGCGCGGTCCGCATCGAGGCTGCCATCTGCCCGATCTCGTCGGTGCTGCTGACGTCGGCCTCGACCGTGAGGTCACCGGCCGCCATGGCGTCGAGCGAGGTCCTGACCTTGTTCAGGGCTGTGCGGATGGCCTTCGCGACGTACAGGCCCAGCAGGCCGGTCACGAGAAGGCCGGCGACGAGAACGCCGATCATGAGCCGGGTGCGGGACTGCTCCTCGGCCGCCGACTCCGCGGCCACGCTCCCGGTGTAGGCGACGATCTCGGCCGCTGTCGCGTCGAGGGCGTCGACGTACACACCCTTCACCGGCTCGGCCACGTCCAACAGGATCTGCTCGAACTCGACCCGGTCGTCCGCGAGGGCTGCCGGCAGCAGCTGGGTGTCGCGGATCGACGTCCACTCGGCCCAGCCGGCGACGAAGACCGGCCAGGACTGGCTCTGCCCGGTCCCGATCGCCGCCTCGAAGGCCGCCATCGCACCCGCGACCTCGGCGTCGTTGCTCTCCTGGTCGGCCAGCCAGGCTTCCTTGTCGGCGTCCGAGGTCGCCGCGGCGATCTGGGCAATGATCATCCGCGCCTTGAGCTGGCCCTGGTGGACGGTCTGCAATGGTGCGGAGACGGTGGCCTGGATCATCGCGAGGGTCTCGGTGTTGTCAGCGAGGTCGGCCATGCCGGTCAGCGCCACCGTCCCGCTGACGGCCGAGGCCGTCGCGAAGAGGGCGACGAGGCCGATGATCTTGATTCGCACGGACAGGTTGGCGAACCATCCGGCGCCGCGCTGCGGCGCAGGCGCCGACGTACCGGCCGCGGGGCGACCCGTGGGGGCCGAGCTGCCGGTGCTGCCGGACCGTTGGACCGGCACGACGTGCTCACGGACGGGGGCGAGGGTGGGGGTGGAGGACATCGTGGCTCCTTCGGGACTGCCCGGAGGGGGCCGGGCAATGGTCGTCCCATCGGCTGGGACGCGGGGATGGTCAGTGGGCGCTGCTACGCCGAGGTCGCGCGGTCGACGTCGAGAGCGAGCAGGAGGCCGCGCTCGAGCTTGTAGGCGCCGAGGATCACGTCGCGCAGCGCGGCGGGCAGGGTGTCCGGTGGGGTCTCGAACTGGGAGTCGTCGACGTCGATCACGTCGCCGATCTCGTCGACCAACAGGCTGACGGGTTCGCCGTCCACCTGGACGACGACCATCATCGGCTCGGCGTCGGCCGCAAGGGGTGGCAGGCCGAGGCGGACCCGGAGGTCGACCGTCAGGACGACCTGACCGCGCAGGTTCACGAGCCCGGCGATCCCGGGCGGGGCGAGCGGTACGGGGGTCCTGGCCTGGAACCGGAGGGCCTCCTGCACGTGCAGGACGTCGACGCCGTAGTGCGCGCCGTCCAGCACGAAGGTCGCCAGCTGCTGACTCATCTCACACCTCCACGAGCTCGCGACGGCCGAGCCGGCCGGCGTCGTCGGACTCGGCAACGTCGGTGGACCCCGCGAGGTCGTCGTCGTCCGGGCCGACACTGAAGAAGAACGGATCGGCCTCGGCGACGGCTGCCCGCACGTCGAGCAGCTCGGTCACCCGCTCCTTGAGGACCGTCGAGCCGACCAGGCCGTGGTCACCCACGTCGCTGTGCCGGGCGGCGTCGTCGTCCACGATGTCGACGATCTCGTCGACCACGATCGCGACGCTTCGCCCGCCGTGCGAGTACACCACCACGGTGAGCTCGTCCTGGGCGTCGAACGAGCTCATGCTGCCGAGGATGCGGTCCAGCCGGACGACCGGCGTGATCGCACCGCGGTACTGCACGACCTCGCGGCCACCGACATGCTCCACGACGCCGGCCGGCAGCTTCTCCAGCCGGGTCACGGCCGAGAGCGGGATCGCCACCCGGCGGCCGTCGCCGATCCCGGCGACGAGCACCTGGACGGTCTCCCGGACGACGACGTCGGCTGCGGCGCCTGTCGCGCCGTCCGCGTCGGCCAGCTCGCCGATCATCGCCCTGCGGCCGATGGCCTGGACGTCGAGGATGAGCGAGACCCGCCCGTCCCCCATCAGCGTGGCGCCGGCGTACAGGCCGATCGCCTTGAGCCGGCCGGAGAGCGGCTTGACCACGATCTCCTCGGTGTTGAGCACGCGGTCGACAACCAGGCCGAAGCGCTGGGTGTCGGCCTGCAGGACGGCGATCACGGTGCCGCCGCTCTCCGGGCGGGCCGGGGCCGCGAAGACCTCACGGAGGTCCACCAACGGCAGCAGCTCGCCGCGCAGGCGATAGACGGGTGCGGAGCGCACGTACTCGATCGCGCCGGAGGTCTGGGCGTCGAGTGCCACCAGCTCGAGCAGGCTGACCTGCGGGATCGCGTAGAGCTGGCGGTCGCACTCGATCGTGAGCGCGGGCATGATCGCGAGCGTCAACGGGATCCGCAGCCGCCACGTCGTGCCGCGGCCGACGACGGACTCCACGTCTACCGTGCCACCGATCGCCTCGATCCGGGTCTTGACCACGTCCATCCCCACGCCACGCCCGGAGACGTTCGTGACCGCTGCGGCCATCGAGAAGCCGGGCAGGAAGAGCAGGTGGAGGAGCTCGGCATTCGCCATCGCGGCGACCTGCTCGGTGGTCCGCAGACCGCGCTCGACGGCCTTGGCCGCCACCCGCTCGGGGTCGATGCCCTTGCCGTCGTCGGTGACCTCGACGACCACCTGTCCACCCGCGTGGTAGGCGCGCAGGGTCAGCAGGCCCTGCGCGGCCTTGCCCGCCGCGAGGCGGTCGTCCGGGGCCTCGAGGCCATGGTCGACCGCGTTGCGGATGAGGTGCGTCAGGGGGTCCTTGACGGCCTCGAGCAGGGTGCGGTCGAGCTCGGTGTCGCCGCCGACCATCTCGAGGCGCACCTGCCGCTCGCAGGCCGCGGCGAGGTCGCGGACCATCCGCGGCACCTTGGACCAGACGTGCTCGATGGGCTGCATGCGCGTCTTCATGACGCCCTCCTGCAGCTCGGAGGCGATCAGGCTCAGGCGCTGGGACGCCCGCACCAGGTCCATGTCGACGTTGCCGTCAGCCAGGCGTGTGATCGCGTTGCGGGCGAGCACCAGCTCGCCGACCTGGCGCATCAGGGCGTCGAGCAGGTCGACGTCCACCCGGATCGAGCCTTCGGACGCGCTGCGCGACGTCGTGGCGTCGGCGGGTGCCGCTTCCGGTGCGGGCGGTGGGGTCAGGACGGGCTCGGCCACGGCAGCCTCCGAGGAGTGGACGGGGTGGTGCTGGGAGGGCACCTCAGTGATGCGGGCGTGCACCGACGACGTGTCGGCGACCTGCGCTGCGGCGACCTTCTCCGGGGTCCTCCGCCGGGCGACGATCTTCCGGCCGGTGGTCTTCGGGGTCGCGGCCGTCGGCGCAACGGGCGCCGCGGGCTCGACGGGCGCGGGGGTCTCCGCGAGCGCCACGGGTGCAGCGGCCGCCACGGGTGCAGCGGGCCGCGCGTCGTCGACCGTTGCGACGATCTGAGTCGGCGCGACGGCGTCGGGCACGGCAGGCGCGTCGGGCACGGCAGGCGCGTCGGGCACGGCAGGCACGACGGGCACGGCAGGCACGACGGGCGGGGCCACGACGTCGTCGGCCGGGGCAACCACCTCGGCGGGCGCGTCGTCGGCGACCGGCATCCTGGCCTCGAGGACCGTGCGGATCCGGGCGACGATCGGGGCGACGTCGAGCCCGCCCTCGGTGCCGTCGGCCTCGATCGAGCCGAGGATCAGGCGCACGGTGTCCACCATCGCGAGCAGCACGTCCGTCGTCGGCAGGTCCATCGATCGGCGGCCGTCGCGCAGCTCGACCAGGAGGTTCTCGCCGGCGTGGGTCACCGCCTCGAGCGTGTTGAACGCCAGGAAGCCGCTCGTGCCCTTGATCGTGTGGATCGTCCGGAAGATGCTGCTGAGCAGCTCGCGTGAGTCAGGGGTCCGCTCGAGCGCCACCAGGTCGGAGTCCAGCTGGTCGAGGTTCTCATGGCTCTCGACCAGGAACTCATGGACGATCTCATCGAGGTCCTCCAACGTACCCTCCGTGCTCGCGGCGACGGAATCAGTTCCGCCGCACCGACTCTGGGATCGGCCGAAGCCCGTCACCTGTGAGTCCTTTGCCGCGGCGGACCCGGGTGAAAGCTGCGCCGAGCGGGTCGGCCGACGACGGCCGTGACTGTCGCGCGCAGGTCGGCCGCGCAGGTCGGTCGCGCAGGTCGGCCGCGCAGGTCGGTCGCGCAGGTCGGTCGCGCAGGTCAGCCGCGCAGTCGACGGAGAGGCGTTCGTCCTGGGGAGCTCAGACGTCGGGCGTGGCCGGGCGCAGTGCTCGCAGGGCGTCGACCGCGGCATCGTCAGCGGGTGCCGTCGCCTCGAGGTTCGCGCGCTGCACGGCCTCGAGCACCTCGGCGCGGTTGACCCGGATGTCACGAGGGGCGTCGATCCCGATCCGTACGCCGTCACTGCGCACGTCGATGACCGTGATGACGATGTCGTCACCGATCATCAGGCGTTCGCCGACACGTCGGCTCAGGACGAGCATCTGGCGAGACTATCCGCTCCGGACGTCCTTCCTCGCCCGAAGGGCCGAGAAATCGCCGCGGCGGCGGCTCAGTCCCACCGTGCGTCGTCGGCCAGTCGTTCGCTGAGGACCGCCGCCCAGACGACCGGCGATGCCGGCAGGCCGTCCACCCAGCCGACCGGGACACCCAGGTTCAGGACCGTTCCGGGGGCCTGCGCGTCGAAGGTCGAGATCGCCGCGACGGCGTCGAACGGCCGACGCGCACCGACGGCACGCAGCCAGCGCCGCAGGTCGACACCCTTGCGCCGGGCATCGAGCACCGCCCAGGCGTGGTCCGGGTCGAGGGCCGCGAGCAGCTCGGCTGCGTCGTCCCAGGTGTCCCGTGCGCCGCTGGTACCGATCACGACGATGGCCGGGACGTCCCGTGAGGCGCGGCTGCGGTACCTGCTGACCGCCGCCGCGCTCTGCAGCCGGCGGCCGTGACCCGCGACCGGCTCGATGTCGCCGGCGAGCACGATCTCGTGCGGGTCGATGCTCGCGCGGTGCGCCATCTGCGTCGCGGTCCGCAGCGCGTCGGCGGCCTCGCCGACAACGGCGACCACCTTCCCGGGCGCGAGCCAGACGGTCGGCGGTGGGTCGAAGCGACGGACCAGGACGGACAGCGGAACCGCGGTGAGCAGGTCGGAGAAGCCGGCCAGCAGCCGGGTCGGGATCCCGAGCTCGAGCAGGGCCGTGACGTTCGAGCCGGCGCGCGGTGGCTGCTGCTCGGGCGCGGCCGGCGCGGGTGCGGGAACGGGCTCGGCGACGGGTGCCGGCACCGGTACGGGAGCGGGTACGGGAGCGGGTACGGGAGCGGGTACGGGAGCGGCCACGGGGATGGGCACGGGTACCGGCACCGGGACCGGCACGGGCGCCGGCAGGGCCGGCATGACGGACCCGGCGGTCCCCGACGTGCGCGACGGACCGACCATCTGTCGCATCGACTCGAGCATCTCGGCGAAGGTCTCGCTCGCGGTCGACACCTGGGCGGCGGCCGGCTCGGCGGCCGGCTCGGCGGCGGGCTCCGCCCGATCCGCGACAGCAGGCCCGGCCGCCGCGTCCTGGCCGCCGTCGGCCTCGTCGAGCTCGACGGCATCGGCGGCTGCGAGCAGGGCGTCGAGCCCGCTGAGACCACCCGCCGGCAGGGCCGGTGCGGGCCGACGACCCCGTCCGAGCCGCGGCCGTTCGGGGACCTCGACGGTCAGCTCGTAGTGCTCCCGGGCGAAGAAGCCCGCGACACCACCGGTACGGATGCGCTCGGCCTTGACGATCCGCGCATCCGGCCCCATCTCGTCGCGGACGCGGAGCATGAGGGTGCGCAGGTCGTCACCATCAAGCAGCAAGCGCGTGGGCATCGCTGACCACCCCTACGGTCTCGATCTGGAGACCGGAACCGGTCACCTCGCTGTAGGAGAGCACGGGGAGGCGGGGGATGGCCAGCACCACCGTGCGCCGCAGCGCGGGTCGCAGCGCCGGGGCGCACACCAGGACGGCCTCGCGGCCGCTCGCCTCACCCTCGGCGACGGTCCGGCGCAGCGACGTCAGGATCCGGTCGGCACGGGCCGGGTCCAGCAGCAGCTGCGAGCCACCCTCGGCCGGCCGCACCGCCTCGAGCAGCGCCTGCTCGAGCACCGGGTCGAGCGTGACGACCCGCAGCACGCCGTCGGTCGCATAGGGCGCGGCGAGGGCCGGGCCGAGGCTCGCCCGGGCCGCCTCCACGAGGCCCTCGGGCTCCGAGCTGACCTTGGCACGCAGCGTCAGGCCCTCGTAGATGCGTCCGAGGTCGCGCACCGGGACGCGCTCGGTCAGCAGGCCCTGCAGCACGCGCTGGACCTCGCCGAGGGCCAGCAGACCCGGGATCAGCTCCTCGACGACCGACGGGTTGACCTGCTTGACGCCCTCGGTCAGCACCCGCACGTCCTCACGGGACAGCAGCCGCGGTGCGTTCGCGTCGATGATCGCGCCGAGGTGCGTGATCAGCACCGAGACCCGGTCGACGACCGTCGCACCGACCATCTCCGCCGCGTGCCGCAGCTCGGTGGGGATCCACTTGCCGGGGAGCCCGAAGACGGGCTCGACCACCGGTGTGCCGCCCAGCCCCTCGAGGTTGTCCCCGAGGGCGAGCAGCCGACCGCTCGGCGCCTCGCCGCGGCCGACCTCGACCCCGGCGATCCGCACGACGTACGTCGAGCGCGGCAGGTCGACCGAGTCCCGGGTTCGTACCGGCGGTACGACGATGCCGAGCTCCATCGCGATCTTGCGCCGCAGCCCGCGGACCCGGGCCAGCAGGTCCTGGTCCGACCCGGTGCCGACCATGTCCACCAGGTCGGGCGCGAGCAGGATCTCCAGGGCGTGCACCCGCATCTGCTCGATCAGCGCCTCCGGGGTGTCCGACGACGTGACGCCGCCCGAGCTGCCGGTCTGCGAGGCCGCCACGAGGGCGGTCGAGGCCGCTGCCTTCTCGGTCACGCCGAGCCGCCAGGCGGTGACGATGAGCATCAGGCCGACCATGACGAACGGCACCTTGGGCAGGCCGGGGATCAGTGCGAGCGCGATCGCCGCCGCACCGGCGATCTGCAGCGCCGTCCGGCTCTGGGTGAGCTGTTCGCTCGCCGCCGTGCCCATGTCCGACGAGGCGGTGGACCGGGTCACGATCAGGCCGGTGGACACCGACATCAGCAGCGCGGGGATCTGCGTGACCAGGCCGTCGCCGATGGTCAGCAGGCTGAACCGCTCGAGGGACTCCCCGGCGGACATGCCCATCTGCATCATGCCGATCGCGAAGCCGCCGAGCAGGTTGATGACGGTGATGATGATGCCGGCGATCGCGTCGCCCTTGACGAACTTCGAGCCACCGTCCATGGCGCCGTAGAAGTCGGCCTCCGCGGCGATGTCGGCGCGCCGCGTGCGGGCCGTGTCCTCGTCGATCAGCCCGGCGTTGAGGTCCGCGTCGATCGCCATCTGCTTGCCGGGCATCGCGTCGAGGGTGAAGCGGGCGCCGACCTCGGCCACCCGCCCGGCACCGTTGGTGATCACGACGAACTGGATGACGACCAGGATCAGGAAGATCACCAGGCCGATGACGAGCGAGCCGCCGACGACGAAGTGCCCGAACGCGTCGATCACCGCACCGGCGTAGCCGTCCCGCAGCACCAGGCGGGTCGAGGCGACGTTCAGGCCGAGCCGGAACAGGGTCAGGATCAGCAGCAGCGACGGGAAGACCGAGAAGTCGAGCGGCCGCTTGATGTACATGCTGGTCAGCAGCACGACGAGCGACAGCGTGATGTTCATGACGATGAGCAGGTCGAGCAGAGCCGCCGGCAGGGGGACGACCAGGAGCAGGACGACGCCGACGACGCCGACCGGGACCGCGAGCTGGACGAGCTGCTTACCCTTCATCGAAGGTCCTCCTGAGGTGACGGGCGGGGATCGAGCGAGGTTCTGGGGGTGATCCACCCCGTGGACCTCGCCCGATCGGGACGGGGGTCGCGGGGCGCGGGGTGGGGGTCATGCGGCCTCCAGACGGGTGGGCCCGCCGGGCGGGCGGTGGGTGCCGGCCGAGGCGCCGCGACGCCGCAGGGCCATCACGAACGCGAGGATGCGGGCGACGGCCATGTAGAGGTCGGCCGGGATCTCCTGGCCGAGCCCGCACGCCGCGTGCAGCGCGCGCGCCAGCGGGATGTCCTCGACCATCGGCACCCGCTTCTCGGCGGCGATCGCCCGGATCCGCGCGGCGATGTGCCCGGCGCCCTTGGCCACGACCCGCGGCGCGCCGGTGCCCGGCTCGTAGCGCAGGGCCACGGCCACGTGCGTGGGGTTGATCAGGACGACGTCGGCAGTGGTGACCTCGGCCAGCATCCGGTTGCGGCTCATCGCGATCTGCTTGGAGCGGATCGCGCCCTTGAGCATGGGGTCGCCCTCGGACTGCTTGTTCTCGTCCTTGATCTCCTTCTTGCTCATCCGCGTCTTCTTGCGGTTGCGCTTGGCGAGCACCGCGACGTCGGCCGCCGCGAGCACGAGGCCGGCGATGACCGCTGTCCGGATCAGGCTGTTGACGCCCTCGCCCGCGGCCCCGAGGATCTGCGTGAGCGCATGCGTGCCGGAGCCCAGCATCATCGGGACCAGGCCCTGGACGACGGTGTAGAGCACCATGCCGATCACCGCGGTCTTGAGCGTCGCCTTGATGCCCTGCCACAGGGCCTGCATCCCGAAGGTCTGCTTGATCCCGTTGGCGAGGTTGAACTGCTTGAAGGTCGGCTTGAGCTTCTTCGTCGAGACGTGGATGCCACCCTGGACCGCCTTGGCGACGACCGCCGCGATCACCACGACACCGAACAGCGGGGCGAGCGTCAGGATGATCGTCCCGAGGCCCTGGCCGAGGGCAGCCGTCGCGAGCTGCGGGTCGGGGTTCGCGATCACGTCGCGCACCGTGGTCATCTGGTTGCGAGCCGCGACCGAGGCGTTCTGCAGCACGATCGGGAGCATCAGGGCGCCCGTCCCGATGCCCAGCCAGGCCGAGAGGTCCTGGGAACGCTGCAGCGAGCCGTCCCGGCGGACCTCCTTCATCCGCTTGGGCGTCGCCTTCTCGGTCCGTTCCTGCCCGTCGTCGCTCACTGCGTCACCCCCAGCATCGTGCCGACGGCGGTGTCCGTCAGGGTGCTGACGATCTGCGGCAGTGCGAGGTACGCGGTGACCCCGAGGGACAGGGTCAGCAGGATCTTGAGCGGGAAGCCGAGCGCGAAGGCGTTGAGCGCCGGGGCGACCCGGGTGAGCAGGCCGAGGCCCACGTCGGCGAGGAACAGGACGACGATGAGCGGTCCGGCGACCTGGAGCGCGGCGAGGAAGAGGTTCGTCAGACCCTCGGTCGCGGCGTGACCGAGCGCGGCGAGGTTGAGCGGGGTGCCCAGCGGCAGGGCGTCGAAGCTGCGGACCAGGCCCGCGATGACGAGCTGGTAGCCGTCGGAGGCGAAGAGCAGCACGATCGCCGTCATCTGGTAGAGCCGGGAGAACTGCGCGCCGTTGGTCTGGCTCATCGGGTCGAAGGCCTGGGAGAGCTGGAAGCCGCCGAACAGGTCGATCAGGTTGCCGGCGGACTGCACGGCGGCGAAGACCATCGCCACCAGGAAGCCGAGGGCGGTGCCGATCAGTACCTGCAGCAGCATGTCGCCGACGAAGGTCGCCGTGCCGGAGGCGATCGAGGTGCCGACCGTCGGGCCCGCGGCAGCGGCAGCACGCGGGGCGGCGGCCAGTCCGAGGCCCATCGCGAGCATCGCCTTGACCGTCCCGGGGATCCCACGGTGCGAGAACGGCGGCGCGATGACCAGGAAGGCCGCGATCCGGACCGCGGCGAGCATGACGACCTCGAGGGTGGCCAGCGGGATCGTCAGGCCCATGTCTCAGCCGCCCAGCAACGACGGGATGCGCCCGAACATCTCGTTGGTGAAGGCGACGGACTCCGAGATCATCCAGTGCCCGCCGATCAGCAGCGCCACGGCCACCGCGATGGCCTTGGGCACGAAGCTGAGGGTGACCTCCTGGATCTGGGTGATCGACTGCAGCAGCGAGATGGCGAAGCCGACGACGAGCGCGGTGATCAGGACCGGTGCGGACAGCTTGGCGGCGAGGATCAGCGCCTGCAGCCCGATGTCCAGGACGGCGTTGGTGTCCATCAGGCGTAGCTCCCCACCAGAGCGGTGATGATCAGGCCCCAGCCGTCCACCAGGACGAAGAGCAGGAGCTTGAACGGCAGCGAGACCATCACCGGCGGCAGCATCATCATGCCCATCGACATCAGCGATGCCGCGACCACGAGGTCGATGACCAGGAACGGCACGAAGATGACGAACCCGATGATGAAGGCGGACCGCAGCTCGGAGAGCATGAAGGCCGGGATCAGGGTCACCATGTCGACCTCGTCGGCCGAGGCGGGGTTCGACTGGTCGGCTGCCCGGGTGACCAGCGCGAGGTCGGCCTCGCGGGTCTGGCCGAGCATGAACTCACGCAGCGGCGCGGTGCCCGAGTCGACGGCCTCGTCGAAGGTCATCGAACCGGCGAGGTACGGCTGGGCCGCGACGTCGTTGACCTCGCTGATCACCGGCGCCATGACGAACAGGCTCAGGAAGAGCGCAAGCCCGGCCAGGACCTGGTTCGGCGGCACCCCGCTGAGCCCCAGCGCGTTCCGGGTCAGGGCGAGGACCACGAAGATCTTGGTGAAGCTGGTCATCATGAGCAGCAGCGAGGGCGCCACCGACAGCAGCGTGATGGTCAGCAGCACCACGATCGGGCTGCTCGGGCCGCCGTTGATCCCGTTGATGTCGATCTGCACGGTCGGGTCGTCGGTCCCGGGCTCGGCCGGGGCGGTCGGCGCCGGCGGGTCGACCGGAGGGGTCGGCGCGGCGCTCGCACCGCCGGCGCTCAGGAGCAGGACGCCGAGTGCGAGCACGAGCGTGAGCAGGACGAGCCCGAGCCGCACGCGCAGCGCACGGGGGTGACTCGCCGGACCCCGGTCCACCTGCACCGGGAGGGTCAGGACAGTCAATGCCGGATGGTCCGTTCCTGCACCGCAACCACCGCCTGGCGCCACATGGTGGCGTCCAGGATCGATCCCTCGAGAGGGTTGCGAGGCTTGGGGACCGCAGGCTTCCGTGCCGCGGGGGTGGACAGGGTCGGTACCGCCGGGACTGCTGAGAGTGCTGGCTGTGTGACGTGCGTCGGCACCAGCGAGAGGCCGGACGCCGTGGGCAGGACCTGCTCGAGGTCCTGCGGGTCGAGCTCCGTGCGGACCTCGGTCGACTCCTCGACCGACGCCTCGACGGCGATCTCGGTGAGCAGGTTCACGCCGCGCTCGCTGATGCCGAGCAGCAGGCGACGCCCGCCGACCTCGACCAGGGCGAGACCGGTCTTGCCACCGAGGGACTGACGACCGACGACCGACATCGCCTCGGCGCGGCGTCGCCGCACGTGGCCGGAGCCGGTCAGGCGCCGACCGAGGAACCACATCAGCCCGAGCACGCAGGCAAGGGCCAGCAGCACCCGAAGGCCGAGGATGAGGTCGCCGTCCATGTCAGGGGTCTCAGGCGTTCTCGCCGGCGACGATCTCGGTGATCCGGATGCCGTAGTCCTCGTCGACGACGACGACCTCACCGCGGGCGACGAGCCGTCCGTTGACCATCACGTCCGCCGGCGACCCGGCTGCGCGGTCGAGCTCGAGCACGGTGCCGGGAACGAGCTCGAGCACCTGACGGACCGGCAGACGGGTCCGCCCGATCTCCGCGGTCAGGGTCATCTCGACGTCGTGCAGCAGACGCAGACCCGAACCGTCCTGGTGGATCGCGGCGGAGCGGTCGGCGGCACCGGCGCGCTGGTGGGGGACGGCCTCGGGCCCGCGGCGGAAGTGGATGCCGAACCAGGCCTGCGGGGTCGCGTCCTTGCCCGCGGAGGTGAGCGCGAAGGCCACCACGTCGTCGTCGCGCAGCCCGCCGGCCAGCGGACCGGCCACGGCGGTGTCGAGCACCCCGGCGCCGAGCGTCGCGGTGGCCGCCTCGAGGGCGGGGCGCAGCGCGTCCGCGAGCGAGATCGCCGCCTCGGAGCCGGCGAGCGCCTCGGCGACCGCGGCGTCGGCGACGACGAGGAGCTCGGCGCTGGTGGCGCCGACGAAGGACGCCCGCACGGCGACCGCATCGGGGGCCGGTCCGGCGGCCGGCTCGAACGCGGCCACGACCAGCGGGGTCGCGGACGGGAGCAGCCTCGCCAGCTCGGACGCGGCAGCCTTGGCGATCGCCAGGACGTCCTGGTCGTGGACGGTCGTGGTCGTGGGGGCAGGCAGCGGACTCATCAGGACTTCTCCTCGGAGGTGACGACCAGGCAGGCCAGGCGGGAGCCGTTGCTCCCGAGCGCGGCACGGGCGAGCACGACGTCGCCGACGACGACGTCGAGGGGCTTGTCGACCGGGTGGTGCAGGGAGACGAGGTCGCCGACCTCGAGCTGGTTGATGTCCAGGGCGCTGACCGTCAGCGGGCTGAACCGCACCGAGACGCTCACCGGGACCTCCTGGACCTGGTCGGCGATCCGCTCGAGGGCCTCGCGGTGCTCACGGACCTCCTCGACCGACCGGTTGTCGAGCTGCTCACCCGCGCGCAGCGTGGCGAGCAGGACGTCGGCCGAGACCATCAGGGTCGCCGTGCTGGTGCGCTCCGCGACGTTGAGCTCGAAGGTCGCGACGATGACCGGCTCGGAGGCCGCGGCCGCCTGGACGAACTGGGGGTTGTACTGGACCGAGCGGGCCGTGACGTCGAGCGGGCAGACGGCGGCGAAGGCGTAGGTGAGGTCGCCGAGGGCCTGCTGGAGCAGGTCGCGCACCAGGTGCCACTCGATCTCGGTGAACTCGCGCTCGGGCTGGCCGGCGACGAGGCCCGGGCCGCCGAGCAGGTAGTCCACCCAGATCATCGTCGCGTCGACGGGCAGCTGCATGACAGCTGTCGAGCGGGCCTGCTCGACGGAGCACAGGACCATCACCGTCAGGTCCGGCAGCCCTCGGACGTACTCGTCGTAGGACCGCATCTCGACCGACTCGAGCGTGACGTGGGTGACGACCCGCAACCGCGAGGTCAGCAGGGTGCCCCACTGACGCGCGTAGGTCTCGAACGCCATCTCCAGGACGCGGCCGTGCTCGCGCGCCAGGGTCATCGGCCGCCGGAAGTCGTAGAGCTCCGGGGTGGTCGAACGCTTGCGCCGCGCTGGCGCCGCCGTCGTGTCCTGGACCGTCACGGGATGCACATCGGCCGGGCGCCGTCGGGCATGAGAGATTCCGGCGTCGGACATGGTCGGTCGTTCGACCGGCCGTCCGACAGGCACTGCTCCTCGAGGTGGTCCTCGAGGCGGGGTGGCGCCCTCCATGGCACCGTGAACGCACCGGCATCCGTGCCGGATCGAGCGTGTCGGGACTGTGTCAGTGGCTGTCAGTCGCTGTCAGGCGCTCACTGCGTGACGTAGTCCGTGAGGTAGACGGCCATCACCTCGCCCTCGTACGCCTCGGTCACCTGGAGCTCGAGCTCGACGCGCAGCGCCTCGCGGCCCTCGGTGGTGGAGACCTCCTCGACCGTCCGACCCGAGAACAGGTCGATGGCCAGGTTCAGGGCGGCTGCGGGATCCGGCGCCTCGGCCGCCTCGGCCGTCAGCTGGAGCGCGAGGCCGAGGCGCAGGTAGTGACCGCTCGCGAGGTTCAGGCTGATCGCCGGGACTGTCACGACCTCGCCAGGCACGGGCGCCGGCTCCTCGACCGGGGCAGCCTCGGCCCCGGGGGCCGCGGCGCCCGGACCCATCAGGAACCAGTAGCCGCCGCCACCACCGAGGACCAGCACCGCTGCCGCGACGATGATCAGCAGCTTCTTCTTCTTGCCCTTCGGCTTGGCGTCCGCGCCGCCGGCCGGCGGGTCGGACGAGGCTCCGGCCGACGTCGGCCGTGCACCGATCTTGGGCTTGGTCGCGATGACCCGTTGCTCTGTTCCGATGGCCATCTGGCTCACCCCTGTTCTGCTGCTGCGAGGGACGGGAGTAGACCGCGGACGCTCTCCGGCGCCGCGCTGAGGATCACGAGGTCGACGCGTCGGTTGGCCTCGAGCGCAGTGACGCCGCCGGCCTCCTCGAGCGGCCGGGCGTCACCGAAGCCGACGGCTCCGACGCGTCCCGGTGCGACGCCGCCGACCTCCACCAGACGCCGCAGCACCTGGGTCGCACGGTCTGCGGAGAGCTCCCAGTTGGTCTCGTACCGACCCGAGACCGGGAGCACGTTGGCATGGCCCTCGACCGAGACCTCCTCGGGGAGGCCGGCCAGCACCGGAGCGACGGTGTCGATCACCCGCTGTGCGGTCTCGGTGAGGTCGGCGCTCTCGGCACTGAAGAAGACGTCGTCCGCCACCATGCCGATGATCAGGCCACGCTCGGTGACCCGGAAGCGCACCCGGTCGGTGAGCGACTGACCCGCGAGCGCCGCGGAGATCTGCGTCGCGATCCCCTCGAGCCGGTCGAGCTCGACGATCGCGGCCTGCAGGTCGCGCTCCGCCGGCGTCAGGGTCTCGACCTCGCCCTCCGTCGCCAGCGGCGGCTCCTCGAAGCCCGGACCCGTGACGAGCTCCGGCGGGAGCTCGGCGGGGAGCTCGGGGGTGATGGGCGTGGCCACCTCGCCGACCATCGCACCGTCGGTCCCGACCATCACGGCCGGGGCGCTCGTGCCGAACCCCGCCGCGAGCGACTGCCGCAGCGCCTCGAACTTGACCTGGTCCACCTGGCTCATCGAGTAGAGCACGATGAACAGGCCGACCAGGACGGTCATCATGTCCGCGTAGCTGACCGCCCAGCGCTCGTGGTTCTCGTGCTCCTCCTCGGGCACCTTCTTCGCCTTGCGGCCATGGTTGCCGGAGCCGTGGCCGGCGCTCATGCCGCTTCCTTCTTGGCGGTGTCCTTCTTTGCGGAGTCCTTCTTCACGGCGTCCGGCGGCATGAGGCTTCGCAGCCGCTGGCCGACGAGCCGCGGGTTGGCGCCGGACTGGATCGCCAGCAGACCCTCGACCGCCATCTCCATGTGCGCGCACTCGAGCTCGGACGCCCGGGTGATGCGGCTGCCGAGCGGCAGCCAGACGAGGTTGGCCGAGAGCAGGCCCCACAGGGTCGCGACGAAGGCCGCGGCGATCAACTCGCCCAGCTGTGCCGGCTCGGCCAGGTTCTCGAGCACGTGCACGAGCGAGACCACCGTGCCGATGATTCCGATGGTCGGTGCGTAGCCGCCCATGGCGGTGAAGTACTTGGCGCTGGTCTTGTCCGCGGCGCGCTTGCTCGCGATGCGGTCCTCGAGCATGTCGCGGAGGTCGTCGGGGTCGGTGCCGTCGATCGCCGCCTGAAGGCCTGCCTGCAGGAACGGGTTCTCGACGCTCCGGGCGGCGTCCTCGAGGGACAGCAGTCCCTCACGCCTGGCACGGTCGGCCAGGCCGACGACGACATCGACGGTGCCGTCCAGGTCCGGCTGCTTGAAGGTGATCCAGCCACCGAGGGTCTTGAACGCGCGGATCGAGTCACGCAGGGTGCCGCTGGCCAGGCCGGCGCCGAGCGTGCCGCCGATGACCAGGAGCATGGGGGCCGGGAGGATGACCGACATCGGGCTCGAGCCCTCGAGGATGATCGAGAGCAGGACGGCCCCGAAGGCAAGGCCGATGCCGGCGAGGGTTGCCGGATCCATCAGTCGACCTCCGGCACCGACGCCAGCCCACGGGCAGACGACGGTCTGAGCTCGGTCACGGCGGCGATGGTCGCGTCCGGGTACCCCTCACCGGTGAGCGCGATGGTCGCTGCGACGACCCGCGCCCGGTACTCGACGACCAGGGCGGTGACCTCGTCCATCGACTCGGCGACGATGTACTTGGTGCCGTCGATGAGGCTCAGGATCGTGTCGGGCGTGCTCTCGATGCGCTGGAGCAGGTCAGGATTGACCGCGAACTTGGGTCCGTTGAGGCGCGACACGACGATCATGGCTTGTCCATCCCTGGTGATCCTTCGGGCCCGTCCATGGGCCCTGCATCTGTTTGATCGGCCGGTGCGCCGACCCTGTGAGGAGTTCGACGGCAGTCCGCGTCCCGCGTCCGGGGCCGCCGGGCGCGCACGTGAGCGTGCGACCAGGCACCGCAGTGGTGCCCGGTCGCACGCTCGGTGCGGGTCGGGAGGGCGTCAGCGCTTGAGGTTGACGAGCTCCTGGAGCAGCTCGTCGGACGTCGTGATGACCCGCGAGTTCGCCTGGAAGCCGCGCTGGGCGATGATCAGGTTGGTGAACTCGGCCGAGAGGTCGACGTTCGACATCTCGAGCGCGCCGCCGGTCAGGTCGCCCCGCCCGCCGGTGCCGGCAGCACCGACCTGGGCGTCACCCGAGTTGACGGTGGTCCGGTACAGCGAGCCGCCCGCCTTCTCCAGACCGGCCGGGTTGGTGAACGTCGCGAGCGACACCCGCCCGAGGGCCTGCTTGAGGCCGTTGCTGAACGAACCCTGCAGCGTCCCGTCGGCGTTGATGGTGAACGACTGCAGCGTGCCCGCGGCGCGGCCGTTCGGCAGCGTCGCCTCGACCGTGGTCAGGCCCGCGTAGCCGGTCACGTCCGCCAGGTCGACGGTCAGCGCCGACATGCCGGTCGCGGCGTTCGCCGGGAAGGCCACCGGGTCGGTGACGGTGACCGCACCGTTCGCGTCCACCGCGAGCGTGCCGGTCTCGGCCTGCCCCGCGACTGTCGCGTTGATCGCCCAGCCGGTGGCGGTGCGGGTGTACGCCATCGCGAGCGTGTGCACCGTGCCGTCCGCCGCGTAGACGTCGACGTCCCGGTCCAGCGTCGTGCCGACGGCCGCGTCCGAGGGCAGGTTGCCCTCGAAGGTCGCCGTCGTCGTCGCAGCCGCGCCCATCAGTGTCGCGATCGGCAGCCGCAGGTCGGCGAGCGGCCCGTTGACGTCGATCGTCCCGTCGGCAGCCGCCGCCCAGCCCTGCACGAGGCCGCCGTCCGGCGTGACGAGCTGACCGCTCGCGTCGAAGTCGAAGGCACCGGCGCGCGAGTAGAACTGCTCCTCGCCCTTGCGCACGACGAAGAAGCCGTCGCCGGAGATCATCATGTCCGTCGACCGGTTGGTCAGCTGGGCAGCACCCTGCTGGAAGTTGGTCGTGATGCCGGCCACGCGGACACCGAGTCCCACCTGGGCCGGGTTGGTCCCACCGACACCGTCCTGGGCGCCACCGGCATTGGTCAGCACCTGGGAGAGCGTGTCCTGGAACTGCGTCTGGGAGGCCTTGTAGCCCGTCGTGTTGACGTTGGCGATGTTGTTGCCGGTCACGTCGAGCATGGTCTGGTGTGCCCGGAGACCGCTGATCCCTGAGAAGAGCGAGCGAAGCATGGGAGTTTCCCTTCGAGTGGTGTGGCGGCCTGGTCAGGCAGTAGAGCCGGTGGTGTCGGTGGTGGTGTCCGTGGTGGTGCCGGTGGCGTCCGTCGACGGATCGGTCGTGGTCCCGGTCGTGGCCGCCGCGGCGACCTCGATCGCCGAGACCGCGTCGAGCGGGACGGTGTGCTCGCCGACGGTCACGGTGGGCACCGCGGCGGCGAAGGAGACGGACGACGCGACACCGGTGCGCGTGACACCGTCGGCGTCGGTGAAGCTGACCTGCCGACCGACGAGGCCACTGGCCGCGATCCGCATCTGCAGGGCGAAGGACTCGCGGGAGGTGTCGGCGAGCCCGGTCAGCTGCTCCATCGAGGCGAGCTGGGTCGACTGGGCCATCATCTCGTTGGTGTCCATCGGCGAGGTGGGGTCCTGGTTGCGCAGCTGGGCGACCAGGAGGGTCAGGAAGACCTCCTTGTCCATCTCCTTCTTCGCCGTGGTGGCCGGTGCGTTCGTCGTGTAGAGACTCGTCGCCTGCGGGGCGGCTGTCGGGGCGATCGTCATGGATTCCTCTCAGACCAGCAGGTCGAGACCGACCAGGCGGTCGGACGTCGGATGGATCGGGCCGGGTGGGCGCTCGGTGCCGGCCCCCGTGCGGGCGGGGTCGCCGTCGCCGGGCCGGTCGCCGCGGCCGGTCCCGGGCCCGCCGGAGCCGGTTCCGGTGCCCTCGGCGCTCGCACCGTTGCCACGGGCTCCGGTGCCCAGCCCGAGATCGGCGGTGAGGCCGGCGACGGCGAGGTCACGACGCAGGTCGGGCAGCGCGGCGCGGAGGGCGTCGCGGGCCTGGTCCGTCCCGGCCAGGAGCTCGATCCGGACACCGTCCGCGCCGATGTGCGCCACGACGCGGACCGGTCCGAAGCTCTCCGGGTCGACCCGCAGGGTCAGGACGTGCTCGCCGGCACCGGCGCTGCGCAGCGCAGCGAGCCGCACGCCGAGCTGTTCGGCCAACGGGCGGGCCGGTTCGGCCGGCGCCGACGGTGCGGCCGGTGCCGCTGCGTCGGCGGGAGCCGTCGGCTGGGCGGGCGCGACGGCGCTGGTCCCGCCGGTCAGACCCGAGGCCGCCGGAGATGCGCCGACCTGCTGGGTCGCGGTGGGTGCGACGGCCTCGGCGGCCGCCGCCGGACCCGCCGTGGTGTCGCCGGGTGCGACAGCCGTCGCCGGGTCCGCCGCTGCCGACGCCTCGGCGACCTGGACGACACGTCGCCAGGCACCCTCGGTCGTTGCCGTGCCGGTCGCTGTGCCGGACGCCGTGCCGGTCGCCGTGCCGGTCGCCGTGCGGCCTGCCGGGTCGGCCCCGGTCCCCGATGCCGGCGTCGTGGCCGCCGCGACACCCGTGCTCTGCGCAGCGGGCCCGGTGCGCTGGGCCGGCACCCCGGTGCGCTGAGCGGGTGACCCGGCCAGGGCCGTCACGGCGGCCTCGGCGGACCGCGCCGCGGAGGCCTCGCGCCGGGCACTGAGGTCGATCACCGTCGCGAGGGCACCGTCCTGCGACCCGTCGGTCGCCGCGGTCGCCGCTGTCGCCGCTGTCGTCGCTGTCGTCGGGGCAGCGGCGTCGGCGGCCTCGGCGGCGGTGGCCTCGGCGGCGGTGGCTCCGGCCGTCGAGCCGGCCGGCGGTGCTGCGATGCCGGCCACCTCCGCGAGCAGCCCGGCAGCGGCCTGGACCAGCTCCGCGACGGACATCGGCAGGATGCTGCGGACCGGGCTCGTAGCCGCCTGGTCCGCCGTCGCGGCGTCTGCGCTCTCGTCGTCGGTGTCGCCCGCCTGACCGGCGGCGCTGCGGTCGGCGTCGCGCCGGCCGTCGGAGCGCAGGCCCTCGTCGACGACGGCGTGCAGCGTCGAGGCGAAGTCGTCGCCACGTGCCTGGCCGGCGGTCGCCGTCGGACGCCCCGTCGCCGGGGTGGGCGACGGAAGCATGATGATCGTGGTCATCGCTCCTCCTCGGTGGGTGACGCGGTCGTGGTGCCCTGCTGGGCGTCGTCGACCGCCAGGTCGGTGGTCGTGGTCGCGGCGGCCCGGTGGCCGCGGGCTGCCGCCTCGTCGAGGACGGCCTGCTCGGCCCGGTCCTCCTCCGCGTGCACCTCGAGGCCGTGCCGTTCCTCGAGCTTGGTCAGGGTCGTGGCTCGCGTCCTGGCCGCCGACCACTCGTCGGTCGCCGCCTGCACCCGGGCGTTGATCGCGGCGACCGTCGCGGTGGCCTCGCCGACCAGTCCGGTCAGCGCCGCCCGACCCGCGATCGCGGCCTGCCAGGTGAGCTCGTCCCCGTGCCGCGGGAGCGTCGTACCGGCCAGCATCTCGGCCGTGTCGTCGCGACGCTTCTCGGCCGCGCGGCGCTGGGCATGCGTCCGGGCGAGCTCGGCCGCTGCCTCGTCCTCCTGCAGGCGGCGCAGGCGCAGCAGCCCGGCGAGCCGGAACGGGTGGGCCATCAGCGACCGCCCATCGTGGTGACGAGGCGGTCGAGGTGCTCCCAGGCTGCTGCCGCCGGGACGACCAGGTCCATCGGCTGACGCAGGAAGGCATCGATCGCGTCGGCATGCGTGACAGCCGCGTCCACCGCGGGGTTGCTCCCCACGGCGTAGGCGCCGACGTCGAGCAGGTCCTGGGCCCGACGCCGGGCCGCCAGCACCTGGCGCAGCCGGGTCGCCGACGCGCGCTGCTCCGGGGTGGTCACGCGCGGTGCGACACGCGAGATGGAGGAGAGCACGTCGATGCTCGGGAAGTGACCCGCGACCGCGAGGTCACGGGTCAGGACCACGTGCCCGTCGAGGATGGACCGGGCGGCGTCGGCGATCGGCTCGTTGTGGTCGTCGCCGTCCACCAGCACGGTGTAGATGCCGGTGACCGAACCGCGCTCGGCCGTCCCGGCCCGCTCGAGCAGCTGGGCGAGCAGCGAGAACGTCGACGGCGGGTAGCCACGCGTCGCAGGCGGTTCGCCGACCGAGAGCCCGATCTCGCGCTGGGCCATCGCGACCCGGGTCAGCGAGTCCATCATGAGCACGACGTCGCTGCCGTGGGACCGGAAGGCCTCGGCGATCCGGGTCGCGACGAATGCCGCGCGCAGGCGGACCAGCGGCGGCTCGTCGGACGTCGCGACGACCACGACGCTGCGGGCCAGACCCTCGGGGCCGAGATCGTCCTCGATGAACTCGCGCACCTCGCGGCCGCGCTCGCCGACGAGCGCGATCACGGAGACCTCCGCCTCGGTGCCGCGCGCGATCATCGACAGCAGGCTCGACTTGCCGACACCCGAGCCGGCGAACAGCCCGATCCGCTGGCCACGCCCGACGGTGGCCATCGTGTCGAGCGCACGGACGCCGAGCGAGAGCGGGACGGCGACCCGTGAGCGGCCCATGGCCGACGGCGCGCTGCCGCTGACCGGTACGCGGTGCGTGCCCCGCAGCGGACCCTTGCCGTCGACCGGGCGACCGAGGCCGTCGACCACGCGGCCGAGCAGCCCGGCGCCGACCGGCGCGGTCAGCGGGCGACCGGTGCCGCGCGCCGGCATGCCGACCCGCAGACCGTGCACGACACCCAGGGGCATGCACCGCAGGACGCGCGACGTCGCGGCGACGACCTCGGCGGCGATCTGACCGGGACCCGGTCCGTCCGGGTTCGCCAGGTCGCCCTCGTGGGCCGACTCGCCGAGCACGACGAGGTCGCCGACGGCGCCGACGAGACCGGCGACGTCGATGGACAGGCCGACGACGGCGCTGACCGTACCGACCCGCTCGGGGGCGGCGGCGGCGAGCGCACGTCGCAGGGCGTCGTCGGCGACCGGCGGTGCGAGGGCGGCCCTCATGCGATGTCCTCGACCTGGTCCTCGAGCAGCGCGGCACGGGCCCGCGCCAGCGCGGAGCCGATCTGTCCGTCGAGGTACCCGGCGGAGTGCTCGCTGATGGCGTCGCCGGGCGAGAGCCGTGGGTCCGCGACGAGCTCGACGCCGGCCGGCAGCGTCACGGAGCCGGCCGTGAGCAGCGTGGTGACCTGCGCCAGGTCGCGCGGGTTGAGCCGGACGGTGTGGACCCCGACCTCGACGGGCAGGGCCAGGGCGCGCTCGAGCAGGGACCTGGCCGAGGCCGGTCCGGGGACGAGCTCGCGCTGCAGCACGGCGGCGGCGAGCTCGAGCGCCCCCTCGTGCACCGCACGCCGGGCCTGGGCGACCGCCGGTGCGCTGCGGGCGGACGCCGCAGCCACAGCAGCCTCGAGCACGGCGAGCGCGTCGATCAGTGCCGCATCCCGCTCCGCCTGGGCGCGCGCGCTCTGCTCGGCGAGGAACCGCTGCTGCTCGGCGCCGGCCTCTGCCGCCGCCCTGGCCCCGGCGGTCCAGCCCGCGGCGTAGCCGGCAGCGCGTGCCCTGCTGTCGACGCCCTTGGTCGAGCTGACGTCGAGTGCTGCCGGGTGGAACGCCCGGACCGTCCCGGTGGAGGTCTCAGGAGACATACTCGTCCTCGCCCTCGCGGCGGATGACGATCTCGCCGCCCTCCTCGAGCCGGCGGATGACCTGCACCACTGCCGCGCGGGCGTCCTCGACCATCGACAGGCGGACGGGCCCGAGCAGCTCGACCTCCTCGACGAGGTTCTCCCGGGCGCGCTCGGACAGGTTGCGCAGGATCTTGTCGCTGACCGGCTCCGTCGCGCCCTTGAGGGCGGTGGCGAGGGACGACATCTCGACCCCGCGCAGCACGAGCTGGATGGCCCGGTCCTCGAGCAGCACGATGTCGGCGAAGACGAACATCCGGCTGCGGACCTCCTCGGCGAGCGACTGGTCGCGCGCCTCGAGGCCTTCGAGGATGAGCTTCTCGGTCGTCGGGTCGGCCCGGTTGATGATCTCGACCAGCGGCTGCACGCCGCCGACCGCCGACATCTCCTGGGGGGTCAGGACGGCTGTCGCCTTGCGCTGGAGGTTCTCGGCGACGACCGCGACGACGTCGGGCGAGGCGCGTTCCATCAGGGCGATGCGGTGCGCCACCTCGGCCTGCGTCGCGGGCGGGAGCCCGGTCATGATGGCCGACGCGTGGTCGGGCCGCAGGTGGGCCAGGACCAGGGCGATCGTCTGCGGGTGCTCACCGCTGAGCAGCGAGACGACCTGGCGCGCGTCGGCGTACTGCAGGAACTCGAAGGGCTGACCCTGCAGCGACGTCGCGAGCCGCTCGAGCATCCCGGCGGCACGCTCGCGGCCGACCGACGCCTCGAGCAGGTGCTGGGCGAAGCCGAGGCCGCCGCGTCCGTTGAAGCCGTTGCCTGCGAGCGAGACCTCGTAGAACTCCTCGAGCACGCCGTCGGCCACCTTCTGGTCGACCCGCTCGAGCCGGGCGATCTCGGTGGTGAGCTCCTCGATCTCCGACTCGTCGAACAGGGACATCACGCGCGCGGCCTGCTCGCGGCCGATCTGGATGAGCAGGAGCGCGGCCTTCTGGGTGCCGGTCAGCAGGGTGCTCATCAGCGTCGTCCACCGACGAGCCAGCCACGCAGCATCTCGGCCACCTCGGCCGGCTGCTCGGCGGCCAGCGCCATGACGTCCTCACGCTTGGCGGCCATGTCGTCCGCCACCCGCGGCGCCGCGGCGGCGAGGGCGAGCTGCGGGTCGGCGGCCTCGATGAGCTCGACCCGTCGGCTCTCGACGAGCTCGAGGGCACCCAGGTCGATCGCCTCGCGCCGGGCCTTGCGACCGCGCCGCTGGGCGGTGACGAGCATGACGATCAGGGCCAGCAGGATGACGGCGCCGATCGCGCCGTTCTTGATCAGGTCGGTGGTCGCCGCGGCCTTGGCCTCGACCTCGGCGGCGGCGAGCGCTGCCTGGGCGGTCTCGGCCGAGGACGTGTCGAAGTTCATCCGCGACACCGACACGATGTCGCCGCGGTCCGGGTCGATGCCCGCTGCGGCCACGACGGCCGCCTCGAGGTCGGCCAGGTCCAGGTCCGCACCGGCTGCCTCGGAGATCACGACGGACACCGACTGGCGGCGCACGCTGCCGGGGGTCGTGGTCAGCTCCTCGGTGACCCGGTTGAGCGGGTTGTTCACCGTCTCGCTCTCCTTGCGGTACGCGCCGGCGCCGGCGCCGTCCGTCGCGACCGGCACCTCGATGCCGTCCGGGCCGAGGACCCCGCCCACGGCGTCCTGGCTGCCCGAGTACTCCTCGAGCGTCGTCGCCGACGACACCGGCGGGAGCGCCTCACCGGCGGTGAAGGTCTCGGTCGTGCGGGCCGTCTGGTCGTAGTCGAGGTCCGCTGTGACACTGACCACCGCGTTGCCGATCCCGACGACCTTGTCGAGCATCTGCTGCACGTTGGCCGCGATGCGCGACTCGTACTCACCGGTCTGGCTGCCCTGCAGGCCGCTGCTGCCGGTCCCGCCGACGGCCGAGAGCACGTGCCCGTCGGCGTCGATCACGGCGACGTCGGTCGGGGCCATGCCCTCGATGCCGGCCGAGACCAGGTGCACGATCGACTGGACCTTGTCGGCGCTGAGGCTGACGCCCGGGCTCGTCTTGACGAAGACGGACGCCGTCGGGTCGGCCTTGTCGTCGACGAAGACCGTCTCCTCCGGAAGGGCCAGCCGGACGGTTGCGGCCTCGACGCCGTTGATCGCGCCGATCGTCCGGGCCAGCTCGCCCTCGAGGGCCCGCTGGTAGGTGACCTGCTGCTGGAACTCCGAGGAGGTCATGCCCATGTCGTCGAGCAGCGAGTAGCCCGCGCCGTCGGACGCGGCGGGCAGGCCGGCCGCGGCGACGGCGAGCCGCATCGGGTACACCTTCTCGGCCGGGACCATGATCGTCGAGCCGCCGTCGGTCAGCTCGTAGGCGACACCCTCGGCGTCGAGCTGGTCGACGATGGCGCTGGCGTCGGTCGCGGACAGGTTCGCGAACAGGGGGCTCATGCTGGGCTTGGTCAGCCAGGCGGACAGCGCGACCCCGCCGAGCAGGAGCACCGCGACACCGATGACGGCGAGCGTGCGCTGGGCGAGGTTGAACTGGCCGAGGGTCCTCTGCAGACGACCGAGCAGGCCGGTCAGCTGGGCGGGCATCAGGCCTGCATCCGCATGATCTCGGAGAACGCCTCGACGGCCTTGTTGCGCAGCGCGACGGTCAGCTCGAGCGCGACGCTCGCCTGGGTCGAGGCGATCGTGTAGTCGTGGATGTCGTCGAGGTCACCGGTGACGGCCTTGACCGCGAGTGCGTCCGAGGTGGACTGCATCGCCTGCAACGAGTCGATCGACCCGGTGAGGCTGGTGCCGAACAGGGCGCCGGACGCCGCTGTCGAACCGGTCGTCGCCGTCGCCGCCGTCGGCGCCGCGGCGCCGCTCAGACCTGCGAGGAACGTGGCCGGCGTGACGCCGCCGACGGAGGTGATGCTCATCAGCTGCGTCCGATCTGAAGGGCGGCCTGGTAGGTCTCCTTGGCGCGGTCGACCACGGCCGCGTTCGCCTGGTAGCCACGCTGAGCCATGATCAGTTGGGTCATCTGGCTGGACATGTCGATGTCCGGGTAGCGCACGTTGCCGTCGGCATCGGCCAGCGGGTGGTTCGGCTCGTAGACGACGCGGCCCTCGGCGCTGCCGAAGGCGACCCCCGCGACCTCGACGCCGCCCTCCTGGCCGTAGTCGGCGGCCTGGGCGATCACGTAGCGGGCCTGGAAGGCCGCCTTGTCGGTGCTCGTGACGGTGCTCATGTTCGCGAGGTTGTCGCTCAAGGCGTCCAGCCAGGTGCGGTAGACGGTCATCCCGCTGCCCGCGATGCCGATCGCGTCGAAGCCGCCCATCAGTTCGTCCGCATCGCGGTGCGCATCTTGGCGAACGTGCCGTCGATGGCCTGGGTGGCGAGCTGGTACCGCAGGTTCGTCTCGATGTTCAGGAGCGTCTCGGTGTCGAGGTTGACGTTGTTGCCGTCCTCGCGCGTCGGGTCGAGCGACCGTCCGACGCTCGGGCTCACCGCACCGGAGCCGTCGGCGACGGCGGTGGCGAGGGACTCCTCGAACGAGACCCGGCCGGCCAGGAACCCGGGGGTCTGGATGTTCGCGACGTTGTCCGCGATGACGCGCTGCCGCAGGGCGAGCCCGTCCAGCGCACTGCTGATCGCGACGAAGGACACGGAGTCGAACACGGCCGGAACCACCTCAACCAGTCGAGGTCCTGCGGTCGGCCGGTCCATGGCCTTCGGGGTGAGCGATCCCTGCTCGGCGTGCCCATCGGCCGTCGGCGGGCACCCGTGAGGGATTCGGCCGGGCAGTTCTCGGGTGTCACCCGGATGGGTGACGGCACGGGCCCTGCGAGCGCTCGCAGGTGCTACGCGGGGGTGTCGAGGTAGACCGGCACCGCGGGTGGCGCGGCGCGCAGGGCCTGGACGGCGCGGCTGTGCCGGCGGCTCAGGTCGGCCGCCTCGGCCAGCCGTCGACCGGTCTCGATCTGGCGCTCCAGCAGCGCGCGTGCCCGGTCGGCGAGAGTGGCCGGCAACGGGCCGAGGCCCACCGGCGGTGCCCACGGGTCGCGCGGCGGGTTGTCGGCGATGTGATCGAGGCTGAGCATCTGCTCAGCGAGACCGAGGTCGAGCTCGAGCGCCGTCAGGGCGGCCTCCCAGGCCACGTCCCAGCTGACCGACGGCGCGAGCGCCGACGAGGTCCCGCCGCCGCCGGTGCTCATCCGACGCCCAGCTCGCCGAACCCGCCGCTGCCCGCCATGACGGGCAGCGAGCCGATCGGCTCGAGGGTCGAGGTCACCGTGACCTCCTGCGCAGCCTGGTGCCAGGCGTCGCGCAGCGGTTCGACGAGCTCGCGGCAGGCCGCGGTGCGCTCAGGGTCGCCGGCGACGTTCGCGCCGATGAGCTCGGTGAGCAGGAAGGTGTAGACGGACATCAGCTGCCGCGCGCCGTCCCAGGCCGACACGTCGAGGGTCGACATGAGCTCGCTGAGGATGTCCTGCGCATGGGTCAGGTGCGGTCCTGCCGCGCCCCGGTCCCCGGCGCGCTGCTCGGTCTCCGCACGCGTCAGGTCGAGCACGAGACGGTCGTAGAGCATCGTCAGGAGCTTGGCCGGGCTCGCGGTCGCGACGGTGTCGTCGAGGTATCGGGTGCGGACGGCGGTGTAGTTCATCGGGACCCCAGGTTCGCCGTCACGAGTAGGTGGGCAGGTTCGCGAGCTGGCTGGTCAGCCAGCTCGACTGCGCTTGGAGGCTCTGCATGCTGACCTCGAGCGCCGAGTAGGTCCGCTGCAGGCCCTCGCGGCGCAGCTCGAGGCGGCGGTCCCAGCTCTCGATCTGGGTCCCCATGTCCTTGACCAGGCTCTCCTGGCCGGTGATCTTCAGGGTCAGCGTGCCTTCGTACTTGTCCGAGACACTGGTGGCGGCCTCGGCGACGCGGGCGGCGATCTGCGTGACGATCGACTGCACCTTCGCCGGGTCGGCGGCGAGCGCCGCAGCGAAGACCACCTCGTCGAAGGTGAACGAGCCGTCCCGGCCGAGCTCGATCCCGACCGCGTACGGCGAGTCGTCGCCGACCGGCGCCGATGCTGCGGTGAGCAGCAGCTCGTTGGCCGCCCGGACCGCGCTGTCACCCGTGAAGAGGCCCCCGGTGACGGTCGTCGTGCCGTCGGCGTTCGCCTTCGTCGTGATCGCCGTGCGCGAGGCGATCTCGGAGAAGACGACACCGAGCGCACCGACCAGCCCGGAGGTGAGCTTCTTCAGCGCCGAGTCGTCCCGGACCACGGAGATGGTCACCGGGTCCTCGGTCGCCCCGGTGACCTTGGAGACGGTGACGTCGACGCCGGTCATCAGGCCGACGAAGGTGTTGGCGGACTGGTTGAGGACCAGCTCGCTCGCCGAACCCTTCCAGAGCGTCAGCTCGGCGTTGGTGGCCGCGGTGACCTGGCTGGTGTCGAGCCGGAGCCCGCTCGCGTCGGTGCCGCGGTACACCTCGAAGGTCTTGTCGGTACCTGTGCTCGATCCGGTGAGCTGGAGCTTGTACTGCGGGGTCGCACCGCCGACGACCTGGACCACGGTGGCCTTGACACCGGTGGTGGCGTCGTCGTTGATCGCCTTCGCGATGTCGGCGAGGCTGCCGGTGGTCGGGTTGACGGTGACGAGGGTGCCGTCGAACTTCTTGATGGTCAGGGCCGGCGGGATGGCCGGCAGCATGGTGTTGTCGTCCAGGAACGCATCGGTGAGGCTGACCTGCGCGGTGGCGACGGCATCGATGCTGAAGCTGATCGACCCGGCCTGCGCGGACGACCCCGCGACCACCGTGGCGGACGATGCCGAGCTGGCGGCCTTCCAGGTGGACCAGGACTCCACCTTGGCGGTCGTCGCGGCAACCTCGGCGAGCGACGCGATCTTGGTGTTCAGCGCCTGCAGCCCGCTGACGAGGCTCTGGGTCTGGCTGGACTTCACCTTGAGCAGGGTCTGCGGCATCGCCTCGACCTGCATGAGCTGGTTGATCAGGGCCGTGGTGTCGAGACCACTGGCGAGACCGTCGATCCCCATCGCCATCGGTTCACTCCGTTCCTGATCAGGTTCGTGCACTGGCGGATACAGCTCCGGCCGGCGGCGGGGTGACGGTCCAGGTCATCCCGCCGCCGGCCGGTCTCTAGCTGGCTACTACGTACTGCTGGGTCGTGCTACCGGTCAGATCAGCGCAGGAGCGAGAGGACGCCCTGGGGGATCTGGTTGGCCTGGGCGAGCATCGCGGTGCCGGCCTGGGACAGGATCTGCGCCCTGGTGAACGAGACCATCTCGCTCGCCATGTCGGTGTCGCGGATGCGGCTCTCCGACGCGGACAGGTTCTCGACGGACACGTTGATGTTCTTGATCGTGTGCTCGAACCGGTTCTGCATGGCACCGAGGCCGGCACGAGCGGTCGAGATGCTGGCGATCTGCGTGTCGATCGTGTTGATGGCGGCCTGGGCCCCCGCGTGGGTGGAGAAGTCCAGCGCACCGGCAGCACCGGTACCCGCAGCCGTACCCGTGCCAGCAGCCGTCACGGCGCTGGACGAGCTCTTCGAGGTGACGACGAGCTCACCGTCGGAGTTCACGGCCGCCTTGAAGTTGGCCGCGAAGCCGGAGTCGGCGTTGAGGGTCGTGGCGACCTCGCCCGAGGTCCGGCCGGCGTCGACAGCACCCATGGCGACAGTGACGTCGACACCACCCTGGCTGAAGACGATGTCACCGGTGACGGTGGCGCTGTCCACGGCGCCGGTGAGGGCGTAGCGGCCGTTGGTCAGCGCGTCGGACACAGCCGACACGTCGGCGGCGGAGAGGTCGACCGTGATGGCGCTGTCGGCGTCACCGTTGGCACCGACCTGGAAGGTCAGGCTGCCCGCACCGTTGAGGAGCTTGGTGCCGTTGAAGTTCGTCGACTCCGAGATGCGCGCCAGCTCCGAGACGAGCTCGGATGCCTCAGTGTCGATGTTGGCGCGGGCTGCGGAGTTGTTCGAGTCGTTGGCTGCCTGGACACCCAGGTCACGAACGCGCTGCAGGATCGCGTGGACCTCGGTCAGGGCGCCTTCTGCGGTCTGCACGACCGAGATGCCGTCCTGGGCGTTGCGGGCCGCGACCTTCAGGCCGCCGACCTGCGAGCGCAGGCCCTCGGAGATGGCGAGACCGGCTGCGTCGTCCGCTGCCCGGTTGATCCGGAAACCGCTGGACAGCTTCTCCAGCGACTTGGCCAGGTCGTTCTGCGTGTTGGACAGGTTGCGGTAGCTGTTGACTGCCGCGATGTTCTGGTTGATTGAGAGACCCATGATGAAGCTCCTCCTTGATTCGGGTCGAGACCGCCGCCCATCCATGGGCGAGCAACTGACTGATCGGCGCGTTGCTCGGGGCTGTGAGGTTTTCTCGGAGATCTTTTTGCGGCCGGGACGCCCCGGCCGACGACGGTCAGCCCACGGCCCACTCGAGCGAGGCCGACCGGTCTGCGTCGATGCCGGCACCGAGGTGCGGGTTCGGCACGCTGGCGAGGGTCGAGGCCTGCGCGCTGTGCGCCGCCCTGGCCGCGACCTCGGCGAAGTACGCCCGCCGGCGACGCTCGGCCACACCGTCCGGTCGCTCCGCCACCGGCACGAGCTCGGGGTCGAGGCTGGCGTTCAGGCCGTCCTTGAGGAGTGCGAGGGCCTCGGTGCGCAGCTGGCTGATCCGCGACTGCGTGACGCCCAGCTCGTCGGCGAGGTCGACCACCGGACGGTCGTGGAAGAAGAGCTGCTCGACGACGTACCGGAGGCGCTCGGGCAGGCTCGCGACGCCCGCACGGAGGAACTGCAGCCGCTCGGACACCAGCAGGCTCTCCTCCGGGCCGATCCCGGTGGCCACGACGGTCTCGGCGATCGAGCCGTCGAAGCCCTCCATGCTCAGCACCCGGACGTCGGCGTCGCCGCGGGCGACGTCGATCTCCTCGACGGAGGAGCCCATCGCCTCGGCGAGCTCGTTGCGCGAGGGGGTACGGCCGATGGAGGCGGTCAGCTGGTCGGCGACCTCCGTGACCTCACGGGCGCGGCGACGCGCACCACGGGAGACCCAGTCCATGCCGCGCAGCTCGTCGATGAGCGCGCCCTTGATCCGCAGCGACGCGTACCGGGCGAACGGGACCCCGGTCGACTCGTCGAAGCCGCGCGCTGCCCGGACCAGGGCGAACGCGCCGGCCGATGCGAGGTCCGCCCGCGACACATAAGCAGGGACGCGGGCCAGCATCGAGTTGACGTGGTAGCCGACGAGCGCCATGTGCTCGACGACCAACGTGTTGGTGGGGTGCTCGGCTGGTGTCACGAGCGTTGTTTCGGTGGGCGCCGGAGGGAACTTGAGGGTGATATCCGGGCCGGCCCCGGCGACCCTTCACCTGGCTGTGGGAGGGTTGCCGCACCTTGTCCCGGATGCGCCCCTTTTCGGCATCTGGACCGTCTGACAGATACGCGACATCGCCAGTGATCTAAGTCACAGTGGCAGTCCGGGTCCGTGCGTAACCCGTTCGGGTGACGGGGTGTTCATCGGTCGGCCGGCGTGAAACCGTCACAATGCTTCAGACCCGGCCGATGGGCGGGTTGTGACGAGTGCCGGAGCGGGTACCCGCGAGTCGAGGAGATGCTGAGATGGGCCTGAACGCGCTGTCCGGGGTGCTCTGGCGTGAGCGCCAGCTCCTCGAGCTCCTGCTGTTCAAGCTGGAGGAGGAGCAGCTGATCCTCACCAGCGGTCGCACGCAGTGGCTCGGCCACGCGACCCGTGAGGTCGAGACCGTCCTCGAGCAGATCCGCACCGCGGAGCTCGGCCGGTCGGTCGAGGCCGACGTCGCCGCCCGCGAGGTCGGCGTCGCGGAGGGGAGCAGCCTCCTGGTCCTCGCGCAGAAGGCTCCTGCCCCCTGGGACGAGCTCTTCGCGGACCACCACGCGGCCTTCGTGTCGCTGACCGACCAGATCAGCACCCTGGCCGAGAGCAACCGGGACCTGCTCGCGACGTCGCACCGGGCCGCCCAAGAGACGATCATGAACCTGCAGCAGAGCGTGCGGACCTACAGCCCGCACGGTGCGTCGATGGCAGCGGGCAGCGTCCAGCTGCTCGACGAGGCTCTGTGAGCACCGGGTGAGCACCTTCTCCGGCATCTCCACCGCACTCTCCTCGCTCATCGCGCAGCGGCAGGCGCTCGAGGTCGCCGGCCAGAACATCGCCAACTCCAACACCGTGGGCTACACCCGGCAGCGAGCCGACCTCACATCGGTGCAGGCCTTGTCCGCCCCGTCGATGTTCTCCTCGCAGAGCGACGCCGGCAACGGCGTCAAGGTCACCGGCATCACCCGTATGGGAGACGTCTTCCTCGACGCACGCCTCCGCGCGGAGACCTCCGGAGCGTCGTTCCAGCAGGCGCAGGCGCTGTCGCTGAGCCGCCTCGAGTCGACGATCACCGAACCGGCCGGCACCGGCGTCTCCGCCGACCTGCAGAAGTTCTGGGCCGGCTGGCAGGGTGTCGCCAACCACCCGCAGGACGCCGCGGCCCGCAAGGTGCTCCTCGGGGACGGCAAGGCTCTGGTCAGCCAGATCTCCGGCGGGTACCGCGCCGTCGAGACCCAGTGGGCGCAGACCCGCACCGAGGCCGAGACCATGGTCACCGAGGTCAACACGACAGCGGCGGCGGTCGCGCACCTCAACGAGCAGATCCGCTCGATCCGCGTCTCGGGCGGCGCGGCGAACGAGCTCGTCGACCAGCGCGACGTGCTGGTCACGAAGCTGGCCGGCCTGGTGGGTGCCAGTGCGCGCGAGCGCGAGGACGGCACCGTCGACGTCATGGTGGGCGGCAACGCCCTGGTGCGTGGCGTCGTGGCCAAGGAGGTGGCGATCTCCGGCTCGTTCACGATGGCCGGCGCCATCGCCGAGCCCCCGGCGACCCCTGACCCGGTCGCGCTGACCTGGGCCGGCAGCGGCACCGCAGTGACGCTCGAGGGCGGGCGACTCGCGAGCCACCTCGCCAACCTCGCACCGGACGGCCTGCTGGTCGCCACCGCCGGGGCCTGGAACGACGTCGCCGTCGCGCTGCGCGACTCGGTCAACACCGCCCACGTCGGTGGGTTCGGCTTCGACGGGGTCGGCAACCGGGCCTTCTTCGCCGCCGGTTCCGGACCGGCCGCGACCGGCCTGTCCGTGGCGATCACCGACCCGGACCAGATCGCCGCCGCCGCTCCGGGCAAGGGACCGCTCGACGGCTCGTACGCCGACCAGATCTCGCAGCTGGCCACCGCCGCGGGCGGGCCGGACGAGACCTGGCGAAACTTCGTCGTCGACCTCGGCGTGCAGACGCGGGCCGCCGACCAGCGCGCCACGGTCACCGAGTCGGCGCGCGCGACCGCCGAGAACCTTCAACTTTCGCAGTCGAGCGTCGATCTGGATGAGGAGACGGTGAACATGCTTGCCTACCAGCGTGCCTACGAGGGCGCTGCCCGGGTGCTCACCGCGATCGACGAGATGCTCGACGTCCTCATCAACCGGACCGGCGTGGTCGGGAGGTAGACCGTGATCAACCGCGTGACCCACCAGACCATCCAGCGGTCGACGCTGGGCAACCTCCAGCTCAACCTCAACAAGATGTCCGACCTGCAGGGCCGGATGTCCGGCGGCAAGATCATCACGAAGCCCTCGGACGACCCGGGCGGCACCGCCCAGGCGATGGCGCTCCGTGCCTCGCAGCGCGCGACGGAGCAGTACGCGCGCAACGCCGACGACGGCATCGCCTGGCTCAGCACGATCGACTCGGCCGTCGCCGCGTCCGTGTCGTCGCTGCACGCCGCCCGCGACCTCACGGTGCAGGGCGCGAACTCCGGCGCGATGGGGCAGACGTCCCGCGACGCCATCGCCACCGCGATCGACGGCATCCGTGACGCGCTGCTCAGCACGGCCAACACCAGCCACCTGGGTCGCTCGGTCTTCGCCGGCACGTCCAACGCCGGCAAGGCGTTCACGGTGACCGTCAACCCGGACGACACCCGCACCTATGCCTGGACCGGGACGCCCGGCGCGTCGGTCGAACGCCGACTGACCTCCGACACGACGGTCCGCGCCGACGCCGACGGCTCAGCCGTCTTCGGCGACGGGGCCGGCTCGGTCTTCGCCCTGCTCGACAGCATCGCGGCGGACCTGCGCTCCGGCGTCCAGGTCGGACCGCGCCTGACCGAGATCGACACCCGGATGACGGCCATGCTCGCGGAGATCGCCGACGTCGGCGCCCGCTACGGGCAGATGGAGCTGGCGCAGTCCAGCACCCAGAAGACGCTGCTGGACCTCAAGGGTCAGCTCTCCGCCATCGAGGACGTGGACCTCGCGGAGATCATCGTCGAGATCCAGACCCAGGAGGTCGCCTACCAGGCGGCCCTCGGCGCCACGGCTCGCGTCCTGCAGCCGAGTCTGCTGGACTTCCTCCGATGAGCGTTCTGGTAGCCGTGAGCTCTGCCGGCCGGGTCGCGCCCGCTCGCGCCGTCACCGACCAGCTCGACTTCACGATGCCCCTGCCGGGTCTGCGCGACCTGCGCCGGTTCGAGCTCGCCGCGCTCGACGAGACGGGGTACCTGTTCACCCTGCGCTCCACCGAGCAGCCCGACGTCCGCCTCTTCGTCGTGCCGCCGGAGCCGTACTTCCCCGAGTACGCGCCGCAGATCGACCCCTCGACCCGCGCCGCCCTCGGGCTGGACGACGGCGATGCCGTGCTGCTCGTCGTCGTGCACCCCGGCCGTGGTGGGGAGCCGCCCACCGCCAACCTGCTCGCGCCGATGGCCGTCAACCCGCGGACCGGCAGTGCCGTGCAGGTCGTCCTCGACGGCGACGAGTGGCCGCTGCGGGCGCCGCTGACGGCCTCCAGCTCGGCGGCCTGACCGCCCCGCGGTCGGCAGATCCACCCGCCGTCGGCAGACGCCTTCGCCGCCGGCCGAAAAGTGTCACACCACGACCCGGCCGGCCGATGGATAGGCAGCGCCACCCGGTCGAACGAGGAGTGAGCTGTGCAGACGTCCTACCCCAGCGTGACCACCCCGTGGGCCATGACCCCCGTCACCGGAGCACGACCCGCGTCGACGGTCATCCACCGCGAACCGGTGGTCGCCCTCGACGGGCGTGTGGTCGGCTACACGGTGGCGGTCAGCTTCGCCACCATGATCCCGAGCCAGCAGGGCGCGCGGCGCACACCCCTGGCGATGCCACCGGTGCCACCGGACGTGCTGCACGCCGAGTACATGAACCTCGACCTGCCCAACCTGGTCGCCGACCGCTACGTCTTCCTGGCGGCCACCCCGGCGATGCTCGAGGGCTACGTGCCGGCGCCGGTCGTGCCGGGTCGCCTGGTCCTGGAGCTGCCGGCCCGGTTCGAGTACACCGACGACGCCGTCGAGCGCTGCGCGGCGCTGCGCGGCCTCGGCATGCAGCTCGCGCTGATGGACTACCGCGGCGACAGCGACCAGGAGGCACTGCTCAGGCAGGTCGCCTTCGTCGTCATCGACGCGAACGCTCCCGAGCTGCCGATCGCCGCCCTCGTGCACCACGCCCACGCCGCGGGGGTCCGCGTGCTGGCCGCAGGCGTCACCACAGCAGCGATCGAGGACGAGTGCCGGGCCGCCGGTGTCGACGCCCTGCGCGTCGCGTACGGCCAGCCCCCGCGCGGCGTCGCCGTCGCACCCGCTGCCCAGCCCAGCGGTACCCGGGTGCTGCGCGCCGGTGAGCTGCAGTGCCTGGCCGTGATGCACCTGTCGGCCCAGCCGGACGTCGACCTCGCCGGTGTCTCCCAGGTGATCGACACCGACCCGGTCCTGACCCTGCGTCTGCTGCACCTGGTCAACAGCGGTGCCTTCGCCCTGCAGTCCGCCGTCGACACGGTGCACCAGGCAGTGGTCCTGCTCGGGGTGCGCGAGGTCACCACGCTGGTCGCCGCCCTCCTGCTCGACGCCCGCCCGGACGCGATGGACAGCCTGTGGTTCATCCTCGCCCGCGCGCTGACCTGCGAGGAGCTGTCCGACGACCCCGCGGGGTACACCGTGGGCATGCTCTCGGCGCTGACCGAGCAGATCGGCCTGCCGGTCGACGTGGTGCTCGAGAAGGTCGGCGTCTCGCAGGCGGTGGCCGACGCGGTCCGGTCGGCCGAGGGCCCGCTGGGCTCGGTGCTCGCCGCGGTCCAGGCCCATGAGCGCAAGGATGCCGGTGCCGTGCTCCGGGCCGGGATGCTGCCCGCTGAGGTGTCGAGCGCCTACGTCCGCTGCCTCGCCTCTGCCCTGGCGACGGCCAAGACGGTCACCCGGGAGCCTGGTCGCTGAGCACCGCTGCGAACCTGCTGCGTGCCGTTACGTGCCGCTGCGGGCCGTCGCGGGCCGCTGCGGGCTCGGCCGACGCTGCGGGCGATCAGGTGCCCGACCCCGGTCGGCGTGCTGACGTGCTCCCACGCACGACGAGTGTCGTCGGCAGGACGATGGCTGCGGGCTCTGCCCCGTCGACGACCTCGAGCAGCAACCGCACGATCTCTGCGCTGATCCGCTCGAACGGCTGACGCATCGTCGTGAGGGGTGGGTCCAGGGTGGCCGCGAGCCCCGAGTCGTCGAAGCCTCCGACGGCGACGTCCTCGGGTACCCGTCGGCCTGCTGCGCGCAGCTCCGCGAGGGCACCCGCCGCCATGAGGTCCGATGCGACGAACACCGCATCGAGATCCGGACGTCGGTCGAGCAGCTCACGCATCGCCGCGGCCCCGCCCTCGCGGGTGTAGTCACCGTGGGCGACCAGCTCCGGCTCGTACTCCTCGGCCAGCTCGAGGCGATAGCCCGCCAACCTCGATCGCCCACCGGGAGTGTCCATCGGGCCGGTGATCGTTGCGATCCGGGTGCGTCCGACGTCGATGAGGTGCCGCGTCATCTGCCGTGCCCCACCGAGGTCGTCGGACGCGACGTACCCGACCCGCGACTCGAAGCCGAGCGGGACGCCACAGGCGATCGTCGGGATGCCCCTGCGCACGAGTGCATCGACGACCGGGTCGTCGGCGTGGGACGAGATGAGCAGCACCCCGTCGATGTGTCCGCCGGCGACGTAGCCCAGGACCTGCTTCCGTTCCGGCGGGGTCCCCGCCACCATGAGCACGAGCGGCATCCCTCGCTTGCCCAGAGCCTCCGCTGCCCCGCGTAGAAGGATCGAGAAGTTGGGGTCCTCGAAGAGCAGGTGCTGCGGCTCGGTCAGCAGGAACGCGACGGAGTTGGAGCGGCCGGTCACCAGGCTGCGGGCGTGCTGGTTGATCTGGTAGCCCGTCGTGCGGATGGCCTCCTGGACGGCCGCGAGCGCTGGAGGCGAGACCCAGTGCCCGCCGTTGATGACCCGCGACACCGTGCCACGGGACACCCCGGCCGCCGCCGCCACGTCGATGATGGTCGGACGCCTGCGGCCGGTCGATTCCATGCTCAGGATCCTATGGCCGGGCCGACAACGCGGGGCCCGGCACGCGCGGGACTTGGGAACGCTCCCAAGGATGGTGACATCACAGAACGGCGCGCGACGCGACCATCCGGCGGCATCCGCGGACGGACGTGAAGGTAGGGGGCCACAGACCCTTGACAAGGGTCTGTCCCTTCTATCACCTTGTGACTGGGATCGTTCACAGATTCCACACACGGGTCCCGCCCGGCGGGTCGACGAACGAGGGAGTTCAGATGCGCGGCAGACACACCGTCCGTGCCCCATTGGGCATCACTGTGGTTGCGGCCCTGGTGGGCGCGGCCGCGCTCGTCGGCTCACCCGGGCCTGCGGCCGCGCTTGCCGGGGAGGCCGACATCGCCCCGATCGAGAGCAACCTCGCCGGCAGGTCCTGGACGTCGGTCACGACCAGCAGCGGGGCGGCGACAGCAGCCCTGGCGGTGGACGCGGACCCGGCCACCGCATGGGTCGCGGCCCGGCACCGTCCGGGACAGTGGCTCACCCTCGACCTCGGCGGGGCCTACGACAACGTCCGGAAGGTCGAGGTCGTCTTCCCCGACAAGGGGGCCATGTACCAGTACGTCGTCGACGCCTCCTCGGACGGGACCACCTGGGAGACGGTCGTCGACCGCTCGGACACCTGGGCGCCGGGCCGCGGCGGGGTCGACCTGTTCACCCGTCCCGGCACCGCCTACCTGCGCGTCACCATCACCAAGGCATCGCCCGGCGCGACCATCGGCGTGAGCGAGATCTCGGCCTACAACTACCTGCGCGACGACCTGATCCTGGGCGCCGACATCTCGTACGCCGACCAGAACACCAACGACGGCCTGCGGTACTACCTGGACGATCCGGCCGCAGCCAGTGACATCCTCGACGTGGTCAGCGACGCCGGGATGGAGTACGTCCGACTCCGCGTCTTCAACGACCCGCGCAACGAGCAGACCGGCGAGTACCTCGAACCCGCCTACCAGAGCCCCGAGCGCACGGCGGTGGTCGCCGAGCGGGTCGCGGCCCAGGGCATGGGTCTGGGCATCGACCTCCACTACGCGGACTCGTGGGCCGACCCGAGCAAGCAGGCCAAGCCGACGGCGTGGGCCGAGCTGCCGTTCGAGGAGCTCGTCCAGGAGGTCTACGACTACACGCACGACACCGTCCAGCTGCTGGTCGACCAGGGGACGCCCCCCGACAAGGTCGCTGTCGGCAACGAGATCATCAACGGCTTCATGTGGGGCAGCGAGCGGGCGCAACCGTGGTTCGAGGACCCCGCCGCCTGGTGCTACGTGTGCTACTTCAACACCGACCCTGCCTTCACGTCGCAGCCCGGCGGCGCCCTGCTCTGGGACTACTGGGGCTCGCAGGACCCGGCTGAGCAGGCCGCCTACGACGCCGCCTGGGACCGGTTCACCACGCTGCAGGCCGCGGGTATCGCCGCCGTCCGCGACGTCTCCGCGGCCAACGGTCTGGACATCGAGGTCGAGACCCATGTGATCATCGACAACGGCGAGGTCGACAAGACGCTGGAGTTCTGGGACCAGTTCCTCACCCGGCTCAACGCCAAGGGTCAGGACATCGACGTCATGGCGCACTCCTACTACCCGGAGTGGCACGGCTCGCCGGAGCACTACGAGTCCAACCTGCACGCGATCGCCGCAGCCCACCCGGGCTACCAGCTCGACATCGCAGAGACCTCGCACCCGGCGACCGACTGGAACGGTCTGCCGGTCCCCAACTCGCCGTACCCGGAGACCGTCCAGGGCCAGGCCGATGCCATCCAACGCGTGTTCCAGATCGCCAACGACCTGCCGGACAACCGGGGCGTCGGAGCGCTCGTCTGGGAACCGGCCAACTGGCAGGAGATGATCAGCTGGGACGGCTGGCCCACCCTGCAGTTCAACGCCTCGATCGACGTCTACAACAAGAGCGACGCCGAGCACGTCCTCGAGAGCACCGTCTACACCACGGCACGGGTCAGGCACGATCCGCAGCTGCCGGCGACTGTCGACGTGCTGACCACCGCGGACGGCTCGATCGCGGCCGTCCCGGTCACGTGGGACGCCGTCCCGCCCGGATCCACGAGCGCGCCCGGCCAGCTCATCGTGGCCGGGACCACCGAGCTCGGTGGCGTGACCGCGATCGTGGACGTCGTGCGGCGACTCGCCCCGCCGATCCTCCAGTGCACCCGGTTCGACCGGTCCGACCTGACGTGGGGCTGGAACCAGGCCGTGACGGCGACCAAGGGTGGGATCACCGTCACCAAGCCCGCACGGACGAAGGACGGCTGGAGCTGGACCTTCAGCGACGAGCCGCTGAACGTGCAGAGCGTGAAGGTGTTCTCGAACGGTGGCACGCAGTCCGCCGGCACGTCGCCCGGCGTCCTGACAGGGCGGCACGGCTCCAACCTGCAGTGGGCAGAGTTCTGCACCTCGGGTCCCGCTTCCTGAGGAAGCCTGACGCCGAGGGCCGCACACGGTGGTCCCGCCTCGTCGGCGGGGCCACCGTGCACGGTTCAGCGCAGGGCAGCCATCCTCACCTGCAGGACCACGGGCTCGGCCGGCAGGCGATAGGGCGGCAGGACGCCGGGCCCGCACGAGGCCGAGCCGATGCCCTGCTGGGCATGGTCGATGTTCACCCAGATCCTGTCGGTGGGCACCAGGTCCACGGTGTGCTGCGCGGCGTCCAGCGCCTCCGTCGTCCACCGCCGCGCCGTGAGCCCGAAGGTCGGCCGGCCCTCCAGGCGGATGCCGAGGCCCCCGGGTGCCGTCAGGGTCGCCCAACGGACGCCGAGGCGGTTGCCGTTCTCCTGCGGGAAGACGTACGGGGTCTGCATCTCGTCCACGGTCAGGCCGAAGCGCCCGATCCGCGCCGCCTGTCGCGTGTCGGCGTACGCCTCTCCGGGACCGTTGCCGTACCAGTCGACCGAGCCGAGCTCCGCCGGCAGGCCGAGCCGCATCCCCAGCCGCGGAAGGGGACCGGGCCACTGGCCCTGGGGGGTGATCTCCAGCCGGAGGCTCAGCCCGTCCCCGTCGCTCGTCCAGTGGTAGTCGGCCAGCAGCGCGATGTCCGATCCGGCGGGTGCGACCCGGGTCCGCACCACCAGGCCGCTGTCACGGGCGTCGATGTCGAGGACCCGGTGCTGCAGACGGTCGAGCCCGAGCCCACGCCAGAGCCCTTCCAGCGGCGGCCCCTCGGTGGAGTGGCGACCCCGGTCGTTGTCGGTGGGAGCGCGCCACGCGTCCACGCGCGGACCCTCCACCACGAGCGTGCCGAGGCGCACCAGCCTCCCCGAGCCGAGGTCGAAGCCACCGGGGCCGAGCGTGACGACCCCTCCGGAGGCGCTCGGTCGCACGAGGTCGAGCGGGACGGGCTCGGGGCGCGCCGCACGCGCCGGGACCTGACCCCAGGCCACCTCGTGGCCGGCCGCGGCCCAGGCGCAGTCGTCGCTGAGCGTCGCGCGCACGGTCCACCACGCCTCCGCGACCAGCGGTGGCAGCTCGGGCAGCTCGACCTGAACGCTCTGCCCCGGCAGGACGACCGGCAGCTCGAGGCCTCCCCCGGCCCGCACCTCGCCCTCCTCCTCGAGGGTCCACGTGAACGACAGGTGCCCGAGGTTGCGGACGTCGTACCGGTTCGTCACCCGAACCACCCCGGGCATGGCGTCGACGGCCTCGATCCGCGCCGGCTCGATGACCTTCTTGTACTCGAGCAGGCCCGGCGAGGGCGTCCGGTCGGGGAAGACGAGCCCGTCGCACACGAAGTTCGAGTCGTGCACGGGCTCGCCGAAGTCACCGCCGTAGGCGAAGTACTCGCGCCCGTCAGGTGACCGCCTGCGGATCCCGTGGTCGATCCACTCCCAGACGAACCCACCCTGGCAGCGCGGATGCCGCTCGAAGACCTCCTGGTACTCGAGCAGTCCGCCGGGTCCGTTGCCCATCGCATGGCCGTACTCGCACAAGATGTACGGCAGTGCGTCGCGGTGCGCGTCCAGCGCGGGATCGGGCAGCGGCGGTTCCTCGCGGCGACCGACCCGGTCGACCTCCGCGTGCGGCGGGTACATCCGGCTGTAGAAGTCGCTGTCGGGGTAGCCGCGGTCGTTCTCGTAGTGCAGGGGCCGGCTCGCGTCGCGCCGGCGGGTCCACCGGGCCATCGCGGACAGGTTGCGGCCCGATCCGGACTCGTTGCCGAGCGACCACACGACGATGCTCGGGTGGTTCTTGTCCCGCTCGACCATGCGTCGCATGCGGTCGACGCAGGCTTCCTCCCACCGCTCGTCGTCGGCCGGGTTGCCGCGCCAGTCGACGAGCGAGAACCCGTGCGTCTCCAGGTCGCACTCGTCGATCACCCACAGACCCAGCTCGTCGCACAGGTCGAGGAAGGTCGGGTGCGGCGGGTAGTGGCTCGTGCGGACCGCGTTGATGTTGTGCTGCTTCATCAGGAGCAGGTCCCGGCGCATGTCCTCGACGGGGACCGCCCGACCGAGGTCGGGGTGGTGCTCGTGCCGGTTCACGCCCTGGAAGACGATCCGGCGCCCGTTGACAGTGAAGATGCCGTCCTCGATCGCGACCGTCCGGAACCCGGTCCGCAGGTCGACGCGCTCGTCCGGCGTCGCCACCTGGAGGTCGTACAGACGAGGGGTCTCCGCGGTCCAGGGCTCGACCGCCCCGATCAGGATCGGCCGGCCGGACGGTGCGTCCACGATGCCGAGCTCCGGGATGCTGACCCGTGCGGGCGCGTCCGTGTCCACCCGCAGCGTGCCGCTGCCGGTGATGTGGTCGTAGTCCGCGTGGACGAACACGTCGTCGATCGCTCGCTGCGGTCGGCGGATCACCGTGACGTCGCGGAAGATCCCCGGGAGCCACCACATGTCCTGGTCCTCGAGGTAGCTCCCGGACGACCACTGGTGCACCCGGACGGCCAGGACGTTGCGGCCCGGCCGCAGCAGCTGTCCGACGTCGAACTCGACAGGCAGCCGGCTCCCCTTCGACACGCCGACCTCGGTCCCGTTGAGCCAGACCCGGGCGCAGGAGTCCACCCCCTCGAACCGGAGGACCGCGTCGGCGCCCGCCCAGTCGGCGGGGACGTCGAAGACGCGTCGGTGGTCACCGGTCGGGTTCTCGGTCGGCACGTGGGGAGGATCGAGGGGGAAGGGATAGACGACGTTCGTGTAGGCGGGGCTCCCGTGGCCGTGCATCGGCCAGCTGGACGGAACCGGCAGCTCGTCCCAGCCGTCGTCGTCGAGGTCCGGGTCGACGAAGTCGACCGGGCCGCTCGCCGTCGGCGACAGGCGGAAGCGCCAGGTCCCGTCCAGGTCGATGGCGGGGCTGTCCGAGCGCAGTGCGGCCCGGGGCGGTCGTGCCCCGTAGCCGGGTGAGTAGTCCTCGATGTACACCAGCGTCTCCTCCGGTTCGGTCCGGGCCGGTCGGACCCGGTCTCACTCATCATGAGCAGACCCAGGCCCCATGCGGTGTCGTTGTCGAACGCCGGGAACTGCAGCCGTTCCTCCTGGGCAGCGAGCTCAGCAGGAGTGCTGCCTCGGCAGCAGGCTCAGGCACGGTCGCTGCCGTGGGTCGGTGGCGCATCCCGCGGATCGTCCCCCGGAAGGCGCACCCCGGTCAGCTCGGCGAAGGCTCGCACGACGGCGTCCTGCACGGCGGTGTCGTGCGCCTGGTCGTTGTACCGGACCGGTGTGCGGTCGTGGAAGAACAACCCCGAGACCTGGGCTCCCGGCTCGTCCGCGCAGGCCAGCCACACCGGAGTGTCGGCGCCCTGCTCCAGGCTCAGCGGCGCAACGTCGCCGCTCATCTTGGACCGCACCCACCCCGGATGGACCGCGTTGATCATCACCTGCGGGTAGCGACGTGCGGCGTGCAGCACGAAGGCCGTCAGGGCGATCTTCGACTCGGCATAGGCCGATCCGGCGTCCCACGACCGCTCGTGCTGCAGATCGGACAGGTCGAGGTGCGCGTTGCGGATCGAGTCCGAGCTGACGAACACCAGACGCCGCGGGAGCGGCACCAGCGCGGTCAGCACGTACGGTGCCAGGGCGTTGACCTGCAGGGTCTGCTCGATGCCGTCCATGGTCACCGGACGCTCGTCGCCAGCGGCCGCCCAGCCGGCGTTGTGCACGATGACGTCGAACGGGCCCGACGCCGTGACCTGGGCTGCGAGCGCCTTCGTTGACTCCAGCGACGCGAAGTCACCGATGACGACCTCGGTGAGCGGCCCCGCGTGCTCGCGGCAGTGCTCGGCACGCTGCTCGTTGCGCGCATGGCGGACCACGTCCATCCCGCACGCGACGAGGGCGTCGGCGATCGCCTCACCGATGCCGTCGGTCGAGCCGGTGACGAGCGCTCGTCGCGGTGCCGGCACCTCAACCATCCTTGCCCACGACCTCGACCACGACGCCGTCGCGCACCGTCAGCGGACCGGTCGCCCGGCCGGCAGCGTCGTGCGCGCCCACACCGATGCCCCGGAGGCCCAGCTGCTCGGGCCCGATGACGGGCGGGGCCTGGGTCGGCACGTCGAAGCTGAACACCTCGAGCACCGAGCCGCCCGCTGCGAGGTACGTCATCAGGAAGCCGCGCTCGTCGTCGTGGTGCCGGATGTCGCCGATCACCTCGTACCCGAAGCGACCGCACCAGAGGTCGAGGGTCGCACCGAGGTCGGCGACCGTCAGCCCGACGTGGTCGAAGCGCGCACCGTCGCCCGGTGCGAGGCTCAGGTCGGCCTCCGCCTGGACGAGAGCGGGCGACTCCACGTGCTCGTAGCGCAGGTTGCCCTGGACCAGCTCCAGCCGCGCCCCGTCCGGGTCGAGGAAGAAGGCGATGCGGACGTCACCGAGCACGTCCCGTGGAGGCGAGAGGACCTCGACCCCCGCCGCCTCGAGCCGGCGCATCTGCGCGTCGATGTCACCGATCTTGAAGCCTGCGTGACGCAGACCTCCCTGGAGATCCTCGTCGGCCCACGTGCCGGGGTCGCGGTCGTCGCCGAGCTCGACGACCTTCACCAGGGCCGGGCCGGCGGCGAACCAGGCCGTCGGCCGGCGCTCGTGACCGGCCGCGCCCACCTCGACCTCGTCGAAGCCGAGCAGGCCTCGGTAGAAGGCCCGCGACCGCTCGAGGTCACGGGAACCGAGCTCGAGGTGGCGGATGCCCGATCGTCCGCTCGTCATCGGAGGCTCCCCCCATCCGGCAGCCGGTTCGACCGCGCCACCGCCCCGAGCCACGCGGCGCTCGTCTTGGGCGTCCGTCGCTGCGTCTCGACGTCGACGTGGACGATCCCGAAGCGGGCCTTGTAGCCCTCGGCCCACTCGAAGTTGTCCAGGAGCGTCCAGACGAAGTAGCCGCGGAGGTCGACGCCGTCGGCGATCGCCCGGTGCATCTGACGCACGTGCGAGTCGAGGTACGCCACCCGCTTCGGGTCGTCGACGGTGCCGTCGGCCGCGACCACGTCCGGGTACGCGGCGCCGTTCTCGGTGACCATGAGCGGGACGTGCGGGTACTCGTCGCGCAGCTGGAGCAGCAGGTCGTGCAGACCGGTCGGCGTGACCGTCCAGCCGACCTCGGTGAGCTCGGCGTCCGGCGGGATCACGTGCACGGCGTCGAGGTCCATCGGAGTCCCCGAGCCTTCGAGGACCGAACCGTCACCCGCCCCGATGACGTGCCCGCGGTAGTAGTTGATCCCCAGGAAGTCGATCGGTGCGCTGATCACCTCGAGATCGCCGTCCTGCAGCCACGGCGCACCACCGAACCACTCGATCATGTCCGTCGGGTACCGCCCACGCAGCACGGGTTCGAGGAACATGCGGTTGAAGTTGCCGTCGAACCGCCGCGCGGCGGCGACGTCGGCCGGGTCCTGCGACGCCGGGCTGACCGGCGTGAGGTCCAGGGCGATGCCCAGCTCGCCATCGGCCGACATCCGCTCGCGAAGCACCGGCACCGCGAGGCCGTGGGCGAGGAGCAGGTGGTGCGCAGCAGCGACCCCGCCGCGGGGATCGCGGATGCCCGGTGCGTGGATCCCTGCGGCGTACCCGGCGTGGCTCGCCACCTTCGGCTCGTTCACGGTGACCCAGTGGTCGACCACGTCACCCAGGGCGTCGGCGACCTGGGCCGCGTAGTCGGCGAACCGGTGCGCGGTGTCGCGGTTGAGCCAGCCGCCTACGTCCTCGAGCGCCTGGGGCAGGTCCCAGTGGTACAGGGTCACGTACGGCGTGACGCCTCGCCCGAGACAGGCGTCGACGACCCGGCGGTAGTGGTCGAGGCCCTTCTGGTTCGGGCCTCCGACTCCGTCCGGCTGGATCCTCGGCCAGGCCACCGAGAACCGGTAGGCGGACAGCCCGAGGTCCGCGAGCAGGGCGATGTCCTCAGGGTGGCGGTGGTAGTGGTCGCAGGCCACGGCAGCGGTGTCACCCCTTGCGATCGCTCCCGGGGTCGCGGTGAAGGTGTCCCAGATCGACACCCCGCGACCGTCCTCGTCGAGGGCCCCCTCCACCTGGTACGCCGCGGTGGCGGCGCCCCACACGAAGCCGGCGGGGAACCCGGGGGCGATCGGCTGCATGTCAGTGCCTTCAGGTCGGCGATCGGTCGGTCGGGCGCCGGGGCTCATCCCTTGACACCGCCGCTGAGCAGGTCCAGCCGCCAGTACCGCTGCAGGAGCAGGAACAGGACGATGAGCGGCAGGATCGAGAGCATCGCCCCGGTGATCACCAGGGTGTACAGCGCCGGCTGGCTGGCACCCTGGTTGAGCAGCGTGTACAGACCCACGGTCAGCGGGTACTTGTCGCTGTCGGACAGCATGATGAACGGCAGCAGGAAGTTGTTCCAGATCGCCACGAACTGCAGGAGCAGCACGGTGATCAGGCCCGGGAGCATGAGGGGCAGGGCGACCGACCGGAACAGCCGGAACTCCCCGGCACCGTCGATCCGCGCCGCCTCGAGCAGCTCGTCCGGGATCGCCGCCATCGCGTAGATGCGGCACAGGTAGATGCTGAACGGGCTGATCAGGCTCGGCAGCAGGACCGACCAGTAGCTGCCGGTGAGGTTGACCTGAGCGAGCAGCAGGTACTGCGGGATCGCGAGGGTGACCTGCGGGACCAGGACGCCGGCCAGGATGATCCGGAACAGGAGCTCGCGCCCTGCGAAGCGGTACTTGGCCAGGGCGTAGCCCGCCGCCGCCGAGACGAACACGGTGAGCACCGCGCCGACCCCGGCGTACAGCAGGGTGTTGAGGGTCCACCGGACGAAGGCGTCGTCGCCGAAGCCGAGCAGGCCGTCGAGGTTGCCCTGCAGGCCGCCGGTGAAGCTCGGCCAGAACGAGAAGGTCGTGAACAGCTCGCCCGGACTCTTGGTGGACGCGATGAACACCCAGAGCGCGGGCAGCACGCAGTACAGGGCGCCGAGGACGAGGATCGCCGTGGCCCCCCAGTGCGTGCCGTGGCGCCTGCGGCTACCTCGCGCGGCGGAGCTGGTCCTCTTCGCGGCGATCGGGGCCGCGGTACGGGTGGCGCTCACTTGTTCTCTCCGAACGCGCGTCGCTGCATGACGGTCAGGACGATCAAGGACAGGATCAGGGACACGCCCGCCAGCGCGATCGACGTCGCGGCCGCGGAGTACACGTCGTTGAGCACGAAGGCGTCGGTGTAGATCTTCTGCAACGGCATCCACGAGGACGAGATGACGTTCGTCAGCGGTGAGAGGGTCTGCGGCTCGGTGAACACCTGGAGCGTGGCGATCATCGAGAAGATCCCCGTCATCACCAGCGCGGGCATCAGCAGCGGGATCTTGATCCGCCAGGCGATCTGCCACTCGTTGCAGCCGTCGATGCGCGCCGAGTCGTACAGCTCGGTGGGGATCGCGCGCAGTGCGGTGTAGATGACGATCATGTTGAAGCCGACGCCGCCCCAGACCGCGATGTTCGCCACCGAGAAGAAGATGCTCGTCGAGCCGAAGAAGTCGGGCGGCGTCAGCCCGACCTCGTCGAAGACCCGTCGGATCGGGCTGACCCGGGGGAGGTAGAGGAAGCCCCACAGCAGGGACGCGATGACGCCGGGCACGGCGTAGGGCAGGAAGATGCCGACCCGGGTCACCGTGCGGAGCCGGATCCGAGGCAGGTCGAGGAGCAGCGCGAACAGCAGCGCCAGGCCGAGCATGGTGGGCACCACGAGGAGGCCGTAGACGCCCATCCGGCCCAGGGACGCGTACAGCTCGGGGGCGCTGAGGGCGCGTGCGTAGTTCTCGAAGCCGACGAAGGTCACGATGCGCTCGCCGAGGATGCCACCGCCCGAGCGGCGGCTCGCGTGCAGGCTGAGCCAGGCCGCGTAGACGATCGGGACCAGCAGGAAGCCGGTGAACAGGAGCATCGCCGGTGCCATGAACAGGTACGGCGCGCCTCGGGAGATCCGCGCGGTGCGCCGGCGCCTGCTCGGTCGCCCACCGCGGTCCACGAGCCCTTCGGCTGGGTGCGTCTGCAGGGTGTTGCTCATGTCCTCGTCCCGTCCTCGACGTTGGGGATACGGAGCGTGACCCGGCGGTGACCCCACCCACACGGGGCAGGGTCACCGCCGAAGCATCGCGTGTGCTACTCGGCGACCTCGTAGCCCTGCTGCTTCAGGTCGGCCACGGTGGTCTCCTGCATGGTGGTGACCGCGTCGGCGAACGGCGTGCCGTTCTGGATCGCCGCCTGGAACGCATCCTTGTAGGCCTGGTAGGTGACGTTCACGTTCGGGCCCCAGGTGAAGCCGCTCGCGGTTCCGGCGATCTCCGACGCCTGGGCGTAGAAGTCCGGCTGGTTGGGCAGCATCACCGGCGGCTGCTCGAGCGCCGTGCCGGTCTGGCCCGCGGTGGCCGCCGGGTAGACCCCGGCGATGGTCACCAGGGCCTCGAGAGCCTCCGGGGAGGTGTTGAGCCAGGTCACGAACTTCGCAGCCTGGGCCGGGTACTCGCAGCTGGCGCTGATCGCGGTGCCCGAACCGCCCCAGTAGCCGGTCCTGCTCTCACCCTCCGACCACTGCGGCATGGGAACTGCCCGCCACAGGCCGGCGGTGTCCGGGGCGACACCCTCGAGCACGCCGGCGCCCCACACGGCCGTCGGCCACGCCAGCAGCGTGCCGTCGTTCATGGCGGCGTTCCACTCCGGTGTGTACATCGGCTGGTCGTCGATCAGGCCCGCGCTGACCAGGTCGCCCCAGTAGGTGGCGAGCTTCGTGGTGGCCTCGTCGTCGATGCCGACCTTCCAGGCCTCACCCTCGGGAGCCCACCACTCGGCGCCGGCCTGCTGCGCGAGCCCGGCGAACCAGCCCGGGTCGCCCGAGGAGAACGTGGCGAGGTACTGGTCGGGCTCAGCCTTCTCGCGAACCTCTGCGGCGAGGGCAGCGAACTCGTCCCAGGTGGTCGGCACCTCGAGCCCGTACTGCGCGAAGAGGTCCTCGCGGTAGAAGAGCATCATCGGCGCGATGTCCTGGGGGACGGCGAAGGTCTGGTCGCCGAAGGACGTCAGCCCCCAGGCGCCCTCGGGGAACGCATCCCGGATGCCCTCGAAGTCCGCGGTGACGTCCGCGACGACGCCGTTGGAGACGAGCACCGGCAGGGCCTGGTACTCGGTGTGGATGAGGCAGGGGTCGTTGCCGGCCTGGGCCGCGGTGAGCACCCGGGTGATGAGCTCGTCGCCCTGGGCCTGACGGTCGACGGTGACCTGCTGGTCGGGGTTCTCCTCGTTCCAGATGGCGACGACGTCTTCGATGTTCGTCGTCCAGGTCCAGAAGTCGAGCTCGGCCGGGGCATCGGCATCTCCACCGGCTGCGGCGGTCTCGGCGGGTGCCGACGTGTCGTCGGGCGTGGTCCCGTCGTCGGAGGCCGTGCAGGCGGTGAGCGCCGAGGACGCGACGACTACCCCCACCAGGGAGGCTGCGAGTCTGCGATGCATTGTCTCTCTCTCTTCGTTGAGGTCAGAGCACCCGCGACCGGATCAGACGGCGTCTGTCGAGTCGGTCGGAGCATCTGTGTGCATCTGTGAACGATCACAGCCTGCGATGCCGCTCCATGCGTGTCAAGCGCCGGTCCGGCACCGAGACCCTTCTGTAACATTCCGCCCGCCCGTCTGCGCCGGCTCCTCGTTCAGCCCACGTGCCTGCCTGTTCAGGGCTGCGGGGACGCAGGAAGGCCTCGTGCGAGGGTCTCCCGCAACCGCTCCCCGAGGCACCGGTGGGTCGCTACTCTCGTGCATGGCGGTCTGTGATCGATCACAGCAGTCCCCTCCGGATGGCGCACCGCTGCCGGGTCGCGACCTACCCCACCGGGAGTGCCGATGCGTCGAGAGCTGATCACCACAGTGGTCGGGCGGCCTGCCCCGGCTCGTCCCCGGACTGCGCCGGGAACCGGCGGACAGGAGGGGCGGCGGTGACCGCCGACGACGCCCTTCGGGTCCTGCTCCTGCCGGGCGGCCCGGAGTTCCACGTGCCGGGCCAGATCGCAGCGACGCTGGCCCGGCTCGTGTCGGGCCCGCCGGGACGAGCCGCTGTCTGCGACCTGGTCGACGACCTCGACATCCTGGCCGACGGCGCGATGCTGGCCGAGTACGACCTCGTCGTGCCGGTCTGGACCGAGGGGGCTCTGACGGAGGCACAGGCCCACGGGCTCGAGTCCGCCGTGCGCGGTGGCACCGGTCTGGGGTGCATCCACGGCGCGGCCGCCGCCTTCCGCCTGTCGGCGACCTACCAGGGGCTCGTCGGCGGTCAGTTCGTCGACCACCCCGGAGGCGAGATCCCCTACACGGTGACCGTCGACAGGAGCCACGTCGTGACGGCCTCGGTCCCCGACTTCGCCGTCACGACCGAGAAGTACTACCTGCACGTGGACCCGGCCAACCGCGTGCTGGCGACCACACGTTTCGACGGTGACTTCGGTCCGCTGTCCAGCAACGGAGCGGTGGTGATGCCGGTCGCATGGACCCGCACCTACGGGACAGGTCGGGTCTTCTACTGCGCGCTGGGGCACCGACCCGACGTCCTGGAGGCACCGGCCGTCAGTCGCCTGATGGCTCGGGGCCTGCGTTGGGCGGCCGGGGCCCTCTGAGCGTGCGCGGCGGGCCACTCTCGCTCAGGTCGACGAGCGCACCACCAGCGTCGGGGGGAGCGTGATGGCTGCGGGCGGCCCGCCGTCGATGACGTCCAGCAGCAACCGGACCATCTCCCGCGAGATCCGCTCGAACGGCTGACGGATCGTGGTCAGCGCCGGATGGAGGCTCGCTGCGAGCCCCGCGTCGTCGAACCCGCCGACAGCGACGTCCTGCGGCACCCGGTACCCGTGAGCGGTCAGCACAGCCAAGGCACCGGCTGCCGTCAGGTCGGACGCGGCGAAGACAGCATCCAGGTCGAGGTCTCGATCCAGCAGCGCCTGCATCGCGTGCCTGCCCCCCTCCCGCGTGTAGTCCCCGTGCACGACGAGCGCCGGGTCGAAGAGGTCCCCCAGCTCACGGCGGTAGCCCTCCAGGCGCTTGACCCCGCCAGCCGTGTCCAGCGGGCCGGTGATCGTCGCGATGCGTCGTCGCCCTCGCTCGAGCAGGTGTCGCACCATGGCCCGCGATCCGTCGATCTCGTCGGCCTCGACGTAGCCCACCCGCCCCTCGAACCCCAGCGGTGCACCGCACGCCACGGTCGGGACGCCCTTGCTCAGCAGCGAGTCGATCACCGGGCTGCTGGCGTGCGACGAGACCACGAGCACCCCGTCGACGTGCCCCGCGGCCACGTAGTCCACGATCCGACGACGCTCGCCCTCGTCCCCGGCGACCATCAGGAGCATCGGCATTCCCAGCTCCGCCAGCGCCCGGGTGGACCCGCGGAGCAGGATCGAGAAGATCGGCTGCTCGAAGAGCATGTGCTGGGGCTCGGTCAGCAGGAACGCCACGGAGTTCGACCGTCCGGTCACCAGGCTCCGGGCGTGCTTGTTCGCGTGGTACCCGGTGACCCGGATCGCCTCGTTGACCGCGACGAGCGCCTCGGGGGAGACCCAGTGCCCGCCGTTGAGGACGCGCGACACCGTCCCGCGTGAGACACCGGCGACCGCGGCGACATCCTTGATCGTCGGCGCGCGGCGGGGTCGGGTCCCTGTCTGACTGCTCGAGAGGTCCACAAGGCGCGAGCCTAGGCGAACTCCGGCGCGCGGAGCAGGACCGGCATCGGGACGGCGACGCGCGCCGGGCAACCGGCCCCGACCACGGGTCAAGGCTGTGCACGTTCGCAGTCCAGGGGACCCGTGTGTCCTTGTCAAACGCGCGTGACTGGTGTTCTCTTACAGCAGTTGCGGCGGACGCTGCCTGAGATCGCGCACAGTCAGTGCCAGGAGGAGCCCATGAAGTCGGACACGGCCATGCTGTCCCTGCGGGGCGGTGCGGACCTCCCGACCCCCGGAGCGCAGTCCGCCACCACCGGATGGCTGCCGGGAGTGACCTCGATCTGCTACGGCGGCGACTACAACCCCGAGCAGTGGCCGGAGGAGGTCTGGGAGCAGGACGTCGCCCTGATGTCCGAGGCCGGCGTGAACCTGGTCAGCATCGGGATCTTCGCCTGGGGCCTGCTCGAGCCCCGCGAGGGCGAGTTCGACTTCGTCTGGCTGGACCGGCTGTTCGCGCTGCTGCACTCCGCCGGCATCCGGATCGACCTGGGGACACCGACGGCCTCACCGCCGGCGTGGTTCTTCCACAGCTACCCGGACGCCCGCGTCGTGACGCGCGAGGGCACCGTCCTGGGGTTCGGCTCGCGCGGCATGGCCAGCCCGTCCTCGGCCGACTACCGCCGCCTGAGCACCCGGATCGCCCGCGAGCTCGCCCGGCGCTACGGCCGCCACCCTGCGCTGGCGATGTGGCACGTCCACAACGAGTACGGCGCCCCGGTGTCGGAGTGCTACTCGGCGGCCAGCAGCGCCGCCTTCCGCACCTGGCTGCGGGCCCGCTACGGAACGCTCGACGTCCTCAACGCCGCCTGGGGCACCGCGTTCTGGGGTCAGACCTACGGCAGCTGGGAGCACATCTCGGCACCGTCGGCCACGCCGAGCGTCATCAACCCGACCCAACGGCTCGACTTCTCGCGGTACACCTCCGACGCGCTCCTGGCGTGCTTCGTCGCCGAGCGCGACGCGATCCGCGCCGAGTCGCCCGGCATCCCGGTCACGACCAACTTCATGGCCGGTGCCTGCCCGTCGGTCGACCTGTGGCGCTGGGCCCGCGAGGTCGACATCGTCTCCAACGACCACTACCTGACCGCAGCGGACCGGCGCGGGCACGTCGGCCTGGCGATGGCCGCGGATCTGACCCGGTCGGTGGCCGGCGGACGGCCCTGGATCCTGATGGAGCACTCGACGTCCGGGGTGAACTGGCAGCCGCGCAACGTGGCCAAGCGGGCCGGCGAGATGCGCCGCAACGCGCTGTCCCACCTGGGCCGGGGTGCCGACGCGATCATGTTCTTCCAGTGGCGCGCATCGCGCAGCGGTGCCGAGAAGTTCCACTCGGCGATGGTTCCGCACGCCGGCACGACGAGCCGGATCTGGACCGAGGTGCGCGAGCTCGGCGCCGAGCTCGGGCAGCTGGCCGAGGTGCTCGGCTCGACCGTCACGGCCGATGTCGCCGTCCTGTGGGACTGGGAGTCCTTCTGGGCCCAGGACCAGGAGTGGCGGCCGAGCGAGGACCTGTCGCACCGCGAGCGCGTCGCGGCCTTCTACGACCGGCTCTGGCGCGACGGCCTCACCGTCGACTTCGCCCACCCCGAGGCGGACCTGTCCGCCTACCGGCTCGTCGTCGCACCCGCCGCCTACCTGGTCACCGCCCGGGCCGCCGAGAACCTGCGCCGGTACGTCGAGGGCGGCGGGACGCTCGTCGTGTCCTACTTCGCCGGCATCGTCGACGAGAACGACGCCGTGCACGACGGCGGGTTCGGCGCGCCGCTGCGCGAGGTGCTCGGGCTCACCGTCGAGGAGTTCCTGCCGCTGCGCGACGGCGAGCAGGTGCACCTCGACCTGCCGGGCATGGTCGGCGACGTGTGGACCGACGACATCGTCCTCCACGGCGCGCAGGTGGTCGCGCGGTACGTCGACGGGCCTGCCGCGGGACAGCCGGCGATCACCCGGAACGGGCTCGGTGCAGGGTCCGCCTGGTACGTGTCGACCCGGCTCGACGTCGACGGTCTGGCCGTCCTGCTCGGCTCGGCCTACCAGGACGCCGGGCTCGAGCCCTCGCGGCTGCCGGCGGAGCTCGAGGTCGTCCGGCGCCACGGCGAGCACGCCGACTACGTCGTGGCCGTCAACCACGGCGACGACGCGGCCGTGCTGCTCCAGGCGGGAGTCGATCTGCGCACCGGCCGGGAGCGGCCCGAGCACGAGGTCCCCGCGGGGGCGCCGTCGTGCTCCGCGCCCCGCGCCCCGCGGCGTCCTCGGCTGCGCCGACGTCCTAGAACGCGACGATCACCTGGACGAGCAGGATCTTCACGATGATCCCGAGGGCGAAGAGGGCCGCGTACCCCGCCTCGACGCGCTCGTCGGTCACCCGGGACGCGGCGTAGGCCAGGACCGCCGGCTGTCCGACGAGGCCGGCGAGGGCTCCGGCCGCCCGCGGGGCGCTGACCCCGACGAGGCGCCCGCCGAGCACGAACAGCACCGCGGAGATCCCGATCACGGTGGTCGCCGTGATCACCACGCGCAGGCCGGTGGCGGTGAAGGCCTGGCTGGCGAAGGCCTGGCCCGAGGCCAGCCCGACGGCGGCGAGGAAGAAGAGCAGGCCGAGCTGGCGGATCGTCAGGTTCGCGGCGTGCGGCATGCCCCAGACGAGCGGACCGGTCCGTTCGAGGCGCCCGAGCACCATGCCGACCAGGAGCGGTCCGGCCGCCGAGCCGAGCGCGAACGCGGCGCCGCCCGGCAGCGGGAACGTGATGAGCCCGACGAGCAGGCCGAGCGCCATGCCGATGCCCACCGTGACCGCGTCGATCTCGGACACCCGACGCTCGGAGTCACCGAAGAACCGCGACACGGCGTCGAGCTCGTCCCGCGGCACGACGGCGAGGACCCGGTCCCCCAGCTCGAGGGTCAGGTCGTCGCGTGCGAGCAGGTCGAGGTCCCCGCGACGCACCCGGGTCACGACGCCGTCGAACCGACCCGGCATGTCGATCTCGGCGATCGTGCGTCCGGCGAGGCGCCGGTCGGAGACGACGAACCGCTGGTAGTCCACGCTCGTGCGGTCGTGCGCGAGGTGCTCGTCGAGCCGATGACCCAGCTGGGCGATGGCGCGGTCCACCGCCGGTCCGGGGCCGACGACGACGACCTGGTCGCCGACCCGTAGCCGCTCGTCGGGGCTGACCACGCGGGTGCGCCCGTCGCGGGACAGGTAGGAGAGGCGCACGGCCTGCTCGGCGAAGCCGGGGAGGTCGCCGAGCCGGATCGGCCGCTCGACCTCGGCCGTCGCGGCCTCGAGCCCGATCCCCGCGGCGGGCTGGGGTCGCGGCTCGCCGGCCACCGACGTCCGACGGTCATCGCCACGACGAGGATGGCGACGGTCACGCCGATCGGGTAGCCGAGGGAGTAGCCGACGGCGGGCTCCTGGCTGCCGGTCGCCGCCGTCGCTGCCGCGAGCGCGGGGGTGGACGTCAGCGCCCCGGTGAAGGCACCCGCGCCGAGCTCGGGGCTCAGGCCGACCAACCGTCCGACCAGCACGGCCGTCGTGCCACCGATCACCAGGACGGCGATCCCGACCGCCATCAGCGGGAGCTGTCGTCGCAGGTCCCGGAAGAAGGTGCTGCCCGCCGCGAGGCCCACGGTGTAGACGAAGAGGGCGAGACCGAGGGTCTGGACCAGGGCGAGTCCCTCGCCGAGCCGCGGGTCGGCCGCACCGAGGGCGAGCCCGACGAACAGCGCACCGGCCGCCCCGAACCGCACCGGCCCGATCGGCACCGCCCCCAGGGCGGTCCCCAGCGCCACGACCACGAAGATCGTCAGCAGCGGCGACGCCGCCAGCACCTCCAGCACCCGCACCCCCCGACCGTACCGGCCTCCTCGCGCGGGAGCTGTCGGACCCCGATCCGCTCCGCGCGCCCGCGAGTCTGCTGCTCGGGGGATTTCACCCGCGGTAGGGCTTCGGTTCCGGGGCTGGAACGCCGAATCTGAAGGCATGGGTGAGGTGATGGTGTTCCGGCGTCGCATGCGCGACGGCGAGACCCGCCTGCCCGAGAGCCGTGGACCCGAGCCCCGGAGCTTCGACGGGTCGCAGTCCGCGGGCCCGGCCGGCTGCGAGGCCCTCGACCCGACGGACCCCGACGCCTACGGTGAGCCGCTCCCGATCGCCACGCTCATCGCCCGCGCCTTCGGCGTCACCGGCCAGATCCTGGTCGGTCCCCCGCGCCCCCAGGACGCGTCGGGAGCCGAGACAGGCCCCGCGGGCCGACGTCGTCACCTGCGGCTGGTCCGCGCCGAGAGCTGACGCCGTACCCGACGCCCTGCCCCACGCCGTACCCGTCACCGGCCGGCGCCCTACGCCGTGGTGAGTCGTCCGTCGATCATCTCCAGGACGCGGTCGCAGTGCTCGAGCACGTCATGGTCGTGGGTGACCATCACCGTCGCCACCCCGAACTCGTGCGTCTCGCGTGCCAGCAGCCCGACGACCTCGTGGCTGCGCCTGCGGTCCAGTGCAGCGGTGGGCTCGTCGACCAGGACCCCTCGAGAGGACCGAACCGTGACCAGGACCGGCACTGTCGCCCCACCGGTCGTCCAGGTGGAGCACCTGCGCAAGACGTACGGCACCAAGGTGGCCGTCGACGACGTCTCGCTGACCGTCGAGAAGGGCGAGATCGTCGGCATCCTCGGCCCGAACGGCGCCGGGAAGACCACGACCGTCGAGATGATCGCGGGTCTGCGGGTGCCGGACGCCGGCGACGTCCGGGTGCTCGGCCTGGACCCGCAGCGTGACGGCCCGGCTCTCCGCGAGCGGCTCGGCCTGCAGCTCCAGGAGAGCGAGATGCCCGCGAAGATCACCGTGCAGGAGGCGCTCGACCTGTACGCGTCGTTCTACGCGAAGCCCGCCGACCCGGCCGACCTCATCCGCGACCTCGGGCTCACCGATCGACGCGACACCCAGTTCCGCCGGCTGTCCGGCGGCCAGAAGCAGCGGCTCTCGGTCGCGCTGGCGCTCGTCGGGAACCCGGAGGTGGCGATCCTCGACGAGCTCACCACGGGCCTCGACCCGCAGGCGCGGCGCGAGACGTGGGGGGTGATCGAGCGGATCCGCGACCGCGGCGTCACGATCCTGCTGGTCACGCACTACATGGAGGAGGCCGAGCGGCTCGCCGACCGGGTCCTGCTCATCGACGCCGGTCGGGTGGTCGCCGAGGGCACCCCGGCGCAGCTGGCCGCCCGCACCACCGCCCAGACCGTCCGGTTCACCGTTCGGGAGGCACTGCCCGCCGGGCTGCTCGAGCGGCTCCCGGGCGTGGCGGCGGTCACCGTCAGCGGCACCGACTACGAGGTGCGCGGCGCCGAGATGGCCGTCGACGTCGTGCTCGCCGTCACCGGCGCGGGTCTGCGCCCCCAGCACCTCCGCGTGGAGCAGGGCTCACTCGAGGAGGCGTTCGTGTCCATCGTCACCGCCGGCGCTGCCGGAAGGGAGGCCTGAGATGACCACCACCACCGTCGGCCGTCCCCGTGCCACCGGGACGGCCCGCAGCCCGCGCGTCCTCGCGGCGCTCACCGCGTCGGAGGGCCGGCTGTACCTGCGCGAACCGGCCAACGTGTTCTTCGGTCTGTTCTTCCCGGCCGTGCTGCTGCTCGGCCTGGGCCTGCTCATGCCGTGGGCCGACGAGCCGTTCAGCGAGACCGACCCCGTCCTGTCCCAGGTCACGGCGATCACCGGCTACACGCCGATCGTCCTGGCGCTGGCCATCGGCACGGTCGCCTACTCGACCTTCCCGCCCACCATGGGCGCCTACCGCGAGAAGGGCGTCCTGCGGCGTCTGTCGACGACGCCCATACCGCCGTCACGGCTGCTGGTCGCCCAGCTGCTGGTGAACATCGGCATGCTCGTCGTGGCGTCCGGCCTCGCGGTGGCGGGTGGGGCGCTCGTGCTGGACATCGGGATGCCCAAGGACGTGGGGGTCACGCTGCTCGCGTTCGTCGTGGGTGCGGCCGCCTCGATGTCCGTGGGCTCGCTCATCGCCGCACTCGCGCCGACCGCCGGCGCGTCGACAGGTGCCGGCATGCTCGTCTACATGACCTCGCTGTTCTTCGCCGGGGTCTGGTTCCCGCTCCCGCTGATGCCCGAGGTCGTGCAGACGATCAGTCGGTTCACCCCGCTCGGTGCGGCGTCGCAGGCGCTCGCCGCCGGCTGGTACGAGGGCCGCTTCCCGGGCATCGAGCTGCTCGTGCTGGCGGTCTGGACCGCCGTGCTCGTGCCGCTCGCGGCGCGGCTGTTCCGCTGGACCTGACCGCGCCCCGACCGGACGGGTCGGGGCGCGGTCAGTCGCCCGTGGGACCGGCGACGACGACTCTCAGCGGGTGGCGATCCGGATCATCGCCCAGGACACCGGGGGCAGGACGGCGTGCAGCTGCCCGTCGTCGAGGGTGACGCCCGCCAGTGGCCTGGGGGCCACCGAGGTCGAGTCGGCAGCGGTCGCCTGCCAGGTGTGGTCGGGGTTCGACAGCTCGACCGCCTCGACCACCCGGGCGCCCGGGAAGGCGCGCAGGTCGACGTCGACGGGGGTCGGACCGGTCGTCGAGCGGTTGACGACGAACACCGCGACCTCACCGGCATCCGCGTCGTGCGTGGCGACCGCGTCGACGAGTGGCACGAGGCCGAACTTCTTCGTCTCGTAGGTCTCACCCTGGATCGGCACCGTGAGCACGTCGCCCTTGGCGTACCGCGCCGTGAGCGCGAACGGGTGGAACGTCGTCTGGCGCCACGCGGGCCCGCCGGGCTCGGTCATGATCGGCGCGATGACGTTGACCAGCTGCGCCAGCGACGCCGCGTGGACCCGGTCGGTGTGCCGCAGCAGTGAGATGAGCAGGTTCCCGACCACCACCGCGTCGGCGACGTTGTACCTGTCCTCGAGGAGCACCGGCGCAACCGGCCAGTCGTCGCCCTCGGGGACCTTGGACTCCACCCGCTTCTGGTACCAGACGTTCCACTCGTCGAACGAGATGTGGATCCGCTTCTCGAGCTTCTTGGCGGCGCGCACGGCGTCGGCCGTGGCGACGACACCCTCGATGAAGTGGTCCATGTTGACGGCGGAGGCGAGGAAGGAGCCGAGGTCGCCGTCCTCCTCGTAGTAGTAGACGTGCGCCGACACGAGGTCGACGATCTCGTAGGACTCGGACAGCACGACCCGCTCCCACTCGCCGAACGTCGGCATGTCGCTGGACGACGAGCCGCACGCGACGAGCTCGAGGTCGGGGTCGACCATCCGCATCGCGCGGCCGACCTCGGCGGCGAGCCGCCCGTACTCGTAGGGCGTCTTGTGCCCCACCTGCCACGGCCCGTCCATCTCGTTGCCGAGGCACCACATCGTCACGCCGTAGGGCTCGGTGCCGCCGTTGGCCCGCCGCTGGTCGGACAGGGTCGTGCCCCCGGCGATGTTGCAGTACTCGAGGATGTCGAGCGACTCGGCGATGCCGCGCGTGCCCAGGTTGACCGCCATCATCGGCTCGACGCCGGCCTTGCGGCACCACGCCATGAACTCGTCGACGCCGAAGGTGTTGGGCTCCGTCGAGTGCCACGCCAGGTCCAGCCTCGTCGGCCGCTGGTCGAGCGGGCCGACGCCGTCCTCCCAGCGGTAGCCGGAGACGAAGTTGCCGCCCGGGTATCGGACTGTCGACACACCCAGCTCCCGGACGAGGTCGAGCACGTCGGTGCGGAAGCCGGACTCGTCGGCACTCGGGTGCCCGGGCTCGTGGATGCCGGTGTAGACGCACCGTCCCAGGTGCTCGACGAAGGAGCCGAAGGTCCGCCTGCGCACGGGTCCCACCACGAAGGCCGGGTCCACGATGATGCGGGTTGTCGTCATTGTTGGTACTTCCTCAGCAGTGTCGAGTCGGTTGTGCCAGGTGTCGTGCCGTGGCGGTGCGCCCGCCGACGACGACGGGACGACCAGGAGTGCCCGCGGGCCCAGCCCGGTCGTCCCGCCTTCGGGGTGTTTCAGACGCCGTGCGTCACGGTGCCTACTGACCCAGCTCGTTCTCCAGGTCCGCCTGGGCCTGGGCGAGTGCGTCCGAGATCGGCATGCCGTCCTCGAAGATGCTGTTCTGCGTCTCGGTGTTCAGGAGGTTGTTCACCGACGGCATCGCGGAGTTCGAGTACGACGTCAGGTTGCCGATGCTGTCCTTGATCTCGAGCAGCGCATCGAACGGGTTGTTCTTGAAGTACTGGACGAACTTGTTGTCCGGGTTGTGCGTGATGGCCTCGTCCTCCCACACCGTGGTGTTGAGCGGGTCGAAGCCGAGCAGGTTCCAGGTCTCGACGTTGCCCTCGTAGGAGAGCTTCGCCCATGCGACGAACTCGGCCGCGAGCTCGGCGTTCGGACCGTCCTTGACGACGGCCGTACCGGTGCCACCGCCACCGACCGAGACGACGACGGGGTTGTCGACGGTGGGCGGCGGAGCGATGGCGATCTTCCCGGCGGAGTCGGGCATGTAGGCCAGGTAGCGCGAGGTGAACCAGAACGGCATGACGGCGGCGGCGAAGTCGCCGTTGTTGTACGCGCCGAACGCCTCCTCGGTGTCGGGCTGGCCGCCCGGCGGGACCGCTGCCGCGTTGGCGTCCTGGAGGCCCTTGAGGATCTCCATCGCCTGGGTCAGCTCGGGGCTGTCGACGTTGACCTTGCCGTCCTCGGTGAAGTACTCGCCGCCGAGCTGGGCGAGCAGGAGGCCCTCCTGCCAGCTGGCCGACGTGTCGACGGTGCCGAAGTACTTGCCGGTGGCGTCGTAGTACGCCGCGCCGGCCGCCGAGTAGTCGTCCCAGGTCTTGATCGTCGTGTAGTCGATGCCCGCGGCCTCGAGGAGCTCGGTGTTGTAGAAGGCCACCGTCGCGCCGACGTGGAAGTCCATGCCGTAGAGCGCGCCGTCCTTCGAGAACAGGTCGAGCCTGGCCTTGACGATGTCGTCGACGTAGGGCGCCGCGGCCTCGGTCAGGTCCATGAGCGCCGGGGTGCCCGTGACGAACTGCGGGAACTTGCCGGCCTCGATGTCGGCGATGTCCGGAGCGCCCTCACCCGAGGTCAGCGCGATCTGGAGCTTGTTGTGCATGTCGTCGTACGGCAGCACGTTGACGTTGATCTGAACCTTCTTGTCGGGGTTCAGCTCGTTCCACTTGTCGGCCATCGTCGTGTAGTACGTGCCGTGCAGCTCGACGAAGGTCCAGAGCTCCAGCGGCGTGGCGCCCTCGACCGGCGCCTGGGTGATGACCTGACCCTCGTCGGCGGTCTCGTCGCCGCCGCCTTCGGCGTCGCCGCCGGTGCTGCAGGCAGCGAGCGCGGCGACGGCCAGCCAGGCCGTCAGCGCAGCCGCTATGGGCTTCCTCATCTTCATCGTTGTAATCCTTTCTGGTTTGCCAGCATCCATTGCCAGACGCTGCGTTGGTGGGGCCTCGCCAGGCGGCGGGCCGCTCAGCCCTTGACTGCGCCTGCGGTCATTCCCTCGATGAAGAACCGCTGGAAGGCGAGGAACAGCGCGAAGATCGGGAGCATCGAGAAGAAGGACCCGACGATCAAGAGCTCGTAGTTGTTGCCGTACGGCGTCATGAGCGTGTTGAGGCCGATCGGCAGGGTGTAGTTCTCGGGGCTGCGCAGGGCGAGCAGCGGCCACAGGAAGTTGTTCCAGCTGCCCATGGCGTTGAGGATCGCCATCGCCGCGAAGGCCGGCTTGGCGATCGGCAGGATGAGCCGGAAGAAGATCCCGTACTCCGTGACGCCGTCGATGCGCCCCGCCTCGACGATCTCCTTGGGGATGCCCCGCAGGTACTGCCGGAAGAACATGATCGTCACGGCGTGCGCCAGGAACGGCACGATCACCGCGACGTAGGTGTCCTGCAGGTGCATGTCGTTGATCTGGATGTACAGCGGGAGCATGAGCATCTCGAACGGCACGGACATCAGCAGGATCACGCTGATGAACAGCGTGTTCTTGAACCGGAACTCGTACATCGCGAACCCGTAGGCGACGAACGAGCTGATGGCCAGGGTCAGGACCACCTGGACGAGCGTGACGAGCGTGCTGTTGAGGAACCAGCGGAAGTAGCTGCCCGAGTCGGTGAACAGCATCACGTAGTTCTGCAGGCCGGCCTGGGAGAAGTCGATCCCGAGGTTGAGGCCGTTCCGGATGATCATGTTGCCGTCCTGGAACGTCCCCACGAAGATCGCCCAGAGCGGGATGAGGACCAGGACGATGATCGCCAGGAACAGGATGGTCATCAGCGTCGAGGCGCTGACCGAACGGCGCCGCGCCGCCTTGCCCTCGTCGGTGACCGTGCGCCGGCCGCCCTCGAGGCCGGCCCCGCCCCGAGGGGTCTTGAGGGACGTCGGCGCTGTCATCGCTCCTCCTTCTTGAACGTGCCGGTGGCGATGAGCTGCGGGATGTTGATGGCCAGCACGAGGACGAGCAGCACCACACCGACCGCCGACGCGTAGCCGAGGTCGTTCTTCTCGATGCCCTGCCGGTACAGGTAGCCGACGATCGTCAGGCCGATGTTCTGCGGGGAGTTGTTGCCGCCCCAGAGCATGAAGCTCTCCATGAACATCGCCAGGCCGGCGTAGACGCTGATGGTGAGGACGAACACGGAGGTCGGCCTGATCTGCGGGAGCGTGATGTGCCAGAACTTCTGCCAGGACGACGCCCCGTCGATCGAGGCCGCCTCGTAGTAGTCGGTGGGTATCGCCTGGAGGCCGGCCATGAAGTACAGGATGTTGACGCCCGTCCATCGCCAGCTCGCGATCGTCAGCAGCGCCAGGAAGCCGGTGCTGGACTCCTTCAGCCACTTGATCGGCTCGGCGCCGAAGATCCCGATCAGCTGGTTCATCAGCGCCGAGTCGGACTCACTGAAGATCAGCCGGAAGATGATGCCCGCGACGACGACGGACGTCAGCGCCGGGATGAACAGCAGCGACTTGAAGATGCCCTTGAACCGCTCGCTGCCGAGCTTCGAGTTGATCAGCACCGCCAGCAGGAGCGGGATGGGGATGAGGATGAGCAGCGTGAAGATCATGTATTTCAGGCTGTTGCCCAGCGCGAGGAAGAACAGGCGGTCACCGAGGAGCCGCTCGAAGTTCCGCAGCCCGACACTCTCCACCTGCCCCGGCAGGATGTGCTGGCCGCTCATGATCCCCGACTTGATGAGCGGACTCACCCAGAAGATCGCCAGGGTGAGCACGAAGGGGAGCACAAAGACGTAGGGAGCCACCTTGGGCGAGTACAGGAACTTCTTCATCGCACGTCCTTCTTCTGGGACACGCACCGCGCTGGCTCGGCGCCAGTCGAGGGCCCGCCACGCGCTGATTGGTCCGACCACCACAGGCGGCGACCGGAACCCGGCAGACCGATCATGGGCAGTGCGAGACTCGAGGCACGGAGGGCCCCTCGCCGAACTCGACGTCGTGCCATGCCTACCTCCCCGAAGCCGTCGTCCTCGTTGTCGACGTGGGTGGCGCCGGCGCTCCCGGCGGTCGAGCGGCCGTACCCGGTGGTCAGGTGGCCCTGCTCGATCAGCCGATGTTAGCGCTAACGTCGGGATGACCATACTTCCCGGATCGCCTGCCTGCAAGGGTGTGGAGCGTCCGTGGACACGTACCTCGGTGGGCGGGTGTCGGGCCGGCGGGGCCCCAGCGGGCTGTCCGGGGGATGTGAGCAGAGGCTGCCGGTCGTGCCCAGAGCGGCGAAGAGCCGGCGACCCTGAGGCCCCCGGCTCTTGCTCGTCCTGGGGGATTCCCCAGGCTTCTGTGCGCGAGGGGGGACTTGAACCCCCACGTCCTTGCGGACACTGGCACCTGAAGCCAGCGCGTCTGCCATTTCGCCACTCGCGCGCGCCGCAGAAGGCTAGCACGCTTTCCGGAGCCCCCTGAGGAGCGTGGAGAGGCCGCCGAGAGGCCTCTCGGCGGATACGATCAGGTCCGGACCTCTGGTCGGCTGGGTCGGCGGACCCGCCGGCCCGCCATCCAGCAACGACGCGGTCGACGGGCTCAGCACCCGCCGAGTGAAGCACGAGCAGACGCGAGGAGGTGGCATGGGAGTTCTCGACAAGTTCGAGAAGGGCGTCGAACGCGTCGTCAGCACAGCCTTCGCCAAGGCCTTCCGCAGCGAGGTCAAGCCGGTCGAGCTCGCGAGCGCGCTGCGCCGTGAGGTCGACGACCGTGCCGCCGTCGTCGGGCGTGACCGGACCGTCGTGCCGAACGAGTTCACCATCGAGCTCTCGTCCGCCGATCACCAGCAGGTGGAGTCCTGGGGGGCCGAGCCGCTGGCCGACGAGCTCGCGGCCAACGTGACGGATCACGCGACCCACCAGCGCTACGCCTTCGTCGGGCCGGTGACCGTCAGCTTCGTGCAGAACGACGAGCTGGAGACCGGCCGGTTCCAGGTGCGCAGCGCGACGGTGCGCGGGGCCGTCGCCCCGGCGACGAGCGTCGCGGCGAGCCCGCGGCACCCCCTGGTGGACATCGACGGTCAGCGCTACCTGCTCACCGGACCGGTCACCGTCATCGGACGCGGCAGCGAGGCCGACATCATCGTCGACGACCCGGGCATCTCGCGGCGCCACCTCGAGATCCGCGTCACGCCGGACGGCGTGGTCGCGAGCGACCTCGGCTCGACGAACGGCACCTACGTCGAGGGCCACCAGGTCCCCGCCGCGACCCTCGTCGACGGCAACACGATCACCATCGGTCGCACCCGGATCATGTTCTGGACCGGCACCGACGCCGGGTCGGAGGACGAGGACAGGTGATCGCCGAGCATGAGTGAGCTCACGATCACCCTGCTGCGGCTGGGCTACCTGGTCCTGCTCTGGGTCTTCGTGCTCGCAGCCATCGGCGTCCTGCGCCGGGACCTGTACGGCACCAAGATCGTCAACCGCCGGATGCGTCGCACGTCGTCCGGATCGGGGACGGCCACGCCGGCCGGTACGCAGCCCGCACCGCCGTCCGCCGCCGTCGGCCGTTCGGCGCCCTTCCCGCGGCGCGAGGTCGGAGCGCGCCGGCTCGTCGTGACCGCCGGCCCGCTGCGCGGCACGACCCTCCCGCTCGCGTCCTCGGCGATCCTGATCGGCCGTGCACCGTCCTGCACCCTCGTGCTCGACGACGACTACTCGTCGCAGCGGCACGCCCGGGTCTTCCCGCAGGACGGCGGGTGGTTCGTCGAGGACCTCGGCTCGACCAACGGCACCTTCGTCGGCCGCGAGAAGATCGCGCAGCCGACAGCAGTCAGCGTCGGCGTCCCGATCCGGGTCGGCCAGTCCACCCTCGAGCTGCAGAGGTAGGGGGAGGCGCCCGTGACGATCGCCCTGCGGTACGCCGCGCGCTCCGACGTCGGTCTGGTCCGGTCCAACAACCAGGACTCCGCCTACGCGGGGCCGCACCTGCTCGCCGTCGCCGACGGCATGGGTGGCCACGCGGGCGGCGACGTCGCCTCCTCGGTCGCGGTCGCGCACCTCGCCCCGCTCGACGACGAGGCGCACGGACCGGACGATGCGCTGGCCGAGCTGGGCAACGCGCTGTCCGCCGCCCACGACGAGCTGCTCGCCCGCGCCGAGGAGGACCCCGAGCTCGCCGGTCTGGGCACCACGGTCACGGCGCTGCTCCGCTCGGGCAACAAGCTCGCGATGGCGCACATCGGCGACTCACGCGCCTACCTGCTGCGCGACGGTGAGCTCGCCCAGGTGACCACCGACCACTCGTTCGTCCAGCACCTGGTCAACACCGGGAAGATCACCGCCGAGGAGGCCGAGCACCACCCGCAGCGCTCGGTCCTGCTGCGCGTGCTCGGCGACTTCGACATGGAGATCGTCCCCGACATGTCCGTCCGCGAGGCGCGCGCGGGTGACCGCTGGCTGCTGTGCTCGGACGGCCTGTCCGGGGTCGTCAGCGCCGACACCATGGCCGAGACGCTGCGCGACGTGGCCGACATCGACGCGTGCGCCGACCAGCTCGTCCAGCTCGCGCTGCGCGGTGGCGCACCGGACAACGTGACGGTCGTGCTCGGCGACGTCGTCGAGGTCGACGCGCTGCCCGACGGCGCCGCACCGAGCACGACGTCGCACGTCGTCGGCGCGGCCGCCCTCGACCGGCACCGGCCGACCGTCGGTGGCCAGGGTGCGGCGGCCCGGGCGGCGGCGCACTCCGCCAGGGCCCGTGCCGACCGCGACGCCGAGGCGGACGCCGCCGGCAAGCCGGAGAACCGGACGCCGACCCCCCGGACCGACGAGGAGGAGCCCGAGCCCTCCCGGACCCTGCGGCGCGTCGTCTGGTCGGCGGTCACCCTCCTGGTGCTCGGCGGCATCGGCTACAGCGCGTACCTGGGCTACGGCTGGACCCAGGACCAGTACTACGTCGGGATCGACGACGGGCGGGTCGCGGTCTACCGCGGCATCCCGCAGTCGCTCGGGCCGCTCGACCTGTCCGAGGTCGTCGAGACCAGCCATGCGGCGGTCGCGGACCTGCCGGGGTACGTGCAGGACCGGCTGGCCGAGACGATCCGGGCCAGCGACCTCGAGAACGCCCGCGCCCGCGTGGCGCAGCTCGAGACCGAGGCGGACGGATCGTCGTGACGACGGCCGCCCCTCGCGCCGCCGCCCGCTCCCGGCGTGGGGCCCGGTGATGGCGACCGTCGCTCCGCACCGGGTCCGTGCCGGCAGGTCCCTCGAGCTGGCCCTGCTCGTGCTCGCCCTGAGCATCGGTGTGGGTGCCTACGCCCTCGTCGGTCTCGCCACCGCCGGGACGATGCCGGCCGACATCTTCGGCTACAGCGCCGGCCTGGTCGCGCTGTCCGTCGGGCTGCACCTGGTGCTGCGCTGGCGGGCGCCCTTCGCGGACCCGGTGATCCTGCCGGTCGCCGTGGCACTGAACGGCGTCGGGCTGGCGATGATCTACCGGATCGACTTCGCGTACGGCCTGCGCGGCCGCGAGTCGAGCTTCGCCGAGCGGCAGATGGGCTGGACCGCCCTCGGGGTGGTGCTCGCCGCAGCCGTGCTCATCCTGCTGCGCGACCACCGGACCCTGCGGCGCTACACCTACACCGCGATGATCGCCGGCCTCGTCCTGATCGTCCTTCCTCTGGTGCCCGGGCTGGGCGCGGAGATCAACGGGGCACAGATCTGGATCCGGGTCGCCGGCAACTCCTTCCAGCCCGCCGAGATCGGCAAGATCGCGCTCGCCGTGTTCTTCGCCGGGTATCTGGTCACCACGCGCGACACGCTCGCCCTGGCTGGCCCGAAGGTGCTCGGCCTGCAGCTGCCGAGACCGCGCGACCTCGGTCCGATCCTGCTCGCCTGGGCCGTCTCGCTCGGCGTGCTGGTCTTCGAGCGCGACCTCGGCACCTCGCTGCTCTTCTTCGGGCTGTTCGTCGGGATGCTGTACCTGGCCACCGAGCGGCTCAGCTGGGTCGTCATCGGCATGACGCTCTTCGTCGGCGGAGCCGCGCTCGCCGCCAAGGCGTTCAGCCACGTCGGCGCACGCTTCGAGGCCTGGCTGCACGCCCTGGACGACAACGTGTTCAACGCGTCGCCGGGCGGCTCCGGCCAGCTCGTCCGCGGTCTGTACGGGATGGCGAGCGGCGGGCTGTTCGGCACCGGCTGGGGCCAGGGCCGACCGGACCTGGTGCCGTTCGCGGAGTCCGACTTCATCGTCGCCTCCCTCGGCGAGGAGCTCGGTCTGACCGGCCTGCTCGCCGTGCTCGTGTGCTACCTGGTGCTCGCCCAGCGCGGCCTGCGCACCGCCATCGGCGTCCGCGACGGCTTCGGCAAGCTGTTCGCCGGCGGGATGTCCTTCGTCGTGGCGTTCCAGTGCTTCGTCGTGGTCGGCGGGGTGACCCGGATCATCCCGCTGACCGGTCTGACCATGCCGTTCCTCGCCTACGGGGGGTCGTCGCTGCTGGCCAACTGGGTCATCGTCGCGCTGCTCCTGCGGATCTCCGACAGCGCCCGTCGACCCGCGGGTGCGACCGGCACGATCGGCATCGTCGAGCTGCCCGGCTCCGGCGACTCGGGCGCGGCGCGTCCGGTCGGGGGCGCCGGCGCCGAACGCGGCACGGCTCCGGTCGCGGCAGGCTCCGACGACCAGGCGACCGAGCTGATCGACGTCGGTGACCTCGACCGATGAACACTCCGCTGCGTCGTCTCGCGACAGTCGTCGTCGTCATGTTCCTCGCCCTGATGGGCGGTGCGACCTGGGTCCAGTTCGTCCAGGCCGGCGACCTCAACCTCGACCCGCGCAACGTCCGCACCCTGTACCGCGAGTACGGCAACGCACGCGGGCCGATCGTCGTGGGCGGCAACGCGATCGCCGCCTCGACCCCGATCGACGACCCCTTCGGCTACCAGCGCGCCTACACCGCCGGCGAGCTCTACGCACCGGTGACCGGGTTCTACTCGGTCGTCTACGGCCGCGACGGCATCGAGGAATGGATGAACACCGAGCTCAACGGCTCGGCCGACTCCCTGTTCTACGCCCGCCTCGAGGACCTCATCACGGGCCGCCAGCCACAGGGGGCTGCGGTCGAGCTGACGATCGACCCGGTCGTGCAGCAGGCCGCGTGGGACGCCCTGGGTGATCAGCGCGGAGCCGTCGTGGCGATCGACCCGACCACCGGGGCGATCCTGGCCATGGTCTCGAAGCCGAGCTACGACCCGAACGTGCTCGCCGGCCACGACACCGCCGCAGTCAACGAGGCGTGGACGGCGCTGCAGGCCGCCGAGGGCAACCCGATGTCCAACCGCGCGATCGCCGGCACCACCTACCCGCCGGGCTCGACCTTCAAGCTGATCACGGCAGCCGCCGCCCTGGAGTCGGGGATGACGCCGCAGACCGAGCTCGCCGCACCGGTCGAGCTCGACCTGCCGCAGACCTCGGCGATGCTCGGCAACTTCGGCGGCGCCGCCTGCAGCCCGACCGGCACGCTGAGCCTCGCCGACGCGCTGCGCATCTCGTGCAACACGGCGTTCGGCCAGCTCGGCCTCGACCTGGGCGACGACGCCCTGCGCGCGCAGGCCGAGGCCTTCGGCTTCGACGCCCCGCTGAACGTGCCGATGCGGGTCGCCGAGAGCCACTTCCCGGCCGACCCGGACGCACCCCAGACGGCGATGTCGGCGATCGGCCAGTACGAGGTGCGCGTGACGCCGCTGCAGATGGCCATGGTCTCGGCGGCCGTGGCCAACGGCGGCGTCCAGATGCGGCCCTACCTCGTGCAGTCGGTCCGCAGCTCGGACCTGACGGTCGTCTCGGAGACCAGCCCGACCGAGCTGTCCCGGCCGATCTCGTCGGTCACGGCCGCCGCGCTGCGGGACATGATGGTCGGCGTCGTCGCCTCCGGCAGCGGCCAGGCGGCCCAGATCGCCGGCGTCCAGGTCGCGGGCAAGACGGGTACCGCGCAGACGACCGAGGACGTCGCACCGCACGCCTGGTTCACGGCCTTCGCGCCGGCCGACAACCCGCGGGTGGCCATCGCCGTCGTCGTCGAGAACGGCGGCGCGATGGGTAGCGAGGCCACCGGTGGCCAGGTCGCTGCACCCATCGCCAGGGCCGTCATCGAGGCGGTGCTCGCCCGATGAAGCCGATCGCCGACATCGCCCTCGGTGGGCGCTACCGACTCGTCTCGCGGATCGCCGTCGGCGGGATGGGCGAGGTGTGGGTCGCGCACGACGAGTCCCTCGCCCGGGACGTGGCGGTCAAGGTCCTGCGCGAGGAGTTCGCGGGCGACGCCGGGTTCCTCGAGCGCTTCCGGGCGGAGGCCCGCAACAGCGCCCAGCTCTCGCACCCGAACATCGCCCAGCTCTACGACTACGGCGAGCAGGACGGCTCGGGGTTCCTCGTCATGGAGCTCGTCCTCGGCGAGCCGATGTCCGACCTGCTGGACCGCCAGCCCGTCCTGCCCACCCGACGGCTGCTGCCGATCCTCGCCCAGACCGCGCGGGCCCTGCACGCCGCGCACGTGGCCGGGGTCATCCACCGGGACGTCAAGCCCGGCAACATCCTGCTGGCCCGCTCCGGCCGGGTGAAGATCACCGACTTCGGCATCGCGACAGCCAGCAACCAGATCCCGATGACCGCGACCGGGATGGTCATGGGCACCGCCCAGTACCTCTCGCCCGAGCAGGCGATCGGCCGGGCCGCGACCCCTGCGTCCGACATCTACTCGCTCGGCATCGTCGCCTACGAGTCCCTGGTCGGGAACCGACCGTTCACCGGTCCCACCGCCGTCGACATCGCCGTCGCGCACGTGAACACACCGGTCCCGCCGATGCCGACCGACGTGGAGCCCGAGCTCGCGGCGCTGGTCATGCGGATGCTCGACAAGGACCCCGAGGAGCGTCCGCGGTCGGCTGCGTCGCTCGCCCGGACCCTCGACGGGATGCTCGACCGCACGCCTCCCGGTGGGACCCCGCTGGCGTACGGCCGGCACGCCCGGGCGGTCGACGTGCTCGACGGCATGGCGTCGGCTGCGGCCGCCGGGGGCAGCGCCCCGTCGGGGACGTCGGGCCAGGGTGCCTCGGGCAACCCCGAGCGCCCGGCGCTCGGCAGCCTCGAGGACGAACCCACCGACGCGCGGCCGCCGACGCCCGGGGTGGGTACCCGGGCGACAGTCGTGCCGGGACGTTCGATCGAGGAGTCCGCCGGACGCCGCACCGCGGCCGTGCCACCGGTCTTCGCGCCACCGGCACCGCCGCCGGTCACCGTCGCCGACGCCGATGCCCCGACCGGTGCTCCGGGCCTGTTCCTCGGTCGGACCTCGACGACGACCGGCCGACGGTGGGGCCAGGTGTCCCGACCTCTGGTCGTGCTCGTGCTCATGCTGCTCTTTGCGCTGCTCGGCGCCCTGTTCGCCGATACGCTCTGGGGGCCGTCCCGCGCGACGGGGCCGGACCGGACCGGCGACCCGTACGAGATCGTGATGGTCGCCTCTGCCGTGCCAGGCGACAGTGGTGAGAAGATCGGGCCGATGCCCGACCAGGACAGCGGCCGGACCACGAACCGTGGCCCGACGACGGCTATGCAGACGACGACAGCGAGGGACCAGTAGTGGTGGACGACGCACCTCGGATCCTCGGCGGCCGCTACGAGGTCGGCGAGCTCATCGGGCGCGGCGGGATGGCCGAGGTTCACATCGGCCACGACACGCGCCTCGGCCGTACCGTGGCGATCAAGATCCTGCGCTCGGACCTCGCTCGCGACCCCTCCTTCCAGGCCCGGTTCCGTCGCGAGGCCCAGGCCGCCGCGAGCCTCAACCACCCGGCGATCGTCGCGGTCTACGACACCGGCGAGGACGTCTTCACCGAGCCGACCGGCGGCGGCGTCGCGCACGTCCCGTTCATCGTCATGGAGTACGTCGAGGGCCACACCGTCCGCGACATCCTGCGCGACGGCGCGGCCGTGCCGATCGAGGAGGCCGTGGAGATCACCACCGGCGTCCTCTCGGCGCTCGAGTACTCCCACCACGCGGGCATCGTGCACCGCGACATCAAGCCCGCCAACGTCATGCTCACCCCGACCGGCGCGGTCAAGGTGATGGACTTCGGGATCGCCCGGGCCATGGCCGACGCCGCCGGGACGATGACCCAGACCCAGGCCGTCATCGGCACCGCGCAGTACCTGTCACCCGAGCAGGCGCGTGGCGAGCAGGTCGACGCCCGCAGCGACCTGTACTCGACGGGCTGCCTGCTGTTCGAGCTGCTCACCGGACGTCCGCCGTTCATCGGCGACTCGCCCGTCGCTGTCGCGTACCAGCACGCCCGCGAGGAGGCCCAGCCGCCCAGCACCTTCGCCTCGGACGTGCCGGACGGCCTGGACCGGATCACGATGAAGGCGCTCGCGAAGGATCGCGACCAGCGCTACAGCACGGCCGCCGAGTTCCGCTCCGACCTCGAGTCCGCGGTCCGTGGCGGGCACATCAACGCCCCGGCCGTCGGCGCCCTGGGCGCGGCCGCGTTCGGTGCGGGCGCTCTGGGCGCCGGCGCAGCCGGCCTCGGTGGCGGCCCGGCCACGGCTGCGACGCAGGTGATCCGCGCGGGCGTCTCACCGGCGCAGGTCGTCCCCGCCGCCAACCCGTGGGGCCAGGTCGGCGCCGAGCCCACCGGACCCGCGGCGCACCGCTACCCCGATCCGGAGGACGAGGAGCCGAACCGCCGTTGGGTCGTCTGGGCCCTCGTCGTGGTCGCGATCGCGGCCATCGGCGGCATCCTGTGGCTGCTGACCCAGGGTGACCCTGCCGGTCCGACGGAGCCGACGACGGTAACGCTCAAGGACCTCACCGGCATGGAGGAGAGCCTCGCGCAGAACGAGATCGAGGACCTCGGCCTGACCTACAAGCCCCTGACCGAGGCCAGCGCCGACGTCGCCGAGGGCCACGTCGTCCGCACGAACCCCGGGGCCGGCGAGGTGCCCGCGGCCAGCACCGTCGAGGTGTGGATCTCCGGCGGACCCGACGCGGTGACGATCCCGACCCTGACGAACTTCACCCAGGTCGATGCCCGCGCGACCCTCGAGGGGCTCGGCTTCGACGAGATCCTGACCCGCACGGAGGACAACCCCTCCGTGCTCAAGGACGCCGTCATCGGCACCGAACCGGCCGCCGGGGAGTCCGTCGCGCCCAACACCCCGATCACCCTGATCCTGTCCACCGGCCAGGTCGAGCTCGTGGACCTCACCGGCAAGCTGGAGGCCGAGGCGCGGCAGATCCTGGTCGACCTGCGCCTGATCCCGACGATCACGCAGGAGGAGAGCGACGAGCCGGTCGGCACCGTGATCAGGCAGTCGCGGACCCCCGGACCGGTGCCGCAGGGCGCCGACGTCACCCTGACGATCGCGATCGCGCGGGCACCGGCGCAGGTGACGGTCCCGGACGTCGTGGGGATGACCTGGCCCAACGCGCAGAGCATGCTCGGCAGCTACAACCTCAACGCCGAGAAGGTCGACGAGCCCAACGCGGACATCCTGACGAAGGGTCTCGTGATCCGGACGGAGCCCGGCGCCGGCACCAACGTCGACGAGGGCAGCACCGTGCGCGTCATCGTCTCGAGCGGCCCAGGCCCGGACGCCACCCAGGCACCCTGACCCGACCCGCACCGAACCCTGTCAGACCTGTGGCCCCTCAACCGGGGGCCACAGGTCTGACAGGTCCGGGGTGGCGCCGGTCAGGCGTGGGCGGCCTCGCGGACGAGCGGGGCCATGCCGGCCGATGCCTCGACGGCGCCGACCAGGCCACAGATCTCCAGCCAGTTCGCCAGCAGCCGGTGGCCGCCCTCGGTGAGCACCGACTCGGGGTGGAACTGCACACCATGCAGCGGCAGGTCGCGGTGCTGCAGGCCCATGATCACGCCCGTGCCGTCGCTGTTGAGCGTCCTGGCGGTGACCACGAGCTCGTCCGGCACCGTCCCGTCGACGACCGCGAGCGAGTGGTAGCGCGTCGCGACGAACGGTGACGCAAGGCCTGCGAGCACGCCGGCGCCCTCGTGCGTCACGGCACTCGTCTTGCCGTGCATGAGCTCGGGTGCATGGGTCACCGTCGCGCCGAAGACCTCACCGAGGGCCTGGTGGCCGAGGCAGACGCCGAGCATCGGCAGACCGGCGGCCGCACAGTCGCGGATCACGTCCATGCTCTGCCCGGCCGCCCGCGGCGTTCCCGGACCCGGCGAGATCAGCACGCCGTCGAAGCCCTCGCGCTCGGCGAGCGGAGGCACGGCGTCGTTGCGCACGACGACTGTCTGCGCCCCGAGCTGGTCGAGGTAGCCGACGATCGTGTAGACGAACGAGTCGTAGTTGTCCACGACGAGGATCCTGGTCATCTCACTCATCCACCGTGATGTCGTTGACGGGCATGGACGGGGCGATCGGCAGGAGCACCCAGGTGCGACAGCGTGCCACCTGGGCCACCGCGCGCACCACCGGGAGCCGTCACGACGCCTCCGGGACCGTGGCGAACTCGAGGCCGACGGTCTGCTCGTACGCGGGGAGCAGCAGCTCGGTCTCGGTCGTGACGGACCAGCCGAGGCCGATCAGGTCGACGTAGTCGAGGAACTCCTGGATCTCCGGCGACGCGAGCAGCGTCTCCTTGAGCTGCTCGGGATCGCCGATCGCCCGGACCACGTACGGCGGCGAGTAGGTCTGCCCGTGCAGCAGCAGGACGTTGCCGACGCAGCGGAAGGCCGACGTGGAGATGACCCGCTGGTCCTGCAGCGTCATGGCCTCGGCGCCACCGGCCCACAGCGCGTTGATCACGGCCTGGAGGTCCTGCTGGTGGATCACCAGGTAGTCGTTGGTGACCCACGCCGGGTGACGGCTGCTGGGCTGCGCGTCGGTCAGGCGCACCGTCAGACCCGGGCCGGTCGCGGCCACGCGACCGGCCGCGAACGCGAGGAGGTTCGCCTCCTGCGCCAGCTCCGGGCTGAGCTCGGACGTCTGGGCGTCGGTGAGTCGCTCCACCTCGCCGAGCAGGCTCTCGACCTCGGACTCGAGCTCATCCGCGGCGTCCTGCTCCGCCTCGACCAGGCCGGCGAGGTCCTGCGGGTGACGCGCGCTGGTGCTGTCGGCCAGCCGCGCGTTGGCGGCGAACAGGAAGCCGGCCAGCAGCAGCACGGCCACGACGCCCACCGCACCCCAGACGGGCGGGCGAGGCGCACGGCGGTGCCGCTCGGCCATCGGTGTCCTCCCGTCCCGGTCTGCGCGTGCTGCGCGACGGGTGGCGTCGCGGTGCCCACTACGCTAGACGAGAACACCGGGCGCTCCGTGCGCCCCGAGCCTGCGAAGCACAGGAGCCACACCGTGCCCGAGTCGAAGTCGCGCAAGAAGCCCGCCTATGTGCCGCCGCCCGCCCCGCACGTCGCCAAGACCAACCCGACCTGGCTCGTCCCGACCATGCTGACCCTCATGGTGGGCGGCCTGCTCTGGATCGTGGCGACGTACATCTTCCAGGCGGACTACCCGATCCCGGGGATCGGCAACGGCAACCTCGCCATCGGCTTCGTGATGATCATCGCCGGGTTCGGCCTGACCACGCGCTGGCACTGACGCCCACGGTCCCCCATCTGGGCGACCACCCGGCTGCTGCCGCCGTGCCCCTGCTCGCACCGGGCTCGCCCGGCCCCGGAGCGCCGGCGCGCACATCTCGACCACGGCCCACCGGTCCGCCGGTGGGCACTCGTGCGTCCGGGGCCCTGCCCGGAATCCGCCCGGATGCGCCGGGCCCGGTCCGGATGCGCCGCAGGAGGTCCCGATGCGCCGCAGGAGCCTGGCCGCGCGCCGAAAGTTCTCCCCAGCGGTGGACATCTCTGTGGATAACTACACCGGTGTAGTTCAGACCGTGGCGTACTTGAGCGCCGCCAGGACCACGAGCAGGATGCCGACACCGACGGTCGCCCCGACGCCGATCGTCCGGCGCCGCGCCTTGGGCGCGTAGGCGTACGCGCCGCCCAGGACGAGTCCGACGAGCAGCCCACCGAGGTGGGCCTCCCACGAGATCCTCGGCACGACGAAGCCGATGACGGCGTTGATCGCCAGGATCACCAGGATCCCGCTGGCGCTGCGCCCTAGGCGCCGCAGGACCACGAGGATCGCGCCGAACAGCCCGAAGACGGCACCGGAGGCGCCGACGACGCCCTGCTGCCAGGTGCCACCGAGACCGGGGGTCGCCAGCAGGGTCACCATGACCGCGCCACCGATGGCCGACAGCAGGTAGAGGCTCACGAACCGCCACCGGCCGAGCGCCGGCTCGAGGTTCTGCCCGAGGACCCACAGCGCGTACATGTTGAAGGCGATGTGCAGGAAGCTGCTGGGGTCGTGCAGGAACGCGGACGTCAGGAAGCGCCACGGTTCGACGTCGCCCACCGAGGGCGCGAAGATCAGCGCGTTCGTGAACCGGTCGCCGACCGCGAGCTGGAGCAGGAAGCCGACGACGTTCAGCCCGATCAGCGTCGTCGTGACGACGGGCACACCGCCGCGCATCGGGGCGCCGAACGCGGTGCGCGCCTGCGGGGCGGTGCGGCTGGCCGCGCGCACACAGTCCACGCAGTGCACCCCGACGGCCGCCGGGACCTGGCACTGCGCGCAGGTCGGGCGCCCGCACCGCTGGCACCGCACGTAGGAGACACGGTCAGGGTGGCGTGGGCAGACCGGCACCGGTGTCGGTGCGGGTCCGCCGGGGTACGGCGTGGTCATCGGTCTCCCAGACAGCCAGGCCGGCGGCGATCTCTCGCCGCCGGCTCGGTCGTCCCTCGCGGGACGGGTCAGTCCCTCGCGGGACGGGTCAGTCCTCGATCGTCACCGAGGTGATGGTCACGTCCTGGACCGGTCGGTCCCCGCCACGCGTCGGTGTGGTCGCGATCGCATCCACGACGGCACGGCTCGCGTCGTCGGCGACCTTGCCGAAGATGGTGTGCTTGCCGGTCAGCCAGGCGGTCGGTGCCACCGAGATGAAGAACTGCGAGCCGTTGGTCCCGGCCGGCTTGCCGGTCACCGGGTCGCGACGCTGGCCGGAGTTGGCCATCGCGAGCAGGTACGGCTCGGTGAACCCGAGCTCGGGGTGGATCTCGTCGTCGAACGAGTAGCCCGGGCCGCCCGTCCCGGTGCCCAGCGGGTCGCCGCCCTGGATCATGAAGCCGGAGATCACGCGGTGGAAGAAGGTGCCGTCGTAGAGGGGCTCGGCGCGCTCGGCACCGGTGCTGGGGTCTTTCCAGGACTGCGTCCCGGTGGCGAGCCCGACGAAGTTGCGCACCGTCTTGGGCGCGTGGTTCGGGAGGAGCTCGATGCGGATGTCACCTGACGTGGTGTGAAGAGTCGCGAACATGGTCCACATCCTCCCACGCAGGCCGGGCACGGGCAGCGCAAGGGTGGCAACATGGGAGCAGGGCCCGCCGGGCTGCCCGCTTCACGTCCGCCGACAAGGGGAGTCGAAGATGTTCGACCTGTTCCGCTGCTCGAGCTCGACCGTCGACGCCGATCGTCTCAAGAGCCAGGCCCAGGAGGCCATGGCCGGTGCCTCCGCGCACGCCGGCCAGACCGCTGCGCAGCTGGCCGAGCACGCGAAGATGGCAGCCGGCCACGCCAAGGAGTGGGCGGCTCCCCGCGTGGAGCACGCCGTCGACTGGGCAGGACCACGGGTCGAGCGGGCCCTGCGTGACAGCGCCAAGGCCGCCGCGCCGAGGGTCGAGCAGGCCGCCGAGCGCGCCGTGCCGCTGGTCGACGCGGCGCACGACCGTCTGGTCGACGAGGTCCTGCCCAAGTTCGTCGCCGCCGTCGCGGCCGCAGCAGCCGCAGCGGCCGCAGGTGCGGACAAGGCACGGGACGCTACGGCAGCCAGGCTGACCGAGCTCGCGCACATCGAGGTCCCCGAGCCGAAGAAGTCGCACACCGGCGCCAAGGTCTTCTGGCTGTTCGCCGGCATCGCTGCGGTCGGCGCCGCCTTCGCCGCGTGGCGCGCGAGCCGCCCGACGACGGACCCGTGGGCCGAGCAGCCCTGGGAGCCGATGGAGCACGAGCACACCCTCAAGGGCCGTGCCGCCGAGGCCCGGGACGAGCTCGGTGACGTCGTCTCCGACGTGCGTCACGAGCTGGGCGATGCTGCCGAGGTGGTGGGCGAGGTCGCAGGCGAGGCGGTCGCCAAGACGCGCGAGGCGACCGAGAAGGCCCGCGAGGCCACCGAGAAGGCAGCGGAGCGGGCCCGCGAGGCGACCGAGAAGGCCCGCGGGGCCACCGAGAAGGCTGCCGAGCGGGCCCGCGAGGCGACCAAGAAGGCCGCTCCGCGCCGTCGCACGTCGACGTCGGACGCGGCAGCCGGATCCGAGGACGAGACCCTGACCCTGCCGACCCCCGAGCCGCCATCCGAGTGAACCTCTGACCCGGTCCACCGAGCCTGGGTCGACGAGACAGCAGAACCCCGTGAGCGTCCGGTGCTCACGGGGTTCTGTGCGTCCTGGCCGGTCAGCCGAGGCGAGCCTGTGCGCTGCCCGGTCCTGGCGTCCGCAGACCGAGCGTCGTCGAGCCAGCGGCGGCCGAGAGCTCGTAGTCGCCGAGGAAGCCGCTGACCTGGAGGCGCCCGGCCGCGTCGGTGACCAGGCGGGTCGGTTCGAGCCACCACGCGCCCTTGATCAGCCCGCGCAGCGCGTCGTAGGAGGGCTTGGGGGTCCCGTCCTTCCGGACGAGCCCGCCCGGCGCGCCGAGCCACGCGCCGTCGTCCGACAGGCCCCAGTACGTGATCGCCTGGACCGCAGGGTGTGAGACGAGGGTCGTGTAGTGCCGGACGACCTCGTCGGCCTGGCGGGCCTCACCGTCGGGCGTCGACGGCCAGTCCGGTATCCGGTAGTCGTTGAGGCCCTCGAGCTCGGCCCGCATGAGGTGGCCGATCAGGCACTCGTAGGCCGTCGACATGTCGAAGTCGTTGAGCAGCAGCGTCGCGCTCGGGTTGGTCACGCGCGCCTCGTCGAAGGCCAGCCGGACCGTGGGGATCCGGCCGAGCTCGCGGCACAGGCGCCTGATGCCGTTGTCCTCCCGGTCGAAGACGGGCATGATCACGACCTCGTTGATCGCGTCCCACATGTCGATCAGCCCGGCGAGGTCGGCCACGTCCCGCCGGATGCGTGCGCGCTGGACCTGCTCGACCTCCGCCGTCGGCAGGCCCAGCAGCCATGGCGCCGTGAGCGTGTGCCAGACCAGCGGATGCCCCTTGACGACGACGCCACGGTCGACGAACCACCGGGCGGTCCGGCGGAGCCGCTCGGTGTCGGGGCGACCGCGCACCGGCTGCGCGACACCGGCAGCTCCGGGTACTTCCGGCCCGGTCACGACAGCGAGATCATGGAGGTGGACACAGGAGGCGTCTCATGGCCGTCCCCCACACCCATCCGCACGCCCATCTGGCGGCACCCCCGGCCGGCGCCGCCCACCGCGCGCTGCGCGCGGCGTGGATCTCGGTCGGGTTCTTCGTCGTCTCGTTCGTCGCCGCCATGGTCCTCGGTGACTGGCTGATCACCGTCCAGGGCTACGCGTCAGGATCGGACGTCCGCGTCGGGGTCGCGCTGCGCGCAGGCATCCCGGCGCTGCTCGTCCTCATCGCTCCCGCTGCCCCGGCCGTCTGGTTCGGCCTGCGCGCCCGGCGGCTCGGCGCGGAGAACGGTGTGGTCCCAGCCCTGGTGGGCGGCGTCCTCGGCGCCGTGGCAGTCATCCAGAACCTCGGCAGCCTGGCCCTGACCCACTGGTTCGGCTGACGCCGGCCGCGCGGCGCAGACCCGTCCGGCGGCGTCACACCGGCCCGGAGCGGTAGACCCCGGGTCTGACCCGCAGCAGACCTGGTGGGTGAAGTCGTGGCGCAGCCACTCACCGAGGCGGTCTGCGTGCCGATGAGCAGGTCGAGAACGGCCCTACGGAGAGCACGTCTCGCCGGGCTGCCGCGCCAGGTCATCGGAGTTCCCATGTTGCGTCTCGTCCGCGTCTCCACCCGGCTGACCGCCGGGTTTCTCGCCGTGGCGCTCTGCGTGGTGGCGATCTGGGTCGTCGCCCTGTCGTCGGCCGGACAGACCAGGGCCACCGCCGACGACCTCTCGTTGGCGCTCCACCGGGTCGACGCAGCACAGCAGGTGAAGTTCCGCAGCGCCGACTTCAACGGCTGGCAGACCGCCTATGCGCTCGACGTCGCTCTCGGTGGTGACGGGGCGACCGAGGACACCGCTCCGTCGCGGGCAGCGTTCCTCGCCTCCGCGGGGAGCTTCGTCGCGGAGCTCGATGCCTTGGCCGGAACGCAGCTGTCAGCCGACGAGGTCGGCCTCGTGGACTCCGTGCGTGCGACGTTCGACGAGTTCATGACCATCGACCAGGAGATCATCGCGGACTATCGCGATGCGACGCCCGTCGCCGTCGAGGCTGCGAACGCGCTCGTCCTCGGGCAGGAGATCGAGCTCTTCCAGGCCATCAGCGCCGACGTCGACACCCTCGTCGGCATGGTGCAGACCGACGCGGAGGTCACCACCCAGGACGCGCGCTCCTCTGCCGCAAACACCCGGACCACCGCCACGGCACTGGGTGCGTTCGCCCTGATCGCATCGATCGTGCTGGCAGCCCTGCTGACGCGGTCGATCACCCAGCCGCTGACCACGCTGCGGGTACGGCTGGCCGACATCGCCGACGGCGAGGGCGACCTGACCCAGCGCCTGGACACGACCGGCCGGGACGAGTTCACCGCTGTGAGCGGGTCCTTCAACACGTTCGTCGAGAAGATCGCCGACACGATCCGTGGCATCGCCGGATCGGCCACCACCGTCGCGGCAGCCAGCGAGGAGCTGACCGCCGTCTCGGCTCAGATCCTGGCCACGTCCGAGGAGACGTCCAGCCAGTCCGTCGCCGTCGGCGGCGCCGCGGACGAGGTCTCCCGCAACGTCCAGACGGTCGCGGCGGGCGCCGAGCAGATGTCGGCCTCCATCCGCGAGATCGCCACCAACGCCAGCGAGGCCGCCCGCATCGGCGACGAGACGATCGTGGCGGCGAGGGCGATCAGCGCCCTGATCGGCAAGCTCGGCCAGTCGAGCCGCGAGATCGGGGATGTCGTCCAGGTCATCAGCTCGATCGCGTCGCAGACGAACCTGCTGGCCCTCAACGCCACGATCGAGGCAGCTCGAGCGGGTGAGGCCGGCCGGGGCTTCGCGGTGGTCGCCGGTGAGGTCAAGGAGCTGGCGCAGGAGACCGCGCGCTCGACCGAGGGCATCACCGCCCGGGTGCAGAGCATCCAGGACGACACGTCGGCGGCGGTCGAGGCGATCGACGCCATCGTGGCGATCACCACCCGCCTGGGCGACTACCAGACGACGATCGCCGCGGCGGTGGAGGAGCAGACCGCCACCACCAACGAGATGAGCCGCAACATCGGCGAGGCCTCCCAGAACAGCTCCGAGATCGCCGCCAACATCGCTCACATCACCGGCGCCGCGCAGAACACCAACGGTGGCGTGGCCGAGATCCAGCGGGCCGCGGCGGAGCTGTCTGCCATGAGCCACCACGTCAGTGGGCTGGTCGACCAGTTCAAGGCCTGAGCTCAGAGCCCGGTGGGCCCGGAGCCGTGACCGGACTCCTGCGTGGTGGAGCCAAGGGGACTCGAACCCCTAACCCCCTGCTTGCAAAGCAGGTGCGCTACCAATTGCGCCATGGCCCCGCTGTCCCCGCGCCAAGCGGGCGGCGACCCGGACGCAGCACGCCGCGGGCCTCCTCCGGTCGAGATCAGTCGATCTCGTCGGTGACCTCGGTCCAGAGGTCGCGCTCGTCGCGGTCCTCCGCGTACGTGCGCCAGATGACGTAGCCGGCCGCCGCTGCGAGCAGTGCGACGAGGAGCTTCTTCATCCGTCCTCCGGTGATGCGTCAGGAGTGGGCCTAAGAGGACTTGAACCTCTGACCTCTTCCTTATCAGGGAAGCGCTCTAACCGTCTGAGCTATAGGCCCGGAACGCCTGTGGTGTTCCAGGCGCCGCACGAGACTACCCCAGCGCCGGTGCGAGACCCAACTCAGTCGTCGGTCATGGTCAGGTGCACGCCACCGACCAGTGCGGCCACGATGTTGTAGAGGAACGCGCCGATCGTGGCCAGGGCGGTGAGCAGCACGATGTCGACCACAGCGATCATGGTCGCGAGCGAGATCACGCGGTCGAAGGCGACGTAGTCGAGCAGGTTGAAGAAGGCCGGGTCGTTCGCGATCACGGCGATCGTGTCGTTGACCGAGGTGAACACGGCCATGCTGTCCAGGGTGTACCAGATCACCGAGGTGGCGACGACGATCATGATCCCGACCGCGACGGACAGCAGGAACGAGAGCTTCATGACCGACCACGGGTCGATCCGCGCGACGGCGAGGCGGACCCGACGCGGCCCGCTCGACGACGGTGCGGCCGAGCCGGCCGGCTTGGTCCGCGGGCTCGTCCCGGACGACCTGGTCGACGCCTGGGACACGTCGCCCCGGACGGCGTCCTCGTCCGCGCGGGTCGGGAGCGCACTGCGGGTCGCGTCGACGGCGCCCTGAGCTGCCTTCTTGATCCGGGCCGCCACCGACGACATGCCACCCGAGGTGTCCTCGGACTCGCCGGACTCACCGGACATGGTGGCCGACGGTGCAGCGTCCCCACTCAACGGCCCGGTCACCGGGCGGGTCTCGGTGGACGCCGGGCGCGGTCCCGAGCTGCCAGAGGGGAGCGGCTTCCTCGGCGCGATGGTCGGCGGCTTGGTCCCGTCGGTGCTCATCGGTCTCCCTCACTCGGCGCCGTCGTCGCGGCATCGTCAGGCACTGCATCATCGGTCACTGCATCATCAGGCACTGCGTCGTCCGGCACGGCGTCCGTGGCGTCCGACCCGGAGCCGTCGTCGCTCAGGTCCGGCTCGTCCTCGTCAACGGTAGCCGCATCCTCGTGCAGGTGACGTTCCACGTTGCGTGCGACAGCGAGGATCCGGTCGCCGGCGTCCGGCTTGGCGAGGATCACACCTGTCGCGTCCCGCCCGTGCACGGGGATCTCGCCGACCAGTGACCGGACAACCTTGCCACGCTCCATCACGACCAGCACCTCGTCGGCCTCGTCGGCCATCAGCGCACCGACGAGGCTGCCGCGGTCGTCGGGCAGTCGTGCCGCGCGGACGCCGAGGCCCCCGCGCTTGGTCCGCCGGTAGTCGAGGTTCCCGTCGGTGTTGACGCGGTGCATGTCGGAGCGCTTCGCCGTGCCACCGTCGGTCACGGTGACCAGGTAGGACTCGTCGGTGATCACATCCATCGCGAGCAGCTCGTCGTCGTCGCGGAACCGCATCCCGGTGACCCCGGACGTCGCTCGGCCCATCGCACGCAGCTGGTCGGCCGAGGCCTGGAACCGCACGGCCTGCCCCTTGCGGGAGACCAGCAGCAGCTCGGAGTCCTCGTCGACCAGCGCAGCGGAGACCAGCTCGTCCGGCCGACCCTCCTCGTCCTCGCGCAGGTTGATCGCGATCAGGCCACCCGAGCGGTTCGAGTCGTACTCGGAGAGCCGGGTCTTCTTGACCAGCCCACGCCGGGTCGCAAGGACCAGGTACTCGCCGACCTCGTAGTTGCGCAGGTCGAGCACCTTGGCGATCTGCTCGCCCGGCTGGAACGCCAGCAGGTTGGCCACGTGCTGGCCCTTGGAGTCCCGCCCGCCCTCCGGCAGCTCGTAGGCCTTGGCCCGGTACACCCGGCCGAGGTTCGTGAAGAACAGCAGCCAGTGGTGCGTCGTCGTCACACCGAAGTGCTCGACGACGTCGTCGGCGCGCAGCTGGGCGCCACGCACGCCCTTGCCGCCACGCTTCTGCACGCGGTACAGGTCGCTGCGGGTGCGCTTGGCGTAGCCGCCGCGGGTGATCGTCACGACGACCTCCTCCTCGGCGATGAGGTCCTCCATGGAGACCTCGCCGTCGTACGGCAGGATCGTCGTGCGACGCTCGTCGCCGTACTTCGCAACGATCTCGTCGAGCTCGGAGCCCACGATGTCGCGCTGGCGCTGCGGGCTCGCCAGGATCGCCTCGTAGTCGGTGATCTTGATCATCAGGCCGTCGTACTCGTCGATGATCTTCTTCCGCTCGAGGGCGGCCAGCTGGCGCAGCTGCAGGTTGAGGATCGCCCGCGCCTGGATCTCGTCGACGTCGAGCAGCTCCATCAGGCCGTCGCGCGCCTCCTCGACGGTGGCTGACGCGCGGATCAGCGCGATGACCTCGTCCAGGGCGTCGAGCGCCTTGAGGTACCCGCGCAGGATGTGCGCGCGCTCCTGCGCCTGCCGCAGCCGATAGGTGGTGCGGCGCACGATGACGTCGAGCTGGTGGGTGACCCAGTGCCGCACGAAGGCGTCGATGCTCAACGTGCGCGGCACGTCGTCGACCAGGGCGAGCATGTTCGCCCCGAAGTTGTCCTGGAGCTGGGTGTGCTTGTAGAGGTTGTTCAGCACGACCTTCGCCACCGCGTCGCGCTTGAGCACGATGACCAGGCGCTGGCCGGTGCGGCCGGACGTCTCGTCACGCATGTCGGCGATGCCCTGGATCCGGCCCTCCTTGACCAGGTCGGCGATCTTGCTCGCGAGGGTGTCCGGGTTGACCTGGTACGGCAGCTCGGTCACGACCAGGCAGATCCGGTTGTGGATCTCCTCGACCGTGACGACCGCCCGCATCGTGATCGAGCCGCGACCGGTGCGGTACGCCTCATCGATCCCGCGACGACCGAGGATCGTGGCACCGGTCGGGAAGTCCGGGCCGGGGATGCGCTCGATGAGTGCCTCGAGCAGCTCCTCCTTGCTCGCCTCGGGGTTGTCCAGGTGCCACTTCACGCCCGCCGCGACCTCACGCAGGTTGTGCGGCGGGATGTTGGTCGCCATGCCGACGGCGATGCCGGCGCTGCCGTTGACCAGCAGGTTCGGGAACCGGGCCGGCAGAACGGTCGGCTCCTGCGTTCGGCCGTCGTAGTTGTCGCGGAAGTCGACGGTCCCCTCGTCGATGTCGCGCACCATCTCCATCGCGATGTGCGCCATCTTGCACTCGGTGTACCGGGGGGCAGCGGCCGGGTCGTTGCCCGGTGAGCCGAAGTTGCCCTGGCCGGCGATCAGCGGGTACCGCAGCGACCAGTCCTGGACGAGCCGGACCATCGCGTCGTAGATCGCGGTGTCACCGTGCGGGTGGTACTTGCCCATGACGTCGCCGACGACGCGGCTGCACTTGGAGAACTGGCGGTCGGGGCGGTAGCCGCCGTCGTACATCGCGTAGATCACGCGACGGTGCACCGGCTTGAGGCCGTCCCGCACGTCCGGCAGCGCACGACCCACGATGACGCTCATCGCGTAGTCCAGGTAGGACCGCTGCATCTCGAGCTGCAGGTCCACCGGGGTGACCCGGTCCGTGATGATCCCGCCGTCGGTCTCGGGGGTCACCTCGGGCAGGTCGCCGTCGGGGGGAGTCTGGTCGGTCACCGTCTACCTCGTCTCGTGGTCGCGACTGCGTCGCGGGTACCTGGTCCTGGTCGTCGTGGTCCGGCTGCCGCCGACCGCCCTACGGCGGCCCGCGGTGCCGGCCGCTCAGATGTCCAGGAACCTCACATCCTTGGCATTGCGCTGGATGAACGAGCGTCGGGACTCGACGTCCTCGCCCATCAGCACCGCGAAGATCTCGTCGGCCGCCGCCGCGTCGTCGAGCGTGACCTGCAGCAGCGTGCGCTGGTCCGGGTCCATCGTGGTCTCCCACAGCTCTGAGTAGTCCATCTCGCCGAGACCCTTGTAGCGCTGGATCGCGTTCTCCTTGGGGATCCGTTTGCCGGTGGCGAGCCCCTCGGCGAGGAACGCGTCGCGCTCACGGTCGGAGTACACGTAGTCGTGCGGGGCGTTGGACCACTTGAGCCGGTACAGCGGCGGCTGGGCGAGGTAGACGTAGCCACCCTCGATCAGCGGCCGCATGTACCGGAAGAGCAGGGTCAGCAACAACGTGCAGATGTGCTGGCCGTCGACGTCGGCGTCGGCCATCAGCACGATCTTGTGGTAGCGCAGCTTGAGGATGTCGAAGTCCTCGCCGATGCCCGTGCCGAAGGCCGTGATCAGCGCCTGGACCTCCATGTTGCCCAGCGCGCGATCGAGACGGGCCCGCTCGACGTTGAGGATCTTGCCCCGGATCGGCAGGATCGCCTGGGTCCGCGGGTTGCGTCCGCGCACCGCCGAGCCGCCGGCCGAGTCGCCCTCGACGATGAAGACCTCGCACTCGGCGGGGTTGTTGGACTGGCAGTCCCGCAGCTTGCCCGGCATGCCGCCGGACTCGAGCAGACCCTTGCGGCGGGTCGCCTCGCGCGCCTTGCGCGCAGCCATCCGCGCAGCCGCCGCCTGGAGCGACTTGCGGATGATGTCCCGGGCCTCGACCGGGTGCGACCCGAGCCAGTCGCCGAGCTGCTCGTTGACCACCTTCTGCACGAAGGTCTTGGCCTCCGTGTTGCCGAGCTTGGTCTTCGTCTGGCCCTCGAACTGCGGCTCACCGAGCTTGATCGAGATGACGGCGGTCAGGCCCTCGCGGATGTCGTCACCCGTGAGGTTCTCGTCCTTCTCCTTGAGGATGCCCTTCTCCCGCGCGTAGCGGTTGACCAGCGAGGTCATCGCCGCCCGGAAGCCCTCCTCGTGCGTGCCGCCCTCGGTCGTCGAGATGGTGTTGGCGTAGGTGTGCACGGACTCCGAGTAGCCGTTGGTCCACTGCAGGGCGATCTCCACCGAGATCCGCCGCTCGACGTCCTCCGACTCGAAGTCGATGATCTCGGGGTGGACGACCTCGACCTTCTTGGCGCTGTTGAGGTGCTTGACGTAGTCGACCAGGCCGCCCTCGTAGCGGAAGGTGACCGACCGTGCGGAGGTCCCCGACGCCGACGTCGTGCCGGTGACCTCGTCGGTGACCTTGGCACCCTCGACCGGGACCGCGGTGGTGATCTCGTCCTCGGTGCCGGTGTGCTGCGGGCGCTCGTCGGTCAGGCTGATCGCCAGGCCCCTGTTGAGGAACGCCATCTGCTGGAAGCGTGAGCGCAAGGTCTCGAAGTCGTGGTCCGTCGTCTCGAACACCACGTCGCTGGGCCAGTAGGTGATCGTCGTGCCGGTCAGGTCCGACACCTCGTCCTCGGACAACGGCCCCTGCGGCACCCCGTCGGCGTACGACTGCCGCCAGACGTGTCCATGCCGCTGGACCTCGACGTCGAGCCGGCTGGACAGTGCGTTGACGACGGAGACACCCACGCCGTGCAACCCGCCGGAGACGGCATAGCCGCTGCCACCGAACTTGCCGCCTGCGTGCAGCACGGTCAGGACGACCTCGACTGCGGGCCGGCCCTCGCTCGCGACGATACCGACCGGGATGCCGCGACCGTCGTCGACGACCCGGACGCCGCCGTCCGCCTGGAGGGTGACGTCGATGTGGCTGCAGTAGCCGGCGAGCGCCTCGTCGACCGAGTTGTCCACGACCTCGTAGACCAGGTGGTGCAGCCCGCGTGGTCCGGTCGAGCCGATGTACATGCCCGGCCGCTTGCGCACGGCCTCGAGCCCTTCGAGGACGGTGATGGCGCTGGCGTCGTAGGTGCTGCCGGTGGCGGGCTGGGAAGTGGTGGGACTCGTGTCGGCCACGGGCAGAGGTGCTCCTCACGGGTGCGCGCGCACGCCGGTGGACCCGAGGGCGGGTCCGGGGCCGTGCACAGGTGTTCCTGGCGCAGGCATGGAGACCGCAGGTGCCGGACCGTCGTACCGAGGCTGGTGACCTGCGGCGGGCGGTCGGCCCAGGCGACTCGTCCGAGCACCGGGAATGACAGGCCTCAGTCTACCTTGTGACAGGCCTCAGGACGGCTCCTGCACAGGTTTGACGCGTCAGAGAAGCCGGGGCGTGAACCGGTGGTCACGGCCCGTGGGTCAGCGCCTCTGGTAGCCGTTCTCGGGTGCGGGTGACGGTCCGAGCACGACGCCGGCCCGAGCACCCGTCCGAGCACCCGTCCGAGCACCCGTCCGTGCGCTCATCCGTGCGCTCATCCGCGCGCTCATCCGTACGTGTCCCGCGGACCGCGACCGGCGACCCGACGCGGGCCCTTGACCCAGCCCGGCCCGGTCGGTCCGAGCACCTTGACCTCACGGACGACGTCCGGCCCGACCTCCTCCATGAGTCGCACGAGGAGCTGGGGCACCACCAGGCGCAGGTTCGCCGCCCAGGCGCTCGAGTCGGTGCGCACCATGAGCAGGCCGTCCTCGAAGGTCTCCGGTGTGCAGTGGTCCGCCACCTGGTCGCCGACGACCGCACGCCACCGCCCGATCACACCGCCGACGGACAGCTCGGTCGACCAGCCGCGCTCGGTCGCCAGCCGGGCGAGGGTGTCGCCGATCAGCGCCGGGTCGCGACCGTCACGGCCGGGGCCCGACCTGTGCTCGGTGGGCGGCAGTGCGCCCAGGCGCCGGCTGGGGGTGCCCGGCCTCATCCCGCGCGCCACGGCAGCCGCCTTGGCCCGGTTCAGTGCCGCCCGACCGACCTCTGCCGCGGGGGTCAGGGCGAGGCTCTCGGCGACCGGACGCAGCGGGTCCGTGCCGGCCGGGGGACGGCCGTCGGTCTCGGCGGTGTCGGTGTGGGCGGTGTCGGTGTGGGCGGTGTCGGTGTGGGCGGTGTCGGTGTGGGCGGTGTCGGTGTGGGCGTCCGAGGCGGCGGTGCTGCCGGTGCTGCCGGTGACGTCACGCTCCAGGCCGTCGCCGGTGCCGCGGACGCCCCGCCGTTCACCGGACACGCTGCACCTGCCCACCCATGACGTCGATCCTTGCCCCCTCGAGCTGTTCCGGCACGTCCTCGGCCACCGCCGCCGTCACCAGGACCTGCTCGGCGCCGGCCACCAGCGCCGCGAGGCGGTCACGCCGCCGGACGTCGAGCTCGGCGAAGACGTCGTCGAGGATCAGCACCGGCTCGGCACCCTCACCCCAGTCCGCGAACCCCGCGCCGGTCACGTCATCGTCCGGCGTGCCGTGCGTGAGCAGCTGGTAGCAGGCCAGACGGAGCGCGAGGGCGAACGACCACGACTCACCGTGACTCGCGTAGCCCTTGGCCGGCAGGGCACCGAGACCGAGCAGCAGGTCGTCGCGGTGCGGCCCGACGAGGCTCACACCCCGGTCGATCTCCTGGCCGCGCAGGCGTGACATCGCCTCGAGGAGCTGGGCCTCGAGCAGGTCGTGCCCGGCTCCGAGATGCGGCACCGGACCCACCGGCGGCGTCCGCGGACCGGACCCGGGCGCCGATCCGTGCAGCGGACCGTCCTGCTCGGCCGCACTGGCGAGCAGCGAGGACCGGTAGCCGACGACAGCCGCGCCCTGCCCGTCGCTGACCTGCTCGTACGCCGCAGCGACGTGCGGTCGCAGCTGCTCGACGAGGCTGACCCGCATCGCGAGGACCTGCGCCCCGACCTGGGCGAGCTTGGTGTCCCAGACGTCGAGGGTCCGCAGGTCCGTGCCGTCGCCGAGGTCGGTCGTCGAACCGCCGGCACTGCGCGCGCGTGCGTGGGCACCTCGCCGGGCCGAGCCGGCGGTCTTGAGCAGCGCGCTGCGCTGCCGCAGCACCCGGTCGTAGTCGCTCAGCACGCCGGCCATCCGCGGCCACACCTGCACCGCGAGCTCGTCGAGGAAGCGACGACGACCGTCGGGGTCACCCTTGACCAGGGCAAGGTCCTCTGGTGCGAACAGCACGGTGCGCACGATGCCGAGCACGTCGCGAGCACGTCGTGCCGGTGCCCGGTTGATCTGGGCGCGGTTGGCGCGACCCGGGTTGATCTCGAGCTCGACCAGGCTCTGCCGGTCACCGCGCACGGCCCGGACCCGCACCACGGCGCGCGCCGCTCCGGCCCGGACGAGGGCGGCGTCGGTCGCGACGCGGTGGCTGCCGAGCGTCGCGGCGTAGCCGATCGCCTCGACGAGGTTGGTCTTGCCCTGGCCGTTGGGTCCGACGAGCGCGCTGACCCCCGGCTCGAGGGTCAGGTCGACCTGCTCGTAGGAGCGGAAGTCGGTCAGGGAGAGCTGGCTGACATGCACGGTCAGGCACCTGCCGGGGCGGTGCGTCGAGGCCCGACGCTCACGGGGCCGGTGAGGCGGGGCGTACCGCGTGCCCACCGAACTGCTGACGTAGTGCGGCGACCGCCTTCATCGCGGGGGACGCGCCTTGTCGGGAGGCGAACCGCGCGAACAGAGCCGCGGAGATGACCGGCAGCGGCACCGCCTGGTCGATCGCCTCGTCGACGGTCCACCGACCCTCACCGGAGTCGTCGACCCAGTCGTCGATGGCCGCGAGCTCCGGGTCTGCCTCGAGGGCTGCGACCAGGAGGTCCAGGAGCCATGAACGGACGACGGTCCCCTGCGTCCACGCTTTGAGAGTCCCCGTCACGTCGGTCACGATTGCTTGGGCCTCGAGCAGCTCGTAGCCCTCGGCATAGGCCTGCATCAGCCCGTACTCGATGCCGTTGTGCACCATCTTCGCGTAGTGGCCCGCACCGACCGAGCCGGCATGGACGAAGGCGGTGGCCCGGGGCCCGTCCGGACGCAGCGCGTCGAACACCGGCATCAGTCGCTCGACGTCCGCCGCCGATCCGCCGGCCATCAGGCCGTAGCCGTTGGTCAGACCCCACACACCGCCCGAGACGCCGACGTCGACGTAGCCGATGCCGAGGGGTGCGAGCGCCGCGGCGTGCGCGATGTCGTCGGTGTAGTGCGAGTTGCCGCCCTCGACCAGAAGATCACCGTCGGTGAGCAGACCCGCAAGCTCGTCGACCACTGCCCTGGTGACCTCACCGGACGGCACCATGACCCAGATCACGCGTGATCCCGCCTCGAGTGCGGCGACCAGTGCCGCGAGGCTGTCGACATCGCTCACGTCAGGGTTCCGGTCGTACCCGGTGACCTCGACGCCACGATCCCGGAGGCGCTGGCGCATGTTCGCACCCATCCTGCCCAGACCCACCAGACCGATGTGCATGACGACCAGTGCCTAGCCGGCGAAGCGGATCGGTACCAACAGGTACCGGTAGCTCCGGTCGTCGTCACCGTCGATGGTCCGCTGCCCGGTGAACTCGACGGGCTTGTTCGGGTGGGTGAAGGAGAACCGCACGAACTCGGTGCTCAGGGCACCCAGCCCGTCCAGTAGGAACTGCGGGTTGAACGCGACGGTGATGTCCTCGCCGTCGAGCGTGGCCTCGAGCGCCTCGGATGCCTGGGCATCGTCGCCCTGGCCCGCGTCGAGCACGACCTGTCCCTCGGTGAAGGACAGTCGGATCGGGGTGTTGCGCTCAGCGACGAGCGCGACACGCTTGGCGGCATCGGTCAGGGCCTGGGTGGTGACGACCGCGTGGATCGGCGTCTCCTCCGGGAAGAGCCGTCGGACGGCCGGGTAGTCACCGTCGACCAGCAGCGACGTCGTGTGCCGACCGCCCGCCTCGAAGCCGATCAGGTCGACACCACCACCGGCGGACAACGCAACCGTCACGCGGTCGGACCCACCGAGCGACTTGGCAGCATCGGACAACGTCCGCGCCCTGACCAGAGCGACCGACGACATGCCGGGGGACGCCGGGGTCCACCTCAGCTCGCGCAGGGCGAGCCGGTACCGGTCGGTGGCCAGGAGGGTGATCAGATCGCCCTCGATCTCCATCCGCACACCGGTGAGCAACGGCAGGGTGTCGTCGCGGCTCGCCGCGATCGTCACCTGGGCAACGGCCTGGGTCAGGTCGTCCCCGGCGATCGTGCCGACGACGGCCGGCATCGCGGGCAGTGCCGGGTAGTCCTCGACCGGCATGGTGAGCAGCGTGAAGCGGCTGGCGCCACACGTCACCGAGACCTTCGTCCCGTCCAGGACGACGTCGACAGGCTTCCCCGGCAGTGCACGGGAGATCTCGGCGAGCAGGCGCCCGGAGACCAGGACCGTTCCGGGCTCGCTCACGTCCGCGGCGATCTCGGACCGTGCCGACACCTCGTAGTCGAAGCTCGAGAGCTGGACGACACCTGTCGAGTCGGCCTCGAGCCGGACGCCGGCGAGGACCGGGACCGGGGGCCTGGTCGGCAGGGAGCGCGCGGTCCAGGTGACGGCTTCCGCCAGGACGTCACGGTCGACCCTGAACCTCATCGGACTCCCCTTCGCACGCTTCCTCAGACACCTGGCACCCGACATCCACATCGAGCGCTGCACCGACGACGAATCTCGACGTGGTTCAGCACCGTACGCGCAGGGCACGACGTCGTGCCCTGCGTGAGCAGTGATCTGGGTGAACCCTACGCGAGAGCACCCTGGGTGGGACACCAGACATGTCATTCTGGCGAAGGTGGATCTCACATGATCGCTCGAGGTCGCTGGGGCAATGAAGGCGCTGTGGATCTCCTGATGACAAGAACAGATCGTCATCGTCATAGGGGTTGTGGAGAGTGTGTACATCGCTCGTCGTCGCAGGTCACTGGGCGGATCGGGCTGTGGACCCGGTGTTCGACAGTCCTGTTCACGATCGGCACCGACAGTGGACGGTCGATTCCTGTCCACGTGTCGTCCACCTTTCGGTGGCCTGCTGTCCACACGGTCCATGCGTGTCGTCCACCGCTGTCCACAGAGATGTCCACAGGTGTGAACAGTCGTCCTATGGGTGATTTTTGGGGTGGTCTTTGTCGCCCGAACGTGTCGGACGCGGTGGCGTCCGGGTGCTCGGCGGTGTCGTCGCGCGCTCCGACCCGGGCTCAGCCGCGGTGCTGCTGCTTGATCCGGTTGGTGAGCTCGGTGACCTGGTTGTAGATGGAGCGCCGCTCGGCCATGAGCTCACGGATCTTGCGGTTGGCGTGCATGACGGTGGTGTGATCGCGGCCGCCGAACTGCTGACCGATCTTGGGCAGGCTCATGTCGGTGAGCTCACGGCACAGGTACATCGCGATCTGACGGCCGGTGACCAGCACCCGCGAACGCGACGAGCCGCACAGGTCGTCGATGGTCAGACCGAAGTAGTTGGCCGTCTGGGCGATGATCGCCGCCGCTGTGATCTCCGCGGTGTCCTCGTCGGTGATCAGGTCCTTGAGGACGATCTCGGCCAGCGCGAGGTCCACGTGCTGCCGGTTGAGGTTCGCGAACGCTGTCACCCGGATGAGGGCACCCTCGAGCTCACGGATGTTTGTGGAGATCTTCGAGGCGATGTAGGACAGGACGTCGTCCGGCGCCTGCAGCTTCTCGTTGCCGGCCTTCTTGCGCAGGATGGCGATCCGGGTCTCGAGGTCGGGTGGCTGGACGTCGGTGATCAGTCCCCACTCGAAGCGTGACCGCATCCGGTCCTCGAAGCCGTTGAGCTGCTTCGGCGGGAGGTCGGACGTGATAACGACCTGCTTGTTGGCGTTGTGCAGCGTGTTGAAGGTGTGGAAGAACTCCTCCATCGTCTGTTCCTTGCCCTGCAGGAACTGGATGTCGTCGACGAGCAGGACGTCCACCTCGCGGTAGCGACGCTGGAAGGCGCCGGCCTTGCCCTCACCGATCGAGTTGATGAAGTCGTTGGTGAACTCCTCGGAGTTCACGTACCGGACCCGCACGCCCGGGTACAGCGAGAACGCGTAGTGACCGATCGCGTGCAGCAGGTGTGTCTTGCCCAGACCGGAGTCCCCGTAGATGAACAGCGGGTTGTAGGCCTTGGCGGGTGCCTCGGCCACAGCGACGGCCGCGGCGTGCGCGAACCTGTTCGATGCGCCGATCACGAAGGTCTCGAAGAGGTACTTCGGGTTGAGGCGCGCCGGCTCGACCGGGGCCTGCCGCTGGTGCTGGCTGCGACCCTGTGAGCGCTCGCCGTACGGCGGTTGGTCGCGTCGGTCGCGTCGGTCGTCGTCCCGTCCCAGGTGCGAGCCGGAGCGGTCCCGGTCCCCGCGGTCGCGGTCAGAGCCGTCGCGGTCCCGGTCGCGATCGTGGTCCCGGTCGGGCCGGTCGCTGCTCGCTCGTCCGACGTCGGCCCGATCGGTCTGCGCGGATGGTGCCCGACCACCCTCGAGCTCGAGCGCAGGGTCGACCGTCACCGCGAAGCGGGCGTCGAGGCCGAGGACCTCGGACAGGGCGTCCGTCAGCTCGTTGCGGACCCGCGACTCGAGGTAGTCCTTCGTGAACTCGTTGCCGACGGCGAGCAGGATGGTGCCGTCGAGGAGGCCGAGGGGACGTGCCAGCCGGATGAACGCGAGCTGCTGGGCGCTCGTCGCCGGATCCGTGGCGATGCGGCCGACCGCTCGGTCCCACACCTGGGCGATCGGGTCATCCTGTCCTGACACCTGAAGGCTCCTGATGTGCTTGCGGAAGGCAGAGGAATGGCATGGATCTGTGCCGAAGTCTCGCACGCCGCACCATGATCCACACAGTTGTCCACAAGCTGTGCGCCCACGGCGGGCAGGGTGGGGCCTTGGTTCGGTCGAGTGATGGCACGTCTCGGCGGCGGGGTGTGCCGCGGACTGCCCCATATGGTCCTCGGTGTGTCGCTGCCCCGAATCGGCCGTTCGGGTGCAGTCTGTAGGGTTCGGATCGAGGACGACACCCGTCACGGCCGTTTGACCCTGTGGGCTGTGCCGCGTACCGTGACACAGCCGTTCTCGACGGCTCCTGTCTGCGTGCCCGCGCGCATGTGAGTGCTCCCACCGTCTTGGTGTGGAGCCCGGCGCCTGGTGCGATCCTGGACACGGGCTCGGGAGTGGCACGACTGTCCGCCGTCCGGGCGGTGACCTGAACCAACCTTGTGGAGTCTGAAGTGACGAAGCGCACCTTCCAGCCGAACAACCGGCGTCGGGCAAAGACCCATGGCTTCCGGCTGCGCATGCGCACCCGGGCCGGCCGCGCGATCCTCGCTGCTCGCCGGCGCAAGGGTCGCGAAGAGCTGTCTGCCTGACCTTCTCGGGTGCTGCCTGCCGCACTGCGGATGCGCCGGTCCGAGGACTTCGCGCTGACGATCCGTCGTGGGACCCGAGCGGGTCGCTCGACACTCGTCGTGCACTGTCGGGCGGTGCCGGAGCAGGACGGCGCACGCGTGGGGTTCGTCGTGGCCAAGGCGGTCGGCGGCGCTGTGGTCCGTAACAGGGTCAGACGGAGGTTGCGAGGCGTGGTGGTCGAGCAGATGAACTCCCTGCCGAGCGGCGCCGACGTGGTCGTGCGCGCACTCACCCCGGCAGCGAGCGCCAGCTACCTCGAGCTCGTCGAGGACTACCGGTCCGCGCTGACCGCTGCGGTTCGTCGGCTCGACGACCGTGCGAGCCGGACATGAGCATCACCGGGACGATCGCCGGAGCACCCGCACAGGCCCTGAGCCTTGTCAGGCGCACACCCGGGGCCATCCTCATCGGCTTGCTGTGGGTCTACCAGCACCTGATCTCCCCCTTGACCGGCCCGACCTGCCGCTACTACCCGAGCTGTTCGCAGTACGCCCTGGTCGCTGTCCAGCGCCATGGCGCGCTCCGCGGCACCTGGCTCGCGATCCGCCGGCTCGGTCGTTGCCACCCGTGGACGGCCGGCGGCGTCGACGACGTCCCACCCGCGCGCGGTCCGCAGAAGTCCCCCCACGAGCACGGGCACGCTGATCCAACGAGGAGCTCCACGCGATGATCGACAACATCCTCTGGCCGTTGAAGGTGGCCGTGGCCTGGCTCATGGTCCAGTTCCACTCGGTGCTGACGACCCTGGGGCTGCCGTCGGAGTCAGGTGTGACCTGGGCCCTGTCGATCGTCGGCCTGGTGGTCGTGATCCGGATCCTGCTGATCCCGTTGTTCGTCAAGCAGATCAAGGCCTCTCGCGGCATGCAGCTCTTGGCCCCCGAGATGCAGGTGATCCAGAAGAAGTACAAGGGCAAGACGGATCCGGCGTCGCGTGAGGCGATGAGCCGGGAGACGATGGAGCTCTACCGCAAGCACGGGACGAACCCGTTCTCGTCCTGTCTGCCGATCCTGGCCCAGTCCCCCATCTTCTTCGCCCTGTTCCGCGTGCTCTACTCGCTCGGTGACGTGGCCGCCGGTACCTACCAGGGCGGCGCGCGGGACAGCATCGGCCCGCTGACGCAGGAGCTTGCCGCGCAGGCCAACGCGGCGACGATCTTCGGTGCCCCGATCTCCGAGACCTTCCTGGGCTCGACGGACATGCAGGTGAAGATCGTGACGGTCGTACTGATCGTGATGATGTCGCTGACGACGTTCACGACGCAGCGCCAGCTGACGCAGAAGAACATGCCGGCGTCGGCGCTGCAGGGTCCGATGGCTCAGCAGCAGAAGATGCTGCTCTACATCCTTCCGTTGGTCTTCGCGATCTCCGGCGTGAACTTCCCGATCGGTGTCCTGATCTACTGGTCGACGACCAACCTCTGGACCATGGGCCAGCAGTTCTACGTGATCCGCCGCAACCCGACGCCGGGCTCCGAGGCGGAGCGCCAGCTCAAGGAGCGTCGGGCCCGCAAGGCCGCCGCGCGCGGCATCGTGCTCGAGGAGGAGCGACCGGCCACCGACGAGAAGGTGCACGGTCAGCGGCAGCAGCCCAAGCGCAAGGAACGGGCCAAGGGCACCGCAGCTCCCGGGGCGACGCCAGCGCACGGTGCGGCGGGGACCACAGGTCACCCGGCGGCCACCAACCCGGCCGGTGCGAAGCCCGCAACGAAGACTCCGGGCGCGAAGCCTGCGGGGACGAAGCCTGCTGGCGCGAAGCCAGCTGGGACGAAGCAGGCCGGCGCCAAGCCGGCGGGTGTGAAGCCCGCCGGTGCCGCATCGGCCGGCGCGAAGGCCCCGGGAACGACGGCGGGCACGAAGGCTGCCGGCTCGAAGGCTGCCGGCCCGAAGAAGGCGGGCGTGAAGCCTGCCGGCGCCAAGCCTGCCGGAGCCGAGCCTGCCGCGAGCGGGACCCGTGCAGACGCGCCCGTGGTCGAGCCCGATGCGAGTGGCGTCCCCTCGACGCCGTCGCGCGACACCGGGATGAAGGCGCGGATCGCCAAGGCGGGCGGCGTCGCGCCGACCGCCGCAGGGACCACCAGCACCAAGCGTCCGGGCACCGGGACCAGTGCCGCTCGACGCGCGGCCGCGGCGGCCACCTCGAGCGAGTCCACTGCTGCTCCCGCCCCGTCCGACGACTCCGGGACCGAAGGACACGGCGCGGACGGAACTGGCGCGTCGCGCGCCTCCGAGAACTGACCCGCGGCCCTGCCGCCTTCCTGCGCACGAGGAGAACCGATGACTGAAGAGACTGCACCTGCCACGGAGGATGCTCCCGAGGAGGACGTTACGACCCGTCGCCTGGAGGAGGAGGGCGAGATCGCCGCCGACTATCTCGAGGAGCTTCTCGACATCGCCGACGTCGACGGCGACATCGACATCGACGTCGACCATGGTCGCGCAGCGGTCGAGATCGTTGCCGAGGCCGGCTCGGAGCGGGGCCTGCGTCGACTGGTCGGCAACGACGGCGAGGTCCTGGATGCTCTCCAGGAGCTGACCCGGCTCGCCGTGCAGACGAAGACCGGTGAGCGGAGCCGGCTCATGCTGGACATCGCCGGCTTCCGCGCGGGCCGCAAGGCGGAGCTCGCTGAGGTTGCACGTGCCGCCATCGCGGAGGTTCGCGCCTCCGGGCAGCCGGTCTCACTCGAGGCGATGAACCCGTTCGAGCGCAAGGTCGTTCACGACGTCGTCGCCGAAGCTGGTCTGGTCAGCGACAGCGATGGTGTCGAGCCGTCGCGTCACGTGGTGATCCACCCGGCCTGACGGTCGCGCCCGGCACTGCGCCGCGCCTCTGGATTGGTGGGAGTCCTCGGACAGGCACGCTGTGATCCGCCGGACGTTCCACGTGAAACGGCGACGGTGGTACGGGCTGGGGCGGGACATGCTGCGGGTCGGCGGCCCTCGACCGCCTGTCTTGCCGCTCTCAGGCGGGCGTGAGCCTCGCGCCCTGCGGAACCGTCGGATCGGTCAGTTCATCGGATCGGTGGTGCCGTCCGATCGGTGGTGTTGTCAATCGATGGTGTCGTCAATCGGTGGTGCCGTCGGATCGGTGAGGTCGGACGGAGCGGTCAGCAGCGGAGCCGATGCCATGGAGTTGATCGGCCGGCGACGTGCACGCGTCGCATCGTTGGCCTGACGGCGGTCGGAGGCCGCAGTGTTGATGCCGGTGCCGAAGGCGTGTGCACCAGCGCCGATGTCTTGGTGACGGGACCAGCCCTCTGGTCCAGCCTCAGGCCCGGGCTCCGCGAAGGGACCTGGTGCGGCGGCTCCGGGTGAAGCGTCGAGGTGTTTCACGTGGAACAGTGGATCGCGAACAGGGCACCGGCGTTCCACGTGAAACAACATGTCGGCTCGTCCGTCCATAGAGGAGAAGGCACGTGACCGAAGAGCACAGCAGTGAGCCTGACCGGCAGGCCGATGACCCGCGGACCACTGACTCCGCCCAGCCGGATGCGGCTCACGACGTGCCTGCGACCAACGACTCAGTGAGCGCTGACGGCGACAGTCCGCTGGCGGGCGACGACCCCCGCGTCGTGACCTTCTTCGGCGAAGCCCATGCGACCGTTGCCAGGTTTGCGGCCCTCCTCGCGGACCAGGGAGTGCTCCGCGGGCTGATCGGGCCGCGCGAGGTTGTGCGCCTGTGGGAGCGTCACCTCATCAACTCGGCGTCGGTGGTGCCGTTCCTGCCGGCGTCGGGAACGGTGATCGACGTCGGTTCAGGTGCCGGTCTTCCCGGAGTTGTGCTCGCGGCCCTCCGCCCTGACCTTCACATTGTTCTGCTCGACCCGATGGAGCGCCGGGTTGCCTGGTTGATCGAGGTGGTCGAGCAGCTGGGTCTCACGTCCGTGGAGGTCGTGCGCGGTCGTGCGGAGGACATGCAGGGGACGCTCGTGGCCGATGCCGTGACCGCTCGCGCGGTGGCTCCGATGGATCGACTGGCCGGCTGGACCTTGCCGCTGCTCCGGTCCGGCGGCGTCCTGCTGGCGATGAAGGGTCAGACTGCGCACCAGGAGCTCGAAGACGCTGCGTCCGCCATCCGGTCCCTCGGCGGCGGCCCCGGTGAGGTCCTCGAGGCGCCGACGATCGAGGGGTTCACGGGCACGACGATCATCAGGGTCGTCCGCGAGCTGGTGATCCCCCGCGCGCCGGCCAAGCCGAAGGTGGCGAAGAGCAAGGCGACGAAGGGCCGCGGGTCGAGGGGCGGCCGGCCGCGAGATGCTGGGCCGAAGGGCGCTGCGCCGACCGGGCCGGGCGGCAAGGGCACGGCGTCGTCCGGTCGGGGATCTGATCAACCGCGACAGTCCTGAACCGTCGCGGAACCCACGGCACCGACCGGCCCGTGCCCGCGCGGACGGACTCGTCCGTGCTCGACAGAGGCTCGCAAGGGATCCAGAGGCGCGCACCGAAAGGCTCACGGCGGCGCCAGACACGCAACGGCCGGCTGTGGACAGACGACCGGGAACGACACCTCACGATGGCAGGATGTGACCAGGCGATGACGGGAGAACCGGTGGAGCAGCAGTACGGGACATCGAGCAACGGTGTTCCACGTGAAACCCCCGGTGTTCCACGTGGAACCACCGATGTCTCAGGTGGTGCTCCTCGGTGGTCCGACGACGAGCGGCGGGCAGCCATCATCGACAGCCTCCCGATGGTCGACGAGACCACGCCCCTTGCGGCTCAGATCGCGGCTGACGCTCGCCGCCGTATCGACCTCTCGGGTCGCCGCTTCCCTCGTCCCGATCGGACTCGGATCCTGACGATCGCCAACCAGAAGGGTGGCGTCGGGAAGACGACCTCGACCGTCAATCTCGCTGCGGCGCTCGCGCAGGCAGGACTGAACGTTCTGGTGATCGACAACGACCCCCAAGGGAACGCCTCGACTGCGTTGGGCATCGACCACCGGGCAGGAACACCGTCGATCTACGAGGTGCTGGTCGAGGACGAGGACCTGGGTGTCGTCGTGCAGCAGTCCGCCCGTCTGCCGCGCCTGTGGTGCGCGCCGGCGACGATCGACCTGTCCGGGGCCGAGATCGAGCTCGTCTCGCTCGTGGCCCGCGAGAACCGGCTCCGCAACGCGATCGACGCCTATCTCGCGGGCCGTGAGGCCGAAGGGCTGGACCGTCTCGACTACGTCTTCATCGACTGCCCCCCGAGCCTCGGGCTGCTCACCGTCAACGCCTTCGTCGCTGCGCGTGAGGTACTCATCCCGATCCAGTGCGAGTACTACGCACTCGAAGGGCTGAGCCAGCTGCTCAAGAACGTCGAGCTCATCAAGAACCATCTGAACCCTGTTCTGCACGTCTCGACGATCCTGCTCACCATGTACGACGCCCGGACCAACCTCGCTCAACAGGTTGCCGCGGAGGTCCGTGAGCACTTCCCTGCACAGACGCTGCGCACGACGGTTCCACGGTCCGTGCGCATCTCTGAGGCGCCGAGCTATGGGCAGACCGTGATGACGTACGACCCGGGTTCGTCCGGGGCGCTGTCCTACCTGGCGGCGGCGCGTGAGCTTTCCGAGCGTGGGGCCGGGGTGGCGCCGGCGACTGCCGTCGGCTACCGCGGCACGTCAATGACAGAGGAGAACTGATGGCTGAGAAGCGCCGTGGGCTGGGCCGTGGGCTCGGTGCCCTGATCCCCAGTGCGCCGAGCGGCGACACCCGCCCGGTGGACGTGTTCTTCCCGGGTGCGCCTGCGGCCGCCGAGGCCGGGCCGGCGAGGACGCCCGAGGCCCACGTGGACGGTGAACGGGCCGGCTCTGCTGCTGCCGGCGTCGGGACGCGACCAACCGTGACGACGACGAGCACCGACGGATCGACCGGTGGCGCCGGCTCGGTCCCCAACGGCGCGGTCCCGAACGGCGCGGTCCCGAGCAGCGGCAGCGCGCCGGCCAACGGATCAGTGACCGGCAACGGCGCAGCGTCGATCGACGTCGGGGGCTCCGGGTACGGCTCCGGCTCTGGGTACGGCGCGGGCTCGACGAACGGCACCGGCGCCACCAACGGCGCGCGGTGGACCAATGAGGCAGGGTGGACCACCCTCGCGGAGCCGGCGCACACCAACGGCAACGGCTCCTCCCACGGCAACGGCTCCGCGGCGGCCGCGGCGATCACCACCCTGCAGGACGCCGATCCCGCGACCGGACTGCCGCAGGGTCTGCTGCCGGTCCCGGGCGTCTACTTCGCCGAGGTGCCGGTCGGATCCATCCGGGCCAACCCGCGCCAGCCGCGGACCGAGTTCGACGAGGACTCCTTGGCCGAGCTGGTCGGGTCCATCCGAGAGGTCGGTGTCCTGCAGCCCGTCGTGGTGCGGCCGGCCCTGACGGACGACGGCCAGACCGGGTACGAGCTCATCATGGGGGAGCGGCGCTGGCGCGCGACCCAGCTCGCCGGACTCGCGACCATTCCGGCGATCGTTCGGGAGACCGACGACAACGACCTGCTGCGCGACGCCCTGCTCGAGAACCTGCACCGCAGCCAGCTCAACGCGCTCGAGGAGGCTGCGGCCTACCAGCAGCTCCTCGACGACTTCGGCTGCACCCACGACGAGCTCGCGCAGCGCATCCACCGGTCCCGTCCGCAGATCTCGAACACCCTACGGCTGCTCAAGCTCCCGCCGCTCGTCCAGCGTCGGGTGGCTGCTGGGGTGCTCTCGGCCGGCCATGCCCGCGCGCTGCTGGGCTTGCCCGACGGAGCATCGATGGAGCGCCTGGCCCAGCGGATCGTCGCCGAAGGCCTGTCCGTCCGGTCGACGGAGGAGATCGTCGCACTCGGCGGTGACCCGGAGAAGGTGGTCGTACGGCGCCCCCGCCCGGGCGACCGCAACGGAGCGCTCGACGACCTCGCCTCCAGGCTCTCCGACAAGTTCGACACCCGGGTCAAGATCGCCCTCGGGAAGACCAAGGGTCGTCTGACCGTCGAGTTCGCATCGGTCCAGGACCTCAACCGGATCCTCGCGACGCTCTCGCCCGACGACCCGGGCCTGCTGCGCTGAGGGTCCTGATACACCGCCAGAGGCCGAACCCCGCCACCCTCTCGGGCAGACGGGGTTCGGCCTCTGGCGATCAGGCGGTGCCCGTCGATCAGTGGGCGCCGGTGACGTCAGTCAGTGTCGGCGAGGTCGATCGGTGCCGGTACCTCAGTGGGTGTCGGTGACGACCGACTCGACGGTCTGCGACGCGCGGTGCCGGTCCGTCCCTGTGCCGAAGATCTGGACGAGCTCGGACTCTGCGGCGACGACCCCGGCGAGCCGCCGGACGCCCTCGCGGATCCGGTCCGGCGTCGGGTAGCAGAAGGACAGCCGCATGTGGTCGGCACCCTGTCCGTCGGCGTAGAACGCCGTGCCGGCCACGTAGGCGACCAGGGCGGTGATCGCGCGCGGCAGCATCGCCTGAGCGTCCATCCCGTTGGGCAACCGGACCCAGGTGTAGAAGCCACCCTCCGGCACGGTCCAGGTCGCCTCCGGGATGTGCTCGGCCAGCGCGCCGATCATCGCGTCGCGGCGTTCGCGGTACATCTCGCGGTAGGACTTGATCTGGCCGCGCCAGTCGTGGTTGGCCAGGTAGGCCGAGACGGCGAGCTGCGAGGCGTTCGACGGGCACAGGATGGCGGACTCGCTGGCCAGGACCAGCTTCTCGCGGATGGCGTGCGGCGCGACGGCCCAGCCGACCCGGTAGCCCGGGGCGAAGGTCTTCGAGAACGATCCGAGGTAGATCACGCCCGTGTCGTCCATCGACCGCATCGCCGGCATGGGCTCGCCGTCGAAGCCGAGCAGACCGTACGGGTTGTCCTCCAGGACGAGCACGCCGTAGCGGCGGGCGATCTCCAGGATCCGCGGTCGGCGTTCGAGGCTCAGGCTGACGCCTGCGGGGTTGTGGAAGTTGGGCACGGTGTACAGGAGCTTGACCGAGCGACCTTCGGCGGCCAGCCGCGCGAGGGTCTCCTCGAGCGCCTCGGGCACGAGGCCGTTGTCGTCGAGCGGGACATGCACGACGTCGGCCTGGTAGGCCCGGAAGACGCCGAGCGCGCCGACATAGCTGGGGGCCTCCGCGACGACGACGTCGCCGGGGTTGACAAAGAGTCGAGTCACAAGGTCGAGGGCTTGTTGTGATCCGGTCGTGACGACCACGTCGTCCGGGTGCGCCTCGATGCCCTCGAGGCGCATCACCTCGAGGATCTGCTCGCGCAGCGTCTCGTCACCCTGGCCCGAGCCGTACTGCAGCGCCGTCGTGCCGCGGGTCAGGACCAGGTCGTGGGCGATCTGGGCGAGCGTCTCCAGCGGAAGGCCTTCGAGGTTGGGCATGCCGCCGGCCAGCGACACGACCTCGGGCCGGTTGGCGACGGCGAACAGCGCGCGGATCTCGGATGCGCGCATGCCGTGGGTCCGGTCGGCGTACGCACCGATCCACGGGTCGAGACGGGTCCCGGTGGCGGGCTGGACAGTGTGGGCGGCGCTGCCGGGGGCAGGAGTCACCCACCCCATCGGCTTGCCGTTCGCGGGCGTCATGGCCAAGAGTCTGCCACGGGCGACGTCCTGCCCACCTGGACCTTGTGATCCGTGGACGCGTCGGTCAGGACAGGACGGACTCGATCTCGTTCACGAGGGCCGGCTTGGGCCGCGCTCCGACGATCTGCTTGACCAGCTCGCCGCCCGAGTAGATGTTGATCGTCGGGATCGACGTGATCCCGTACGCCGCCGTCACCGCGGGGTTCTCGTCGGTGTTGAGCTTGGCGATCGTCAGGCGGCCCGCGTAGGTGCCGGACAGCTCCTCGAGGATCGGCGCGACCTGACGGCACGGCCCGCACCACGGCGCCCAGAAGTCGACCAGCACGGGGACGTCGGACTTCAGGACGTCGGCCGCGAAGGTGGCGTCGGTGACGGGGACGGTGGTCACAGGATCTCCTCGGAGGTCGCGGGCTGGGACGGGTCGGTCGAAGGCTCGGCGGGATGCCCGAGATCGGCGAGGTAGTGCTGGGCGTCGAGCGCTGCTGCGCAGCCGGTGCCGGCCGCGGTGATCGCCTGACGATAGACGTGGTCGACGACATCGCCGCACGCGAAGACGCCAGGAAGGTTGGTCGCGGTACCGCGCGCGCCGTCAGCCGCGACCAGGACGTAGCCGCTCTCGTCGAGGTCGACCTGCCCGACGAGCAGCTCGTTGCGTGGGATGTGGCCGATCGCGACGAACACGCCAGTGGCGGGGAGCTCCCGCTCGGCACCGGTGACGGTGTCGCGCAGGGTCACCCCGGTCACCTTGTCCTGGCCGTGGATCGCCGAGACCAGGCTGTTCCAGGCGAACTCGATCTTGGGATCGGCCAGTGCCCGATCCGCCATGATCTTCGAGGCACGCAGCTCGTCGCGGCGGTGCACGATCGTGACCTTGCTCGCGAAGCGCGTCAGGAAGGTGGCCTCCTCGACGGCGGAGTCCCCGCCGCCGACGACGACGACCTCCTGGTTGCGGAAGAAGAAGCCGTCGCAGGTCGCGCACCAGGACACGCCGTGCCCGGACAGCCGGGTCTCCTCCGGCAGGCCGAGCTGGCGGTAGGCCGAGCCGGTCGCCAGGATCACGGACCGCGCGGTGTAGGTCTCGCCGTTGCCGGTGACCACCGTCTTGACCGGGCCGGTCAGGGAGGCCTGCACGACGTCGTCGTACACGATCCGGGCGCCGAAGCGCTCGGCCTGCTTCTGCATGTTCTCCATGAGCTCGGGGCCCATGATGCCGTCGACGAAACCGGGGAAGTTCTCCACCTCGGTCGTGTTCATCAACGCACCACCGGCGGTGACCGACCCGGCGATCACGACGGGCTCCAGGCCTGCCCGGGCGGCGTACACGGCTGCCGTGTACCCGGCGGGGCCCGATCCGATGATGACCAGATCGCGTGCGGTGTCCGTCACGTGCCGTCCCTCTGTCGTCCGGAGCGTCGTGCTCCAGGTGGTCGCCCGCACCGTTCCGGTGGGGCCGTTCGCATCAACAGATCCTAGGTGGCATCTGTTCCGGCGCGGTGGCACGCACGTGCGCGTGCCCGGGACGTCCCGCCCGACGGGGACGTCAGGAGACCGTGACCTCCGTGAGCTCGACCCGGTTGCTGCCGTCCGCCGTCTGCGGCAGGGCGGTGAACCACAGGACGATGTACTGGGTCTGGGTCGGTGCGCTCAGGGTGAGGACGGTGTCGGGCCCCAGGGCCCCGGACGCGAGGACGTCGCCCTGGGTCGGTGTCGACGGGTCGGTGGCCCGGACCTCGACCATGCCACCGGTGCCGTTGACGTGCAGCGTGACGGTGGTGACCGTGGCCGGCGCGGCGAGGGTGATCGCGTAGCCGACGCCCGGCTTCATGCCGTAGGTCGGCGAGTTGTACGTCCGGGTGTACCAGGACGTCGCGGGGTCGCCGTCGATCGCCGCGGGCACGGCCTCTGGGTGCTCGTTGTCGTCCCCGCCCGGCGGCGGGTCGACCATCTGTGCGGAGGCGATGACCGGCGCCGTGGCGGCCGGCGGTGCCTCGGTCGCGGGCGGCTCGGTCGCGGGGTCCTCCGCGGGGGCTTCGCCGTCGGTCGCGTCACCCTCCGCCGCAGGGTCCTGCTGGCCGCCCTGGTTCTCGGAGATGTCGAAGCCCTCGGTGCCGCCGATCGGAGGGGCCGGCCGCGTGAGCGCCTTGAAGGCCATCACCAGACCGATGACCACGGCGATCGCCACGATCGCGAGCACGACCGGCGTCGGGTCGAAGCGGCGCCTGGCCAGCACCTCGGCCGAGCGTCCGATGAGCGAGTCGAAGCTCTCGTGACCGGTCTCCGGTGCACGGCCCCGGACGGTCGCGGCCGTCGGCGGGCGGACCACGGGACGCGGGTGCCCGCCGGTGAGCGGCGCCGCGGAGTGGCTCGCAGACGAGGTCGCGGACGGCAGCGGCGCCGACGGGTGGGCGGCCGAGGGTCCACGGACCGGACCGCCGGGGTGTGATCCGCCGGTCGACGCGAAGGCCGGCGGGAAGGTCGGCGGCGGCGCGGCCTGGGGTGGCTGAGGAGTCTGACGCGTCGGACGGCGCGCGGCGTCGTCGATCTGGCCCACCGGCGCGACGATCGTCTGGAACGGGTGGGCGGCCGGGCTGACGGATCCACCCGACATGCCACTGACCCGGCCCGACGACGTCCCCCGGGGGTCGCCGTGGCGGTACTCGGGCGGGATCGCCGGCGGCGGCGTCCCAGGTCTGGCGGGCGCCGATCCCTGCGCGTCGAAGCTGCTCCGCACGGACTGGCGCTGCACGGTCCGTGCGGGCTGGTCCGCAAGGTCGTCTCCCGCGTCCGGGTCGCTCGTGTCGGCGGTCTGCGTCGGATCGAGCGCCCGGCTCGCTGCTGCAGCCGATGCGGCGGCCGCAGCCGTGGCGACAGTTCCCGACGCACCCCAGGCTGCCGCGGCGTCGACGGCCCCGAAGATCTCGGCGGCGGCGATCGGACCCCACGGCTCCAGCTCACGGATCAGCTCGGCCGGGCTGTGCGGCCCGTCGTCGTGCGGGCCGAGCGTCACGGCGCACAGGGTGTCCAGGTCGTTGGGCACCGCCGGGGAGAGCTCGGCGGGCGCGACGGGGCTGCCCTCGACGACCGGGGCGACGACGGCGCGCCCAGGATCCGTGCCGTGCGGCGCCGGCCACCGACCGGTGAGGGTCAGGTAGAGCAGGGAGACCAGGCCGACGGTGTCGGCGCGCGTCGTCGACCGCGCGTCGCCCAGGCCGTGCGACGTCAGCTCGCCGTCCATCGCGAGCCCGGAGACGAGCACGGAGCCCTCGGGCGTCACGTGCACGGCGGAGGGGCGAAGGGCCAGGTGGTGCACGCCGCGCCGGCGCGCGACCTCGAGAGCCACGGCGGCCTCGCCGATGATCGCTCGGGCCTGGTCGGCCGGCAGTGGGCCGTTGGCGGTGAGCGCGGCGAGGTCACGGCCGACGATCGGCTCGGTGACGGTGTAGGGCACGCCCTCGTGGTCGCCGACGTCCAGCACCCGCAGCAGGCGTGGGTCGGAGACCAGGGCGGCGCGCCGGGCGGCGTCCTGGGCCTGCCGCACCCGACCCTCGCGCAGCACCATGGCGCGCACCGGCCGGTCGAGGATCTGGTCGTGCGCAGCCCAGCACTGGACCCCGGGCAGGTCGGTGGGGACAGGCTGCTCGAGCCGGTACCGACCGGCGAGCAACGTGCCGCGACCCACGACGACGTCCAGAACTCCACCTCCGAGCCCGGCCGGGTCATCGGCCGGCCGGCCGATGCTCGGGCGATCCCCTGGTCCCGGCGTGCCCATGCTACGGCCGATCCGACGAAGGCGGCTCAGCAGGGGCAGGAGCAGGTCGTCGACCTCACGGACCCGCATCAGCCGCAGCAGGCCGACGTACACCCCGAGCATGACCGGGCCCACCACGACGCACACCACGACGGCATGACCGAAGGTACCCACGGTGACGTCGCCGAAGAGTCTGCCGACCGACCAGCCGGCCGCCGCCGCGACGCCCGCGGCCACAGCTGCCCGGACGTGCACCTGGAGCACCCGCCGCACGCTGCCGCCGAGCCGGTCGCGCACCCTGATCCCGCCCCAGACGGCGCCGAGCAGGTAGGACGCCGAGATCGCCGCGCCGGCGGTCGCCACCCACCGTTCGACCGGGAGCACGAGGTAGCCGAAGAGGGTGCCGGCCACCACGACCCCGGCCATCGCGACCTGGATCCAGAACATGCCCCGGGCGTCCTCGTACGCGTAGAAGATGCGCTGGCTCAGCGACCAGGCGCCGAGCCCGACCAGGCCCAGCGCGAGGGTGACGACGACCGGAGCCATCGACCGGTACTCGCCCGGCTCGAGCGTGGGCAGCACGACCCGGACGAGCGGGATCGCCAGCACGGCAAGGAGAGCAGTCGCGAAGATCGTGTAGACGCCGATCGTGCGCAGCCCGTAGGAGAAGTTCTCCCGGACCGCGGCGGTGTCGTCCCGTGCGGCGTGCCCGGACAGCCGCGTGTAGAGCGCGGTGAGCAGCGACACGGTCACCAGGGAGTGCGGCAGCATGAAGATCGCGAACGCCTGCGTGTAGGCGTTCGCGCCCGCGATGCCCGGGGCGTCGCCCGCGACCTTCGCGGCGGCCGCGCCGACGTTCATGACGACGAGCACACCGAGCTGCCCCACGGCGAGTGCCGCGAAGGTCCACCCCGCTACCCGCCCGGCCCCGCCCAGCCCGGTGCCGCGCCAGTCGAAGCGCGGGTGGTACCGGAAGCCGCTGCGATACAGCGGGATGACCAGGACCACGGCCTGGGCGACGATGCCGAGGGTCGTGAACCCGGCCAGCACCGCGATGCGTCCGCCGTCCCACCAGGCGTAGTCGCCGGCCGACCCGCCGCGCTCGTACTGGCCGAACATCACGATGAACGTCACGAAGCCGGCGATCGAGACGACGTTGTTGACGACCGGCGCCCACATGTAGGGGCCGAAGCTGCCGCGCGCGTTGAGGACCTGCCCGAGCAGCGTGTAGGTGCCGTAGAAGAAGATCTGCGGCATGCACCACAGGGCGAACGCGGTCGCCAGCGCGGTGAACTCAGGGTCAGAGCTGCCGGCGCGGGTCGCGAACCACACGACCACCGGGGCCGCAGCGGTCAGCACGACGGTCAGGCCGAGCAGCAGCACGCCGGAGAGGGTCAGCAGCCGGTCGACGTACGCCTGGCCGTTCGGCGAGCGGTAGGCCCGCACCACCTGCGGGACGAGGACGGCGTTCAGCACCCCGCCCGCGATGAGCATGTAGATCATCGTGGGCAGCCAGTTGGCCACGGCGAACGCGCTGGCCGGACCGACGTTCAGGCCGATCGCGGCGGCCAGCACGGCGGCCCGCACCACACCGAGGACCCGCGACACCGCCGTGCCTGCGGCCATCACCGCGGTGCTCCGCCCCAGCCCGCCGCCACCGCTGCCGGTCGGGACCGTACCGTCGTCGCCGGGCTCCGGTCCGGTCACGGCGCTCATGCCGGCGACCCGGCGGCCGGGGCCTGGTCGGCCGGCTCGTGGCCCTCCTCGGGGGACAGGGCGTCGGGTCCGGCGTCGAGCCGCGGCGCCGAGCGAGTCCCGCGGCGCCCGCGGCGGATCGTGCGGATCAGCCCGATGACGACGCCGAGGGCCAACAGCGCGCCGATGACGGCGGTGCCGATGCCCTCCCACTCCGCACGGACCCGGACGGTGAACGCCGTCTGGTCGTTGATCACGGTGCCCTGGACCGTGCGCAGCTCGACGACGACGCCGAGGTCGGCACTCTGGATCGCATGCACCGGGATCTGCACGGTCTGCTCGACGCCGGCCGGGATCGTGACGGTGACCGGCTCGTCGGCCACCAGCCGGCCGTCGCTCGGTCGCAGCGCGACGACGACCGTCACCGGCTGGTCCAGCGTGTTGGTCACCTGCACCGGCAGCTCACCGGACCTCGAGATCAGGTTGATGAAGCCGATGGGCTGGACGGTCACAGCCCCGCGCAGGCTCTGGCTGATCGCGGACGAGCGGGACACGACAGAGGCCCGGCCGGGGGGGTCCGCACGCCAGGCGACCGAGACCGGGGCGAACAGCTCGGCATCGAGGTCGCCGAGCAGGGCCGCAGGGTCCTGGGCGACCTGGGCCAGTGCCTGCCGGTCCGTGACCGCGGCGAGCATCGCCGCCATCTCGGACGGGGGCATCTCGGCGGGATCGACGTCGCGCTCCGGGAGGGTCCCCCGGTCGACACCGGTGTCGCTCGCGCCCACCAGGGCATCGATCGACTCGGCACGGACCCAGGGCGCGTTCTCGAGGGCGGTCAGCTGTGCCGAGGCGATGGTGGCGTCGGGCTGCCAGTCCCGGGGAACGGTCAGGAGCAGGTGGCGTCCGTCGTTGGGGCGCTCGCGGGTGATCACCGCGAGCTCGGCGAGCAGGTCGAGCGCAGCAGTCGTCGGTGTCAGCTGGGGGTCGGTCGCGTCCTGCTCGTCGCTCCGGCCGCGGACCACCCCGGTCTCGAGGGCGGTGGAGAGCCGCTCGTCCGGGACCAGGACCGTGACGTCGTCACCGGGGGTGCTGACGGTCGTCCGCCCGGACGGTGTGTAGGTCAGGACGGACGGGGCCGGGAGCTCACCAGGACCCACGACCAGGGCCCGGCCGCCGTCGTCCGCGACGAAGGCGGCAGTCACGAGATCGGGCAGCGACTCGGCCGGCAGGGCGATCGCGGTGGTTGCGCTGCCCGGCAGGTCGGCGGCGGACGCGACCGCCTCGGAGCGCCGGATCGCGTCCGTGAAGAGGTCGTGGGCGTTGGCGTGCGCGAGGGCTGCGACGTCGGCGTCGCCGTAGGGCAGCAGCCGGACCTCCCGGTCGGTCGTCGCGGCGAGGAGTCCGGCCGACCACGCCTTCGCGTTCGGGCCGACCAGTCCGCCGGCGATCGGTGCGTCGGGGTCTGCGGCGTCCGAGGCGGTGATGTCGACCAGCCACGGGTCGAGGAGCCAGGTGACGCCGGGGTGCGTCTGCGTCGCGCTGAGCAGCGCAGCGAGCCGCCCGCCGGCCTGGGTCAGGGTCTCGAAGGACTGGCCCCAGGTCCCGGTCAGCGGGTCCACCGGCGGGCCGACGACCGGCACCAGGATGCTCAGGCGGGTCGCTGTGACGTCCTGCTGGGGGAACCACAGGGCGAAGGTGCGCGCGACGCCCTGCCGCACGCGAGCGGGATCGGCCCGGTCGACGACCGAGAGCGCGAGGCCACGCGGACCCCAGGCGGTGGCTGCGGAGCGCAGCCCGACCGAGCCGGCCGGCACCGTCGCCGTGACGGTCTGGATCCCGCCCGGCGGCAGCGGGCTGGGCAGGTCGACCTCCAGGACGCTCGAGCCGAGGTCGGCCTGCGGATCGGCGTCGCGCCAGGTGTCGAGGGACGACCGGCTGATGAAGGGGTCACGGTCCAGGTGCACCACGACGCGGGGCTCGGCGATCGTCGTGGTGCCGTTGTTGCGCAGGGTCGCGGTCACCGTGAGGTTCTCGCCGGGCTGGAGCACCTGCGGGGTGACCGTGGCGATGTCGACCTCGACCGGCAGCGCCGCATCGGGCACGGCGGCGGCGGCGCCGGCGGCGCTGGGCATGGACGCGACGAGGCCGAGCGCCAGCGCGAGGCCGACCAGGCCACGGCGCAGGGCTCGGGGCGCGACGGCGGTGCCCTCGGCGTGGGCGGTCATGCGAGGTCGGCGAGCACCGCGCCGGCCATGATGGCGAGGCGACGCTCGTTGGGGTACGCCAGGCGTTCGGGCAGGTCGTCGACGGCGATCCACGCGACGTCCTCGGCCTCGCCGTCCGGGTCGCCGGCGACGCTCAGCTCGCCGCCGGTGGCCTCCAGCAGGAAGTGGTGGACCACCTTGTGCACCCGGCGGTCGTCGCCGGTGAACCAGTAGTCGATCGTGCCGAGCCGACGCAGGATCTCGCCGTGGATGCCGGTCTCCTCGGCGATCTCCCGGATCGCTGCCTGCTCGGGCGTCTCGATGCCCTCGAGGTGACCCTTGGGCAGGCACCACTCGAGCCGCCCGGCCCGGTTGCGGCGAGCGATCACGGCGGCGTGCGGCTGGCCGTGCGTACGCTCGACGATGAGCCCGCCGGCGGACGTCTCCTCGGCGATGGGCAGCCCGTGCGCCTGGCTCCGGCGTCCGATCCGCAGGTCGATGCGCAGCGCGTGACCACCCGGCGGCACGGGGCCCGGCCGGGCGTCGGAGGCGGCGCTGGACATGCCGACACTGTAACTACCGTGACGTGCGCACCGCGGCACCGGCTCGGGCCCGGCCGACGCGCACCGGGGTGATCTGGCACGCTGGTGTCCCGTGTCCTCCTCTCCCCGTCACCGCGCCGACGGCTCCGCTGCGCCCGGCGCGCCCGCGCAGCCCGTCGGTCAGACCGCGCCCGCCGACCTCGGTGCGCTGCAACGCCGGGCCGCGGGTGTCCTGACCGACCTGGCGCCCGACGCCGTCGAGCTCGGTGCCGCCTTCGCCGCCCAGGGGCACGAGCTCGCCCTGGTCGGCGGCCCGGTGCGCGACGCGTTCCTCGGCCGGGTCAGTGCGGACCTCGACTTCGCGACCTCGGCAACACCGGACCAGACCGAGGCGATCCTGGCCCGCTGGGGCGACGCGCACTGGGACATCGGCAAGGCCTTCGGCACGATCGGCGCCCGCCGGTTCGCCCGCTCCGGCGGGCGGGACGTCGTCGTCGAGGTCACGACCTACCGGGCCGACTCCTACGATGTCGGCTCGCGCAAGCCGGAGGTGGCCTTCGGCGACACCCTCGAGGGTGACCTCTCGCGGCGGGACTTCACCGTCAACGCGATGGCCGTCCGGCTGCCCGAGCTGACCTTCGTCGACCCGTTCGACGGCCTGGCGGACCTGGCCCGACGGGTCCTGCGGACGCCGGTGACCGCCGAGCAGTCCTTCGACGACGACCCGCTGCGCATGATGCGCGCGGCCCGCTTCACCGCCCAGCTGGGCTTCGAGCCGGCCGACGACGTCCGGGTCGCGATGCAGCGGATGGCCGGCCGGATCGAGATCGTCTCGGCCGAGCGGATCCGGGACGAGCTGGTCAGGCTGCTCCTGGCACCCGACCCGCGGCCCGGGCTCGAGCTCATGGTCGAGACCGGACTCGCCGACCACGTCCTGCCGGAGCTGCCCGCGCTGCGCCTGGAGATCGACGAGCACCACCGCCACAAGGACGTCTACCAGCACTCGCTGACCGTCCTGGCCCAGGCGATCGAGCTCGAGACCGGGACGATCGACCAGCCGACCGGCCCGGTGCCGGGCCCGGACCTCGTGCTGCGGCTCGCGGCTCTGCTGCACGACGTGGGCAAGCCCGCCACGCGCCGGTTCGAGGGCGGCGGCGGGGTCAGCTTCCACCACCACGAGCTGGTCGGCGCCAAGCTCGCCGCGCGCAGGCTCAAGGCGCTGCGCTTCGACAAGGAGACCGTCCGGGACGTCGCGCGGCTCACCGAGCTGCACCTGCGTTTCCACGGGTACGGCGACGGCGCGTGGACCGACTCCGCGGTCCGCCGGTACGTGACCGACGCGGGCCCGCTGCTCGAGCGGCTGCACCGGCTGACCCGGTCCGACTGCACGACCCGGAACCGGCGCAAGGCCGATCAGCTGTCGTTCGCGTACGACGACCTCGAGCACCGCATCGCCGAGCTGCGCGAGCACGAGTCGCTCGCCGCGATCCGGCCCGACCTGGACGGGCAGCAGATCATGGCGATCCTCGGCATCCCCGCCGGTCCCCAGGTGGGCGAGGCCTACCGGTTCCTGCTCGAGCTGCGGATGGAGAACGGCCCCGCCGGGCCGGGCGTCGCCGAGCGGGCCCTGCGTGACTGGTGGGCCACCCGCTCGCAGGCCTGAGCGCGGGTCGCGTGCCGGGCCTGAGCGCGGGTCGCGTGCCGGGCCTGAGCGCGGGTCGCGTGCCGGGCCTGAGCGCGGGTCGCGTGCAGGCCCGGGTGCGGGTCGCGTGCGGGCTCAGTCGGTCGAGGAGCCCGTCACCGCCGCCGCGCGCAGCACCCGCGTGACACCCGCCCGGTAGGCCAGGGCCGTGAGCACGTAGGTCACGGTCAGGGTGACGAAGGTCGACCGTGACCAGCCGGTGTCCGGCAGCGCGACGGCCGCGAGGGCTGCCGCCCCGACGAAGGCCGCGTTGTAGAGCACGTCGTAGAGCGCGAAGGCCCGACCGCGGTAGTCGTCGTGCGTGTCCGCCTGGACGATCGTGTCGACGGCGATCTTCGCGCCCTGGACGCTGAGCCCCAGCAGCACGGCCGCCGTGGCGACCACCGGGAACGTCGAGCCGGCCACCAGCAGCGCCTGGCTCAGCGCACCGAGCCCGAGGCAGACGGCGACCCACTGCGCCGGGCTGATCCGCTCGTGCGCGATCGGGGTGAGAACGATGGCCAGCCCGTTCCCGGCGAAGGAGATCCCGAGCAGCAGGCCGAACATGGCCATCCCGGCGTCGGCGTCGCCCGGGTCGGAGAGCAGGTTGCGCGACATCAGGATCAGCGCGATGAAGTTGGCGCCGTACAGGAAGCGGTGCACGGCCATCACGGCCAGGGCCATCGCGGGAGTCCGCCGGGCCACGAGGTACCGCGCGCCGAGCACGAGGTCGGCCGCCGTGGCCCGCACGTCGCGCCACAGCTGGGCCGCATCGCCGTCCGCCCCGGTGGCACCGACCGCCGGCGCACCCGGGCCGGCGCGATCGGGGCCGAGCTGGTCCCGACCGAGCCGCAGGGCCAGGGCCGACGCCGCACCGAACAGGGCTGCCGCGCCGGCCAGCACGACGCCGTCCTTCACCGGGCCGGTCGGCACGAGCCAGCCGATGGCGAAGCCGAGCACCCCGCCGACGACAGCGGCGCCCGCACCGAGGGTCGGGGTCAGGGTGTTGGCCATCAGCAGCTGGTCGCGGGGCACGACGCGCGGCAGCCCCGCGGACAGCGCCGAGAGCAGGAAGCGGTTGATCGCCAGGGTCACCAGGGCCAGGACGTAGACCGCCGGCCCGACACCGACGGTCGCCATGAGCACCGCGAGGGTCAGCCCGAGCACGACCCGCAGCGCGTTGCCGCCGAGGAGCACCTGGCGACGGCTCCACCGGTCCAGCAGCGGTCCGGCGAACGGCCCGACCACGGTGAAGGGCAGGAGCAGCACCGCGAAGGCCGCCGCGACGTCGCCGGCGGTCGCCATCCGCTCGGGGGAGAAGAAGAACAAGGTCGCGAGGCCGACCTGGAACATGCCGTCGCCGCACTGCGAGACCAGCCGCACCGCGAACAGCTTGCGGAAGTCACGATGGACAGCGACGGTCTTCAGGTCACCCAGGACGCTCACCGCTGCAGGTTAACGGAGCCCGCGCCCCCCCGGACACGCACGTGCGGGGCCAGGATGGGAGCCATGAGCGTCCCACTGCCCATCGTCGACGCGTCAGTGGTCGAGGTCGAGGAGGTCGTCACCCTCCTCGGGACCGATCCGCTGCGTGGGCTGACGGGTGACGAGGCGGCCCGACGGCTCACCGAGCACGGTCCGAACGAGCTCACCGCCGAGCCGTCGGTGCCGCTCTGGCTCCGGCTGCTCGCCCAGCTCCGCGACCCCCTGATCTACCTGCTGCTCGGCGCGGTCGTCATCTCGGTCGTCGCCTGGGTGGCCGAGGGCGCCGAGGGCCTGCCCTTCGACGCGATGGTCATCGGCGTGATCGTGGCGGCCAACGCCGTGCTCGGGTTCGTCCAGGAGCGGCGTGCCGAGAGCGCCGTCGCCGCGCTGCAGCAGATGAGCGCCCCGACCGCCTCGGTGGTCCGCGACGGCGAGGTGCGCCGGGTGCCGACCCGCGAGGTCGTGCCGGGCGACCTGCTCGCGCTCGCGGAGGGCGACACGGTGACCGCCGACGCACGGCTCGTCGCGACGGCCGCCCTGACGATCGCCGAGGCGTCGCTCACCGGCGAGAGCGAGGCGGTGGCCAAGAGCCCGGCGGTCCTGCCCACGCCGGTCGGGCTCGGCGACCGCACGGACATGGTCTTCGGCGGGACGGCCGTCACCCGGGGAACCGGCCGTGCCGTCGTCGTCGCCACCGGGATGGGGACCCAGACCGGCCGGATCGCCCAGCTGCTCGAGGCCACCGAGGCCGAGCAGACCCCGCTGCAGCGGGAGATCGCCCGGGTCGGCCGGACCTTGGGCATCGCCGTGGTGGTCATCGCGACGGTCGTGGTCGGCACCGTGCTGCTGACCTCGGACCTGCACCGGGTGTCGGACGTCGTGACGGTCCTGCTGCTCGGCGTCTCGCTCGCCGTGGCCGCCGTGCCGGAGGGCCTGCCGGCGATCCTGTCGGTCGTGCTCTCGATCGGGGTGCAGCGGATGGCGGCGCGCAACGCGATCGTCACGAGCCTGTCCTCGGTCGAGACGCTCGGTTCGGCGTCCGTGATCTGCTCGGACAAGACCGGGACGCTGACCCAGAACGAGATGACCGTCCAGCGCATCATGACGGCCTCCGGGTCGGTCCGGGTCGCCGGCGCCGGCTACGACCCGATCGGGGCGGTGACCGTCGGCGACGGCGACGACGTGCTCGACCCGGACGACCCGCGCTGGGCCGAGGTCGTTGCGGTGCTCGGCGGCGGCAGCCTCGCGAACGATGCGAGCCTGCGTCAGGACCCCGGCGGCGACTGGGGCATCGAGGGCGACCCGACCGAGGCGGCGTTCCTGGTCGCCGAGCGCAAGCTGGGCATCACCGACCGGCGCACGCAGCGCTTCCGCCGGGTCGGGGAGGTGCCGTTCAGCTCCGAGCGCAAGCTCATGTCGACGATCGAGGTGGATGCCGACCAGGGCGGGCGGGTCGTCGTGGTGACCAAGGGCGCCCCGGACGTGCTGCTCGAGCGCTGCACGCACGTGCTGGTCGGCGGCGAGGTCGTGCCGCTCGACGAGGAGCACCGCGCCCGGGTGCTCGCGGGGATCGCGGAGCTGTCCGACGACGCGTTGCGCACCCTCGGCGTCGCCTACCGGGAGACCGACGCCGACGTGGCCTGGGCCCAGCAGCCGGACCTCGCGGGCGCGCCGGAGGAGGTCGAGCACGACCTGGTCCTGGCCGGCGTGGTCGGCATCATCGACCCGCCGCGGTCCGAGGCGCGGGACGCGGTGGCAGCGGCCCACCGAGCCGGCGTCCGGGTCATGATGATCACCGGTGACCACCCGCTGACGGCGTCCCGGATCGCCGGTGACCTGGGGATCGTCGAGCCCGGTGCCCCGGCTCTGACCGGGCTGGAGCTCGAGGCGCTGGACGACGCCGGCCTGCGGCAGGCCGTGCGCGACGTGTCCGTCTTCGCGCGGGTCGCTCCCGAGCACAAGCTCCGGATCGTCGACGCGCTCCAGGCCGACGGCAACGTCGTGGCGATGACCGGCGACGGCGTCAACGACGCACCGGCCCTGAAGTCGGCGGACATCGGGGTCGCGATGGGTATCACCGGGACGGAGGTGACCCGGCAGGCGGCCGCGATGATCCTGGCCGACGACAACTTCGCGACGATCGTCGACGCCGTGCGCGAGGGTCGGGGGATCTTCGACAACATCAAGAAGTTCCTCCGGTATCTGCTGTCGTCGAACATGGGCGAGGTCCTGACGGTCTTCGTCGGGGTGGTCGCGGCCGGCGCGCTGGGGCTCACGGGCCACGGCGAGACCGTCGTCGTCCCGCTGCTGGCGACCCAGATCCTGTGGATCAACCTGCTCACCGACAGCGCCCCTGCCCTGGCGATGGGAGTCGACCCGCAGACCGACGACGTGATGGCCCGCCCACCACGACGGCTCACCGACCGGGTGATCGACGTGCACATGTGGGTCGGCGTCCTGCTGCTCGGTGCCGTGATGGCTGTCGTCACGCTGCTGACCATCGACCTGTACCTGCCCGGTGGGATGCTCCCCGGCTCGGACGACCTCGACACGGCCCGGACCGCCGGGTTCACCGTCCTCGTGCTCGCGCAGCTCTTCAACGCGCTCAATGCGCGGTCGGAGGCGACGTCGGCCTTCCGCCGCCTGTTCGCGAACCGCTGGCTCTGGGCGGCGATCGTCCTCTCGCTCGCGCTCCAGGTCGCCGTCGTGCACGTCCCGGTGCTCAACACCGCCTTCGGCACCGCGCCACTCGGGCTGGACCAGTGGCTCGTGTGCGCGGCGATGGCCAGCGCGGTGCTCTGGGTCGAGGAGCTGCGCAAGGTCGGGCTGCGTGCCTGGGGACGCCGCCGGTCGGACTGAGGCGGTGGTGCCCGTGGTCCGGACCGATCGCTCATCTCGGCAGGTTCTTGGGCCCGCTGACGCCTGACCGTGGCCCGACAACCCGCCGGTGGCTGGTCTGGGGCTGGTGGCCTCGTCACCCGCCGGTGGCTGGTCCGGGGTCGGTGGCTGGTCACCCGCCGGTGACTGAGGCGCACGCCGGGCCGCACGGTCGGGGGCGACCGCGCCAACCGCCCTGCCTGAGCGCTGCCGCCACCTGTCCGGCCGTCGCGCACGGTGTCACGACGACGTGGCGCCAGCGGTAACGAAGGGTGATCTCACCGCGGGCCAGGACGACAGCGTTGTCCCGCCACGTGTCGGCGTCGGTCCGGCCGCCGGGGTGCGCCAGTGCGCCGTCGAGCTCCACCCGCACGCCGAGGCCCCGGTAGATGCAGTCGGCCCGGAGCCAGACGGCGCCCACGACCTCCCGCACCTGCAGCTCCGCTCGGGGCAGGCCGTGTCGACGCCCGACGTCGCGGTGGTACCTGCGCTCGAGCGGCGACTCGATGCCGGTCGCGACCTCGGCCAGGAGCTCCTCGAGGAGCCGGCGGTTGCGTACCCGGGTGCGCCGGGCCAGGGCGTCGGTGATCTCCGGCAGCCGAGCCGCGGCCCGGACCGCGTCGCAGACCCAGCCGACGGCGTCGTCGTCGGACCGCGCGGCCGCCACCAGGTCCACGACCGTGTCCCCGCGCCACGTCCGCCTCGGTCGCCCACCGCTCGGCGGCATCGCGCGGCGGCGGTGGATGGCGAGGCCAGGCGCCGGTCCGAGCCGATGCGGCTCGGGGACGGAGACGTCGATACCGCGAGGGGCGACCGCCCGGAAGCCATGAACGAACGCCGCGGAATCGTGGCTGAGCGTTGCTCCGGGGCCCGCATGCAGCAGCGCAGCCCACGTGCGCGTGCGCCATGGAACCGGTCCGGAGTGCACCACGAGAACACCCTCATGCAGGCGCTGCCAGTGCCCGGACCCCACCTGACGGGCGACCCACGCGCGATCGGCGCCCGCGTCCTGCAGCTGGCGTGTGGTCACGGCGCCCGACTGCGGACCTGCGATGCGGGCAGTCGCCGCCGGGGTCAGTCGCATGCCTCGAGGATCGAGCGTGAGCCGCGAGTCGGCAGGGAGCGCCCGCCCGACCTGTGGACCGCCCGCCCACCCCCCGCCTGTGCACGACACCTCCGTCGCCGCCCCGCCCGTCGCCGCCGCACGCTGCCCGCCCGCCCGGCCGCTCGGCCGCCCGGTCGCGAGGCCGCAGCCGTTGTGCGGAGTCTCGGTAACGCCTGGTGTTACCCGGACTCCGCACAAGCCCAACTCCGGGGGGAGGGGGACGGGGGGGAGGGGGCGGACGGGGGCCCGCGGCGACGGGTGGGCAGCGGGCGGCGACGGGTGGGGCGGCGGGCAGCGGGCGGCGGGTGCGCGCGGGGCGCCGACGGGGCGGGCGGGCGGGGCGGATGGGCAGCAGGTGGGGCGGGCGGGCGGGGGCGCGCGAGGGCGCGGGGGACGGCGAAGGCCCCGACGCCTCTCGGTGTCGGGGCCTTCGCCTGAGTCGATCCGGTGGAGCGGGCGCCTAGCTCAGCGCTCGTTCTCCCCGCGGATGAAGGCCTCGAGCTCTGCCCGGCCCTTCGTGTCTTCCATCTGCACCGGCGGCGACTTCATGAAGTACGTCGCAGCGGACAGGATCGGGCCACCGATGCCGCGGTCCTTGGCGATCTTCACGGCGCGCAGGGCGTCGATGATGATGCCGGCCGAGTTGGGCGAGTCCCAGACCTCGAGCTTGTACTCCAGGTTCAGGGGGACCTCGCCGAACGCGCGACCCTCGAGGCGGACGTACGCCCACTTGCGGTCGTCGAGCCACTGGATGTAGTCCGACGGGCCGATGTGCACGTTCCGCGCCGACAGCTCGTGGTCCATGTTGGACGTCACGGACTGCGTCTTGGAGATCTTCTTGGACTGCAGGCGGTCCCGCTCGAGCATGTTCTTGAAGTCCATGTTGCCGCCGACGTTCAGCTGGTACGTGCGGTCCAGGATGACCCCACGGTCCTCGAACAGGCGGGCCAGGACGCGGTGCGTGATGGTCGCGCCGACCTGGGACTTGATGTCGTCACCGACGATCGGCACGCCGGCGTCCTCGAACTTCTTGGCCCACACGGGGTCGGAGGCGATGAAGACCGGCAGGGCGTTGACGAACGCGACCTTCGCGTCGATCGCGCACTGGGCGTAGAACTTCGCCGCGTCCTCGGAGCCGACCGGCAGGTAGCAGACCAGCACGTCCACAGCGGCAGCCTTGAGGGCTGCGACGACGTCGACCGGAGCGGCGTCCGACTCCTCGATCGTCTCGCGGTAGTACTTGCCGAGACCGTCATGGGTCGGGCCGCGCTGGACGGTCACGCCGAGCGGCGGGACGTCAGCGATCTTGATGGTGTTGTTCTCGCTCGCGCCGATGGCGTCGGAGAGGTCGAAGCCCACCTTCTTCGCGTCGACGTCGAACGCCGCCACGAACTCGATGTCAGAGACGTGGTACGGGCCGAACTGCACGTGCATGAGGCCTGGCACCGTGCTCTGGGGGTCGGCGTCCGCGTAGAAGTGGACGCCCTGGACCAGCGATGAGGCGCAGTTGCCGACGCCCACGATGGCGACGCGGATCGAACTCATCCTCGCTCCTTCAGATTTCTCAGTGCTGGGACGCGTCAGCGTCGTCAGCGTTGGCGGACCCGGTCGGACGACCGGTGTCCTCGGTTCTTGCGCGACGGGTGCCGCGCTCGTTGTCGATCAGTCCGTCCAGCCAGCGCACCTCGCGCTCGACCTGCTCGAGCCCGTGCCGCTGCAGCTCGAGGGTGTACTCGTCGAGGCGCTCACGCGTCCGGGCGGCCGACTGGCGCACGCTGTCGAGGCGCTCGGCGAGGCGGGTCCGTCGTCCTTCCAGGATCCGGAGCCGGGTCTCGGCGTCGGTCTGGGCGAAGAAGGCGAACCGCACGTCGAAGTGCTCGTCCTCCCACGTCGTCGGCCCGGAGCTCGCCAGGATCTCGGCGAAGTGCTCCTTGCCGTCGGCCGTGAGCTCGTAGACGATACGAGCACGCTTGCCGCTCAGTGCGTGCGGCGGGGGCGTCGTGGTGGCGTCGCTGCCGACGATCATCCCGCGCTGGGCGAGGGACTTGAGAGCCGGGTAGAGCGAGCCGTAGGACAGTGCACGGAACGAGCCGAGCAGGACGTTGAGTCGCTTGCGCAGCTCGTAGCCGTGCATCGGCGTCTCGTGCAGGAGCCCGAGGATCGCGAGCTCGAGGATGTCGGACCGGCCTCGCACCTGCTCACCCCCGTGTCGCGCTGATGTATCGAACTGATACATCGAAAGAGTAGGACGGTACGTGTCGATCTGGCAAACGGCCGGTTGCCGGCGGCGTCACCTGCGCAGTCCCTGCACCGATCCGCACACGCTCTTCACGAGCCCGTGGCCATACTGGAGGAGCCGGACACGCACGGAGTCCGTACCCTGATCGATGGCTGACCCCCAGCCGCCAGCACAGTTGTCGACCGGAAGGCACAGCGTGGCACCGGGCACACCCCCCTCCTCGCACGGCCCCTCGCGCTCCGGCGGACCCACGAGTCCGCAACGGCGCAGCGTCATGAGCTCCGGAGCAGGCGGCGCGCGTCCGACGACGCCAACCGGCGGAGCACCGACGGCGCGCGGGGGCGGGGCCGGCAGCGGCGGACCCACGCGGCGCAGCCCCGGGTCGGGCGGGTCAGGCGGATCCGGCGGATCCGGCGGCGGGCGCCCGGCCGGACGTCGACGGCTGATCGACTACCCGCGTCAGGGCAAGACCGGCATCCGTCGCTGGCTGCCGTCGTGGCGCCTCGTGCTCGGTGCCGTCCTGACGGTCCTGGCCGTGCTCGTCGGCGTGCTGGTGGCCGCGTACGCGAGCACCGACATCCCCCAGCCCGACGAGTTCGCCGACGACCAGACCACGACGGTCTACTACGCCGACGGCAGCGAGATGGGCACCTTCGGCGAGCAGAACCGGATCATCGTCGACGGCGAGAGCATCCCGCAGCACGTGCGCGACGCCGTCGTCGCGGCTGAGGACCGGACCTTCTACGAGAACCCGGGGATCAACCCGGTCGGCATCGTCCGGGCCCTGTGGAACAACGTGCGGGGCAACGACCAGCAGGGTGGGTCGTCGATCACCCAGCAGTACGCCGAGCGGTACTACTTCGGCACGACCGTCAAGGACTACCAGGGCAAGCTCGAGGAGGCCCTGCTCGCGGTCAAGCTGGCCAGGTCCCAGGACAAGGACGAGATCCTGGGCAACTACCTCAACACGATCTACTTCGGCCGGGACTCCTACGGCATCGAGACCGCCGCGCAGGTGTACTTCGGTGTCGGCGTCGCCGACCTGACCGTCTCGCAGGCCGCGCTGATCGCGGGGATCATCCCGTCGCCGAACAACTGGGACCCCCGCGCCAACCCGGACAAGGCCGAGCAGCGCTGGAACTACGTGCTCGACGGCATGGTCACGACCGGCGCGCTGACCCAGGCCGAGCGGGACGGGCAGGTGTTCCCGGAGACGATCGAGTACGCCCGGCCGGACACGTTCGCGGGGCCGGTGGGCTACCTGCTCGACATGGTCAAGCGGGAGGTCCTCGACCCGGACAACTCGCCGATCACCGAGGACGACCTGATGAGCACCGGCTACAAGATCGTCACGACGATCGACCCGGTGCTCCAGCAGGCGGCGATCGACGCCGTCGCGACCCTGCCGGCGGACAAGCCGGCGTCCCTGCAGGCCGCCCTGGTCACCCTCAACCCGCAGGACGGCGCGATCGTCGCGCTCTACGGTGGCGCGGACTACCTGACCGACGCGCGCAACACGGTGACCTATCACACGGCCCAGGCCGGGTCGACCTTCAAGCCGTTCACGCTCATCGCCGCCCTCGAGTCGGGCAACTCGCTGCGCTCGCGGTACGACGGCGACTCCATGATCACTGTCGACACCTTCCCGGACCCGGTGCGCAACTTCGGCTCCGGCAACGGCCAGAGCTTCGGCGTGATCGACGTCGTCACGGCGACCGCGAACTCGGTCAACTCCGTCTACGCGCAGCTCAATGCCGAGGTGGGCCCGGCGGCAACGCTCGACGTGGCCCGTCGAGCCGGCCTGCCGGACGACGCTCTCGTCGGCCAGGAGGTGCCGTCCAACGTCCTGGGCACCGCCTCGCCGCACCCCCTGGACATGGCGCAGGCCTACAACACGTTCGCCGCCCAGGGGATGCGCACCGAACCGTTCATCGTCCGGTCCGTCGAGTACCTGTCCGGCGGGGTCGTCTACGAGGGCGGCTCGACGCCCGAGCGGGTGTTCGAGGCCGACGTCATGGCCGATGTCACCTACGCGCTGAGCCAGGTGGTGGAGGACGGCACCGCGAAGAAGGCGGCGGAGATCGGACACCCGGTGGCGGGCAAGACCGGTACGTCCAACGAGAACCGGTCGGCGTGGTTCATCGGCTACACGGCCCACCTGACGACCGCCGTGACCCTCTTCCAGCTGGGGGAGGACAACAAGTCGATGGCGGAGATCACACCGTTCGGTGGGGTCTCCCAGGTCACCGGTGGCTCGATCCCGCTCGACGTGTGGACGGCCTACATGACCACCGCGATGGCCGGGCGTGAGGTGATCGAGTTCCCGGCACGGGCCGACGTCGGCGAGGAGAAGAAGCCGCCGATGGTCGCCATCCCCGCGGTGGCCGGGATGTCCGAGTGGGACGCCCGGGTGACGCTCGAGGGCCTCGGGTTCGTCGTCTCGGTCGAGCGGCCGTTCGACCCGAACGTGCCCAAGGGCACCGCGATCTCGACCAACCCGGCGGGTGAGGCCGAGGAGGGCAGCGCGGTCGCGATCGTGGTCTCCGAGGGCCCGGAGCCAGCGGCGGAGGTCGCGGTGCCGACCGTCGTGGGGATGACCGAGGCCGCTGCGACGGCGACCCTGCAGGCCGCCGGCTTCGTGGTGTCGACCTCCCGGGAGGCGAGTGCGACGGTCCCGCTCGGCACCGTGATCTCGAGCAACCCGTCCGGCGGTCAGGCCGAGGAGGGCAGCACCGTCACGATCGTGGTGTCGGGCGGGCCGGCGGTGGTCGAGCCGCCACCGACCCAGGCGCCACAGCCCTGAGTCGGCTGACGGCCTGAACCGGCCGGTGCCCGGGTCCGCCCCGGGTCGCCGGCCGGTGGCGTCGTGGCGTCGGTCGCGTCGGTGACCCGGTAGCATGGGCGGTTGCTGCCCGGAGCCGAGCGACGCCTATCGTCGCGGGAGACCCGGGCCTGCAGACGCAACACCCTCCTGTCACGGAGAGACCGTGACCGATCAAGTCCACAGGAGGTGGGTATCCGCATGCGTCATTACGAGATGATGGTCATCCTCGATCCAGAGATCGAGGAGCGCACCGTCGCCCCTTCGCTCGACAAGTACCTGTCCGTGGTCACGACCGCCGGCGGATCGATCGACAAGGTCGACATCTGGGGCCGTCGTCGCCTCGCCTACGAGATCCTCAAGAAGACCGAGGGCATCTACGCGGTCGTCGACTTCACCGCCGAGCCGGCAACGGCCAAGGAGCTGGACCGCCAGCTGGGCCTGAACGAGGCCGTCCTGCGCACGAAGGTCATGCGCCCCGACGCGCACTGAGCGTCGTCCACGGCACCGACCCACAACGACTGATCTGAACGAGGAGCTGGCATGGCTGGAGACACCGTCATCACGGTGGTCGGGAACCTCACCGGGGACCCCGAGCTGCGCTTCACCCCGTCCGGGGCCGCCGTCGCGAACTTCACGATCGCGTCGACCCCTCGGCAGTTCGACCGCCAGAGCAACGAGTGGAAGGACGGCGACACGCTGTTCATGCGCTGCTCGATCTGGCGCGAGGCCGCGGAGAACGTCGCCGAGTCGCTGACCAAGGGCATGCGCGTCATCGCCTCCGGTCGGCTCGTCCAGCGCTCCTACGACACCCGCGAGGGTGAGAAGCGCACGGTGGTCGAGCTCCAGGTCGACGAGATCGGTCCGTCGCTGCGCTACGCGTCCGCGAAGGTCACCCGTGCCCAGCGCTCCGGCGGTGGCGGCGGTGGCTTCGGCGGTGGTGGCGGTGGCGGTGGCGCGCAGTCCTCGTCCGCCGACAACGACCCGTGGGCAACGCCCGCACCGTCGGCCGGTGGCTCGTTCTCCGACGAACCTCCGTTCTGACCGGCACACAAGACATCACCCATCCCGGGTAGCCGCCGCCGCAGGGCGGCCCACCTGCCCGGGCTCCGAAGAACCTGAAGGAGCACCACGATGGCGAAGCCCGTCGTTCGCAAGCCGAAGAAGAAGCTCAACCCGCTCAAGGCCGCCAAGATCGACGTGGTGGACTACAAGGACACCGTCCTGCTGCGCAAGTTCATCTCCGACCGCGGAAAGATCCGTGCGCGTCGGGTGACCGGCGTCTCCACCCAGGAGCAGCGCGCCATCGCCCGGGCCGTCAAGAACGCCCGTGAGATGGCCCTGCTGCCCTACTCGAGCTCTGCTCGCTGAGAAAGGCTGACCTCCGATGGCAAAGCTCATCCTGACTCACGAGGTGACCGGCCTCGGTACGCCCGGTGACGTGGTCGAGGTGAAGGACGGGTACGCCCGGAACTTCCTCCTGCCGCGTGGCCTGGCGACCGGGTGGTCCAAGGGCGCCGAGAAGCAGATCGCCGGCATCCGCAACGCGCGCAAGAAGCGCGAGGTCGCCGGGCTCGACGACGCGAAGGCGATCCGCGACTCGCTGCAGTCCAAGCCGGTCATCGTGACGGCCAAGGCCGGCGTGTCCGGTCGGCTGTTCGGCGCGATCACCACGACGGACATCGCCGAGGCCGTCGCGGCCGCCGGTGGCCCGTCGATCGACAAGCGCAAGATCGAGGTCGGTCAGCCGATCAAGTCGCTCGGTGACTTCCAGGTGCAGCTCCGGCTGCACGACGACGTCTCCGCGCGGATCGACGTGCGGGTCGTCCCGGAGGCCTGAGCCTCCACCAGCAGTGCACGAGGCCCGGCCCCGCTCGGGGGCCGGGCCTCGTTGCTGTCCCCCTCTGGAACTCACCCCGGTGACGGTCTCGTGACGGTGGCCGTCAGGCGCCGGTGACCAGCCATGCGGTCCCGCGCGCGCGCAACCCGGTCGTCACGGCGCGGGCGAGCATGAAGACGCCCGCGAAGGCGACCCAGGACCAGACGAGACCCGAGACGCCGTCGTCGGCCACGGCACGGACCGCGAGGGCGGCCGGGGCGTAGACCGCCAGCGTGACCAGGCCGACGACGGCGAGGTACCGACCGTCCCCGGCGCCGATCAGGACGCCGTCGAGCACGAAGACCCAGCCGGCCATCGGCACGGTCGCCGCGATGACGAGCAGGGTGGTGGCCACCGCGCGCCGCACGTCGGGATCGTCGCTGAACAGCTGTGCGACCCACCAGCCGGAGGCCGCGAGCGTCACGCCGAGGACGACACCGGCGCCGACGCCCCACTGCAGGGTCCGCCGCAGCACCGCCCTGGCAGCCGGGACGTCACCACTGCCGAGGGCCTGGCCGACCATGGCCTGGGCGGCGATCGCCAGCGCGTCGAGGGCGAAGGCCGCGAGGCCCCACAGCGCCATGACGACCTGGTGCCCGGCGAGCGTCACGGTGCCGAGCCCGGTGGCGACCCACGCCGCCAGGAGGATCGCCAGCCGCAGCGACGTCGTGCGGACGAGCAGCGGAGCGCCCGTGCGCAGACCGGTCAGGACGCCCGACGCCGAGGGCCGCAGCGGCAGCTCCAGGGCGCGGGCCCCGCGCACGACGACGGCCGCCAGCGTCGCCGCCATGGCCAGCTGGGTGACTGCGGTACCGGACCCGGAGCCGGCGACGCCCATGCCGAGACCCAGCACGAGCACGACCGAGAGTGCCGCATTGACCAGGGCGCCTGCGGCGGCGACCCACAGCGGCGTGCGGGTGTCGAGCATGCCTCGCAGCACACCGGTCGCAGCGAGGACCGTGAGCATGCCCGGCAGGCCGGGGGCGGACCACCGCAGGTAGGCCACGGCGTGCGGGGCGACGTCGGGCGGTGCACCGAGCGCAGCGACGACGCCCGGTGCCGACAGCCAGAGCGCGGCGCCGAGCAGCGCGCCGAGACCGAGCGCGAGCCAGAGCCCGTCGATGCCGAGCCGCAGCGCCCGACGCCGGTCCCCGGCTCCGATCGTGCGGGCGACGCTTGCCGTCGTGGCGTAGGCCAGGAAGACGCACAGCCCGACGACGGTGGTCAGGACGGTGCTCGCCAGCGCGAGGCCGGCCAGCTCGGGCGTACCGAGCTGCCCCACCACGGCGGAGTCGACCAGGATGAACAGGGGCTCGGCGACGAGCGCGCCGAGCGCGGGCGCCGCGAGTGACCGGATCTGGCGGTCGAGGCGCGAGACATCAGGTGGGATCGGGTGTCCATCAGGTGAACGGATTGCCAACGAATTCCTGTCCACAGCGGGTGCACGGCGTACGTGGTGGTCAGCGCGTGTTCCCACGGCTCCCACAACGGTATCCACAGCGTTGTCCCCGCCCTGTGCACAGACGCCCTCGGCGCGGTCCACAGCGTCGTCCCCAGGTTGCCCACAGGGCCAATGTCCCTTTGTTGGGTCCGGGAGCCGAACCGCTCTAGCCTCGCGTGAGGTAGGACGAAGTTCGTGGTCGAGGGCATCAGTGGCGATGTCAGCGGTGCGCGATAGAACGTCAGTACGACGCGTTCGAAGCGCGCTGGTGAAGGGTGATCGTGAGCATCGACGAGCTCGAGCAGGGGTTGGGCACGAGGCGACCGGATGCGGGCTTCGACCGGACCCCGCCGCAGGACATCCCGGCCGAGCAGAGCGTCCTCGGCGGGATGATGCTGTCCAAGGACGCCATCGCCGACGTGGTCGAGCAGCTCAAGGGCATGGACTTCTACCGGCCGGCCCACGAGATGGTCTTCGACGCGATCCTCGACCTGTACGGCCGCGGTGAGCCCGCCGACGCCGTCACGGTCGCCGGTGAGCTGACCAAGCGCGGTGAGATCGGCCGGATCGGCGGCGCGCCCTATCTGCACACGCTCATCTCGATGGTCCCGACGGCCGCCAACGCCGGCTACTACGCCCGCATCGTGCGCGAACGCGCCGTGCTGCGCCGACTGGTCGAGGCCGGCACCCGGATCGTCCAGCTCGGCTACGCGACCGACGGTGGCGACGTCGACGACATCGTCAACAACGCCCAGGCCGAGGTCTACGCGGTCACCGAGCAGCGCACCAGCGAGGACTACCTCCCGCTCGGCGACATCATCAACGGGACCATGGAGGAGATCGAGGCCGCAGGTCACCGCGGCGAGGGCATGGTCGGCGTCCCGACCGGCTTCCTCGAGCTCGACAAGCTGACCAACGGTCTGCACCCCGGCCAGATGATCGTCCTGGCCGCTCGGCCGGCCCTGGGCAAGTCGACCCTGGGCATCGACATCCTGCGGTCGGCGTCGATCAAGCACGGCATGGCCTCGGTGCTCTTCTCGCTCGAGATGAGCCGCAACGAGATCACGATGCGCATGCTCGCCGCCGAGGCGCGCGTCCCGCTGCAGAACATGCGCAAGGGCACCATGCGCGACGACGACTGGACCAAGCTCGCCTCGACCATGGGCCGGCTGTCCGAGGCGCCGCTGTTCATCGACGACTCGCCGAACATGTCCCTGATGGAGATCCGGGCCAAGTGCCGCCGGCTCAAGCAGCGCCACAACCTCAAGCTCGTCGTCATCGACTACCTGCAGCTGATGACCTCGGGCAAGCGCGTCGAGTCCCGCCAGCAGGAGGTCAGCGAGTTCTCGCGTGCCCTCAAGCTGCTCGCCAAGGAGCTCGAGGTCCCGGTGATCGCGATCTCCCAGCTCAACCGTGGCGCCGAGCAGCGCACCGACAAGCGCCCGCAGATGAGCGACCTTCGCGAGTCGGGGTGCCTCACTGCGGACACCAAGGTGCTGCGCGCCGACACCGGCGCCGAGACCACGATGGGCGAGCTGCACGCCGCCGGCGCGACGGACGTTCCCGTGTGGGCCCTCGACTCGTCCCTGCGGTACGTGCGGCGGCACCTGACGCACGTGTTCAGCACCGGGGTCAAGGAGACGTTCCGGCTGCGGCTCGCCTCCGGCAAGGAGATCAGCGCCACGGCGAACCACCCGTTCCTCACGTACGAGGGCTGGTCGCCGCTCGGCGAGCTCGAGGTCGGTTCCCGCGTCGCGGTCCCTCGCCACGTCCCCGGTCCGGAACAGCTGTCGGAGTGGAGCGCCCGCCGCGTCGTGCTGCTCGCTCACCTGCTCGGGGACGGATCGTTCGTCCGGCGGCAGCCCCTGCGGTATGCGTCGATCGACGAGGCGAACCTCTCGGCCGTCGCCGATGCGGCGACCGACTTCGGCATCACCGCCGTCCGGGACGAGTACCCCGCTGCCCGCTGCGCCACGATGCGACTCCCGGCGCCGTACCACCTCACCCACGGCAAGCGGAACCCGGTGGCGGAGTGGCTCGACGGCATGGAGCTCTTCGGTCGTCGGAGCCACGAGAAGTTCGTCCCGACGTCGGTGTTCCACCTGCCCAAGGCGCAGATCTCGCTCTTCCTGCGGCACCTGTGGGCCACCGACGGCTCGGTGACGGTCAACGCCAACCAGCGTGGCGGCCGGGTCTACTACGCGTCGACCTCGCGCCGTCTGGTCGACGACGTCTCGCGGCTGCTGCTCCGGTTCGGCATCTCGACCCGGATCCGCTCGGTGACCAAGCCCGGGTACCGGACCGGCTACACCCTCGACCTGTCCGGGGTGGACGACCAGCGGCGCTTCCTCCAGGAGATCGGCGTCCACGGCGCGCGCGGTGTGCAGGCAGCGAGGCTCCTCGAGATCATCCGGGACACCCAGGCCAACACCAACGTCGACACGGTCCCGCTCGGCGTCTGGGAGGACGTGCGCAAGGTCCTCGTCGACCAGGGCATGAGCCACCGCGCGTTCGCCGCGGCCATGGGGACGCAGTTCTGCGGCAGCTCGCAGCGGAAGCACGCGCCGTCCCGCGAACGCCTCGGTCGGATCGCCGAGCTCCTGAGCTCGGAGGAGCTCGAGATCATGGCGGTCAACGACCTGCTCTGGGACCGCGTCGTGGCGATCGAGCCGCTGGGCGAGCAGGAGGTGTTCGACGCGACGGTCGTCGGGCACCACAACTTCGTGGCCAACGGCATCGCCGTCCACAACAGCATCGAGCAGGATGCCGACATCGTGATCCTGCTGCACCGCGAGGACGCCTACGAGCGCGAGTCACCGCGCGCCGGCGAGGCCGACCTGATCGTGGCCAAGCACCGTAACGGCCCGACGGACACCATCGTGGTGGCCTTCCAGGGCACCTATGCGCGGTTCGTCGACATGGCGCCTGCGGGGATGTAGCACGGCCTCGGGGCGCCATGACTGCCCGACGCATGGCATCCTCGGCGCATGGCGCTTCGCACGTCCGACCCGCAGCAGGCGATCCTCTTCTGGGCTCTCTGCTGCGTGCACTCCACGACCCGCGCTCGCGAGTTCCCGACCGGTGCCGACGGTCGCCTGCGCGCCGAGGTCGAGGCCGCCCACGCCCTGATGGATCTGCGGAACCTGCTCCGGGCCGCCGAGTGGGGGATCGAGCGTCTCCCGCTGCAGCATCCGGAGATCGGCCACCTCGAGGAGTTCACCCGCCGGTTCGACGGAGCGCAGAACGCGTGGGACGCGCTGGAGCACTTCGGCGAGTACGAGTCGCGACGAGGTCGGCGCTACGCCGAGGACCCGGGTCCCCGCCTCGAGTTCTTCGTCACCCATGAGCCACCGGAGCGGGTGGTCGCGCACCTCGGGCCGCACGCGTTCGACCTCGCGGAGCTCACGAATGCCTGCTTCCAGGTCGCCGCGCGGATGACCGCGGCGGTGGACCGGGACCTGGCCGCCTCGACGCGACGGGGCTGATGATCGATCCCAGCGCGACCGGTCCCGACGCGACCGGTCCCGACGCTCAGAGCGTGACGGTCCCGCTGATGCAGGTCACGGCGTCGCCGCCGACCCAGATGTCGTCGCCGACCTGCTCGACGTGCACGCGACCGGCTCTGCCCAGCGCGGCACCCTGGGCCACGGTGTAGCGGGTCGGGAGCACCCCGGCGGGGATCAGCCACCTGGCCAGACCGGCGTTGAGGCTCCCGGTGACCGGGTCCTCCGGGATCCCCATGCCGGGCACGAACCCGCGCACCTCCACGTCGGCATCGTGCCCGTCGCCCCAGGCCCCGAGGACGCCGACGTCGAGGTCGCCCATGGCGACGAAGTCGGGACGCAGGTCGAGCACCGTGCGGGCGTCCGGCAGCACGACGCCGATCCAGGCCGGACCGTTGTCGATCCACTCGCACCGCACGATCGCGTCGTCGGGCACGCGCAGGCTGCGCACCACCTGGTCACGGACCTCGGGCTCGACCGGACCGGAGCGGCGCAGCGGAGGTGCGGCGAACGCCAGACGCCCGGCGTCCCGTCGCAGCGGGACCAGCCCGATCCCGCACTCCTGGACGGGTCCGGCATCGCTGCGCGGCTCGCCGCCGTGCTCGAGCCAGGCGTGCGCGCTGCCGAGGGTCGGGTGTCCGGCGAACGGCAGCTCGCCGCCCGGCGTGAAGATCCGCAGGCGGTAGTCGGCGGCCGGGTCGGTCGCGGGGAGCACGAACGTCGTCTCGGACAGGTTGGTCCAGCGGGCGAACGCGGCCATCGCCTCGTCCGTGATCCCGTCGGCGTCCAGGACGACGGCGACCGGGTTGCCCCGGTAGGGCGTGGCCGAGAACACGTCGACCTGGGCGAACGGGCGGCTCCTCATCGGGCCACCGTACGCATCGAGAGCCGCTGCGCGAACCAGTGCCACGGCCATGACGGACGGGTCGTCCGCAAGGGTCACCCGACCGGGTGACGCGACGGCGGGGCCGTTCCCCGCCGCCGAGGCGTACCGTATGGTCGATTTGTGACTCAGGAGCAGCAGCACGCCGTGGCACGCGTGCTGCTCGACGCCCTCACGGCACTCGACCCGCAGGACCATGCCGCGTCGGTCCGGGCCGTCCCGCTGGCCCTGGCGCAGCTCGAGAGCCTCGTCGGCGGGACGGACGACGAGGTCAACCAGGTGGCCTTCGGGGCGATGACCCTTGCCCATGCCTGCATCGCGCTCGTTGCGTCCGTGAAGGGTGTCGACCGGCTCGACGTGATCGCCGCCCTCCGTCCGCTGTTCTCGGAGGAGGTCGGCAGGCACGCCGCCTGAGCCGCTGTCCGACCTGGCGAGCGCCGCCGGAACCACGGCGACGACGATCTGGCGGACGTCACCGACCTGGGGCGCGGATGTCGCCTGCCGATCCCGACTCGTCCGCCGCGGCTGACTCGTCCGCCGCGGCTGACTCGGCTGCCCGGTCTGCGGTGGCCGCCACGGAGAAGACGACGGTCACCAGCAGGACGAGGCCGACGAGCGAGACGATGTCCCCGATCCAGGTCTGCGCGACGAGCCAGCCGCCACCCGGGCGGCCCGGCGCCTCGAGGGCCGCGTGCCAGAAGCCGTCCTGCAGCGCCCGGCCCACGACCAGCAGGAGCAGGCCCCAGGTGACGTCGCGGCCGGACGGTACGTACCTCCGTCGTGCCATGGGTCTCCTCCTCGATGTCGATCAGGCCGCAGGTCCCCGCAGCCGGGCCGGCTGCGGGGACCTGCGACGACGGACGGACTACTCGATGCAGAACCCGATGTCGACGGGAACGCTGCGGCCCGTCCAGGCGGAGTTCACGACCGCCCGGTCGGACGACGACAGCCGCAGGACGTAGCCGCACGGCTGCAGGCCACTGGTGTCCAGCGTCCAGGTCGATCCGACCGGTGCCTCCGAGGTGTTCGGGAGCACCGACGTCGTCAGCGACCCGACCGGGAGCGGGAACGGCAGGAGCGAGAAGCTCCACGAGTCGAACCACGCGTCCCGCGCGTCGTACGTGCCGTGGATCGTCATGCCCTGCGTGAACTTCCCGCAGCCCTGCTGGGCGAGCTGGCCCGGGTCGAAGGCCAGGTGCGCGGCGTTGGCCGGGTCCACCGAGGCCGCGTTGAGCGTGTTGTCCAGCTGGAAGCGCTGGGTGTCCACCACGCCGGAGCCCGACACCTCGAGGCTGGTCTCCCACAGGTCGTCGCCGATGGAGTCGATGTAGCCGAGGGTGCCGAGGGTGTTGGTCGTCCAGACCGGCCACGTCAGCCAGCCTCCGGCGCCCGGGGTGATCCAGGACCCGATGGCGTTGTTGTCGACGACGAAGAACGGGGTCATCACCGGGTTGTCGGACCCGCTGCTGGTGACGTCGCGGACGAGGAGCCGGTACGAGGTGCCGGCGAGTGCCGGGTCCGTCGGCCCGTGCACGGTGACCCGGCCGGCGAACGGGCAACCCCGCGCGTCGAGCACCGAGCCGTTGTAGGCGATGTGTGCCACCGGTGTCGTCACGCCGGTGCTCGGGTCGATCTCGCCGGTGGCGACACCGCCGACGATCGTCAGCCGCGCGACGCCGTCGTACGGCCGTCCGGGCAGGACGTGGACGTGGGTGTCGAGGCGGTTGCCCCAGTGCGGGACGGCGTCCGGGTCCGTCGTCGACGGCGGGGTGTTCCAGGACAGCACGGCGCGGACGCGGTGCAGCCCGGGCTCCTCGCACAGGCGTCGGTAGGCCGTCAGGTCGAGCGGCAGGATCGCCGCGTACGACAGGCCCGTCGCCGGCATCGTGATGTAGTCGTGCGCGGCGACCTTCACCGTGCCGAGGTACGTCGACCGGCAGTCGTCGTCGAAGTCGGCCCAGAAGGCGACGTACTCCGTCGAGCCCGCGCTGCACGGCGGACCGGAGAAGCCGGTCGGACGCTTGACCCGGAAGGTGGCGACGAGCTGGGCGGCTGCGTCGTCCAGGCCGAGGCACTCGAGCTCCTCGTACGACGTGTCGCCCTTGCCGTCGTCCAGGATGCCGAGGATGGCCCCCCAGTCGATGTCGAGCTTCGTGTAGGCGAGCGAGACGTTGGCCAGGGCGATCGGCTTGACGGCGCCGGACATCGCCATCGTGGCCTCGGCCGCGGCGAACCGGTGCGGCGGGACGGGTTCCAGGGCGAGCTTGGCGACCTTCCGGTCGACGGCGTGCTCGGCGAGGACCTTGAGCTTGTCCGGCTGGTAGATGCGCGCGAGCTTCTCGACCGAGAACGGCACCAGGACCGGCCCCTCCTTGGGCGGCAGCGGCTGCGGGTTGAGCGCCACCGGGCCGATCGGGTCCGGCTCGGGGATCGGGATCGGCAGCGCCTCGGACTCGATGAGCTTCTCGAGCACAGCCAGGTCGAGCTGCACGGCCGGCGCGAGCAGGGCGGCGATGTCGGTCGGGTAGAAGCGCCGACGCGGCCGGATCTGGACCGTGTCCTCCTGCACCTCACCCCAGACCGGGAGGTAGCCGGGATCGCCGGCGGTCGGTTCCTGCTCCCAGGACAGGATCGCGCGCACCCGCGGGAGGACCGGGGTCGCGCAGAAGCGGCGCAGCGGGCTCAGGACGACGCCCGCGACGTGCACGTACGGGTGGTCGGGCGCGCCCTCGCAGTCCTTGCCGAGCGGGACGTCGAACACCCGGGCGGCCGCGGCACCGGCGTCGACCCAGCCGGCGCCGAAGTCGACGAAGAATCGGACCCACTCGACCGAGCCCTTGGTACAGGGACCACCGCTGTACCCGGTGGCCCGTTTGATGACGATCGTCGCCTCGAGCCGGTCCCGTTCCGGGCTGTAGGACACGCAGCCGATCTCCTCGTAGCCCGTGTCGGACTTCTTGGGCTCGAGGACCGGCAGGAGGGCGGCGAGGGCGTCGTCGTTGAGCGTCCCGAAGTGGTTCGGGTTGGCGGCGATGAGCTTGCGGAACGATCTCCGTGACGGCTCGATCTCTCTGGGCATGTCATCTCCTTGACGTCAGGCCGGACGCGGGTTGCCTCCGGCTCTGCTGTCACACCCCCTGCGGGTGCGACACCGCGGGCGCCTCGCCCTGCTCCGTGCGGAGCCGGGACGTCCGTCGCCCATGTCCGGAAGGAGCCTGCTCGGGGTCCTTTGTGACGGTTGGTGCCGGGTGCGTGGTCACGGCGTGGCTGTCCCGGCTGGGACCATGGTGGGATGACCGACTTCTCGTTCGACGACCTCCGCCGGTACCCCGACATCGAGGCAGCCAACCTGTTCGCCTCCGATGCGAGCGATCGGCTGATCCTCGACGAGGCTGCCGAGGCGCTCGCGGCGGCACCGGTCGGCACGGTGTCGGTCATCGGCGACCGCTACGGCGCGCTGACCCTCGGCGCTGCGGCCCTGCACGACGCGACAGCGATCCGGACCCACCAGGACGCTCTCACCGGGGAGCGTGCCCTCGCCGCGAACGCCGAGCGGCTCGGGCTCTCGTCGGTCTACACGTCGCACCCGCTGGACGTCGCTGTCGTCGCCGGCGCGCGGGTCGTCCTGCTGCAGCTGCCGAGGTCGCTCGACGAGCTCGACGAGATCGCGGCTGTCGTCGCTGCGCACGCCGACCCGGAGGTACGGGTCTTCGCCGGCGGTCGCGTCAAGCACATGAGCCGCGCGATGAACGACGTGCTCGGACGGTACCTCGGTGTCGTCGAGGCGCGACTGGCCCGGCAGAAGTCGCGGGTCGTGGTGGCGTCCGCCCCGCGCCCGGCCGACGGTCGCCCGGCCCCGCGGTGGCCCGCCGAGGAGCGGCACGCCGACCTGGACCTGACCCTCTGCGCGCACGGTGGGGCGTTCGCCGGCACCCAGGTCGACATCGGCACCCGGTTCCTGCTCGAGAGCGCGGGCCGGATGGTGCCGGACGCGACATCGGCCCTCGATCTCGGCTGCGGCACCGCCGTCCTGGCCGTCGCCCTGGCCCGCGCGCGGCCGGGCCTGCAGGTGACGGCGACCGACGAGTCGGCGGCCGCGGTGGCCTCCGCCCGGGCCACGGCGCAGGCCAACGGGGTCGCCGACCGCGTGACGGTCGTACGTGACGACGCCGCGTCGAGCCTCCCGGACGGAGCAGTCGACCTGGTCGTGCTCAACCCGCCGTTCCACGTCGGGGCCACGGTGCACTCGGGTGTGGCGCTGCGGCTCTTCGCCGATGCCGCTCGCGTGCTCCGCCCGGGCGGTGAGCTGTGGACCGTCTGGAACTCGCACCTGGTCTACCGGCCGACCCTCGAGCGGATCGTCGGTCCGACCCGTCAGGCGGCCCGCAACGCCAAGTTCACCGTGACGGTCTCGACGAAGGCCTGACCTCGGTCAGGATGCCCCGAGCCGGTACGTGCCAGAGTGGCGGCAGGGACCGGGCGAGCCCACCGCTGCGTGGCGGCGGGACCGGCGCGGACCCGCGGACCTGCGGACCAAGGAGTGACGATGGCGACGACCGAACGTCTCGAGATCCCCGCCGAGCGGCTCGCCGGCCTGCGGCGCTACAACCTCCTCGCGGGGGTGGCGCATGCCCTGCAGGCCGCGGCCGTCATCGTGCTCGCCACGGACTTCAGCCTGCCGGTGACCGCGTCCTACATCCAAGGCCCGCCGGGGACGCCGGACTACGAGCAGGTCGTGCTCTTCGACACCTCGCTCGCCTGGGGGGTCGCGCTCTTCTTCGTGATCAGCGCCGTGGCGCACGTCTGGATCGCGTCACCGGCCGGGTTCGCCCGGTACGGGCGGGACCTCGCCGAGCAGCGGAACATCGCCCGCTGGGTCGAGTACGCGATCTCCTCGTCGGTGATGATCGTGCTGATCGCCCAGATCAACTCGGTCACCGACGTGCTCACCCTGATGGCCTTGTTCGCGGTCAACGCGTCGATGATCCTGTTCGGCTGGCTCCAGGAGAAGTACGAGGTGCCGGGCCGCGGCGGCTGGCTGCCGTTCGTCTTCGGCTGCTTCGCCGGGGCGGTGCCGTGGATCGCCTTCGCGCTCCTGCTGGCCCGGCCGGGCGCCACCGGCGACGCGACGGTGCCGGGCTTCGTCTACGGGATCGTCGTCTCGCTCTTCCTCTTCTTCAACGTCTTCGCGCTCAACCAGTGGCTGCAGTACAAGCAGGTCGGACGCTGGCGCGACTACCTGTTCGGCGAGCGCACCTACATCACCCTGAGCCTGGTCGCGAAGTCGCTGCTGGCCTGGCAGGTCTTCGCCGGGACGCTCGCCGGCTGACCGCGCCGGCCGGGCCCTGAGGGCCGGGCCGCCGGCCGTCTGCCGTCAGCAGATCTGCCGTCAGCAGACCGGGCCGCCCGACGGCGTCGTGGGGTGTGACGGTGGTCAGGTCACATCGTCCCGCGAGAGGCCCGACCATGAGTGCACCACCGATCACCGCCCGCGCCGCGGCCGCCGTCGCGCCGTTCGACGACCAGCTCGCGTCGCGTCTGCTGCACCAGCGGATCATCGTGCTGGGCGACCCGGTCGACGACGCCGTCGCCAACCGGATCTGCGCCGAGCTCCTGCTGCTCTCGGCGGAGGACCCGAGGCGCGACATCGCCCTGTACATCAACTCCCCCGGCGGCTCGATCAGTGCGGCCCTGGCCGTCTACGACACGATGCGCCTGATCCCCAACGCCGTGTCGACGCTGGCCATGGGGCTGGCCGCGAGCGCCGCACAGTTCCTGCTCTCCGCGGGGACGCCGGGGCGACGGTTCATCCTCGAGCACGCCCGGGTCCTCATGCACCAGCCGTCGGGCGGCCTCGGCGGGACGGCCGTCGACATCGCGATCCAGGCGCAGAACCTTGCGCACGTCAAGCTGACGATGCAGAGCCTGATCGCCGCGCACACCGGTCAGACGGTCGAGACCATCGAGCGCGACAGCGACCGGGACCGGTGGTTCACGGCGCGCGAGGCGCTCGAGTACGGGTTCGTGGACCGCGTCGTGACCGATCTGGGCGACGTCCGGCCCGACGGCGCACCGCAGAAGGCGGGTCTGTGATGGCCGGCCAGTACACGATCCCGATGGTCATCGAGCAGCGCCCGACCGGGGAACGCATCTCGGACGTGTTCAGCCGCCTGCTCTCGGACCGGATCATCTTCCTCGGCACCGAGATCGACGACGGGGTCGCGAACGTCGTGATCGCTCAGCTGCTGCACCTGCAGTCGGTGAGCCCGGACACTGACATCAGCCTCTACATCAACTCGCCGGGCGGCTCGTTGACCGCGCTGATGGCGATCTACGACACGATGCAGTTCGTCCGGCCCGAGGTCTCGACCTTCGCCGTCGGGCAGGCGGCGTCGGCCGCCGCCGTGTTGCTCGCGGCCGGCGCGCCGGGCAAGAGGTTCGCCCTCGAGCACGCGCGCGTCCTGCTGCACCAGCCGTCGGGTGGCGCCGAGGGAACGACCGCCGACCTGGAGATCCAGGCGCGCGAGGTCCTGCGGATGCGGGCCGAGGTCGAGCAGGTGCTCTCCCGGCACACCGGGCACGCGGTCGAGAAGCTGCGTGCGGACACCGACCGCGACCGGATCTTCGACGCGCGGCAGGCGGTGGCCTACGGACTGGTCGACGCCGTCGTCGCCACGCTCAAGCCGGGGGTGGCCGGGCAACCGGCAGTGTCCCGGCCGTCGCCGCACCTGTGAGCTGCCTGTCAATCGTTGCGTTGCGCTCCGAGCACGGCGCCCCGAGCCGATGGGCACGGTGTGGGTCGGTCATCCGGGCCACGGCGCAGTGACCTCAGCCGGATCGGAAGGACCACCATGAGCATCAGCGAGATCAGCGGCACGACCAGCCCCTACGCGTCCGCACAGCTAAGGCTCAGTGCCGGATCTGCCGGGTCCGCCGCCTCCGCGGGCCCGATGGTCGCGCGGGCGAGCGTGAGCAGCGAGTCGGAGAGCGTGCCCGCCTACATCGTCGCGGCGGCCGCGGCGCTCGGGCTGTCCACCGACGAGGTCGTGGCGGCCCTGGCCTCCGGGATGACCCTTGCGGACCTGGCCGCCCGGCAGGACGTGTCCGGCGGCGGTCAGGTCACGTCTGCGACGCCCGACGGGGCGGTGCCCACCGAGGAAGGTCGGGTCGTCGACGTCACGGTGTGACGACCCTGAGGACGGTGTGACGATCTGAGGCGGGCCGACGCCACGTCTCAGGCGGCGAGCAGGGTCTCAGGCGGCGCGCAAGGTCGCCTGGAGCCCGGCCCGCTCCGCCGGTTCGAGTGCGCTCCGCGGGCCGGTCCGCGCGCCGAGCCCGGCGCGGGCGGTCAGATCGAGGACCGGTGCGCGGTCCGCGAGCTCGGCGTGCGCGTCGCCGACCAGGTCGACCAGCCGCATGCCGAGGGCGGCGCACACCGCGATGAGCACCTCGGACGACGCCTCCTTGCGGCCCCGCTCGATCTCGGAGAGGTAGGCGACCGACACGCGGGCGCTCGCGGCGACGTCGCGCAGCGTGCGCCCCTGCGCCTCGCGGCGGCTGCGCAGGATGCCGCCGACGAGCCGCCGCAGCAGCGGTTCGGGTCCCATCGGGCCTCCGTCGTCGTCGGGTGCGTCCTGCTCTCGTGAACGTAGCAGCGGCCGGCGGGACGCGGCCGCCGTCGCCGTCCGCCCTCGGCGAACGACCGACCACGTCAGCCGCGAGCGGCCGCGTACCGCCGCAGCGCCTCCTCGCGCTCGACGCCGTGGTCGACGATCGGCGTCGGATAGCCGTGGTCGTGGCCACCGGCCACCGTCCACGGCCGGTGCACGGTGGCCCCCGGCAGGTGAGCGAGCTCCGGCACGAACCGGCGGACGTAGTCGCCCTGGGGGTCGAACCGCTCGCCCTGGACGACGGGGTTGAACACCCGGGAGTACGGCGACGCGTCGGCCCCGGTGCCGGCGACCCACTGCCAGCCGTGGCTGTTGGCGGCGACGTCGCCGTCGCGCAGGTGCCGCAGGAAGTACCGGGCACCGTGCGGCCACCACACGTGCAGGTCCTTGACCAGGAAGCTCGCGACGACCATGCGCACCCGGTTGTGCACCCACCCCTCGGCCAGGAGCTGCCGCATCCCCGCGTCGACGAACGGGAAGCCGGTCCGGCCCTGCGCCCAGGCGTCGAATGCCTCCGCAGCCGGGCCCGCGGGGTCGTCGTAGGCCATCGTGCGCAGGTCGGTACGCAGGTCGGCCCAGGCGGACGCGGGGTTGTGCCACAGGACGTCGGCGTAGAACTCGCGCCAGCACAGCTCGGTCGCGTAGACCGCTGCTCCCGACGTCCGCCCCGCGGGGTGCGCGGCGAGCGCGGCGAGCATCGTGCGCGGGTGGATCGTGCCGTACTTCAGGTGCGCCGACATCGCCGAGGTCCCGGCCAGGTCGGCGCGGTCACGCAGCCGGTCGTACCGTTCGACGCCGTCGTCGAGGAACGCGGCCCATCGGTCCAGCGCGGCACGCTCGCCGACCGGAGGCAGCGCGGGCGCCGGTGCGCCGACGACCTCGGGCATCGGCTCGGACCCCGGGCCGCGGAACCAGCGCAGCCCGGCAGGCTCTGCGGCCGGCCGTCGCCAGCCGTGGTCGCGCCAGGCCCGCGCGAACGGGGTGAACACCCGGTACGGGGAGCCGGCCTGGTTCAGGACCCGGCCGGGTGTGACGGCGTACGGGCTCCCGGTCGCGACGAGCGGGACGCCGTCCGGCAGGTGGGCCTCGACCAGCCGGTCGCGGCGGCGGCCGTACGGCGACGTCTCGGCGCTGATGTGCACCCCGGTGACCTGCACACCCGCGGCGCGGACCTCCCGGACCAGCGCCGCGATGACGTTCTGGGGGTGACCGCGCCGCAGCACGACGGCGCCGTCATAGGGCTCGGTCAGCGCCGCCAGCGCATCGGTCAGGCAGGCCAGCCGGGACGCCCCGGCCGAGCCGGTCAGTGCGGGGTCGATGACGAAGACCGGGAGCACCCGGCCGTCGCCCGCGGCCTCGTGCGCGGCGACCAGTGCCGGCAGGTCGCGACGACGCAGGTCGCGACGCAGCCACAGGATCGACGTCATCCGGCGAGCCTAGGCGGCCCGTGGCCGGAGGCGGGCGGCCCCGGTCACGGGGCCAGGCGCAGCGTCCTGCCATCCCGCACGACGGGCAGCGGGTCGGAGATCTCCCCGACGAAGACGCCGTTCTCGGTGTCCCGGAAGCCGAGCAGCGCCCAGTGGCCGGCCCGCTCCTGCACCAGCCGCGCAGCGTAGAGGCTCCGGTGGTCGAAGGGGGTTGCCTCCGTCAGGTCCCACGGGCCGACGAGCGAGCCGCCCGGTACGACCCAGACGCCCCCGCCGGACCAGGTCGACCGACGGACGTCGCTCATCCGGTCCGGCCAGCAGGAGAACACCAGGACCGGCTGACCGTCGACGACTGCTGTCTGCGGGACCTCGATCTGGCCGAAGCCGGCCGGCCGCGTGAGCGGTGGCCGGACGTCCCAGGCGACCAGGTCAGGACTCGTCGCGTACCCGACGACACCACGACCCCGCGGGTCCCCGTCGGGCACCCGGGCGGTGATCAGCATGTGCCAGCCCTCGCCGTCCGGGTCGGCGAAGACGTACGGGTCGCGCCAGGCCTCGTCGATCCAGGCGTCGAGATCAAGCTTCTCGTACCAGCGGGGATCGGCCTCGAGCAGCGGCCCGTCGCCGACCCGGTGCCAGGTCATCAGGTCGTCGGACGTGGCCACCCCGATGCGCTGCACGAGGCCGCGCTCTGCCCGGCTCACGCCGGTGTAGAACATGCGCCAGGTGCCGTCGGGCGCCTTGACCACCGAGCCGGTCCACGTGGCCTGGTCGTCCCACGCCGGGGAGTCCGCTGCGACGAGCGCGTCCGGCAGCAGGTCCCACGTCCGCAGGTCCGTGGACCTCGCGTGCCCGACGGAGGCTCGGAGGTGACGGCGGTCCGGGTCGTGCAGGGCCCGTGAGGCCCGGAGGAAGAACAGGTGGTGGTGGACGCCGTCGTGGGCGCTCCAGCTGTCCCACACCCAGTGGTCGGCGAGTCTGAGCATGGTCGGTCTACCCCTTCACGCCACTGGAGGCGATGCTGCTGACGAAGGCCCGCTGGAAGGCCAGGAACATGACCAGCACCGGCAGCGTGATCAGTGACGTGTACGCCATGACCTCACCCCAGGCGGGGTTGATCTGGAAGAAGTACTGCATGCCGACCATGACCGGACGCAGGTCCTCCTGCTGGACCACCATCAGGGGCCACAGGTACTGGTTCCACGCCGGGAGGAAGGTGAGGATCGCGACGGTCGCGAACGCCGGCCCGGACAGCGGGACGATGATCCGCCGGTAGATCGTGAACCAGCCCGCGCCGTCGATGCGGGCCGCCTCGTCGAAGGATTTCGGGATCGTCGAGAAGTACTGCGTGAACAGGAAGATGGAGAAGGCGTTCGCGATGAACGGGATGATCTGCACGTGGTACGAGTTGAGCCACCCGTAGTCGTACATCGGCCGACCGTTCTCGAGGACGAGGGTCGGGAGCTTGGACACCCAGTAGACCATCGGGATCGCGATGGTCTCGAAGGGCACGATGAGGGTTGCGATGATGAGCGTGAGCAGCACCTTGCGCCCGGTCCACTCGAGGCGCGACAGGGCGAATCCGGCCATCGAGTTGACGATCAGCCCGAGCCCGACGATGAGCGTGGTGACGAGAACGGAGTTGAGGATGAACCGGGCGACCGGCACCCGGTCGAACACGCCGACGTAGTTCTGGACGCTGATGTCCCCCACCGGCAGGAAGGCCTGCGGTGAGTCCAGGTCGCTGAGGATCTGTGCGTCCGGCTTCAGGCTGGACACGAACATGAACACCAGCGGGAACAGGAAGAACAGCGCCAGCAGGACCATCGGCACGTACCCGATGATGAGCCGACGGCGCTTGCGCCGCGCGGCCTCGTCGATGCTGCGGCGGCGCTCGATGTCGTGAGCCGCGGTGTCGCGGGCGGCGGTCTGTGCGCTCATGGTTCAGTCCTTCTCTCGGGTGAGGTAGCGCTGCACCAGGGCGATGACGAGCACGATGAGGAAGAAGATGAGCGAGATGGCCGCGCCGTAGCCGGTCTCCTGCTCGCGGTACCCCTTGCGCACGGCGTGGAAGACGAGGGTCGTGGTCGCGTCCCGTGGACCGCCCTGGGTCATCACATCGATCTGCACGAACAGGCCGAGGGCGGCGATGGTGATGGTGACCAGGATGAACACCATGGTCGAGCGCAGGCCCGGCCAGGTGACGTCCTTGAACTGCTGCCACGCGTTCGCGCCGTCCATGCGCGCCGCCTCGTAGAGCTCCTCCGGGATGGTCTGCAGCCCGGAGAGCCAGATGATCATGTGGAAGCCGACGGCCTGCCAGATGGACAGCACGATGATCGCACCGAGGGCCGTGTCGGGGTTGCCCAGCCAGTCGGTGCCCTGGAAGGCCCCGAACGTGATCGTGTCGATCATCGAGTTGATCAGCCCGTCGCCCTGGTACATGAAGTCCCAGAGGATCGAGATGACGACGATCGAGGTGACGACAGGCACGAAGAAGATGACGCGGAACCAGGTGACCCCGCGCAGCTTCTGGTTGACCAGGATCGCCATCAGGAGCGCGAGGCCGGCCTGGACCGGGACGACGACCACAGCGAAGACGAACGTGTTGATCAGCGAGCGGACGAACGTCGGGTCCGCCGTGAACGCCCGGACGAAGTTGTCCAGCCCGACGAACCGCGGCGGGTTGGGCGAGATGAGCCGCGCGTTCGTGAAGGACAGGCCGAAGGCGAGGAGCACCGGGACGATCAGGAACAGCACGAGCAGGAGGGTCGCCGGGGCGACCATCCAGTACGCGGAGCGGTGGCCCTCACGGGCGGCGCGGGCCCCGCGGCGGCGTCGGCCCGCCTGACGGTCGCTCTCGTGTGGTGAGGCGTTCGGGCTGACCTGCTGGGTGATGGGGACGGGCATGGTGCACATCCGTTCCGGCGGCCGGGCGTGGCGGTGCGCCCCGGCCGGTCCGACGTCGCCCAGGGGACGCCGAGGGACCGGTGAGCCGGGGCGCACCGCCCCGGCCGCCGTTCAGGACGGTCGGCTCAGAAGCCGTAGCCGTCGTTGGACTCGATATTGGTGTCGATCTCCTTGACTGCCTGATCCAGGGTCGTCTGGATGTCGGCGCCGTTCATGATGTCCTTCGCGGCACGCTCGAACACGCTGGAGATCACGGCGTACGCCGGTGTGGGCGGGCGCTCGACCGCGTACGTCTGCGACAGCTCGACGAACGGCTGCAGCGGGTCGCCCTCGCCGAAGTTCTCCGAGAGCTCCTCGGCCTCGGCCAGGGCTGGGATCACGACCTGCTTGTCCGCGAATGCGGCGACGTAGTCGGGCTTGAAGCTGAACTCGAGGTAGGCCCGGGCCCCCTCCGGCGACTCGCACGCCTCCGAGATGCCCCACTGCCACGACGCGCCACCGATCTTCGGGCCCTGGCCGAAGTCAGGCGGCGGGAGGATGAGGAGGTCGTCGCCGACCGCCTCGAGGGAGCCCATCGCGTTCCACACCCCGGTGTAGCTCAGGGCGACCTCGTCGTTGTTGAACTCCTCGTTGCCGATGGTGCCCGCATCGCTGGTCAGGCCACGCTCGAAGGCGCTCTGGAACCAGGTGAAGAACGCCACGGCCTCGGGACCGTTGAGCGCACCTTCGGCGGTGAGGAAGGTGTCGCGGTCGATGAGGTCGCCCCCGGCGCTCTGCAGCATGGGCGAGTATGCGTAGGGCCACCACTCACCGGTGTCCTCGGCGCCGATGTCCAGCGGGGTGGCGTAGCCGGCCTGCTGGAGAGTGACGAGCGCCTGGTCGAACTCGGTGATGGTCCACGGCTCGTCCGTGCTCGGGATCCGGATCCCGTTCTCGGTGAGGACCGACTCCCGGGCGAAGATGGACAGTGCCGCGTCCCAGTAGCCGGCGGAGTAGATCTCGTCCTGCCACCGTCCGACGGCTGTGGGCAGCAGGGCGTCGGTGATCTCCGACGAGATGCCGAGTGGCTGGATGTAGCCGGCCCAGGCCCAGTTCGGGACGATCGGACCGTCCATGTCCAGCAGGCAGGGAAGATCTCCGGCCGCCGCACCGGCGACGATCGCGTCGTTGTAGGCGCCCTGGGGGAAGGACTCCATGACGACCTCGTACAGGTCCTGGGATCCGTTGAAGTCAGAGATGATCTGTTCGTAGACCTCCAGCTCGGCCGGGTTGCCGGCCGAGTGTGTCCACATCGTCAGCTGGGTCGTACCGCCGTTGTCACCGTCCCCCCCGTCGTCCGACTCACCGGCCTGACCGCAGGCGGTCAGGATCGTTGCTGATGCGGCGGTGATGGCTACGATCGCCGTCAAGGACTTGCGAGTCATCGCGATTCCTTTCGTTGGGCCCGACTGGCAGGTCGAACCCTCCGGTTGGTGGACGTCGGTTGACGCCCATCTGTTGTGTCACGCCCCGTCGTCGTTCGTTCCTTCGGGCACGGCCGGCGGCGGGGCCACCGACTCACGGCGGATGAGCGGGCACGGCATCAGGACGACGCCGTCGTTCTCCGTCGGGGCTTCGCGCAGGCCGACGAGGACCTCGACGGCCCAGCGACCCATCTCGTAGTGCGGCAGGGCCACGGTCGTCAGTGGCGGGTCGAGGGCCGCGGCGATGTACTGCTGGTCGTCGTAGCCGACGATCGACACGTCCCGCGGGATCTCCAGGCCGCGGTGGCGCGCGGCCCGGTAGGCGCCCATCGCCACGCGGTCGTTGAAGCAGAAGAGCGCGGTCGGACGCTGCCCGGGCGGACGGTCGAGGAGCTCGCCGGCCGCCGCCACGCCCCCTGCGGCAGTGGTGATGGATGCCTCGACGTGCAGGCTCGGGTCGGGCTCGATGCCCGCCGCCCGCAGCACGTCCAGGTAGCCCGAGTACCGGAGCGCCGACGCGATGGGGACCGGGGCCTCGCCCGCGTCGATGTATGCGATTCGGCGGTGACCGTGGTCCACGAGCTCCTGCACGGCGGCCATCGCGCCGGCCCGGTCGTCCGGCACGACAGCCGGGAAGCCTCCGCCGGCCGGCCGGCCGTCGAGGAAGACCGTGCCGAGCGGGAGGCGGGCCGGTGCGTCGACGACCCGGTGCCACATGCAGGCGTAGATCATCCCGTCGACCTGCTGCGCCAGCAGGGCCTCGATCGCGTCGTGCTCGACCTCCGCGTCGGAGCCGGTGTTCACCAGGAAGAGCAGGTAGCCGTTCTCCCGGGCGACGTCCTGGGCGGCCTCGACCATCTGGACGGCAAAGGGCGTCGTGGCGATCTGGTCGGAGATGAGGCCGATGGTGTGGGTGCGGCGGGTGCGCAGGCTTCGGGCCAGGGAGTTGGGTGAGTAGCCGATCTCCTCGGCGACCCGACGAACCCGGTCCCGCGTGGCGGCGGGGATCCGCGCCTCGGTCTGGCCGTTGAGGACGAGAGACACCGTCGTCGGTGACACGCCGGCCCCGCGGGCCACGTCCTTGATGCCGACACGCTTCATCGCGTCTCCCTGATAAACCGATTTAGCAGGTCTCGATAGTGGCGCAGGCCACTCCATGACGTCAAGGCGCGTTATGGAATCGTGATGGTTTGTCCGATGTCGCGCGTGCGGTAGGGCCGACCGTGGGACGCCATCGGCGCCGGAGGGCACCTGGCGACGCGCCGTCCACGCCGTCTGCGCCGTCCGAGCCGCGCGAGCTGCGGCCCGTCGTCAGACGCGGGACTGCTTCTTGGTCCCGCTGACTCCGACGAGCACGGCGACGACGAGCCCAGCCATGACGAGCTGGGCCGTGACGAGCGTCGACGACACGACCCCGACGTAGAGGGCGATCGCGGTCGGCAGGGTCCCGACGAGGGCGACGTCGAGCCCGTGGAACAACCCGCCGGTCGGCGGCACGCTGCCCATCGGGGAGGCGACGGGCACGCGGGACGCGCGCGGTGGTGGCCGGTAGGCGCTGCGCAGGGCGGCGACGGCCAGCACGAGCGTCCACGGGAGGGCGAGGGCGAGCCAGAGCGGCTCCCCGGTGCGCGCGGCCTGGAGGCCGAGCACCGTGACCGTCCACACGGCGGCGGCCGCCAGCGGCACGACGCCACGGGTCAGCCGCACCTCCCGGGCGGACAGCGGCAGCAACCGGTCCAGGACCGGTGCCATGTCCGCGTGCCGCGCACCGGCGGCCGAGGTGTTCGCCGCCCAGAAGCCCGTCAGCACCAGGGTGCCGTACATCGGCAGACCCGAGCCGAGCAGCGTGACCCGGGTCGCGGCGACGGCGAGCAGGGCGGCGACGGCGATCTGGACGAGCAGCCGGGGCGTGCGCGCCAGGAGCACGAGGTCGGCGCGCACGACGGCGCGGCGGGGCCCGCCGGGCGCGAGCCGCAACGAGCCGCGTCGGCGGGCCCGGCCGGTGCCGGTCGTCAGTGCACGGCTGAGCTCGCGCAGGTCGAGCGAGAGGACCGCGACCTGCGCGCGGTCGCCGACGGAGCCGAGGGCGCGCAGCCCCGCACCGCTCAGCAGCGCGGTCCGACGCTCGGCCACCAGCGTGCCGACGACGGCCGCCAGGAGCAGCGGGATCGAGGCCCACCAGCCGCCTCCGAGCTCCCAGCCCGACGCCGACGCAGCGGCCGGTCCGACGAGCGCGAGGCCCGCCACCGCTGCGGTCGCGCCGAGCAGGACGGTGTCGCCGACGGCGGCGGTCACCCGGTTGCTGCGATGGCTCCGGCCCGACCGGTCCCCGGGGTGCCAGCTCTGGGCCACCGCGGCGAGCGCGGTCAGCGCGGCGAAGGATGCCCCGCCGAGGGCGGCCCAGGCGAGCACCGTGCTGATCGTCAGGTCCACACCGAAGGCGAAGACGATCAGGGGGGCGAGGACGGCACCGGCCGCCGCGGTGGTCGACGGCCAGCGCAGCACGGTCGGTCGCAGCAGCCCGCGCCGGTCGATCGGCATCGGCAGCCACCAGGCAGCGCCGCCGCCACCGAGGCCGACCGGCCCGAGCCGACCGGCCAGGCTGAGCACGGCACCGGCTGCCGCCAGCACGACGAGCGCCGCCGGGAGCTCACCGGCGATCATGACCGGACCGCCCTCGCCGGGCGCCGAGGCCTGGATCGAGTCCGCGATGCCGATCACGAAGGTGACGGACAGGCCGACGGTGATGATCGTGTACCAGATCTCGATCAGCACGGCGCCGGCACCGTGGCCCTGCCGGGCGCCCTGGATGCGGGCCGTCAGGTGCCGCACCTGTCCACCGCTCGGCACCTTGGCCGGGTCGTGCACGAGGGTCGCGCGCAACGGCTGGGTCATGCGCTCATCGCCGCCACCGCGGCGTCGCACCGCAGGCGCCGGCTGCGCGTCTCGTCGACCACGACGGCGTCGGCACCCAGGGCCGTCACCAGCGCGGGGTCGTGCGTCGCGAGGAGGACGCCCACGCCGGCATCCGCCTCGGCACGCAGCAGCTGGGCCAGCGAGGCCCGCATCGCGGTGTCGAGCCGCTGCTCGGGCTCGTCCAGCACGAGCAGGTCGCGCGGCCGGACGAACGCCGCGGCGAGCAGCAGGCGCCGACGCTGGCCCGAGGAGAGCGCCGACGGGATCACGTGCTGCTGGCTGGTCAGGCCGAACGTGTCCAGGATCGCGTCGACGGCGGTCGAGGTGTTCGTCACGCCGTGGCCGGCAGCGGTGAGCAGCAGGTGCTCACGGGTGGTCAGGCCGGGGAACCACGCGTCGTCGTCGAGCACGCCCGCGACGCGCGCCCGGAAGTCCGCCGAACGCTCGTCGACCTCGCGGCCGAGCACGGTCAGCGTCCCGCCGAGCGGCTCGAGCAGGCCGAGGACCGCACGCAGCACCGTCGACTTGCCGGTGCCGTTGGGGCCGATCAGGGCGAGCACCTCGCCGGGCCGGACGCGCAGGTCGACCGGCGCGCACACGGGCTCGCCGGAGTAGCCGACACGCAGGGCCTTGGCGTGCACGAGCGGTGAGACAGTCATGCGTACGACCCTAGGCGGCCGACGGCGTGCCGTGCGTCGTCCCCGAGGACCAGGTGTTCACGCCCGCGCGCTCGCGCGGACGAAGCGGGCCACGACGCCCCGCAGGTACCCGTGGTAGATCGCGCCGATCGCCGGCCGCGCCGGCTCCAGCACGTCGCCGGTGGCGAGGTCCACCAGCACCGGGTGCGTCACGGTCGCGAGCTGCTGGCCGTGCGCGCGGCCGGCCCACGTCCGGACCTCCGGGCTCAGACCCGACCCGACGCTGACCATGACCACGGCGCTCCCGGACTGGAGGCCCTCGGGCAGCCCGCCCCTGTTCGCCCGGGAGTGCTGGACCGCGGCCCTGAGCTGGGCGTCCAGCCACGCGACGTCCTCGCCACCACGCAGGGGCACGACGAAAACGAACGTGTGCAGCCGCACCCCCATCCACCGCAGCCGGAACTCCGAGGTCCGCGCCACGAAGCGCCACGGGTCATCGGCCTGCCCGGGGGTCACCTGCCAGTCGGCTCCCGCGAGCCCGGCGGCGAGGGACTGGACCGTCTCGTCGATCGCGTTGCTGACCGGTGCTCCGTGCGATCCCAGCGGTGTCATGATCGGCTCCTTCGGCCGACGACGGCGGCCGGGCTCGGTGACGAGGACGTTCGACCACGGGGGCGGTGGACGGCGGTGTCAAACCCGATCAAGGTAGCGGAGGCCGGGGGCCGATGGTCCCGGGTGCTCGTCGCCACGCCGACGGCTCCCCGTCGGGCGCAACCGTGCGTCCGGCTCGGGCTACAGCTCGCCGGAGCGCTGGAGCGCGCGCATGGCCACCCAGCCGAACGGGATGCGGGCCCAGAAGGTCAGCGCCCGGAACAGCGCGACCACCGAGGCCGCGATCGCCGGCGGCACGCCACCGATGCTGCCCAGGGCGACGCCGAGAGCGGTCTCGACACCGCCGAGGCCGCCGGGCGTGGGGATGAGCGCGCCTGCCGTGTTGCCGATCAGGTAGATGAGCGCCAGGTCGATCAGTGACATCGGCCGTCCGAACGCCGCGAGGCTGGCGTAGAAGGCCCCGAGGTAGCCGAGAGTCATGATCAGGTTGCCGAGGGCGGCCCGGGCGAAGCGGCGCGGCTGGCTGAGCAGCTGGACCAGCCGCGGCCAGGTCTGCCGCCACACCGGCAACGTCTTGGCCGACACCCACTGCCGGACCGACGGCACGAGCATCGCCGCAGCGATGGCGATCGCGACCAGGGCCGCCGCCGCGAGCACCGTCGTCGGCGGCATCTTGAATGCCTCCGTGCCGCTGATCAGGGAGAACACGACCAGCAGGGCGATCGTCGTGATCAGCTGGGAGACCTGCACGAGCCCGACGGTGGCGACGGCCAGCGGGTTCGAGACGCCGCGGCGGGTCAGCATCCGCAGGTTGAGCGCCGCCGGCCCGACGCCGGCCGGTGCCACCAGGGCGACGAAGGCGGCGGCGGTCTGCACGAGGGTCACCCGCCACAGCGGGAGCTTGACCGGGGAGAACGCGGTCAGGGTGACGGCGGACCCGACGAAGGTGGCCATCCCGCAGCCGAAGGCGACGACCGCCCACCACGGCTTGGCTGCCTCCAGAGCCCGGCGGATCTCCGGGAAGTTGAGCGTCGCGATGACCACGACGGCCGCGGCGATGCCCAGCCCGATCGTCACGACGGTGCGGACGCCGAAGCGGATCAGCCGCTCGGGCTCGACGTCCGCCTCGGGCAGTCGCGCCAGCAGGGCCTCACGGACCTGGGCGAGCACACCGGGGTTGGCCCGGGCCTCCTCGCGGGTCGCCCGGGGCAGCGCGATGCTCTGCAGCAGCGGCCCGATCGTGGTCAGGTCGGCGTCGGTGAGCACCCGGCTCGCGGAGGCGACCGCCCGTTCGGCGCCGACGCGCAGCGCGAGCACGGCGAGCATCTGGCTGATGTCCATCCGCCGCGCGAGCTCGGAGGACGCGACGTCACCGGACTCCCACCCGGTCAGCAGGGCGATCGGGGCCGGTGGTGTGGCGGGGTCGACGGTCGGGCCGGTCGGCTCGAGCTCGACCAGGACGACGTCCGAGGTCAGGGCGCGGTGCGCGAGACCCGCGGTGTGCGCGATCCGCAGCTGGCCCCAGACCGCGTCGAGGACGTCGTCGGTCAGCTGCTCGGACTGGAGGTCGCGGAGCGGGACGGCGCCGTGCGCGTGCTGCTGGATGAGCAGCATCGAGTCCTCGGACTCCGCCAGGGCGAGCAGCCTGGGCGTGCGCACGCCGGCCGACCATGCGGCGTAGGCGAGGAGCGCGGCCCGCTCGGCCGCCTGCCGCAGCGAGACCACCGCGCGGCCGTCGATCCCGCGCAGCCGCAGGGACCGCCAGAACCGGGCCAGGAAGCCGATCACCTGCCGGTCGCCGTCGAGCACGACGACGTCGAGCCGCTCGCCGTGCTCCGTCGTCATGGCGTAGACGCGGTTGTCGCCGTAGCGCGTGATCGCCACGGCGGCGAGGTCCATCGCGAGCTGGTCGTCGCCACCCGGGTGCTGGGCGGCGACGTCGCGTACCCGGATCAGGCGCACCGGTTCGAAGCCCGCACGGCGGATCCCGTCGACCAGGGCCGCGCCGTAGGCCCGCTCGCTCTGCACGCCGGACGTGTACCGGGTGAGCAGTCCGACGAGCCGTCCGAGCAGCACCGTCATCAGTGCGCCGGGCAGCGTGATCAGACCGGTGATCAGGGCGACGCCGAGGCCGACCCACAGCAGGTTCCACGACCAGGCGACGGAGCGCCGCCGGTTGCGCGCGCCGGCGGCCGTCAGCAGGGCGGCCGTCCCGGTCATCAGGGCGGGGATCGTCACGACCGAGGCCTGCTGGGCACGGCTCCACACGGTGAACGACGACTGCAGCTCGTCGATGCCGAAGTCGGTGATCAGCCAGGCGGTGAGCAGGGCGACGAGGATCCCGATGACGGCCGCCGCGACGGCCTCGAACGCGTGCCGCATGAGGCGACGCAGCACGAGCTCGGTGAGCACCGCGAGCGGGGTCACGAAGGTGATGAGTCCCTCGAGCACAGCGACCGGCAGGAACAGGATCCGCTCGATCACCGAGTTGAAGCCGCGGACGTCCTCGGTGACGCCGGTCGTGGTGCCCCGGGCGTAGATCGCCAGCCCGAGGACGAGCCCGATCGCCAGGACGGTGAGCACCGCTGCCACCAGGTCGCCGGGATGGTGCACCCGGACGGCAGGGGTGTCGACGATGCGGACGCCGTGGTCGGCGCTCCCGCGTCCAGCAAGGCGCCCGCGGCCTCGGGACGGCGGGGTCGGCATGGGGGCGAGTCTATGGCGGCGCGCCTGCGGAACATGCGACATACCTGCAGCTGTCATCCGGGGTTGACAGACGCGGTCGCGTCAACCATCATTGACGGACAGGGGCGACGACACGGAGGCGCTGTGCGGAAGGACGATCGGTTGAGCCACCTCGTGGCCCAGGCGGACGGGGACGACCCCCTGACGTCGCTGCAGGCGCTGGTCAGCCTGCGCAAGGAGATCGAGCAGCGCGAGGCGGTGCTCGTCCGACGGGCGAAGGTGCGCGGCGCGTCGTGGGCGGCGATCGCGACAGTCCTGGGCGTGAGCCGACAGGCCGTGCACAAGAAGCACGGCGGCGGGTTCCGCGACCGGGACTGAGGCGTGCACCGTCCGCGCGCCGTTCTCACAGCCTGCTCCCCCACGGTGTGCGGGAACTGTTGCGTGCGGGTAACCGCAGCACGCCGTGCGTGTAACACCCGCTTCCTAGCGTCGTCCGCACGGCCCATCCCGGGGCCGGGTGCACCAGGAGGCCACCGACCCGATGGACGACGACCTGACCGGCCAGAACCCTGTCGTGCCCGTGACAGAGCCGAAACACGACAGCACCGTCGGTGAAATACCCGGTCCGTACCGTGCAGGGATGGGGGGAACCGGTGGGCCGCAGCACCTCGTCGTCGTCGGCGGCGGCATGGTCGCGCACCGGCTCGTCGAGGCCCTGCGCGACCGGGACACCGACGGCACCTGGCGGGTCACGGTCTACGCCGAGGAGCCCCGGGCGCCCTACGACCGCGTCGCGCTGACCACCTACTTCTCCGGCCGGGACGCCGCCGATCTCGCGCTCGGTCACGCGGACCTCTGGGACGACCCGCTGGTGGACCTGGTGCGCGGCACGACGGTCACCGCGATCGACCGCGCGGCGCGGACCGTCACGACGTCACGCAACGGCCTGACCAGGACCGACCACTACGACACCCTGGTGCTCGCCACCGGCTCGTCCGCGGCCGTCCCGCCGATCGAGGGCACCGATCTGCCCGGCGTCTTCGTCTACCGCACGATCGACGACGTCGCGGCGCTGCGGGGCTGGGTCGAGCAGGCGGCGGCACGCCGGCACCGACCGGTGCGCGGCGCCGTCGTCGGGGGCGGGCTGCTCGGGCTCGAGGCCGCCGGTGCGCTGCAGGCGCTCGGCGCGAACAGCACAGTCGTCCAGTTCGGGCCCCGCCTGATGCCCCAGCAGGTGGACGACGGCGGCGGTGAGGCGCTGCGCCGGCTGATCAACGCCAAGGGCGTCGCCGTCCGGCTCAACACCTCGACGTCGCGGCTGCGGCCCGGCCGGGACGGGTCGGTGCGGCGGATGGACTTCGCCGACGGCGGGCGCCTGGACGTCGACGTCGTCGTGCTCGCCACCGGGGTCCGCCCGCGGGACGAGCTGGGCCGCGCGGCCGGGCTCGAGGTCGGGCAACGCGGTGGGGTCGTCGTCGACGGGACCTGCCGTACCGCGGACCCGGCCGTCTACGCGGTCGGTGAGGTCGCCTGCATCGGCGGGTGCGTGCACGGCATCGTCGCCCCGGGCTACGCCATGGCGGAGGTCGTGGTCGACCGCCTCCTCGGTGGGGCGGCCGCCTTCCCCGGTGCGGAGACCGCGACGAAGCTCAAGCTCACCGGGGTCGACGTCGCGAGCTTCGGCGACGCCTTCGCCACGACCCCGGGCGCGCTCGAGCTCGTGCACGCCGACCCGGTGGCGGGGCTCTACACCAAGCTCGTGCTGTCCGACGACGCCCGGACGCTGCTCGGCGGGGTGCTCGTCGGCGACGCGTCCGCGTACGCGTCGCTGCGCCCGATGCTCGGCCGCCCGCTCGACGGCGACCCGGGCTCCTACCTGCTGCCGGAGGGCGCCGGATCGGCCGGCCGTCCCGTGGTGGCGCTGCCGGACGACGCAGCGGTCTGCTCGTGCAACAACGTGACGGCCGGGACGATCCGCGCCGCGGTGACCGAGCACGGGTGCACCGACCTCGCCGGCGTCAAGGCCTGCACGCGGGCCGGCACGAGCTGCGGCTCCTGCCTGCCCCTGGTCAAGAAGCTCGTCACGACCGAGCTCGAGAGGTCCGGCATCACGGTGAGCAAGGCCCTGTGCGAGCACATCGAGCTCTCCAGGGCCCAGCTCTTCGACGCGGTCCGGGTCACCGGGCTGCGCACGTTCAGCCAGATCCTGGCCAAGCACGGCCGGGCCGGCCTGCCGGCAGGTGCCCGCGGCTGCGACATCTGCAAGCCCGTCGTCGCCTCGATCCTCGGGTCGCTCGGCGCCGGGCACGTGCTCGACGGCGAGACGGCGACCCTGCAGGACACCAACGACCACGTCATGGCGAACCTGCAGAAGGACGGCTCCTACTCGGTGGTGCCACGCATTCCCGGCGGTGAGATCACCCCGGACGGCCTGATCGCCGTCGGCCAGGTGGCCAAGGACTTCGGGCTCTACACCAAGATCACCGGAGGCCAGCGGATCGACATGTTCGGTGCCCGGATCGAGCAGCTGCCCGACATCTGGCAGCGCCTGGTCGACGCCGGCTTCGAGTCCGGTCACGCCTACGGCAAGTCGCTGCGCACGGTGAAGTCGTGCGTCGGCTCGGCCTGGTGCCGGTTCGGCGTCCAGGACTCCGTCGCGCTGGCCGTCGAGCTCGAGCTGCGCTACCGCGGCCTGCGCTCACCGCACAAGATCAAGCTCGGCGTCTCCGGCTGCGCACGCGAGTGCGCGGAGGCGCGGGGCAAGGACGTCGGGGTCATCGCGACGGACAAGGGCTGGAACATGTACGTCGGCGGCAACGGCGGCTTCACCCCACGGCACGCGCAGCTGCTCGCCGAGGACCTCGACACCGAGACGCTGATCCGGACCATCGACCGGTTCCTCATGTACTACGTCCGCACGGCGGACCGGCTGCAGCGCACGGCACCGTGGATCGAGGAGGTCGAGGGCGGCCTCGACGGCGTCCGGGCGGTCGTCCTCGACGACAGCCTGGGCATCGCGGCCGACCTGGACGCCGCGATGGCCGCGCACGTCGACGCCTACACCGACGAGTGGCGGGCGACCCTCGACGACCCGGACAAGCTGCACCGGTTCGCCTCGTTCGTCAACGCCCCGACGACGCCGGACCCCTCGCTCGCCTACGTGGCCGAGCGTGGCCAGGTGCGTCCGGCGACGGCGCAGGAGCGGGCCGGCGACGGCGCGGTCCTCGTCGCCGGGACGACCCTCGCGGTGCGGACCGGACCGGCGGTGGCCCGATGAGCGGGGTCCAGGTCCTGGGCACCGCGTCCGACCGGCTGGCCTGGACGGCCGTGTGCCACCTGGCCGACCTGGTGCCCGAACGTGGTGCCGCCGCCCTGGTCGCGGGCGAGCAGGTGGCGCTGTTCCGCCTGCTCGGACCCGACGGCTCGGCCCAGGTCGTGCACGCGGTCCAGCAGCTCGACCCGTTCAGTGCCGCCCACGTCATCGCGCGCGGCATCGTCGGCACCCGGGGTGACGTGCCGACGGTGGCCTCGCCGATGTACAAGCAGGTCTTCGACCTGCGGACCGGCGCCTGCCTCGACGCGATGGGCCGCGAACCGGTCGACCTGCGCACCTGGCCGGTCCGGGTCGAGGGCGGCCTCGTCCTGGTCGGGTCCGCCGTGATCCCCGGGACTGCTCTGCCTGCGCTGCCCGTCGGGTCCGCTGGCAGGGAGCGGGCCGTCCGGTGACCACGCTGCTCGGTGTCGACCTGGCCGGACGTCGCGTCGTCGTCGCCGGCGGGGGACCGGTCGCGGCGCGGCGTGCCCAGGCCATGCGCCTGGCCGGTGCGGACGTCCTGGTCGTCGCCCCGCAGCTGTGCGAGGAGCTCGCCGAGCTCGTCGAGGACCGGGTGGTCCGCTGGCGGTGCGGCGAGGTGCAGGCGGTGGACCTCGACGCGGCGTGGCTCGTGCACACCGCGACAGGGGACCACGCGGTCGATGCCCAGGTCGCGCGGTGGGCGCTGGATCGCCGGACCTTCTGCGTGCACGCCGGTGACGTGACGCGCGGGACGGCCAGGTCGCCGTCGACGACCCGGGTCGGCGAGGTGCTCGTCGGGGTCGTGTCCACCGGCGCTCCCGACCCTGGTCGGTCCCGTGCGGTGCGCGACCAGCTCGCCGCGACGCTGCGCTCGGGCGGGGCCGACCTGCGCCGTCGCCGGGCGGGCGGCACCGGCCGGGTCGTCCTGGTCGGCGGCGGACCGGGCGACGTCGACCTGCTGACCCTGCGCGGCCGCCGAGCGCTCGCCGAGGCCGACGTCGTGGTCACGGACCGCCTCGGGCCGACCGACGTGCTGGCAGAGCTCGGCCCGGACGTCGAGATCGTGCACGTCGGCAAGAGCCCGGGGAACCACCCGGTCCCGCAGCACGAGATCGGCCAGATCCTGGTCGAGCGCGCCCAGCGGGGCCAGACGGTCGTGCGGCTCAAGGGCGGCGACCCCTTCGTCTTCGGCCGTGGTGGCGAAGAGGTGCTCGCCTGCCGCGAGGCGGGCGTCCCGGTGGAGGTCGTGCCCGGGGTCAGCAGCGCACTGTCCGTCCCGGCGCTCGCCGGCATCCCGTTGACCCACCGCGGCGTCACGACGTCGTTCCACGTCCTCAGCGGTCACGACGGCCTGACCGCCGCCGCGCGGCAGGCGCTGCACGACGGCTCGACCCTCGTCGTGCTGATGGGGGTCGCGATGCTCGCCGCCCTGGTCGAGGACGCCCTGCGGGCCGGTGTCGACCCCGCCCTTCCGGTGGCCGTCGTCGAGAGCGGCGCGACCGCGCGGCAGCGGGTCACCCGGGCACGCCTCGACGGCGTCGTGCGACGAGCCGCGGAGGTCGGCGTCCGGGCGCCGGCGGTGATCGTGCTGGGCCGGGTCGCGGCCGAGGGGCTCCTGGATGGCTGAGCCGATCAGCCAGACCATGGCCGGCTGCGTCGTCCTGGTGACGGCGGACCGACGCTCCGCCGAGCTGGGCACCGCCCTGGCGCGGCGTGGCGCGGTCGTGCGGCACGCCGCGGCGATGAGCATCGCGGGGCACATCGACGACGCCGCGCTCGCGGAGGGCACGCGCGCCGTGATCGCCCGTCCGCCGGAGATCGTCGTCGTCACCACCGGCATCGGCTTCCGCGGGTGGACCGAGGCGGCCGATGCCGTCGGGCTGCTCGACCCGTTGCTCGCGGTGCTCGGCAGCGCCCGGATCGTCGCGCGCGGCCCCAAGGCCCGGGGCGCCATCCAGGCCGCCGGTCTGCACGCGGACTGGGTCGCCGAGTCCGAGACGTCCGCCGAGATCGCCGAGGTCCTGCTGGACGAGGGTGTCGCCGGACGGCGGATCGCCGTGCAGCACCACGGGGCCGGCGCCGACGGGCTCGACGAGGCCTTCGCCGCGGCCGGGGCCGTGGTGCAGAGCCTCGTGGTCTACCGCTGGGGTCCGCCGCCGGACCCCGCCGCCCTCGAGGCCTCGGTCCGTGCCGCGGCCGGCGGCGAGATCGACGTCGTGGTGTTCACCTCCGCGCCGGGCGCGGCAGCCTGGCTCGCGGCGGCGGCCGAGGCCGGGGTCCAGGCCGCCCTGCGCCGGCGGTTCGCCGGCGGCGGGCTGCTGGCCGCTGTCGTCGGCCCGGTGACCGCACGGCCGCTGCTGGAGGCCGGGATCACCCCGCTGATGCCCGACCGCGGTCGGCTCGGGTCGTTGGTCCGGACCCTCGTCGCGCACTTCGACGACCGACGGACCAAGGCGCTGGCCACCGTCGCCGGACCGCTGCAGGTGCACCGGGGCGCCGCGGTGCTCGACGGCCGGGTGCTCGCTCTCTCGCCGTCGAGCCTCGAGGTGCTCCGGCTGCTCGCGGCGGCGGCCGGCGGCGTCGTCGGGCGGTCCGAGGTGCTCGCGGCCCTCCCGGGGACCTCGCTGGACCCGCACGCGGCCGAGGTCGCGGTGGCCCGGCTGCGCGATGCCACCTCGCGTGACCTCATCCGCACGGTGGTCAAACGTGGCTACCGGCTCCAGACGGTGCCATCGTGACCAGGACGGGCCCGGTGCCCACCCGCACGGCTGCCCACCCGAACGGCGGTGACCCGATGGCTGACGGCGCCCTCGCCCGACCGGTCCTGATCGGCTGCTCGCACGGCACGAGCGACCCGGCCGGTCGCCGGACGATCCGTGCGCTGCTCGACGCCATCGCCGCCGCCCGACCGGAGCTCGACGTGCGCGAGGCCTTCGTCGACGTCCAGCAGCCGGAGGTGGCGGCCGTCGTCGCCGAGGCGCAGACCGACGCACCTGCCGGGCCGCCGGTGGTGGTCGTCCCGCTGCTCCTGTCGGGCGGCTACCACGTGCACGTCGACATCGCCGCGGCGGTCGCCGGCGGACGCGCGCTGGCTGCCGCACCGCTCGGGCCGGACCCACGCCTGGCCGCGCTGCTGGACGAGCGGCTGACGGAGGCCGGTGCCCGGGTCGACGATGCGGTCGTGCTCGCGGCGGCCGGCTCCAGCGACCGACGGGCCGCCGACGACGTCGAGCACGTTGCGCGCGAGCTGCAGTCGCAGCGGCGGGGTCCGGTCACCGTCGGCTACGGGGCAGGCTGCGACCCGTCCGTACCGCAGGCCGTGGCCGCGGCGCGCCGCGGTGGCGCGCAGCGCGTCGTCGTTGCCGCGTACCTGCTGGCCCCGGGGTTCTTCCACGACCGGCTGCAGGCAGCCGGCGCCGACCTCGTCACCGCCCCGTTGGCTCCCCATCCGACCCTCGTCGCGATGGCGCTGGATCGGTACGCAGCAGCACGTCGTTCCGCCGTCGCCGGTTCTTGACCTGGTACATCGCCGCGTCGGACGCCGCGAAGAGCGCAGCCGGGTCGCACCGACCGTCGGTCGCCAACGCCGCGCCGACGCTCACGCCCACCTGCACCGTCCCGGTCCGCAGCACCACCGGCTGCTGGACCGCTGCGGCCAGACGGTTCACGATCGTGGTGACCTCCGCGCCGTCGTTGACCTCGGTGAGGATCGCGCAGAACTCGTCGCCACCCAGCCGGGCGAGGTGGTCGTGCGCGCGCAGACAGCCCTTGAGGCGCTCGGAGATCACTGTCAGGAGGCTGTCGCCCGCCGCGTGGCCGTAGGTGTCGTTGACCTCCTTGAACCGGTCGAGGTCGATGAAGAGCACTGCCACCCCGGCCCCCGGGGTGGCCTCGGGCAGGCAGGCGGCGAGGCGACGCATCAGCTCACCGCGGTTGGCCAGGCCGGTGAGGTCGTCGTGCGCGGCGGCGTGCGCCAGGGCCTCGGAGTGCAGCAGCCGCTCGGTCACGTCCCGCTGGTCCACGACGAAGCCCTCGACCAACGGGTCGTGCAGCAGGTTGTGGACCGTCCACTCGTACCACCGGCGCTCGAGGCTCGCGTGCACGACGAGCACGTCGAGCCGGGCCCGCGCCCCGGTGCCCTGGCGGATGACGTCGGCCAGGATGTTCTGGACGTCGGTGCGGTAGTCGGCGTCCACGAGGTTGAGCAGCGGTGAGCCGACCAGCGCATCGGGTGCGTACCCCATCGCCCGTTCCACTGCGGGGCTGACGTAGGTGAGCAGCCCGAGCGAGTTGCTGACCGTCAGGACGTCCGTCGAGCTCTCCATCAGCGCACGCAGCCGGGCCTCGGCCCGGGCGAGGGCGTTCTGGGAGCGTTCCCGCTCAGCGACGCTCGTGCCGACGCTCGCGATCCCCAGCCACGCCAGGCCGAGCATCACCAGCGCCGCGATGTGGCTGTGCTCCGGCGCCACGACGGTGGGCAGCAGGCCGAGCGCGACGCCGAGCTCGCCGAGCACCGCGAAGGTCGTCACGACGCCGCCGACGATCGGCCAGATCCAGCTGCCGGATCGCTGGATGTGGATGACGCCGACGAGCACCGCCGTCGCCGGCAGGAAGGCCGACCACCCGGCCGTCCAGCAGAGGGCGGCGAGCACGCCCGAGGCGACGACCAGCCGCAGCAGTGGCCGGTTGCCGATCCGACCGCCGCCGAGCATGGTCTGCACGGTCTCGCCCGAGCAGACGAAGATCAGGAGCAGCAGCAGGGCGAGCGTCACGGGTGGGCCCACGACGAGGCCGGCGTCCTTCAGCCAGCTGAAGGCCGGGATCGCCGCCCCGGCAGCCGCGACCGCGCCGATCGCCTTCGGGATGCGCGGCAGGACCGGTGACAGGTCGAGGTCAGGGGTCAGCAAGGTTCTGGCGCGGGAGCCCCGCTCTCCTGGCATACCGTCTCAGCCCCTGTGCTGCCGTCCGTGCCCGCCTCGACGGGTCGATCATGTGTCCGCCCTGTCGGCACGGATCACGCCATCATGACCCAACGGCGACCCTGCCGGGGGCGTTCATGCCACCCCGAGGCCCTGGAGCCACCCGTCCGGCAGCAGGGAGTACCCGACGAAGGCCACGACGTCGAGCGTCGTGTGCGCCACGACGAGCGGCATCACGCGCCGCCGCCGGAGGTAGTACCAGCCGAGCAGGAGGCCCATCACGACGTTCCCGGCCGCCATCCCCGGGCCCTGGTAGAGGTGGTAGGAGCCGCGGAGCAGAGCGCTCGCCGCGACCATCGCCGGTGCCGACCAGCGCATCTCGCCGAGCCGCTCGACCAGGTAGGCGACGGCGACGACCTCCTCGAGCAACGCGTTCTGCAGTGCGGAGAACACGAGCACGGGCACCGTCCACCAGTAGGCGTCGAGCCCCGAGGCGTTGATCTGGACGTTGAGCCCGAGCGTGCGGCCGACGAGGTAGAGCCCGATCCCCGGCAGCCCGATCAGCGCTGCGAGACCGAGGCCGACGCCGAGGTCCCGGGCCGGACGCGCGCCGTCGAGCCCGATCCGGCGGACGGCGCTGCGGCCGTTCGCCGACAGCAGGTAGAGCGCGAGCGCGACCGGGACCAGGGCGAAGCCGATCGCCAGGAGCTGGTAGGTCAGGTCGAGGTACGGGCGCTCGGCGCGCGTGGGGTTGAGCGTCGCGGTCTGCTGAGCGAGCGGGACCTCCGCGGTCAGCCGCACGTAGAGGCGGACCAGGGCGTAGACGGCGGACTGCCCGAGGGACAGGCCCAGGATGATCCACACCTCCGCGCTCAGCCGGCGCCGGACGGGGTCGGCGGCGACGGGCGGGGCGGCGGCGCCATCGTGGTCATCGTGCACCAGCACAAGGTACGGGAGACGCCTGGGTGGTCGACGTCCGCGAGCGCACCCGTCAGGCCGCTGCGGCTCCCGACCCGGTGCCGGGGACGGGAGCCGCTCGGCGCACCCGCTCAGGCGAAGCGGCGCAGGCGCAGCGAGTTGGTCACGACCAGCACCGAGCTGAACGCCATCGCGGCACCGGCGATCATCGGGTTGAGCAGCCCGAGGGCCGCGAGCGGGATCGCCGCGACGTTGTAGGCGAAGGCCCAGAACAGGTTCTGCTTGATGATCCGCAGCGTCCTGCGGGAGAGCCGGATCGACTGGCCGGCCGACCGCAGGTCACCGCGCACCAGGGTGATGTCGGCCGCCTGCATGGCCACGTCGGTCCCGGTGCCCATCGCCAGTCCGAGGTCGGCCTGGGCGAGCGCCGCCGCGTCGTTGACGCCGTCGCCGACCATCGCCACGACGCGGCCCTGGTCCTGGAGGCGACGCACGACGTCGACCTTGTCCGCGGGCAGGACCTGGGCGACGACCTCGTCGATGCCCACCTGGGCGGCCGCAGCGCGGGCGGCGCCGGGGTTGTCGCCGGTCAGGAGGACCGGGTTCAGGCCGAGCCGTCGCAGCTCGTCGACGGCGGCGGCGGAGGTCGCCTTGACCGGGTCGCGGAGCACCAGGACGCCGCGCGCCGAGCCGTTCCAGGCTGCCATCACGGCTGTCGCGCCGTCGGCCTCGGCAGTGTCGAACCGGGCGTCGAGCGGAGCGGTGTCGATGCCCTGCCCGCGCAGCCAGCCCGGCCGGCCGACCAGGACGCGCCGCCCGAGATCGAGCCCGCTGTGCGCGGTGCGCACGACGCCCGTCACCCCGCGGCCCGGGTCGTTGACGAACTCGGTGACCTGCGCGGAGCCGATCACCACGCCGTCGGACCCGACTTCGGTGCCCGCCCTGGGCCCGATCTCGGCGGCGGTGCCGGCGATGGCGCGGGCGATCGGGTGCTCGCTGAGCGCCTCGACCGCACCGGCCAGCCGCAGCACCTCGTCGACGGAGGTGCTCTCGTCGGCGCCGGTCAGCCCCTCGGCGACCAGGACGTCGACGAGCGCCATCCGGCCCTCGGTCACGGTGCCGGTCTTGTCGAGCACGACGGTGTCGACGCGGCGGGTGGACTCGAGGATCTCCGGCCCCTTGATCAGGATGCCGAGCTGCGCGCCGCGGCCGGTGCCGACCAGCAGCGCCGTCGGTGTGGCGAGCCCCAGCGCGCACGGGCACGCGATGATCAGGACGGCGACCGCAGCGGTGAACGCGGCCTGCACGCCACCGCCGGTCAGCAGCCACACCGTGAGCGTGCCGAGCGCGAGCACGATGACGACCGGCACGAAGACCGCCGAGATCCGGTCGGCGAGTCGCTGCACGGGCGCCTTGCCGGTCTGCGCCTGGGTCACCAGCCGGCCGATCTGCGCGAGCATCGTCTCCTCGCCGATCCGCGTCGCGCGGACCACGAGGTAGCCGGAGGTGTTGACCGTCGCGCCGGTGACCTGCGAGCCGGGGCCCACGTCGACCGGGACGGGCTCGCCGGTGAGCAGCGAGGTGTCGACGGCGCTCTGGCCCTCGACCACGACGCCGTCGGTGGCGACCTTCTCACCCGGCCGGACGGCGAAGAGGCTGCCGACCGCCAGTGCCTCGACCGGCACCCGGGACTCGGTGCGGCGGCCGTCGTCGCCGGTGGTCAGCAGCGCGACGTCGGTCGCGCCGAGTGACAGCAGGGCACGCAGCGCGTCCCCGGCCCGACGGCGGGAGCGGTGCTCCGCGTAGCGACCGGCGAGCAGGAAGGTGGTCACGACCGCGGCGACCTCGAAGTACAGCTCGGGCGGGGTCGCGCCCATCCCCATCGCGTCGCCGGCGCCGGCCCGCGGGAAGAGCGTGGGCTCCATCCGCAGGCCCAGCTCGCCGGCGCCGCCGATCAGCACCGCCCAGAGCGACCAGCCGGTCGCGGCGATGATGCCGAGGGAGACCAGGGTGTCCATCGTCGACGCCGCGTGCCGGGCGGCGCGCGCAGCGGCCCGGTGGAACGGCCAGGCGGACCACGTGACGACTGGCAGCGCGAGTGCTGTGACCACCCACTGCCAGCCGCGGAACTGCAGCGCGGGGATCATCGAGAGCAGCACGACCGGGACGGCCAGCGCGGCCGCGACGACGAGTCGACGGCGCAGGTCGGCGCCGCGGTCACGCTCGGGTGCGCTGGTGTCCTCGACGGCGTCCATCGCGTGGCCCTCGCCCATCGAGTGGCCCGACAGGGCGTGCTCGACGGCGCTGCTGCGCATCACTGTCGCGGTGTAGCCGGCGCTCTCGACGGCCTTGATGAGAGCCGCGGTGTCGACGTCCTCGGTCAGCTCGACCCGGGCTCGTTCGGTCGCGAGGTTGACCGTCGCGGTAGCGCCCGGGACCTTGTTGATCTTCTTCTCGACGCGCGCCACGCAGGAGGCGCAGGTCATCCCGCCGACGGCGAGGTCGACGAAGCCGACCGGCGTGACCGGTGCTGCGACCGGTGCGGCCGGCGGCGCCGACGTCGGCACCGGGTTCGGGCCGGCCACTCAGCCCACCACCTGGTAGCCGGCCTCGTCGATGGCGGCGCGGACGGCGTCGTCGTCGAGGGGCTCGGTCGAGGTGATCGTGACCGTCGAGGTGGCCCCCGAGACGAGGTCCACGTGCACGTCGGTCACACCGGGCAGGGCCCGCAGCTCCTCCTGGACGGAACGGACGCAGTGCCCGCAGGTCATGCCGGTGACGTCGACGGCCACGGTCTGGGTGCTCATGGTGGTGCCTCTCTCAAGGGTCGTGGTCCGGGTCGGGACGAGGGCTCGGACCGGGGTGCGGACGATGGGCCGGGTCAGGAGCGGACCAGCCGTGCGATGGCGTCGGCGGCCTCGCGGACCTTCAGGTCACCCGCCTCGTGGGACTCCCGGGCGGCGTCGACGACGCAGTGCCCCAGGTGGTCCTCGACGAGGCCGAGACTCACGGCCTGCAGCGCCTTGGTGACGGCCGCGACCTGGGTCAGGATGTCGATGCAGTACACGTCCTCGTCGACCATCCGCGCGATCCCGCGCACCTGGCCCTCGACGCGACGCAGCCGTTTGAGGTAGTCGTCCTTGCTCCCGCTGTACCCGGCCACTGCGTCCTCCTGGTTCGTCCCGACGTCAACACCATACCCCCATGGGGTATTTCCGTCGCGCCGCGCCGACCCTGCGTCGCGGACCGTAGGCTCGTGCCATGCCGGACTGGGTCGAGCACGTCATGTGGTGGCACGTGTACCCGCTGGGATTCGTCGGCGCACCGCACGACGGCCTGCCGGCCGGCAGCGAGCCCGTGCACCGCCTCGGGCACCTCGAGGCATGGCTGGACCACGTCGTCGGGCTGGGCCTGTCCGGACTGATGCTCGGACCGGTCTTCGCCTCCCAGACCCATGGGTACGACACCGTCGACCATCTCCGCGTCGACCCGCGCCTCGGCGACGAGGACGACCTGCGCGCGCTCGTCGGTGCCGCCCACGCGCGCGGCGTGCGCATCGTGCTCGACGGCGTGTTCAACCACGTCGGGCGTGGCTTCGGCGCCTTCCAGCAGGTTCTCGCGGACGGACCGGGCGGCCCGACCGAGGACTGGTTCCGGCTGACCTGGCCGCCCGGGGCCGGACCGGGCACCGAGCCGGACTACGTCGACTTCGAGGGGCACCACGCCCTGGTGGCCCTCGACCACAGCAGCCCGGCCGTCGTCGACCACGTCGTGACGGTGATGAACCACTGGCTCGACCTCGGGGTCGACGGCTGGCGCCTCGACGCGGCCTACGCCGTCCCGCCCGAGTTCTGGGCTGCGGTGCTGCCGAGGGTCCGGGCCGCGCACCCGGACGCGTACATCTTCGGCGAGGTGCTGCACGGCGACTACGTCGCGGCCGTCGTGGACGCCGGCTTCGACGCCGTGACCCAGTACGAGCTGTGGAAGGCGATCTGGTCCTCGATCGACGACCGCAACTTCTTCGAGCTCGCCTGGGCGCTGGAGCGGCACAACGACTTCCTCGCGGCCTTCGTCCCGCTGACCTTCATCGGCAACCACGACGTCACGCGCATCGCGAGCCGGCTGACCGACCGCCGCGACCTGTCGCACGCCGTCGTGCTGCTGATGACCCTCGGCGGCACCCCGACCGTGTACGCGGGCGACGAGCACGGGATGCAGGGCGTCAAGGAGGAGCGTGCCGGTGGGGACGACGCGGTCCGGCCGACCTTCCCGCCGTCGCCGACCGAGCTCGCCCCGGGCGGCTGGGACCTGCACCACCTGTACCAGGAGCTCATCGCCCTGCGCCGCCGTCACCCGTGGCTGCACCGCGCCACGACCACGGTGCTGACCTGCACGAACGGCACCCTGGTCTACCGGGTGGCGGTCGACGGCCACGGTGACGGTCCCGGTGACGGTCCCGCTCTGCTCGTCGCGCTCAACCTGCAGGACGACGGGGTGCGCCTCGGCGTCCCCGGTGCGACCTCGGTGCTCGCCGGGCGCGGCGCGCAGGCGGACACCGGCGTGCACCTGCACGACGCCGGCCCGTCCGCCCAGGTCGAGATCCCACCGCACGGCTGGGCCGTCCTGAGGCCCTGACGACCCGTCAGGCGGGACGGCGGGCGGAGGCCGCCGCGCGTGCGGCGCCGGGCAGTGCGTCGAGGATGCGGTTGACGGCCCGGTCGTCGTGCGCCGCCGAGACGAACCACGCCTCGAAGACGCTCGGCGGCGGGTGAACGCCTGCCTCGAGCAGGGCGTGGAAGAAGGGCGGATAGCGGAAGGTGTCCTGCGACCGGGCGCGGGCGTAGTCCGTCACGGGCCCGTCGGCCGGGTCGACGAACGCGGCGCTGAACAGGGTCCCGGCCCGCTGGATCGAGTGGGCGACGCCGGCGGCCGCGAGCGCCGCCGACAGACCGGCGGCCACCGTCTGGGCCACGACCGCGACCCGCTCGTGCACGCCCGCGTCGCAGGCGCGCAGCGTGGCCAGGCCGGCTGCCGTCGCCACCGGGTTCCCGGACAGGGTGCCTGCCTGGTAGACCGGGCCGAGCGGGGCCAGGTGCTCCATCACGGTGCGCCGACCGCCGACGGCGGCGACCGGCAGCCCGCCGCCGATGACCTTGCCGAACGTGAACAGGTCCGGCACCCAGCCCTCGACGGCCCCCTCGAGGCCCCACCAGCCGGACGGACCGGCGCGGAAGCCGGTCAGCACCTCGTCGAGCACCAGCAGGGCGCCGTGCGCAGCGGTGATCTCGCGCAGGCCCTGGTTGAAGCCGGGCAGCGGTGGGACGACGCCCATGTTCGCCGGCGCCGCCTCGGTGATCACGGCCGCGATCCGGTCGCCGTGCGCCGCGAACGCCGCCCGGACCGCGGCCAGGTCGTTGTAGGG